>NZ_JBICWC010000033.1:0-1061 GCF_043199535.1 Streptomyces sp. NPDC048590 | reverse complement strand
GTCGTGACTGCGTGCCTTTTGAAGAATGAGCCTGCGAGTTAGCGGTGTGTAGCGAGGTTAACCCGTGTGGGGAAGCCGTAGCGAAAGCGAGTCCGAACAGGGCGATTGAGTTGCACGCTCTAGACCCGAAGCGGAGTGATCTAGCCATGGGCAGGTTGAAGCGGAGGTAAGACTTCGTGGAGGACCGAACCCACCAGGGTTGAAAACCTGGGGGATGACCTGTGGTTAGGGGTGAAAGGCCAATCAAACTCCGTGATAGCTGGTTCTCCCCGAAATGCATTTAGGTGCAGCGTCGTGTGTTTCTTGCCGGAGGTAGAGCACTGGATAGGCGATGGGCCCTACCGGGTTACTGACCTTAGCCAAACTCCGAATGCCGGTAAGTGAGAGCACGGCAGTGAGACTGTGGGGGATAAGCTCCATGGTCGAGAGGGAAACAGCCCAGAGCATCGACTAAGGCCCCTAAGCGTACGCTAAGTGGGAAAGGATGTGGAGTCGCAGAGACAACCAGGAGGTTGGCTTAGAAGCAGCCACCCTTGAAAGAGTGCGTAATAGCTCACTGGTCAAGTGATTCCGCGCCGACAATGTAGCGGGGCTCAAGCGTACCGCCGAAGTCGTGTCATTCATACACATATCCCCAACGGGAGTATGGATGGGTAGGGGAGCGTCGTGTGCCGGGTGAAGCAGCCGCGGAAGCGAGTTGTGGACGGTTCACGAGTGAGAATGCAGGCATGAGTAGCGATACACACGTGAGAAACGTGTGCGCCGATTGACTAAGGGTTCCTGGGTCAAGCTGATCTGCCCAGGGTAAGTCGGGACCTAAGGCGAGGCCGACAGGCGTAGTCGATGGACAACCGGTTGATATTCCGGTACCCGCTTTGAAACGCCCAATACTGAATCAGGCGATGCTAAGTCCGTGAAGCCGGCCCGATCTCTTCGGAGTTGAGGGTAGTGGTGGAGCCGACGAACCAGACTTGTAGTAGGTAAGCGATGGGGTGACGCAGGAAGGTAGTCCAGCCCGGGCGGTGGTTGTCCCGGGGTAAGGGTGTAGGCCGTGTGGTAGG
>NZ_JBICWC010000032.1:0-1068 GCF_043199535.1 Streptomyces sp. NPDC048590 | reverse complement strand
GTTGTTGACGCGGGGGTCTTGATCAAAGGCGAAGACCTCCGGTGTGGTGGAGCTGTCTAGGACTGCACCACACGGAGGTCTTCGTGTCCCACCGTAATGCCCGGCTGACTGTTCATGGCAGGCGGTTGTTGATTCAACGTGTCCGTTCCGGCCGCCCGGTCGCTCATGTGGCCGAGGAGATGGGGATCTCGCGGGCGACCGCCCACAAATGGGTCCGACGGTGGCAGGCCGAGGGCGACCCGGGACTGTTCGACCGCTCGAGCCGACCGCGCACCACCCCGCATCGCACCGCGCCCGAAACGGAAGCCGCTGTCTGTGATCTGCGACAGACCCGCAAGCTCGGACCTGCCCGGATCGGCCCGATCCTCGGACTACCCGCTTCCACGGTGCACCGGATCCTCACCCGCCACGGCCTGAACCGTCTGGCCTGGCTCGACCGGCCGACCGGCGAGCCGATACGCCGCTACGAACGCAGCCGTCCCGGCGAGCTGGTGCACGTCGACATCAAGAAGCTGGGCAACATCCCTGACGGCGGCGGCTGGCGCGCGGTCGGCCGCACAGCCGGCAACCAGAACCGGCAGAACACCACTGACTTGCGCAAGAGCTGCAAACCGGTGATCGGCTACAGCTACATTCACTCCGCCGTCGACGACCACTCCCGCCTCGCCTACAGCGAGGTCCTGGCCGACGAACGCCAGCACACCGCGATCGGGTTCTGGCAGCGGGCCCACGCCTTCTTCACGGGACACGGCATCACCGTCGAACGAGTCATGACCGACAACGGCTCCTGCTACAAGTCCAGACTCTTCACCCAGGCCCTCACCACGCATGGCATCACCCACAAGCGCATCCGGCCCTACCGGCCACAGACCAACGGCAAGGTCGAACGCTTCAACCGCACCCTGCTCGACGAATGGGCCTACCTCCGGCCCTACACCTCCAACGACGAACGCACCGAAGCCCTGGCAGACTTCCTCCACACCTACAACCACCACCGCTGCCACACCGCACTCGGCGGACTCCCGCCCATCAGCCGCGTCAACAACGCTTCGGGTCAATACACCTAGC
>NZ_JBICWC010000031.1:0-1082 GCF_043199535.1 Streptomyces sp. NPDC048590 | reverse complement strand
CCTCCACACCTACAACCACCACCGCTGCCACACCGCACTCGGCGGACTCCCGCCCATCAGCCGCGTCAACAACGCTTCGGGTCAATACACCTAGCTCACGGCATCGGTCACCAGAGCGCGCAGTCGCCGCCAGCAGATGAGTGCGCATCCGAGGATGAGGAAGGCTTCGTGGATGTCGTCGCGGATCTCCCAGCGGATCCGCAGGCGGCGGAACCAGTGCAGGTGGGCGAATGCGCGCTCCACTACCCAGCGTTGGGTGCCCAGTCCCGAGCCGTGCTCGGTGCCGCGCCGGGCGATCACCGGCTTCACGCCAAGGTCCCAGACCAGGCGGCGGTACTTGTCGTGGTCGTAGCCGCGGTCACCCAGCACCACATCCGGGCGGCGCCGGGGCCGGCCACGCTTGCCCCGCACGGACGGCACGGCCTGGAGGAGTGGGATCAGCTGGGTGACGTCGTTACGGTTGCCGCCGGTCAGAGTGGCGGCGAGCGGAATGCCGGTGGCGTCGGTGATCAGGTGATGCTTGCTGCCCGTCCTGCCCCGGTCAACAGGGCTTCGTCCCGTCTTGGAGCCCCCTTTAACGCGCGGATATGGGAGCCGTCGACGGCCGCCCGGGAGAAGTCCAGGGCGTTCGCGCTGCGGAGCCTGGCGAGGAGTGCCTCGTGCAGTCGCGGCCACACCTCGGCCTCGGTCCACTCGGCCAGTCGGCGCCAGCAGGTCATGCCGGAGCCGAAACCGAGTTCCTGCGGCAGGTGTTCCCAGGCGATTCCGGTGTGCAGGACGAACAGGATGCCCTGGAACACGAGCCGGTCCGGATGCCGTTTGCGCCCGGGGTGCCGGGTCCGGCGCTCAACCTTGGGTAACAGCGGCTCGATCGCCGCCCACAACTCGTCATCGACTTCCCACGGCTTCGGCCGAGCCACCCCGCACCCCCGGATCATCAGTCCCGGAGCGATCCAATCACCTCAAAGATCATTTCGTTAGGAGTTCTAAGGGCTTGCCGGGAATCAACACGTCGGTTTGATCTTGCTTTTGTCGAGGTCGAGGAATCTCGCGATGTCGGTCGGCGTGCGGAAGCGGGCGGT
>NZ_JBICWC010000030.1:0-1136 GCF_043199535.1 Streptomyces sp. NPDC048590 | reverse complement strand
GCGCCGAGCCAGTGCTGCACCAGGAAGGTGCCGTGGAAGCCGCAGAACAGCGTCCAGAAGGTCATCTTCCCGAGCCGCTCGTCCAGCATCTTGCCGGTGAACTTCGGCCACCAGAAGTGGAATCCGGCGAACATCGCGAAGACCACGGTGCCGAAGACGACGTAGTGGAAGTGCGCGACGACGAAGTACGAGTCGGAGACGTGGAAGTCCAGCGGCGGCGAGGCCAGGATCACGCCGGTCAGACCACCGAAGGCGAAGGTGATCAGGAAGCCGATCGACCAGAGCATCGGCGTCTCGAAGGACAAGGAGCCCTTCCACATCGTGCCGATCCAGTTGAAGAACTTCACACCGGTCGGCACCGCGATGAGGAACGTCATGAACGAGAAGAACGGCAACAGCACGCCGCCCGTCACGTACATGTGGTGCGCCCACACCGTCACCGAAAGGCCGGCGATGGAAATCGTCGCCGCGATCAGGCCGATGTAGCCGAACATCGGCTTGCGGCTGAACACCGGAATGATCTCGGAAATGATTCCGAAGAATGGTAGCGCGATGATGTACACCTCTGGATGGCCGAAGAACCAGAAGAGGTGTTGCCAGAGCAATGCGCCGCCATTGGCCGCATCGAATACATGTGCGCCGAATTTACGGTCCGCCTCCAGCGCGAAGAGCGCGGCGGCGAGAACGGGGAAGGCGAGCAGGACCAGGACACCGGTCAGCAGCACGTTCCAGGTGAAGATCGGCATGCGGAACATCGTCATGCCGGGGGCGCGCATGCAGATGATCGTGGTGATGAAGTTGACCGAACCGAGGATCGTACCGAAGCCGGAGAAGGCCAGACCCATGATCCACATGTCGGCGCCGACACCCGGCGAGCGGACCGCGTCCGACAGCGGGGAGTAGGCGAACCAGCCGAAGTCGGCCGCACCCTGCGGGGTGAGGAAGCCGGCCACCGCGATGATCGAGCCGAAGAGGTACAGCCAGTACGCGAACATGTTCAGCCGCGGGAACGCCACGTCGGGCGCGCCGATCTGCAGCGGCATGATCCAGTTCGCGAACCCTGCGAACAGCGGCGTCGCGAACATCAGCAGCATGATCGTGCCGTGCATCGTGAACGCCTGGTTGAACTGCTCGTT
>NZ_JBICWC010000029.1:0-1434 GCF_043199535.1 Streptomyces sp. NPDC048590 | reverse complement strand
AACACAGTGGACGCGAGCAACTGAGGACAAGCCCTCGGCCTATTAGTACCAGTCAGCTCCACCCGTTACCGGGCTTCCACATCTGGCCTATCAACCCAGTCGTCTACTGGGAGCCTTAACCACTCAAGGTGGTGGGAATACTCATCTTGAAGCAGGCTTCCCGCTTAGATGCTTTCAGCGGTTATCCTTTCCGAACGTAGCCAACCAGCCATGCCCTTGGCAGGACAACTGGCACACCAGAGGTTCGTCCGTCCCGGTCCTCTCGTACTAGGGACAGCCCTTCTCAATATTCCTACGCGCACAGCGGATAGGGACCGAACTGTCTCACGACGTTCTAAACCCAGCTCGCGTACCGCTTTAATGGGCGAACAGCCCAACCCTTGGGACCGACTCCAGCCCCAGGATGCGACGAGCCGACATCGAGGTGCCAAACCATCCCGTCGATATGGACTCTTGGGGAAGATCAGCCTGTTATCCCCGGGGTACCTTTTATCCGTTGAGCGACAGCGCTTCCACAAGCCACTGCCGGATCACTAGTCCCGACTTTCGTCCCTGCTCGACCCGTCGGTCTCACAGTCAAGCTCCCTTGTGCACTTACACTCAACACCTGATTGCCAACCAGGCTGAGGGAACCTTTGGGCGCCTCCGTTACTCTTTAGGAGGCAACCGCCCCAGTTAAACTACCCATCAGACACTGTCCCTGATCCGGATCACGGACCCAGGTTAGACATCCAGCACGACCAGAGTGGTATTTCAACGACGACTCCACAACCACTGGCGTGGCCGCTTCAAAGTCTCCCACCTATCCTACACAAGCCGAACCGAACACCAATATCAAACTGTAGTAAAGGTCCCGGGGTCTTTCCGTCCTGCTGCGCGAAACGAGCATCTTTACTCGTAGTGCAATTTCACCGGGCCTATGGTTGAGACAGTCGAGAAGTCGTTACGCCATTCGTGCAGGTCGGAACTTACCCGACAAGGAATTTCGCTACCTTAGGATGGTTATAGTTACCACCGCCGTTTACTGGCGCTTAAGTTCTCAGCTTCGCCGACCCGAAAGTCAGCTAACCGGTCCCCTTAACGTTCCAGCACCGGGCAGGCGTCAGTCCGTATACATCGCCTTACGGCTTCGCACGGACCTGTGTTTTTAGTAAACAGTCGCTTCTCGCTGGTCTCTGCGGCCACCCCCAGCTCACCGAGTAAATCGGATCACCAGGAATGGCCCCCCTTCTCCCGAAGTTACGGGGGCATTTTGCCGAGTTCCTTAACCATAGTTCACCCGAACGCCTCGGTATTCTCTACCTGACTACCTGAGTCGGTTTAGGGTACGGGCCGCCATGAAACTCGCTAGAGGCTTTTCTCGACAGCATAGGATCATCCACTTCACCACAATCGGCTCGGCATCAGGTCTCAGCCTTAACGTGTGACGGATTT
>NZ_JBICWC010000027.1:0-1747 GCF_043199535.1 Streptomyces sp. NPDC048590 | reverse complement strand
TCTTAGGGCTTGCCGGGAAACAAGTCGTAGCTTCCATCTGTGGGGCTCGTTGGTCTGGTATGGGGAGACCGGAGGGGATCGGGGCCGTTCTGGCGGCGAAGTTCCAGGTGTTGTTGCCGCATCTGGACGAGCGTCAGCGTCGGTTGGCCATAGGGGCGGAAGCATTGTCGCTGGGGCATGGCGGCATCAGGATCGTCGCCGCTGCAGCCGGAGTCCGGGAGGCAACGGTCTCGCGTGGGGCAGCTGAGCTGGACTCCGGTCAGGCCCCGTTGGGGCGGGCGCGTCATCCTGGCGGAGGGCGGAAGAAAGCAGCCGTGCTGGACCCTGGGCTGCGGCCGGCACTGCTGGCGCTGGTCGAGCCCGACGAGCGGGGCGACCCGATGTCGCCGCTGCGCTGGACGACGAAGTCGACCCGGAAGCTGGCGGCGGAGCTCACCCGCCAGGGGCACCGGGTCTCCGCCGACACGGTCGCCGGCCTGCTGAAGGAGGAGGGCTTCAGCCTGCAGGCCAACGCCAAGACCATCGAAGGTGCTCAGCACCCCGACAGGGATGCCCAGTTCCGCTACCTCAACGAGCAGGCACGAGATCACAGGGACGCCGGTGACCCGGTGATCAGCGTGGACAGCAAGAAGAAGGAACTGATCGGCGACTACAGGAACGCCGGGCACGAATGGCAGCCCGCAGGACAGCCCGTGAGGGTCAAGACGCACGACTTCCCGGGCCCGGCCGCCAAAGCGATTCCGTACGGAATCTACGACATGACGGCGAACACCGGCTGGGTCAGCATCGGCACCGATCACGACACGGCGGCGTTCGCCGTCGCCTCGATCCGGCGCTGGTGGCAGGCGGTCGGCCGGCATGACTACCCTCGCGCTCGCCGGCTGCTGATCACTGCTGACGGTGGTGGCTCCAACGGTTACCGCACTCGCGGCTGGAAGACTCACCTCGCTGATCTCGCCGCCGAGACCGGCCTTGAGGTCACGGTGTGTCATCTTCCGCCCGGCACCTCGAAGTGGAACAAGATCGAGCACCGGCTGTTCTCCCACATCACCATGAACTGGCGAGGTAGGCCCCTGACCAGCCATGAAGTCATGCTCCAGACCATCGCCGCGACCACCAGCAGCACCGGCCTCACCGTCCAGGCCGAGCTCGACAGCGGTGAGTACCCCACCGGCACCCGGGTCAGTGACGACGAGATCGCCGCCCTGCCCATCACCCGCCACCGCTTCCACGGCGACTGGAACTACACCCTCCACCCCCAGCGCCCGACAGACCCGGCGACCACGGACGACACCCCGTCGGACGGACCGTCACGCCTCACGCGGTATTCGCTCCAGGACCCGGAACTGACCGGCATGCCCCGCCGGGAGCTCAGCGAACTCATCGACGTGCTCACTCCAGCGATGGAGGCTCAACGCGAGCAGGTACTCCGCGCACGTCGAGGTCACGAGCGCTTGGTGGCCCCCGGCGCAGGCGCGAAAGCCAAGCTCACCTCAGCCGACCGAGTCCTGGTCACCGTCCTCCACCTGCGAAAAATCGCAACCATGGACCTTCTGGGACGACTCTTCGACACCACAGCCATGACCATCAGCCGCGCAGCGAAGGACGTCCGCCCACTCCTGGAAGCCCAGGGCGTTCGCCTCCCTGCTTCGACCGCCCGCTTCCGCACGCCGACCGACATCGCGAGATTCCTCGACCTCGACAAAAGCAAGATCAAACCGACGTGTTGATTCCCGGCAAGCCCTTA
>NZ_JBICWC010000026.1:0-1797 GCF_043199535.1 Streptomyces sp. NPDC048590 | reverse complement strand
ACGGATGCTGTTGGTTAATCCGGGGTCTTGATCAGTTCGCCCCGTCGAGCGTCAGCTCGGCGGGGCGAAGTGCTGTGAAGTGGCTGGTGCGGGTGCGGGCTCGTGGTGTGCCGGTGAGGTGGGCGTCGATGCGGGTGAGGTTGAGGGCGGCGCCAGTGAGTTGGTGCTGGAGGCTGGTCTTCGCCAGGCCCCGGTAGCGGGATCTGCGCAGGCCGCAGCGCCCGACGGCCTGGGAGATGGTGCCCTCGACGCCCGCTCGGATCTTGTATCGCTCTTTCCAGGCGTCGGTCTGCTGCTCGGCCCGGGCCGCTCGGACGATTTCGTGTTCCTCGCGGTCCTGGCGGAAGTTGAGCTCGCGACGCTGGGCCGTGGGTGAGGTGACGCAGTCGCGCAGGTGGGGGCAGGGGCGGCAGTCGGTGGGGCTGAAGCGGACCCGGACGACGGGCAGGCCCTGCTGGGAGTGGCCTTGGCGCCATTGCGTGGTGGTGGTCTTGTGAGGGCAGGTCACCTGCTTGCGGTCCCAGTCGATGGTGAAGGTGTCCTGTCCGAAGGGGCCGTCGGCCGAGGCGGCGGTGTTGGCAGCCATCGGCCCGTGCAGGGCGATGCCGTGTTCGTGGCGGGCGGTCACGACCTGGCCGGCGGTGGGATATCCGGCATCGACCCAGTGCTCGCCGGGCAGACAGTCCCGCTCGGCCAGCCCGTCATGGATCTCGGGGACGGTCACGCTGTCGTGGACGGTGGCGACGGTGGTGGCCACGTTCGTGATCAGGTTCGGGGCGTCCGGTTCGCAGGTCTCGGTCAGGTGGACCTTGTATCCGTCCCACATCGTGTCGCGTTTGACGCTGCCGCGGGTCTCGACGTCATATGGGGTGACCAGGCGCAACGCGCCCGGCGGGCGGTCTTTTGGGTCCCTGCGCCTCACCTCGCCTTCCACCAGGTGGAAGTGCTGGACCCACATCCGCCGCAAGGTCTCCACCTCCGCCAGCACATTGAGACCGGCCGGCGCGTCCGCGGCGAAGACCGCCTCCAGCAGGCGCATCCCGTCACGGCCGATCCGCACTCCCACCTCATCGCGTTTCGTGCGGGCCTTGGGGAACCGGGAGTCCTCGGCGCGGGTGGCGTAGTGACGAAACCAGTCCGGCTCCGCGATCTCCGACAGCCAGTCCGGGGTGGCCTGGGCCAGCGCGTTGAGCGCCGAGCGCAGCGTCTCGGCCACCATCTCCAGCCAGGACAGCTCCCGCGCCGCGGACAGCACATGCGTGGCATCGGTGCGGGCCCGGCCTGCCGTCTTCAGCAGTCCCTCGGCCTGGGCAGCGGCCAGGATCCCGTCCAGCACCCGCCGTCCTGCGTCGGCTTCGACCAGCCGGTCCCTGAACTCCGACAGCACCGAGAAGTCGAACCCCGGATCACCAAGATCCAAGGCGAGCGCGTACTTGAAGTCGATCCTCGCCCGCACGGCCTCCGCGGCCTGCCGGTCGGTAAGCCCCTCCACGAACTGCAACACCAGCACCAGCGCAAGGCGCCCCGGTGACCAGGCGGGCTTGCCCCGCACCGGGAAAAGATCCGCGAACTCCTCATCCGTGAACAACGGCCCCAGCGCGTCCCTCAGCCGAATCGCCAGACTCCCCTTCGGAAACGCGGCCCGCGCCACCCGCACCGTCTCCACCGGGATCTCCCCAGACTCCTTCGGCTGCAACGACACCCGCACCACCCCAAACGACGACGTCGGCCTTCAAGACCACAACCAGGTCTCGAAGGCCGACGTCACGCGAGGCCCCGAAAAAACCAACAGCATCC
>NZ_JBICWC010000025.1:0-7532 GCF_043199535.1 Streptomyces sp. NPDC048590 | reverse complement strand
GCACCACCCCAAACGACGACGTCGGCCTTCAAGACCACAACCAGGTCTCGAAGGCCGACGTCACGCGAGGCCCCGAAAAAACCAACAGCATCCGTACGGTCCGGGGCGCTCCCGCCGTCCGGGGCCTCAGGCCACGAAGGTCCGGGGCGCCTCGGCTCCGGTGCTCGCGCCCGAACCGACCATCTCGGCCGCGGCGGCCAGGCGCGCCGCAGCCTCGTCCGCGACCGGGCCGCCGACGGTGAACGGCAGACGCACATAGCCCTCGAAGGCACCGTCCACCCCGAAGCGGGGCCCCGACGGGACGCGCACACCGGCCCGTTCACCCGCTACGGCCAGCCGGGACCCGGAGAGCCCGCCGGTCCGCACCCAGAGCGTCAGGCCGCCCCGCGGCACCTCGAACTCCCACGCGGGCAGTTCCCTTCGCAGGGCGCGCACCAGATCGTCCCGGTTCTCCCGCGCCTGCTCACGGCGGACCTCGACCGCCTCCTCCCAGCCCCCGGAGCGCATCAGCCAGTTGATGGCCAGCTGCTCGAGGACGGGCGTGCCCATGTCCGCGTACGCCCGGGCCGCGACCAGACTGCGGATCACATCGGGGGCGGCCCGGACCCACCCGATCCGCATACCCGCCCAGAACGCCTTGCTCGCCGATCCGACGGTCAGCACCGTGCTGCCGGCGGGGTCGAAGGCGCAGACGCGTCGCGGCATGCTGACATCCGGGTCCAGGTGGAGTTCATGCATCGTCTCGTCCACCACCAGGACGGTGCCCGCCGACCTGGCGGCCTCCACCAGGGCCCGGCGCCGCTGCTCGTCGGCCAGCGCCCCGGTGGGGTTGTGGAAGTCGGCGACGACGTAGGCCAGTCTCGGCGCGGCGTCCCTGAGGACCTGCCGCCAGCGGTTCATGTCCCAGCCTCCGAGCCCTTCCTCCATCGCCACGGGTACGAGCCTGGCGCCCGCCTCGCGCATGAGCTGGAGGATGTTGGCGTAGCTGGGTGACTCCACCGCGATCCGCTCGCCCCGGCCGGCGAAGAGATGACAGATGGCGTCGATGGCTCCCATGGCCCCCGTGGTGACCATGATCTGTTCGGGCATCGTCGGGATGCCGTGGCCGGTGTACCGGTCCGCGATCATCTGCCGCAGGGCGGGGAGGCCCGCCGGGTAGTCGCCGTGGGTGTGGGCGTACGGGGGCAGTTCCTCCAGGGCGCCCTGGACGGCCCGCGTCAGCCACGGCTCGGGGGCGGGCAGCGAGGCGCACCCCAGGTCGATCATCGAGCCGAGTGACTCCGGCGGCAGCGGCTCCAGTCCCCGGGCAGGGAGGGGGTTGCCGGCGGGCACCGCCGTCCAGCTGCCGGCCCCCCGCCGGGACTCCAGGAAGCCCTCGGCCCGCAGGGCCTCGTAGGCGGCCGCCACGGTGGTCCGACTGACGGACAGGGCCAGGGCGAGTTCGCGTTCGGCGGGCAGTCGCGCGGCCACGGGGACCCGGCCCTCCAGGACGAGAAGGCGTACCCCGTCGGCGAGGGCGCGGTAGGCGGGAGGCTTGCGGACGCCCGGCGGCAGGGGACGCGCCTGCTGCCCCTGGAGCTGGCGGGCGAGCTGAGCCGCACCGACCGTCGAAGTCCACTGCGCCATGTAAATCAGTCCACCTTCCTCGGATTGGCCATAGTTGGAGGCCAATCCCCTGCCACAGAGTGACATGTGTCAGTCCACCTTCACCACACAGGGAGAACCGCGTGTCCGACATCACCGCCCGGCGCCGCCCCCGCCTCGCCCGGCGCCTGGCCCATCTGTACGCGGGCCTGGCGCTGTACGGCGCGAGTTCGGCGCTCCTGGTGCGGGCGGGGCTGGGTCTCGAGCCCTGGGGTGTGCTGCACCAAGGGCTCGCCGAGCGGACCGGTGTCTCCATCGGAGTGGTGTCCATCGTGGTCGGTGCGGTCGTCCTCCTGCTGTGGATCCCCCTTCGGCAGCGTCCGGGGCTGGGCACCGTCTCCAACGTGTTCGTGGTCGGCCTCGCGATGGACGCCGCCCTGGCCGTGGTCCCCGACGCGCACGGCCTCGCGGCACGGGCAGGGCTGATGACCGCCGGGATCGTGCTGAACGGAGCCGCCACGGGCCTGTACATCTCCGCGAGGTTCGGCCCGGGCCCGCGCGACGGGCTGATGACCGGCCTGAACCGGCTCACCGGACGCTCCATCCGGCTGGTCCGTACGGCGATCGAGGTGGCCGTCGTCGTCACGGGCTTCCTGCTCGGCGGTTCGCTGGGCGCCGGCACGGTGCTGTACGCCCTCGCCATCGGGCCGCTCGCGCAGTACTTCCTGCGCCTCTTCGACCTCCCGGCGCCCGATGCCCGCACCGCACCCGTTGCCGGAGGGACACCCCGGGAGGCGATACTTCCGCGGTGACCGCAGCGACTTCGGGACGCCATCCCTATCTGGACCATCCGTCGACCATCGCCTTCGCCCACCGGGGCGGGGCGGCCGACGGGCTCGAGAACACCTCGGCCGCGTTCCGCCGCGCGGCGGACGCGGGCTACCGCTATTTCGAGACCGACGTGCACACGACGTCCGACGGCCGTCTGGTCGCGTTCCACGACGCGACCCTGGACCGGGTGACGGACTCCCGGGGCCGGATCGCCGAGCTGCCGTGGAGCGAGGTGCGCAGGGCGCGGGTGGCCGGCCGGGAGCCGCTGCCGCTCTTCGAGGAGCTGCTGGAGGAGTTCCCCGCCGCCCGCTGGAACGTGGACGTCAAGGCGGAGCCCGCCCTGGAACCACTGCTCGGCCTGATCCGCAGGACCGGTGCGTGGGACCGGGTCTGCGTCGGGTCGTTCTCGGAGGCCCGCGTGGCCCGGGCGCACCGGCTCGCGGGCCCGCGCCTCGCCACCTCCTACGGGGTACGCGGGGTGCTCGGCCTGCGACTGCGCTCGTGGGGCATACCAGCGGCCCTCCGGGCGGGCGCGGTCTGCGCGCAGGTGCCGGAGAGCCAGAACGGCATCCGTGTCGTCGACCGCGGATTCGTCCGCACGGCGCATGCGCGCGGTCTCCAGGTCCATGTCTGGACCGTCAACGAACCGGACCGGATGGCGGCGCTCCTGGATCTAGGGGTGGATGGCATCATGACCGATCACATCGGGACGCTGCGCACGGTGCTGAGCGAGCGGGGGGCATGGGCCTGACGCCGGCGCCCGCCGGGCCCGTACGGGACGGACGAGGGGACGCCACGTGAGCACCGGTACCGCGGGAACGGCGGATCCGGCCGGAGGGCCGGCCGAGACCGCCGAACGGAGACGTGAGCAGCGCGGCTGGTACTTCTACGACTTCGCCTGCTCGGTGTACTCGACCAGCGTGCTCACGGTCTTCCTCGGCCCCTATCTGACCTCGATCGCCAAGGCGGCCGCCGACGCGGACGGTTTCGTCCACCCGTTGGGCATACCCGTGCGGGCGGGCTCTCTCTTCGCGTACTCCGTGTCGGTGTCGATCATCGTGGCGGTGATCGTGATGCCGTTCGCCGGAGCCGCGGCGGACCGTACGGGGCGCAAGAAGCCGCTGCTCGCGGCCGCGGCGTACACGGGCGCGACGGCGACGGCGTGCATGTTCTTCCTGGACGGGCACCGCTACCTGCTGGGCGCCTTCCTGCTGATCGTGGCGAACGCGTCGATCTCCGTGTCGATGGCCGTCTACAACGCGTATCTGCCCCAGATCTCCACCCCCGAGGAGCGCGACGCGGTGTCCTCGCGCGGCTGGGCCTTCGGATACACCTCGGGTGCCCTCGTCCTCGTCGTCGACCTCGTCCTGTACACCGGGCACGACTCCTTCGGGCTCTCCGAGTCCGACGCGGTCCGGATCTGCGTCGCGACGGCCGGACTGTGGTGGGGCGCCTTCACCCTCGTGCCGCTCAGAAGGCTGCGCGACCGCCGGGTCGCCCCGGGAGGCGACGGCGCGGTCGGGTCCGGCTGGCGGCAGCTGCGGGCGACGCTGCGTGACATGCGCCGCCATCCCCTCACCCTGGCCTTCCTGCTCGCCTATCTGATCTACAACGACGGCATCCAGACGGTGATCTCCCAGGCCTCCCTCTACGGCTCCGAGGAGCTCGGGCTCGACCAGACGACCCTGATCACGGCGGTGCTGCTCGTGCAGGTGCTGGCGGTGGCGGGAGCGCTGGGCATGGGCCGGCTCGCCCGGGTGTACGGCGCGAAGCGCACGATTCTCGCCTCGCTGGCCGTGTGGACGCTGATCCTCGCCGCGGCGTACGTGCTGCCCGCCGACGCGCCGGTGTTCTTCTACTCCCTCGCGGCCGCGATCGGGCTCGTGATGGGCGGCAGCCAGGCTCTCTCCAGGTCCTTGTTCTCGCACCTCGTCCCGCGCGGGAAGGAGGCCGAGTACTTCTCCGCCTACGAGATGAGCGACCGGGGTCTCAGCTGGCTGGGCCCGCTGGTCTTCGGCCTCGGCTACCAGCTCACCGGCAGCTACCGGGACGCGATCCTGTCCCTGGTCCTCTTCTTCGCGGTCGGTTCCGTGCTGCTGGCGAGGGTTCCCGTGAAGGCCGCCGTGGCCGACGCGGGCAACCCCGTTCCGGAGCGGATTTAGACGTTGAACTGAAAGGCCGGTAGTGTACGCCTTTGGCCTGCCCGGAGGACCGTTACTGCCGACGGAGAAGCGAAACCACTGGGTGACAACTTCGACCAGAGGTGACAAACCGGGCACCGGTGGGTAACAAACCCAGACCAAGCAGCGGCACGACGGGCGACGCATGACCGGCAACGGGAATCTTTACGGCCGACCGGACGTTGACCGGATGACGACGACAGCGACACCTGTCCTGTGGGCGACAAGCCCGGGAGGCACGATTCATGAGTGAGCGAGCTCTCCGCGGCACGCGACTCGTGGTTACCAGCTACGAGACGGACCGCGGCATCGACCTGGCCCCGCGCCAGGCGGTGGAGTACGCATGCCCGAACGACCATCGTTTTGAGATGCCGTTCTCGGTAGAGGCGGAGATTCCGCCGGAGTGGGAGTGCAAGGCGTGCGGCGCCACTGCGCTCCTGGTCGACGGGGACGGCCCCGAGGAGAAGAAGGGCAAGCCCGCGCGTACGCACTGGGACATGCTCATGGAGCGGCGTACCCGCGAGGAACTGGAGGAGGTGCTGGCCGAGAGGCTGGCGGTCCTTCGTTCCGGTGCCATGAACATCGCCGTGCATCCGCGGGACAGCAGGAAGTCCGCCTGACCGCGTATTCACCGCACGGATCAAGAGCCGCGGGGGGCGCCCCCGCGCCGGGGGGGGGGCCCCCCCGGCGGCGTGTGCGGCGCTTGCCCCGTGCGCGTCAGGCGAGGCAGGCGTCGAGGCCGTCGGTGATCAGGTCCTGCGGCAGATCGACGCCGATGAACACCATCTTGTTCGTCTTCTTCTCGACCGGCAGCCACTTCGACGCGAGGTCGCTGCCCATCATCTGGTGCACGCCCTGGAACACGACCTTGCGGTCGACGCCCTTCATGTACAGCACGCCCTTGTAGCGCAGCATCCGCTCGCCGTAGATCTGCAGGATGCCGCCGAGGAAGTCTTCCAGCTTGTTCGGGTCGAACGGGCGGTCGTTGCGGTACACGAACGACTTGATCTTGTCGTCGTGGTGCGCGTGGTGGTGATGGTGGTGGCCGTGGTCGTGATCGTGCGCGCATTGGCCGTGATCGTGGTCGCAACTGGCGTGATCGTGATCATGGTCGTGATCGTGGTGGTGATGCGCGTGATCGTCTTCGGCGAGGAAGTCGGGGTCGATCTCGAGCTTCGCGTTCAGGTTGAAGCCGCGCAGGTCGAAGATTTCCTTGATGTCGGCTTCGCCGAAGTTGACGACCTTGATCGCGGCCTTCGGGTTCATGTGCATCAGGCGGTGCTTCAGGCCGGCCACCGTCTGGTCGTCGACCAGGTCCGACTTCGTGATGAACAGGCGATCGGCGAAGCCGACCTGGCGCTGCACGACTTCGTGCTCGTCGAGCTGCGCGTTCGCGTGCTTTGCGTCGACCAGCGTGATGACCGCGTCGAGCAGGAAATCGTCGGCGATTTCGCTGTCGATGAAGAAGGTTTGCGCGACCGGGCCCGGGTTCGCGAGGCCGGTCGTTTCGATCACGATGCGGTCGAAGTCGAGCTTGCCTTCGCGCTTCTTCGCGGCGAGATCGCCGAGCGTGCGCGCGAGGTCGCCGCGGATCGTGCAGCAGATGCAGCCGTTGCTCATCTGGATGATCTGCTCGTTCGAATCCTGGATGAGGATCTCGTTGTCGATGTTCTCTTCGCCGAACTCGTTCTCGATCACGGCGATCTTCATGCCGTGCTGTTCGTTCAGGATGCGCTTGAGCAGCGTCGTCTTGCCGCTGCCGAGGAAGCCGGTGAGGATGGTGACGGGAGTGGCCATGTCAATCGCCTGTGGTTCGTGAATCGGGGTCAAAACCAGGATGTGCGTCGCGCCCGGGGCTTTGCCAGCCGGGGCGCACAACCATCCATTGAAACATACCTGTCAAGCCCTCGCCCGTCGTCCGACGACAGGCGGGAGCGCGGATCCGCCGGGCGCGGGGCCGCGGCCGGCGAACGGTCACGCGCGTAGATCGGGGCAATCAGACGATTTGCAACAGCAGGCCCTTCAGATATTCGCCTTCCGGGAACGCGGCGAGCAGCGGGTGATCGACGCCCGCGCCGAGGCGCCTCAGGATGCGCGCGTCGACCTTCGCGTCGGCGGCCGCGCCCGCGACGATCTTCTGGAACAGGTCCATGTCGATCGCACCCGAGCACGAGTACGTGAACAGCAGGCCGCCCGGACGCAGCAGCTTGAAGCCGCTCAGGTTGATGTCCTTGTACGCGCGTGCCGCGCGATCGACGCTGTCGCGGGTCGGCGCGAACTTCGGCGGATCGAGCACGATCAGGTCGAAACGCTCGCCTTCGTCGACGAGGCGGCGCAGGGTCTTGAATGCGTCGGCGTCGAGCCAGGTCGCGCGTTCGGCGTCGAAGCCGTTGGCGACGACATTCTGCTGCGCGAGCGCGAGCGCATCGCCCGACGAGTCGATCGATACGACGCGCTTCGCGCCGCCCTTGAGTGCGGCGAGCGAGAAGCCGCCCGTGTAGCAGAAGCAGTTCAGCACGTCACGATCGGCCGCGTATTGCGCCACCAGTGCGCGGTTGTCGCGCTGGTCGACGTAGAAGCCTGTCTTGTGGCCGTTCGGCACGTCGACGTGATAGCGCACGCCGTTTTCGTTCGAGATCAGCGTCGCGGGCGGCGCATCGCCGGCCAGCACGCCGGTCGTCTGTTCGAGCCCTTCCTTGTCGCGGATCGATACGTCCGAGCGCTCATAGACGTTCGGGCAGTCCGTGGCGCCGACGAGCGCCTTCACGATCGCATCCTTCCATGCCTCGACGCCCGCGGCCATGAACTGGCAGACCAGCTGGCCGCGCGGCGCGGCGCCGGCTTCGGCGGTGTCCGCGACGTAATCGTCGACGATCAGCCCCGGCAGCCCGTCGGCTTCGCCGAACACGAGCCGCACCGCGCCCGTGCCCGACACCA
>NZ_JBICWC010000024.1:0-13367 GCF_043199535.1 Streptomyces sp. NPDC048590 | reverse complement strand
CAACTACAGAGGCACAGGTCACAGGGTCGAAGCCATCAACCTGACGCTGGCTCTGTAATGACACCACTGCGCTGGCATCGCAACGGCACTTCACAATCATGCTGCGGCCGCATCAGGTCGAAGCCGTGGACGCCGTTGTGCGCGGGCTGTCCCTGCCTGCGGACGGGACCATGCCTGTGGGCGGGCTGCGCGGGCAGGTCCACATGGCCACCGGAACCGGCAAGACCGTCACCGCGGCCGTCGCCGCGCTGCGGCTGTGCCCGGACGGGGTGATCGGCGTCCTGGTCCCCACCCTGGATCTGCTGACGCAGACGATCGAGGCGTGGCGCCGGGTGGGGCACAACGGCCCGGCCGTCGCCGTCTGCTCGCTCGGAGCCGACCCGCTGCTGGAAGCGCTCGGGGCGCGGTGCACGACCAACCCGACGCAGCTCGCCCTGTGGGCCGACTCGGGCCCGATGCTGGTGTTCGCGACGTACGCGAGCCTGGCCTCGCAGGGCCTCTTCGACGACCAGGACAACGACACCGGAAGCGAGACCCTCGGCGTGCTGGAACAGGCGCTGCGCGGCTCCTACGGCCAGACCATGAGCCCTTTCGACCTCCTGGTGGTCGACGAGGCGCACAGGACATCGGGCGACGGCTCGAAGGCGTGGGCGTCCGTCCACCACCAAGGCCGCATCCCCGCCGCCCGGCGCCTCTACATGACCGCGACCCCGCGCCTGTGGGAAGCAGGCCCCCGCAGGAACGGCCCCGGCACAGCCGAGGCCGGCGTGCCGGGCAGGGAAGTGCCGGGCGGGGAAGTGCCGGGCAGGCGGCTCGTCGCCTCGATGGACGACACCACCCTGTACGGTCCGGTCCTCCACGAAACCGGCCTCATGGAAAGCGTCGAGCGCGGGATTCTGGCGCGGTTCGAGGTCGACGTACTGGAGATCCGCGACCCCTCACCACTCAGCGGGCAGGCCACCGACGAGGAGCGGCGGGGCCGGCGGCTCGCCGCCCTCCAGGCAGCCCTCCTCAAGCACGCCGACGAGTCAGGCGTCCGCTCCTACATGACGTTCCACTCCCGGACACTGGACGCGATGAGCTTCGCCCGGGCGATGCCCGAGACCGCCGCCCGCCTCCACCACACCGACCCCGCCGCCTACCCCAAGCGGGTGGGCTCCGAGTGGCTCTGCGGCGAACACCCCGCCACCCACCGCCGCGACGTCCTCACCCGCTACGCCGACGGCCTGGACGCCGAAGGATGGGTCACCGAGATGTCGTTCCTGGCGTCCTGCCGGGTCCTCGGCGAGGGAGTCGACATCCGGGGCGAACGCGGAGTACAGGCCGTCGTCTTCGCCGACACCCGCTCCTCGCCGGTCGAGATCGTCCAGATCATCGGGCGGGCCCTGCGCCAGGAACCCGGCGACGGCAAGATCAGCCGCATCATCGTGCCCGTCTTCCTGGAGCCCGGCGAGGACCCCGGCGACATGACGGCCTCCTCCAGCTACCGCGGCCTGGTAGCGATCCTCCAGGGCCTGCGAGCACACGACGACCGGGTCATCGAACGCATGGTCCTGCCCACCACCACCGCACGAGGACAGATCACCTCCGTCCTCGCCCTCGACCCCCAGCAGCCGACCCCGGCCGGCACCCACGGCGACCAGGACGACGAGCAGCACGGCAAGGACGACGGCCAGGTCGACGAGCGTGAGCGCACGCCGGCCGGCACCGGAGACGACAAGCAGAGCGACGACAAGCAGAGGGACGGGAAGGACGAGGACCAGGACGGCACAGAGACCGGAACGGCCCCCGGCATCATCCCCGTCACCACACCGCTGCTGCGGTTCTCCCTCCCCCGCGACCCCGAAAGCGTCGCCCTGTTCCTGCGCACCCGCGTCCTGCGGCCCGACACCGAGATCTGGCTCACCGGATACCACGCCCTGCGCACCTGGGCCCGCGAGCACGGACACGCCCAGGTCCCCAACGACACCACCATCGAACTCGGCGACGACGGCGACACCTACAAACTGGGGAGCTGGGTCAGCGAGCAGCGCCGCGCCTTCGCAGCCGGGACCCTCAAGACGTGGCGGACAGACCTCCTCAACGAGACGGGCATGGTCTGGTCCGTCGCAGACGCCGGATTCTGGCGCACCCTCACCGCGGCCCGGCAGTACCACACGGTGCACGGCACCCTCGCCGCCCCACGAGACGCCGTGGCCGAAGGGGTGGCCGTCGGCCAGTGGCTCGCCAACCTCCGTCGCCCCGGCGGCCTCGGCACCGACCCCCAACGCGCCGACGAACGCCGCCGGGCCCTGGAGGCGATCGACCCTGACTGGAACCCCCGGTGGTCCGTCGAGTGGCAACGCCACTACGCCACCACCCGCACCCTCCTGGCAGAGGAAGGCGGGCTCACCAACGTGCTGCCGGGCGTGACCGTCTACGGCTGCGACGTCGGCGCCTGGATCAACCGGCAACGCGAACACACCACGTGGGAGGGGCTGCTGCCCGAGCAGCAGACGCGGCTGGAGGCCCTCGAGTTGGTCCCGCTGCCCGCAGCACCGAAGATGAAGCCGGCAGCGTCGGCCGGGGCGTTCGAGCGTGGGATCCTCGCGCTGGAGCAGTACCGGGCCCGCACCGGGAGCGTGACCGTGCCCCGGGCCCACGTCGAAACCGTGGTCGTCGACGGCGAAGAGCACGCGGTGAAACTCGGTGTGTTCCTGACCAACAGCAAGACCAGGCGGGCCAAGCTCACCGCAGACAAACTCGCCGCACTCGCCGCACTCGGACTCGACTGGGCGGCGGCGTAGTACAGCGGGGTGGGCCGCAAGACTTCTCTCTTGCGGCCCACCCTGGTGACTTCGGGTTGCGGTCTCACGCGGGAGGCAGGCCCAAAAGCACCGTCCCGGTGTATGCGGCAACCACGCTCCCCGGGGCTCCACTGACGAACGAGTCGTTCGGCGGCTGGACCAAGACGTTCACCGGCCCCCGTCTCTGCGCGGCCATCGTCGACCGCCTCACCTTCAACGGCACCATCATCGAGACCGGCACCGACTCCTGCCGCCTTGCCGGCACCCGAGCACGAGCCGAGGAACCCGCCCAGGCCAGCTGATCACCACGACAGCCGCCGAGGGAGACCCCGACTACGTGTCCGCTCGGGTCCAGAACTGACGCGGCGCGAACCCCTCGCGCCGCAGCCAGTGCTCGGTATAGACGATCCGCTCGGCTTCGATCACGACGAGCGGTCCCGACTGCGGTTCGTCGAGAGAACACGACCGTTCGACGTGGTCGGACTGCCAGCGGAAGGCCGGCCAGTAGTGCTCGAAATCCGCGTCAGCCTCGGACAGGACGCGGGCCTGGCCGAAGAGCTGGGCACCTCGGCTGCTGGCCTGTCCGACCAGCGGAGCGAAGATCCCCACCGACACCCTGGGATCCGCGGCGAGATTCCTCATCTTCGGCGAACCAGCGGACGTGGAGAACATCACCACGAAGTCGAGGTGGAAGTACCGCACCGGCGTCGCGAGCGGCCCCTCCGGTCCCACCGTCGCGATCACACACATGTTCTGTGATGAGAACAGATTGAGTATGCGCTCTTCCAGCCGCTCGCGATCGAGCCGCTGCTTCGGTGACGGGCCGGCCAGCCACGGATTAGTCACAGGCATGATCAAGTATCCCACGCCCGACCCCGAGGGGGTCTGCTGCACCTTCGGGTGCTCCGATCAGGCCCTGGGAAGTTGCCTGAAAATGACCGGGGCCGATCTTGGTGTGGTCGACAGTGCAGCGCGTGGAAGAGACGTCGCCCCGCCTTGAGGGCCTGCTGCTACCGTCCATCGCGGACGTGTCGGTCCTGTCGCTGAACGTGAGTCACGAGGCGATACGCATCGACCTGTGCAGTACGACGGACGGGGCGGCATGCCCGGACTGTGGGAGCGAGTCAACCCGGGTGCACAGCTCTTACCTGCGGTTTCCTGCAGACGTGCCGAGTGGGGGACGTCTGGTGCTCCTCCGACTGCGAGTCCGACGGTTCTTCTGTCAGCAGTCGTCCTGTGCTCGGCGGACGTTCGCTGCGCAACTGCCAGGACTGACCCGGCGGCACAGCCGGTGGACCGAGCGGTTGCGGTCGACTCTCGCCGCGGTAGGTCTCGCCCTCGACGACCAGTTGGAGCAGACACCACTCACCTGCCGGAACGGGCCACGAGCAACGGCTGGAAGAAACCTGTCTCCTGCGGCATCCGCCACCGGACGTCGACGAATCCCGCCTCTGCGGCAAGGCCGGCCAACCGGTCCTGCCCGAGAGCCCAGTAGGCGGCTCGGCGGACCTGAACACGCCATTGTCCGCCCTGCGCAATGAGCTGGAAGTGCTCCAAGTCGTAGTGCTCACCATCGTCGTGCCAGTGCCACAACTGGAAGGTGACGGCCCGTTCGCCCGCGTCGCCGCTCCGGTGGACCTGCGGAGACGCCGAAACGGGACGGTCCCGAAGCACGTCGTCGTAGTGGCGTGTGCTGACCAGCAACAGGCCGCCGGTACGCAGTACACGGCGCATCGCAGCCAAGGCGGCGCACACGTCCTGCTCCGTCAGCAGGTGGGGCAGCGAGTTGTCGGCGCAGACCACGACATCGAACCGGCCATCGGGAAACGGAAGGCATCGCATGTCCGCAGCCGCCGTACGCAGGCTCAGGCCCCGGCGGGCAGCCTCGCCGGCGGCGCGGGCGACCGCACGGCGGCTGAGATCGGTACCGGTGACACGGTGCCCCTGCAGGGCCAGACCGATCGCCTGCGTGCCGATGCCGCAGGAGCAGTCGAGCACCTCGACGCGATCCTGACCGATAAGGGCGTCGAGGGCGTCCCCCTGCAGGCGGATCCCGGTGTCCCAGTCCGAGTAGATCAGGTGGTAGTCGTCGGCCAGTTCGTCGTAGAAGCGCGCCACCGATGCCTCACGCATGGCCGAAGGCTACCGGGACCGATCAACCGACGGAACCGGCCGCATCCGACGGAACCGGACGCATCGGTGGTCAGCGCGACCATCCTCACGGACTACGGAGCCCACGCTCACCGCAGCGACGGCCGGCTACTGGCTCCCTGACACGTTGCCGCACTACCGTCCCTGGATGCGGATGTATCTCTCCTCCTTCCGAACAGGCGACCACCCGGACCGGATGCTCGCGCTTGTGGCCCAGCCGGCCTCCACGGTGAACGCGGCGGTGATCGTCAACGCGATCGACGCCCTGCCGGACCACGAGCGCGGAACCGCCGTGGAGCGCGAACTGGCCGCTCTGGAGGAACTCGGGCTGCGGCCCGTCGTTGTCGACCTACGCGCGTTCTTCGATCATCCCGCAGACCGCGTCGCGGCCGCCCTCTCCCGTTTCCAGCTGGTCTGGGTGCGCGGCGGCAACGTATTCGTCCTGCGCCAAGCCCTCGCCCGCAGCGGTGCCGACAAGGTTCTCGTCGAATTGGTGCGGCGGAACGCCATCGTCTACGCCGGGTACAGCGCGGGCGCATGTGTCCTGGCTCCCGACCTGCACGGACTGGAACAGTGCGACGACCCGAAGGCGGTACACGCAGCCTACGGCGACCAAGCCCGCTGGGACGGGCTGGCTCTCCTCGACTACGTCGTCGTACCCCACATCGGCTCACCCGGACATCCCGAGACCGAGATTCTCGGACTTGTCGCGGATCGCTACCGCACCCAGGGCATCGCCCATCAGCCCCTGCGCGACGGCCAGGCCATCGTGATCGACGACCAAGGCACAAGCGTCCACTGAACGGCACCACAAACCACACACCGGTCACCGGGGAGCTGGCCCTTTTCTGGTGGTGGCCCGCCGGGTGTGCCGACAGGTGCACTGCCGGAACCGAAAGCGCGGGAGCCGAAAGCGCTTTGGGTACCGGCGCACACGTTGTTGAGTACGGATGCTCACTCCGCGGCAACGGCCCGGTGGTCACAGTGGACGGCACAGGACCGAGCGAGCCACTGGAGACGATGATGCACCTGCCCCGCAGGACGAACCGAGCCGCCACCCCCCTCCGGGCCCGAGGAACGCGCCTGATCCTTCTGTCTCTCGCGAGCGGGGCCGCCGCGCTGGCGCTCACCGGATGCGGCGGGTTCGAGTACCGCGAGGCCGTCTGCGGCGGCGGCGAGTATCCCGTGATGTCCGTGGGCGGTACCGGCTCCGCCTGTGTGCAGGACGACGAGGAACCCCCGGCCGGGTACGTGCGGTACCCGAAGGGAAAAGTCCCGCAGCAGGTCGACGACAAGTGGGACGTTTACTGGGACACGCACACGCTCGACCGCGAAGGGCACATCGTGGACGCTCCGGCCGGAGGCTGACAGCACGCGGGCGGTCCGGCGACATCTCAGTGACGGGCCGCCCCCGGCGCGGCCCCGTCCAGACATCTCCCACAAGCCGTCAGAACACCACCGGGTGTGGGTTTTCCTCACATCCAGGAACCACACCCGGCCTGTCTCGTCGGGAATCTCCGGGCTCCGGGTCAGCGCTGCCGGCACTGCTCCCGGATGATCCCGCAACGCACTCCCCCACGGTCCGCGCCACCGAAGCAAATGCTGTCCGGCACCGAGATCTCGCCTGTCAAGGTCAGCCCGGCCTTCTCCATGACACGACGGGATCGGCTGTTCACGGTCATCGTGTCGGCCCAGGCCGAGCGTATTCCGAGCTCGGTGAAGCCCTTGCGCTGCAACTCGAGCGAGCCCTCGCCGGCTTCCCCCCTGCCCCAGGCAGCCCTGCTCAGCCGGAAGCCCAACTCGGCTTCCTCACAAGGCCCGTCGACGGATCGTAGTGGCATCCATCCACCCGATGAACGCGCCGCCATCCCTCTCACGCACAGCAAACAAGGCCGAGCTCCCCCTGCCACAGCCGGTGCTGTGCGACGATCGTGCGGCATCACGCGCCCGCGCATCTCTGCCGCGGATGTCCGCACCTCGTCGGAGGAAGGCAGTGCATCACCTCAGGGTCTCCGTGTCGTCGTGCGGCTCGACCAGCAAGCCAGCATCCCCGAAGATGAGCTGACGCAGCCTCAAGCGTTCGGTATCCAGCCAGACGTCCACGGGCCCGGATCCTCCCGAGGGCGACGGCACAAGGACAGCCCCTCTGTCTGGCGCCGCGTCGGACGACGTTCCTGGTCATGGGGAGAATCATCCGCCGACTGGAGGAGTGTGACCGTGGAGACTGCCGACCGCGTGCTGACCGCGGAGGTGATCGCAGCACTCAGGTACTGGCCCCACACCATCTGGGTTGGTCAGAAAAATCCTCCGGACCCGGTGGCCATGGCCGTCCTGCCGCCCTTCTTCAACGAGGTACTGCAGGACCTTCCGTGGTGGAACCGGGAGTGGAGAGTCGACCGTGTCCAGCCGGGACTCCCCAACGAGACCGGGGATCACCGCTGCGATCCCGCCGTCAGGTTCACCGAGGTGTCGATCCCGGGAACGGTCGCCTCAGGCAACGGCGAGAGCCTACCGCTCGTCGCGAAAGTCGGGTTCACGGGCGACCGGCTGATCCGCTTCCAAGCCCATATCGGTGACATGGTCATCGGCCCGGCCGTTGCCCCTGCCGGACAGCCGGAGCCGCATCCGTTCGCACGGATGCTCACCGGCCTGATGGACCTACGCGGAATCTCGGTCAGGGACATGGCCAGGGCCACCGGACTGTCGATGTCCACCGTCCGCATGCTCCGCCGCGGGCGCAACCCGGATCTTCCACATGCCCGCCTGATCGCCGAGACCCTGAACATGCCGGAAGCGGACATCAGAATCATCGCCGGACTCGACAACGGCATTACGTGACAGCCTACTTCCAGCCGCACGCGCACGGCCAGACCGAAGTGCCGGGACGGGCCGGGCAGCGGCGGCTCCCAGCTCCCTTTCTGCAGTGATCCGGCGCGCATGGTGCCGGAATGATCGTGATGCCGGAGGAGTTCGTGCGCAGCACCGTCGGCCCGCGAAGGGGAGGACGGGGCGGCGTGGCTCGGCCGGCTGCCCGGGATCGTGGAGGAGTTGATGGGGCGCTGCGGGTGTGTACTGGATGGTGAGGTCACGCATGGGAGCGTGGGCGTCATCGTTCCCGTACGGCGCGCCGCAGAGAACACGGCGCTGAAGGTGCCGTACATCCTGGGAACATCCACGAGCCGGACCCGTTCGCCGCCTGGGGCGGGCAGGGTGCCGTGTTGCCGCACGAGCGTGCCGACGCGCATTTCGCGATGCTGCCGGAGCGGCTTGAGCCGTCGGACCCCGGGTTGAGTCGTCGGACCCCGGCGGAAGTCGAGGAAGATGACGCGTTGGCGAGGGTCGCCGGGCGGTCCAACCCTCGCTCAGCCGTCCCCCCACCGCCCGGACTGCCCCGGCTGAGCGACCAGGCCGACGCGTGGGAGCAGCAGTTGCGCAGGAACGCCGTGGCGATGCCGCTCGCCTTGCCGTCCCGGGTGGTCGAAGCATCGGTGGCGACCGTCCGGGAGTTGGGCCGAGCCCAGCCGGACCGCATCGTCCATGGCGACCTCCATGACCGCAACATCCTGTGCGCACGCCGCGAGCCATGGCTGGCCGTCGACCCCCAAGGGGTGTGTCGGAGACCCTGCCTATGACTGCGGCACTCTCCTGAAGTCCCGCGCCCTGACGCTCTGAAGACGGATAATCTGGCGACGGCGGCCGATCGGGTCTTGGACGTGTTCGCCGAGGCAGCGGAAATCGACCGTCAGCGCGTCCGGCGATGGGCTCAGCCCCATACCGTTCAAGCCGCGTTCTGGGGCCGCCGCCACGGCTTCCGTTCACCCGCAGCGGTCCCGATCTGGACTGGCTCACCCAGTTCGCCGACCACCTTGCACAACTACTCACCGAGCGTCCGGGGTCTGCCCGGCATCGGGCCCGCCTGAGGACCTGGCGTCCTTACGGGACGCGGACACCATGGCATGATCCCCGGCATGGGGATATACAGGTGGGGGAAGGCTGCGGCAGGAGTTCTGCTTGTCGCCGCCGCGATGGCAGCCATGAGCGGCTGCGCGGAAGAGACGGACACGGCCGCCACCAAGAAAGAAACGCCTCCGAGTCCAAGTCCCACCGTATCCTGGCGGAGTGCGACCATGCAGGACGCGGCGCGCATGTTCCAAGAGGACTTTCAGGAACTGACCTCGGTCGGCTGTTCCACAGACTGCGGGCCGGAATTGGTGAATCTCTTCAACGACGCACGGCTGCTCACGGAACTGATGCAGGAGTCAGGAGCGCCAGAAGGCACCTACGACAAACCGATACGTGTGTTCACCAAACTGGAGAAGGGGTTCACCACAGCTGCGAAACTTAGCGGGAAGGCACGTCTCCCACCCATGCTCGGACCGGCACATGAGCTGAACGACTGGCTTGAGACCAATCCCAACGCAGTACCCAACGACCAGCACCACTGATGACCGTTTGGCGTCCGCGTCCCGGCAAGAAGCACTCACCTCTGAGCCTTTATGCTCCTTCGCGGCCGGGCCGCAAGCCAGTGGGAAGGCATGCATGAACGCGTTCCTTTGGAGCCGGGGCTGGCAGCGGGGCAAATGCGGGCGCCAGCCGCATTTGCTGGTACGCACGACAGTGAACGGTCTTCCACGGCCTGTACCTTTCGGGCGGATCACGCCACTGCGCCCCGGTCCCCACTCGGTACAGAACTCCCGTTGATCACCTGCCGGTGATCCCGCCACACGCCAAAACGCCCGTTGTCGACCGGCAGGAACGGCCGTGGCCGAGCAGGCCGCCCGGGCCCGTTCGTCCCTGCGGGCGCAGACGCCGGCGTGGAAGCTGGCTGCCCGCGTCCAGTACGCGAGTGGTGGGGCCCTTGGGCGAGCCTTTGATGCCAGTGAACTGCCCGCTCTGTAGGCACGGTTCATCAAGGAGCTGCGGGCCTCTCCCAGGCCCCGACGTCTCCTGGCCGCACGGCAGCGAACCGGAGCCGACGGGCGAACAGCGCGTGCGGCTGGTGACGGGCCTCTCCGGGGCGGGGAAGAGACCTGAACGAGGCACACCACCGCCCCGTAGCCGCTCCCGGTGACCTACTTCGATGCCTCCAGAGGGCACCTGCGGTGGTGCCCGGCGCGCCGGCCCCGCAGGTTCCTCCCCTGCAGCTGAGCAGGCCCGGTACCGTCAGCCTGCCGAGCGGGGCCAGCATCGGCGTGTCTCGGGCCGTGCACGGCCGACCGGTCCACAACGGCACCCTTGTCGCCGCGGTAACGACAGCCATGATCAGTGCGCGGAAGAGACGGACACATCGGACAGGCCGTGTCTGACAAATGATCCCTGAGAGGGCGGTTCGTGTGCATGTGACACTTTCTTGTCTTGCAGGGCGCTCATCTGCGGTTACTTCGAAAGGCGCTGTCCGGTGGGGCCACAGGCGATACTCGTCCTGTGGACTGGTTGGAGCGAGCTCGGGCGGCGGAACAACTTCGAGATTGGGACGAGGCGATCGCGCTGGTGAGCACTCACGCCGAATGCTCCTCCCACGACCCAGACATGCACAACAACCACCTGTGGCACATGGATCTGCTGGTCCGAGCGGAACGGATTTCAGAGCTTACGGAGCGCGCCCTCACAGATGACCACGCACGTCGAAGACTTAACAGATCGCTTCGAGAGCGGGGTATGGAGGCGGCACTGTGTGGCCGCGCCGAAGACGGCGATTGTGACGCCCTGTACGTCCTTGTCCGACTGATGTGTGAGACGGGTCGGATACAAGAAGCTCAGAAGATAGTTGCGAACATCGGCCCGGAGGACCAGTACGCACGCCAGATTGTGGCCGGCGATTGCGGGACATAGGTCTCCGGCTACGGCTTTCTCACGAAGCTGCCGGTGCCGGCCTCGGTGAGGGTGCCGAGTTCGACCAGGCGTTTCAGCTTGGCGCGGGTGCCCTCGACGTTCTTCGGCAGCAGTTCGTGGCCGAGGGCTTCGCAGACGTCCTCGGCCCGTAGCGGCCCGGTCGCTTGGTTGAAGGCGGCGAGGATGCGGGGGTAGTCCGGGTGCCCGGCAGGCCCGGCACGACGGCCGGAAGCCAGTCCGCGAGGCCGATGACGGTCTTGCGGGTGATCGCGAGGTGCTTCAGGTGCGTCTCGGCCTCCCGCAACCCGCTCTGCGGGTCGTCGATCTGTGTGCGGAGCTCGTCCGCCAGGGCCCGGGCGGCGTCTTCCTGGAGGTCCAGGCGACAAGCAGGGGCTGGATGTTCACGCTGCCACCGCCCGCTCCATGCGCCAGGTGGGGGCGTTCGCGCCGGTGAGGCGTCGGGTCATGACGCGGGGCATCGTCCAGTGGACCCGGGAGACGGAGAGGGGCGGCGCTCGTAGTCGCGGACCAGGCGCCGATGCAGTATCAGGATCCCGTAGCTCTGCTCGACCCTCCGCCTCTTCGGCTGCTGCACGAACACCTTGGCATGCGGGTTGCGTGCGACGATCTCGATGTCGATGCCCAGGCCGGTGCCGTGCGTGACGACCTGGTTCTTGAAGCCCTGGGCGGCCAGGTCTGACAGTCGTAGGGCCAGTTCAGAGGTCGGCTCAGGCAACCTGCTCCCGCGCTTCGCGTGGTTGCCGCAGCGGGGTCAGGCCTGCGTCTGCCGGGCGGGAAGGGCGTGCGACAAGAGAAACTCGGTCGCCCCGGCAATGGCCTCGGCGGAGGAGGCATGGACGGCCTCGGACTCCTTCTCCCGCTGGTCCGCGGCGGTGGCCGTGAACCACCAGGCGTCGGCATCCGGGTCATGGTGGATGACGGCGGCGCCACCGGCGTACTGAAGCGGGACCGACGTTCCGGCAGCCTTCTTGGCCACTGCGTGCGGCCACTTGAGGCGGGCCGACTGGCGCTTGATGCCGCCCCAGGCCGCCCCCAGCTGTGCATAGTTGACTCCGCTGCGGCCGGCGACGGTAGCAGCGCTCTCGGCCAGTCGGTCGACGGACAGTTTGGCTTCGTACAACGACCTCAGCATGGCCAGCTGCACATCGGGAGCGGCCATGAGCGCGGGGTCGAAGGACTTGTCGGCGGCGCGATAGGCGAGAGCACGGGTCGAGATCCCCTCGGCCAGCGCCCGGACCGCCTCCAGCACCTTGTCGTCCATGGCGAACGAGTCGCCCTCGGTGGGCTCGCACCAGGCGGGCTCCACCAGAGTCATCACGGTGGTCCAGAAGTCCTCGTCGTCCCTGTCAGGGGTCGGGATCACATCGTTCATGCGACAAGCTTACCTGTCGCAATCTTTAGCGACAAGTAAAACTGTCGATGATGAGTTGCGGTCGGAGAAGATCCAGCGCAGTGAGATCCCGCTGGCGGTAGAGGTCCGCGTCGGCGAGATCTGATCCCATGCCCTGCTCGTCGGTGGCGAAGGTGGTGAGCGCGAGATGGCCGCCGGGCGCCAGGACGCGGTCGAGAAGGGCCAGGTAGCTGACCCCGGCGGTGGGGCGGCAGGTGGTGGAAACACCCTGAGTCGACGACCAGGTCGTACGGACCGCTGCTGGTCACAGCCGGTCAGCGAGGAGACAGCCCGCATTTCGCGGCCGTGCTGGAGGCGATCCGGGTGCCTCGCCTGGGACTTGGCCGGCCCCGGGTTCGTCCGATGCGGGTGCGTGGTGACAAGGCCTACTCGTCGCGCGCGAACCGTGCGTATCTGCGTCGGCGCGGGATCCGTTGCACGATTCCGGAACCTGCCGATCAGGCCGGCAACCGTAAGCGCCGGGGTATGTCTGGCGGGCGGCCTCCGGCCTTCGACCGTGAGGACTACAAAGCCCGGCACGCGGTCGAGTGCGGCATCAACCGGCTGAAGCGAAACCGGGCGGTGGCCACCCGCTTCGACAAGCTCGCGGTCCGATTCGAAGCGACCGTCCTCGTCGCCGCGATCAACGAATGGCTGTGACCTGCCGGAAGTGTCGGTCCCGCATGTCATTCTGACCGCAGTCAGGTCGGCGGATAGAGGGGAAACAGGGGCGATGGGGGCTGCGTACTACCGGGCAGAGAGTGAGAGCGGCGACCACATCGAGGACCCGTCCGAGGACGCACTGTTCATGCTGATCGACGACCTCAACACCTCGGACAACACCTTCGTCGTCATCCAGCCCGACGAGGACGACCCGGCCTGGTTCACCTCCGTCGCGGTCCTGGACGAAGGCGGCTACGAGGTCGTCCGACGCGACACCACCCGCCGCGAACACGACGTCATCACCGAGACCAGCATCGATCGGATCGCCCGCGACCTCACCATCTGGATGGCCACCCGCGACTTTCCCGGACGGCCTACCCAGCACACCAGCAACTTCTAAAACACGCCCTAGGTGTATTGATCACGAGCGTTGTTGACGCGGGGGTCTTGATCAAAGGCGAAGACCTCCGGTGTGGTGGAGCTGTCTAGGACTGCACCACACGGAGGTCTTCGTGTCCCACCGT
>NZ_JBICWC010000023.1:0-30466 GCF_043199535.1 Streptomyces sp. NPDC048590 | reverse complement strand
CACCCGCACCAGCCACTTCACAGCACTTCGCCCCGCCGAGCTGACGCTCGACGGGGCGAACTGATCAAGACCCCGGATTAACCAACAGCATCCGTACGGTCCGGGGCGCTCCCGCGCTGCGGCGGTGAACTCGTGGGCGGGTGGTGGGGCGTCACCCCTCCGCCGTGGCCGGAGCGCCGATCAACTGCTCCTTGTGCAGCGGCGCGGGCTCAGCGGTGCTCGCCGGTACCGAGGGGGTGTCCGCGGGGATTCCGCCGGGCAGCAGGCCGAGCACCGCCTGCCGCTCGGCCTCGCTCGTGGCCTCACCGCAGGGGTCAGGGGTGGCCGGAACCTGGAGCCGCAGGACCTCTCCGGTGCCCAGCCGCGCGTAGCCCCGCCCGGGCGGGACGTCGGGAGTGGGTGTGGTGTGCGGCGGGGCGCCCAGGACAGACTCGATCTGCTCCGGGCCGGCCGGGCCCAGGACCACCCGGGCCCCGGTGTGGGTCCGCACGGCGTCGGTGAGGGAGTCCAGACTGTCGAGCTGGTCCGCGACCACGACGGTCACCCCGGCCGCCCGGCCGTGCCTGAGGGGCACCTGGAGCAGTTCCTGAGGATCCTGGCGGCCGTCGGCTGCCGCCAGGTGCCCCAGGGTGCCGGGCCGGTCCAGCAGGATCCAGAGGGGGCGCTTGATGTCCTCGGGTTCGGGATGGCCGGCCTGGCGTGCCCGGTTCGCGGCGATCAGCCTGCGCTCGGTCTCCCGCGCCGCCCATTCGAGCGTCGCCAGAGCCCCGGACAGTCCGCACTCCACGGCGAGGACACCGTCGCGGCCGGCCAGGAAGCCGTACTCGCCGGTGCCGCCGCCCTCCACGACGAGGACGTCGCCCTGCTGGAGGGCCTGCAGGGCCAGTGAGCGCATCAGGGTCGACACGCCGCTGCCGGGGTGCCCGGCGATCAGCAGGTGGGGCTCCGCGGAGCGCGAGCCCGTCCGCCAGATCACGGGGGCGGCGTCACGGGTGGTGTCCCCGTCCAGGACGGGGACGGTGCGCCGGACCGCGTCGGCGTCGGTGAAGCCGAGCACGGTCTCCCCCGGGGCGGTGACGAAGCGCTGGGCCACGACGGTGGTGGGCAGCGCGGCGAGCACGGTCATCAGGAGGTGGTTGGCCTCCTCGTCCCAGGCGAAGTGGTACTCGCGGCCCCGGCCGGACTTCGCGTGCAGCACCTGTTCCACCCGGGTCCGGGCGGCGGGGTCGCCGTCGGTGAAGTAGGCCGGGTAGTTCACCTGGAGCCGGGTCAGTCGCCCGTTGCCGTCGAAGGCGTACGAGGTGCCGAACGCCTTCTCCCAGTCGCCGCCGTGGGAGAACAGCGGACCGGGGTCGTCGGCCGTGGAGAAGTGCGGGACCAGCGCCTCGTAGAGCGCCTGGAGCCGAGCCGTCTCCGCCTCGTCCGGGCCGGTCCTCGCGGGGGTGCGGTCACGCCCCCGCCAGGCGGCGGCGCCCATCACCGTGATGAGGGCCAGCAGCGGCCCGTAGGGGATGAGCGCCACCGCCAGTACGCAGGCCGCGACGAGGAACAGCGTCTGTCCGCGCCGGTCCTTGGGCGTCGCGGCCCACTTCTGCCGCCCTGCTCCCGCCAGCAGCCGCAGACCACGGGTGACCGTGATCAGCGGATGGAGGACGTCGGTGGCGCTGTCGGCGGCCGTGCGCGCGATCTCCCGACCGCGGGTGATCGAAGCGCTGCCGCTGCTCAGAATGCGGGGGAGTGGTCGCCGTGCCACGTCGGTCTCCTGAAGAGGTGGAAGCGGTTTCGGAACGTCAGAACTTGATCCCGCCCAGCATGCTGGCGAGGCTCGCCCCGCCGGCGGTGATGCTGGGGGCGATGGCCGTGCCGGCGAGGTAGAAGCCGAACAGGGCGCAGACGAGTGCGTGGGACGCCTTCATCCCGTCCTTCTTGAAGAACAGGAAGGCGATGATGCCGAGCAGTACCACGCCTGAGATGGAGAGGATCATGAGCGGTTCTCCTGGTTGAAGGGGGCAGTCACCATGAGTACTTCCAGGATCACAAGATGTATCAATACGATAAAAGGTGCAAGTGAGTGAATACCGCCTGATTTCACTCCGTCGGCGGGCGGAAATCCCGTTGCCCGCGGTCCCCGCGGGAGGCTCGGAGGCCGGGGCCATGGGAAAACGGCCACCGCGGCGTGATCTTCCGCCGCCGGTGGGCAGGATGGCGAATGTCCCGGAGCAGTACCCTGTCGATTCACTCGTACGGCCCCTGCCGTACGCCCCCACCAGGTCGGCAGCGGCGACCGAAGCAACGGAAGGCGGTCCGTCAGGATGAGCGAAACACCCGATCCCGAGGTGGTCGAGCTGGCCACCAAGGTCTTCGACCTGGCGCGGAGCGGAGACACCGACACGCTCGCCGCCTACGTCGACGCGGGCGTCCCGGCGAACCTCACCAACGACCGGGGTGACTCACTGCTGATGCTCGCCGCCTATCACGGGCACGCCGAGGCCGTCACCGCCCTCGCGGGACGCGGGGCCGACCCGGGCCGCGCCAACGACCGCGGGCAGACGCCCTTGGCCGGAGCGGTCTTCAAGGGCGAGCGCGAAGTGATCGACGCCCTGCTCGCCGCGGGGGCCGACCCGGCCGCCGGAACCCCCTCCGCCGTGGACACCGCGCGCATGTTCGGCAAGGACGACCTGCTGGAACTCTTCGGTGCGCGCTGAGACGCACTCCGGGTCGCGGGCCGGCCGGTGCGCCGTAAATGTGGTCGCGTCGGCGAAATGGCTGGGTCATCATGACGTCGCGGGTCCGTTCCGGACCACCGACGAGAGGCAGGGGAAGATGAGCACCAGGCAGAAGACGACGATCGGCCGATCATGTCGCTGCGCGGGCTAGGGGACCTCCCCGGCACATGGAACAGCACAGTCCCGGTCGCGTCGACAGCTTGATGTGAGGCTCTCCCCATGTTCGATCCGTTCATAGCGCCGAGCGGCACACTGCTCGGCCTGCTGCAGAGGGGCCGCGGCGACGGCACGCTCCACGCGCTCGCCGCCCCCCGCCCCGAGGCACTCGCCGCGCTCAACCACTGCGTGCTGAGCGATCCGCGTCACGACTGGCAGGTCGAGAACCGCTCGCTCTACTACGCCCGTCTCTACCTCGACCTCGACGGTGACCTCTCGGAGATCGAGCGCCACCTCCAGGACCCCGAGGACCACCTCGACACCGACGACTCGCGTACCGGCCTCGCGCTGGCCGTACTCGGACACCTCGCGTCCTACGGCCGCGACGACGCCCTCGCGCTGCTGCGCCGGTACGCCGCCACCGGCTCCAACTGGGCCTGGGCGCTCGACGAACTGGCGCTGCGGGACGACGACGCCGGTCTGCGGTCCCTCGCCGAACCGGTGCTCGGGCGCTTCCCCATGACCCAGGAGGGCTCCGCCGAGCTCGCGGCAGCGGCACGGGACGCCTTCGAGCCCCGCCCGTGGCGGCTCTGGGCCGAGGACCCCCGCGAGTCCGTGGGGGCCCGGGTGCGGGCGGCCACGGAGCAGGGATCGTTCGACCGGTGGCAACGCCAGATGCGGCCGGGCGGACCCCGGCCCGGCTGGAGCGTCCAGGCGGTGTTCGACTGGGCCCAGGAGGGCCTTGAGCGCGGCAGCGCACTCCACATCCCAGCCGCCCGCTGCCTCTCCGCGGTCGCCTCCGCCGAGGACCGCCCCGCGATCGTCGAGGCCGCCCGCAGCGGCCCGGAGGGCGCTCGCTGCGCGGCCCTGCACTACCTGGCGGAGGTCCAGGACCCCGCCGTGCTCGACCTCGTGGAAGAGGCCGTCGCCGGTGCCTCCCGCACCGTCGCCGACGCCGCCGTCGCCGCCTTCGAGCGCATGTGCGGAGACACGGCCGTCGCCCGCGCCCGGCGCTGGGCACTCAGGCCCGACGCCCTGGGGGCGTCCGCGGCCGGAGTCCTGGCCTGCCGGGGCACCGGCCAGGACGCGCCGCTGGTGCTGGCCGCGCTGCGCGAGGCCGTACGGGGCGAGGGCCCCGACGCACAGCGTCTGTGGACCCTCGTCGACGGGACCGGACGCCTGGGCATCGCCTGCGCCGCACCCGTACTGCGCCATGTGTACAGGGAGACGTCCTCCTCGCACCTGCGCGGCAGGGCGGCGCAGGCGCTCGCCGTCACCGACCCGATGTTCGTCAGCGGATTCGCCGTCGAATGCCTCTGGGACTGCGAGGAAACCACCAGGGAGCTGGCCGCGCGCCATGCCGAGACCGGTGACATCAGGGTCGCCGAACGGCTGAGGCGGCTCGCCGCCGATCCCGCCGAGGAGGCCGAGGTCCAGACCGCCGTACGCAGTAGGATCGGACCGGACGCGCCGGCCCTCTGAGCCGGGCCAGGGGCCTGCGGAATCCTGGATGCCGCGCGCCGGGGGCGCGCGGCGCAAAAGCTCATAGGACGTTCCCCGGGCGGACAGATCCAAGTCGGCAGGGGCACGCCCCGCAGGGTCACAACACCCCTATGCGTGTCGTCATCGTCACCGAGTCCTTCCCGCCCGACATCAACGGGGTGGCCCACTGCACCCTGCAGACCGCCCGGCACCTCGCCGCCCGCGGCCACCAGCCGCTCGTCATAGCCCCGGCCGGGGCGACGGGCTCCTCCGCCCCCGCCCACACCGGCGATCCCTGCCCCGTCGTACGTGTGCCCTCGCTGCCGCTCCCCGGATACCCGCAGGTCCGCGTGGCACTGCCCGGCAGACGGCTCGCGGCCGCTCTGACCGCGCACCGGGCCGAACTCGTCCACCTTGCGGGACCGTTCGTCCTCGGTGTGCGCGGCATGGCCGTCGCCGCACGACTCGGTCTGCCGGCCGTGGCCGTCTACCAGACCGATCTGGCCGGATACGCCCGCACCTATCTGGGAGCCGGGGAGAGCACCGCGTGGCGGCGCATGCGCGCCGTCCACAGCGCGGCGGACCTCACCCTCGCCCCCTCCTCCGCCGCACTGCGCGACCTCACCGCCCACGGGGTGCCCCGCGTACGTCTCTGGCCCCGCGGAGTCGACACCGAACGCTTCCGCCCCGGCCTGCGCGACGAGACGCTTCGCCACTCCCTCGCCCCCGGCGGGGAGAAGATCATCGGATACGCGGGCCGCCTCGCCCCCGAGAAGCACGTCGAACTCCTCGCCGGGGCCTGCACGCTGCCCGGGGTCCGCGTCGTCGTCGTGGGTGACGGCCCGAGCGCGACGTCGCTCCGCTCCGCGCTGCCCGGTGCGGTCTTCCTGGGCCGGCGCACCGGGGAGGACCTCGCCCGCTTCTTCGCCTCGCTGGACGTCTTCGTGCACACGGGCCCCTACGAGACCTTCTGCCAGACGGTCCAGGAGGCCATGGCCTCCGGCGTCCCGGTCGTCGCCCCCGCGGCCGGAGGGCCCCTCGACCTCGTCGCCCACGGCAGCACCGGACTGCTGGTGCCACCTCACGACGCGGACGCGGTGCGGGACGCCGTAGCCGCCCTCGTCGCCGACCCGGCGCGGGCGGAGGCGTTCGGGAGGACCGCGCGGGCCACGGTCGAGGGCCGCACCTGGACGGCCGTGGGAGACCAACTGCTCGGTCACTACGACGAAGTGCTCGGCGGCCGGACGGCGGTGGCCGCGTGACCGGGCACCGCCCTGACGGGCTGAGGATCGTACGGCTGGCGAACTTCGTGACGCCGGCGTCCGGCGGACTGCGGACCGCTCTGGACGCGCTCGGGCGCGGCTACCGCGCTGCGGGGCACGAGCCGGTGCTCGTCGTCCCGGGCGCCACCGCCGGAGACGTCCACACCCCGCAGGGCAGGGTGATCACCCTGCCGGGCCCGGAACTGCCGGGCACCGGCGGCTACCGGGTGCTCGCGGACCGGGGAAGGCTGCGCCGCCTCCTCGCGGGCCTGCGCCCCGACCGCTTGGAGGTGTCGGACCGCACGACCCTGCGCTGGACAGGGGAGTGGTCCCGCCGCGCCCGCGTGCCCGCGGTCATGGTGTCCCACGAGACGGCCGACGGGGTCCTTCGCACCTGGGGCGTTCCGCCGGTCGCGGCAGGGTGGACCGCCGACCGGCTCAACGAGCGAAGCGCCCACGCCTACACGCGGATCGTCTGCACCACCGAGTGGGCGGAACGCGAGTTCGTGCGCATCGGCGCGCGCAACGTGGTGCGCGCGCCGCTCGGGGTCGACCTGAGGCACTTCCGCCCGGAACTGCGCAGCCCCGGCCTCCGCGCCCGCCACCTCCACGGGGAGGAGGTCCTGCTGCTGCTCGGCTCGCGGCTCTCCGTCGAGAAGCGGCCCGGCCGCGCGCTCGACGCCCTTGTCGCACTGCGGCACGAGGGCGTACGCGCGGCGCTGCTGGTCGCCGGCGACGGACCCCTGCGCGCGGACCTCGAACGCAGGGCAAGCGCCGAACGGCTGCCGGTGGAGTTCCTCGGCCATGTGCGCGACCGCGACCGTCTGGCCCGCCTCCACGCCGCCGCCGACCTCTGCCTGGCACCCGGACCGGCGGAAACGTTCGGACTGTCGGCCCTGGAGGCTCTCGCCTGCGGCACACCCGTGGTGGCGAGCGCCTCCTCGGCCCTCGCCGAGGTCGTGGGACCCGCGGGCCTCACGGCCGTCGACCACGGCAGGGCGTTCGCCGCCGCCCTGCGGGAACTGCTGGACAGACCGGAGCAGGAGCGTCGGGCAGCGGCCCGGGCACGGGCCGGACTCTTCGGCTGGGACCGTTCGGTGGCCGCGTTCCTGGCCGCCCACGACGCTCCGTCGCACCGCGACTCCCTCGGGGTGACGCGATGAGCGGGGCCACCGCGTCGGGGCTCCCCGGATACGCGGCCGCCACGACCCTGGACGCACACCTGGTCGGCGCGCCTGCGGACCCCTTGGGAGCTGTCGTGGATCCCCGCGCCACCCTCCGGTTCGCCGCACTCGGGGACTCGCTGACCGAGGGGATAGGCGATCCGGTCCCAGGAGGCTGGCGGGGCTGGGCGGCCCTGCTCGCCGAGGGCCTCGGCGGGACCGGCCGGACGGTGGAATTCCGCAACTTCGCCGTCGCCGGTGCGCTGTCCAAGGACGTCCACGAGCGCCAGGCCGCAGCGGCGGCGGAGTTCCGCCCGGACATCGCCTCGGTGGTGGTCGGCGTCAACGACACCCTGCGCCACTCCTTCGACATCCGCCGCCTGGCCGGGCGGCTGGAAGAGGTGTGCGCCCTGCTCTCCGGGGGCGGCGCCGTGCTCCTGACGGCGTGCCTGCCCGACCCCGGCACCGCGCTGGGCCTGCCGGGGCCGCTGCGCATGCCGCTCGCCCGGCGCCAGCAGGCCGTCAACGCCGTGGTGCACGACCTGTCCACCCGCTACGACCTCGTCCACCTCCACGCCTCGGACCGGGGCTGGACCGAGGACCGATCCCTGTGGAGCGCCGACCGGCTCCACCCCGCTGAACGCGGGCACCGCAGGCTGGCCGCCGGATTCCACCGGCTGCTCGCCGAACGAGGCCTCGCCCACGGGAGCCCGCCCGAGCGCGAACCGCGCAGGCCGCCGCCGAGCCGGGCCGCCGCCGCCCTCTGGCTGGCCACCCGGGGGACCGGATGGCTGGCCAGGCGCAGCACCGACCTGCTGCCGGGGCTGCTCGGGCTCGCTGCGGCGGAGATCGGCCACAGGGCCCTGGGCACGAGCGGACGCCTGGACGCACGGGCCGACCGGGCACTGCGTGAAGCCCTGGACAGCATGTCCCGTACAGCCGGTGTTCCGCACACCGGCACGGGCAACGACCGGACACCCAGGGGGCCGGAACGCCCGGTCCCATGTGCCCGGGGAGGGGGCGGACACCGGACGCCCTGACCGGTCGCTTCTGCGCCGTTTCGACCGTTGTCGGTGCGAGGACCTAATCTGTGCACCGTGACTTCGCCTGCCGACACCGAGATCGCTGCGCCCCAGCTCAGCGCGGGACCGAGGCCCGCCCCGGGCCCCGCCGCCGACGAGGGGCTCTCGCGTCGGCTGCGCGCGCTCGCCTGCACCGCCCCGCTGCACGACCTCGACGTGCGCAAGGCCAACCTGGCCGGCGCGTACACGGTCTACGCGATGGCCGAGGTGGCCCTCGCCGCGATCGACCTCGTCACCCTCAACATGGACTTCGACACGGGTGCCGACCACGACCAGATAGTGGCCAGGCTCCTCCCGCGGGTCGCGGCCCAGGCACCCCGCCGCCCGGCCGTCGAGCACGAACGGGTCGCGCGCTGGGTCCTGGAGAACCTGATCAACGTCGGGAGCGTGGACCGCGGTTTCCGCGCCGTCTACGGCACCTTCGGTCCCGACGGCGTCTACGTCCGCCGGGACTACGACTTCAAGCTGATCGAGGAGGTCCCGGGCCACGGCGGAAGCGTCTACCTCCGTGCCACCGACGAGGCCGTCAACGTCCTGGTCGGCGCCCTGGACACGGACGTCACCAGCGCCCAGATCGCCGCCGAGGTGAAGCTGGAGGTCCTCGTCAGCAGGGGCCGCCTCGCCGACGCCCAGCTCGCCGCGGAGCAGGCCCGCTACCGCACCGTGCAGTACGCCGAGACGCTCCGCCGGACGCTGGAGGCCACCCGGCGCAACGTCCGCGCTGTCGACTGGCTCAACGCGGTGCCCGACATGATCGCCGAGGCGCTGGACCACGTGGCCGACCGCTACCGCCACGAGAACGCGATCCTCACCAACATCCGCAAGGCCCGTGACGAGGCCGAGGAACCCGAGAACAAGCGCCGCGCCGCGGAGCTCGTCGACATCGTCAAGGACTGCATCCGCCGCCACACCCAGCTCCAGTCCAGGCTGCTGGAGGCCGGACCGCTCTTCCGCGCCGAACAGGACCGGCAGGCGTTCGCCGCACCCGCCGCACGCGCGGGCCTCGACCTCTACGGACAGCTCGTCGCGCCGCTGCTGCCGCTCCCCGTCGAGCAGGCCACCAGGGCGACGGACGCCTTCTTCACCCACGGCACAGGACTGCGCACCCCGGGCTCGGTCCGCCTCGGTGACCTGGTGGACCTGCTGCTGATGCCCCCGGTCGAACGCGACCACCTCGGCGCGGAGATGCCGGAGCCCGACCTCATCGCCACCCCGGACGACAGCAGGTTCAGCGAGGAACAGCTGGCGAGCGCCATGGAACTCCTCGACCTGGAGCACGACGCGCCCCGCCGGCTCTCCGGACTCCTCGCCGAAGCACGCACACGCGATCCGGAGCTGCCCTACCTGGTCGCTCTGCTGGCCGTGCACGCCGCGAGCCCGCCGGTCGGCACCGCGTACCGGCAGGGCGAACGCAGACTGCTCTTCGCGGTCGACGACGGCACCCCGCTCGAGGACCACGAATTCGGCGGTGCGGACCTGATAGTGGGCATGGCCCTGCTGGACGCGGCCGGGATGGCCGCGGACCGCAAGGACGCCTCGTGAGCCTCCACCGCCGTGGCCCCCGTACCCCGTGCGCCCTCCGCCGGGCGACGCCGGGAGCACCGTCCCGCCCCCACCCCCTGCCGCCCGGGAGCGGCACCCTTACCGAGGAGTCACCGAGTTGAGCGAGCAGCACGCCGAGCACACCGAGGCGTGGGACGACCCGTCCCCCACGCACGGGGCCGACGCCGCGCGGCCGGCCGCTCCCGCCACCGTGACCCCCGCGGACGCCGCCGACGCGGCACGCCTCGTCTCCTTCGGGCTCCAGCCCAAGCTGATGCCGGCCCGCGACGCCGAATACGGCGAACTGCTGCGCCGCTACCGCGAGGAGACGGCATTCGCCCGTCTCGCCGACGCCGTCGCCACCGGCCTCGGACTCGTGGTCCTGGAGGTCTCCACCCGCGCGGGGATGGCCGTGACCGCGGCCGAGGACTCCGTCTTCGCGGTCCGCATGGGCGACTACGCCCGGCGGGCCTCCTCCGACTCCGCCGACCGCTTCCTGCACGGGCTGGCCCACCTCGCCGTCGCCGCCCTGGCCTTCCCCCGCCCCGAAGACCTCTCCGACGACTCCTACATCGGCCGGATCACCGTCAACGGCGTCGACGCCTTCGTCCGCCAGGCCTGCCGGCGCCTGGAGGAGCGGGCCGAGGAGCAGGGCGACAACACCGACCCGGCCACCGAGGCCCCCGGCCTGGAATCCGGATGGCGGGTGTACGCCCGCCGCAGCGCCACCGGGGCCACCAAGGACGCCCGCCGCCTCGCCGGATCCACCACCGGCATCATCGGCAAGGCCGTCGCCTTCCTCACCGACTCCGGCTTCCTCCAGCGCACCGGGGACGACGCCGGCGGCGCCTACCGCACGACCGCCCGGTACCAGCTCCAGGTGCGTGACATGGCGGGCAGCGCCGCCATGGCCGAACTGCTGGAGCTCGGCGTCGTACCCGTCACGGACGGCTCGGCCACCCTGCTGCCCCCGCCCGACGACGAAGGCCTCGAACTCGCCGCCGACGCGGGACTCCCCTTCCACTCCTGAGCCCCGCCCCGCTGCCGCGCAGCTCCCCGCCCATCACCTGAACGACGAGAGTCCGCCGCCATGTACGAGTTGTCCCGGGTCCGCCTCTACTCCATCGGGCCCGCCGGTGCGCGCTACGCCGACACCGTGCTCGACCTGCGCGGGGTGGGCGAGCCGGTGCCCAGGCCCGCCCCGGCGCAGGCGGAGTTCTTCGAGGACGAGCCGGTCGGGCCACCGCGCCGGCCGGCCCCCGCGGGTGTGCTCTTCCTGGAGAACGGCGGAGGCAAGTCGGTCCTGCTCAAGCTGATCTTCTCGGTCATGCTGCCGGGCCACCGCAACACCCTGGGCGGCGCCAGCTCCGGCGTGCTGCGCAAGTTCCTGCTCGCCGACGACTGCGGACACGTCGCCCTCGAATGGCAGCACACCCTCACCGGGGAGTGCGTGGTCGTCGGCAAGGTCAGCGAGTGGCGCGGGCGCCAGGTCTCCAACGACCCGCGCAAGTTCGCCGAGGCCTGGTACTCCTTCCGCCCCGGGCCGGGGCTCAGCCTCGACAGCCTTCCGGTCGCGGAGGCCACCTCGGTCGGCCGGCCTACCGAAGGCGTCTCCGGGGCCCGGGGCAGGCGCCGCACCATGAAGGGCTTCCGCGACGCCCTCACCGACGCGGGCAAGTTCTACCCGCACCTGGACGTGCACTGGGAAGAGATTCACGACCGCTGGAACGAGCACCTCGGCGACCTCGGCCTCGACCCCGAACTCTTCCGCTACCAGCGGGAGATGAACGCCGACGAGGGCGAGGCGGCCGGTCTCTTCGCCGTCAAGAAGGACTCCGACTTCACCGATCTGCTGCTTCGCGCCGTCACCGACACCCGCGACACGGACGGCCTCGCCGACCTCGTGAGCGGTTTCGGCAACAAGCTCGGCCGGCGCGCCGAGCTCACCGCCGAGCGCGACTTCACCGCGGGCTCCGTCGACCTGCTGGGCAGGATCGTCGAGGCCACCGCCACCAGGGCCCGCAGCCGTGACATCCACGCAGGCGCCGAGCGGCGCACCCGCACCCTCGCCCGCAGGCTCTCCGGCCGCGCCGCCGAGGAGCGCGGCCGCGCCGCGGAGCTCGCCGAGCAGGTCATGGCCGCCGCCGACACCGTCACGGACGCCGAGACCACCCGTGGCAGCAGGGACCTCGTCGCCGCCGAACTGGCCTACCGGCACGCCTCCCTGGCCCTGACCGCGGCGGAGAAGAGCGCCGCGGCCCAGCGCCGTGAGCTGGGCGACGCCCGGACCCTGCACGCCGCCTGGCAGGCCGCCGAAGCGGTCCTCAGGCACCGGGCCGCGGCCGACCGCTCGACCCGTGTCGCCGCGGCCATCCGCGAGGCGGAGCGAGACGCCGCTCCTGCCCTCGCCGCACGCGCCACGGCCGCCGCCGACCTCGTACGAGCCCTGCACACCGCCGCCGAGGCGGGGGAGCGGGTGGCCGACGAGGAGGAGGAGCGTTCCGCGACGCTGCAGACCACCGGGGAGACCGCGCACCGGGACGCCACCGTCGCCGCCACCGAGGCCCAGCGGGCCCGCAGCGAGGCCGGCCACCTGCGCCAGCGTCTCGGCGAGGTCGAGCAGGAGACCGCGGAGGCCGTGCGGGCCGGCTGGCTCGACGACACCGCACCGGACGCCGACCCCGCCCGTGCCGCCCTCGCCGCCAACGACGCCGAAGCCGCCGCGGTCGCCGCCTGGGACACCGCGCGGGAGTCCGCCCGGGCCACCGCCGACCGGGCCAGGGAATCCGCCGCGACGGAGAGCCGTACCGAACTCGCCGCCGCCCGTGCCGCCGATGCCGCGGACGCGGCCGAACAGTCCTACGACGCCGAGCGCAGGGCCGCGGAGTCGATCGCCGCCGACCACCGGCTCGCCGATCTCCTCGGTCTGCCGGGGGCGGCCGCCGCGGGATTTCCCCGGCCCCGCCGCGCCGCCGCCGAGCCGGAGGGCACAACCGGGGACGACCCGGCACCGGACGACGCCTCGGCCCTGACCGCCGAGGAGTTCGACGGCAGCGCCGACGAGTTGCGGGAGCTCCTCGACCAGGGGATCGCCGCCGCCGAGCGCAGGCTCTTCGACCTGCGTACGGCCGCGGCCGACGACTCACGCATCCTCGGCGCCCTCGGCGACGGAGGGCTGCTGCCCCCGGGCCCCGACGTACTCGCCACGGTGGAGTACCTCGGTGAGCACGGCATCCCGGCGCTTCCGGGCTGGCGCTATCTCGCCCAGGCCGTGGACCCGGCGGACCACGCCGCCGTCCTGGCCGCACGGCCCGAACTCGTCGACGGTGTCGTCATCACCGACCCCGACGCGCACGCCCGCGCGCGAGAAGTGCTGGCCGCCGCCGCCCTGCTGCCCCGCTCGGCCGTGGCCGTGGGCACCGCCGCCGCCCTGCTCGCACCGGTGCCGGCGCCGGAAGGTTCCGACGGCGGCGGCGTGTTCCTCGTCCCGCCGAACCCCGCGATGCACGACGAACACGCGGCTGACGAGGAGCGCCAGGCGCTCAGGGCACGGGCAGCCTCCCGCGACGAGGACATCAGGACGCTCGCGGCACGGCTCACCGCCGACCGTGCGCTCGCCGCCCGCATCGGCTCCTGGCGCGCGGACTGCCCACCGGGCATGCTCGCCGAGCTCCGCGACGCCGCCGCCACCGCCCGAGCCGCCGCCGAGACCGCGCACGCCGCACTCGCCGAGGCCCGCACGGCGCGCGCCGAGGCCGACGAGGCCGCCGCCGACGCCGCACGCGTCCGGGACGAGCGGCAGGAGGCGGCACAGCGCGCCCGCCGCGCGGCCGACGCGCTCGCCGGCCTCGCCCACCGTCTCCGCGAACGCGCGGGCTGGCAGGCACGCCTGCGTGAACTCACCGACGAGGCGGCCGAATCCGAAGCCCGTGCCACCGCCTGCCTGGAACGGGCCCGCGCAGCCGACGAGGACCGGCGGGCCGCGCAGCGCGCCGCGGACGACGCCCACCGCACCGCCCGCGCCCTCAGGGCCGAGCGCGCCGAGATCGCGGGCGTCCCCGAGACGCTTCCCGAGCCCGACGCCTCCGCCGTACGCACCTCCCTGCCCGCGCTGCGGGAGGCGTACCGGGCCGCGTCCCGGCTCTACGAGAAGGTGGGCGTCGGAGCCGACCTCCGCGCCGAACAGGCACGCGCCGAGAGCGACGAGAGCGCCGCCCTGGCGGAACTGGACCGCCTCACCAACAAGGTCCGCACCCGCGCCGCCCAGCTCCTCGAAGGCACCGACGGCGCCGACGGCCCCTCGCGTCAGGCGGCCTCCGCCCGCGCGGAGTCCCTCGTCCAGCTGCTGGAGACCCGCGCGTCCACGGCCAGCGAGCAGCTGGGCCGACTGCGCGGCGAGGCCGAGCGCCTCGCCCCCGCCGACGACGCCTCCCGTCACACCGAACTCCCCGAGGCATTGGTCCCCGCGGACGCGGAGCAGGCCCAGACCCTGCTCCGTACGGCCACCGCCGAACTCGCCTCCGCCGGAGCCGCGCTGGACACGGCAAGGGCCGCACACGCCGAACTCCTGCGCGCCCACCGCGGGGCCGAGGAGGCGGCGGGCGGCTTCGACGAGACCGCGGCGCTCCTGCGCGACCTGCTCCGGGACCACGGCCCCGAGGACGAGCCCGAGGCGCCCGAGCCGTACGCCGGCACCCTGGAGGAGGCTCGGCAGTCCGCCGCGGAGGCCCGCCGCTCCCTGCGCGGCTGTACGACCGACCTGTCGGCCGCCGAGAGCGCGGTGCGTGAGGCGAGCGACGTGCTCGTGCGGCACGCCAACTCCACGCGCTACGAACAGGTCCGCACCCCGGCCCGGCAGCAGATCCGGGAACTCCCGGCGGTCGCTCTGCCCGACCACGCCGAGAAGTGGGCCTCGGCCTTCGCACCCAGGCTGCGTGTGCTCACCGACGAGCTCGCCCAGCTGGAGCGGAACCGCGACTCCATCGTCGACCGGCTCCGCGGGCTCGTCGAATCCGCCCTCACGACGCTCCGCTCCGCGCAGCGGCTCTCCCAGCTGCCGGAAGGGCTGGGGGAGTGGTCCGGACAGGAGTTCCTCCGGATCCGGTTCGAGGAGCCCGACCAGGCCACTCTCACCGAGCGTCTCGGCGAGGTCATCGACGAGGCCACCCACGCCGCGCTCAAGAAGAACTCCGACCTGCGCAGGGACGGAATGTCCCTGCTGCTCCGGGGCGTGCAGGCGGCCCTGCAGCCCAAGGGCGTCGCCGTCGAGATCCTCAAGCCGGACGCGGTGCTCCGCGCGGAGCGCGTACCGGTCGGGCAGATGGGCGACGTCTTCTCCGGCGGCCAGCTGCTCACCGCGGCGATCGCCCTGTACTGCACCATGGCGGCGCTGCGGAGCAACGACCGGGGCCGCGACCGGCACCGGCACGCGGGCACGCTCTTCCTCGACAATCCCATCGGCCGCGCCAACGCCACGTACCTGCTGGAGCTCCAGCGCGCGGTCTCCGATGCCCTGGGCGTCCAGCTCCTCTACACGACAGGGCTGTTCGACACCACGGCGCTCGCGGAGTTCCCCCTGGTGATCCGTCTGCGCAACGACGCCGACCTGCGTGCGGGGCTGAAGTACATCAGCGTCGAGGAGCACCTGAGGCCCGGGCTGCCCCAGCAGGACCCGGAAGGCGAGACCGTCCACGGCGAGATCACCGCGACCCGGATGTTCAAGCGGTCCGCCGCCACCGGCGGCGCGGCGTCCGTCCTCCCCGAGATGCGCTCGGAGATGACGGAGAACCAGGGCGAACGGGCGCCGGAGCGCCGGTAAGCGGAGGCCGCGGGCCGGCCGGCGGGCGTCAGGCCCGCGAGAGCCGTCCGCCGCCCCGGCGTATCCGGTCCTCCCTGCGGCCCCTCGCACGGGCCGCCCGCCTTGCTGCCCGGCGTTCCCGGCGCATCCGTCGCGCGGTGCTGCTGGGCACGGACACCACACCGTGACGCTGGTTCCAGACCTGCCGGGTGACCCAGACGTCCAGTACCGCCCAGGTCGCGGCGACCGTGCTCGCCACCCCGCTCAGCACCATGGGGAACGCGAGCCACGACCCGGCCAGCGTGCACAGGAACGCCACCACCGCCTGGATGATCGTCAGCGACATGATGATGACCGCGCGCACCGCCGCCGTACGGACCGGGTCCGGCATCCTGCGGCGGACCGCCGGTTCCTCCACCCACAGCTCCTGTCGGCCCCCGCCGCCCTCCGAGGGCCCTTCCGCCCGTGCGGAGGCTGTGGGCTCCGGGGCCGAGGCCTGCGCGGGTACGGAGCGGGCCGCCCCTCCCACCCGTCCAGGCGGCGTGGTGTCCGACGGTGCCGGCGTGCCCCGACGCTCGTCCGTGTCCAAGGACCTTCAACTCCCCACCAGTGTCCGACTCAAGGGTGACTGCCCGGTATGCGCCCGCTCTACGCCGGAGCGACCGCACGCCGGTCGTGTCCACCCCCGTGAGGTTCTCCTGCCCCGTACGTCCGTACGAACGCCGGGTTGCGAAGATTCCCGCCGGGAGACCTCGACCGGCTCGCAAAAGGCACGGAACGTAGAATTCCAGCCAACTGCCTTGTGAGGTCGCACCGTGTTCTGCCAGGAGTTCTCTGTCGCTTTCGCGAACTTCTTCGCAGGTGATACCGGGACAACTGGTGAGTAACCCGGTTCCGAACGGCCGGAATTCGCCCGGACACGTCTTCGAGTTACCGGTAGGTCAGTAGTAGGCTCGCGCCGCCTGTCGACGTCACACCGGACGACGCGCGGTGGAGCGGCAGCGATACGGGAACGACCTGAGGGGCCGGGCGCCGGGAAGACCGGAGCCACCGGCACCGCGGACGCAATCAACCCCCGCCGTGCGGGGCCGAGCTGGGGGAGGCCATGCGCTTTCGCGGGAAGTCCATCCGCAGGAAGATCGTGGCGTTGCTCCTGGTGCCGCTCGCGTCACTCACGGGTCTCTGGGTCTTCGCGACCTATGTGACGGGCCGTGAGGCCGGTGAACTCATGGGCGCGAGCGCCATCGTGGACCAGGTCGGCCACCCGCTCGAGGACACGATCCGCGCCGTCCAGGGCGAACGCCGCCAGACTCTCGTGTTCCTCGCCGACCCACGCGCCTCGGACGCCCTGCCACTGCTGCGCAACCGCCGCGCCGTGACCGACCGGGTCGTGGCCGACGTCAGGCGGAGCGCGAGGAGCAAGGACATCCGGGAGAAGCTGAGCCCCGAGTCCGAGGCGCGGCTCGACTCCGTCCTCGGTGAGATCGACGGTCTGGACGCGCTGCGCGCATCCGTCGAGAAGCGCACCATCGACCGGACCAGGGCCCTCGACTTCTACAACGGCCTCGTCGACCCCTGCTACCGCTTCCTGAACGGTCTCCACACGATGGAGAACGTGTCGATGGACAATCAGGTCCGCGCTCTCGTAGGGATCTCCAGGGCCCGCGAGATGCTCTCCCGCGAGGACGCGCTGATCGCCTCCGGCCTCGTCGCCGGACGGCTCGGCGCCCCCGAAATCCGAGCCGTCTCCGACCTGGCCACCAGGCGCACGCTGCTTTACGAGGTCAACCTCGAACTCCTGCCCTCCGGTGAACGCGGGCGCGTGGAGCAGTACTGGCGCAGCCCCGACACCGAGCCCCTGCGCACCGCGGAACGGAAACTCATCGCCGCCGGCCCCTTCACGAAGCCGGGCGCGATCGACTCCGCACGCTGGGAGGACGTGGCACCACCCGTCCTCGACCATCTCGCCAACGACGGCACCGAACTCTCCAACCGGTTCCAGGACCGCGCCGAACCCGCCGGCTACCGGGTGCTGATCCGGGCCGGTGCCGCCGGGGTCCTCGGCTTCGTCGCCCTGCTCGTCTCCGTCTTCGTCTCGGTACGGGTTGGACGCGAGCTGGTCCGCGACCTCTCCCGGCTCCGCAAGGACGCCCATGAGGTGTCCGGGGTACGGCTGCCCAGCGTGATGCGGCGCCTCGCCGCCGGGGAGCAGGTCGACGTGGAGACCGAAGCCCCGCACCTCAACTACGAGCGCGACGAGATAGGGCAGGTCGGGCAGGCTCTCAACACCCTCCAACGGGCCGCTGTCGAGGCAGCGGTCAAGCAGGCGGACATGCGCCGGGGCGTCTCCGAGGTCTTCGTCAACCTCGCCCGCCGCAACCAGGTCCTCCTGCACCGGCAGCTGACCCTTCTCGACGCGATGGAACGACGGACCGAGAACAGCGACGAACTCGCCGACCTCTTCCGGCTCGACCACCTCACCACCCGCATGCGGCGCCACGCCGAAGGCCTGGTGATCCTCTCCGGCGCCGCCCCGTCCCGGCAGTGGCGCAAGCCGATCCAACTGATGGACGTGGTCCGCGCGGCCGTCGCGGAGGTGGAGGACTACGAGCGGATCGAGGTCCGGCGCCTGCCCCGCATCGGTGTGGGCGGCCCCGCCGTGGCCGACCTCACCCACCTGATCGCGGAACTGCTGGAGAACGCCACGGTGTTCTCGCCCCCGCACACCGCCGTCCAGGTCCACGGCGAGCGCGTGGCCAACGGATTCACGCTGGAGATCCACGACCGGGGTCTGGGCATGACCCCGGAGGTGCTCCTGGACGCGAACCTGCGGCTGGCCGAGACCCCCGACTTCGAGCTCTCCGACACCGACCGCCTCGGCCTGTTCGTCGTGAGCCGGCTGGCCCAGCGGCAGAACGTCCGGGTGTCGCTCCAGACCTCTCCCTACGGAGGCACGACCGCGGTCGTCTTCGTACCCGCGCAGCTGCTCACCGACGCGCCGGACACCCATGGCACCGGATTCCGACTGGACCGTTGGTCGGAGAAGGCTATCGGCGGGCCACCCGGCATCGGCAGGAGCCGGGGGGACGGCCGTACGGAAGCCGGTGCCACCGGCAGGCCGTCCGCGCTCTCCCCGGTCCCCACCGGTCTGACGGACCCGTCGGTACTCGATGGCCCCGTCGAACTGGAGGGACCGGTCGGCACGCTGGGGTTCGACGACCCGGCCGTCGACCGTGAGCTCGACCCGGCACTCGGGCCCGTGCTCGACGGGGTGTCAGACCTCGAGGACACCGAAAGTGAGCGGGGCGGGATCTTCAGAGCGCGGGATCTGCGCAGGGACGACGGCCGGGAGCAGCACCAGCAGGCGCTGGACGGGGTGGACGGTGCGTCCGCCGACGTCCGGCCGATGCGCCCGGTCCCGCTTCCCCGCCGCAGGCCGACGGGGCGCGCCGCCGGCCAGAGCCGCCGGCTCGGCGACAGGGCACGCTTCCGTACGGACGCATCCGCGGCCTCCGGCGCCGAGGACGGACCCGCCGCGACCGGCGACGAGGCGCGGCCCGCTTCCGCCGCCCCGGAGACGGTGGGCGGTCTCCCGCGCCGGGTCCGGCAGGCGAACCTCGCCCCACAGCTCCGGGAGGCCTCCGCAGGACGGACTTCCGGCCACGCACCCGCGGACACCGACGACGACCTCGAACGTGACGCGGAGGACGTACGCAATCGCATGGCCTCGCTCCAACGCGGCTGGCAGCGTGGCCGTCGGCAGAACGCCGAGGACACCGCCGGTCAGAGCGGGACAGCACCAGGAACCACTCCGGGAGGGGACGGTCGATGACCGCACCGAACGCCGCAGCACAGAACGCCGCACGCCAGGGCTCGGGCCAGCTCAACTGGCTCCTCGACGAGCTCGTCGAGCGTGTCGCGAGCATCAGCAAGGCGCTGGTCCTGTCCAGCGACGGCCTCGCCACCGGCACGTCCCAGGGCCTGACGCGCGAGGACAGTGAGCACCTGGCCGCCGTCGCCTCCGGATTCCACAGCCTGGCCAAGGGGGTGGGCCGCCACTTCGACGCCGGCCGGGTCCGGCAGACGGTGGTCGAACTCGACGAGGCCTTCCTCTTTGTCACGGCGGCCGGTGACGGCAGCTGCCTCGCGGTCCTGGCCGCCTCGGACTCGGACGTCGGGCAGGTCGCCTACGAGATGACCCTGATGGTCAAGCGTGTCGGCGCGCATCTGGCCAACGCCCCAAGGACCACCGGTCTGCCCGCCGGAGGGTGAGGCGCGGGGATGAGCGCAGACTCCGTCCGGGACACCGCGTCCGGAACACCGCCCAACCCCGCCGAAGCGGGGTCCTCGCGCTGGTACGACGCCGAGGCGGGTCCCGTGGTCCGGCCCTACGCGATGACCCGGGGGCGAACCAGCAGCGCGTCCCGCCATCGTCTCGACCTGATCGCGATCGTCGTACCCGAACCTGCGGCCGACGATCCCGGCCGTGACCAGACGCTCTCCCCGGAACACGTGGAGATCGTCGAACTCTGCAGCGACATGCCCCAGTCGATCGCCGAGCTCGCCTCCGGTCTGGATCTCCCCGTCGGGGTCGTCCGCGTCCTGGTGGGTGACCTCGTCGAGGACGAACTGGTGCACGTCACCCGTCCCGTTCCGCCGGCCGAGCTGCCGGACGTGAGCATTCTTCGCGAGGTGATCAATGGCCTTCGGGCGCTCTAGCCGCCGGAAGCGGCCCGTCGAGCCCGTTACCCTGAAAATCCTGGTGGCGGGCGGCTTCGGAGTGGGCAAGACGACCCTGGTGGGTGCGGTCAGCGAGATCAGACCGCTGCGTACGGAGGAGCGGCTGAGCGAGGCGGGCCGCCCCGTCGACGATCTCGCGGGGGTCGAGGGCAAGCACACCACCACGGTGGCCATGGACTTCGGCCGGATCACCTTGCGGGAGGACCTGGTCCTCTACCTCTTCGGCACCCCCGGACAGGACCGCTTCTGGTTCCTGTGGGACGAGTTGGCCCAGGGCGCTCTGGGAGCGGTGGTGCTGGCCGACACCAGGCGGCTGGAGGACTGCTTCGCGGCGGTCGACTACTTCGAGCGCCGGGCGATCCCGTTCACCGTGGCCGTCAACCTCTTCGAGGGTGCCGACCGGTTCCCGGCCGAGACCGTCCGGGCGGCGCTCGACCTCGACCCCGAGGTACCGATGCTCCTGTGCGACGCCCGTGACCGGGCATCCGTGCGTGATGTGCTCGTCGCGGTCGTCGAGGACGCGCTGGCGAGGGCCGGGCGACAGCCCGAGCCCGCCACGACCTGACCGGCCCGCCCGGGACGGGAACGCGGCCCGTACCCCCGCCGACCGGGGTACGGGCCGCGTGTCATGGCGCGGGGGGCAGCGGGCCTCGCAAGGGAGTGTTCACCCGAGGTGATGGCCCGTCAACCCATGACGCGCCACGGGATCAGGCGTTCTCCGCAAGGTACTTCGAGGCGATCTCGGCCAGCTCGGCGTCCCGCCCCGAGAGCATCATGCCGATCATCTGCGCGTCACCGCGCAGCGACCACGCGGGGTGCCCGAAGGTCGCCGGATTGTTCTTCTCTATGAGGAAGTGCGCGGGCCACGCGGTGCCGTAGCCGATCAGGGGCAGCGCCAGCGCGTACCGCTTCCGGCCACGAGCCAGACCGTACGCGGTGAGCGCGAGCCCGGTCAGGGTGCCGGTCAGATGGACCCATCGGGTGGCCGCCTTGGAGTGCATGGCGACGTAGTAGGGCCAGAACTCTTCATATGAACCGAACGTCTGCTGTGGCATACGGGAACCGTAACCGGTCGCCACCGCACCGATACAGCCGCTCGGCGCCCGGCAGGGGCAAGGGCGGCCGGATGCCACCGGGGGTGGCATCCGGCCGCGACCGCCGGCCCGCCTCAGTGCCCGGCGACGGAACGCCTGGCCACCGGGAAGTCGAAATAGGTGTCCGGGAAGAGCTCCGGCTTGTAGGTGAAGTGCCACCACTCCTCGGCGAGATTCACGAACCCCAGACCGGTCAGCGTCGACTTGAGGAACTGCCGGTTGGCCCGCTGGGCGCCCTGAACCCGGGGATCGTCCGTGTGTGAGAGCGTGTCGAAGCAGTCGTAACCGGTGCCCATGTCCACCGAGTTGTCGGGGAAGCGCTCACTCTTCGGCCCGTAGCACGGTGTCAGCCTCTCGCCGGGCACGTACGGACGGGTCGGACGGGCCGGCAGTTTCACGAGTGTCAGGTCCACGGTGCTGCCCCGGCTGTGCCCCGACTTCTCCGCGATGTAACCGTCCTCGAACAGGCGCGTCTTGTCGACCATCGGGTAGAACTCACCCTTCATCGACTGGTCGTCGAGGTCCTTCGCCCAGCGCACGAAGTGGTCCACCGCACGCTGCGGCCGGTAGCAGTCGTACACCTTGAGGGAGTAGCCCTGACGCAACAGGCTCCGCTGAGCCGTACGCAGCGCGAGGGCGGCCGGCCGGGTCAGGATGCAGACCGGCTGCCGGTAGCCGTCCACCGGCTCCCCCATGAAGTTGTGCGGTGTGGTGTAACGCATCTCCGTGATGATCGTCGGATCCACCGAGCGGAGGTCGACGAACTCCGGCGGAGCCTTGGGTTCGGGCCGGGCCGTGGCCACCGGGGCGGCGGCGGTGACGGCGAGGAGGGCGGCGCCGGTGGCGGCCAGGGCACGGAAGGCACGAGCAATTCCTGTCATGGGCACACCGTTTATCAGCTCCGGGGCCCCAGGAGAAGAGTGATCGGATACAGTCCGGCCCGTGAAGGACACCCACTGCGGTGACTGCGGAGCCCGGTACGCCACCGAGACATGGCCGCGCACCTGCACGGCCTGCGGCCGTACCGCCTACCGCAACCCCCTGCCCGTCGCCGTCGCACTGCAGCCGGTCACCGGCCCGGACGGCACCGGCCTCGTCGTGATCACCCGCACGATCCCACCCCACCAGGGCGGACTCGCGCTGCCGGGCGGCTACATCGACCATACGGAGGACTGGCGCCACGCCGTCGTACGCGAACTCTTCGAGGAGACCGGCATCCCGGCCGACGAGAACGACGTACGGCCGGCCGACGTGCTGAGCGCTCCCGACGGCCACGTACTCCTGTTCGGCCTGCTCCCCCCGCGCCCCGAGCGAGGGCTCCCGCCGTCCCGGCCCACCGACGAGACCTCCGGATTCGACGTGCTGCGCGCCCCACGCGCACTCGCCTTCCCCCTCCACAGCCGGGCCGTGCACGCCTGGTTCGCGGGCGTCTACCGCTGACCGGACACCGGCAGACCCGGGTTGGCGGGCGTCTACCGCTGACCCGACGCCGGTAGACCCCGTACCCGGACGGGACACGGCACCCGGGCCTCCTCGCCCTCCCGCTCGACCACCACCCGCCCGGAGAGCGACCGCGAGGTGTACCGCTCCACCTCGGCGACCTCCCGGCCGTCCTCCGAGTCCCGTACGACGGACCCCCCGCCGGTACGGCCAGGAACCGGAGCCCACGCCTCCAGTTCCAGGCCCCCGTCCGGTCCCCGCACCGGAATCACCGCACCTGCCCGGGCAAGCACCGGAATCCCCGCCGGCGGCGCGTCCAGCACCACCCGCCCCGGCCCCTCGTACGCCCGCTCCGTCACCGTGTCGTACCAGCGGCCGGCCGGCAGCGGGACCGCCCTGCGGACCGCTCCCTCCTCGAGGACCGGAGCCACCAGCAGCGCGTCCCCCAGCAGGAAGGCGTCCTCGCAGTCCCGCAACTCCCGGTCACCGGACGCTCCCCACCACACCGGACGCACATACGGCGCACCGGTCAGCCTCGCCAGATGCGTCAGTGTCACGAAGTACGGGTGCAGACGCTCCCGCTCCCGCATCGCCCGTCCCGCGTGCGCGAGCACCTCCGGTCCGAACTCCCACGGCTCCCGGCGCGCCGCACCGTCGCCCGAGCGGGTCCGGAACAGCGGCATCCAGGCGCCCAGCTGGAACCAGCGCAGATACAGCTCAGGCGAGGGAGAACCCTCGTCACCGCCCACATCGGACCCCGAATACGGCACCCCGCAGAGCCCCAGCCCCAGTACCTGGGACAGCGAGGCCCGGATACCGGGCCAGCCCGTGGCCACATCCGCCGGCCTGCTCCCGCCGTACCGCTGCATCCCGGCCCAGCCCGAGCGGGACAGCAGGAACGGCCGCTCGCCCGTCCACACCTCACCGAGGACCCGGCGCCCCTGGACGAACACACCTCGGCCATCGAGCTCGAGACCGCTCCGGCAGGCCGCGTCCTGCGCGGACGCCCCTGCCGGGGGAACGACGGACGGCACCAGGCGTACACCCTCCTCGAGCAGGTCCTCCGCGAGCCGGGGCAGATCCGGGAACCGCTCGAGACCGGCCGCGAACGCCCCATCAGCGTCGGGGCAGCCGATGTCCAGATGCAGCACCGACAACGGCAGATCCCGCTCCCGGTATCCATGGACGATCCGTCGCACCTCCCGCTCGCCGTCGGACCCGCACCGGGCATGCTGCGGCCCCAGGGCCCACGACGGCGGCAGCGCAGGAGCCCCGGTCAGCGCCGCCCACGTGCTGAGCACCCGGGCCGGTGTACCCGCGACCATCCAGCCGCGTACCGGCCCGCCCTCCATCCGCACCTCACAGCTCCCCGGCCGGTCGTGGCCCGAACCCGCCCCCTCCTCGCCCTCCCGCAGGGTGACCCGGCCCGCCCATGAGTTGTCATGGAAGACCAGATGGGTTCCCGCGTCGGAGACCACCATCTGGACCGGCATCGTCGGGCGCAGCGGATCGTCCCCGGGACCGAAGGCCCCGCCGGGACCGGTGTTCCTCAGCCCGTACGTGCCCTCCCGGAGCCGCGGCCCCCCGGCCCGCCCGCCCAGCCCGAAGAAGCGCGCGTCGGCCGGGACCTCCGACCGCTGCACCCACCGGCCGCCCACTCCGTCCTCGGTCTCCCACCAGCGCGGCGGCTCCTCCCGGCGCAGCACCACACCGCCGGGCGTACGCAGCTCCACCGCGCCACGCCGGGACACGACGACGGTCAGCCGCTCCGACACCACCTGCCACCCGCCGTTCGCGTGCGGCTCCAGCCTCGCGCGCTCGTCCGGCTCGGGAACCGCTCCGGGCAGCGCGTACGACGGCGACGGAGAGGCGGCGTCCCAGGACCAGAAGACCGCACCGCCCACCGCCACCCGTACCAGCAGCTCCGAGCGGGCGAACCGCACCACGCCACCACCGGGCCCCGGCTCGGCACCAGCCAGGAGACCGGGGACCCGCGCCCGCTCCGCACCACGCGCCGCCACCGTCCGCGCGTCCGCACGACGGCGGCGCCACGCCGAGCGAACCGTACGCATCCCCCGCACAGAACCGACCATTCTCACCGAACGCACCAGGTCACGACCATCCATGGCGCCACCCTGCCATCAGCGTGGAGCCCGGTGTGCTCCGTTCAGCTTCCGTTCACCTGTGGCTCCACCACACAGCCGGACACACAAGCGTGGCGGGGAGACCCTGGTGCACAAGACGATCACATGGCATCGTCCGTAACTGCCGTTCACGCGCACACCCCAGCCCGTGCGCGCCGACGCGAACCCGCGTACACCCCGAAAGGCCAGGGAGCCTCCATGACTTCAGCAGCCGGCGACGCCCCCCTCTGGCAGCCCGGACCCGAACGCGTCGAAGCGGCGGCGGTCACCCGCTTCCAGCGATGGGCGGCCGGGCGCTACGGAGCTCCCGCCGACGGCGGGTACGCGGCGCTGCACCGCTGGTCGGTCGACGCGCTCGACACCTTCTGGGAAGCCGTCGCCGACTGGTTCGACGTACGGTTCGCCACCCCCTACGAAGCAGTGCTCGGCGACCGGTCCATGCCCGGCGCGCAGTGGTTCCCCGGAGCCACCCTCAACTACGCCGAGCACGCGCTGCGCACCGCCGACGACCCGCTCAGGGCCGACGCCCCCGCCCTCCTGCACGTCGACGAGACCCACACACAGGTGGCTGTCAGCTGGTCCGAACTCCGGCGCCAGGTGGGCTCGCTGGCCGCCGAGCTCCGGGCCCTCGGCGTGACGCCGGGCGACCGGGTCAGCGGGTACCTCCCCAACATCCCCCAGGCCGTCGTCGCGTTCCTGGCCACCGCCGCTGTCGGGGGAGTCTGGACGTCCTGCGCCCCGGACTTCGGCGCACGCAGCGTGCTGGACCGCTTCCAGCAGGTCGAGCCGGTCGTCCTGTTCACCGTGGACGGCTACCGCTACGGCGGCAAGGAGCACGACCGCACCGGGACCGTCGCCGAGCTCCGGCGCGAACTCCCCACCCTGCGCGCGGTCGTCCACATCCCGCTGCTCGGGACGGACGCGCCCGAAGGCACCCTCGAATGGACGGCGCTCACCTCCTCGGACACCGAACCGGCCTTCGAGCAGGTCCCCTTCGACCACCCGCTCTGGGTGCTGTACTCCTCCGGGACGACCGGACTCCCGAAGGCCATCGTCCAGTCCCAGGGCGGCATCCTCCTCGAACACTTCAAACAGATCGGGCTGCACTGCGACCTCGGGCCCGACGACCGCTTCTTCTGGTACACCTCGACGGGCTGGATGATGTGGAACTTCCTCGTCTCCGGCCTGCTCACCGGCACCACCGTCGTCCTCTACGACGGAAGCCCCGGCTATCCGGACGTCAACGCGCAGTGGCGCGTCGCGGAGCAGACCGGCGCAACCCTCTTCGGCACGTCCGCGGCCTACGTCATGGCCTGCCGGAAGGCGGACATCCACCCGGGCCGTGACCACGACCTCAGCCGCGTCCAGTGCGTCGCCACCACCGGCTCGCCGCTCCCGCCCGACGGCTTCCGCTGGCTCCACGACGAGGTCGCCGAAGACCTCTGGATCGCTTCGGTCAGCGGCGGGACCGACGTCTGCAGCTGCTTCGCCGGAGCCGTCCCCACCCTGCCGGTCCACATCGGCGAACTGCAGGCCCCCTGCCTCGGCACGGACCTGCAGTCCTGGGACCCGGCAGGGAAGCCGCTCGTCGGAGAGGTCGGCGAACTCGTCGTCACCGCGCCCATGCCCTCGATGCCGGTGCGCTTCTGGAACGACCCCGACGGCAGCCGCTACCACGACAGCTACTTCGACACCTATCCCGGTGTGTGGCGGCACGGGGACTGGATCACCCTGACCGAGCGCGGATCCGTGGTCATCCACGGGCGCTCCGACTCCACCCTCAACCGGCAGGGCGTCAGGATGGGATCCGCCGACATCTACGAGGCGGTGGAGCGCCTCCCCGAGATCAGGGAATCCCTCGTCATCGGCATCGAGGAACCGGATGGCGGCTACTGGATGCCGCTGTTCGTGCACCTCGCCGAAGGCGCCACCCTCGACGACGAGCTCCGCGACAGCATCAAGCGGACCATCCGCGAGAACCTCTCACCGCGTCACGTACCGGACGAGGTCATCGAGGTGCCCGGCATCCCCCACACCCTCACCGGCAAGCGCATCGAGGTCCCGGTCAAGCGGCTCCTCCAGGGAACAGCCCTGGCCAAGGCGGTCAACCCGGGCTCCATCGACAACCTCGAACTCCTCCACTTCTACGAGGACCTCGCCCGCACCCGTCGCTGAGCGGACCGGCCAGGCGGCCACTGTCAGTCCCCCTGATTACTCTGAGTGAACACCGTTACACAGTGCACAGGGGGACTCATGGCACACCACAGGCAGACCGGGCGCGACGCCAAGCGTTCCGCACCCTCCATCCGGCGCGCGCTGCGCCGCGAAGCACCCACGACCGTCGGCCTCCTGGTCGACGCCGAGGACTTCGCGGCCATGCGCCGCTACCGCAGCTTCGTCTTCGACGACCACGTGCTCTACCTCCAGCAGGTCGAGGCCCTGCTGCGCAGTCTCAGCGGGCTCGGCATGCACACCTCCGTCGCCCTGTTCGACCCCGAGGACTACGCGGAGTACTGCTCGGAGTCGGGCCTCGACCCGGACGAGCGCGCCACCCGCAGCCGGTTCACCGCCGAGGTCGCCGCCACGGGCGCCACCGTCGCCTACACGGGCCAGCCCCTCGACACCCTGATCCCCCTGCTCGTCTCACGAGCCGTCCGGCACGCGACCTGGGAGTACGCCACCGTGCTGCTGGCCGGTCTCGGTGACTGCGCGGACTGCGGACAGGACATCGGCAGGGCAGCCTTCGACCGCGCGTCCCATCTGCTGACGCGCCTGCTGGAAACGGCGGGCCCGGGCACCCACCACGTGGTGTGCAGCACCCCGTCCGGGAGCGAACAGCTCCTCGCCGTCCTCCACACCACACGCGGTGCGGACGGGCCCGCCCTTCTCGACTCCTCGGAGGGGGCGGAGTTCGCCGGCGTCCTCGCCGTCGGCGTGGCGATGGAGACCATGGGGGGCGTGGTCCTGCGTACCAGCGCACCGGGTGCCCCCGACCGGGTGCACGGCTGGCGGCTGGAGCGTGGCAGTCTCCTCCCGCTCACCGCGGGCGAGGTCTTCAGCGCCTACTGCACCGACGCCGACACGGGCGAACCTGTGTCGCCCGAGTCCGGCGTCGAGTACTGCGCGGGCTTCGACATCGGCGCCGACGAGCCGGAAACCCACCGCTGACAGCGGAAGGGGTTCCCACCGGACCCGGTGGGAACCCCTTCAGAGCCGGCCGGCAAGGCCGGACCACGCCGTCACTCGCCGGACAGCACCGCCTGCGCGGCCAGCCGCGCCTCGTCGGCGGAGTCCGCCGCGCGCGCGGCCGAGGCGGCACGCTCGCACTGGGCGAGCGTGTGCTTCGCCAGAGTCGCCCGCACATAAGGGATGGACGCCGCACCCATGGAGAGCGAGGTGACACCCAGACCGGTCAGCACACAGGCCAGCACCGGATCCGAGGCGGCCTCACCGCACACGCCGCAGCTCTTGCCCTCGGCCCGCGCCGCTTCGGCGGAGAGGGCGACCAGGTCGAGCAACGCGGGCTGCCAGGGGTCCTGCAGTCGCGACACGGCACCGACCTGACGGTCGGCGGCGAAGGTGTACTGCGCCAGGTCGTTGGTACCGAGCGAGAGGAACTCCACCTCTTGCAGGATCGAACGCGCCCTGAGCGCGGCGGACGGAATCTCCACCATCGCCCCGAACTTCGCCTGCAGCCCCGCCTCACGGCAGGCGTCGGCGAACGCCTTGGCATCGGCACGGTCGGCGACCATCGGCGCCATGACCTCGAGGTAGACCGGCAGACCCTCGGCCGCCCTGGAGAGCGCCGTCAGCTGCGTCCGCAGCACATCGGGGTGGTCCAGCAGACTACGCAGACCGCGGACACCGAGTGCGGGGTTCGGCTCGTCCGCGGGCGTCAGGAAGTCCAGCGGCTTGTCCGCGCCGGCGTCCAGTACCCGCACCACGACGCGCCCTTCGGGGAACGCCTCCAGCACCGCGCGGTAGGCGGCGATCTGCTTCTCCTCGGACGGTGCCTGCTTGCTGTCGTCCAGGAAGAGGAACTCGGTGCGGAACAGCCCCACGCCCTCGGCGCCGGCCTCCACCGCCGCCGGGACGTCAGCGGGACCACCGACGTTGGCGAGCAGCGGCACCTTGTGACCGTCGGAGGTCGCGCCCGGGCCGGTGACGGCGGACAGGGCCGCCTTCCGCGCCGCCGAAGCGCTCTCCATCTCGGCCCGCTTCTCCTCACTCGGCTCGACGAAGATCTCACCGGTGCTGCCGTCCACGGCGACGACCGTACCCTCGGCGATCTCCCCGGCTCCGGGCAGAGCCACGACGGCCGGAACTCCCAGGGCACGCGCGAGAATCGCGCTGTGGCTGGTCGGTCCGCCCTCCTCCGTGACGAACCCGAGGACCAGTGTCGGGTCGAGCAGCGCGGTGTCGGCGGGTGCCAGGTCACGCGCGATCAGCACGTAGGGCTGGTCACTGTCCGGCACGCCCGGCATCGGCACGCCCAGAAGCCGCGCCACGATGCGGTTCCGTACGTCGTCGAGGTCGGCGACACGTCCGGCCAGGTACTCCCCGGCGTTGGCCAGCAGGGCCCGGTAGGCGGCGAACGCGTCGTAGACACCACGCTCGGCCGTGCTGCCGACGGCGATACGACGGTCGACGTCCGCGATCAGCTCCGGGTCCTGCGCCATCATGGCCTGGGCCTCGAGCACGTGCTGAGCCTCGCCGCCGGCCAGGTTGCCGCGCGCGACGAGGTCGGCCGCGACAGCTTCCACGGCCTGGCGGGCGCGCCCTTGCTCGCGCTCCGCCTCCTCCGCGGGAATCTGCTTGGCCGGCGGCTCCAGGACCGCGGTACCCATGTGCCGGACTTCGCCGATCGCCACACCGTGGCTCACGCCGACGCCTCGCAGCGTTGTCTCCATTTCACCGTCTCCGATTGTGCGGCGGCTGCGCCTCCGCGGTTGATACCCGACTGGCTCGGTACTGCGCAGAGAGTGTCACTGCCAGCCGAACAGGGTCTCCCCGACCTTCACGTCTCCGTCCTCACGGACGTCCGAGAGGGATTCGGCCGTGGCCTCCAGAGCCACGATCGGGCAGATTGCGGACTTGCCGGCAGCCTCCACAGCAGCCGGGTCCCAGCGGACGATGCCCTGTCCGCGGGTCACGGTGTCACCCTTGTTCACGAGCAGCTCGAAGCCCTCGCCGTTGAGCTGCACCGTGTCGATCCCGAGGTGCGTCAGCACGCCATGGCCCTGGTCGTCCACGACGACGAAGGCGTGGGGGTGGAGTGACACGACGATGCCGTCGACCGGGGAGACGGCCTCGGACGGCTCGCGCACCGGGTCGATGGCCGTGCCGGGACCCACCATGGCTCCGGAGAACACGGGGTCGGGAACCGCGGCGAGTCCGATCGCGCGGCCGGCAAGAGGGGACGTCACAGTGGTCATGGAGAGCCTCCCAGAGTGGGGATCCGTATGGTTACCGCCACGACTGAAGGAGGGCGGCGTACTGATCAGCAGGGTAAGTCATATGAAGTCCCGGTTCCGCCCGAGACCTCCCGGTTGGCGAACTTGACGGCCCACCGGAAACGATTTGCCTCGCCTCACAGCGACCTGTACTGTCGTACCCCTGCCTCGCCCTGCTGCGGCCTCAGCCGCGAGGGTTGGCGGCGACTCCCTCAACCCAGACTGTACTTCTGATGGGGCCCTCGCATGTTCGCGAGACCTCGGTCAAAGCAACGGAAAAGGCCTGATAGAGTCGGATCAGCCGAAAGGCAAAGGCCACTCCACAGGCCGCCGGAATCAAATTCGGACCGGAAACGGAACGAAAAAGAGTCTGGTAAAGTTGGAA
>NZ_JBICWC010000022.1:19318-37737 GCF_043199535.1 Streptomyces sp. NPDC048590 | reverse complement strand
CGCCAGAACGGCCCCGATCCCCTCCGGTCTCCCCATACCAGACCAACGAGCCCCACAGATGGAAGCTACGACTTGTTTCCCGGCAAGCCCTAAGAGCTGGCGCCTTCTGCGGAAGCTCCGCTGCAGCACCAACCGCATTACCGCGATCGTCCAGGCCATCCTCGTCCTTCACCACGCGTCAGCGTGAGGTTGGAAAAGGCTCAAGGTCTTCGGCTACCTCACCCGGCCGAGACCCGCCAACGGCACCGACACACCCTCGCGGCATAACCATCGAGTATCCAAGATCACGGGGAAGCTTCACCCGAGATTTGACTCTCCGTAATCAGTCCACGCAAGGGTGTGCCAGAAACCCTCTCGGTTCTGGCACAGATCTTGGGGAGCCGTCGCGGAGCGTTACCTCGATGTTCGATTGCGAGGGACTGGCTCGCGCAAGACGGCGTACCCCCTTGGCGCCTGACGGCCAGAAGTGACGTTCCCTCAGGTGTATTCCGTTCACTGCTGTGGCTGGCTGTGGACGGTGATGGCGCTGGTCATGCAGACCGAGAACCGGAGTGCCGAAACGCCGCGCGCGCGTGGCCTCAGCCCGCGATCGTCGTGACCACCACGCGCTGGGCGTAGGGGGCGCCCTCGAAGTTGTCCACAATCGCAGTGATCTTCACCGGGTCACCCTCACCGAACGGAAGGTGGTCCCCCCACGTGCGGGCTGTGATCGACACGGTGCGCTTCTTCCCGTCACAGGTCAGTTCGGAGGAATGCATCTGTCCCACTCCACGGGGGCTTTCGATCTGCGTGTCCCGTTCATCGGCCAGCCGCCAGGCGTAGCCCAGGGAGAGCGTCGGGGTCGGATCGCAGGAGTAGGTCAGGTCGACCGTGATGCCGTCTTCGTCCTGCGCCGTCGCGGGGGCGTACCTGACCGCGCCCACGGCGACGGTGTTGTCCTTGCCGAAAATGGTCGAGTCATCTCCGGCGAGAGCCGGGGAAGCGCCGGCCAGAGTGCCCGCGACAGCCAGGAGCACGGAGGCAGAGGCGAGGGAGGCACGGCGGCGCACGGCTAACGAGTACATGCTGAACTCTCCTTGTTCACAGACTGTTTGGCGATCCAGTCGTGGATCTTCGCAGTTGCCCGGATACGTGTCCAGGGCGCCTGGTGCGCCTGGTGCGCCTGGTGCGCCTGGTGCGCCTGGTGCGCCTGGTGCGCCTGGTGCGCCTGGTGCGCCTGGTGCGCCTGCGAAGGCATGTCCCCCGGTCATGAACCACCGGACAGAGCATCCAGATCGTTCCGGGAAACGGAGCTCGCTCCTTTCGCTCCGACGGGCTCCCACACGTCCACACGGTCCGCAAGGAAGTCGACAGGCACGGTTTCCGGGACCGCACCGAGCGCAGGCGGATGCCGCGGTGACGGCGACGGGGGTGTGGCGGCTCGGTGGCGTTCCACGTCCTCGCTGCCTTCGCTGCCTTCGCTGCCTTCGCTGCCTTCGACACGAACGAACCCGAGTCCGGACCGGCTTGACTCATCTCTGCGGGGGTGCGGGCCTGCCGCTTCGGCCCGCGGACACGTCCCGTTCGCGCCCGGCGTGACGTTTCCGCCAGTAGGAGAAGACCCGCCTTCGTCGCCGCTGCCTGGGAAGGGTCGGCGAAGTCTGTTCCGTCGAGTGTGGAGGTGGCGCCATGATGGCCGTGGAGCCGAACCGTGTGATGCGTTCTTCGCCGTACTGGTCCGTGATCTGTCATACGACGCTCCGGCGGATCCTTCCCGGATTCGCCGTCTCCTCCCTGGGCGACGGCATGGCCGTGGTGGCGGTCAGCTGGCTGGCGATCGAGTTAGCACCCGCCGCCCACCGCGGTATGTGGGTCGCGTCAGCGGCTGCCGCCTACACCCTGTCAGGGGCGGTGGGCGCGCTGCTGCTCGGCCGCTTTCTTCGTCACCACCGTCCGGACCGGCTCGCGGGCTGGGACGCGGCGCTGCGAGCGGGTGCGCTGGGGGCCATTCCGGTGCTGTACGCCGTAGGCGCCCTCGGCATCGAGGGGTATGTGGCGCTGTTGGCGCTCTCCTCGGTGCTGCACTCCTGGGGGCAGGCGGGTGTCTACACGCTGATCGCCAGGGTGCTGCCGGAGCAAGAGCATCTGGCGGGCAATGCTGTGCTGTCCTGTGTCGGGTCGATCGCCACGGTGGTGGGCCCGCCGCTGGCGACACTGCTGATCACCTTCGCAGGGCCGGCGACGGTGCTGGCGGTGGATGCGACGACGTTCCTGGTCCTGGCGGTCACGTTTCTCGTCCTGGTCCCCGGGGGCGCGGTGCCGGAGCCCGAGGGCGACACCGCGTCACGGAGGGCCGGGTTCGCGGTGATCCGCCGTATCCCCGCTCTGTCGGGGCTCCTCGCGTTGAGTTTCGTGTTCTTCTTTCTCTTCGGTCCGCTGTACGTCGCCCTGCCCCTGCACGTGTCGGACGACCTGGGTGCATCGGCCGGTGTCCTGGCGACGTTCTATACGGCCTTCGGCGTCGGGGCGGTGCTCGGGTCGGTGCTCACCGGCTTCCTCAGCAGGCTGCGGTTGTGGCACGTGACGGTCGGCATCGTGATCGGATTCGGCTCGCTGCTGCTGCCACTGGGCCTCGGTGCGCCGACGACTGTGTCCGTCGTCTGCTTCGGGGCGGCCGGGCTGCTCTGGCCGCCGTACGCGTCGCTCTCGACCGCCCTCTTCCAGCGTTCGGCGCCCAGTACGCTGCTGCCACAGGCCCTTGCTGCGAACTCCGCCGTCAGAGTCCTGTCAGTCCCCCTGGGCACCGCACTCGGCGGACCGCTCGTGGCCGTCCTGGGCCCAGTCGGCGTCCTTCGCCTGTCGGCGGTCGGCATCGCGACGACGGGTGCCGTTGCGGCGGTCGCCCTCGCCCTGCGGGCGGTCCGACGCAGGTGAGGGAGTCCCACTTCGTGGTGCGCGGGGCAGGACGGGCAAGTGCCTGAACGCCCGCTGTGCAGAGCGTCTTGTCTTGGCTCGGCTTCCAGGGCATCGGAAGACCGCTGGCAGCGCTGCCGTCGGTGTGCTCAGTCCGCTCGGCCGGCGTCCCAGGCTCGGGGCCGGCTCAGCCCCTCCCATTCGGGGCGGAGCAGCGAGAACACGGCGAGGTCGTGACGGCGGCCACGATGGAGACAGGCAGAGCGGCTGATGCCTTCGCGCACGAACCCGGATCTGGCGAGGGCGCCGAGGGCCGGAGTGTTGCCGGTGTGTGTCTCTGCCGCGATGCGGTACATCGGGAGTTCACCGAACGCCAGGTCCATCAGCGCGTCGAGGGCTGCGGTGCCGTAGCCCTGCCCACGGTACTGAGCAGCCAGCATCAGCTCGACGTGTGCTGTGCCATCGACGACGTTCTGGCCGGTCAGTGCGGTGTGGCCGATCGGGGTGCCGTCGGGAAGCAGTACGAGGAAGTCGTCGCGATCGTCGTCGTCAGCGTCCCTCTCGATACGCTCGCGCATTGAGGCGAGAGAGAGCGGCCAGATCCCGATCTCATAGGCCGAAACAGGATCGGATCGCCAGCAGTGCAGGAGCTCGGCGTCGCCTGTGTCCACTGCCGCGAGACCCACGGAACTGGCACGCCAGAAAGCCTCTCTTCCGGCCTCCGCGTCATACTCGTCGCCCGCGATCCCGGTCTCTTCGGTCATGAGCGGATGCTATGAGCGTCTGCAAGACGGAACCACTGAATTTTCCGGTGAGCGGCCATGCGCGTCCGGACACCACGGCCGTCCAGAGAAAGGTGGCGCGTGGCCGCGCCTGCGGTCTCAGAGGAAACGGTGCCGGGTCGCCAAGTCTCCGGCGGCGAGGAGTCGTCCCTCCGCAGACCGGTGTTCGGGTCGTCGCGCCGCCGGTGGGGCCCCAGGCCGAAAGACTGTGGCCGAGACGCCCCGACAACCATTCCGGCGCGCAAGGGGTCTCTTGTGCCAGGGCCCATCGGAGCCTTCGGACACAAGCGCGGAGGGCGTCGATGAACGTACGCAAGGTCGCGAAGGGTGTCAGCGAGTTCCTCACGGAGACAGTGGGGGAAATGATCGCCGAGGCAATTCTGGGGCTTCTCGCCTGCGTACTGTTGGGCTGTCTGCTTCTACTCGCCTATATGAGTTGGTCATTTAGTCCACGCTTGACCATCGCGGGGGCCGGGATGCTCAGCCTCTTCCTCGCCCACGGCGCCTGGCAGACCTTCCGCACTCCCGCGAAGAGCCTTCGCCGGGGCCTCGCCGCCGTAACCGCTGCCGGCTTCACCGTCGCGGCGGTTTCGGCCCTTTTCCTCCTCTTCTACGCCACAGACTGCGGCTGTCTGTGAGTCGCCTGCGCTGTTCCGGTCGGTCCTTCTCTCCTCGGGCGTAACGTGCCGACACGGCCCGGGAAGCCCTGACCCGTGTCAGGAGGGGCCCAGCCCCGACGAGCGACGTCGGAGCGCTATCACCTTCTTATACTCTCGGTCGGCCTGTGGACCGGGCCCGACTGCCTCGCGCCATCTGGCAGCGTGTCGCCCAGGTTCCGCCGAGGGACGAGGGGTGGCTGTTCAGTCGCTGCCGGGCCACGGGAAGCCGAGTTCCTCGGCCCGTTCACGGCTGCCTCCGCAGACCTGCGCGTAGGACTTCGGATCCTCTTCAGCCAGCCGGCGCAAGGCGGTGGCGGCCTGGGCTTCGAGCAGGGTGCCGTCGTCCGGGACGGTCCAGCGGAACTGGAGGGGACTGTCGGGCCGTTCCGGAGTGCCAGATGCCAGCCCCGGCACGTACCAGAAGGTCACCTCGGCCTCGTCGGGGCTGTCGAAGCCACTGCTGATCCAGCCTCGGCCCGCGTCCCATCGGCTCAGCAGGTCCGGCTCCTCGATCAGCCCCGCCTTGATCAGGCGGGCGAGCGTGCGAGCGCGCCAGGACCAGGCGCAGTCGGTCTCGGCCCTCTCGATCTCCGCGTCATAGGCGGACGCGTCGAACCGGTAGGAGGGCAGCTCCGGTGCGGGCTCGCGGGAACCCGGCATGGTCTGCCGCCAGTTCTCCCACACCACCTGATCCGCGTCTCGCCGGATGGTGACGTAGAGCGCTCCACAGCACCCCTCGGTGCAGTAGGCCTCGGCGAGTTGCACCTCGTGAGGCTCTGGCCAGGCCCGTAGCCGCCCTTCGTCCAGCAGGTGATCGGGGCTGTGGGCGGGCCCGCGGCCGAACACGGCCGGAACCACCGGGCGGCCTTCGATGAGCACCCGTGTCTCGACGGGGTCCCGGTCAGCGGGGTCGCCGGCCACCACCTGGATATGGAATTCTCTGGTCGCAGCCGGGGACTCGAAGGGCTGCCGTCCAGTACGGCGGAACCAGTCGGCTCGCCTTCGTTGTTCTTTCTCGCTCAGGACGTCATCCGCCACCGCCCATCGGGGTTCGGTCAGCAGTTGTCCGAGCGCTTCCAGCAGTGCCGCGCGCCGCCCGGTGGGCCAGTCCAGCAGCACGCCGGTGCCACTGCTCAGGTCCAGGGCGAGCGACAGCAGCAGGGCAGCGTTGTCGAGGGTGGGCGGCAGAAGACCGGCGCGGCTCACGACGCTGCCGTACAGGCGGAGTACGTCGTGGTATTCGACGAGGTCGGTCGGGGCGTCGCGTGAGCACCCCATGCGGACGAGCAGTCTGCCTGCTCGAGCGAGCAGTGCGGTGTCGGAAGGGTGGCGGTCGAGCAGGTCGGGCAACTGGGACGCTTCCGCGATCCGGCGAGCGACCGAACCGCTGACGAAGCGGGGTGAGGTGGGAAGCGCGACCAGCTCGGGGCGCACTGCCTGCCGGTCCCCTGCCCACAGGGCGCGGACGAAAGGCCACAGTTCGTCGGGGGCGTAGACCGTTAGCCACAGGACCGCCGCGGATCGGCGGTCAAGCAGATCGAGCGCGTTGACCGCAGGGCCGGTGAGCTCTCGGAACAAACCGACGACGGAGAGGTGCTGGACGTCCTCGGGTCCGTGGCCACGGCCCAGCAGGACGATGCCTGCTGTGACGGCAGCAGCGGTGGTACCGGTCCGGATAAGCGCTCGGCCCAGGGCCCGGGCCTCATCCGCTTCCTGAGCCGGCAGTGACAGTCCGGCGATGGTGGGCCTCATCAGGTGCCTGTGGCGATCCTGAATGCCGAGTCGTTCGAAACGGCGATGCAGAGTGGCGGGGTTGTCCGGAAGTGGGCTGAACGCTTCTCGGATGGCGTTTTTCGCCTCGTTCCGAGAAAGAGGGTCCTGCCGTCCTTCGGGCCTCTTGGGCAGAGAGTAACCGCGCCGGGGCGGGACTCCATCGGGAGACTTCCGCAGCAGATGCAGCGCGTGGTCATACAGAGCGATCGAGTGAGTGAGCGCTCTGCGCTCCCCCGGGGCGCTCATCGGGTGAAGTGGGACTCGATTCCATAGGTCATGAGCGCAGTGTGCATGCCGGTCGGCCCCGATGTCGAAGGAATTCTTGAGGCCCGAGCGGCCTCCGGCGTCTTCGACTCGTATCGGTCCACGCGCCGGGCCTCACCGATCCCGCCTCTCCACCGTGGGACTCGTACTCCTGCCCGCACCCGTGGCGGCTCGAGCGGTGTTCCGGGCGGCCTGCCATCCGGCCCGAGCCCGGGTCTCGGCCTCGTGGACCGACGGGTGTTGGTCGGCGATCCGGGCACACAGAGCCTGTTCGGTATTCGCGTCGGCGGCCTCCCGGCAGCGTGCCGCGTTCTCCGGACGTCGACCGGAGTACGTTGCTCCCACATCTCCACGGGCCGGGCCGCGAGACAGTCGACGTCCGGTGCCTGCCGGTGGGTGATGCCCAGGACTGGGGCGTACGGACTCGGCCCGGGAATCTCCTCTACCTACGTCGGCAAGCTCGTCGTCATGTCCTTGCAGATGTGTGTCGGTGTCGCCCGCTTCCTCGCCGTGTCCGAGAGCGACCGGATCCAGTTCAAGGCCGTACCGGGCGGCTGCCCCGAGCTGGACGTACTCACCAGGCATGTGCGCTCTTTCGCCCACATGCTCACCTGGGAACGGTCCCAAGGGCAGAGACTCGAAGTGTTGATGAGAAGGAGCAGCACATCGGCAGCCTGTGTATCTGAATCGTCGGAAGGATCACGCTGCGAGGCGGCGCTTCCACCAGGGATCTGTGGGTGGAGAGAAGGGATCTGGCAGGGTCCGCGTCAAGAAGCGGTCGTCCAGGGGAGCCACCGCTCCGAGAAGTTCACGGCGCGCCTTGCGAGTCATGGTCGAGGCGGCGCCCTGTAGCAGTGTTCGCGCGTGCCCGTCCCGCCAGAGAGTGGTTCCCCGCCCGTGGTTGGGGCCGTGGTCGGGCCATGGATTGAGCGCCAGAGCCCATGCCCGGAATGCGTGGGCGACGTGACCTGGAGGCAATCGGTGCTGTATTTCGAACTGTGCGATCTGCCGGTTCGTCGCGGTGGACAGACCAGGGATGACCTGTCGACTTCTGGCGTTCCTGCGACGGGGTTGTGCGGTTCTGATCTCGCCCGGTGACCGGCGAGGCATGGGCACTTCCAGTGGTGAAGACGAGTGACCGTCTGACGCTGGGCGGCGTCGGTTCGAAGAGTACGCGGTCATCAGTGCCGACGATGGCTGTCACCCTTCGTCGCCACCGGTCACGGGACAGAGCCACGCCTGGCGTACACCCGCAGCCGGGCGGCGGCGGCCCGGGGGCGGGTCAGGCTCCGGGGGCCGGTTGGACCGGGGTGGGCCCGTTGGCGGGTGCGATGCTGCGGCGGCGTGCGAGCAGGACGACGATCAGCACCACCTGCCAGAGCACGGACAGAATCATGGCCGGCGAGAGCTCCGGGTCGGCGCCGACGCTGTTGGAGATCAAGCTGAAGTTCCACAGGCCGTGGACCCGCATCCGCAGCAGCAGGGTGACGCGACGGGCGGCTCCGTTCGACGTGCGCTGACGATGGCGGGCGGCGCCCGAGATCACAAACCATCTGCATCCTTGCGTACGGCACGGCGGCCGGACCCGCGGTCGTCGCGTCGGACAGCCCTCGCTCGTTCCTCCGACCGCCGAAGTACCGGCGGCGGCCCGGCGTCCGCCTACCTAGTGACAGCGTCCGGGGAGAACCTGGCGTGCACGCTGACGGCGTAGCCGCATCCCTCGATGTAGGGATCGCCGCCCCAGGTGGCATAGCGCCGGTGCAGGGCGAGTCCGGCATCGGCGCACCACTGGTCGAACTCCGTCAGTGTCAGTGGCGGTTCCTCCAGAGGAAGGTGGGCGGCGTCCAGGCCCATCCCTGTGACCAGGAGGCCGCCGTCGCCAAGCACCGCGGCCAGTTGCCGGATGACGGCGGACTCACTGCCTGGGGCGAGCAGCGGAATGACGTTTCCGGCGGCGAGTACCAAGTCGTACTCCGGCTCGAGATCGAGGCGCTCCAGCCGGGCAAGGTCTCCGAGTAGCCACGCCTGCTCAGGAGCAGTGCGGCGGGCAACGGCGAGCATCGAGGAGTCGATGTCCACGCCGGTGCACCGATATCCCAACTGCGAGAGGCGGATCGCGATCCGTCCGGTGCCGCAACCGGCGTCGAGTACCCGGGCGGAAGGCTGTAGCAGCGCGTCGCAGAAGGCCGCCTCGCCGTGCATGTCCTGGCCTGATTCGGCGAGCTGTGCGAATCGCCGGGCGTACTCCTCCCCGGCCTGCCCGCCGGTGAGTTCCGCCCAGCGGTCCTGTTGCCCAGTCATCTTCATTGTGCCTTTCGATGGTTCCGATGAGGGGTAAGGTCCGTCCCGTCGAACGTGCGGAGCCTGGTCCCCTTCGAAGCGCTTCCCGCGATCACCGGGCAGCACCCGTGCGCCGGCTGTCGAGGTAACTGATCAGCTTCACTTCGCTGCGCAGCAGTCGGTCGCGGTCGTCCGCCGGGAGGGACTCCAGCAAATCGATGAGAGCCTCGCTCCGGGGGACATGGACCATCGCACTTGAGTACACCCTGCATCGGGGGCACCAACCCAGGTGGACGCACCGCTCGTACGACGCCGAGGCGGACGGGTGGATTCGGAATCGGTAGGTGCGGGCCTCTGCGCCGCAATCGCCGCAGGTCCACCGACCGGCATCTCTGGACGTCTTCCATGTCGGGTTCTTGACCCATCGCTGCTGCCCGGTTCGTGCTCTTCACGTGTTCATGTGCGACATGATCTCTCAGCTTCCCACCGTCCGGCCACCTCGATCTCTGCGTCCCTTCCTTCGCGCCGCACCGGCCATCGGTCCAGCCGCTGCCTGGGGCAGGCGTGGGGCGCCGCGATGGTCCCGTTCCGGCGTCCGACTCGTTCCACTTCCCGGGCATCCAGGGCGTTCCGCGGGGACGTACAGAGGTGAGCTGCCGATCTGCACGCGTTGCAGTCACTTGATCGCCTTGTGCACGGCAGGGTTACCCGGCGAAACGGCCGGTGCGACGTCTGCCGGCGTCCCGGTGTCAGACCCCGCCGAACGTAAGGGCGGGACGGCAGCGGGGAAACGGCACCCGAGGTGCGGAGCCGGAATCATGGGGGCGGCGGTGGCGACGGAATCGCGTCATGGGCGGGCGTCGCAATCTCCTCCCGGAGCCGGGCATGGGCGGCGTGTCTCGGTGGCCGCGGCGACGTCTCACCAGACTCTCAGGCCCACATGGTCTCGCGCCGGTTCTTCAGCATGGATTACTCGCGTCAGCCGACGCGTGGACCCGTGCGTGCTGCCGGGGGTCACCCTGTCGATTCGTCCGGCGTGGGGTGTTCCGGGTGAACCCCGGCATTTCGGGCGGAGTCGCGGCCCGAACCAGCCTCGTCGGGATCAGGCCCACCACTGTCGGCGCCCGCACCCTGATCGTCTCGCGCCCGCTGCACACCCGGCGGCAGCGTCACGTCAAGAGCGTCCTCGCTGTCCTGGACCTGTTGGTCCGGCATGTCGGCGGGTATCGGCGGCGGGCTCGCCTCGGCTCCCGAGTAGACGACTCCATCGGGCCTGCGGTCGGTCATGGCGATGCTCCTGTGTCTCGGTGCCCGGCCTCGTTCCGGGCTGGTGTCGCAGGTCGCGTACCCACGTGGCGCGGAACGACGCCCGCCTGTCGACCGCACCTCGCCTCCGTCCGCAGTGATGCGCGCCACGCCCCCGCCAGACAGCGAAGGCCCGCGATCGCCCACCAGGCCTGCGATCCCGGGGATCGGCAGCAGCTGGCAGGCACCTCCTTTACCGTGCCGAAACCTCTGACTTACCTCAGATTTGTTTTCGCAAGACGTGCATCGCTGCCAGAATCACAGGGTTCCTGATCATGCGCCTTGAGCCATCGTCCGGCGCCTCCCCCCACGGAGACCGGGCCGGGACCGACCATTTTCCCCTCACAAAGGCGACACCCATCCAATGAGTGACGGCAGCACCACAGCAGCCGATCGGCTCGCCGCGGACTCCTCCGCGGCCGGCTCCCCCCACGTGGACGCCGGTGATGCCGGCTACAGCAAGGACCTCAAGTCCCGACACATCAACATGATCGCGATCGGCGGTGCGATCGGCACCGGACTCTTCCTCGGTGCCGGCGGCCGCCTCGCCGACGCCGGGCCGTCGCTCGCGATCGCCTATGCCGTCTGCGGCGTGTTCGCGTTCTTCGTCGTGCGCGCGCTGGGTGAACTGATCCTCTACCGTCCGTCGTCCGGTGCCTTCGTGTCCTACGCCCGCGAGTTCATGGGCGAGAAGGGTGCGTTCGCGGCGGGCTGGCTGTACTTCCTGAACTGGTCGACGACCGCCGTAGCGGACATCACCGCGGCAGCCACGTACGCGCATTTCTGGGGCATGTTCAGCGACATCCCGCAGTGGGTCCTCGCGCTGATCGCCCTGGCCGTGGTACTCACGGCCAACTTGATCTCGGTGAAGTACTTCGGCGAGATGGAATTCTGGTTCGCGATCATCAAGGTGGCGGCCTTGGTCGCCTTCATGCTGATCGGGATCTTCCTGGTGGTGACGCAGCATCCGGTGGACGGCCACACCCCTGGAATCTCCACTGTTTCGGACACAGGCGTCTTTCCCGTCGGCACGCTCCCGATGCTCCTCGTGATCCAGGGCGTCGTCTTCGCGTACGCGTCCGTGGAACTGTGCGGAGTCGCCGCGGGCGAGACCGAGAATCCCGAGCAGATCATGCCCAGGGCCATCAACTCCATCATGTGGCGAGTAGGCCTGTTCTACGTCGGCTCGGTGGTGCTTCTCGCACTGCTGCTGCCCTACACCTCCTACTCCGGGGACCAGAGCCCCTTCGTCACGGTCATGGACAAGATCGGCGTGCCGGGGGCGGCCGGGGTGATGAACCTGGTAGTCCTGACCGCCGCACTGTCGAGCCTGAACTCCGGGCTCTACTCGACCGGCCGCATCCTGCGCTCCATGGCTCTGTCGGGCTCCGCACCCCGGTTCACCGGTCTGATGAACAAGGGGCAGGTTCCCTACGGCGGCATCCTGCTGACCGCGGGCTTCGGCGTGCTGGGCGTGGCCCTGAACTATGTCGTCCCCGGCCAGGCGTTCGAGATCGTGCTGAACTTCGCGTCCATCGGGATCCTCGGCACGTGGGGCATGATCATGCTCTGCTCCCTGGTGTTCTGGCACCGGGCGCAGGACGGACGGGTCACCCGGCCGGGGTATCGCCTGCCGTGGGCCCCGTACACACAGATCGTCACTCTGCTGTTCCTCGTGGGCGTGGCCTTCCTCATGTGGTGGGGAGGCGGCGTCGGCCGGACCACCGTCATGTTCCTGCCGCTGATCGCGGCAGCCCTGGTGGGCGGTTGGTTCCTCGTCCGTGGCCGGGTCGCCCGCATGGCAAAGGTCTCACCACAGGACGTCTGATCCCTTCTGTTCCCCGGTCGGCCAGGTGCCGCTCCGGCCGGGGGACGATGCCTCATTCGGGCACGGACCGAGGGAACCACCTACGCAGTTCGAGACGCGGGGCTACGGTCCGGATGCGCCTGCTCCTCTCCTCGATCCGCCTCGCGACCACCCCCACCGGCTGCTCGCTCCACCGGACTGCCTGACAGCCGGACCGTCACGAGCGAGTCGGCGGTGAACGCCGACGCCTTTGCGCGCCCTGCCCCGGCGGGACGCCGGGCACTGGCCGGCCTCGGCACGCCGTCGGCCGAGCTGGATGCGCGTTCTTACTTCGAAGTGCCTCGCCGAGGAGATCGGCGAGGCACTTCCTCACTCACCGACCCGGCAGCCCCGGTGTGGGGCCTGGGCGTAAACTCGGCTCGGCGTCTACGGGGTGGGGACGGATGACGGACAGGACAGCTCAGCGGTGGGCCTCGGCCCTCGATTCCGTGGTGGTGTACGGGCAGGGCGCGGTCTGCCGACGCGTGGCCAGGGGCACGTTGCCGGAGAACGGCAGGGTGCGCGTGACGGGGCTCCCTCGTTCGCTGGACCGGAGTTCTCTGCGGGCCCGCGTCCCACGCGTGCCCGGGGCCCGGGTCAGCGAGGCACGGGTGGAGATCGAAGCCCGGCCTCACGACGCGTCCGCCCTGGACAGGCTGCGGCGCGAGGTCGAGGAACTGACCGAGAAACACGCTGCGTTGCTCCAGCGCAGGAACCACGTGCTCCGCCTGGTCGAGGAACTGAGGGCTCTGCGTCCGTCGCCTCCGCCGCGCAGGAAGGAAGATCCGCACCGGCAGGCCCCCGTCGAGGCGTGGCTGGAGCTTGCCGGCTTCGTGGATGTGCGGCTGACCGGCCGCCACTCGCTGCTCGTGGGAATCGAGGAGGAGCTGCGCGTAGCGGAGCACGAGTTGAGTGTGGCCGCGGACAGGCTGGCCCGGGCGTCCACCGACGCGCCTCCCGCTCATGTGGACACCACGGTCTCGGCCCTCGTGGTGATCGAGGTCCCGGACGGAGGTACGGAGCCCGACGCTGAGGTGGAGCTCGAAGTCGAGTACGAGGTGCCGGGTGCAGTCTGGGTGCCGGCCTACCGCCTCCTGCACCGGCGTGGCGAGAACGCGGGCCGTCTGGTCATGCGCGCCTCGATCGCCCAGCGCACCGGTGAGGACTGGACGGGGGTCTCCATCGGCCTGGCCACGGCGGATCTGCGACGTGGCACCGACCTGCCCAGGCTGCGCTCGCTTCGCATCGGCCGACGCCAGCCGTCCGCCGAGGCATCGGGCTGGCGGGAGCCACCGCCGGGGCTTGCCGACCTCTTCAGCGGATACGACGCTGCGGGCCCACGCACCGCTCCGGTGTCCGATGCCCTGCCCGTAGCGGCCGGACCGCCCGTGGTAGCCGGACCGCCCGCACCCCAGGGCTACGGCGGGCCGCCGCCCGTACCCCCCGCTCCCCCGACGGGCGTACCCGCCCCAGCCGCGAGGGCGCGCACGGCTGCCGGCTGGGGGTCCGAACAGGCCTTTGCCGCCGCGCCGTTGGCGCCGGCAGCCCCCGGCGCCCCAGGGGCGCCACCTCCGCCGCCCGATGCCCCGGTTCCGCCTCCGGCGGGCAACGGGATGCGTCCCGGCGACGACGAACTCGACTACGCCGCACTGGTCCTGTGCGGGCCTGAAGAGCCTTCGGCCCGCAGGGGCAGGATCTTCCCGGGCTCGGCCGTCGATCCGGTCGCCGCCGAGCAACGTCGGCTCGCCGACTCGGTGTCACGGTTGCGGCTGCCGGGGCACGCCGTCCGGCCCAAGGAGTCGGCCGGCTCCTTCGACCACCGCTTCGATGCGGCTGCCCGTGCCGACATACCGTCGGACGGCTCCTGGCACACCGTCACCGTCGGCGAGATCACCGTCGGCACACGCACCGAGCACCTGTGCGTACCGTCGGTCGAGGAGACCGTCTACGCGACGCTGGTACTCACCAACGCGACCGATCAGGCGCTGCTGGCCGGGCCGGTCGAGGTCACGGTCGACGACGAGTTCCTCCTGACCGCCGCCCTTCCTACGCTTGCACCCGGCGGTGTCCGCCGGCTGGGTCTCGGGCCGGCCGAGGGCATCCAGGTGACCCGCCGGACGAACCTCCGGGAGTCCACCTCGGGGCTGCGCAACAACGTCACCGTGCTCGACCACCGCGTGCACGTGGAGATCGCCAACCGGCTGGGCGGGCCTGTCTCGGTGGAGGTGCAGGAGCGAGTCCCCGTCACATCCGACGCCGATGTCCGGATCGAGGAGCGGGCCGACTGGGCAGTCCTGGAGGAGGATCTCGGCCCGGATCCCCATGCTCCCGGTACCCGGGCCTGGCGCCTCGAGCTGCCCGCCGGAGGAACCGCCGTCCTCGACGGCGGGTACGAGATCCGCATCCCGGCCGGCAAGGCCCTCGCCGGTGGCAACCGCAGGAGCTGACACACCTTGACCACGTCAACCCCCGGCACCCTCCCTCTTCCCGTCACCGCTGTGACCTGCCTGGAGGACCGTGCCCAGGTCGAGAGGACCACTGTCCTCGACCTGACAGCAGGCGTCCAGCGGTTCCGCCTCGGGCCGGTGACCGCACTCGCCGTCGACCGGACTCTTCACGCTGAACTGACGGCAGATCACTCCGCGAACGTGCTCGACGCGCGCATCGTCCGGACGTGGACGCCCCGCGGGCCCTTGCCTGATGCCGAGGCAGATTCCGCTCTGCGTGGGCGGGTGCACGCTCTGACGGAGGAGCAGCGGACCCTGCGCCTGAGGCGGGACCGCCTGCTGTCCCGCCGGGACCTGCTCGAAGGCCTGGCATCCGATCTCCTGCGGGACATCGCCGAGGCGACCGGCTCCGGTGACACCGACGCTCCGCGGTGGACGCGGGAGATGGACCGGGTCGACGATGAACGCGGTCTGTGCGGGGAGGAGTTGCGCTCCGTGGACTCCCGCCTGTCGGCCCTCGACGATGAGCTGAACCTGGTCCAGCAGTCCCTGCTCGTCTCCGAGACGGAGCCTCCCGAACTGCTCGGTCATGTCGAACTGACCGTGGAGAGCTCCGCCGCGGGGCCCGCCGACCTGCTGCTGAGCCATCTCGTACCGTGCGCGCTGTGGCGGCCCGCCTACCGGGCCGCGCTCGGTGACGGTTCACTGACCCTGGAGACCGACGCCATGGTCTGGCAGCGCACCGGCGAGAACTGGAACGGTGTACGGCTGACTCTTTCGACGGCCCGCTCCGCCCTCGCCGGCGATCCGCCTCGTCTGAGGGAGGACCGACTGACGCTCGTCGACCGCTCCCCCGAGGAACGCCGCTCGGTTCAGGTGGAACTGAGGGAGGAGGAGGTCGGAGCCATCAGAGGTGCGTCACCGACCGGACTGCCCGGAGTCGACGACGGTGGTGAGACCCAGGTGCTCCGGGCTCCGTCGGGCGTCTCGGTCCGCTCGGACGGACGAGCGCACCGGGTGCCGCTGTCCGCCTTCACGACGACCGAACGTTCCGAGTACGCCTGTTCGCCGGAGCTGTCGCCCCTGATCACCCAGGTGGCTCGGTTCGACAACCGGTCGGGGCACGCGCTGCTCGCGGGTCCCGTGGACCTGGTGCGAGGCGGTGGATCCGCCGGGCGCGGCAGGCTGGACTTCACCACCCCGGGCGCAGGCGTCGAACTGGCCTTCGGCAGCTGCGACGACCAACGAGTGGCCCGTCACGTCGAGGAGACGCGGGACACCACGGGGATCACGCAACGGACCGTCATCACCCGCACCGTCACGCTTTGTCTGTCGCGCTTCTCCGCCCCGGGCGAGCGGGGCGACCGGGTGATCGCGCTGCGGGAGCGTCTACCGGTCTCCGAGGTCTCTGCCGTGGAGGTGAGCCTGCGCAAGGAGGCGTGCTCCCCTCGGCCCGAATCGGTGGACGCCGAAGGAATCGTCCACTGGGAGATACCCTTGCCGCCCGGGGGCCGTCGCACGGTCACCCTCGTCTACGACATCTCGGCGGGCGCGAAGGTGACCGGGCTCTGAGCCCGGCTCCCTCGCAGGACGTGTAGTCCAGGTGCGCCGACGACGGGACGTGTACGTCCCGGTACGTGGGCGACGATCCATTGCGCGCTCTCCGGCAGCCAGGTCGCGAGAACGGTCGCCCGTGGCACCGGCGAGCGCCACCGGCTCACGGGTGGGCGTCACGCTCCGGTCCGGGCGGCGCGGGAGGGCGGGTCGCCGTCTCCTCGATCCGGGTGAGCCGGCGGCCGATGTCCATCATCCACATCTCAAGGTCGACGGCCCGCGGTGACGTGGTGTGGCCGGGGTCCGGCGTCGTGGCCGGAGCCGCCGGATCGCCGAGGAGCCGATGGGAGATTCTGGACGCCTGCGACCGCAAGGCCTCGGCGGTGCTGCGGACGCGGTCCTCAGCCGGGCCGGGCGGGCCGGATGCCGGGCGCAGACCGTAGCGTGGGAGACGGTGCGCGCCTTGGAGCATCAGGCCGGCCGTGATGAGAACCGCGTGCCAGTCCGGGTCGTCCGCGTCCGTGGCCGGCCTGGACTCGCTGCGGAACTGGGTGTATGCCGCTTCGGCCAGCCGGAGCCGGTGGAGGCTGGGCATGGTCCGTACCACCGGTGGAGACAGAGGTGCGGGGGTCATCAGGACCGCTGCCGTCTGCGGCACGAGGCTTCCGCAGGCGTACAACAGGTCTGCCATGGCCCGCCGCACCTCGCGTCGGGCCCCGGCCGGCCACGCGAGAAGCACACACAGCAGCCCCACCGCGCTGCCGGTGGCGACGTCGATCATCCTCTGCTCGGACAACTGCCAGGTGACCGGCGCCAACTGGGCGAAGGCGGTCGCCACGACCAGAGTGAACATCCCCTGGGTGCACGCGATCCCCAGCATCGGCCCCACGGAGAACCCCACCAGCATCACGGGCACGAGCAGCGCCGCGTAAGCGTCGGTGCGCGATCCCAGATCGATCAGGAGCGCCCCGGCCACCAGCGCCCCGACCGCGTTGCCGACGAGAGCCCGACGGACCGCCTGCCATGTCGCTCCCGCCGTCGTACGCCCGAGCGTCAGTACGGCGAGCAGTACCCAGAAGCCGTGCTCAAGGTCGAGCGAACCGGCCACCAGCCGGGCCGCGGCGAGACCGAGGGCCGTCCGAACGGCGTTCTGGAGGAGCACCGAGCGCAGGGTGATGTTTCCGAGGATCCGCCGCACCCACAGGCGTGGGGTCGAGAGTTCGGCGTACCAGAACTCGTCGCGCGGAACGGGAGGATCCTCGGGCCTGCCGTTCACGGCGATGCCGATGGCGATCTCGGCCGCCCGCGCCGATTCGGCGATCTCCAGCACCGTTGACTGCCGTCGCAGCGCCTCGGCCGACGGCCGGCCGGCCGGGAAGGGTTCGGGGGGCAGAGAGATCAGGCGGACGCGTTCGGCCTGGAAGCCGCGCATCGCTTGCTCCAGTGCCCCGGAGACCGGCGGTCCGTTCCCGAGGCGCAGCGTTCTCGTGCAGGAGTCGCACACCTCGGCGACCTGGCCGAGGAGCGCGGCGGACGCCTCGTCGTCCGCCGGCGGCCCATCGGCCGCCGCGGCCAGCTGGTCCAGCATCCGACGTACCGAGCGGCCCGCCTGTTCCAACCCACGGTGTGTCCGCCCCGCTCCCGCCGGGCGTTCCGACGGGGGCAGGCGGGAGAGTCTCAGGCTCGATCCCGCCTCGCGCAGTTGGTCCGGCGCGATGCCCCCGGCACCGATGGAACGGGCTGCCGTGTCGAGTGCGATCGCGAGGCGCTCCCGGTACGAGGCGGTCGGCGGGTCGGGCAGCAGAATCTGCGCCAGAGCGAGCAGCAGCATGCCCACGGCCAGTCCCGCCAGCCGCTCCGCGAGCGCTTCGGGGGCGTACGGCGGGAAGCAGGCCAGGATGTAGAAGAGCTGGAGCCCGGGAGCCGCACCCGCTACGCGTGGTCCGCCCACGGCCGCGAAAGCCAGCACGAAGCCGAGCACCAGCATTCCCGCGGTCGCGGCCCAGGTGTTGACGGCGAGCAACGTTCCCAGGACGACCAGCAGGATCGCGAGGGGGAGGACCCGGAGCAGGACGACCGCCTGTCGGCGGCCGGTGCCCGGGACGGCCGAGAGCAGACCGATCGCGATCGGCGCGAAGAGTGCGTACAGGGCGGCGGCGGGAAGACCGGCGGCGTAGCGCAGGGCGTAGAAGCCCGTGCAGGCCGCTGCGGTCACTCTGAGCGATCTGCGGAGGACGGCCGCGTCGGGTGCCTCAAGTGTCATGCGCAAGGTCCGTCCGGGACGGGCCGCTCCGAGCGTTCACCCCGCCGGTCGCAGGGCCGGGGGCGACGGATCGCCGGCGTCGACGATGCCTGGTTCAACATGGCGCGGCGTTCCTCTCCCGGCGCGTCGGCCACCTCGCACGACCGGCCCGTCTCTCCGCCCGCCATTGTGAGTGCGCGAAGGGCCACTCGCCCCGACGACTCGCGGGCGGTTCGGGTGCCCCCTCCGGACGATGTCCGGGCATGCGGTGGGCCCCCCCCCGGGGCCCGGGGGGGGGCCCCCCGCCACCCCCCCCCCCGCGGGGGGCCCCCCCGGGGGGTATGCGCCCCCCCGGGGGGGGCGGGACCACCCCCC
>NZ_JBICWC010000022.1:0-19308 GCF_043199535.1 Streptomyces sp. NPDC048590 | reverse complement strand
GTTTTGGGGGGGTAACCCCTTGTTTTGGACCCTGGGCCGGGTTAACTTCCGGGGCGGGTGCGGGTCCATTTTGTGGGGGGGGGGGTGGGGGGCCCCCCCCCGGCCTTGGGCGGGGCTGGGGGGGCCCCGGCCCGCGGCCGGGGCGGGGCCCACCGCGGAAGCGCACCCGGGCTAGGGACGCCCTGCGGGTGATCAGCGGACCTCGGTGGTCCGCTGCTCCCTCAGCGCGGCGCAGTTGGAGTTCTCCACCGAGACGTACACATTGGCGATGTGGCCACCCCAGCTCACGCAGTAGCCCTTGCCGTACACGTAGCCGGGACCCGCGTAGGACGTGAAGTTGCCGTCGTCCCCGGCCCACGCGTCGGTGGCGGGCACGTAGATGTACGTCGACATGGGCTTGGCCGAGCCCGGGTTGGTACGGATGGTGGCGACGCAGTTCTGGCCGTTCGAGGAGTTGTAGGTCAGGTAGACGGTGCCGAGCGAGCCGACGGGCACGGAGTTGACGGTCTTGTACGCCTTGCCGCAGACCCCCTGGGGCGTGACGTTCGGCGCTGCGGACGCCGTCGCGGTGAACGCGGCGGTGGCACCCACCGTGAGCGCGGTGACGGCCCCCAGCGTCGCGACATTACGTGCGATTCTCATATTTCCCCCTTGTGTCCCTGAGAGCTGTTTACTCCCACTTGTTGGGACTTACGAGCGGCGGCGATGGTTGCACGGCGGTTGCGCAGGGTGTCGGAACGATCACCTCAGGAAACCGCGCGCACCCCGCCTCACGGCGAGGAAGGAGCACGTGACGCCCGGTCGGCACCGGGTGACGGGCCGGTTCCGCACAGACGGACGCAGTCGCCACTTTGCGGAACCTTTACCCGAGGCGGTCCGTTGGGCGAGTGGGCACAGATCGTGGCCGACGGTACGAAGAGAAGACCGAGGGGACCTCCATGGCAGTGTGGGACCGGCTCAAGGATCAGGCAAAAGCGCTCCAGCAGTCGCAGGGAGGCAGCGGGCACGCCGCCGGACGAACCGGCGGACAGAGGCCGGCAGGCGGTTCGCGCGCGCAGTTGGTCAGCACGCTGAAGTCGCAGCTGGCCTCGCTGAAGACGGAGCTGCGCAGCGGCGCGTACCGGGATGCGAGCATGGCCATGTGCGCGCTGGTGGCTGCCGCGGACGGACATGTGGACCCGGCGGAGCGCCGGCACGTGGAGTCGATGATCCTCGGCAACGAGGTCCTGCGGAACTTCCCGCCGGAGCAGTTGCAGCAGCGCTTCAATCAGCACGTGGACCGACTGACCCTCAATTTCCAGCAGGGAAAGGCGGAAGCGCTGCAGGAGGTCACGAAGGCCGCGAAGAAGCCGGCGGAGGCAAGGGCGGTCGTCCAGACCGGCATCGTCATCGCAGGCTCCGACGGCGACTTCTCCCAGGCCGAGCACATGATCCTCAGGGAGGCGTGCACGGCCCTGGGCCTCTCCCCTGCGGAGTTCCAGCTCTGATTCGAGGTGGAGCGAGACAGCCCCGCCCACTCGCCGGGCCGGCCACGAGCGTTCCAGGGCGTGGCTCGGCACTGCTCCTGCGTGGGCGGGCAGAGCACAGTTGAGGATCTCAGCTCTGGTATGCCGCTGTCGCGATCTCCGAACAGTCGGCCTCGGGGTGAACTCGACCTGGACACGCCCAACTCTTGAGGTGAGGTAGAGAGTGAGCTCTGATTGCCGAAGACACGTCACCGGTGCCTTCGCCGCCGAGGAGCCGCCCTTCAGGGTTACTGCCGATCCATCCGGACGCCCTGAAGTTGGGGAGCACGCCCTGTAGGTGGACTGATCCGGCGCGGCGCCACTGACGCCTGTGACGACACGGTCCGCGGATCATGGGCCGGCAACCCCACCCCTTCTACGGTGGGGTCGAACGCCTACGGCCCTCCGCGCCCTCTGGCCCGCATCCGAGCGCGCACGCCTGCCGAAGTGTCATCGTCCCGAGCCCAGGAAGTCATGCGTCACGTGCCCGCAGCTCTGTCCCGTCGTGCCGCCTTCCCCGCGCTCGCTGGGCTGGCGGCCCTTCCGCTGGCCGGATGCGTGGCAGCAGGACCCGCTGACCCACCGGCAGGCTCCACACCCACACCGGCGGACCGGGCCTGGGAGAAGGCTCGCGTCGGCCGCGCCTTGCACCATCTGGAGGACAAGCACGACGCCCGGGTCGGTGTGTACGCGATCGACGTCGGGACGGGCCGCTCCGTGGCTCATCGCCCCGACGAGCGCTTCGCCTACGCCTCGACCTGCAAGGCGTTGCTCGCAGGCGCCGTGCTGCACAGGTTCACGCTCGGAGGAATCGACCGGCTCGTACGCTTCCGGTCCGCCGATCTCGTCGCCCACTCCCCGGTCACAGAACGGCACCTGGACTCCGGGCTTACTCTGCGGGAGCTCTGCGACGCGTCCGTTCGCCTCAGCGACAACACCGCCGCGAATCTGCTCTTCCGCGAGCTGGGCGGCCCCGGTGCACTACAGCAGGCACTCGAAGCCCTCGGGGATCGCGCGACCCGGTGCGACCGCTACGAGACCGAGCTGAGCGAGGCCGCACCCGGCGATCCACGGGACACGAGCACCCCAAGGGCCATGACGGCGGATCTGAGCGCGTACACCCTGGGAAGAACGCTCGGTACGGGCGAGCAGTCCCTGCTGAACGACTGGCTCCGGCGGAACACCACGGGCGATGCGCTCATCCGCGCGGGGACACCGGCCGGCTGGTCCGTCGGCGACAAGACCGGCACGGGTGGATACGGCACGCGGAACGACATCGCCGTGGTGCGGCCGCCCGACTCCGCGCCGATCGTCCTCACCGTGCTCACCCGTCGCCGGGCCCCACACGCGGAACCCCGGGACGCGCTCGTCGCGGAGGCCGCCCGCGTGACGCTCACCGCTCTCGCGCAGAATCGTCAGGGCCGGTAACGGAGGGGATGCTCCGCGGGCACCTCGGTCAGCACGATGCGGTGGCCGTCCGGGTCGGCGATCCACATCTCGATCAGTCCCCAGGGTTCCTGGACCGGCGGCCGGAGGACGTGGGCCCCGCGCCCGGCCAACTCCTCGTGCGCCGCCGCGCAGTCCTCCACCTGCATCCACAGCTGCAGCGTCTGCGAGGGTGCCGCCTCCGAACGGCCGGGCACCTCGAGGAAGCCTCCGCCGAGGAAGTACACAGTCCCCCGCTCGGGGCCCGTACCGAATTCCCTGTAGACGGGGAGAGCGAGCGTTCGGCCGTAGAACTCGCGTGAGGCATCCGGATCACCTGGCCTCAGCAGCACTCTGCTGCTCAGCACATGCACCATGGCTCCGACCCTACGCGGACCCGCCCGGCGGCACATCCTGCGACGTCACACGTCAGGAGGCCTCCACCGCCGTCTTGATCCGTTCTCCGAACGCAGGCGCGTCCTTACGCGCGGCAGCGGCTGCCAGCCCCACGAGGAGCTTGCCCACCCCATGCCCTTCCAGCCGATTGAAGATCCGAACGCGCGTCCGATCGTCAGCCAGGGGCTCCAGGTCGTATCCACCCTCACCGGCCGTCACCAGATTGGAGGACTGCTCGCTCCATCGAATACGTGTCGGTGCCACCAACTCACTGATCCTGAACTCACGCCGGGTCGTCATACCGGCGTCCTTCACTGTGCTCCGGAACACCGTGCCCACCTCGGTAGGGCCTGCGGGGGTCTTCGTGATGGCCTGCACACGCGGACTGAACTTCGTGTCGTTCTCACCGTCCGCCAGGAAGGCGAACACCTCGGCGACGGGACGGTCGATGTCGACCGTCGCCTCGAATCCGGGCATGGGATCTCCTCTCGAACGAGGGCGCCCGGCAGGGGCACCACCTCGGCCCAGGACACCACCCACCCAGGATCCCCGCTCCCCCGCCGCTCAGCAGCCGGACGGAGGCGTCCCGCGTGCAATCGGGTGTTCCAGGACTGCGGACGGGGGACGGCCGGGGTCGGGCCGAAGGCGGGAATCGGGCGCCCGACCCCTTCCGCAAGCCGCTCCCGGCCGGAGCCGGATCAGTGGGAGATGGAGTCGATGAGTTCGCGCGCGCCCTGGCGCAGGAGCGCGACCGCGACAGAGGTCCCCAAAGTGGCCGGGTCGAGCGGGCCGGCCCACTCGTGGGCGTTGAGGACGGTCTTCCCGTCGGGGGTGAACACGCAGGCGCGCAGGGATAGATCACCATTGCGATGGGCGGTGGCGTACCCCGCGATCGGCGAATTGCAGTGACCCTGGAGCACATGGAGGAACATGCGCTCGGCCGTGATCTCCCGGAAGGTGCCGGGGTGGTTGAGCGCGGCCACCGCGTCGATGGTCGTCGCGTCGTCCTCCCGGCACTGCAGGGCGAGAACGCCCGCGCCGATCGGAGGGCACATGGCCTCCGGGGAAAGGATCTCGGTGACCACGTCGGGCCGGTCGATCCGGTGGAGCCCCGCAACAGCCAGAAGGAGTGCGTCGACCTCCCCCGCGGCCAGCTTGGCGAGTCTCCGGTTGGCATTGCCCCGGAACGGAACACACTCCAGATGCGGGTGGGAAGCGGCGAGTTGGGCCACACGCCGGACGGACGAGGTACCGATCCGCGCCCCGTCCGGAAGCTGATCGAGCGTGAGACCGCCCGGGTGGACGAGGGCGTCGCGGATGTCGTCCCGCTTCAGGAAGGCTGCGAACACGGTGCCCGAGGGCAGCGGCCGGTCGGCAGGGATGTCCTTGACGCAGTGCACGGCCAGATCCGCCTCGCCCGCGAGCAGGGCGGCATCGACCTCCTTGGTGAAGGCTCCCTTGCCTTCGACCTGCGACAGGTCTCCCATCCATCGGTCACCGGTGGTCCGGACGGGAACGACCTCGGTGACGGTGGCGGGATGGAGAACCGCGAGTTCGTTCCTGACGCGCTCCACCTGAGCCAGGGCCATGGGCGAGTCGCGCGAGACGATTCGGATCAGATCTGGGGCCGACATGGGGCCACGATAGACGGCCAGAACCGTGCGGTGTGCCTCCGGCGCGGTGAAAAGTGTCGCCGCAAGCCGTTCTCGAGGAGGAATCCAGAATGACCGATCGTCATTTTCCAGCCACGTTGGCGTGTTGCGCAGGACCTCGCGCGTGACAACGCCTTCGTCACCGTGAGCGTATCCCAATCAGCAGTTCACCAGCACGAGTTCACCCACTCGGTACAGGCACTCAGCTGTGGAGGAAGCCCGGTGCGGGGGATCCCGGGCAGATCACGTGGCCGATTCACGCCGCTTTCGCTTGGACCTCACCCCCGCGAGGGCTGTCACCCGTCCGGCTCGATATCTAGCATGACCTTCCACGGACTTGAGCTTCTCTCTGAACCGCGAGGGCTGGATGAGCAACGGGGACACCGCCATTCCGAACAACATCGACGTGAACGTACCGAGCGTCGCACGCATGTACGACTACTACCTGGGGGGCAAGGACAACTACCCCGCCGACCGGGTCGCGTGCGAAGAGCTGCTGGAGGTCGTGCCGAGCACCAAGGTCCTTGCGGTGAACAACCGGCGGTTCCTCCGACGCGTCGTCCGTCACCTGGCGTCCGATTACGGAATCCGGCAGTTCATCGATCACGGCTCCGGCCTGCCCACCCAGGACAACGTCCACCAGGTCGCCCAACTCGTCGATCCCGACGCACGCGTGGTCTACATCGACAACGACCCCATCGTGCTGGCCCACGGCAAGGCGATCCTCGAGGAGAACGACAGAACCGCGGTCATCCAGGCCGACATGCGGGACACCGAGGGCGTCCTGGAACATCCCGAGGTACGCCGGCTCATCGACTTCGACCAGCCTGTGGCCGCGCTCTTCGTATCGGTGCTGCACTGCATCCCGGACAAGGACGATCCGGCCGGGCTGGTTCGCAGGGTCGCGGAGCGCCTGGCCCCTGGAAGCTTCCTGGTGGTGTGTCAGCTCGTGAGTGAGGACGCCGCGACTCGGGACTTCGTGACCGACTTCATGGCGAAGAGCACCGGCGACCAGTGGGGGCGCGTGCGTCAGCAGGACGACGTCCGGGACTTCCTGGCAGGACTCGAGATCCTGGAGCCGGGCCTGGTGGAGGTATCGACCTGGCGGCCGGATTCGGATCTGGCCCCGAAGCAGCAGACCCAGGAGTGGATCGAGTACGGCGGCGTCGGCCGCAAGCGGTGAACCGCGCCGTCCGAGCGGCGCTCAGGCGAAGCGCCTCAGCGCCTCCACAAGCAGCTTCCTGCTCTCCGCCGGGCTCGGCGACTGTGCGCTGAGCGAGTCGAGGATCCAGCGGTACTCGTCCGTACTGTCCGGCTTGTTGACGGACGTGGCGTTGGTCAGGTGCTCGATGTAGGCGACGTCAGGGAGTCCCTCCATCGCGAACCGCAGATAGGTGATCGCGTTGCCCGGAGAGGTGTGGGCAGTCACCTCGAACGGGGCCACCTGGACGATCACATGCGGGAGCTCGGTCATCTCCAGCAGATGACCGAGCTGCTCACGCATCACTCCGGCACCACCCGTCGGCCTCATCAGCACCGCCTCGTCGAGCAGGACCCAGAGCTTCGGCGCATCGGCCCGCAGCAGCAACTCCTGTCGCCTGAGACGCAGTTCAACACGACGCCGGGTCATCTCCTCCGATTCGAGGGCATGACCGGAGCGGACGACCGCATGGGCGTAGTCGGCGGTCTGGAGGAGGCCGGGCACATAGTGCGCCTCGTAGGTACGAATGGAAGCCGCCGCCTCCTCCAGGCCGACCAAGGGCTCGAACCAGTCCGGCATGACGTCCGCGTAGTTGCGCCACCAGCCCCGCAGGCCGGCGCGGCGCACCAGTTCGATGAACTCCGCCGTCCTGACAGGGTCGGTGACTCCGTAGAGCTCGAGCAGGTCCGCGGCGTCCCGTTCCTTGCACGGCGAGTGCCCCGTCTCCATGCGGCTGATCTTCGCCGTGGAGCACCGGATGCGCTTGGCCGCGATGTCAGGGGTGATCCCCGCCTCGCCCCTCATACGCCGCAACTGTGCGCCGAGGACCATCCTCAACGCCGTAGGACTGGCCCCGGCAGCCGGGGTGAGCGTCGGCTTTCCCGTGGACTGAAGCGGTTCGGTGCCTGGCATGCGGACTCCTGGAGGCGGGCGTCTGGGATCCAGTGTGCCATCGGATGCCCTGCGCGGGTGGGGTGTCCGGGCGGGAAGCCTCCCGATCACCCTTGCGCAGCACGTCAGTTCAGCGCGTCATGCTGTCGAACTCGCCGTCCCGGACACCAGCGAGAAACGCGCGTACCTCTTCCCTGGTGTAGACGAGGGCGGGTCCTTCGGGGAACCTGGAGTTGCGCACGGCCACGTCCCCTCCGGGGAGCACACCCATCTCGACGCAGTTCCCGCTCGGATTGCTGTGGTGGCTCTTCCTCCACTCGACGCCGGTGAGGGAGTTGGCGGGCACGCCGTTGCCGGTCTGCTGCATGCTGTCCATTCCTTGTCTGTGCGGCGGGACTTCCTGGCACGCCACCAGGGTCCACGCATGACGGCGGCCAGGTGTTCTCCGCACCGCACCACGCGTGCAATTCCGGATGCAATTGCACGCCATGTGTGGACGGCGGCGATACTAGTGGCCGTCGGGTCGCCTCGGCATCAGGAGCCCGGCATCTGCGGAAGCTGATCGTCGATCGTTCACACGGACCGCACCTAACGGGCCCGGAGCCGACCCGCGCGGACCCCCGATGACCGTGCCACGGTCGGCGACCGCACTGGTTCCGGCCGTGTCACGGCTCGCGCTCAGCGGACGCTTGCGCCTGCGGCCCCCGTATCGCCACCCGGCGACATCTCCCGGAACGCCGGACGCTCAGCCTCGGGGCCTGGGCCGGGCAGGCCCGCCAGCCCGGCCCAGGCGTCCGCCAGGATCGTGTGCCCCAGGGGCGTGGGATGGACTCCGTCGCCCGCGATGAACTTCGCGCCGCCGGCCTCGCGCGCGGCCTGGTTGAGCAGACCGTCCGCCGCCAGCAGCGCGGCCCCGAACTCCTCGGCGAGCCGCCGCACCACGTGAATGCGCGGGTCGAGGTCCTCGCGCCAGGCCCACTGTTCGGCCCGGACGGGCACGAGGAAGGGTTCGACGAGGAGCAGCTGCGCGTCCAGCTCGTGCCGGAGCTGCGCAAGAAGAGCTCGGTAGTCGTCCTCGTAGGCGTCCACGGATGTGACGACCCCGGAGTCGTAGCGGCGCCACGTGTCGTTGATACCGATCAGCACCGACACCACGTCCGGGGCGAGATCGATGGCATCCTCTCGCCACCGGGCCCGGAGATCCGCGATCCCGTCGCCGCCGATCCCCCGGTTGATGATCGTGATGCCGCTCTCCGGCCGTGCGGAGCGGACCCGGTCCGCGATCATCCGGACGTAGCCGTTGCCGAGCGGGCAGTCATGCTCGACCAGCCGTCCCACATCGGTGATGCTGTCGCCCTGGAAGAGGACGGTTGCCGACTGGTGCAGGCTGACGGTCACGCGGGTGCTCCGTACGCTCGGGGTCAGAGAGGCTCCGGAGGTGATCCTGCCCCTGAATGCCTCGCGCGCCCCGGACCGGGCACCCCGGACCGTGTGGCGTCCCGCACGCCCGGGACCGGGCCTGCGGGCTCGCGGCCCGGAAGCGCGACCTACCGGGCAGCGGCGGGCACGCGCATGGCGCTGAAGTCGAGCAGGCCCTCGATCTCCCGCAGGGTCTCCTCGGCCACCCGCCTCACTTCGGCGGGTACGTCCCCCTGCTCCTCCACCAGACCGGCGTAGATGGGTGCGTCGGACGGCTCTGCGAAACTCACGTGAAACTGCCTATCGATCGGTTGTGCCCGCCGAGCGGCGGAAACGGGAGCCGAGTTTACGCGTTCGCCCGGAGACCTCGGCGACCGGTCCGGGTGTCCGCCGGTCGCGGCATGCCCCCGGCCGGTGTCTGCGGCCTCCGCCGGGTGGTCCCGATGGGTCTGACCCGGCGCTCTCGGGCAGACAGGAGCTCGGGGGCCGCCCCGGCGATCCGCCTCACGGGTCCGGCGGGGAACGCCGGACCCGTGAGGATCGGGTCACCTACTCGACGACGAGCTCGACGTCGATGTTGCCGCGCGTGGCCTTCGAGTAGGGGCAGGCGGCGTGCGTCGCCTCGACCAGCTTCCGGCCGGTCTCTCCTTCGAGAGCCTCGGGCAGTTCGACCCGCATGACGACCGCGAGCCCGAAGCCGGAATCGTCCTTGCCTATCGAGACCTCCGCCGTCACCGCCACGTCCTTGGCGTCGACCTTCATCTCCCGGGCGACCGAACCCATGGCGCTGGCGAAGCACGCCGCGTAACCGGCGGCGAAGAGCTGCTCCGGGTTGGTTCCCTCGCCGTTGCCCCCGAGCGCCGGCGGCAGGGCGAGCGCCAGGTCGATCCGCCCGTCCGAGCTCACGGCCCGGCCCTCTCGGCCGTTCGCGGTGGCGGCTGCGGTGTACAGGGCTTCCATGGGGCGACCTTCTCTCGTACGACGGTGACCGCGGGTCGGCCACACCAAAAGAGTTGCACACAATTTGATTGTGCACAACTAAATTATGGGCGCAGGCTAACCTGGAGCGATGACGTCATCCACGCCCACGGGCCTCGACGACCTGCCGGACGCAGAGCTGCTCAAGCTGGACCACCAGGTCTGCTTCTCCCTGCAGGCCGCCTCCCGCGCCTTCGGCGGCGTCTACAGGGAGGCGCTTCGGGATCTCGGCCTCACCTACCCCCAGTACCTGGCGATGATGGTTCTGTGGGAGCACGGCCCGCTGCCCGTCAAATCGATCGGTGAACGGCTGCACCTGGACTCAGGCACGCTCTCGCCCCTGTTGAAGCGGCTCGAGTCCGCGGGCCTCGTCCGCCGGGAGCGCGCTCGCGAGGACGAACGTTCGGTCACCGTCCACCCCACCGAGGCGGGTACGGCACTGCGTGAACGCGCGCTGCCCGTGCCCCGTTCGATCCTCGCCGCCACGGGCATGTCGGTCGAGGAGGTCGTCTCCCTGCAAGCCGTCCTGGGACGCCTCACCACGGCCCTCGGCCGCGCCGGATGACGCAGCGCCCTCCCCCTCGGTCGACAGGTGCGTGACATCCGGCTCGGCGGCATCGCTCGCAGGAGGCGGAGGCCCGAAATATGATGCAGGGACTGTCTCAACGCGGAGCGGCCCATGAACAGGCGTCGAACTCCACGATCGGCCAGCGCCGAAGATCTGCTCAGCACGCTGCAGCACCTGACTGCACGTGCCCGGCAGGAGGTGGAGCTGCACCAGGCACGCCTCGAGCTGGCCCAGGCGCTGCAGCGCAAGATGCTGCCCGCCACCCTTCCCGCGTTTCCGGGCCTGCAGACCGCGGCCCGTTACGCACCGGCCCGTGACGGTCTCGACATCGGGGGCGACTGGTACGACGGGTTCGTGCTCCCGGACGGCTCGCTGGGCCTTGCCATCGGCGACGTGCAGGGCCATGACGTGGAGGCCGCGGCGTTCATGGGGCAGATCAGGATCGCCATGCGGGCCATCGCCGGCTCTGCCACCGAACCCGGCGAGGTGATGAGCCGTACCAACGACGTGATCCTGTCGATGGACTCCGCTCTCTTCGCCACCTGCTCGTTCCTCCGGCTGGATCCGCGTACGCGGGAACTGCGGAGCGCCCGCGCGGGTCACGTGGCGTCCGTGTGGGCGACCGCCGACGGACGTTCGGGCGTCAGCGACGACGCCGGCGGCCTGCCCCTGGGCATCGACTTCGGGCAGGACTACCCCGTCACCCGGCGCACCCTGGACATGAAGGGCGCCCTGGTCCTGCTCACCGACGGGGTCGTCGAGGGGCCCTCGCTGTCCATCGACGACGGTCTGGACCGGGTCCGGCGCCTGGTGAGCGCCCACACGAGCGCCGACGCGGAGGAACTCGCCGACCTGGTGCTGAGGGCCGCGGCCCTCACGGGGCACGAGGACGACGCGGCAGTCCTCGTGCTGCGTCACGACTGACCCTCGGACAGCCCTCCATGAGCGGACGGCGCCCCGCGCGTGTCAGCGACCGGACACCGCGGTGAGCGGTGTCTTATGGCATGCGTGATGCGCAGTGAGAAGGCCAGACGTCGAACCGTGATCGTTCTGCAGACGCTGGGCATCGCCGCTGCCTACTTCGTCGCCGGGCGGATCGGTCTGGTGAGGGAAGTGGTGGTGGAGGGGACGGTCATCACGCCGCTGTGGCCGCCCTCCGGTATCGCCGTGGCCTCGCTGCTGTATCTCGGGCTGCGGATCTGGCCGGGGATCGCCCTGGGCGCGTTGTTCACGGTCCTGGCGATGAGCGATGGTTTCAGCGCCTGGGCCCTCGCGGTCGCGGCAGGCAGTTCTCTGGCTCCGCTGTGTTCCTACCTGGCCCTGCGCGCCGTCGGATTCCGCCCCGAGCTGGACCGTCTGCGGGACGGTGTCGCCCTGGTCTTCCTCGGCGCTCTGGGAGGGATGGCTCTGAGCGCCACCGCGGGTGCCGGGGTCCAGTTGCTGAGCGGCTCGCTGTCCTCGGACGACTTCTGGCCGGTCTGGTCGGCCTGGTGGGCGGGGGACGCGATGGGTGTGCTGATGGTCACCCCGCTGCTGCTCGTCCTGCGCAAGGCCCGAATGCCCAGGATGGACGACCGGTGGGCCGAGGCGCTGTTACTGGCGGTGATCACCGTCGTGGCCGCGACCATCGCGACGAGAAGCTCCCTGTCGATGATCTATCTGGTCTTTCCCGTTCTCGTCTGGGCGGCGCTCCGCTTCCAGCTGGCCGGAAGCGCGCCGTGCGGCCTGCTGATCTCCGTCATGGCGATCGTCGCCGGGACCGACCGAGTGGGCCCGTTCGCCGGTCATTCGGTGCTCGAGGTGATGGTCAACCTGTGCATTCTCAACGGCTGCGTGGCGTTCACCGGCCTGCTTCTCGCGGCGATCGTCACCGAGCACAACAACATCCGTCACGAGACGGAGGTCGCCTGTGAGGAACTGGCGGCCCTGGTGGAGGAGCTCTCCCCCCGAACGTCCCCCGAGGGCCGGTCCGACGGCCCGCAGGGAGGACCGGCGGCGTGAACCGGCGGGAGATGCTCCTGGTCAGGACGTACGGGGGAAGTGACGCGCGAGGAAGTCGTTCCGGAACGTTCCGGTCGGGTCGAGCCGTGCGGCGAGCCGGTCGAAGTCCGCGTAGTGGCCGTACAGCGTGCGCAGTGTGTCGGGCGCGGTGGTGAACACCTTGCCCCAGTGGGGCCGCGCGCCGAACGGTGCGAGGGCCTCCTCCACGGCCCCGAGCACCGGGGTGACCGCCTCGGTGTCCGGCACCCACGTGAAGTGGAAGGCCACCGAATCCCTGCCCTGCGCCGGGCTCAGCCACAGATCGTCACCGGCGACACTGCGGATCTCGCCGATCTGGAGCAGCGGGGCGATGTCCCCCCGGATGCGGTCCAGGGCCTCGTAGGCTCCCACCGCGTCCTCGCGGGCGACGAAGTACTCGGACTGCAGCTCGTCGCCGTTGCTCGGCGTGAATTCCAGGCGGAAGTGCGGCAGCCGTGTATGCCAGGGGCCCGGGACGCCGAGCTGTTCCGTGCAGTGCTCGGCCGCCATGCCGGGGACGGGGTGCCTCGGGCCGTCCGCGATCCTCGCTCCGTGCCACTCGGCGGGAGCGGTTCGGGGTCCGCCGTCGGTGACCCTCCGCTTGAGCCAGACCTGGTCGATCGGCCCTCCGTGCCAGCCGGTGAAGAGGCTCACGCTGTACGCCTCGGACATGATCTCGTCGAACCGGTCGAGCAGACGGTCCTGCGGGAGGCCCTCGTACACGCACTGCTGGACGTCGAACGCCGGCACCAGGTCCAGGGTGAGGCGGGTGACCACCCCCAGCGCACCCAGGGAGACCACGGCGCCGTCGAAGTCGTCCTCTCCCCGTTCCATGGAGGTGAGGCCGCCGTCGGCGGTGACGAACTCCAGAGCCCTGACGGCCCCGGCCAGGGAACGGTTTCCCGTACCCGAGCCGTGGGTGCCGGTCGCGCATGCCCCGGCGACCGAGATGTGGGGAAGCGAGCCCAGGTTGTGCAGGGCGAATCCATGACGGTGCAGGGTGTCGGTCAGCTCACCGAATCGGAGACCCGCGCTCACCGTCACCGTGCCCGCCCGGCTGTCCACGTCGATGGACCGCGGCAGTCCCGCGACAGATATAAGGGCTCCGGGGGTGTCCGCGACCGTGTTGAAGGAGTGGCCGGTGCCGAGCGCTCTGAGCGCCCCGCCCGCCGACACCACGTCGCGCAGTTCGGCGACCGAGGTGGGGATGTACAGCCGTTCCGCACCGAAGGTGATGTTGCCGGCCCAGTTCGTCCGGTGGGCGGACGGGGTGTTCGCGCGATGGTCGATCATGCCTCCGGAGCTTACGCTCCGGCCTGCGGACTCAGGGTTTGCGTCCCACTCCGCTCAGAGCATGACTCGGTGGCCCGTCCCCCGCGCCGGAGCCCGTCCCCGGCCGCCACGCGGTCGTCCTGACCACCCCAGGCTCGACGAGATCGAGCCCGTCGAGGAACGCCGCGATGCGGGCCGGAGCACGCAGGTGGTACGAGTTCGCGGAGTGGGCGTTGTAGGCCTCGACGGCGCGGTTCAGCGTCTCGCTGGTGTCGGTGCCGTCGGCGAGTGCGACGTAGCTCCCCGGCGGCAGCTCCGCGATGAGACCGGCTGCGAGGGCCCACGGGTCCTCGTCGTCGGGCAGCTGCCCCAGGATGCCGAGCAGCATCAGTGCGACGGGTTGCCGGAGGTCGAGTGTGCGGGCGGCACCGTCGATGATGTGGCCCGGATCACGCACGTCCGCGTCGATGTACGCGCACGCCCCTTGCGGGGTGCTGGTCAGCAGGGCACGCGCGTGCGTGAGCACGAGCGGGTCGTTGTCGACGTACACGATCCGGCACTCGGGGGCGGTCCGCTGGGCCACTTCGTGCGTGTTGTCGGCGGTGGGCAGGCCGGTGCCGATGTCGAGGAACTGCCGGATGCCCGCCTCGGCGGTCAGGAACCGGACGGCGCGCACCAGGAAAGCCCGCTGGTCACGCGCGATGCGGGCGATGTCCGGGAACGCCCGGAGGATCATCTCGCCCGCTTCGGCGTCGGCCGGGTAGTTGTCCTTGCCGCCGAGAAGGTAGTTCCACACCCTGGCCGAGTGCGGCACATCCGTGCGCAGCCGGCCGGACGACGACTCCTGGTGATCGCTCATGTCGGATGCCTCGCACCCCAGGTCGACGGATCGGCGCGCCTCGGATCAGTAGGGCAGCGGCCGCCCGGAAGGCGTTCGCAGATCCAGCGGGGGCCGCCCCGTGGGGGGCTGCGGACGGCGGACGATCTGGATGCGGCCCACGGCCACCACCTCCTCCTGGTAACCCGGTATCTGCCCATCCCGGCGCTCTTCACACGTGAATCGCCCGGCGACGACGCCGGCCCGGGCTCGCGGATGCGGACGGGGCGGTGTGCGGTGACCCTGGATGGATGGGGGAAGCCGAGGCGAGGAGGAATGCGCCATGTCCGCGATGGACAAGATCAAGAAGATGCTCAAGGGCCACGAGGACCAGGCCGGGAAGGGCGTCGACAAGGCCGGAGACATGATCGACGACCGGACGCAGGGCAAGTACGGCAAGCACGTCGACACCGGTCAGGACAAGCTCAAGCAGCAGCTGGGATCGGACCGGGACCCCGACGAACCGCCCCGTTCGTGACCTCCTGACCCACCCGTCTTCCATCCACAGCCGAGCCGGTGCCGGACCCGGTGACGACACCGGTCCGTCGCCGGGTCCGGCCTGACCGGTACCCGCGGATCCGCGAGCGCGTCTCGAGCACACGGCCGGATTCCTGTTATCGTCCCCGCCGCACGGCGTCTCCCGAGTGTGGGAAGTGACGGAACAGGATCCCGGAAGAGTGAGCACAGCATGGGCGAGGCACGCGAGACCGCGTTGATCAAGGCGGCGCAGCACGGTGACACCGATGCTCAGGACCGGCTCGTCGCGTCCTACCTGCCGCTGGTCTACAACATCGTGGGACGGGCTCTGAACGGGCACGCCGACGTCGACGACGTGGTGCAGGACAGTGTTCTGCGCATGCTCCGCGGTCTTCCCTCGCTGCGCACGCCGAAAAGCTTCAGGTCCTGGTTCGTAGCCATCACCATGAACGAGATACGAGGGCACTGGCGCCGCCGCAGCACCGGAGAACTGTCGGCGGAGCGCGTCGACGACGTGTTCGACGTCGTCGACCCCGCTGCCGACTTCGTGGAGCTGACGATCGTCAGGCTGGGGCTTACCGGGCAGCGACGGGAGACGGCCGAGGCCACCCGCTGGCTGGACTCCGAGGACCGGGAACTGGTCTCGCTGTGGTGGCTGGAGACCGCTGGGCAGCTGTCGCGGGCGGAGGTGGCGCACGCGCTGGAGGTGTCGCCCCAGCACGCCGCGGTCCGTGTCCAGCGGATGAAGGAGCGGCTGGAGGCGGCGCGGGTCGTGGTGCGTGCCTTGGCCGCGGAGCCCCGTTGCATCCTGCTCGAGGATCTGACTGCCGGGTGGAACGGCACGCCCTCCGCGCTCTGGCGCAAGCGGCTGGCGCGTCATGCGCGCGAGTGCACCGTCTGCGCGGGGCACCGCTCGGGTCTGGTGCCGCCGGAAGGCCTTCTGGTCGGGCTGGCCATGGTTCCCGTTGCCTCGTACACGGCGGCGGGCGGGCCTGAGCTCCCGTTCACGGAGTTCCTGCCGGTGGGCAGCGCCGCGGTGCCAGGAGCAGGCCGTGCCGCTCGACGACGGAACAGTGCGAGACGCCGCCGGCGCACCACCGTCGTCGCGGGACTCGCCGCGGTCGCGGTCCTGGGAGGCGGCGGAGCGGCCGTCCATCTCTACACGGACGACCCCGGCGAAGATCCCGCGACGGCGCTCGCCCCTCTCACCGGGCCCCCCTCGCCGGTCTCCACACCACCGTCTCCGTCGGTGACGTCCTCCTCCCCCTCGCCGTCCCCGTCGACGGCCTCGCCCACTCGTTCCGCGTCCCCGTCGGCCTCCAGGACCCGGAGCGCGTCACCCGCTCCGCAGCGCACGTCGAAGCCGAAGCCCCAGCCGTCGGCTCCGTCCGCCGCCCCCGAGAAGGCACCGGCTCCCTCCACGGCCGACGAGGTCATCGCACTCGTCAACACGGAACGCTCCAAGGCGGGTTGTGAGCCCGTGAGCGGTAACACCCTGCTGAACAAGGCCGCCGAGCGGCACTCCGCGGACATGGCGGCCCGCGACTACTTCTCCCACACCTCCCCCGAGGGCACGGACCCCGGCGCGCGCATCACCGCCGAGGGCTACCGGTGGAGCACGTACGGCGAGAACATAGCGAAGGGGCAGCAGTCCGCCGCGTCGGTCATGGAGTCCTGGATGAACAGTGACGGGCATCGGGCGAACATCCTCAACTGCGCGTTCAAGGAGATCGGAGTCGGCCGCGTCGACTCGTCGGGGGGACCCGTGTGGACGCAGAACTTCGCCGCGGCCCTGTGACCCACCTGGTCACGGTGCGCGACATACGGCGGAAACGCGCAGGTAGCACCCACTCCATGTGAAAGATCTACTCTGGTCCGAGCCAGGCCGAAGGCGTCCCGTGCGATTCGACGTCCTCCCGCTCGGACAGGAGCCCGGTGCCTACCACTCTCCGCCCCACGCGGCTTCCCCCCTGGTTCGCCCATGTGCTGCGCTCCCAGCGTGGCCCCGTCCCGTGGAACGCGGTGACCCGCGGAGGGCTCGCGTCCCTACCACTGCTGGCGCTGGTCCTCGCGGACCGGCCGACGGCCGGGATCCCTGCGGCGCTCGGCGCGATGCTGGCCGGCATCAACGACCGGCCGGGCGGGCGTCGTGCGGCGATCCCCCGGATCGGGCTTCCCGCCCTCGCGGGCTCCGCCGGTCTGCTGCTGGGCAGCATGATCGCCGCCACCGGCGGTGGACGGTCGCTGGTGATCCTGCCCGCGCTCTTCGGACTGCTCGGACTGGTCGCGGGCGCGATCAGCTCCACCGGACCGGTGGCGTCGGCCTGCGGTACGCAGGTCCTGGTGACCGTTGTGATCGGCGCCGGTATGCCGTTGCCCGAGCCCGGTCCGGCACGCGCCCTCCTGTTCCTGGCCGGTGCGTCATGGCTGCTCCTGCTGCGCCTGCTCCTGCCGTCCCCCGGCCGGACCCGGAGCGTTCCTTTCCGGTTCGACGGCGAGCGGGACGCCGTCGCCGCGGTCTACGAGGCCGTCGCACGGCTGCTCGACGCGAGCGGTGGTCCACGGGCCCGTCAGGCCCGTGCGGCCCTGAGCGCCGCGCTGGACCAGGCGCAGGACGCACTCGCCGGACCACGACTGCGGAGGTACGCCAGTTCGGCCGCCGAGCGGCGACTGCACGCCCGGTACGCCGCGGCCTTCCCGCTCGTCGAGGCGGCGACGGCGCTCGCCTGGGCGGGTACCCCGCTGCCCGCGAGGATCGCCGAGGGCCCTCGCGGACTGGCGACGGCTGTACGGACGGGCGGCGGCTGCGGTCCCCTGCCGGCTCCTGCCCGCACGGATGCCGGGCTGGCGGCCCTCGACGATGCCTTGCTGCGCGCGGCCACCGTCTTCGACCGTCCTCACGGCGTGCTCCCCGGGGGACGGCGGGGGCGTTCGTCGGCCGGCCTGTTCAAGCGGGCCTGGAGCGCGGCAGGGCGTGAGTACGGTCTGCGGGTCGCTCTGTGCTGTGCGACGAGTACGGTCGTGGCCCAGTGGCTGCATCACGAGCACTGGTACTGGCTGCCCGCCACCACGGTGTTCCTGGTGAAGCCCGATCTGGGACCGCTCGCCTCGCGGGTGGTCTGCCGCGCGGTGGGCACGGTGGGTGGTGCCGCGTTGTTCGGCGCTCTGACTCTGCTGGTGTCCGGGCCGCTCCAGCTGGTGGCGGTGGTGGCGTTGTGCGGCGCTCTGCTTCCGGTCGCCACACGTCATTTCGCGGTGCAGACCTCGGTGGTCACGGTGCTCGTGCTGTCCCTGGTCCTGCTCGGCGGTGAGCCGCCGGCCGCCTCGGCACGGGTGGTGGAATCCCTGCTCGCCTGTGCGACGGTCCTGCTCGTGGGCCATCTCCCGCTGCCGGGCAGGCGTGGCCACGGCGTACGTGCCGCGCTGGACACGGCGGTGGGAGCCGCACACCGCTATCTGGGGCACGTCCTGCGTACGCCGGAGGACGACGCCGGGCGGGGTGCGCTCCGCCGCGACGCCTACCGCTCGCTGGCGGCGGCGCGCACGGTGATCGACGTCTCCGCCGCCGAACTGCCGCGCGTGGCCCGGCACTCCGCGGGGTCAGAAGGGGTCGCGGGCGCGGTGGAGCGGCTCATCGACACCACGACCGCCTGCGCGGTCCAGCTCGCGCATCCGTCGGCCGGGCTACCCAGGTCCCACGCGGAGATGCTGCTCGCCCACCTCACGGAACTCGAGAGGGCCCAGGCCGTGACCCGGGGTGCCCCGGCGTGGACCGGCGCACCCCGGGCAAGGATCAGCGGCTGAGCAGTGCCGGTACGGCGCAGGCGCCGCCCGCAACGCAGGCGAACAGCACGGACGCCGCGACACATCGTGTTCTCAGGCGGTCGTAGCGTGCGGCGTACTCACCCCGCAGTTCCAGCGCCCGGCCGGCGATCCGGGTGAGGGTCTCGCGTCCAGCCTCTATCCTGTCCGCCGTGTAGACGCGCTCGACGTCGTCCCGCTGGGCGGTGGTGAGCCACGGCAACTCGTCGGTGAAGCGGCGTGCCTGGCGCCGGGCCTTGTCGACTTCGGCGTTCCACAGCAGGTATCCCTCGACCTGGGCCAGGCCCCGGGCGCTCTCCTTCTCCGGATTCACACGGTCCTCCTCTTCCTCGGGCCGTCCGGCCGGACCCTCAGAGCTGCTTGTCCCCGGGTGCCACGGTGACCGATTCATGCGGCCGGGTGGCAGCCTCCTCGAGCGCTCGGATCGAGGGGTAGTGCAGGTCGAACGCCGGTGATTCGGAGCGGATCCGCGGAAGCGTCAGAAAGTTGTGGCGCGGCGGCGGGCAGGACGTCGCCCATTCGAGCGAACGGCCGTACCCCCACGGGTCGTCGACCTCGATCTGCTTGCCGTACTTGGCGGTCTTCCAGACGTTGTAGAGGAACGGAAGCATCGAGAGTCCGAGCACGAACGAGGAGATCGTCGAGATCGTGTTCAGGAGGGTGAAGCCGTCGGCAGCCAGGTAGTCCGCGTAACGACGGGCCATGCCCTCGGCGCCGAGCCAGTGCTGCACCAGGAAGGTGCCGTGGAAGCCGCAGAACAGCGTCCAGAAGGTCATCTTCCCGAGCCGCTCGTCCAGCATCTTGCC
>NZ_JBICWC010000021.1:0-50680 GCF_043199535.1 Streptomyces sp. NPDC048590 | reverse complement strand
CCCGACACCGGATACGAACTCCCGCCCGGATACGGCATGTTCAACGGCACCTCGATGGCCTCCCCGCAGGCCGCCGGCGCCGTCGCGCTGCTGCTCTCCGCCGCCGCCCAGAACGGCACGAAGGTCTCGCCGCAACGGCTGCGCACCGCCCTGACCAGCTCGGCCGAGTTCCTCGACGACCAGCCGGCCTACGCACAGGGTGCCGGACTGATCTCCGTCCCCGCCGCCTGGAAGCTGCTGGCGAAGAACGCCGAGCCGACCGCGTACGACGTGAAGGCACCGGTGTGCGGTGTGCTCGCCGGTCTCCTCCCAACGCCGAAGTCGGGCGCGGGCGTATACAACCGCTGCGCACCGGGCGACGGCGGGCAGGAGCTGCACCGCCCCCGGACCTACGCGGTCGAGCTCACCCGTACCAACTCCGGCAGCCGCACGGCCGAGCTGTCATGGCTGGGCAACGATGGCACGTTCAGCGCCCCGCGCTCGGTGAGGCTCGACGGGGGAAGGGCCACCACCATCGGTATCCGCGCCCAGGCGAAGTCCTCGGGTGCGCACTCGGCGCTGCTGCGCGTCGACGACCCGGCCACACCCGGCGTCGACCGTCTCGTACCGGTCACCGTCGTGGTGGCGGCCGATCCGGCGAAGCCCTCGTACGCGGTGTCCGCCAAGGGCACGGTGGACCGCAACGCCACACGGTCCCTGTTCGTCGCGGTCCCGGACGGCGCGGCAGCGCTCGAGCTGGACCTGTCCGGCACCGCCGAAGGCAGCCAGACCCGCTTCCTGGCGATCGACCCGCAGGGCATGCCGGTCGAGGACACCGCGGTCAGCCGCTGCTACACGAACCACTCGGACCCGAAGGACTGCGCGTCCGACGCCCGCACCTACGAGCAGCCGATGCCGGGCGTCTGGGAGTTCGAGGTGGACGCGCGGCGCACCTCACCGGTCCTGGAGAACCCGTACCGGCTGAACGCGACGGTGCTGGGGGCGACGCTGGACCCGGCGTCCTCGGTCATCGACGAAGCCGCGCTGCACTCCCCGGTGGAGCGGACCTTCAAGGCCGTCAACCGGTTCGCCCCGGTGACGGCGCACGCGTCGGGCGGCTCGCTCGGCGGTCTCTCCGAGGCGCACCCGACCCTGGCCGACCAGCAGATGACGGGCAAGCGGATCGCGGTACCGCGTGACGCGACCCGCCTCGAGGTGAGCATCGGAAACGCCTCCGACGAGGACGCCGACCTGGATCTGTACCTGATCGGCCCGTCCGGCGCGCTGATCGCCTCCTCCACCAACGGAGGCGGTCGCGAGTCAGTGGCCCTGAAGGACCCGGCACCCGGCTTCTACGGGATCTACATCGCCGGCACGGACATTCCCTCCGGCAGCACCACGTTCGACGTCCAGGACACCCTGTTCTCGAAGTCGCTCGGCTCGGTGACCGTGGACGATGCGGATCCCGTCCGCCTCGCCCACGGAAAGTCGACACAGATCCGCGGCCGCCTGGTCGCGGACACCGCGCCGCCGGCCGGACGGCGGCTGGTGGGACGCTTCTCGCTGGCGACGGACGGGGGCACCACGCTGGGCAGCTCGGACGTGCTGCTCGGCAGGGTGACGCAGCCGCAGGCGGACGTCACCGGCTCGTTCGGCCCGGCGATGGGGTTCAGCCTGGACGACGAGGGACGGGTCTCGGGTGCCAAGCAGGTGTCCAACGTGACCCGGCCAGTCCGCTGGTCGCCCGACAGCGGTGTCACGCTGCTGGACAATGCCGGAAGCGGCATCGGATACGCCTTCGCCCAGAGTGCTTCGAGCGGTTACGCCACCGGTCAGTTGACCGTCGGCAAGGAGACGCGCGCGGCACTCTGGAACGCGGAAGGAAAGCTCACCACACTTCCGCTGCCCGAGTGGGAGACGTACACCTTCGCCCGCGGCTTCGCCGTCAACGACGGGGGCACCGTGACCGGTAACGCCACGGGGTACATCAAGAACCCGGCGACGGGGCGCGACCAGCAGGTGAACGACCCGTTCGTCTGGGACACGCAGAAGGGATACCGCAGGCTCGCGCACCTGACCGACAACCGCTCACTGACCGAGCCGATCGCCGTCAACGACGCCGGAGTGGTGGTCGGCCACTCCTCCAAGGACGGCCAGCGCCGCGCGGTGCGCTGGGACGCCGACGGCAGGATCACCGACCTGGGCACGCTCCCGGGCATGACCGACAGCCACGCCGAGTCGGTCAACTCCGCGGGCACGGTCGTCGGCACCAGCGGGGACGACGCCTTCGTCCTCGCCCCGGGCGGCACGATGACCCGGCTGCCCGACTTCGGCTTCGACGCCGAGGCGCTGCAGGTGAACGACGCGGGCTGGATCATCGGTACGGCCGAGACCGAGCCCGACGTGACCACATCCGTGGTGTGGGACCCGCAGGGCCGCATGTTCGACCTGGGCGCGATGGTCGACTCCTCCCACTGGGACCCGGTCGAGGGCATCGGCGTCAACAACAGGGGCGAGGTGGCGTTCTACGCCACCGACCTGAAGGACGGGGGTTCGACGAAGGTCGTCGTGGCCGGACTGCCCGGCTGATCCGCGCAGGGCGCGGCCGGCGGGCACACACCCCTTGTCGTGTGACCGCCGGCCGCGCCGGTTGCGACGCACCGGCAGACGTTCCCCGGCCCGTTCGTCCCGGCTTCTCGTCCGGCGCGCGGCGGGCCGCTGGGGTGCCGGGCGAGTACGGCCCGGGCCACCCGTACAACGCCGTCGGCCGCCGCCCCGTGGGTACGGAGCGGCGGCCGACGTGTGTCAGCGGGTCACTTCAGGCCGAAGGCCCGGATCACCTCCTGCTCGACGGTCAGTCCGTTCGCGGCCTCGGCAGTGGCCTTGAGCGACACGAATCCGCCCGGCTTCTTCGCGAGCTTCAGCTTCGCCGTCCAGGCGCCTCGCCCGGTCCGGTGCAGTTCGGCCGCCTGCCAGGTGGCACCGTCGTCGTACGACACCGACAGGGTCGCCGAGTCCGCGTAGGTGACCGAGTCCAGCCATTGCTGCGTCGAGACGGACAGGGTGAGGTCGACGCGGTGACCCGAGGCGACGTCGCCCGACAGGTCGGTGTCCACCTCGAAGTGCGGCTGAAGCAGCCGCAGCGGTTCCTTCCCTCCGTCCGAGGTGATCGCCCCGGAGGTGAAGCCCCATTCGGAGTGGCTGCGCACGGAGGTGTGCCAGTCGTCCGCGTTCCGTGCGTTGTCCATCACCAGCCGGTACGGCAGTACGTCGGCGGGCCGGCGCAGCGCGCGCACCGAGCGGCTCGAGGACTGCGCGATGAGGGTGTCGCCCTGGTAGAGCGCCATCTTGCTGGTGCCGGTGTCCTGCAGGCCCGACCGGTCGACGGCGCCGCCGTCGGAGTACGGGGTGAGGGCCAGGAAGAGGTTGTTGTTGCTGTCACGGCTGGGACCCGCGTATGCGCTCCCGACCGTGGGATGCTGGACCGGCGAGAACCAGCTGGTGGTGTAGCGCTTGCCTGCCGCGTAGCTCACCTGCCCACCGGTGATCTCCTGCCGTCCCCGCGTGTCCGCAACGGTGTGGTCCTCGAGCCAGGTGGCGCCGTTCTCCAGGTGGTCCACCCAGTCGGTGCGGACCATCGGGTAGTGCTCCTCCAGGTTGAGGCCGACCGCCGCGCCGTAGGTGGGGACGTCGTAGCGGTAGCCGTACCCGGCGGTGGCGCGGTCCGAGTGGAACCTGCTGTCGACGCGCGCCAGGTCGCGGTCCGGGTCGGGCGCGTAGTTCAGCGCGCGGTCCGGAATCCGGTCGGTGTGGCGGGACACCAGGTCGTACGTGTAGCGGGGGGAACCCTGCGCGTCGATGACGAGTTCCTTGCCGTGAGCGTCCCGGTCGAGCAGGTCGGCCGCCTGGGACCGGCGGACCGAGAGCACCGGGATACCGGTCTGCGTGTTCGAGTAGACCTCGTACAGTCTGCCCGGACGGTCGCTCAGGACGACGAGCGCCTTGGCGCCGGCTGCCTCGGCGTTGGCCACCCGGACGCTCGGCGGCACCGCGTCGCTGCGGTCCACGATGACGGCCTTGCCCTTGACGCCGGCGTCCGCGTAGTCGGCTTCGGCGCCCGTGCGGACGTACGCGGTGTGCAGTCGCAGCCGTCCGGTGACGGACGCGCTGCCGCCCTGCGAGAAGGCCGGCAGCGAGCCGTCGCCGGCCCGGTAGGTGAACCGGGGTTCCTGGAGGTTCCAGCGGGTGAGGAACTCGAAGTCGCCGTCGCTCACCTTCTCGGTGGGGGTGGCCCACAGCTGGTCGACCGCGATCGGCAGGGTGACCACGCTCCGTGTGACGGTGCCGTCCTGCGCGGTGCGCACCATCTCGTACCGGGTCTCGCGCGCTTCGGTCCGCTTCGGTGTCGTGGCGCTGACCCGCCGCGCCTTCGAGGCGTCCAGGGTGGCCGTGGCGTCCTGCGTCAGCTTGGTCTCCGGGTCGACCAGGAACGCCTTGGCCGCCGTGTGCTTGCCGTCGCCGGGGACGTCGAGCAGGGACCACACGACGTAGTTGCCCGGCGGCATGCGCAGGGTCTTGGTGCCCGTCACCTGATACGTGTCGGCCGTGCCGGATCCGAGTTCGGCCACGTTGACCATGCTGGTCGCGGGCTTCCCGTCCTGTCCGCGCACATCGATGGTGAGGTCGTAGCGCTCGCTCTCCTTGGCCAGCGCGAACCCGGTGTGGGCCACGACCTTTCCGGCGGCGCGGTCCTCTGCGGTCACCTGCCCGGAGAAGGTGGTCCCTGCGGCGACCTTCGCGGGGTCGAGCGAGAGGACCGCTTCGGCGCTGCCGCCGGCCGGGACGGTGACCTGGTCGGTGGACAGGGTGTACGCGGCGTCCGAGGTGCCGGTGGAGAGGTCCAGGGTGACGGGGACGTCGCCCTGGTTGCGGTAGGTCAAGGTGCGCTCGGCGACGGGGTCGTCGGCGCTGTGGGGCCAGGTGTACGAGGCCGCGGCGACCGAACCCGTGGCGGTGACCGGCGCGTCGACGACCGTGGCCACGTCCACGCGGCCGGTGCCCATCTCGTACGGCGTGTAGTCCGGCAGTTGCTTGGACGTGCTCATCAGCGCGTCCTTGAGCTGCTGGCCGGTCCAGTCCGGGTGCCGCTGCTTGAGGATCGCGGCCGCTCCGGCGACGTGCGGCGTGGCCATCGAGGTTCCGGACAGGGTGCGGTACATGCCGGTGACGCCCGGAATCGCCTGCGAGGCGGCGGCGGTGATGTTCACACCGGGAGCGGAGATGTCCGGCTTGAGGCCGGACGTCCCGATCAGCGGACCCTGGCTGGAGAAGGGCGCCCGCTCGTCGTCCGCGTCCACGGCGGCGACGGTCAGGGCCTTCTCGGCGGAGCCGGGAGCGGCGATCGCGCCGGGGTCGTAGGCATTGCCGGCCGCGATCACGAACAGCGGTCCGCCGTCGGCGGACAGCGCGTTCACGGCCTGGGCCATCGGGTCGGTGCCGTCGTCGGGCGTGGTGTCGCCCAGGCTCATGGAGACGACCGCGGCGCCCTGGTCCTTGGCCCACTCCATGGCCTCGATGATGCCGGAGTTCTGTCCGTAGCCGGCATCGCCGAGGACCTTGCCGACGAGCAGGTCGGCGGCGGGTGCGACGCCCTTGTAAGCGCCGCCCGAGGCGGCGCCGGAGCCGGCCACGGTCGAGGCGACATGGGTGCCGTGACCGTTCCTGTCCAGCACCTCCTCACCGGGTACGAAACTCTTGGAGCCGACGATCCGGTCCTTCACGTCGGGGTGGTCGGCGTCGATGCCGCTGTCGAGCACCGCGACCTTGACACCCTTGCCGTCGTAGCCCTCGGCCCAGGCCGCGGGTGCGCCGATCTGGGGCACCGAATCCTTCAGCGCGCCCTCGACCCGGGCGTCGAGCCACAGCTTCTTCACTCCGGCGGAGAGCGTACGGTTCGCACCCGGTGCGTCGACGGCGTCCCAGAACGTCCCCTGCCCCGAACGCTTCACCGTCAGCGCGGACCCGTGGATGCTGTCCAGACGACGGGTCAGGGTGCTCCCCTTGGGGGCGGTGGGCGCGGAACGCGTCGTGGCCCCGTAGGTGGCGATCACGGGGAGGCCGTCGGTGTGGGCGTCGTCATAGCCCATGTCGATCAGACCGGTGACGTCGAACAGGCGGCGGTCCAGCGTGCCCGCGGCGATCAGCGAGGCGGCCTCGTCGGGGACGACGTAATAGTCGTCCCCGAGTTGCTGCACCTCGACGCCGCCCTCGGAGCCGTCCACGCGGTCGACGGTGAGGGTGTCGCGGGTGCCCGGCCCGTCCACGTAGTGGACGACGTCACCGGTGATCAGGGTGACGTCGTAGGAGCGGGTGTCGTGCGCCGGGGCCGGTCCGGCGGAGGAGGCGGGCCGGGCTGCTGCCTGCAGGGGTATGAGGAGGCCGCCACCCATGGCTGTGGCACACGTGAGTGCCGCCAGCCGGCCTCGCCATCTGCGCGTCGCCCGGGGGTAACCGGAATGTTGGGTTTCGGAGGTCATAGGGAGCATCCTCCGCCCTGCCGGGCGGCCGATCGGCCGTCGCACGGTGGCGGCAAGCCGCCTGGCCACTCACCGCCAGCCGGCTCTGTCCGGCACCGGCAGGACGCACACGGGCGCTGCCGCCCACCGTGACGAACGGTGAGTGCCGGCCAGTACCGGTACCACTCCGGAACCGGCCGGCCCAGGACCCGCACGGCATGCCCGGCGTGGACGGCTGCCTGGTCAGCACCTGGAAGAGACGGATTCGGGCGGCCTCGGCGCCGAGACGGACAGGCGAAGGCAACGGGGAAAACAGGCCACCGACGGCAAGCGGTGCTGCCACCACGATCGCGCGGGCGACAGCGGCCGTCACGGGCTCGGCGGCCCTCAGGGAGCCCTTGCATCACCGTCCCCCGTACCTGAGGATCGCCCCCGCAAGCCCAACTGCTGCACCCCACACCCATTTCGGCGGGGAGCGGCGCGCGCAGGTACTCCGCACACCCCCACGGGGGAGACCCCCCCCCACCCACTGTTCAAGGAGAGCTTGTGTTCAGACGTTTCACGCGTCTCAGACGGCGGTCCTCCGCAGCCGTCGTCACCGCCGCGATGACCGCGGTACCCCTGGTGGCCGGAACCCTCCCGGCCATGGCGCAGACGGACCCTGCCCCGTACTCCGCCTACCAGGCGAAATCCGAGGGCAAGGTGCTCAAGCAGTTCGCCGCCAGGAAGAAGGTGACCTTCTGGGTCGCCTTCACGCGGGAAGCGGACGACGCGTCCGCCCGTGCGGCGAAGGGCAAGACGGCGAAGGCCCGTGCCGTCTACCGGACGAAGACCGCGTTCGCCAAGAAGTCCCAGGCCGGTGTCATCGCGCTGGCCGAGGAAGCCGGAGCGAAGTACAAGTCGTTCTGGATCTCGAACACTGTTCAGGTCACCGGTGACAAGGCGCTCGCCGAGAAGATCGCGGCCCGCTCGGACGTGGCCACCATCGAGGCCGACGACCCGGTCGAGCTTCCCGCCCCGCTGCCCGGCGCCAGGGAGCCCCGGGTCGACTCCGTCGAGTGGGGCGTCGACCGGATCAACGCCCCCAAGGTCTGGAACGACCTGGGTATCCGCGGTGAGGGCATCGTCGTGGGCAGCATCGACACCGGCGTCCAGTACGACCACCCGGCCCTCGCGTCCAAGTACCGGGGCCTGAAGGTGGACGGCACGTACGACCACGCGTACAACTGGGCCGATTTCACGGGTACGTGCCCGAGCTCCGCGCCCTGCGACAACCACGGCCACGGCACCCACACGACGGGCACCATGGTCGGCGACGACGGCGACGGCAACCAGATCGGCGTCGCGCCCGGTGCCCGGTGGATCGCGGCCAAGGGCTGCGGAACCGGCTCCTGCTCGCAGGCGTCGCTGCTGGCGGCGGGCCAGTGGATCGTCGCCCCCACCGATTCCTCCGGCGCCAACCCGCGCCCGGACCTCGCGCCGGACGTCATCAACAACTCGTGGGGGGGCGACGTCCTCGACACCTGGTACAAGGACACCGTCCAGTCGTGGCGCGACGCGGGCATATTCCCGGCGTTCTCCAACGGCAACAACGGAAGCGCCGGCTGCAACACCGCGGGGCCGCCCGGCGCGTACACCAACACCTACGCCTCGGGCGCCTTCGACAGCGACAACGTCATCGCGGGCTTCTCCTCTCGCGGCAGCGGTGAGGCCGGCACCATCAAGCCGAACATCGCCGCACCGGGTGTCGACATCCGCTCGGCCGCGCCCGGCGGCGGTTACACCGTCAAGTCCGGTACGTCGATGGCCTCGCCGCACACCGCCGCCACCGTGGCGCTGATGTGGGCGGCCTCGCCCTCGCTCCGCGGCGACGTCGCGGAGACCGAGAAGATCCTCAACGAGACCGCGATCGACACCGACGACACCAGCTGCGGTGGCACCGCGGCCAACAACAACGTCTGGGGCGAGGGCCGCCTGGACGCGTACGCCGCGGTCAGCGCCACCCCGCGCGGTGCGCTCGGCGCGCTCGGCGGCAAGGTCGTCTCCGGTGCCGCGGGCGTCGCCGGCGCCACCGTGACGCTGGACGGGCCGATGAAGTCCACCCTCACCACCGGCGCGGACGGTTCCTACGCCCTGCCCAAGGTGCTGGTCGGCGACTACAAGATCGCCATCTCCAAGTTCGGATTCCACACAACCGAGTCCACTCTCACGATCGTCGCGGACGAGACGACGACCAAGGACTTCACCCTGGAGCAGGCGCCCAGCGCCACGCTCAGCGGCACGGTGAAGACCGAGGCCGGCGCCGAGGCCGGCGCGAACATCGTGGTCCAGGGCACCCCGGTGAAGGCGGTCTCGGCCGCCGACGGCACGTACACGGTGACCCTGCCGGTCGGTACGTACAACCTCGCCGTCACGCCGGTCAGCCTCTGTGCCACAGGGACGGTCGCCAGAGTGCAACTGACCGCCGCGGCAGACAAGGACTTCTACCTGGACAGCCGGGCGGACGCCTTCGGCACGACCTGCCAGGTCGGCACGGGCGCCTTCCCGACCGGCGACACGAAACTGGCCGTCAACAGCCCCGTGGCCGGCTCGGCCCCCCTCGATCTGCCGTTCCCGGTCGCGCTGTACGGAAAGACGTACCGATCTGCCACCGCCACCGTCAAGGGCGTGGTCGCGTTCGGCACCTCCAGCATCACCTCGGCGAACATCAGCCTGCCGTCCACGAGCGTTCCCAACGGCGCTCTCTACCCCTTCTGGGACAACCTGCAGATCGACACCTCCTCCGGTGCCTCCGGCGTCTACTGGGCGTCCCGCGGCACCGCGCCGCACCGCTCGGTGGTCGTCGAGTGGCGGAACGTGCAGTTCATCTCGGCCCTTGCCCAGCGGATCACCTTCTCCGCGGTCATCAACGAGGACGGCACCGTCTCCTACCACTACAAGGACATCGGCGACGGAACCTACGAGAACGGCTCCAGCGCCACGATCGGTGTCGAGAGCGACACCGGCACGGACGCCCTGATGTACTCGTACAACGAGGCGTCCGTCACTGACGGTCTGAGCGTCTCCTTCAGAGCCGGCAGGAGCGCGGTCATCTCCGGCACGGTCACGGACGACAACGACGGCAAGCCCGTCGCGGACGCCACCGTGCAGATCAGCCAGGATGGCAAGGACATCGCCACCGGCTCCACGGGAGCCGACGGCGCCTATCTCGTCCAGGTCCCGGCGGGCACCACGAAGTCCGGCTACGACATCGCGGTCTCCGCGGACCACTACGCAGGTGCCACGGCAACGCGCGAGCTGACTGCCAAGGACATCACGGTGGCCGACGCCGCACTGAGGACGGGCCTGGTCAAGACCTCCGCGGCGGACTACGGACTGGTCGTCCCGGCGGACCAGAAGCGCACCCGTGCGCTGACCCTGAGCAACGCGGGCACCGCCACCGCGTACACGGTGAAGAAGGAGGGCGGCGCCGCCTGGGTGACCGTGACGTCCACCTCCGGCGAGCTGCCCACCGGCGCCGAACAGAAGCTGAACCTGGTCTTCGACACCAAGGGTGCGACCCCGGGCTCGGTTCTCACCGACACCCTGCTCGTCTCGTCGGAGAGCGGCAGGACACCCGTCATCAAGGTTCCTCTGAAGATCGTCGTCCCCGCCTACCAGACGGCGCTCGACACCGGCGCCACCGGTTCGGTGACGGACCTGCTCGGTGACACCTGGAGCCCCGACCGGGCGTACGAGGCCGGTGCGTACGGCTTCATCGGGAAATCGGGCACGATCAGCACGACGAAGACCGTCGCCGGCACCAGCGAGCAGGATCTGTACCGCACCGCCCGCAAGGGCGCGCTGGAGTACCGCTTCGACAACGTCCCCGACGGCGTCTACCGCGTCGAACTGGGATTCGCCGAGATCAGCGGCACCAAGCCCGGGGCCAGGGTCTTCGACGTGCTCGCCGAGGGCAAGGAGTTCGTCCCCAACCTCGACGTCGCTCTGGAGAAGGGCACGTACACAGCCCTGGACAGGACGATCACGGTGGAGGTCACCGACGGTCAGCTCAACGTCCGGCTGTCGGCCATACACGGCAAGTCACTGGTGAACTCGATCCGGGTCACCCAGCGGCCGGACCTGACGAGCTGAGTCAGGTCAGCCCGGCACATCGGCCGCAGCGGTCCCGTCCGGCATTCCGCCGGGCGGGACCGCAGGGCCGTTCAATCGTCCCGCTCCGGGTTCCCACCAGAGGAGGTTCCCGGGGCGAATTCCATGAGGAGCAGCGCGGAGTCGTCGTCAGGGGCGGTCCCGGTGAACGCGGTCACGTCCGCGCGCAGCCGGCTCAGGGCTGCTTCGAGGCGGCCTTCGCGGAGCAGTGGCCCCGCCCGCTCGACCACAGGGTAGAAGCGGCCGATGCCGTCCCTGGCCTCGCTGAGCCCGTCGGTGTACAGGAGCACCCGGTCCCCCGCCTGGAGGGCCGACCGCGCGACGCCTTCCTGCCGGGAGCCCGGTCCCGTCAGGACGGTGAGTCCGAAGGGGGCATCCGGCACCAGCGGTTCGAGCAACTCGGCCCTCCCGTCGGTCGTCACCAGCAGCGGAGCGGGATGCCCTTGATTGAGCACGACGAGGTGTCCGGCATCGCTGACCTGAGCAAGGAGGCCGGTCACGAACCGTTCGCCGTCGGTGCTGCGGTCCAGGGCGGTCTCGATGCGGCGGGCGATCTCCGCCAGCTCCACCGCGTCGGGAGCGGCTTCCCGGAACGAGGCCAGCACCACCGCCGCACAGCGTACGGTTCCCAGCCCCTTGCCCTGGACGTCGGCGATGACCACGCGGACGCCCCGAGGAGAGGCCACCGCCTCGTACAGGTCCCCTCCGACCCGGGTGGCCCGACTCGCCGAGACATACGAGGCAGTGAGGCGGACAGGGCCGATCGTCGGTGCGACGGGGGCGAAGAGCACGTCCTCCAGAGTGCTGGCCACTTCCTGCACGTCCACGAGGCGCCGCTCGGCCCGGATCCTCACCCACGCCGCGTAGGAAGCGGCCAGAGTGACGTACAGGATCGCGATCAGCGCGACATACATCCGTGCGAAGCCAAGACGACCCGAACTCGCCGCGACTGCGACGCAGAGGGCCATCCCGACACCACCCATAGCCGGGACGAGACGCACGGGTCCACGCGCGGCGGCGAGAGCAGGGCCGGCCGCGTAGACCGGCAGCAGGTTGAACTGCGCACCCGTGGCGATGTCCACGATCAGGACGATCCCCATGACCGCCAGCGGTAGCACGGCAGGTGCGGCCACGAATGTCCTCAACGAACGCAACAGCACGACCGCCCGCCTCCAGCACTCACCTGCCTGTCCCCACCATACGAAGGGCAGGGCGAACTCACGAGCCGAAACGGAGCGCACCGCTCGGCGGACCTCACGAGCTGTCCCGCAAGGAGCCAGCGGCTGCCCTCTTGGACTCCGGCGGGTGGTTCTTGCGTGGCTGCCTTGCCCGGCTGACCGGCCCTGCGCCGTTCAGGCGCCTGCGGTCGACTCGCCCGCACGGGGCGCGGAGGTCATCAGGCCGATGACCTCTGAGACGTACCGGTCGGTGTTGTCGAAGTGGCGGTTCATCGCCTCCACCGCAGCGGAGGCATCCCCGGACGCGGCCGCGGCGTAGACGTCGCGGCGCACGCCGACCGCCGAGGCATCGCCGATCGTGCGGCGGGTGGTCTGCTCGCGGACCCGCCGCAGAGCCCCGTTCATCAGCTCGTAGATGCCCAGGACCAGCGGGTTGTCCGCGGCGTCCAGCAGGACCTTGTGGAATTCGAGGTCGGCGGCCGCGAATGAGATGTTCCCTTCAGGCGGGCAGTTGCACGTCGTCGCCTCTCAGCCCGTCGCGTGCCATGCGGTTCTGCCGGGGGTGGTCACCGGCTCCGGGGAGAGAGAGGGCGGTCCGGAATTCATGCCGCGCCTCCGCGCGACGTCCTGCCGCCGCGTACGTGTTACCGAGACGGATGCGGACCTCCATCTCCAGCCATGTGCTCGCGCTCCGTGTGAGGGTGGACAGGGCTTCATGGTGGATGTCGACGGCAGAGTGCAGACTGCCCCGGACATGTTCCGCGGTGGCGAGACGGGACAGGCTCGCCGCGTGCAGTGGCAGGTCTTCGGCCTCGCGGGCCAGTTCGACCGCCCGCCGCAACAGGTCGGTGGCCTCCGTGTGCCGGCCTAGAGCCAGGTTGGCATCGGCGGCGAAGCACAGGGCGTTGCTGATCGTTCTGGGTCGGCCGTTCCTTTGGGCGATGGCGACGGCGACGGTGTAGTGCTCGAGCGCCTGTTCGTGCCGCCCTTGCTGGGATCGGATCGCGCCCAGATTGCAGAGCGCGATCCCGGTCAGCCAGCCGTCGCCGAGCCGCGCCGCCAGCTCCACCGCCTCACTCAGGTGAGCAACCGCGTCCTCGATGCGGCCCAGCATCCACTCCGCGGCCCCCATACCGGCGACGGTCCGAGCCTGGTTCCGCAGATCGTCGTGGCCGCAGCCGTGGTGCCGCGCCTCGGTGAACCAGGTGTGCGCCTGCCGGAACCGCCCCTGGTAGATGTCGACCATTCCCATGCAGTTACGCAGCGAGGAAGACATCCGCCGGTCGGCGGCCATCTCCGCGCACGGCAGCGCAAGCTCCAGCGCTGCGCGGCACTCGTGGAACCGGCCCTCGCGGACCAGGTGGTCGACCAGGGCTTCGGCGATCCGGCAGGAGTGGTCGAACTGCCCGGCGGCGGCCGCGTAGGCCACCACGTCGACCAGTTCTCCGCCCGCCGCCTTCAGCCATGCCGAGGCTTCCCGCCAAGTCGGGAACGGGGACCCACCCGTGCCGTCGGAGCCGGTTGAGAAGCCTTCGGGGCCCCAGTCGCTGGCGATGCGGCCTGCGGCCGTATAGAGGTGCAGCACAGCGGCGCGGTCTGCGGCCGCCTCCTCGGGCGCTTCGGTGGCGAGTCGCCGCGCCAGTGCCCGTACGAGATCGTGCAGCCTGTAGCGGCCGGGATGCGGCTGCTGCAGCAAGCTCGCGTCGACCAGGTCTTCCAGGATGTTCTCGGCGTCCTCAAGGGAGTTGCTCAGCATGGCGGCGAGGGTGAGCACGTCGAAGCGTGCGGTCGGCGCCAGGCCCAGTGCGCGGAATCCGCGCCGCTGTTCGGGCGTGAGCTGGTCGTACGACATCCTGAAGGCGGCTTCCACGCTGCGGTCCTCGGCACGCAGCTCGCCGAGGCTGCGTGCGTCGTCGGACATCCGGCCGGTCAGGAAGGCCAGAGTCCAGGACGGGCGGTTCTGCAGGCGAGCGCTCGCGATGCGCAGCGCCAGGGGGAGGCCGCCGCAACGCCGGGCAAGCTCGAGTGCTGCCTGGGGCTCGTGGTCCGCGCGGGACTCCCCGATGAGCTCTCGGAGCAGGCCGACGGCCTCGTCCGTGCCGAGTGGCTCGACGGTGAGCCGCAGATCGGCGTCGAGGCCGGGCAGGTGTTGCCGGCCTGCCACCAGAACCCGGCTCCCCGGCCCGGCGGGGAGGAGCGGACGCACCTGCTCGGCGCTGTGGGCATCGTCGACGACCAGCAGCAGCCGTAGTGCGCTGGTGGCCGCACGCCAGGCCGTGACAAGGTCCACCAGGTCCACCACGTCATCCAGGTCGTCCGGGATCTCGTCGCCGCCGGCGCGGACCGCGCGCAGCAGCCGCCGAAGGGCCCGCTGCGGGCCGACGCTCTCGTGGGCGGCGCCGTGCGTGTGCAGGTCCACGAACAGGCAGCCGTCGGGGTAGGCGTCGTCGAGGGCCCAGGCGGCGCGGACAACCAGGGCGGTCTTGCCGACGCCCGCCGTGCCATCGACCGTCACGACGGACACACCATCTGCGGACACCGGTGCGGTGAGCAGGGCGAGTTCCCTTTCGCGGCCGACCAGACAGGCTGTGTCACCGGGAAGGTCGTTTCGGCGGGGGCGGGGACCGCTCGGGTGATCGGACGCGTCGGGGAGGCGTTGCTCGGGCGGGGGTTCCTCGGGTTGCGTGTCGCGGGGAGTCGGGGTGCCGGACGCGGGCGACCCCGCCGATCGGGTGGGCAGCAGCTGGTGGTCCCGGCGCAGGACTGCCTGGTGCACTCGGCGCAGTTCATCTCCGGGTTCCATGCCCAGCTCGCCGAGGAGCCGGCGGCGCGTCTCCTGGTAGACGGCCAGTGCCTCAGCCTGCCGGCCGATGCCGTACAGCGCGCGCATCCGCAGGGCGGCGAGCGGCTCGTCGTGCGGACGGGCCAGGGGCGCTGCCATGAGCGCGTCCAGGGCTTCCGGGTAGCGCCCGAGCAGCACCAGACACTCCGCCCGGTCCTGGTGCAACGTGCGTAGCTGCCGTGCCAGCCGCTGCCGCTCCGTGTCGGCGAGCGGCCCGGGCAAGCCCGGCAGCGGCTCGCTGCGGAGCAGGTCAAGGGCACGGCCGCCGTGGTCGAGCGCCGCGTCGAAGTCACCGTCAGCTTTGGCGCCTCGGGTACGGGCGACCAGTTCGACGAGGTCTTCGAGGTCGGTCCGGGCTCCGCCGGGCACGAAGCGGTAGCCGCCGCGCCCACTGTGGATCACCGAGTTGACCGGCCCGGCACTCGCCCCGTTCAGCGTCTTGCGAAGCGCATAGACGTAGCTCGACAGGACCCGGTGGCCCGTCGCCGGGGGCTCGGTTCCCCATACGTCGTCCAGGAGTTGTCGGTATGTCACGAAGGCCGGTGCGCGCAGAATCAACGCGGCGAGAACCGCCTGCCGTCGTACCGGTCCGAGTGCGAGTGGTGAATCGCCGCGTCGGGCCCTGACCGGCCCGAGCAGGTCGATCCGCAGGTGCCCCCTCGAATCGACCGGACTCGCGCCCGAATCCACTGCGTCCACGCCCACTTCGAATTCCCCACGTCCCCGTGCCGGGGCAGCTCTCAAGTCCCTGCATCAGCAGGATTTCACCGGCATTTCAGCGCGTCGCGAAAGAGTTTGCCAGGTTGCCCCGGAGCCGGCGCCCGGACGGGGGGTGAGCTGCCCCACGAGCGGCCGAGCGGTCGGGCATCGACGGAAGGGGCAGCCAGCAGGCCCTCCCGTGTGCGGGGTTGCGGACGGCAACGCCCGGCCGGCACAACATCAGGAGAGAAAGAACACCATGTCGCATATCAATCGCACCCCCGGCACACAGCCCACCCGCCGCGGTGGGCGATGGGAACGCTACCGGGTCGCCCACCCGTTCTCCGCCCAGGACCAGGCAGGCCTGTGGGGCTTGATCCTGGGCGTCGTAGCACTGGCCGTCCTGCTCGGCTGGGCACTCGACATGAAGGGCGGTGTGGTCATCGTCGCGGCGGTCCCCTTCATCATCACCTGGTTCGAAAAGCGACGCACCGCGTTCCAGTTCGACGCAGCCGGCGCCCGGTTCGAGCACGTGCTGCTGCCGTGGACGGACGTCACCCAGTTCGTCGTGGCCACTCCGCCCGACGACCAGTACGCGCTGATCGGCGCACGCCTGCGTCCCGGCGCGACCTTGCCGGCGGGTGCCGTCGGCCCGTCGCAGAACCCGGCCATGCCCGCACCGATCCATGTCGCCGTTCCGCGTACCAAGTTCGATCTGGCGAAGATGGCACGGAAGGCACGTAAGTACGCCCCGCCGCACGTCGAGATCGTGGTCGCCGATCCGTCCGGTGAACGCGCGGCAGGCTGAAGGGCTGTCCCGCGATTCCCGGCGGATCAGCGCGCGGCGTCAGATGCGGTGCATCGCAAGGCGGAGAGGCGTCCGCATACATAAGAGGGCACCTCCCGGGCGAAGCCTGGGGGTATGCGGACGTTCCGACAACGCGGCGCGGGGGCACCCCCGGACGAAGTCCGGGGGTGCGCCGTAGCTGTCGTCGCGCGCCCGCCGGGAACTGCGGGACAGCCCTGGGGGGCCGCCGCCCCTGCCCGCCCACCATCAACATGCCAGTACGCCAAGAGGAGAGAAGATCGTGACGTTCCGAGTGCGACGGGGCGAAGACTGATGCCTCACTCGCCACAGCCCTGGGACATGCCACCCCCGGAGCAGCGACCGGTGCCGGGCAACCCGTACGCCACGGATGGCTACGGCCCTCCGGCCCCGCCGGGCCGCCGCAGGCGCTTCGGCACGATGCCGGCGATCGCCGCGGCCGTCGTTCTTCTGCTCCTGGTGGCGGGTGGAGCGGTGTACGCCGTCTCCGGCGGCGGGTGGGGCGGCTCCACCGCGCCCGCCCCGGAGAAGGCAGCCCGTCCCTCCGGGACGCCGACCGCTCCCCGTACCCCTGCGGTCCGTACACCCGAACCGAAGCGGATCCCGACGTCGGAGGAGATCAACGCCGCGCGCGAGCCGGGGGATGCCACAGCGTGGATAGTCGACGACCGGACCGATCTGCCCGGTCGGAACATTCATCTCAACGATCTGTGGATCGTCGGCGACACCGTCGTCCAGGCCGTGTACAGGAAGGTCACCGCCCACCGGCTCTCGGACGGTGCCGAGCTGTGGAGCGTGCCGTTGCCCGCTCCCGTCTGCGAGACACCGGTCAACCCGACCCCCGACGGCAAGGTCGTCCTGGTGTACAAGAACAGCCAGGCCCGGAACGGGAACCGGTGCAACCAGCTCCAGATGATCGACCTGCGGACCGGGAAGGCCGGGTGGCACAAGGAGCTCACCGAGACCGGCTCCGGGGACGACACGATCGTCGTGCACACCGCCATCAGCGGGGGCACCCTCGCGGTCGTACAGGACATGACTGCCGCCGCGTACGGGGTCGGCGACGGCGCCAAGCTCTACGACATCCCGATGGAAAACCCTGGGAAGTGCTACCCCGACGACGTGGCGGGCGGCTCCCGGCTCCTGGTGAGCTCCGACTGCGCGATCAGTTTCGACCGCAGCAAGGCCTACAGCCAACTCCGCGAAATCGACCCGCGCACCGGCAAGGTTCTCTGGCGCTTCAGGACCCAGCCGGGCTGGAAGGCCGGCAAGGTGCTCTCCGTCGCCCCTGTCGTCTTCACGACGCTCCACGCCGAGGAACGCACCGACAACTGGCGGATCGTCTCCCTGGGGCCCGGCGGAAGGGTCCGCACCACCATCGACGCGAGGCAGAAGGGCTTCAAGTACTGCGCCGACATGGGGACGCGGGCGAGGGCATCCAGAACTGCGACGGCACCGCCGTCGGCAAGGACACCGTGCATCTGGGGGGCACCGGCCAGGTCGGCGCGTACGACCTCACCACCGGAAAGTTCGTCTGGGGCGTGAAGTCCGATGACAGCACCCTTCACCCCCTGTACGCGGAGGACGGCACGCACGCGCTCGTGTACGAGGCGGCCTCGCCGCGCCGGCCGGGCGGGATCATCCGGTTCGGCCCAGGTGGCGTGGACACGGACAAACAGGTGCTCCGGCATCCCGAATCGGCCCGGGCCTCGGAGTACGGCATGCTCGCCGGGAACCTGGCCTACGCGAACGGCCGGATCGTCATCACGCCGTCGTTCGTGAACGGCGACGACGCGCGGCCCGCAGCCCGCATGCTGTCCTTCGCCCCCGAGGCCCCGTGAACCGGCCGTACGAGCGCTGATCTCGGGCACCCAGCACCGGCACCGCGCCGCGTCCTGGACACGCGCAGTTGACGGGCCACCGTGCCGTCCAGGACGCGACCGTACGGGGGTAGGGATGGCGTCTCGATCCACCGATCAAGGCGCCGTCCCTGACGGTCTTTCATCAACTCGGCGGCGAATTGCACGTGCTCGGGGGTCGAGCGGGGGCAGCGGGCAGCTGTGCAGCCCTCGGCCCCACCCCTGATACAGAGAGGGGCAGGAGGAAGCCCGTGCCGGAGCCCTCCCCCGTACCGATGGCCGTCCGCACGGCCGCAGCCGAAGATGTCCGAGGGTGAGACCTCCGCTCGGAGCGTTATCCGAGCGCAGGGTCTCCGGCAGGACCCTGAAGGCGTCGCCCGCACAAGCGCCTCCCTGGTGATTCGCAGGTCAGGCGACTGCCGGAGTCCGTCTGCTCGGCCCATCGCAAGGAGGAAACCAGGTCGAGCGACCTCCCGAGCCACATAGCCTCAGGTCAGGCACCCTTTGCGGTAGGCTCCAGAATTCGCCACGCACTCCAAATGATGCGTTATCGGAAAGATGTCACGCGAAACGGCAGTCGACATAGCCGCAGGTCAGCACCGGTATACGGCTCCTCTGAGCGCCCCTTCGGTCGCTTGGAGCGTCACGGACAGCCAGCGGGGTGCTCCTGGCAAGCCGCAGCAGCGAGATCTTCCAACAGCGCATCGGCTACCAACTCCTCGACCACGGCGATGTTGTGTCCCGCCATGGCTTCGGCCAACTCGGGATCCCACGGCGCTCCGGTGATGCGCCCCGGTCGAGGACCGTGCGCGTTGCGGACGATCGCGGATCTGTAGTCTGCCGCCGTCATGCGCCAGGGGTGCGCCCCTGTTTTCTCCATGACGTATGCGGCAATGCGGATGCCTTCGCCATCGAAGTCACCGTGGTAGCGGAGAGCAGCGCCTTGGTCCGCGAGTAGGCGCAGGAGCTGGATAGCTGCGCTGTTGGGCCAGCCGGACGTGCAGACAAGCGGTGGGCAGTTGGAACCGAAGCGACGGAGGGCTAGAGCCAAGACGCTGGGGTTCTCCACGACGTGGACGATGGGTGGGGTAAGGGCGGCGGGCAGGGTCACCTCGCCCGGGTTCCTGACGTGGGCGAGGGTCAGGCTGGCGGCCTGGCCGGCCTCCGTGCACAGGCGGGCCACACGGGCGAGAAGGCCGTCGCCGCCAGGGCGCAGTCCGCCGGCGATGACGGTGGCGGACAGCTCGTCGTCGGCGACGCCGGCGCGGGACCACAGGGCGCGCCGTTCCGCTGCGGACTGCGGCGGAGCAATGTCGTACAGAGTCGCCAGGGCACGCAGGACGAGGGTGGAGACGGGTGTGCCGTCGTCGAGAGCGTGGGCGTGGCCGTTCAGGACTCGGGCGGCGAAGACGGGCAGGGGTTCGGCCTGGCCCGGTAGTTCGGCGAGCACCTTGAGCGTGTCGGTGAGGAGCGTACGGGTACGTTCCGCCGAGCCGCCGACCAATCCTGCGGCTCGACAGGACGCAGCCCAGTCGGCGAGCACCGGCTGCGCCCGTACCGTGTCGTGACCAGCCAGCCAGGCCCACAGACCGGCGCGTTCGTCCTCCTGGCGGCGGCGTTCACCGGCTCTGTCTCCGAGTGGGCCGATGAGTTCGGCGACGACTTCTCGTACGGTGCGGCCGGAGAGCTCGGTGACGGCCTCCTCCAGGCGGGCCAGGGCGACGGAGGGCCGGGGGTCCGGCAGGCGGTCCAGGCCGAGGAGGTCCGCGAGGGCTTCGCGCTGGGTCTCGTCCAGCAGTCCGAGGCGTACGCGTGTGACGGGGCGGCCGGAGGAGAGACGGTCGTGGACCGTCTGCCAGACGAGATGGAGTTCGGGGCGGCGAAGGGTCGCGTCACCCGACGCGAGATGCTCCCGAGAGGTCGTCCCGCCGGACACGGGGTGATCTCGCAAGGTCATCCTTCCTCCATTCCGGTGCCGTTCCAGACGAAGCGCGCGCTGGTGACGGCGTCGTCTCCGTCGGTCAGGAGTTGGTGGACGGCGATGCCGGGCAGTTCCCTGTAGTTTCCCCACTCGTGGTCGGAGGTGATCATGAGGTCCAGGTCGAGTGCGGTGAGCAGGGCGAAGACCTGTCCGCGGTTGACGGTGTCGACGCCGACGAAGACCTCGTCGAGGAGGATCGGGCGGGGGGCCAGGGGCACGTCCTCGTAGTGGGCGGCGACGGCGGCGAACAGGGGCAGGTGCAGTGCGATGGCTTTCTCCCCGCCGGAGAGCGCGCCGTGCAGCCGCTTGGTCAGGGGCTGCCAGCCGCTCCCGTCCGCCCGGTCGAGGCGGACGGTGAAGGTGTGCCAGGCGGTGTAGTCGAGCACTTCGCCGAGGTGCTCTTCCCAGCTCGCGGCCGTATCGCTGCCCTGGGCCTCCTCGATGCGGGCGCGGAAGAAGGCGTGCAGGGCCTCCCGGTCGGACTCGGTGACCCGACCGGGGTCCTTCAGGAGCAGCTGGCGGGCGGTGCGGGTGCTGTCGGGGAGGTCCGGGCGGACGTCCCAGACAAGCTGGACGGCGACGTTGGAGGCGGTACGGACCCGCTCCAGGTGCCCGTTCATGTGCGCGACGAGTTCGCCGGCCCGGCGGATGCGGGCGGCGAGGTGGCGGCGGATGTCACCGGTGAGGATCTGGTCGAAGAGGCGCCGTTCGGCGGTGCTGATGTCCTCGCGGCTGCGGTCTCGCTCCTGGGTGAGCGCGGCGAGCAGACCGGTCGCCCCCACGCGGACGCCCTCCAGGGTGGCAGTGAAGAGCTGGATGTCGTCGTCGGGCTCCAGCTCCAGGTCGGCGCGGACGCCGAGGTGGCGGCGGGCCTCGTGGACGGCTTCGGAGAGGCGGGTGGCGGCGTCGCCGAGGTGGCGCGGGGCGTGCGGGACCTGGGGCCACCGTGCCGCCATGGCACGCGCGGCCTCCAGAGTGGCCTTGGTGCCGTCCCCAGCGTCGAGTTCGGGTACGACGCCCGCGTCCTCGGCCAGACCCACCAGGCACAGGTGCCGGAACCGCCGCGCCGCGCCGTCGCGGGCCTCGGCTGCCTTCTCCTGCCGGTCGGCGTCCTGGCCACTGGTGGCCCGCAGCTCTCCGATGCGGCCTTCCAGGCCCAGGAGGAGCTCGGCTGCCTGGCGCGCTTCCTTGCCGCAGCGGACCCGTTCGGCACGGGTCTCCGCAACGCGCGCGACGATCTGCCGGTAGTCCGCGCCGACCGTCTCCTCCACCGCCTTCAGGCGTGCCGTCATACCAGCCGCCTTCGCTTCCGCAGCGGCCGCGTCGGCGGTCTGCTTCTCCGCGCGAAGGCGTGACCGGTCCGCCCGTGCGGCCGTCTCACCAGCCCTTTCAGCGGCCGCGATCGCGTCGATGCGAGCGTCCGTCCAGGCATCGGCGAGGTCGCGGAAGCTCTCCACGTCACGGCCGAGTTCGCGCAGCCGGTCGCGGTCCGTGGGCAGTCCGTGTTCGGCGGCCCTGCGGCTCAGCGTGCGCAGCGCGCCGGCCACGTCACCCTCGCGTGCGGCCAGATGCTCGGTCGCGTCACGCACGGCGTCGTCCCGGGCGGCCACCTTCTCCTCGGCCCGGTCCCAGTCCCGTCGGCAGGCGTCGAGTTCCCGGTGGTCGGGCCGGGCGGTGCGGTCCTCCGCCAGCCGGGCGGCGCGGGCGCCGAGTTCCCGCAGCCGGTCGGCGAGGGTGGCCAGGGAGGCGTCCTTCTCGGCGATCAGCTCGGTCAGTTCGGCGATCTCACGCTGCTGGGCCCGCTGCCGGGCGAGGGCTCCGATGTGGGCGGGCTCCGGCTTGCTCCAGGAACCCGTGGCCGGCGCGAGGCGCCAGGCGCCGTCGGAGGAGACTGCCGCAGGGTGACCGCCGGGCAGGGTGGTGCCGTACGCGATGCCGGCGAGGATGCGGGTCACCGTGCCGGCCGGTACGGGAATGTCCTCCTCGGGCCTCAGCACGTCCAGCAGGCTGGAGCCGGGGGCGGTCGTGGCGAGGCCGACCTCGACACGGGTGTCGTGCCCAGGAAGGGTGAGCCCTTCGGATGCGCTCACCCATGCGTCCAGGAGGCCCGACGCCTCCAGTGCCGCTTCCACCCCGGCCTGTACGGGGAGCGGGACGTCCTCGTGGAAGGCGATCAGCCGCCACAGCGGCGCGCCCGCCGCAACCGTGCGGACGGTGGTGCGGGTGGGTGGAGCGACGGGCTGGAGATCGGTCTCGCCGCTGAGCTTGCGCCTCCGCGCGTCGAGCAGGTCACGTTCCTGCTCCAACCCCTGTTGCGCCGTGCGGACTCCGGCCCGCTCCGTGGTGATCTCCTGGTCCAGCGGTCGTGCGACCGTTTCGACCAGCTCGCGCACGTCTGCCTCGACGGCCGCCCTGGCGGCCAGTTCATCGAGGTCGGGGATGCGCAGCTCCGTGCAGTCCCGGGCCCAGGCGAGCAGCCGCTCCGCCTGGGCTGCCAGGGCTTCGTCCCAGGCGGCGGCGGTCGTGTCGCGGTGGGTGATCGCGTCCGCGAGCCGGGTTCGGGCCTCGTCCAGCAGGCCCTCGGCGGTACCCCGGTCGCGTACCGCCCGGTCGTGGGCGTCGATCGCGTCGGTGATGTCGGCGACCTGCTGCCGTCGGGCGGTGACCGCGCCCCGGAGCAGTCGGCGGGCGGCGGTGCCAGGAGCATCGGACCGCCTGCTCCCCGTCCTGACCGGGGTGTTCGCCGACTCGTTGCCGAGGGGCTTCACCTCCCCTTCCGCGTCCAGCATCGTCTTCACCTCGTGGTGAATGGACTCCATGCCTGCGGCCCGGGCCGAGCGGTGTGCCTCGTCCGCAGTCGCGCGGGCGTGTTCGTCGCGCGAGCGGGCGTGGCCCGCGAGCTCGTCGGCGTGCTTCCGGTCCTCCTCCGCCTCGGCCTCGGCGGACCGGGCGGCGGTACGCAGCTCCGCGGCGGCCGCGACCTGTTCCTCGGTGCCGCGGCGGAGCCGGTCGAGCTCCTCCCCCTTCTGGTAGGCGTCGCTCTCCCGAAGCCCTTCGATGATCTCGTCCAAGGCGTGCGCCCGCAGTTCCAGCTCCTCGCGCAGGGCCAGGGTGGAGGCGCGCTCCTCGCACGCCTTCTCGTACTCCTCGGCGCTGACGCGGGCGTTCCGGGTGAGGTCGTCCATCTCGGTGGTCGCAGAGATCAGCGCTGCCGCGCCGGCCCGCAGGACCCGACGGGCGTAGGCGCGCTGCCGGGAGGCGACGTTCTCGGCGGCCGTCACCTCGGCGTCGAGCCGGTCGAGGTGGTCCCGCTGTCGGTCCAGGCGCTCGAAGCCCTCGGCGAGCTCGGTGATCTCTCCTTCGCCGAGCGGGGGCAGGGCGCGGGACAGCAGGGTGGACAGGAGGGAGGGGTCGAGCCGTTCGGACAGCTTGGGCTGGCGGAGCTGGAGCAAGGCGGAGAGCAGGGACTCGTACCGCTGCTCGCCCATGCCCGCGAAGAGTTCGCGCCGCACAGTGGCGCGGTAGTCGGTGGCTGCCGGATGTACCTCGCCGCGGTCGCGCAGGGCTTCGGTGAGGGCCGCCTTGGTCAGGGGCTGTCCGGTGTCGTTGACGAGGTGAACCCCGTTGGGGTGGGCAATCCGGGCGGTGGTGGTGAAGTAGTCGGCGTGCGCCGTGGTGGTGTGCACGCTCGCGTGCAGGCGGGCTCCGCAGCCGAACCAGTGCTCGGTGCCGTCGTCTCCGACGCGGCGGAACTCCATCCACACATACCCAACACGGGTCTTTCCGGACGCTCCCTGGCCGAGCAGGTTCCAGTGCATTGTGCGCTCCGAACCGCCGAACGTGGAGAGGCGGTTGGGGCGGAGGCTGGCGTCGAAGAGGAAGGGGAGCAGCAGTTCCAGGGCCTTGGACTTGCCGGTGCCGTTCTGACCGCGCAGCAGCAGGCGACCCTGGTGGAAGGTGAAGGTCTCGTCGTAGTAGCGCCAGACGTTGAGGATGCCCGCGCGATGGGGCTGCCAGCGTCCGCGGCCGGTATCCGCCTCGTGAACGGGTGACGGTTCGATGGTCTCCTCGGGCCGTCGCTGGAGGGGGAGTTCCGTCACGCTCACTGCTTGTCTCCTTCTCCGGCGCTGCCGGCGGTGGTCACGGCTGGCGGATCGTTCTTCGGGGCTGGGCCGGTGGTCTCCGTCAGGCGGTAGCGGTACGCGGCCGGTCGCGCGACGACGCGGTCTCGGGCCCTGCCTGCCAGGCCGACGTCGAGCAGGATCCGTACGGCGTCATCGGCGAGGCGGGCCGGGCCTTCCTCCGACTGGTACGCCCTGGCCCAGCCCGGGAAGCGGCGCAGCAGCTCCGCTCCGGTCTCGGCCAGCTGCTCGGGCAGCAGGCCCGCGGGCGTGGCGCAGAGCGGTGCGAGGAGGAGCAGCGCGGCGACTCGGGCGGTGGAGGTGTCGTCGGGGAAGCGGACGTCGGTGGCGATGGCGTCCGGGTCGACGAGTAGAAAGCCCTCCGCCCGTTCCTCCAGGAGGAAACCGGCCTGTTCGACAGAGCGGCGCAGGATCTGCCGTCCGGTCAAAGAGGTGACGTAAGCGAGCTCGTCCTCGGCGAGGTCGGCCCGGTAGAGCACGGGGTCGTCGAAGAGGCGGCGCAGCACCGAATGGCGCAGCCTCAGGTTGCGCTGGGCGTCCGTGGTCGCGGCGGTCTCGGCGTGCGTATCGTCGGCAGAAGCGCCTCCGTAGCGGCGCTCCATGACAAGGTCGGCGAGGAGTTCCTCGAACCGCGCGGGCACCTCCTCCGGGGGCACGGCGAGCCGGGAGGCGCCGACCGGTGCGGCGGGCAGCCGCATGAGCAGCGTGTTGTCCACGCGATAGAGGACCTTCGCCTCTGCGGAGTCGACGTACGTCTCGGTCGTGCCGTCCACCACACGCAGCACGTCGTACGACTCCAGCAGCTTCAGGACGTCGACGAACGCCATGCGCTCCGGCCGGCGGACCGGGTCGAATCCCGCCAGCGCGCGGTCGGCCGCCATGGCCTGGACGACGCGGTCGGCGAGCATGCCGATGGTCGTCATCGGCATCGACAGCAGCTCCGCGGCGGTCACGCACAGCAGGACGTACCGTCGGCGGTCGAACGGGGCCCGGCCGGAACGCGCCCGGCGAGCGGGGCGGGAGCCGTCGGGGTTGACGCGGACCTTGGTGAGGCGGGCGTAGCCCCGGCGGGGCTCCACGACCAGATTCCAGCCGCAGGTGTAGTCGAACCAACGAGTCAGCGGGTCACGGCGGCGGCGCACCAGATCGAAACCGGTCGGGTCGGCTGCCTCGGTGAGCAGCGGGCGGGCCAGAAGGAGGCGGATGGCACGGGCGACCTCCTCCCGTTCGGCGGAGGCCAGTTGGTTGGCGAGGGTGCTCATCCTGCGGCCTCCTGCCCCGTGGCGGCGCGGACTGCCGGGAAGGAGATCGCCCCACCCACGGCCGTGACGTGGATGACGTAGTCCGGTCCTGCCATCGTCCCCTGCACGGTACGCAGTACGGCGGTGCGCCCGTCGGGGGGCGGCGACAGCGCCACCTCCACCCGGCCGTCGCCGGTCGTGGCCCGTCGCCGGCCACCCGCGTCCGGCCGGGCGGCCAGCGCCCGGCCCAGCAGATCGAGGAGACGGTCGAAGGCCGCGGGGTCGAGGGTGCTGAAAGAGGAGAGCCGTACCGGGCCGTCCGTCTCCAGCGCCTGCCAGGCGCGTGCCAGCTCCGCTCGCTCCGCCCGGGCCCGCTCGGCGCGTTCCGCCCTGACCGCCGCAACGTCCCGCACCGTGGCCGTACGAGTGAAGCGTTCGGTCCGTCCGCTGGTCCTCAGCAGGGCCGACACCTTTACCGGCGGCGCCTCGGACCAGGAGTGGGACGAGGGGATCAGCTCCGGGTCCGGGTGGGCGAGGTGGGCATGGCGGGCCGGGCCGAGGCCGAAGGCGGCCGACCACAGCCGGTGCAGATCCTCCTCGTCGGGAGCCGCAGCGAACCAGCGCGCGAGCTCCCGGAAGTCCTGTACGGCACTGGAGGGGCGGCGCCGGGACTCGTTGATCCGCTCCAGCACCTGCAGGAGGGAGACGATGGCGCGCCGGGCGATGTCGTGCAGCTGCTCGATCCGGGGGCGCGCCCCGTCGTCCGGCAGGAACCAGGCCCTCAGCCCCGCCCAGCGCGCTCGCCGGCTCTCCAGCCAGCCGGCCGCCGGGTCCTCTCCCGGGGCCGGAGGCAGCTCGGCACCACGCAGGGCCCGCTCACGCAGCACCGCGATGCCCCGCTCCTCCACGCGGGCCACGGCGGCGGCCACCGTCTCGCCGCGCTGGTCGAGGTTGACCAGGAACTCCTGGAGATACGCGACGGTGGCGGCCTTCACCTCACGGAACACGTCCAGGTCCACTCCTTCGGCGCGAAGGAGCCTCTGCAACTGGCCGTTGAAGGCCTTGGTGTTCTCCACCAAGCCCTCCAGATGGCCCTCCAGCTCCCGCAGGGTGCTGAAGATCCGTCGGTCGGCCGCGGAAGGTTCGCCGGACAGCACGGTCAGCTCGTCGAGCCGGTCGGCGATCGCCTCCAGCACCGCGGTCTGCAGCGCCCCCGTGGAGGCCAGCACCTCCAGGGCGTGTCGCACCCCGGCGAGCGCGGCCTCCCCCCGGCGGGTCAGCGAGTAGTGCAGGTTGCGCCGCTCGTACTCCTCGGCCGTGCGGTAGTTCTGAGCGTGGTTGTGAACCACGTCGAGGAGTTCCCACTTCACCAGCCGTTTCAGCGTCTCGTGCAGTTCCTCGTCCTCGAGGTCCGAGACCCAGCCCACCGCACGAAGCCGCTCCCGTACGCCGTCGAGCCCGAGCGCGGTCTCCAGATGCTCGCCGGCCACCCCGAAAGCCTCGAGCACGGCGCCGTTCAAGTCGGCCGTCTCCCCCGTGGTGAACCGGAACATCTCCGGCGGAACCCTGCGCATGCTGGTACGTCCCCTCCTCCGCCGCCACCCCTGCGGCACTTCGGTCCCCACGGTGGGGGCCGCTACGGGTCTTGAGGTCGGGTCCCGGAACTCCGGAACCCAACCTCATCCTCGGGCCAGAATGCGGGGCGGGATGCCCCTCAGCAGCTCCGGCTCACTGTCGCCCGCATAGGCGAAGTGAAGTTCGTGCCGAGCTCGCGTGGCCATCACGTAGTACGCCATGCGGAGGGATGCGGAGGTGGGGTCCACCGCTGCGTCTGCCTCCGAGTCCGGCACCACGACCGTGTCGAACTGAAGCCCCTTCGCACTGGACCGGTGAACGATGACAATGCCCGGACGCGAGAGGTCAAGCGTCCGGTACCGGCCTCCGGTCGCTTGCGACGCATACATCTGTGCCCGGAGTCGCGGGGCCTTCTGTTCCAGCCGCGTGAGCAGTTCGAACTGTGCCTGCGTGGAGTGCACCACTGCTCCGATGCTCCGATCGGGCCGGCTCGCAACAAGACCAAGCAGCAGATCGCTGACCGCGGCCAGGTTCGACAGTGCGTGCAGCCGGGGCAGGGGGCCTTCGCGACCTGGTAGTTCGGGCGGCCGTGGGCCGGTGTGGAATCGGGCCGCGAGTTCGGCCGTCTGCCGGGTGTTGCGGTGATTGCCGTGGAGCACGTGGACGGGACATCGGCCCAGGCCTCCGGCGATCTCCGCGAGGGTGGAGTGGGAGGTCGTGAGCCGCTGGCACTCGTCGGCGAAGACCGTCGTACGAGCGCCGAGAATCCGGCACAGCCGGTAGAAGGCAGGCGGCAGGTCCTGCCCTTCGTCCACGACCAGTGTCAGGGGCCTTGCGAGGTCGACGGGGTCGGCAAGCGCGGCCCGTTCGTAGAATGCCGGCCAGTCGTACCATCCGTCGTCGGCGCGGAGGGCATCCCCGCCGTACCATCCTGCGAGCCAGGAGTGGGCGGTCGCCACAGTGATGTCCACGCCGTCGGAGCACAGCTCCGACACCAGCCGTGCCACCGATTGGCGCAGAAGATTGGAGCGGGTCAGCAGCACGGCCGGCGTGCCGGTGAGAGCGAGCATCACGACACGCTGCGCGGCCAGCACGCTCTTCCCGCTGCCCGGGGGCCCGTCGACCAGGTGATTGCCGTCGAACGGCAGCGCGTCGAGCAGTTCGCGCTGGGCAGGGGTGAGGTCGAGGTAGGTGAGTGTCATCGTAGGCGTCATTCCTGGGCGGCGGCGGCACGGGCCGCGGCCACCATCGGCTCGAAGAAGCCGGGTACGCCACTTCCTCCGACGATCAAGGCCCGGTCCAACAGGGTGTTGCCGGTCTCGCAGCTGGTCTCCGGAAGCAGTGCGCAAGCATGGCAGGCGGCCCGGTTGAGGTTGCCGAAACCCTGCCCGGTGTGTTCCGAACACAGGGGGTCCGCCGAGCACCATGCGGCGGCCTCGGCCATCCGTAGCAGTGTCTCGGCGAGCCGGGGCGGTTCACCCTGCTGGACGAGGCCTCCGAGGGTGCCCTCGGCGTCGCCCGCCGCGGTGTAGACGAGGATGCCGTACTGATCGTCCTCGGGCCGGGCGTAGACGCGCTCACGCAGGCTGGCCGTGGTGTATCCGGATTCGAACGACAGTTGGCGTACGAGGAGGTGGCCAAGGGTGTGCAGCAGCACGAAGCGCGGTGCAAGAGCCGGTCCGGTCAGCATCTGCAGGCGGTCGCTCTGGAAGGACCGATCAAGATCGGCACGGAGACCGGCCACCCGGGACCGGACGGCGTCCTGCCGCTCCCAGGCCGTCAGTGTGGCGGGATCCAGGGTGAGCAGGATGCCTTCGCCGAAGACTTCGACGGCGGGCAGCCAGCGCAATCTGCGGGATGTGTCGGCCGGAACGATGGCGGCGTCCGGTGACACACGGCTGAAGCCGGACAGGGCACGCACCTCCCTGAGCCGGTCGGCAAGGACGACGCGGCCGATCCGTCGGTGCAGACCGGCCCAGGGTTCCGCGGGCTCATTGTCGAGGCCGAGTCCGGAGCCACGTACCGAGAAGTCGCGTGTCACCGGTGGTTCGGCGGCCGTAAGCGCCGCCCATTCCTCGCGGCGCAGATCGGTTCCGGCGGCTGACGCAGTGGAGACACCGGATGCGGGGTGGGCCGGGGTTCCGGTGCCCGTCTCCTCGGAGATGAGGGCATCCAGCAAGGCATCGTCAGCTCCCGTGTCCTCTTTGATCATCTCTCGAAGGATCTCCGCGCGGGGCGTTCCAGTGGCCTTGCACAGGGGCACCCAGTAGTCGCTGTCGCGGACCCGGCCGGCGAGTTCGTCTCCGCCCGCGGCCGATAGGTCCGCCTCGGGGAGGGAGAGCGCCGAATGGACAACCGGGTAGTACAGATTACCCGCGGTACGCTGCACGACTTGGACCGGCTTCGCGCAGTCGACGGCTTCGGACACCCTCTGCCACGGGTTCCTGCCGGAGCACCGCATGCCATGGGTGCCGAGAATGTCCAGCAGGTCCCGGTGCGCCCCGCAGCCGGGTGCCGCGCACGAGACGGACAGTGCCTCCAGGCCCGTGGCCCGCTCCGACACCCGGAACCGCAGTTGTTCACGTGAGCCGCAGGACTGACGTCGGGCCGCGTCGAGCCGGGCATGTGCCCAGAACCACCAGTCGACGTCACCCAGGTGTCCCGCGGCACAGATCTGGACGAAACGCATGGGGGACAACCTGCGCTTCGGCGAGCACGAGGGGCAGCTCGGCGGCTCCCCCGGCTTCTCGCCGGCGATGCGCCAGCGCACCATGCGCCGGCAGGAGCCGCAGAACAGCCAGGCCGGAAAACGAATGTAGGGTGCGCCGGGCGCGTCCGTCCGGTCGAATCGATCGTTGAGCGTGGCGGGCGCCGCGAAGAACCCGCTCACGCCGAGTCGTGCGGCCAGGCGGGGTGATGCGACGGGCTGGCGGAGACGCGGCCAGTCGCCGATACCGGTCGCGACGAAGGACTCGCCCTGGATGTCGAAGACCGCGCCCACGCCGAACGGCAGTACGGTCTGAGCCTGGCGGACTCGAAGCTTGCGGTTCACTGGTCGGCTCCCTTGACCGTCACCTGGCACTCGCGGTCGACGCTGCGCATGGAGTGGAGGGTCTCCCAGAGCCCTCCGTGCTGTTCGAAGTGCTTCAGCAGGTTGTGCTGCCCCTTGCCCTGACTGCGGTAGTACAGCTCCTTGCCCTCCCGCCTGGCGTTCCGAGCGGCTTCCTCCCACGCGGCGAGCAGCTCGGCCAGTTCGGTACGGACGGCGTGCGCGGCGCGCCGGTCGCTCGCGCCGGCCTTCCGTGCCAGCAGCTCGGCCAGCTCCCTGGCCTCACAGATGCGTTCCGGCAATTCACCCGCCTGATTCTCGGCACTCAAGCCGAGTCGGTGCCGTACGAGAATCACGAGCGCGGCGTGCAGCGCGCGGCGGCGCGAAGGAAGGGACCAGGGAGTGACGCTGGTGGGTTCCACGTGCCGGTAGAGAGCACGGTGGTAGGGGTCGAATGCCTCGTAGTGCGAGCGGTCCCTGGGACGGGTCGCGTTGAAGAACGCGACGACGAGCCCGGGCACGCTGTGCCGGCCGACTCGGCTGGTGGCCTGGATGTACTCGGCGGTGGTCTTGGGCTGCCCCTGCATCAGCATCAGCGCGAGCCGTTTGACGTCCACTCCGACCGACAGCATGTTGGTGCAGGGCAGCAGGGAAACGGCCTCGGGGTGGGTCCAGGGCTTCTCGAGCCGGTCCAGCAGCACTGGTTGTTCGGCCCGGCCCAGGTTGCTGGTGAGCTCCTGCACCTGGTGGTCGGCGAGACCACGGCTGCCCGATCCGGCACGCAGTCCGGCCAGTTGGGCTGGGATGTCGTCTGCGGCCGCCGTGACGGTACGGCCGAGCTCTCGCAGGCTGTGGTGATAGGCAACGAGCGTCCAGTAGGCGTCGCGATGTTCATCGGGCAGTTCCCAGGCGCCCTGGAGCATCGCGGCTGCGGTGGCGACAGCGGCCCGGCCGGCGGTGTGGCCTTGGGCCATGACGCCGATGTAGAGGCGGCCGGGGCGCGAGGTGTCGGGTTCGGCGAAGTAGGAGTGGCGGGCGTCAAGGCCGGCCGGCGGGAACAGCTGCACCTCGGAGCCGTACAAGGCGCGTACCTGTTCCCCGGACCGGCGGATCGTGGCCGTGGACGCGACCACTTTGGGGCCGGTGCCATCGGCCGTGGCGCACAGGCCGAGAATGGCCGACTCGTACAGGCCCACGGTGGTGCCGAGCGGCCCGGTCAGCAGGTGCAGCTCGTCCTGGATGACGAGCGACGGCGGCAGACTGCCGGCACCCGTCCCGAACAGACGTCCGGCGCGAGGTTCCCAGGCAAGCCGGGCGAATTTGTCGACGGTGCCCAGCACGAAGGTCGGAGGCCTGTCGTAGAGCTGCTGGTCGACAACGGCGACGGGCAGCTCGTCGTGGAAGGTGCACGCGTCGCGGGGGCAGAAGAACGCGAAGGCGTCGGCGGCGGCCCGAATGCCGTAGTCGGCGTGATCGGCGGAGCGGTGTGCCGGGAGGATGCGGGTCCCGCACCAGGGGCAGCGGTCGAGGATGAAGACGTCTTCGGGGCGCGCCGCTGAGCGGACGTCGCGTTCGGCTGCCACCGCGGCTTCGTACGAGTTGGGCGAAGTCGCCTCACCGACCCACAGTCCGATCGAGAACGGTTCGTCGCCGTAACGGCCGGGATCGGCACGGCGCAGTGTCTCCAGGGCGCACACGGTCGTGGCGGCGCGCTGGAACTGCTGGGTGGTCAGCAGACTGAGGGTGTAGCGGCTGAGTACGGCAGTGCCGCCCCCCTTCGGGCCGCGTCGCCGCAGCACCATCACGAAGGCGGCGAGCAGGAGGTACGCCTCCGTCTTGCCACCGCCGGTGGGGAACCAGATGAGATCGGTCATGGACCGGTCGGGGTGGCGCGGGTCCGCGACGCCGTCCAGGGTCAGTAGGAGGAACGCCAGCTGGAACGGACGCCAGGTGGCGGACGGGCCGGGCGCGGGCTCAAGGTGTACGGGGTCATGGCGGGAGCGCCGCTCGCCCGCCTGGTCCGGCGCCGAGTGCCTCATCTGGAGGGCCATGGCGAGGTTCGCCGCGCGGAACGCCTCCAGCAGTTCGGGACGCTCCGGGTCGCAGAGCGTGCGTACTCCGGATTCCATACGAGTGACGACGGTGTCGATGCGTTCAAGTACGCGGTCGGCGGCCGGCCGTCCCCAGACGGGCACCTCGATGCCGCACTGGTCCTCGTACCAGCGGCGGTAGTCGGCCGTGAAGTCCGCAAGTTCCCGCTGCAACTGCGCAACGGGCAGGTCGGGGTCGGCGAGGTGCAGCACGTTGAGGACGGGGGTGCCGATGGGTCCGGCGGGCCGGGTCGCGGGTACCTCGGCCGTCGGCAGCACGACGGCGCGCAGTCCTGCCACCGCCTCGTCGTCGCGCTGCTCCTCGACGGCGCAGCCGTGACCGACCGCGTAGGTGCGGACGTGGCGGTACTGGAGCCGCAGTTCCTGTTCCTCGGGGTCCCGGCTGGCGAGCCGGACGCTCGGATACCGCAGCACCCGCCCTTCGCGGGGCCGTACGCCGAGCTCGACCTGGAACAGCATGCGGTCCCACTGCGCGGCGCGTCCGAGCGCTGGTTCGATGCGGGCGCTGTTCACCAGGGCGATCGTGACCAGCTGCCCCGCGCCAAGGGGTCGGCGGCGTAGCCGTAGCTCGGCCCGCCCGCCGAGAACGGACACCACGTCCCGGTCGGGGCCGACGTGGTGCGTCTCCGGCGGCATCGGGACACGCTGCCAACGGCGCCCCTCGTCTCCTTTGGCTCGCAGGGTGCGGTAGTGGGCACCGCCGCAGTCGATCTCGACAGTCTTGGTGTCCGTGTAGAAGCTGAGGCCGAGGGAGGAGGGCAGCCAGGCGTTGGACTCCGGCACCGGGTCGTCCGCGGGGTCGGTGTCGGCGGCGGCTCCTTCGGTTCCGGGGCCGTCCGTGTCCTCGGCGGCCAGCGTCAGTTGGCGTTGCAGGTCGGCGTCCTGGGGATAGAGCGTGCCCATGAGGTACCGGCGGTCGGGCGGCGAGTCGAGGATCTCGTCCTCGCCGTGGACGGGGCCGACGAGCTGGCGGTTCAGGTAGTCGACGAGTTCTTGCCTCGGGTCCATGTGGTTCCTCGAAAAGTGCGGCAGACGGGCCTGTTGAAGGAGGCGCGGATGAGCTGTGGCGTCACCAGCCGCTCGGCGGCCGGCGTCCGGGGTCTCCTGCGAGGGCTTCGAGCCGCTTCTCCAGCTCCGCGAGCCGCAGGTGGGTGTCACGCTCGATGGCTTCGGTCTCGGCGATCCGCTGGGCTGCCCATCGTTCGACGGCCTCGACCTGGGCGGCCGCCTCGGCTTCCGTTGCCTGGAGCGCGGCCTCCCGCCGAGCGAGGGCGTACTCCGCCTCGCGTAACCGCTCCTCCAAAGCACTGATCCGGGCCATATGGGCGGCGAGGCGATCACCGGCCTCCTGCCGCAGCGAGCGCTCCTGACGGCACAGGGCCCTGTCGACACGCTTGAGCAGGATCGACTCCAGCTCATCGAGCTGCCGCTCGTGTTCCTCGTCCGCTGCTGGGACGCGCTCCCGTCCGCCTGGTTGGCATGGCGCCTCGGATACATGCGGCGGCGCGCCGATCACGTCCTCGCCCGAGGGTGATTCCGCCGCTGCCGGACCGAGGGCGGTCTCCTCGAAGAGCGGTGACGGCACCGTCACAGCCCCAGGCACATGGGGTGTGCGCGGAGCAGGTACGACGGCGCTCGTCCGACGCCGGACGGTCCGGCGGTCCGGGGCCTTGCGCCTGTGGGGCTTCGGGTCCGGCGGCTCAGCGTGCCCTGGGCCGAACCCGCTCTCCTGCAGCATCTCGCGCAGCACTCCGAACGCCTTCTTCTCCAGCTGACGGATGCGTTCGCGGGTGACACCGAACTCCTTGCCGAGCTCGTCCAGCGTCGACGTCTCGCCGCCGTCGAGCCCGGTACGGCGCAGCAAGATCCGTGCCTCCCGCTGTTCGAAACGGGCCAGCAACGACATCAGGTACGCGCGGTTCGCTGCCTCCATCGCCAGGTGTTCCGCAGAGGGCAACGGGCGATCGAGCGCGACGAGGTCGCCCAGGTGCACGCCGTCTCCGATCACCCGGTCCAGCGACGTGGTCCGCCGGCTTACCCGCCGGATCTCCTCCACACGGTTTACCGTCAGATCGCAGGCCACGGCGACGTCCGCGGCCCGCCTCGGACGCCCCTCCGCTTCCAGCTTCCGCTCTGCCGCGGCGACCTTTCTGATCTGCTCATGGAGGTGTACCGGGATGCGGATGGCCGCCCCCTTGTCCGCGATGGCCCGGCTGATCGACTGTCGAATCCACCAGGTGGCGTACGTGGAGAACTTGTAGCCCCTGGCGGGGTCGAACCTGACCGCCGCCTTCATGACCCCGATGGCTCCTTGCTGGAACAGGTCCTCGTGGTCGAGGCCCTGTCCGCCGTAGCGCTGAGCCATGCTGTGCGCGAGACCCTGGTTGTGGACGACGAGGCAGTCTCGCGCCCTGACGCGGATGCCGCTGGTCGGCAACGCGGCGATCTCCTCGTCGGTGGGCCGTTCCCCGATCCGGTCTGCCCCACCCCGTACCAGAACGGCGAGGCCCACTTCCTCTTCCGCCGTTAGTCTGCGCTTCTCAGGGCGCCGGTTGAAGCGGTCCTCGTTCAGCACCCCATGGGCCGCGTGCACCGCACGTGCGACGTCGACCGGAGGCGACGTAGCTCCGTCGGGGGCCGAGTCGGCTTCCTCCCAGTCGACGAGTTCAGGTTCGGCCTCGTACTCGGCGTCGGCTTCGTACTCGGGCTCCAGCTCCGGGGAGGGGGCCACGGCCGAGTCCGGCGTCGCGGGCCGGGTCGGTCGGGCCACGCTCAGGAGCTCGCGTGTCTCGACCGGCGTCAGTCCGGCAAGGCGGGCCACGCCTTCCACGGTCTCCTCGCGCACCCGGCCCCACTCGTCCGCGTATCTGCCGAGCAGGGCATGGGCGGTGCTGATCCGAGCTGTCGGCACCGCGCCTACAACCTTTTCCGCGTCGCGCTCGTCGTGGTCTGCATGCTCCGCTTCCCGTCGGACGTGCAATCCCAGGTGGGCCAGCTCGTCCTCCAACCGCTCCCGCTCGACCTGAGTCAGACCAAGGTGTCCGACGTGGTCGTGGAACACGCTCCCGGAGAGGACGCCGCCCACGGCCACGGCTGCGAGTTCGGCGTAGAGCGCGCGAAGCGCGTTCCGGAGTCCGGCCGCGTCCTGCTCGCGCCGAGATCCTTCCCTCACGGCCACCCCTCCCTCACCCTCGTTGCGAAACAACTCTAGGGGCAACGCGTTGACAATGTCAACGCGTTAACGGTTGAACAGAAGAGGGTTAGGTGTGTACCTTTCCGAAAGGTGGAGAGCCGTACGTGGGCATGCCTTGCCTCTGCGACCATGACAGTGGGGCATCGTGCGAAAGAGAGGGGCGGCAGTGAGCGAGCGGTTGATCGGGGGCCGGTTCCGTGTGACGGGAGTCATCGGGGCGGGGAACATGGGGGAGGTCCACCGCGCCGAGGACCTGCACCGAACCGAAGGCGACCCCGGGCGCACCGTCGCCGTGAAGACCGTGCTCCGCCGCCGCTCCGGCGCTCTGGTCGACACCGGCCCTGAGAGCAAGGCCATCCAGCGGTTCGCCCGCGAGGTCCGGATCATGCGTCGTCTGGACCACCCCAACCTCACCCGGCTCATCGACGGCGGCGTAGACGAGGCCGACAGCGGTCGCCCCTACCTCGTCATGGAGTACCTGGACGGCGAGACCCTGCGCGACCTCATCGAGGAGGAGCGACAGCTCCCCGTCTCCTGGGCCGTCGCGATCGGCGCGCAGATCGCTTCCGGCCTCGCCGCCGCACACACGGCGGGCGTCGTCCACCGCGATCTGAAGCCCGCGAACACCATGCTGGTCACGGGCGGCACAGTGAAGGTCCTCGACTTCGGCATGGGCAGGATCGCCGACGACCCGGAGGAAACGCGTCTCACCAGCACCGGCGTCAGCGTCGGCACCGCCCGGTACATGGCCCCGGAGCAGTTCGAAGCCCGCCAGGTGACACAGGCCGCCGACCTGTACGCGCTCGGGTGCGTGCTGTACGAGATGCTGGCCGGCGTCCCGCCCTTCACCAGCGGCTCCGCGTACGAGCTGGGGCGCAAGCACGTGGAAGAGGTGCCCCCGTCCGTCCGGATCGCGCGGCCCGCCACGCCCTCCGGCCTCGTACGACTCGTGGACCGACTTCTTGCGAAGGACCCGGCCGAGCGGCCCGCCGACGCGGTCGCCGTACGCGACGCCCTGCTGCCCCTGCTCGACGAGGCCCGCGCCGCGGACGGTACGGACCCTGCTGACAAGACTGCGGCGCTCCCCCACTGGAGTGCGCTCGACCCTGTCCGCACGTTCCGCCCGGCGACCACAGCCGTGACCACCACGACAGCGACGTCGGTCGTGGAGGAACGCCCGCGCGCCATCGCCGCCGCGGGGGCCGGCATGGACGTCTTCGGTGTACACCACAAGCTCATCGAGGACTACCGCTCCTTCACCGAGGGCGGCACCGTCATCCGGGACGACAGGATCGCGGCCTTCGTCGAGGACGACCTCAACGCCAAGTCCCAGTGGCCGGACCCCTGGCTGTCCCTCAACCCGTTCTTCGCGAGCGGCGGCACGGTCGTCGAGCTGGCGGGCCAGGGCGTGCTGCACCGCGAGTGCGCCCAGATCTTCCAGTCCCGCAAGACCCCCGGCGGCACGGTGTGCGACGGACGCCCGCTGACCCTGCACCAGCACCAGCGCGAGGCGATCGACGCCGCCGCCTCCGGTGACTCGTACGTCCTGACCACCGGCACCGGTTCCGGCAAGTCCCTCTCCTACATCGTCCCGATCGTCGACCGGGTGCTGCGAGAACGGGAGGCCGCAGGGCCCCGGGCGGCCAAGCGGGTACGGGCGATCGTCGTGTACCCCATGAACGCGCTCGCCAACAGCCAGCTGAAGGAACTGGAGAAGTACCTCCGGGACGGCTACGGCAGTGGCCACGAACCGGTCACCTTCGCCCGCTACACCGGGCAGGAGGACGACGCACGTCGCAAGGAGATCCGTGACAACCCGCCGGACATCCTGCTCACCAACTACGTGATGCTGGAGCTGATGCTGACCCGGCCGGCCGACCGCGCCAGCCTCATCAGCATGGCCCGCGGCCTGGACTTCCTCGTCTTCGACGAACTGCACACCTACCGCGGACGGCAGGGCGCCGACGTCGCTCTGCTGATCCGCCGGGTCCGCGAGGCCTGCCAGGCCCAGCGCCTCCAGTGCGTCGGCACCTCCGCCACCATGTCCACCGAGGGCACCGTCGACGACCAGCGCAAGGTCGTCGCCGACACCGCCACCACGCTCTTCGGTACGCCGGTCCACCCTCGCAACGTCATCGTCGAAACGCTGGTCCGGGCCACCCACGAGGCGCCGGACACCGTCGCGGCGGAGCGACTGCGCGCACCTGCGGCCCCCCGTGCCTATGCGGATCTGGTACGGGACCCGCTGGCCCGCTGGATCGAGACCCGTTTCGGCCTGGCCGTGGACGCCGGCCGGCTGGTACGCCAACAGCCCGCGAAGATCGAGGTCGCGGCCCAGGAACTCGCGGAGGCTTCCGAGGTCGACGCCAAGGAGTGCGTGGCGGCGATCCGCGCCACCCTGGAGGCCGGGTCCGAGGCCCGGCATCCGGTGACCGAGCGGCCGCTGTTCGCGTTCCGGCTCCACCAGTTCCTCTCCAAGGGCGACACCGTGTACGTCACCTTGGAGGAGAAGCTCACCCGCCACCTCACCCGCTCCTACCAGCTCGAACAGCCCAACAGCGGCGGCAAGTTGCTGATGCCGTTGGCGTTCTGCCGCGAGTGCGGCCAGGAGTACCTGACGGTCTGGCGCACCGAGAAGGACGGGGAAGTCCGCTACGAGGCGCGGCGGGACACCTCCGCGACCGGCGGTCGGCAGGGCGATGGCTACCTGTACGTCGACCACGACCGCCCCTGGCCCACGGGCGTCCAGTACGCGGTGGACGACCGCCGTCTGCCCGAATCCTGGCTGGAGCTGGACGACCGGGGGCAGGAGGTGGTCAAGAGGTCGTACCGCGACCGGGTGCCGCGTGCCGTCACCGTGGACCCGCGAGGGCACGAGGGTCAGGGCGAGCTGCGGGCCGCGTTCATCCCGTCGCCGTTCCTGTTCTGCCTGCACTGCGGAGTGGCCTACGAACAGACCCGCGGCAAGGACTTCGCGAAGCTGGCGACCCTGGACCAGGAGGGCCGTTCCTCGGCGACGTCGCTGATTTCCGCCTCGGTGGTCCGGTCGCTGAAGTCGGTTCCCGAGGAATCCCTCGACAAGGAGGCGCGCAAGCTCCTCACATTCGTCGACAATCGGCAGGACGCCTCGCTCCAGGCCGGTCACTTCAACGACTTCGTCCAGATCACGCAGCTGCGCGGGGCGTTGTACCGGGCGGCGCTCGACGCGGGCGAGGACGGCATCCACCACGAGGACCTCGCCTCCCTGGTGGGCAGCGCGCTCGGTCTCGACCCGGTCGACTACACGGGTGAGACCGATCTGGCCCCGTCCCTCGCCCGTAATGCCGCCAAGACTCTTCGTGACGTGATCGCTTTCCGGCTCTATCTGGATCTGGAACGTGGCTGGCGCATCACCATGCCCAACCTGGAGCAGACCGGTCTCCTGGAGATCGACTACGAGGACCTGGACTGGGTGGCCGCCAAGGAAGACCGCTGGGCCGGCTCGCACGAGGCGCTGCGCGAAGCCGATCCCGCGCTGCGTGCCGAGATCATGAAGGCACTCCTCAACGAGATGCGCCGCTCTCTCGCCATCGACGTGTCCTACTTCCGGGAGGACTTCGACGCCCTGCAGCGGGCCAGCGAAGAGCGTCTCATCGATCCGTGGGTGCTGTCCGCCTCGGACCGCCCGAAGGTCGGCACCGCCTATCCCCACCCTTCCCGCCCCGGCCTGGACCGCTCGGCGCGCTTCCTCTCCGCACGCGGCAAGTTCGGCAAGTACCTCGGCCGGGCGGACACCTCGTTCAGGAGGCTCGACACCGACGACCTCCAGCTGGTCATCGAGAACCTCCTCAAGGTCCTCACCGCGGCGGGCCTCGTGAAGGAGGTCGCGGACGCCCCCGAGCGAGCGGGCCGCTTCCGCCGCACCACCGCGCCCGTCCCGACCGGCTACCGGGTGGCGGCGCAGTCCCTGATCTGGCGCGCCGGCAAGGGCGAGACGGGTACGCACGACCCGTTGACGCGGACGTACCAGAGCGGGGACGGCCCGCGCGTCAACACCTTCTTCCGCGATCTGTACAAGGACGCGGCCGGTGCGCTGTCCGGCCTGTTCGCGCGCGAGCACACGGCCCAGGTGTCGCCGCAGGAGCGGGAGGAGCGCGAGGAGGCGTTCCGCAAGGCGGAGCTGAAGCTGTTGTACTGCTCGCCGACGATGGAGCTGGGCGTCGACATCTCGTCGCTGAACGCGGTGATGATGCGCAACGTGCCGCCCACTCCCGCGAACTACGCCCAGCGCTCCGGTCGTGCGGGCCGCAGTGGACAGCCCGCTCTCGTCACCACGTACTGCGCTACCGGCAACAGCCACGACCAGTACTACTTCCGTCGTTCGGAGCGGATGGTGGCGGGCACGGTCGCACCGCCCCGCCTGGATCTCGCCAACGAGGACCTGGTCCTGTCACACCTCCAGGGGATCTGGATCGCGGAGGCCGGCCTGAAGCTGGGTCGTGCCATCCCGGAGGTGCTCGACGTGTCCTACCCGGACACCGGCGAGCGTCCTTCGCCCGCCCTGGGACTCCACCCCGAGATCCTCGCCGCCTCTCTCGACCGGGCGGCCCAGGACCGTACGGTCGATTCCGCGCAGCGCGTCCTCGGCCCGCTGCTGCGGGACTTCTCGGAGACGACCTGGTGGTACGACGAGTGGATCCAGGACCGGGTACGGACGGTGGCGGGGCGCTTCGACGAGGCCTTCGACCGCTGGCGCAAGCTCTTCCGGGCCGCGCTCGACGACCAGTACATCCAGAACAGGCGCCGTCTCGACTACAGCCTGACCGAGGGCGACCGGATCCGGGCCAACGCCCGGCGCCGCGAGGCGGAGACCCAGCTCAATCTGCTGATGAACGAGAGCGCCGACAGCAAGTCGGTCCTCTCGGACTTCAACCCGTACCGGTATTTGGCGTCCGAGGGCTTCCTGCCCGGGTACAGCTTCCCGCGGCTCCCCCTCGCCGCGTACATCCCGACGGTCGGCCGCAGGCGCGGCGACGGTGACTACCTCCAGCGGCCCCGTTTCCTCGCCATCCGCGAGTTCGGGCCTGGCGCCCTGATCTACCACGAGGGCGCCCGCTACCAGGTGACGCGGATCCAGCTCCCGCCGGACTCCTCGGGCGACCTGGCCACCAGCGAGGCCCGCCGGTGCTCATACTGCGGCTACCACCACGACCCGGAACTCCGGGCCGACCGCTGTGAGATGTGCGAGGAGCCGCTGGGCTCGGCGACGTACGGCCTGCTCCAGCTGCACACCGTGTACACGACCCGCCGGGAGCGGATCTCCTCCGACGAGGAGGAGCGCCGCCGCGCCGGCTTCCGGCTGGAGACGTCGTACCGCTTCCACGACCGCGGTACCCGCAAGGGCCGGCTCAACGCCTCGGTCGCCGACGCCTCGGGTGCTCCGGTCGCCGAACTCACGTACGGGGATTCGGCGACGGTGCGGATCACCAACACCGGCCGGGTCCGCGCCAAGAACGACGAGCCGCCGGGCTACTGGCTGGACCTGGCCGACGGCCGCTGGATGAACGACCGCGACGCGGCGGACGCGTCCGGCGACTCCAGCGAGCTGCCGGTGATCGACGCGGACGGCAACGAGCGGCGCCGCAAGAAGCGTGTCATCCCGTACGTCGAGGACCGCCGCAACATCCTCGTCCTCACCCTCGACGAGGCCCTGCCCGAACCGATCGCCCTGTCCCTCATGTACGCGCTGGAGCGGGGCATCGAGGCGGCGTTCGAGCTGGAGGACGCGGAGCTCAACAGCGAGCTGCTGCCCCCCGACGACGGTCCGCGGCGCCGCATCCTGTTCACCGAGGCCGCGGAGGGCGGTGCGGGCGTGCTGCGCCGCCTCCAGGCCGAGAAGGACGCGCTGGCCAAGGCGGCCCGGCACGCGCTGGCCATCTGCCACTTCGGCGAGGACGGTACGGACCAGGGTGGTCCGCACCCGGACCGGCCGTGCGCGCTCGGCTGCTACGAATGCCTGCTGACGTACGGCAACCAGCTCAACCATTCTCTGATCAACCGACACACGGTGCGGGACGCCCTGGTCCGTCTGGCGTCGGCGAAGACCACGAAGGACGCGCGGGGCGAGTCACGCTCCGAGCAGTTCCGGCGACTGCTCGACCGGACACCGGAGGAGCCGACCGTGGCCGAGACCGCGGTGGCCGAGGCCATCGCGCAGGAGAACCTGGTGACCTGGCTGAGCGCGCGCGGGCTCCGACTCCCTGATGAGAAGGAGACCCTGATCACGGAGGCCAACGTCCTCGCCGACTACGTGTACCGGCTTCCCGGGGTGAACCTCGCCGTCTTCGTCGACGGCCCCGACACGGAGACGACCGCGCTGCGCGACGAGGACGCGCAGGAGCGGCTCCTGGACGCCTGCTGGGACTTCGTCCGCTTCCCGCACGACGCGGACTGGGACGAGATCGTGGCCCCGCACGCCCGCTACTTCGGCACCCCGTCCGCCAACTGACCGTTCACCACGAGGACTCGACGATCCACATGACATTCACGTACACGGCCGGATCCCTGGTGACGGCCCGCGGCCGCGAGTGGGTGGTGCTCCCCGAGAGCGCGCCCGATCTGCTGGTGCTGCGCCCACTGGGCGGCTCCGACGACGACATCGCCGCGGTGTTCCCGGCGTTGGAGGAGGTCAAGGGGGCCGAGTTCGCGGCGCCCGAGGCCGACGACCTCGGCGACCAGCGCGCGGCCGGGCTTCTTCGTACCGCCCTGCGGATCGGCTTCCGGTCCGGGGCGGGCCCGTTCCGCTCGCTCGCCGGCATCGCGGTGGAGCCTCGCGCGTACCAGCTCGTGCCCCTCCTCATGGCGCTTCGGCACAAGACGGTCCGGATGCTGATCTCGGACGACGTCGGCATCGGCAAGACCGTCGAGGCGGGTCTGATCGCGAGTGAACTCCTCGCCCAGGGTGAGGCCACGGGCCTGGCCGTGCTCTGCTCGCCCGCGCTCGCCGAGCAGTGGCAGCAGGAGCTGCGGTCCAAGTTCGGGATCGACGCGGAGCTCGTCCTGGCCTCCACGGTCTCCCGCCTCGAACGCGATCTGGACCTGGGTCAGTCGCTCTTCGACCGGCATCCGAACGTGATCGTGTCGACCGACTTCATCAAGTCCCCGCGTCACCGTGACGACTTCGTCCGACACTGCCCCGACCTGGTGATCGTGGACGAGGCCCACACCTGTGTGGCCGCCGACGACGTGTCGGCCGGGGCGCAGAACCAGCTCCGTTACGAGCTGCTGCGCCGCGTCGCGGAGGACGAGAACCGCCACCTGGTCCTGGTGACGGCCACGCCGCACAGCGGCAAGGAGTCCGCGTTCCGCAACCTCCTCGGCCTGGTCAAGCCGGAGCTCGCCCAGGTGAACCTGGAGTCGGAAGCAGGACGGAAGCTCCTCGCACCGCACTTCGTGGCCCGCAAACGGGCCGACGTACGCCAGTACCTCACCAAGGAGGACGGGCTCGGCGACGACAGCCTGGCCGAGCGGACCGCGTTCCCCTCGGACCGCTACTTCAAGGACGAGACGTACAAGCTGTCCCCCGCCTACCGGGCCCTGCTCGACGACGCCATCGCCTACGCGAGCGACCGGGTCGAAGCGGCGGGCGCCCGGGGCAAGCGGGAGGCCCGGATCGCCTGGTGGTCGGCGATCGCCCTGCTGCGTTCCCTCGTGTCATCGCCCCGGGCGGCATCCCAGACCCTGCGCACGCGCTCGGCCGCGGCGGTGGCCGCGTCCGCCGAGGAGGCCGACCGGCTCGGCTCCCCCCTCAACAGTGACGCCTCCGACAGCGACAGCCTGGAGGGCATGGACGTGGCCCCCGGCGCGGAGACCGACGAGGCCGGCGCCCGCCTGCAGGAGCTCGCCGACCGGGCTGCCGAGCTGGAGGGAACGGAACAGGACCTCAAGCTCAAGGCGCTGATCAAGCACCTCAAGGCACTGCTCGCCGACGGTTACCACCCGATCGTCTTCTGTCGCTACATTCCCACGGCCGAGTACGTGGCCGAGAAGCTCAGGGACAAGGGCGGCGTCAAGGCCACCGTCGAGGCCGTCACCGGCACGCTCTCGCCCCAGCAGCGCATCGAGCGGATCGAGAAGCTGGCCGAGCAGGCGGGCGACGACCCCGCCGCCCGCCGTGTCCTGGTCGCCACCGACTGCCTCTCCGAGGGCGTCAACCTCCAGCACTACTTCGACGCCGTCGTCCACTACGACCTCGCCTGGAACCCGACCCGCCACGACCAGCGCGAGGGTCGCGTCGACCGTTACGGCCAGCGGCGGGACGAGGTCCGCGTCATCACCCTGTACGGCGCGGACAACGGGATCGACGGCAAGGTCCTGGAGGTGCTGATCAAGAAGCACCGGCAGATCAAGAAGGACCTGGGCATCTCCGTGTCCGTCCCCGACGAGATGTCCACGGGCGTGACGGACGCGATCGTCGAGTGGCTGCTCATGCGCGGACGGGAGGACCAGGACGCGCTGTTCGGCGCGGACGCGTTCAAGGTGAGCACGGAGCGGCTCGAGAGCGACTGGAACTCGGCCGCCGAACGGGAGAAGGAGTCCCGCTCGCGGTTCGCCCAGCGCTCCATCCACCCCGAGGAGGTGGCCCGGGAGGTCGTCGCGATCCGTGAGGCCCTGGGCGGCGCGGGCGAGATCCGCACCTTCGTACGTCACTCCCTCCAGGCCCTCAACGCGGTCCTGCGCGACAGCGGCGAGGACTTCACCGCGCAGGTCGGCGGCACACCCGCCGGTCTGCGGGACGCGCTCGCGCCGCTCGTAGGCGTGGACACGGTCGACAACGACCGGCCCATCCCCTTCCGCGCCGACCCGGCCGTAGGACGCGGCGAGGCGGCTCTGGTCCGCACCGACCCGGTGGTCGGCGCGCTCGCCGCGCACGTCCTGAACACCGCCCTCGACCCGGAGGCGGACGGCGCCCGCCCGGCCCGCCGCTGCGGCGTCATCACCACGGACGCGGTGGCCACGCGGACGACGCTCCTCCTCGTCCGCTACCGCTTCCACCTCACGCTGCCCTCCCGCAACGGCGAGAAGCAGCTCATCGCAGAGGACACCCGCCTCCTGGCCTTCCAGGGTGCCCCGAAGAACGCGGTGTGGCTGGGGCAGGAGGAAGCCGTCGAGCTCCTCGACGCCTCGGCGACGGAGAACACCGACCCGCACTTCGGTGAGCGCACCATGACCCGCATCCTCGGCCAGCTCCCGGACGTGGCCGACCATGTGGCGGCGTACGGCGACGAGCTGGCCGCCGAACTCGACGCCTCGCACCGCCGGGTCCGCGCCGCGTCGGGCGAGATCGTCCGTGGCCTGACGGTCACGGCCCAGAAGCCCGCCGACATCCTCGGCACGTACGTCTACCTGCCCGCTGCTCCCGCCGCCGCCGCGGCCGCTTCCGCCGGAGTGTCCGCCTGATGTCCTCCACGAACCGCAACCAGGTGTTCACCGCCGTCCACACGGTCGGCGCACTGCTGCCGGCCGACATGCTGGTCCGCATCTCCGAGGCCAAGTCCTCCAAGGACCTGCGGGGTCTCGCCCCCGCCGACTACCGCATCGCCGGCTCCCGGTCCGTCCGTGACGAGGCCGAGCGCCACTGGGACAACCTCAAGTCGCTGTGGCGCGAGCTGCGCGAGAAGCTCCCCGCCGAACCGGAGGCGTCGGTACGCCCCGACAGCACCGGCTACGCCCGCGCCAACTGGGTGGAGCCCCTTTTCGAGGCCCTCGGGTTCGGTCGCCTCAGCCCGGTCGGGCCGGACGGCATCGTCGCCTCCGACGGCAGCAGGACGTGGGCGGTCAGCCACCGCCGGGACAACACGCTCGTGCACATCACCGCCTGGGACACCAAGTTCGACAAGCGCCAGGGTGCCGGAGTGGCGGCTCCGCAGTCGCTCCTCCAGGAGGCCCTGAACCGCACGGACCCGCACATCTGGGCCCTGCTGACGAACGGCCGCAAGCTCCGGCTGCTGCGCGACTCCAACGCGCTCGCCACCACGTCGTACGTCGAGTTCGACCTGGAGGCGATCTTCGACGGCGAACTGTTCAGCGAGTTCGTCCTGTTGTACCGGCTGCTGCACGCCTCCCGGTTCGGCTCCCCGGACGGCGCCGCGACGCAGTGGAACTGCTGGCTGGAAGTCTGGCGGGACGCGGCGATCCGCCTCGGCGCACGCTTCCTGGACGACATAAGCGAAGGCGTACGGCAGGCACTCAAGGAGCTCGGTACGGGGTTCCTGAAGCACCCGGCCAACACCGCCCTGCGGGAAGGGCTCAAGGCCGACGCCTACCACGCGGCCCTGCTGCGGCTCGTCTATCGCCTCCTCTTCGTATTCGTCGCCGAGGACCGCGACGCCCTGCACCCGGAGGAGACGGCCCCGGACGCTCGACAGCGCTACGCGGCGTACTTCTCCACCTCCCGGCTGCGTGACCACTCCCGCCGTCGCCGTGGCACCTCCCACACGGACCGGTACCAGGCGCTGACTCTGGTCCTGGACGCCCTCGGCGACGAGGCGGGACGTCCGGAGCTCGGCCTGCCGGGCCTCGGCGGCCTCTTCGACGTGACGGACGCGGACGCCCCGCTGCGTGGCATGAGCCTCTCCAACGAGCATCTGCTCGCCGCGGTACGGCATCTCTCCGTCGTACGGGACACGGAGGCCGGCCGCTGGCGGAAGGTCGACTACCGCACCCTCGACGCCGAGGAACTGGGCGCGATCTACGAATCGCTGCTCGCTCTCGTACCCAAGTACAGCGCCCAGAACCGCTCCTTCGAACTGGTCGTACGGGCGGGCAACGAGCGCAAGAAGACCGGCTCTTACTACACGCCGAGCTCCCTCGTCGACGTCCTCCTCGACTCGACGCTCGACCCGGTGATCGACAAGGCCCAGGAGCGCGGCGAGCTGCGGGCGGCCGAGGCCGGTCAGACGGGAACCGAAGCGGCCGAGACGATCATCGCCGAGCTGCTGACCCTGACCGTCTGCGACCCGGCCTGCGGCTCGGGCCACTTCCTCGTCGCCGCGGCACGGCGTATCGCCAAGCGGGTGGCGGCGGTACGCCACAACACGCCGGAGCCCACGCCGGAGAGCGTGCGGCACGCCCTCCACGAGGTCGTGGCGAAGTGCGTGTACGGCGTCGACCTCAACCCGATGGCCGTGGAACTGGCCAAGGTGTCGTTGTGGATGGAGGCCCTGGAACCGGGCAAGGCGCTGGGCTTCCTCGACGCGCACGTCAAGCTGGGAAACGGGCTCATCGGGGCGACGCCGGCGCTGCTGCGGGGCGGGATCCCCGAGGAGGCATTCAAGGCGGTGGAAGGTGACGACGCCGCCGTCGCTCGCAGGTGGCAGCGGGAGAACAAGGAGCAGCACAAGGGCGTCTTCACACTGGACGCCACGGAAGCCGCCATGGTGAGCGTGACGAACGCAAAGTTCGCCTCGGAGCTGCGGACGCTCGTAGACAGCTCCCCCACGGACAAGCTGGGACAGGTCCGGGCGCTGGCTGAGCGCTACCACGCGTGGGAGCAGTCCCCCGCGTACCGCGATGCGCTTCACATCGCGAACGCGTGGTGCGCCGCGTTCATGTGGGAGAAGACCGACACCGCTCCGGTGCCGGTGACGCAGGGCATCTTCAAGGCGCTTCAGTCTCATGAGGACAAGGAAGCGGGCGCACCGGAGGAGACACATCACGAGATCGTCCGGCTGAGCCAGGAGTACCGCTTCTTCCACTGGCACCTGGAGTTCCCAGAGATCTTCAACGTGCCGGAGGACCCGGCGCCGGAGGGGGTCGATCCGGTGACGGGGTGGGCGGGGGGCTTCAGTTGTGTGCTGGGGAACCCGCCGTGGGACAAGGTCGACTTCGAGGATAAAAAGTACTTCAGCGTGGTCGAGCCGACTCTGGCGGATATCTCGGGCACGGCGCGGCGCACGGCGATCGCCGAGTGGGCGGCGGAGAACCCGGAGGAGGGGGAACGGTACGCGGCGGCGCGGCGGCGGGTGAAGTCGTCGTTCCTGTTCCTGGGGTCGTCGGGGGCGTATCCGCAGTTGCGGAAGGGGTTGTCGGTCAAGGGCGTCAACTCGCTGCAGACGGATCAGCTGTTCACGGAGCGGTTCGTGTCGGTGACGGCACCGGAAGGGCGGTGCGGGACGGTCGTACCGACGCAGATCGCCACGGGCGCGGGTGCGCAGTTCCTGTTCCAGGACCTGACGCGACGGGGTGCGGTGAAGCACCTGTACGACTTCGAGAACGGCAAGCGGGAGAGGCTGTTCCCGGCGGTTCACGCCAGCTACCAGTTCGCCCTGATCTCGTTGACGGGTCGCGGTACGCGGGAGGAGGCGGCACAGTTCGCGTTCTTCCTGGGGCACCCGGACGAGCTGGCCGACGGCGGGGCTGTGTTCGCCCTTTCGCCTGAGGAAATCGCGCTCATCAACCCGAACACGGGGACGCTGCCGGTGTTTCGGACGCGGAGGGACGCGGATCTCACGGCGGCGATTCAGCGGCGGGTTCCGATTCTGGTGAGGGAGGGACACAAGGAGGGCAATCCCTGGAATATCGCATTCAAGAACCACTTCAACACGACCGATGACTCAGACCTGTTCCGCACCCGTCATCAGCTGGAATCGAGCGGCTGGGCCCTTGACGGGAACGTCTTCGTGCGCGATGCGGAGCGGATGCTGCCGCAGTACGACGGCAAGATGATCCACCACTTCGATCACCGCTGGAATCGATATCGCGGCACTGGCAACAACGATTTCGAGCGTGTCCCGACGGAGACAAAGAAGGACCCGTATGGCGTGACCGAACCCCGCTACTGGGTCCAGGATGAGGGGCGCGTTCCCACACGCCGTAGGAACGAGCAGGTAAGCGTCCCGGGCGTCGCTATGCGACTGGCGGAGCTCGAATGGGAACACGAATGGCTGCTGGGCTGGCGCAACGTAGCTAGGTCAACCGATGAACGAACGGCCATCCCTGCGTTCGTACCGAAGTCCGCAGCCGTGGAGAAGTTCCCTCTGATGCTCCCGCGCGTCGCAACCAATCTCGTGGCTGCACTGATCGCTGGCCAGAGCTCACTCGTGTTCGACTACGTGTGCCGCCAAAAGGTCGGTGCTGTGAGCGTGATGCTGTTCATCTGGAAGCAGCTTCCCGTCCCACGCCCGGACGAACTGATCCCTCACACCGCCTTCATCACCCCGCGCGTACTCGAACTCGTCTTTAGCTCGTGGGAGATGGAGCCTCTTGCCGTTGACCTCAGCGACACCGGCGCGCCATTCATTTGGAACGAAGACCGCCGCACCCAGCTCCGCGCCGAGCTCGACGCGTACTTCCTCCACCTCTACGGGGTCTCCCGCGAGGACGCCGACTACATCCTGGAGTCCTTCCAGACCGAGAACGGCGGGCTCAAGAACAACGAGATCGGTAAGTACAGCGAGTACCGCACCAAGCGCCTCGTCCTCGCCGAGTACGACCGCATGACCGAGGCCGGTCTCACCATGGAGACACCTCTGATCGACGGAAAAAACTACACGTCTACCCTCACCCCACCCCCGGGCCAGGGGCCTCGGCACGAGGCCCGGCCCGAGGCCGGCTGAGCCGTCGCCGCAGCGCGGCTGAGCCCACCAGACGGGGGCTCAGCCGCGCCCGGCGTACCGGACGAACTGCGTCCAACCGTCGCGGCCGACGGAGAAATCGGGGCGCGCCAGGTCCTTGGAGTCACGTACGTGGATGGCCGCTTCAGTGACGGCCACCTCCACGCAGCTGTCACCCTGGGTGCCGCTGTAGCTGGACTTGACCCAGACGAGATCCGTCGTAGTCATAGCTCTCCTCGCAGTCGCTCCAGCAGACCCCTCGATTCCTTGGGGTTCAGGGCCTGCGAGCGCAGTGTGTCATAGCGCTGCTGGAGCAGGCCCACCTCTTTCGGGTCGCCTATCAACCGCCCGTTCTGCTGCCCCTCGAAGTACGCGAGGCGCCTCCGCTCCGGTGTTTCCATGAGCTGAACTGGCCCGTCCAGACAGGCGTGCAACCCGGCTTCCTGCGGCACAATCTGGAGCGTCACGTTACGCAGAGCGGTCTGCTCAAGCACGTAGTCGAGCAGCTCCCGCACCCTCCCCACGTCGCAGAACCGGCGCCGGAAGACGTGCTCCTCCACGATGAAGCTGAACGGGACGGTCGGCCGCTCACGCAGCATCTTCTGGCGCTCAAGCCGGGCGGCGACGAGCACCTCCACCTGCTCGTCCGGCACCAGCGGAATGGTGCCCTCGAAGACCGCCCGCGCGTACGGCTCCGACTGCAACAACCCCGGCACCAGCCCTGCACTCATACGTACACAGGCTCACCGCCACCCGCTCCAGCCGCGCCCACCGCCTGAACCACGCCGCCAACCCCGGCTCGCCGCGCGACAGGTGCTGCGCCGCCTTCCTCAGCGCACCCATGTTGCCGGTAGCGACCTCCCCCCGCTCCACGAACACCTCGTCCGGCATGCGACGGCCCAGCTCCACCGACTCGACGGTGTGTTTGGAGAACCGGATCAGCGTGCCGAACTCGGTCCGGCATAGGCCCGCGTGTTCCCTCAGGGCCTGGACGACCGCTCCGAACGTCCGCAGACTGTCGGAGGGGTCCGGCTCCCGCTCACCGTCGCCGCCGTGCACCGCCATGTACAGCCGCCTCCACGTGCGCACCCCGCGAGCCCTCCCCCGCGATGGATTCACCCAGAGTGACGGCCGACGTTTCGCACTGTCCACCCAGTGTGCCCGTACGCTGACCGCGCGTACGAGGCTCCTCTCTCGCGTACGCCCCCTCGCGACCACCACCGTGGTCACCATGAACCGCACAACGACTCAAGCTCCGGCCACTGAGCGCATGTTCAGCCAGCTGCTCTCCGGCACCCGCAGGGGCGCCCGGCTCGCCCGGCTGTTCGCGGGGGCGGAGCTCCGTACCTGGAACGTTCCGGCGGACGTCACCAAGCGTGCCGAGCAGATCGTCGCCGAGCTCGCCGCGAACGCCGTACTGCACGGGCGGGTGCCGGGGCGCGGGTTCCGACCGCGGCTCCCGCTCGGCGGCACACCCCGCGCCCTTCACATCGAGGTCACCGACGCGCGGGGCGACCGCCTGCCGGCGCTGCCGGAGGGAGCGCCGGACGGTGAGGGCGGCCGGGGGCTTCTGCTGGTGAACGGGATCGCCGACCGGTGGGGCGTCGTCCCGTTCCCCCCGGGCGGCAAGACGGTGTGGGCAGCGGTCTCCCGGACCTCCGCCCCCCCCCCCCCCCGTTATGTTCTTCGCGGTCCTGCAAGAGGGCCGCTGGCCTCCGGGCCCGGCATGACTGTTGCCCCCTGTCG
>NZ_JBICWC010000020.1:0-72851 GCF_043199535.1 Streptomyces sp. NPDC048590 | reverse complement strand
CCCCCCCCCCCCCCCCCCCCCCCCCCCCCCCCCCCCCCCCCCCCCCCCCCCCCCCCCCCCCCCCCCCCCCCCCCCCCCCCCCCCCCCCCCCCCCCGAAAGGTGGGAACCGTCGTGAGGGCGCGCGGGCGGCGGGCGCGTCCGTCAGGGCGGGAAAGGGGAAAAGGCGTAGAAACGCGGAAATGACCGCAGGTGAGCCGGAGTTACCGGGATGCCGGGAGAGGGCTCAGGGGGTGCGGTCGGTTCAGGCGCAGCGACAGATGGCGCTCGCGACACGTCCCAGATCGACGTGGCGGCGCTCCACGAGCGTGACCGAGCGGTCACCGAGGGGCTGCATGGGCAAGGAGACTGCCAACGGGCCGGGGGCATGTCAATGGTGATCTCGCCCTCCGGACAGTCGGTCGGCCGTGGCGGGGCAGAGGCGGACAGGGTGGGGGGCCGGTCTCGGAGCCGTGCCGCTCGGTGCGACCGGGCGGTGATGACGCGCCGGCGCTACGGCCGGCCGGCCCGAGCATCACCCCGGTCCGGGGCCGGACGGCGACGCGTTCGCGGTACGGATCGTGGCCGAGGGTCCTGACGCTTCCGGACATCGGGAGCGCCCGGCGTCCCACGGAGGCCACGCGCCCCGTGCCCGGTGGGCGCTTCGCGTGGAACATCCCGTAACGGGCGCGCCGTTCGGCGGGTCCCCGTCGCGCCACGAGGCGTGCCGAGGTGCACCGCGGGAGGGATCGCGGTGTGAGGCTCGCCACGAAAAGAGGTCCCGGCTCCGTCTTGCCACGGCACCCGGAACGGCGGACGACGGGTTCGAGGCCAGGTCCGCGGACCTGGGAGGCCGATGCGTCCGACCCGCCGGTAACCGGTGCCCATCCCGGGCTGTGGCGGCCGCACGCCCGTCGGGGAGGAGCGCCGCCCCGGAGCATGATCACCCGGAGTGACCGTCCGACACGTGCCGGGCCGGATCCCGCCGCCGTGGTCGTGGCCGGTCGGGGGTGCTCACCCAATTCGGACCGGTGGTCGATCTCGCCTACACTCGGTGCCGTGCCTCGTGGTGATGGACGACTCAACCACGACCTGCTCCCCGGAGAGAAGGGCCCCCAGGACGCTTGTGGCGTCTTCGGTGTCTGGGCTCCGGGCGAAGAGGTCGCCAAGCTCACCTATTTCGGACTGTATGCCCTGCAGCACCGTGGACAGGAGTCCGCGGGCATCGCAGTGAGCAACGGGTCGCAGATCCTGGTCTTCAAGGACATGGGACTGGTCTCGCAGGTCTTCGACGAAACGTCTCTGGGATCGCTCCAGGGCCATATCGCGGTCGGTCATGCCCGCTACTCCACCACCGGTGCCTCGGTGTGGGAGAACGCGCAGCCGACGTTCCGTGCCACCGCGCACGGCTCGATCGCCCTGGGTCACAACGGCAACCTGGTCAACACGGCTCAGCTCGCCGAGATGGTCGCCGACCTTCCCCGGAAGGACGGCCGCGCCACCCAGGTCGCGGCGACCAACGACACCGATCTCGTGACCGCCCTGCTCGCCGGGCAGAGAGACGAGGACGACAAGCCGCTCACCATCGAGGAGGCCGCCGCGAAGGTGCTTCCCGAGGTCAAGGGCGCCTTCTCCCTCGTCTTCATGGACGAGCACACCCTCTACGCCGCCCGCGACCCGCAGGGCATCCGCCCCCTGGTCCTCGGTCGGCTGGAGCGCGGCTGGGTGGTGGCCTCCGAGTCCGCCGCCCTCGACATCTGCGGCGCGAGCTACGTGCGCGAGATCGAGCCGGGTGAGCTCGTCGCCATCGACGAGAACGGCCTGCGCACCTCCCGCTTCGCGGAAGCGAAGCCCAAGGGCTGTGTCTTCGAGTACGTGTACCTCGCCCGCCCCGACACCGACATCGCCGGGCGGAACGTCTACCTCTCCCGCGTGGAGATGGGCAGGAAGCTGGCGGCCGAGGCCCCCGTCGAGGCCGACCTCGTCATAGCGACGCCGGAATCGGGCACCCCCGCGGCGATCGGCTACGCCGAGGCGAGCGGAATTCCGTTCGGGGCCGGACTGGTCAAGAACGCCTACGTCGGCCGGACCTTCATCCAGCCCTCACAGACCATCCGCCAGCTGGGCATCAGGCTCAAACTGAATCCGCTCAAGGAAGTCATCAAGGGCAAGCGCCTGGTGGTCGTCGACGACTCGATCGTCCGCGGCAACACCCAGCGGGCCCTGGTCCGGATGCTCCGCGAGGCGGGAGCCGCCGAGATCCACATCCGGATCTCCTCCCCGCCGGTGAAGTGGCCCTGCTTCTTCGGGATCGACTTCGCGACACGGGCCGAGCTGATCGCCAACGGAATGTCCGTGGAAGAGATCGGCACCTCCATGGGGGCCGACTCGCTCGCCTACATCTCGATCGACTCGATGATCGAGGCGACGACGATCGACAAGCCGAACCTGTGCCGCGCCTGCTTCGACGGCGAATACCCGATGGAGCTCCCGGACCCCGAGCTGCTCGGCAAGCAGCTGCTGGAGACCGAGCTGGCGGCAGGACCCGCCGCGACCGCGGCGTCCGACGCGCTGCGCCGTCCGTGATCCGGACCGGCCGGCTGCTTCCCCACCAGCCCCGTATTCCCACACGAAAGATCCCGGGCCATGTCTGAGACAACAGGTGCTTCCTACGCCGCGGCGGGCGTCGACATCGAAGCCGGTGACCGCGCCGTCGAGCTGATGAAGGAGTGGGTGAAGAAGACCCAGCGCCCCGAGGTCGCCGGCCTCGGCGGTCTCGGCGGGTTCGCCGGTCTCTTCGACGCCTCGGCGCTCAAGCGCTACGAGCGCCCGCTGCTCGCCTCGGCCACCGACGGTGTCGGCACCAAGGTCGATCTGGCCCGCCAGATGGGCGTGTACGACACCATCGGCCACGACCTCGTCGGGATGGTCGTCGACGACCTCGTCGTGTGCGGCGCGGAGCCGCTCTTCATGACCGACTACATCTGCGTCGGCAAGGTGCACCCCGAGCGGGTCGCGTCCATCGTCAAGGGCATCGCCGAGGGCTGCGTCCTGGCCGGCTGCTCGCTGGTGGGCGGCGAGACCGCGGAGCACCCCGGCCTGCTCGGCCCGGACGACTTCGACGTCGCGGGAGCCGGCACCGGTGTCGTCGAGGCGGACCGCCTGCTGGGCCCCGACCGCATCCGCAAGGGTGACGTCGTCATCGCCATGGCGTCCTCCGGGCTTCACTCCAACGGGTACTCGCTCGTACGCCACGTGGTCTTCGACCGGGCCGGATGGACCCTGGACCGTCAGGTCGAGGAGTTCGGCAGGACGCTCGGCGAGGAACTGCTCGAGCCCACCAGGATCTACTCCCTGGACTGTCTCGCGCTGACCCGCACCACCGACGTCCACGGCTTCAGCCACGTCACCGGCGGCGGCCTGGCCAACAACCTGGCCCGGGTGATCCCGGACGGGCTGCACGCCACGGTCGACCGTTCCACCTGGACCCCCGGCGCGGTGTTCGACCTGGTCGGCAAGGCCGGACAGGTCGAGAGGCTGGAGCTGGAGAAGACGCTCAACATGGGTGTCGGCATGATCGCGATCGTCCCGGCCGACTCGGTGGACGCGGCTCTGACGACGCTGGCCGACCGGGGTGTCGACTCCTGGGTCGCGGGCGAGATCACCGAGCGCGGCGACCACGCGACGGGCGCCGAGCTGACGGGCGACTACGCGCGGTAGGACCTGGTGACCCCTGGTCCGGTCCTCCACCGGACCAGGGGCCTACGCCCGGGCCGCCCACGGAAACGGCTCGCCCACCGGTGCCTGGACAGCACAGAACCCGGTCCGGGCAGGCCCGGACCGGGTTGATGTGTCAATGCGAGGTCAAGCGCCGCGGCGCTGTGACGACGGACCGGACTGTTCGTCCTCGTCCGCGTCCTCGTCGTCGTTGTACAGATCCGCGTACTGTGCGTACGGGTCATCTTCCTCGTCGTCGTCCTCGAACGGCTCCGCGTTCGGTGGCTGACTCGAAGGCGATGCGCCCAGCTCATTGGCCAGACGCGACAGGTCCGTCCCGCCGCTGCTGTACTTCAGCTGGCGGGCGACCTTGGTCTGCTTGGCCTTTGCCCGGCCGCGCCCCATGGCTCGACCCCCTCGGTGACGGGGCTCGACGGCCCCAGAGTCTTGACACGCGTTCATGTTTCAGGACGGACTCTCGGCTGAGAGACCGCGCCCGTGGCTTTAACGGTACCTGCTTCCTCGGCCATACGGTACGCCGCCCGCATCACGTGCCTTTCCACAGGACCGCGGAGGAGCCCGTCCTCGCTGGTCAACCCCGATTTTAACCTCTTGCGGACGTCCGACCCGCCGACCGGAGTGAGTCTTGTCTCCCTCCGGCCTCCCGTTCCTCCCCGGGCGCGCGGAGCCCCCGCCGCCCGACGGCCTCTCGGCCCGGCGACGGGGGCTCGCGGTGACACTCCGGTGAACGGTCAGCGACGGCGCGCGTCCGCCATCCGCTGCTCGGCGATCCGGTCCGCGGCCGCGGCCGGCGGAATACCGTCGGCCTTCGCACGTGCGAAGATCGACAGCGTAGTGTCGAAGATCTTCGTGGCCTTGGCCTTGCACCGGTCGAAGTCGAAGCCGTGGAGCTCGTCGGCGACCTGGATCACGCCTCCGGCGTTCACCACGTAGTCCGGCGCGTACAGGATGCCCCGGTCGGCGAGGTCCTTCTCGACGCCCGGGTGCGCGAGCTGGTTGTTGGCCGCGCCGCACACCACCCGAGCGGTGAGCACGGCGATGCTCTCGTCGTTCAGCGCGCCGCCGAGCGCGCAGGGGGCGTAGATGTCGAGGCCCTCGGTGCGGATCAGCGCGTCGGTGTCCGCCGCCACGGCGACCTGGGGGTGCAGATCCGTGATCCCTCGCACGGACTCCTCCCGTACATCGGTCACGACCACTTCGGCGCCGTCGCTGAGCAGGTGCTCGACCAGGTGGCGCCCCACCTTCCCGACGCCCGCGACACCGACCTTGCGGCCACGCAGGGTGGGGTCGCCCCACAGGTGCTGGGCGGAGGCCCGCATGCCCTGGAAGACGCCGAACGCGGTGAGGACCGAGGAGTCGCCGGCGCCGCCGTTCTCCGGGGAGCGGCCCGTCGTCCAGCGGCACTCACGGGCGACGACATCCATGTCGGCGACGTACGTGCCGACATCACACGCCGTCACATAGCGTCCGCCGAGCGAGGCCACGAACCGCCCGTAGGCCAGGAGGAGTTCCTCCGACTTGATCCGGTCGGGGTCACCGATGACGACGGCCTTGCCGCCGCCGTGGTCGAGGCCGGCCATGGCGTTCTTGTACGACATCCCGCGCGAGAGGTTCAGCGCGTCGGCGACGGCCTCCTCCTCGGAGGCGTAAGGGTAGAAGCGCGTCCCGCCGAGGGCGGGGCCCAGGGCGGTGGAGTGCAGGGCGATGACGGCCTTGAGGCCGCTGGCACGGTCCTGGCAGATGACCACTTGTTCGTGGCCCCCCTGGTCGGAGTGGAACAGGGTGCGCAGGACATCTGCCGTGGCGGGCACGCCGGTCACATCGGTCACTGTGGTGACTCCCAAGTACGAGGCGGACAAGACCCTCCTGAAGGTGGGGAGGGCCCCGGTCCGACCGGCAGCGGTCGGTCCGGCTGGCATGAGGGTATGTCCTCGTGAGGCGCGTGACGGCTCCCGTGCCCGGGATCACCCTCCTGTGGAGTACGGGCGTGACACGATCTACGGCATGTCGGTGGTGTCTTCGGTGCTCGTCCCTTACGCGTCCTACCTGCGGGTGTACGAGCCGCTCGCCGCCTTCCCCGAACCGGAGCGGAGCCACTGGACGCGGTACGCGAGGCGGGCTGATCTCCCCACGGCCCAGGACGAACTGCGCCGCTCGCTGGCGGACCTCGTCCCCACCCCTCCGGTGCCGGTGCCGGTGCACGAGAGCGGGGACGCCTTCGTCGCGGTCGTCGACGGCGGGATCTGCGTCTGTCCGTGGCGGACCCGGATGCGGGGATGGCTGGCCATGGGCGAGCTCGGGGGGCTGTTTCCGGCCACCGTGCTGGACGCGGTGCTGCCCCCGGTGGTGCGGAGCCAGGTGGAGGCGGACCACGAGCGGTGGGCCGAGCGGAACCCGGACGCCCGCCCCTGGATCCGGACGACGGTGTGGCACGTGCCGGTGCGCTGGTTCGTCCTCTTCGACGACGAGGAGCGCGAGTACGTCGCGGGAACCGACGACGGGGTCCGGCCGCTGCTCCGCTACCGGACCCCGATGGTCCAGGCGCGGCGCCGGCTGGCCCGCGCGCTGCGGACGCTTCGCGAGACGGTGGACGAAGGGCCCCTGACCGAGGGGCTCGTGGAGGTGGGGCGCTGGCTGGAGGAGTTCCATCCGCGCGCCATGGTCGAGCTCGACTACGGCGGTCTCGTCCACGCGTTGAAGGGGGAGCAGCTCGCCGGGGACCGGTCGGCGGCCGACGTCGCCGAAGGCATCGCGGCTCTGCGCTCGGGGGACGGTGACGCGGCGGGCGCCGCCTACGGGAGGCTCGCGGACCGCTGGCGTGCGGTGCGGGACCTACAATCCTCCAACTAGCCCGAACCGGTGTGAACTGGAACGCACCGTCGCATAGAGGCGCCAACGGCAGGGAAGAGACATCCTGTGAGGTGCCCGACATCCGAGGGCGCCGCCGGAGGCCGGCGGAGGTGAACGGAGATGCCCTGAGGGGAACTGACAGCCCGTGAACCTGCGTCGGATGTGACGCGTGTGACAACTGGTGCCGGAGTGCAGTCGCGAGGCCCCGGGACCTACGTCCCGAACCGGGCCTTTGGCTCAAGCGTGATGGATAGCACTAACGGGGCCCTTGCGCCCTTCCCTACTCCTCATGCCAAAATAGGACAAGGAGTCCGGGGAGGACTCTGTCCGCCCAACTATGGGCGGAATGCTCAGCATTGCACGCTATGGGGGGTCTGGCGACTTCTGTGGACTCCTGGTTGCCCTGTGACTGATCGTTACTGGGGCGTGACTGTCCGCTATGGCATGGTCCATCGGCTTCCGTCGCTGATGAACACCTGGGAGGGCAATTCCATCGGTTTGGCCGACGTGGCTGGACGGATGGTGTAGTTGTAGTGCCGAGGACAAGCCGTTCGTCCTATAACCGACTCGGCCCGCGTCCGCCATTTCGGGCAACGCGGGTCAAGGTGCAGAATTTAGAGGAAAGAACCGAGAAGGTTCGGTTCTCCCGAGGAGGCCGCTCATGACCGCTCGCACCCCTGATGCCGAGCCGCTGCTGACCCCGGCTGAGGTCGCCACGATGTTCCGCGTGGACCCGAAGACGGTCACCCGTTGGGCCAAGGCTGGCAAGCTCACGTCCATCCGCACGCTCGGTGGACATCGCCGGTACCGCGAGGCAGAGGTCCGCGCACTGCTTGCAGGTATCCCGCAGCAGCGCAGCGAGGCCTGATACACCCCTGTCGCCGCAGCCGTAACCGGGCTCCGGAGGGTCCCCCAACCCTCGGTGGCCCACACCACAGCTCCATACGACGGGTGCCCGCCCCAACGGGTGCCATGCCTCTCACCACTGGGTATGTCGTCAGATCGCGCTGGACTCCGCCGGGTCCAGCGCGATCTTCTTTTTTGCCGGGACCCCGCCAGGTGTGCCGCGGCCCTGTGTGCCGCGACCGGCCGCTCGCGTCCCTGACGCCGGCTGCCGACCGGTGTCCGGCCCCCGTGGAGGGCTGCCGGTCGGCTCTCCGCGTCCTGTCCGAACCGGCCGCCGGGAGTGTCTCCCGGGCGGTCGCGTGAGGGTCCGTTCGGGCCTGTTCGCCCGGTCCCGGGTGCCCTGGGCGGCTCGGGTGGAAACGGCCGGGGATGTACGCCGAAGGTAGTGCAATTGCACATATTAAATTGGCCAGTTGTAGGAAGCGCGTAAAGTCACACTGTCCAAAAACAGTTTCAGTGACTCCCGTCACACCCCTGCTGCCCCGCCAACTCCGAGCCTGCCACTCCACCGGGGCGTTCGGCTGCGGGAGATGGTCATGTCGTGGGGGGACTTTCGTCCCCGGGTGACCGGCTCTCGGGGCCCCCCTCGGCGACGGGGCGGTTCGTGGGGAGCCGGGCCGGGGGCGGATCCTCCGTGAGGCACCGTCCGGGCACCCCGGTGGCCTCCTGGAGGGCGCGCGGCGCCTCGGTCGCGTCGCCGGGCCCCGAGGCGTCGGGCGGCGCCTGTGGGTCCGTCAGGGGCTCCAGGGCCAGGCGCAGCAGGCGGTGGCAGATCGGGCAGTGCCGCGTGAGGTGGCGGTAGCCGGACGCGGCCGCAAGATGGGCGCGCAGCAGCGCGCGGGTCTCGTGTCGTTCCGCGGGCGCAGACATGCGTGCGGCCTCCCGGTGGACCGGCCGCCCCGCGTCTGAGGGAACAGGAGCGGACTCCGTCCTACGGAGTTACCGGCGGCAGGGGCCCGCGTCAAGAAGCACGTAAGCCCGGATCCAGGGGATCCGGGCTTACGTCACATGCGGTCCTGACGGGATTTGAACCCGCGGCCTCCACCTTGACAGGGTGGCGAGCACTCCAAACTGCTCCACAGGACCAGGTTTTCGCTGCCTGCCTTGCGGCCTGCTGCGAAGCAAGACTGTACAGGACCCGCACCGGCCAGGTCGAACTCACCCACGGTGCCGGTCCCGTTACAGCGAACGGAGGGGGAGGTTCAGGGCGCGGCGGCGTCGATCGCCTTCACGATCCTCTTGTCGGAGACCGGTTGCGCCGTCCCGAGGGCGTGCGCGAAGTAGCTCACCCGGAGCTCCTCGATCATCCAGCGGATGTCCAGGACCTCCTGCGGCACGGGCCGCCCCTTGGGGAGTTGTTCCAGCAGCCAGGCGTACTCGTCCTGCATCTCGTGCACCTTCTCCATGCGCGTGGTGTCGCGCTGGACGTTGGTCGGCATCTGCTGGAGGCGACGGTCCTCGGCGACGAGGTAGCGCATCAGGTCGGGCAGCCGCTTCAGCCCGGTCGCCGTGACGAAGCCGGCCGGGACCAGGCGCGCCAGGTGGTCGCGTACATCGGTGACGTTGTTGATCAGGACCAGGCTGTTCGTGGACTTCAGCCGGCGCTCGCAGGCCTGCCAGGCCGCCAGGATCTGCTGCACCTGGCCGATCGTGCGGACGGTGAGGTCCACGAGGTCGGCGCGCACCTTGTCGTACAGCTTCCGGAACGACGCCTCGTCCCAGGCCGGACCGCCGTGCGCGGCGATCAGCCGGTCCGCCGCCGCCATGGCGCAGTCGTCGAAGAGCGCCTGGACGGAGCCGTGGGGATTACGGGACAGGGCGAGCTTCTGCTGGTTGGTGAGCTTGTCCGAGGCGAACTTCGACGGGTTCACCGGGACGTTCAGCAGGATCAGCTTCCTGGTCCCGCGCCACATCGCCTGCTGCTGCTCGGCCTCCGTGTCGAAGAGCCGTACGGCGACGGTCGCCCCCTGGTCGACGAGGGCCGGATACGCCTTGACCGGCTGGCCCGCGCGGCGCGTCTCGAAGACGCGGTTCAGGGTGCCGATGGTCCAGTCGGTGAGTCCGGAGCGCTCGACGGACTCTCCCGAGGGTCCCGCGGTGGCCGCTGCGGCCTTGGAGAGGGCCTGGCGGGCCTTGGGACGCAGCCGCAGCCTGAGGGCCTCCAGGTCCTTGTCCTCGGCGACCTTCCGGCGCCGTTCGTCGGTGATCCGGAAGGTGATCTTCAGGTGATCCGGGATCCGGGACAGGTCGAAGTCGTCCGCGGTGACCGGTACGCCGACCATCCGCTGGAGCTCGCGGGCGAGCGTCAGCGGAAGGGGCTCCTGCAGGGGGACCGCACGGTCCAGGAACCTCGTCGCGAAGTTCGGCGCGGGTACGTAGTGCCGGCGGATCGGCTTGGGGAGCGAGCGGATGAGCTCGGTCACCACCTCTTCGCGCAGGCCCGGGATCTGCCAGTCGAACCCTTCGGACGTGACCTGGTTGAGCACCTGGAGGGGGATGTGGACGGTGACCCCGTCGGCGTCCGCACCCGGCTCGAACTGGTACGTCACCCGGAACTTGAGCTTCCCCTGGCGCCAGGAGTCCGGGTAGTCGTCCTTGGTGACCGCCCCGGCCTTCTCGTTGATGAGCATCGAGCGCTCGAAGTCGAGCGCGTCCGGCTCGTCGCGGCGCTTGTGCTTCCACCAGGAGTCGAAGTGCGCGCCGGAGACGATGTGCTCGGGGATCCGCCGGTCGTAGAAGTCGAACAGCGTCTCGTCGTCCACGAGGATGTCGCGGCGCCGGGCCCGGTGCTCCAGTTCCTCGACCTCGCCGAGCAGTTTGCGGTTGTCGTGGAAGAACTGGTGGTGGGTGCGCCAGTCGCCCTCGACCAGGGCGTTGCGGATGAACAGATCGCGCGAGGCCTCCTGGTCGATACGGCCGAAATTGATCTTGCGCTGGGCGATGATGGGGACCCCGTAGAGCGTGACCCGCTCGTAGGCCATCACCGCTGCCTGGTCCTTCTCCCAGTGCGGTTCGCTGTAGGTGCGCTTCAGCAGGTGCTGGGCGAGTGGCTCGATCCACTCGGGCTCGACCTTCGCGTTGACCCGCGCCCACAGCCGGGACGTCTCGACCAGCTCGGCCGACATCACGAAGCGCGGCTGCTTCTTGAACAGCGCGGAACCGGGGAAGATCGCGAACTTGGCGCTGCGGGCGCCCAGGTACTCGTTCTTCTCGGTGTCCTTCAGACCGACGTGCGACAGGAGGCCGGACAGCAGCGAGGTGTGCACCGCCTGCTCGGGGATCGACTCGTCACCCTTGGGCTCCTCGACGGCGATGCCCATCTGCTTGGCGACCGTGCGCAGCTGGGTGTAGATGTCCTGCCACTCGCGGATCCGCAGGAAGTTGAGGTACTCCTGCTTGCACATCCGCCGGAAGCTGGAGGAGCCGCGCTCCTTCTGCTGCTCCCGGATGTAGCGCCACAGGTTCAGGAACGCCAGGAAGTCCGACGTCTCGTCCTTGAAGCGCGCGTGGTTCTGGTCCGCCTGGGTCTGCTTGTCCGAGGGGCGCTCACGCGGGTCCTGGATGGAGAGCGCGGCCGCGATGACCATGACCTCGCGGGCGCAGCCGTTCCTGTCCGCCTCGATGACCATGCGGGCCAGCCGCGGGTCCACGGGCAGCTGGGAGAGCTTGCGGCCCAGATCGGTGAGGCGCTGCCCCTTCTTCCCCTCTCCGGAAGCCTTCTCCCCCTGTTCCAGCGCGCCGAGCTCCTGGAGGAGCTGGACGCCGTCGCGGATGTTGCGGTGGTCCGGCGGGTCGATGAAGGGGAACTTCTCGATGTCGCCGAGGCCCGCCGCGGTCATCTGCAGGATGACGGAGGCGAGATTGGTCCGCAGGATCTCCGGATCGGTGAACTCCGGGCGGGTCAGGAAGTCGTCCTCGGAGTACAGCCGGATGCAGATGCCGTCCGACGTACGGCCGCAGCGGCCCTTGCGCTGGTTGGCGCTGGCCTGGGAGATCCGCTCGATCGGCAGGCGCTGCACCTTGGTGCGGTGGCTGTAGCGGGAGATCCGGGCATTGCCCGGGTCGATCACGTACTTGATGCCGGGGACGGTCAGCGAGGTCTCGGCGACGTTCGTGGCCAGGACGATCCTGCGTCCGGTGTGGCGCTGGAAGACCCGGTGCTGCTCCGCGTGGGACAGGCGCGCGTAGAGGGGGAGCACCTCGGTGTGTCTGAGCTTGCGTTTGTTCAGGGCGTCCGCGGTGTCGCGGATCTCCCGCTCGCCGGAGAGGAAGACCAGGACGTCGCCCGGGCCCTCGTGGTCCAGCTCGTCCACCGCGTCGCAGATCGCGGTGATCTGGTCCCGGTCGGAGTCCTCGCTGTCCTCCTCCAGGAGGGGGCGGTAGCGGACCTCCACCGGATACGTCCGCCCGCTGACCTCGACGATCGGGGCCTCGCCGAAGTGCTTGGCGAACCGCTCCGGATCGATGGTCGCGGAGGTGATGACGACCTTGAGGTCGGGGCGCTTGGGCAGCAGCCGGGCCAGGTACCCCAGCAGGAAGTCGATGTTCAGCGACCGCTCGTGGGCCTCGTCGATGATGATCGTGTCGTAGGCCAGCAGCTCGCGGTCCGTCTGGATCTCGGCGAGCAGGATGCCGTCCGTCATCAGCTTCACGAAGGTCGCGCCCGGGTCGACCTGGTCGGTGAACCGGACCTTCCAGCCGACGGCCTCACCGAGCGGGGAGTTCAGCTCCTCGGCGACGCGCTCGGCGACCGTGCGTGCCGCGATCCGGCGGGGCTGGGTGTGCCCGATCATGCCCCGGACACCGCGCCCCAGCTCCATGCAGATCTTGGGGATCTGGGTGGTCTTCCCGGAGCCGGTCTCACCCGCGACGATCACGACCTGGTGGTCGCGTATCGCCTCCAGGATCTCGTCCTTCTTCTGGCTGACCGGCAGCTGCTCCGGGTACGACACGGCCGGCATCCGGGCGGCGCGGCCCGAGAGGCGCTCGGCCGCCTTCCCGGCCTCGGCCGAGATCTCGTCCAGCACGGACTGACGGGCCTCGGGCTTGCGGATGCGGCGGGCACCCTCGAGACGCCGGCCGAGCCGGTGCGCGTCGCGGAGCGAGAGCTGCCCGAGCTGGGACTGGAGATCGGCGAAGGAAGTAGACATACGGATCCCAGGATCTCACCCGCGCGCGAGGAGTGGCGAACCTATTTCGCCCGGCCCGTCGTCCCCGACCCGCTACGGACCATCACTGTCACGCAGGGCAGTCGAACGGTCACACGTCGTACCATTCCGGACAACTGATGCCCCCCGGCGCGATCCGGCACCGGAGGACCTCCGGTGACCGGCCCGGCCGGCCCGGCGGGACCCGGGGTCCCCGCGCCGCACCCGAGCGGATCCCCGGAACCCCGCTCCCGCCCACGTACCCGCACGGAGCGCCGCATGCCCACGCCCGCCCGCCGTCCCTCCGCCCGCAAGCCGGTTCTCCTCGGTCTCGTCACCGCGCTCGCCGCCGGCCTGCTCGGCTTCGTCTCCTACCGGGCGACCGCGCCCGACAACCCCGCCTCCGACACCCCCGCCACGGCGGCGACGGCCGGGCAGGACCCCGGCCTCTACCGGGAGCTGGCGAAACTCGCCCGGCGCGACGCCGGCGACAAGCTGGCCAGGGGCCGCACCGACGCGCCGGTCGTCCTCGTGGAGTACGCCGACTTCCGGTGCGGCTACTGCGGGAAGTTCGCCCGGGACACCGAACCCGAACTGATCAAGAGGTACGTCGACAGCGGCACGCTGCGCATCGAGTGGCGCAACTTCCCGATCTTCGGCAAGGAGTCCGAGGCCGCCGCCCGCGCCTCCTGGGCGGCGGGGCGGCAGGACCGCTTCTGGGCCTTCCACCGCGCGGCCTACGCCGAGGACGCCGAGGGCAAGGGCTTCGGAGCCGGCCGGCTCAGGGAACTCGCCCGGCAGGCGGGCGTGAAGGACCTGGACCGGTTCGAACGCGACACCGGCAGCCCGGAGGCCGTCCGGGCGGTCGCCGAGGACCGGGAACAGGCCTACGGGATCGGCGCCACGTCCACACCCTCCTTCCTGATCAACGGGCGCCCCTTCGCCGGAGCCCAGCCCACAGCCGTCTTCACCCAGGCCATCGAGGCCGCCGCGGCGGAGGAAGCGAACGTCGGCAGCGCCGGGGACCCCGCGAAGTGACCCTGGAAATCGGCTACTTCGCCGCGCTGCTCGGAGGTCTGCTGGCTCTGGTCAGCCCGTGCAGCGCGCTGCTCCTCCCGGCGTTCTTCGCGTACTCCGTCGACTCCACCGCACGGCTGCTCGCGCGCACCGGCATCTTCTACGCCGGCCTCGCCACCACACTCGTCCCGCTCGGTGCGGCGGGCTCCTACGCCGGGCGCCTCTTCCACGGCCACCGCGACGCACTCGTGCTCGGCGCCGGCTGGCTGATCATCGCGCTCGGGCTGGCCCAGATCGCAGGGCGGGGCTTCGCCTCCCGGCGGCTCGCCTCCCTCAGCGGCCGGATCCGGCCGACCACGGCACTCTCCGTCTACGCACTGGGAGCCGTCTACGGACTGGCGGGCTTCTGCGCCGGCCCGATCCTCGGCAGCGTCCTCACCGTCTCCGCTCTCGGCGGCAGCCCGGTCTACGGCGGTCTGCTGCTCGCCGTGTACGCGCTGGGCATGGCGGCCCCGCTGTTCGTCCTCGCCCTGCTCTGGGAGCGCTTCGACCTGGGGCACAGGGTCTGGCTCCGGGGCCGTCCGCTGCGCGCCGGGCGCTTCGAGGTGCACAGCAGCTCGCTGCTCTCCGGCCTCTTCTTCGTCGGGCTCGGGGCGCTCTTCCTGGTGTTCGACGGAACTACCGCCCTGCCCGGACTCCTCGACGTGGACCAGTCGTTCGCCGCCGAGCGGTGGGCACGGAGCGCCGGTGAGCGGGTGCCGGACGGGGTGGCGCTGGGGATCGTCGCGGCGGCCGCACTCTTCGCCGTCGCGTTCCACCTGTGGCGGCGACGGACCGGGCGCAAGGGGGAGGAGGCCGCCTGAGCACGCCGAAGGCCCCGTCCTCGGACGGGGCCTTCGTGTGGTGGCTGGGGCCGGGATCGAACCGGCGACCTATCGCTTTTCAGGCGATCGCTCGTACCAACTGAGCTACCCAGCCACGCAGCTCGTACAAGCTGCAGCGGTCCTGACGGGATTTGAACCCGCGGCCTCCACCTTGACAGGGTGGCGAGCACTCCAAACTGCTCCACAGGACCTAGCTAATGTGCGAGACAAGTCTCGCACACGGTAAAGCGTGCCCCCAACGGGATTCGAACCCGTGCTACCGCCTTGAAAGGGCGGCGTCCTGGGCCACTAGACGATGAGGGCTAAGGGCCCACCTGCGCGCTTTCCAGCGCGTCGGGGACGTGAGAAGCATATGGGATGGGGGGAGCTATCGCCAAAACGGTTTACGGGGAGGGCGTCGGGACGCTCGGCGAGGGGGAGGGCTCCCTGAGCTTCTCCTCCGGGAGATGGCGGCTGACCTCGGCCGTCGTAAGGCCGAGACCGCCGAGGGTGATCTCGTCCCAGGCCTGCAGACGCCGGGTGGGGCGGTCCAGGTAGAGCACCGAGGCGCGCACCTTCTCGGGCTTCTCGTTCTGCACCGCGCGCAGCCCCCCGCCGCCGGCCGAGCCCTCGACCTTCAGGCGGGTGCCGAGCGGCAGCAGTTCGTTCACCCGGTGGTGCACATGGCCGGCCAGCACCAGCGGGACGGCGCCGTCCGTCTGGCGCGCCGCGGTCGGGTCGTGGGTCACCGCGATGTCCACCGGGGTGCCCGCGCGCTTCTGGTCGCGCACCGCCGAGGCGAGACGCATTCCGGCGAGCTCCTCGGACGCCTTGCCGCCGAGGGGGCGGGTGCGGTCCGGGGTGAACTGGGGGTCACCGGTGCCCGCGATCCGCAGACCGGCCACCGAGACCGCCCTGCCCTCGTCCAGCACGTGCACGTTCTTCATCTTCCGCAGATAGTTCTGGGTCTCCTGGGAGTCGTGGTTGCCCCGCACCCACACGTAGGGGGCGCCCAGGTCGCGGATGGGGTCGAGGAAGCCGTTCTCCGCGGCCGTCCCGTGGTCCATCGTGTCCCCCGAGTCGATGATCACGTCGATGTCGTACTGCTCGACGAGCGAGCCGATGATGTGCCAGGCCGCGGGGTTGAGGTGGATGTCCGAGACCTGAAGGACCCGGATCGTCTCCGGGTCCGGCTGGTAGACGGGGAGCGTGGACGTGGCGTCGTAGAGCTTGGTGACGTTGGTGACGAGCCGGGCCAGCTCCCGCTGGTAGACGTCGAAGTCGGTGACGATGGAGCGGGCGTCGCCCACCACCGAGGGGGCGCTGGACAGCAGCCCCGAGAACTTCGGCTCCAGGACCGACTTGGGGTTCCACGTCGCGTACGCGCTCACTCCCGTGGCACCCAGCAGCAGCAGCGCCAGTCCCCCGGCCGCCAGTGCGCGGCGCGGACGGCGGTAGACGACGAGCCCCAGGGCGGTGGCGCCGGAGACCACGGCCACGCAGGCGCGCACGGCCAGCTCACGGGTGCCGGTGGCGACGTCGCCGGTGACCTCGTCCTGAAGGCCGGAGAGGCGTTCGGGGTGTTTGACCAGGGCCTGGGACCGCTCCGGGTCCAGTTGGTCCACGTCCACGTCGAGGCGGAGCGGGGCGTGGTGCGAGTCGAGCTCCAGGGCGCCCAGCGGCGACACGTTGATCTTGGTTCCGCCGCTCACCGACGGCCGCAGGGTCATCGTCGTGTCCATCGGGCCGACGGGGACGCGCACATTGCCCACGACCAGCAGCCCGAGCCAGGCGCCCAGCACGACCACGGCCAGCAGGCCGAACGCCCGTTTCCAGGGACGGGCGGCCGGGGCGATGCCGCCGGAGGCCTCTGCGGCGGGTGAGCGGTGGAGTCGGCGGACACGGGCGGCTGCGGCGTGGAACAGGCGTGCCATTGGGCGCGTATGCCCCGATCGGGGGCCCGGCATGCGGGCGCGGAGGATGCTGTGGGCCGGGCGGGTGGCCGTCCGGGGGCGGTTCCGTCGCAGGCCCTGGCGGCGGTGGACCGCGCCCTGGCACGGTCCACGGCCCTCGGGCCTGGTCTCCGTCCCGCCCGCGAGGCGCGCTGGTGAGCCCGACCGGTGCCGGGATCAGCCCCAGCCCAGCTCGTGCAGGCGCTCGTCGTCGATGCCGAAGTGGTGCGCGATCTCGTGGACCACGGTCACGGCGACCTCGTGCACGACCTCGTCGGGGTCCTCGCACATCCGCAGCGTCGGCCCCATGTAGATCGAGATGCGGTCCGGCAGGACGCCCGCGTACCACTCGCCGCGCTCCGTGAGCGGGGTCCCCTCGTAGAGTCCCAGGAGTTCCGGGTCCTCGGCCGGCGGTTCGTCCTCGACGAAGACCGCCACGTTGTCCATGATCCGCGTCAGCTCGGGCGGGATCGTGTCCAGGGCGTCGGCCACCAGCTCTTCGAAGGCTTCTCGCGTCATCTCCAGCACGTGGCCATTCTCCGTGAGCGACGGCGTTTCGGGGTGGGAGAGGCGCGATCCGTCCGCGCCGCGGCGATCGGAGCCCGCGCGCGGCACGGCGGCACCGCTCGGAAGCCTCGCCGCCCTGCCGTTAGGCTCGGTCGGTGCTGGTGGCCCTGTGGACGGTGCGGTGAGTGATGTTCGGTGACGACGCGGTCCGCGGGACCGCCCACCGCCCTGAGAGCGGCGAGAGCCCGCACGGACAGGCCCACGGATGAGCGGGCGGACACCCGAGGAGCTGCCGGAGCCCGGCCCGCCCACGGCCCCGCAGGGGAGGGTGCTGGCCGCGGTCGCGGCCGGTGGCGCGCTCGGGGCGCTCGCGCGTTACGGGGCCCTGGTGCTCCGGCCGGACCGCGACGGCGGCTTCCCGTGGACGGTGTTCGCGGTCAACGTGACCGGCTGCGCCCTGATCGGCGCACTGATGGTGCTGACCGTCGAGCGGGGCCGGGTGACCAACCCGCTGGTGCGGCCCTTCCTCGGCGTGGGTGTGCTCGGCGGCTTCACCACCTTCTCGACGTACGCCACCGGTGTCTTCGCCCTGCTGGTGCGTCAGGAGGTCGCGGTGGCACTGGCGTACGTGGTGGCGACGACGCTCGCGGCGATCGCGGCGGTGTGGGCGGCCGCCGTGGTGACTCGGGCCCTGCTGGACCGGAGCACGGGGAGCGGAGGGCGTACGGCGTGACATGGCTTCTGGTGGTCTGCGGGGGAGCCGTCGGGGCGCCGCTGCGCTATCTGACGGACCGTGCGGTTCAGGCCCGGCAGGGGAGGGGGGTGGCCTATGTCTTCCCCTGGGGGACCCTCACCGCGAACGCGGTGGGCAGCCTGCTGCTCGGGGTGCTGACGGGGGTCTCGCTCTCCGGGCCGCTGCACGCCCTGCTGGGCACCGGGCTGTGCGGGGCCCTCACCACGTACTCGACGTTCTCGTACGAGACCCTGCGGCTGGCCGAGACCGGCCGCGCCTTCCTCGCGGTGGCCAATGTGCTGGTGTCCCTGCTGGTGGGGCTCGGTGCGGTGTTCCTGGGCGTGGAGCTGACAGCCGGTCCCGGGGGCGTCGGCGGGTGAGCCGCGGCGGCGGACGGGTGTGCGGGTGTTGTGTCCGGGCGTGTCTCCGGTGGGTCCGTGGGAGTTGGACACATCGCTCTCCCGTCCCCCTCCCCGGAGGTGCCACCCCGTGCGCCAGTTGTCCGCCCGTGTCCGCTGGGCCGCCGTCACCGCGCTGACGATCGCGGCCGCCACAGGCTGTGTGAGTGTCGGCGACGACACGGAGAAGCCCTCCCCCGCGCGTTCCGCGGACGAGAAGGGCGTACCGGCCCGGTCCGACGGGGCGCCGGACTCCGGTGGCGGCCGGTCCGGCTCCGGCGGTGGCCGGGCCGAGGCGCAGTCCGAGCGGGAGGGCTCCCGCAGGCCGGACGCGAAGGCCTCGGGGCGCACCCCGTCCGCCGGGGCCGAGGACGCGCGTCCCGCGCCCGCCGGGCCGGGTACCCCGCAGCCGACCCTGGCCGGCCCTCCTCACACTCCGGAGCCCAGCGCGCCCGGGCCCGGCGAGCCGCCGCCCCCCGCTGTCTCCGAGGAGCCGCCCGCGCCCTCCTCGGAGCCTGAGCCCTCCCAGCCGCCGGAGCCGCCCTCCGCCTCGCCCGCGGCGCAGTTCCGGAACGACGCGGCGGGCGCGCCGGGGCGGGCCGGGGTGTGGCCGACACCGCGGGTGTCACCGCAGGTGGCGCCGGTGTGAGCCAGGTCGCGGTGGACCCGGTTTGCAAGAAGTGGGGGAGGGTGCGTATGGTAGTAGATCGTTTGATCCCATTGCCCGGCGCCGACACAGAAGAGCGCCGTGTGGCGCGTACTCTCCCTTGCCGTGGCTGGACCGCATTGAGGCGGTCGACATTGCGAAATCACGGAGTTACGGGCGCGTGCCGAGACTCCGGAAGGTTTCGCATTTCGCATGTCAATTTCCAGTTCTGACCACACCGTCATGCCTGAGAACACCGAGAACGACGTCGAGCTCATCGAGGTCGTGGAGGCCGCCGAGGCCGAGGTCACGGCCGCCGAGGCCGAGGTCACCGAGGCCGCAGACGCAGAGCCGACCATCACCTTCGGCGACCTGGGCCTGCCCGAGGGCATCGTCCGCAAGCTGGCGCAGAACGGTGTGACCACCCCCTTCCCGATCCAGGCCGCGACCATCCCGGACGCCCTGGCCGGCAAGGACATCCTGGGCCGTGGCCGCACCGGCTCCGGCAAGACGCTCTCCTTCGGTCTGCCGACCCTGGCCGCCCTGGCCGGCGGTCACACGGAGAAGAAGAAGCCCCGCGCGGTCATCCTCACCCCGACCCGTGAGCTCGCGATGCAGGTCGCGGACGCGCTGCAGCCCTACGGCGACGTGCTCGGCCTGAAGATGAAGGTCGTCTGCGGCGGTACGTCGATGGGCAACCAGATCTACGCACTGGAGCGCGGTGTCGACGTCCTCGTCGCCACCCCGGGCCGGCTGCGCGACATCATCAACCGTGGCGCCTGCTCCCTGGAGAACGTCCAGGTCGCGGTCCTCGACGAGGCCGACCAGATGTCGGACCTGGGCTTCCTGCCCGAGGTCACCGAGCTGCTCGACCAGATCCCCGGTGGCGGCCAGCGCATGCTCTTCTCCGCGACCATGGAGAACGAGATCGGCACCCTCGTCAAGCGCTACCTGAGCAACCCGGTCACCCACGAGGTCGACAGCGCCCAGGGCAACGTGACGACCATGTCGCACCACGTCCTCGTCGTGAAGCCGAAGGACAAGGCGCCCGTCACGGCCGCGATCGCCGCCCGCAAGGGCCGCACGATCATCTTCGTCCGCACCCAGCTGGGCGCGGACCGCATCGCCGAGCAGCTCATCGAGTCCGGCGTGAAGGCCGACGCGCTGCACGGCGGCATGACGCAGGGTGCGCGCACCCGCGTCCTCGAGGACTTCAAGAAGGGCTACGTCAACGCCCTGGTCGCCACCGACGTCGCCGCCCGAGGCATCCACGTCGACGGCATCGACCTGGTGCTGAACGTGGACCCGGCCGGCGACCACAAGGACTACCTGCACCGTTCGGGCCGTACCGCCCGTGCCGGCCGCTCCGGTGTCGTCGTGTCGCTGGCGCTCCCGCACCAGCGCCGCCAGATCTTCCGTCTGATGGAGGACGCGGGCGTCGACGCCTCGCGCCACATCGTGCAGGGCGCGGGTGTCTTCGAGCCCGAGGTCGCCGAGATCACCGGTGCCCGTTCGCTGACCGAGGTCCAGGCCGATTCCGCGAACAACGCGGCCAAGCAGGCCGAGCGCGAGGCGGCCGACCTCACCAAGCAGCTGGAGCGCGTCCAGCGCCGCGCCGTCGAGCTGCGCGAGGAGGCCGACCGTCTGGTCGCCCGTGCCGCCCGCGAGCGGGGCGACGACCCGGAGGCGGCGGTGGCCGAGGTGGCCGCCGAGGCCGAGGCCGCGCTCGTGGCCGCCGTGTCCGTCCCGGAGCAGCCGGACGCGCGGGACGACCGTCGTGACGACCGCGGCAACTTCCAGCGCCGTGACGACCGCGGCGGTTACCGCGGTAACAACGACCGCGGTGGTTTCCGCTCCGGTGGTGACCGTCGTGACGACCGTGGTGGGCGTTCCTTCGAGCGTCGTGACGAGCGTCCGTCGTTCAACCGCGACCGTCGTGACGACCGTCCGTCGGGTGGTTTCCGCTCCGGTGGTGACCGTCGTGACGACCGTGGTGGGCGTTCCTTCGAGCGTCGTGATGACCGTCCGTCGTTCAACCGCGACCGTCGTGACGACCGTCCGTCGGGTGGTTTCCGCTCCGGTGGTGACCGTCGTGACGACCGTGGTGGGCGTTCCTTCGAGCGTCGTGACGAGCGTCCGTCGTTCAACCGCGACCGTCGTGACGACCGTCCCTCCGGTGGCTTCCGCTCCGGTGGCAGCGACCGTCCGTTCAACCGCGACCGTCGTGACGACCGTCCCTCGGGCGGCTTCCGCTCCGGTGGCGGCGACCGCCCGCACGGCCGCCGTGACGACCACCGCGGTGGTTCCGGCACGGGGACCGGCACCTTCGGCCGCCGTGACGACAAGCCGCGCTGGAAGCGCAACGGCTGAGTCGGGCTGAGCCTCTGAGTGTCCCTCGGGGCCCGTACAGCACTTCGGTGCCGTACGGGCCCCGAGGTGTTTCCGGGTGTCCGGTGAGGGCATCGCTGGGGGCATGACAAACGACGAAGCAGTGGCGGCGCCTCCGCCCGACGCTCCCGTGCCCACGGCGGACGAGGAACGGCTGGCCGAACTCGGCTATACCCAGGTCCTCGCCCGCCGGATGTCGGCCTTCTCCAACTACGCCGTCTCGTTCACGATCATCTCGGTGCTCTCCGGCTGTCTGACGCTGTACCTGTTCGGCATGAACACCGGCGGTCCCGCGGTCATCACCTGGGGCTGGGTCGGCGTCGGCCTGATGACGCTGTTCGTCGGACTGGCGATGGCCGAGATCTGTTCGGCGTACCCGACCTCCGCCGGCCTCTACTTCTGGGCCCACCGCCTCGCGCCACCGCGTTCGGCCGCGGCGTGGGCCTGGTTCGCGGGGTGGTTCAACGTGCTCGGCCAGGTCGCGGTGACCGCGGGGATCGACTTCGGTGCGGCGTCCTTCCTCGGGGCGTACCTGAACCTGCAGTTCGGCTTCGAGGTCACACCTGGCCGGACGATCCTGCTCTTCGCAGCGATCCTGGTGCTGCACGGCCTGCTGAACACCTTCGGGGTCGGCATCGTCGCCTTCCTCAACAACGTCAGCGTGTGGTGGCACGTGGGCGGTGTCGCCGTCATCGTGGGCGCGCTGACCTTCGTACCGGACTCCCACCGGTCGGCGTCGTTCGTCTTCACGGAGTTCGTGAACAACACCGGCTGGGGCAGCGGCTTCTACGTCGTGCTGATCGGCCTGCTGATGGCGCAGTACACCTTCACCGGCTACGACGCATCCGCCCATATGACCGAGGAGACCCATGACGCGGCGGTGGCCGGACCACGGGGCATCGTGCGGTCCATCTGGACCTCCTGGATCGCCGGCTTCGTGCTGCTGCTGGGCTTCACCTTCGCCATCCGGTCCTACGACGGCGCCCTGAACTCCCCGACCGGTGCCCCGCCCGCGCAGATCCTCCTCGACGCGCTCGGCGCCACCACGGGAAAGCTCCTGCTGCTCGTCGTCATCGGGGCCCAGCTCTTCTGCGGGATGGCCTCGGTGACCGCCAACAGCCGCATGATCTACGCCTTCTCGCGTGACGGGGCACTGCCCTTCTCCCGTCTCTGGCACACGGTCAGCCCGAGGACCCGTACCCCCGTCGCTGCTGTCTGGCTGGCGGCTCTCGGGGCGCTGGCCCTCGGGCTGCCGTACCTGATCAATGTGACCGCGTACGCGGCGGTGACGTCCATCGCGGTCATCGGCCTCTACATCGCCTATGTCATCCCCACCCTGCTCAGGCTGGTCCGCGGTGACGACTTCGTGCGTGGCCCGTGGCACCTGGGCCGGTGGTCGAGGCCGATCGGTGTCGTCGCCGTGGTCTGGGTCGGGGTGATCACGGTGCTCTTCATGCTGCCCCAGGTCTCCCCGGTCACCTGGGAGAGCTTCAACTACGCCCCGCTGGCCGTCCTGGTGGTCCTGGGCTTCGCCGCCGTCTGGTGGTTCGTCTCCGCACGGCACTGGTTCCTGAAGCCCGCCGTCCCCCTCCAGAAGGCGGCGGCCTCCGACGAGACCACCGGCTGAACCGCTCCCTTCGGGCGCGACAGGGCCCGGCACCCGATACCCGATCGGCTGCCGGGCCCGGTGGGGCTATGCTCGTGGGTGATCCATCAGGGGCCGTTAGCTCAATTGGTCAGAGCAGCGGACTTTTAATCCGTTGGTTGTGGGTTCGAGTCCCACACGGCCTACCGACCGCAGGGAAGGGGTACCCCTTCTGACCTGCTACTTAGCGCCTCGATCGGCTTCGGCTGGTCGGGGCGCTTCGTCTTTCCCGGCCTCTTGCGTGAGCGATGCGTGAGCGGACGGCCCGACAGCAGGTGCTACGAAGGGGGCTTTACGGGCACGGGGCACCAGAGCGGCGGCGGCTTCTGCGGCAGCCTTGTCGACCTCTGGTAGCAGGCTCGTGTAGGTGTCAGAGGTCAACGTGATCGTGGAGTGACGCAGCGTCTCCTTGATCGTGTGCAGATCGCCGCCCCCGCCATGGGTGAGGGTGGCCGCAACGTGGCGTAGATCGCGCAGGGTGATGGGCGGCAGATCCGTGGTGGCGAGAATGCGCCGGAACGTCTCGGAGACCATCTCCGGGTGCAGCCAGGATCCGTCCTCGCGAGTGAAGACCTTGCCGGTCTCCTTCCACGCGGTGTCCCACTTCTCCCGGGCTACCAGCATGGCCTTGTGGTGCTCTCGCAGGAGAGCGACGTTGACGCTGTCCAGGGCGATCGTCCCGGCGCTGCCGTCTGTCTTGGGGGCGGATTCGTACGGATCCCAGCCGTCGACCACGATCTCCTTGGCCGGCGTGATGAGGCCGGCGTCCAGGTCGACGTCCGTCCAGTTCTGGCCGACGGCCTCGCCCCTACGAAGACCGCGGGTACCCACGAGGTGGAAGAGCACATAGAGCCGGTCGGATTCGGCTGCGTCCAGGAACGTTCCGAACTGCGACGGCGTCCAGACCATCACCGGCGAAGGCAGCTCACCCGTGGCGCGCCAGCGCTCCACTCGCTGCGCAGTCCAGAGGAGCGGCTTCGGGCGCTTGCCGGACTCCAGCTCGACGTGGGAGGCCGGGTTGAAGGTGATGTACTGCTGGGCTATTGCCGCGTTCAGGGCAGCTCGCAGTGTGCGCCGGACGCTCTGCTGCGTAGCGGGCCCGGTGATCTTCCGGAACGGCTTCATCTCGGCGAGCTTTGCCCGTTCGAGGGCGAGCAGGGCTCGTTCGGCTGAGACGGGACGGCCCGGCCTGCTGGGCTTGCACCTGGCGATCTGCTCGCGCCGTTCGAGGTTCTCCGCCTGGATCACCTCGTTGGCGTCGGCTATGCCGTCGTACATCTCCACCAGGTGGCCGACGTTGAGACGGTCGAGGCGGACATGGCCGATGCGGGGCTTCAGGTGGACGCGGATGTGAGAGGCGTACCCGTTGAGTGTCGTCTTCCGTGACTTCTTCGCAGCAAGCCACTGATCGAGCCACTCACCCACCGTGCGCCGTCCGATCAGGTCCAAGCCCGCCCTGAACCGCCTGCGGGTGTCCTCGATGTCGGGCAGGGGAGCTTTCTCATCGGCGACCTGTTCGAGCAACTCCGCGATCCGGTCTAGGTCGTGATCATCGTCCGAGTCCGCGATGGCGATGAGGGCCCGTACGTGGTCCAGATCGCTTTGCGCGGCCTTCAACGTCTCGTAGCCGGCGCGGTTGAAGGAGCGGCGGGTTCCGTCGGCTCGGGGCGGGAGCTCCTGGCGTATGGAGTAGGAGCCATGCTTGCGGCTGGCGAGCTTGGGGCACTTCTTGCCGAGCGGCTTGCCGGTCTCGGCGTCTCGGCAGTAGCAGCGGCGGTGGGTGGATCCCTTCAAGGGCGTTCCTCCGTTGTGGTTTCGGGGTCCCATTCGGGCGGGTCGACGTCGTGGAGTGCGGGCGGGAGATCGGGTGGAATGGCTCCGTCTTCGCGGAGCTCGCGACGGAGGTACCGGAGCTTGTACTTGGCCGAGACGACCTGGTCGGCGTACGCGGTCCGTCTGCGTTCGGCCTCTTCCTGCTGGGCGCGGCTCGTTGCCGTCCTGGCCGCGAAGCGTGCCTGCTCTTCTTCGTCGAGTGCAGCCAGGGCCGTCCCTACGAGGCTGGCGTGCGCCTCGAAGTCGGGCACTAGGCCGGCATCGTGCCCCAGCACTTCCTGCTCGCCGGTGAAGCGTCGCAGGGCGTCCCAAGTCGGCACGAGCCGCTCGAAAGGGAGTTCCTGGGTCTGGTCGACGTAGCCGACTGGGAAGATGAGGCAGGCCGGGTACGTCTCCAGGGCAGCGGCTAGGACCAGGACGTCCACCAGCGGCAGGCCGGCCCGGCGGCCGGACTCCATGTTGGCGATCACGTTGCGCGGTATCGGGTGCCCGAGCTGCTCGCACCGGTCGGCCAGCTCCTGCGCGCTCCACCCCATCTCCTTTCGTCTGCGGCGGACTTCGCCGGCCACGTTCGCCTGGACCCGGTCCACCCACTCCGGGAAGTCGTCCGCATCATCATCCACACGGCGTTGTGTCATGTGGACACATTAGCTTGTGGATCCTGATTGGTAGACGCCTGGAGCCGGACGTGATGACCACGTTCGCCGACGGCTGTACCGAATGGGATGGCGCATGCGCGAAAACAGCACAGAGGGGTCGCCGAAGGGGATGAGTCGTGAGGACCTGCTTGCCCTGCCCGTGGCCGTTGACCTGGAAACCAGCAACCGTGCCCTGGGGCTCGGGCGGAGCAAGGGGTACGAACTGGCGAAGCGCGGCGCGTACCCGTGCAAGGTCCTGCGGCTGGGCAATGCCTATCGGGTCGTGACCGCGGATCTGCTGATCCTTTTGGGCCTGGCCGCATGAGCGGCCGGAAGCGTAGCAAAGGGTTCTGCGCTGAGCTGACACAGAAACGCTGGACTGTGGACGGGCGTGACCGTACTGTCCGTGTTCCCTCGCGGTACCCCAGTGCCTGCGGGAAGGGGGAGAGCCCCCGGCGGTGCAACGCCGGAGGCCCCATAACTCCCCAGCGATCCGATGAGAACCGACCCGGCGGAATGGGCGGGCAAGCCCGCCACCGCCAGACGAGGAGCTGCCCAGTGGAACCCGAGAACCCCAAAGGCTATTCCGAGCCCGCCAAGGCGAGCTGGCCCCCCACCGCAATCCCTGGTCGGCCTGGTGCCCATCTGTCCGCCGCGCAGCCTGACGACGCCGCTCCGAGCTTGACCGGCGATGCGCCCGCGCCTGGCGCTGCTGAGGCGCAAGCGTCGAGCGGGCTGGAGAACATGCCTGATGCGGAGTCGACGCAGGGCGCCGCGCTGCTGGATGCACTGCATGCCCAGATAGCCCAGTTCGTGATCCCGCCGTCAGCGGAGGCGCTGGATGCAATCACGTTGTGGGTGGTAGCCACGCACCTCCAGCCCGCGTGGCAGCACGCGCCGCGCCTGGCGGTGGTGGGGCCGGCTAAACGGTGCGGCAAGTCGCGGCTCCTGGACGTGCTGACCGAGACGGTCCACGAGCCGATGCTGACGATCAACACCACGCCTGCGGCGATCTTCCGCTCGATCACCGAGGAGGAGCCGCCGACGCTTCTGGTGGACGAGGCGGACACCATCTTCGGTACGCCGAAGCAGGCGGAGCGGAACGAAGAAACGCGTGGCCTGCTCAACGCCGGTCATCAGCGAGGGCGTTACGTGACGCGGGTCGTCGGTAACGACCACACCCCACACAAATTCGCCACCTTCGCCATGGCGGCCATCGCAGGGATCGGCGACCTGCCCGACACGGTCATGGACCGGTCGGTCGTGATCCGGATGCGTCGGCGGGCGGAAGGGGAGAAGGTGAAGCCCTTCCGCTCCCGCCGTGACATCCCGGCCCTGCACGACCTGCGTGACCGGATCAACGCGTGGGCCAGGCCGCTTCTGGAGGAAGCAGCAAACCTGGAGCCGGATATGCCGGTCGAAGACCGCGCCGCCGACACCTGGGAGCCCTTGGTGATCGTCGCCGAGCTGGCCGGGGGTCCCTGGCCGCGCCGGGCCCGAGTGGCATGCGCGCGGATGGTCGCCGCCGAAGTGGCAACCGAGGAGGACCACCCCGGTGGCGCACGGATCCTTGCCGACATCCGTCGGATCTTCGCCGCCCAGCGCGAGGTGGACAGCCTGTCCACCGAAGACCTCCTCCACCACTTGCGCCAGGACCCCGAAGGCCCGTGGGCGGAGTGGGGTCGCGGCGGGCTGAACGCCCGTGATCTAGGCAGGCTGCTGCGGGACTTCGACATCAGGCCGGGCAACGTCCGGATGGCCGACGGAACGCAGCGCAAGGGCTACACGCGCAACAAGTTCCTCGACAGCTGGCGGAGGTACTGCCCCACCGTCCACCCCGTCGAGACCAGCCCCGCCCCCGGCAGGGGCTGAGGCCCGCCGCCTTGGTTGCCGTCCCTGCCGTCCCTGCCGTGATCTCGCAGGTCAAACGGCCTGCGGCCGAGACGGCGACCGGGGCCAAGACGGCAACGCGATCACGACCACCGGCGTAGCCGCCCCAGACGCTGTCCGGATCCGTCTTGCCCCGTCTCTCGCGTCCATGCCGTATCAGTGCAGGTCACGGCCATGGTCGGTGAGACGGAAGACGCAAGGCCGCCGTCCCCTGCTCGGGTGGCGGCCACTCCGGACCGGGCTCAGGCGCGGCGAACTGCCTGAGCCCTGTTGAGGCATAGCTGACGCTGGCTGCGCCGCCGAGACGGATAGCCGGAGCTGCTGCCGTACCGCCCTGACCTGCACTTGCAACGGCTAAGACGCCAAAGACGCACACACCACGACCTCAGGAGCACCCGCTTGCCCACTCCTCCCATTTCGCCCCCGCATCATCAGCCGTCGGACGGCCAGACGGGCGAAGGACGGCAGACATCGCCCCGGGGCGATGCCGAGCGCTACGCGCTTCTCGCAGCCGGCATCGTCATCGTCGCCCTGACCGCCGGAGCGTTCTGTCTTTCCTACGCGCACTTGGCCGACGTCGCCGGGCAGCACGGGCTGGGAGGTTCACCGGTCCGCCGCTGGGCGTGGCCCGCCACCCTGGACGCGTTCATCGTCGCGGGCGAGCTGCTCATGCTCCGCGCGGGCCTGCGTCGGGTCACCGACCGATGGGCCATCGCTGTGACCGTAATCGGATCGATCGGCTCCATAGCGCTGAACGTTGCTGGGGTGAGCGGCACGCGCGATACCGGCGATACCCCGTTTCTCGACTACGTGGTGGCGGCGGTTCCCCCGGCAGCCGCGATGGTGGCCTTCGCCGTACTGATGCGACAGGTCCACCAGCTCGTAGAGCGGCCCTCGCCCGCGGGTTCCGGGCAGGTGGTGAGGGCGTCGGTCGCTGCACATCTCCCGTCCGCCGGAATGCCAGCGGAGGCAGCACAACCCGACCCCGTTACGGAGCAACGGGTCGACGCGTCCGATGGGTCTCCGGAACTTCCTGCGGAGGTTCCGGAGATCAAGCCCCGAGGCGGGCGTCCGCCAGGTGCCCCGCTTAGGGAACTCGTGGAGATCGGCAGGACTGCCGGTACCGAGCAGGGAAAACTCACCCGGGCCACCGTCCGGAAGGCAGTCGAGGACAAGGGCCTTCCGATTTCCAGTGAGCGGCTGACTGAGGTGATGGGCGTCCTCCGGAAGGAACTCAAAGCCTCCGCCGAAAGCGGGCCGGCCAGCGGCTGACCAGCACATACCGGGTGACCGGAACCCGTTCCGGTCACCCGGCCAAGCGGTGCACCGACCCGCGCGCCGCTCACTCATCCATAACTGCGGACAGATTCGTGTGACCACCCACAACTCACGGACCGTCCCGAAAGCCCATCTGCCCTCTCGCCTCTACCTGGAGACCCGCACGTGACGCATGACCCGCACCACGCTAAGGAGCCGATACCGCCAACGAAGCCGCCTACGCTGACGGAACGTCTGCGGCAGGCGTTCGGACGGACGGCTCCTGGCGGAGCCAGTAGTACCCCGAGTCCGACTCAAGGCCGGTCTTCGGGGGTTTCCGCCCCGGGGGTGGCGGAGACGGCCCAGCGCCAGGGGGCGCCGAACCAGGGAGCTGGGGCCGGGGGCGGACCCGACCCGGACAGGCTTCACGCCGCCCAGCAAGCGATCCTCCGCCCGACGCCTGCTGACCCCGTCGTCGGCGAACCCTCTGTGCAGCGAGTCCAGCCAACGATTCGCCGGTTCACCGGCGACGCGCGCCTTGAGCGCGTCGGACCCTTGCGCTTCACCGACGACGAGCGCACCAGCCTGCAGGAGGCCGCTGCCGAGCACGGCTACAAGGGCGCATCCGGCTTCGCCGCCGACGTTGTCCTCGCCTTCGTCGACGGCCGATTCACCGCGAACCTCCCCCTGTCCGAGGACCGACGCCGCACCCACATGTTCCGTGCCCAGGTCATGCGCGCCCTCAACCGCATCGGTAGCAACGTCAATCAGATCGCCCGCGCGCTCAACAGCGACCTCACCCCGCCTGACATTCGCCAGCGCCTCGACGAACTCCACCGCCTGCTCACCCTGATCGCCGAGGCCCTGCGTCAGCCCACAGACCCGAGGGAGAATCAGTCAGCGTGATCGCAGCCATCAAACCGGCCGGGTCCAACACCCGTGGTCTGCTCGCCTACCTCTACGGTCCCGGCCGACACGACGAACACCTCGACCCGCACCTCATCGCCGCCTTCGCCATGCTCGGCATGCCGGACCCCGGCCGCGACGAACACGCCACGCTGACCGAACTCGGCCACCACCTCGACGAGCCCGTACGCCTGCGCAACAGCGAGTTCGGCAACCCTGTCACCGACCACGTCTGGCACTGTCCCGTCCGTGCCGCGCCCGAAGACCGCTACCTCTCCGACACCGAGTGGGGCGAGATCGCCCAGCGCATCGTGCAGGCAGCCGGCATCGCCCCCGAAGGCGACGATCTGGCCTGCCGCTGGATCGCCGTACGCCACGCGGATGACCACATTCACATCCTCGCGACCACCGTCCGCGAAGACGGCCGACGCCCCAAACTCCACGACAGCGGCATCCGCGTCGGCGACACCTGCCGCCAGATTGAGAAGGACTACGGGCTACGGCAACTGAAGAAGGGCGACCGCACCGCGGCCCGCCGCCCCACCCAGGCCGAGATGCACAAAGCCAATCGCCTCGGCTGGGAGCAGACCAGCCGAGAATGGCTCCAGGACCGCATCCGCGCCGCCATCCCCCACGCCACCACCACCGAGGAACTCCTCGCCTACCTCGAAGCCGGCGAAATCCTCGTCAAGCGCCGCCGCGGCCCCTCCGGAGATCTCCTCGGCTATGCCGTAGGCCGTCCCGGCGACCTGAACAAGGACGGCGAGCAGATCTACCACCCCGGCGGGAAGGTCGCCCCCGACCTGTCCCTGCCCAAGCTGAAGGCCCGCCTGGAGACCATCACCCCCGAGGAACACCCCACCGCCCGGCGCAACCGACCCGCCACCGCCTGGCACCAGGCCACCGAAGCCCTCGACACCCTCCACATAGAGATCACCGGAACAAGCGCCGACGACGGTGGGGACGCACGAGCGCAGGCACACATCACCGCCCTGGGCGAACTCATCGAAGCCACCGCCCAGAACGCCCCCGCAGATATCCGTGCGCAACTACATGCGGCCAGCCGGGCCTTCGCCCGTGCCCAGCGGTCACAGGTCCGAGCCGAAGACCGCGCCGCCCACGCCCTGCGGTCTGCGGCCCGCGACATCGTCAACACTGCCACCTGGCCCGACGGTAGCGCCCTCGCCGCCCTGACCGCCGCACTCCTCTGGGCCGCCATCCTCGCTGCACGCTGGCACGAGGCCAAGGGGCACGCCCACCAGGCCGACGCCGCCCGCCAAACCGTTCAGCACCTGCAGTCAGCGGCCGACGACGCGCTCAGTCCGACGCTCACCGAACTGGCAGCCCGGCCCTCCAAGGAGGAGACCCGTCGCATCCTGGCCAACGACGTACGGGCAGCTGTCCCCGAACACGCCGAGCGGATCCTTTCCGACCCCGGCTGGCCCGCGCTCGCCACGGTCCTCGCCGATGCCGAAGCCGGCGGCCACAAACCCCACCAACTCCTCAAGGAAGCCGCTGCCCGCCGTGAGCTCGGCACCGCCCACAGGCCCGCCCGCGTCCTGATCACCCGCATTCAGCACACCAGCCGCAACCCCGCACCCAACCGCTGCGCCGAAGCAGCCCGCCTACGAAGCAGCACGGCGGCAGCCTTCAGCGCGCCGTCCCCCAGCACCCAGCCGCGCGCGACAACTGCCCCCACGAGCCAGCCGAGCCGACCTCGCCGCTAACCGTTGAGGAGAGCCAGATCCATAGAGACCGGTCAGCAATAGAGGCCATGCCCCGCCGTACTCATCGCCACCCAGCCTGGAGCCAGCCAACCCCGCTGATGCGCGTGCGTAACGACGGCTGGGCCGGTCACCACACCTGGTGACCGGCCCAGCCACCGGAGAGCGCCGTCCCGACAGCACTGCGAAGCGGCGGCACAGGCTCGCTGGCTCCGACGGCCTCATCCACGACTGAACAGGCCGCCCCGCGCCCGATGCCTTCCGACACGTCGTCCACCAGGTCGCTCGGGCGCGGGGGCCGTGCTCACCGGGGTCTGACGAGCCGGTTCATCGTGAAGGAGAAGGGATTGCCAGACCTGTTCCTGCAAAACGCGGATGCACGGGCCGCAGGCGAACATGGCTGCCTGCGCGCCGGCGACACTGACCGGGCCGATCCATAGAACGCGGGTCCATCGCTGGCCGCAGTAGAGCCAGCAGAAGCCGTCTGTCCATGTATTGCCGTCGTCAGTGTCTGCTGCGGCGGGGAGACCGCCGCGCGCGAACTCGGCGATGCCGGGTATGACCCGTGGTGCCACGGCCAGTTCTATCAACACAGCTCGGTCCTCAAGATCACTCGCTCGGGACAGCTGCCCTGTCCGGAGCCCGCTTGTCGGCGTCGGCGAAGAGGAGGGTGGGTTCGGCCAGGATGTCCCGGCCGGACTCGCTCTTGTAGATCTCATCGACGCTGCCGAAGCGTGCCTCGGAGTAGTCGAGGTTGAGCAGGGCGGCTGCCTGGCGGACCGATGCCTCGTCGGGGCCCTCGATCTCGACGAAGGTGGGGAGGTCCGGCCAGGTGTCGAAGTCGAAGGCGACCTCGCCGAGGCGCCATTCCTCGCGGTAGTTCTCCTGGTACCGCACCTCACGCATGCCGAGGCTGCGCAGGATCTCCGCCATGGCGTGCAGATCCGTCACCTCGGTCTCGATCTCGGTGGTGCCGTTGATCGTGGTGGCGTCGGTGACCTGCTTGAGCGTGAGCGTCGATCGGGTGCCCTCGTCCCGCAGCCGCACCCAAGCGCCTCCTTCGAGTGCGTCGTTCTCGAAGATCTTGCGAGTCAGGAGGGTACGCGGGAACGCTTGAGTGGCGCCCAGGGCGGTCAGCTGGTTCTGGAGGCCGGTGACGTCGATGGCGAGGAACTTGGCCTCGTACTCGTGCTTCACGGGTTCGTCCTTCGTACTAGGAGGGGGTGCGGGCCGCGAGGAGCAGGCCCATCCGGTGGGTGTGGTCCTGGAGCTGGCCGATGTGGGCTCGTTCGGCGAACTCGTTCGTGCGCAGGGTCAGCAGGACGTCCCAGTCGCCGATGAAGTGGCGCCTGAGCTTCTCGGGGGACGTGTAGTGCTCGATCAGGTGCTGGCGCTGGGTGATGGGCATCATGAACTCCGCGCCGTACAGGCCGCTCTGGGTGACGGAGGACTGCATGCGGGTGACGAAATCGGCGAGCGGGCGATGATGGTTGGCACTGTAATGCCAGGAGCAGCTCGTCCAGATGGCATCGCAGGGCGTGGCCGAAGGCTCCCATTGGAGGAAGTCCTCTTCCACGATCTGCACGTGGTCGTGGAGGGATTCGAGCTTGAGGCGTTCGACGAGGCCCATCGCGTGGGCCCGGTTGTCACCCGGGAGGATGACCTCGCCACCATGCAGAGCGAGCGGGTCGTGCTCTACCGCGACCACCTGGTAGCCGGCCGCGGCCAGGGGCAGGACGAACTTACCGTCGCTCGCCCCCACGACCATGACCGTGGCGTCAGGAGCGGCACGCTCCTTCAGCGCGGCGAGGAACTGGGGGAAAAACGTGAGGGTGTGCTCCCACAGGCTCTGCGTTTGCACGGTGGCGGGCTCCTTGCGTGTCGATGGACAAGATCGTCTGAAGGACCTCGTCGGGGTCCCGATGTGTGGTGTCCACGTGGTGCATCGGGAACTGGGCATAGGCGTCGGTAACGCGGTCTGCCGCCTCTTCCGCCAGGACGTCCCAGCGGGAGGCCGGTTTGATGCGCTCGGCGAGCCGGCGACCGCGCTCGCCCTTGCCGCACGTCAGTTGGTACGTCACGGGCTGGGGCAGGCTGGGTGGGAGCCTGACGCCGAGGCTGGAGCCGAGTGCCTGATGGTTGGCCAGGCAGCGGGCGAAGTAGCTCTCCACGACCACCGAGGTGCCCTCGGCCAGGAGGCGCCGGATCTCATCGGTCACGGTGAACAGCGCGGACAGGTAGAAGCACATCCGGGCCTCGGTGTTTCCACGCCGGTCCACCTCCCGGCGCAGCGGCTGGTAGAAGAGCGGCACGGTCGGGACCAGGACGGCTCGGCGGGCCGCTGCCAGCATCGGGGCTATGGTCGACTTTCCGGTGCCGCGGAGCCCTTCGAGGCTCTCGAACAGTGGACCGTCAGACACGGGCGTACACCACATCTGGTACTGCGAGCGTGAGCTCGTCGGTGGGGGAGGGCCGGTGGTCGATGTGGTCGGCCAGCTTGTCGTACCAGAAGGCGTGCGAGTCCTTGCCAACTGCCTTGCAGGACATGGTGAGCGCGCCGCGGGGGTCGGCCTCGATCCGCTCGATCTCGACGGGGCCCCCGTCGGGAAGGCAGGCTTTCGGGGCACCGTCCTCGGACAGGTCCTCGTCGACGATCACCTCGATCTCCAAGTCGGCCGCATCCAGCCGGCCGCGAAGGCGGGTGTAGGCCGCAGGGTCGGTGATCAGGAGCTCGGGGTGATCGGCCGCGTTGCCGACCGGCCGGAGGCAGTGCAGTTTCAGCTGCTCCACGCCGTAACCCTGGAGTACGCGAGCGAGCGGCAGCACCTCTTCGATGTTGCGTGAGGTGACCGTCATGGTGGCCCCGGAGCGGACACCGAGCCGCTGGGCGATTTCGAGGGCGCTCAGCGCGCTGCGGTAGCTTCCGAACTTGCGGATGTGGTCGTTGGTCGAGCCGATGCCCTCCAGCGATACCCGGAGCAGGTCCAGGTCGGGGGCGATCTCGGTCAGCCGGCGCTCGATCCGGTAGCCATTGGTGCAGATCTCGACCCGCAGGCCCAGATCCCGCTTGGCGTACTGGACGACCTGGGCGAGGTCCCGGTAGACGAACGGTTCGCCGCCCAGCAGGGTGACAGCCGCGGTGCCGTACTGGTCGCGCATGAGGGTGAGGAGGTTGATCGCCTCGTCCGTGGTGAAGGCGTCGGCGTGCTGGAGCCGCTTGCCGTGGAAGCAGTGCAGGCATTCGAAGTTGCAGCGGTACAGCAGCTGCAAGTACAGCATCCGGATTCTGCGGATCCCGGTGACTTCGCTGATCACGAGGGTCTCCTTCGGGCGTTTGCCTGGTGGGAGACCTGATATTGGCGGGACAGGTACGGACCCCGTCACCGCGTATCGGGACGCTCCAAGGACGTCCTGGGACGTTTTCAGGACGCCGCGAACGTCTCCAGGATCCCGAGCACGCGAGCGGTGTCCACGAGATCGGGCAAAACCCTTTGAGCACCGGCAGCGGCCAGTTCCTCGACGCTGTGAACGCCGGAGGCAACGGCGATGATCTCGGAGCCCGTAGCGATCGCGGCCTCGACATCCCTCGGCGTATCCCCCACGAGCACGACGGGCACGTCGGCCTGCGCACCTCGCAGCCGCTGAGCACGCTCACGGGCGACAGCAACCAGGTCCGGCCGCTGGAGAGCGTCAGCCCCGTAGGCGCCAACTTGCAGATCGAGCAAAGAGTCGAGGCCGAAGGCCGATACTTTCACCCGGGCGTTGGCCGCGATATTGCCAGTGAGTACCGAGGACACCCAAGCACTGCGTACGGAGGCTTCCTTCAAAATCTCACGCACACCGGGCAAGGCCGTTCCGCGTTGGCTGAGCTCGGACAGACGCGCGGCACCTGCGGCCGTGAGGGCCTCCTCGACAGCAGCCCAGTCCGGCTCAGACACACCGTTTCGGTGAAACATGTCGCGCATGATCAGGCGATCCGTACGACCTTCCGTCCGCGCCGGCCCCATGGGCTCTCTCCCCGACAGCGCTGTGAAGGCAGCCGCGTAGATCTCCTTGCTGACCCCGGCATTCTCGATCAGCGTGTGGTCGATGTCCCACAGGACGATGAGCTCCATACGCCCAGCGTAAGCACCCTGGTCGGGCCGTCGACGTCCCGCAGAACGTCCCGGAACGTCCTTGCCGCTCCCGGTTCCCTTCAGCTTGTATGGCGCCTGTGAACGAGCGACTGCACTCCGTACTCGCCCAGCGCGGCATCCCACCCGAATCCCTCGCCGAAGTCTGCGAGGTAGACCCCAAGACGGTGAGCCGATGGCTCGGCGGACGTGTTCCCCACGCCCGCCACCGCTTCCGCGTCGCCCGGCACCTGCGGGTGGAGGAACTGTTCCTCTGGCCGGCACCGGAACGCTCAGCCCTACAGCAAGCCGCCGGGTCGGAGCAGGAGCTCGTCACGACCTACCAGAACCGAGCGAGCGTCCCACGGGACACATGGCTGTCGCTGCTCAAAGGCGCGCAGGAGCAGATCAGCGTCCTCGTCTTCTCCGGCACCTTCTTCGCCCAGTCCAACCCCCACGTCGCCAAGATGCTCGCCGAGCGCGCGTCGGACGGGGTGCGAGTGCGGCTCTGCTTCGGCGACTCGAACGGCCAGGCAGCAGCCATCCGGGGCCGGGAGGAGGGCATCGGCGACACCCTCGCCGCCAAGATCCGCGCCTCCCTCACCTACTACCGGCCCTTACTCTCCGAGGCAGGCTGCGAGGTAAGACTGCACGACACCACGCTCTACACCTCCATGTTCCGCTACGACAACAACCTCCTGGCCAACCCGCACGTCTGGGGCCAACCGGCCAGCGCCAACCCCATCCTGCATCTCCGCAGAGCTGACACCTCAGGCTGGTTCGACAACTACGCTCAGAGTTTCGAAGCTGTCTGGGCCACCGCACGGCCCTGGACACCCGACCAGGAGGGGCCCGCGTCACATGGGCAGGACTGAGTACTACAACGACCCCAAGGCCCCCAAGGCGAACACGCTCATCCCCGCCAACAACCTCCTCGTCGTCGACGAAAACGGCGCCATACTCCTCCAACGCCGCCGGGACACCGGCCAGTGGGCCCTGCCGGGCGGCGCGCAGGACATCGGCGAGACAGCAGCCCAGTGCGCCGTGCGCGAGTGCCTGGAAGAGACCGGAATCATCGCCGAAGTCACGGGTTTCCTGGGGGTCTACACGAACCCGAACCACATCGTGGCCTACACCGACGGCGAGATCCGCCAGCAGTACGAGAACACCTACATCGGCCGCCCCGTGAGCGGCGAGCCCACCATCAACGACGAAGCCGACGGCGTCCGCTACGTCCAGCCCAACGACCTGGACGACTACGACATCCACCCCAGCATGCGCCAGCAGATCGGCGACTACCTCGCCGGCACGTACCCCTACCTGGGCTGAGCCGCCAACGCCGCCTCCACCCGGCTCACGGCCGCCAGGATGTCCGGCGACGCCCGACGGATGAACCGCCCCACGAGGCTGTCCGTGCCGTAACGCTCCATGATCTCTGCCAGCCGATCCTCGGCAGACGTGCTCTCCCCGCTGGGCGTCGTCGTCATGTCGCAATACACCAAGGCATCCACGAGCCGGTGGTCGTCGAGCAGCGGAAATTCGGCTTCCAGATCGCCCCGCAACCCGCGCTGCTCAGCCTCCAGCAACGCGAACGAGTGGTTCGCCACCAGCCGCACCAACCGCTCATCCGCAGCGTGGTCGTCACGAAGGAACCGGGCACCATCGAGCGGATGGAAGCCGGTTACGGCCAAGCGTGGTGCGTATCCCACATCGTGCAAGACGGCTGCGGAGAACAGAAGCTCCTCCTCGCCGTCCACCAGCTCAGCCACATCGGCCGCGCGCTGCGCGGCTCCTAGCGAGTGCGCCCACCGGTGAGGCAGCGGCCCGCTCAACTCAGCCTCAGCCACTGAACACGCCCACTTCGCCATCGCCCCGTCCACGCTCGGTACGTGCCCATTGGCGAGCTTGGTCAGTCCCACCGGATAGATCCGGCACCGTGCAATCCAGCCGGTGCTCTCAAGCCGGTGACCTATGCGCCGCCCGTCAGCAGCTCGGCCGGTGACTCATCCGCATCCGCGCGCATGCATCGACCTGAAGATCAAGTGCTGAATCCTTCCCCAACGGAACACCGGGTCACCGCAGTCAGCTGGCCTGCCTGGACGGGCGAGCGCATGTCGTAGTCGGGCTGGTCACCGCTAAACAAGTCCCGTCCGGCTCAGCAGACGCCTTCTCGACCACGCGCCCGAAGACTGCAGTCATTCGACGGTCGAATCCCTGGCCTCTGAAGTGGCCAAAAATGGCCGCTCGTCCGCGCCGGTGTGTTCTTGCACGCGAGACAACGGGTCGTTTGGTAGCGGAGCCGGACTTGGTGAATGCCGCACCTACTCCCGGCCTGCAGGGAAACTTTCATAAGTGAAGATCGAATTCAGTGCAGCCCGCCTGCACAAGAAACGGCTGATTTACACAGCAGCGGAGAGGAAGTATGAGGTCGGAGCGCTCTTTCAATCGGAGAGGAGTTCAAATTTGACTCATAAGCGCCCCCAAAAGGGCAGCCCCACCACGCAAAAGTCCAGGATTCAATTGACGCCGTTTCACGTCCATGTGTTTTATTGCGCCTGAGTAAACGCCGCAGAAGGCGGTACCGGTAGCGAGAGGTGGGAGAACTGTGCCCAAGAACATGGTCACACGTCTGCGTGGAGCGTTAGTCGCCGTAGTAAGCGTTGTGCTCGCAGTCGGAATCACGTCGACTGCGCAGGCGCAGACGGCGACGATCACGGCTCTGACTAACTGGAAGGTGTATTCTACGCACTTCGGTCCCAACGGAGAGGACGCACCCCTCCGTTACGGGCGTGGCGATGTGGCGGGTTCAGCGGGCTTCGGAAAGCTCCATATCGAAGATAAACACGCACGGCTTACTATTCCATCTGTGGATGCTAGTGGAGGAACGTGTCACTACAGGAGCGCTACGAGGAGTACCTCAAGGAATTTGAACTCGACGCCAGGCAAGGGATCATTGATTCCCTAGCTTCGGAAGGATATGGGGCCCTCAACTCGCTGAAATTCAGCGAGGATGATCAGGGAGTATCGGCAGAGGCCGAAGTGCAGTTGCGGGGCATCGCTGCTCCATGGATCTTTCGCCGTAGAATCATTCTTCCAGATGGTCCTCTCGATAAATCATGGCTGGCATCAACCCTGTTCAGCACCGCCATGATCGAGGATCTAGACACGCGAGCCTGGCCACCAGCCACTGAATGACCTTGTCAGGAGCGCAACAGAAAGAGTCGGGTGCCGCTCAGGTAGGCGGCGCCGGACATCGACACCCGCCTCCAAGCACCACAGGGGGCGGGTGGTCGCTCTTTCGTAGCGGTCCGCCAGTAGTCAGACGCGGCTGACCCACCGTGGCTGGACTATCTCGCCTTCGCTTGGCGGGTGATGAGATTGCATGCCAGGAGGCGGGCCTCGTCGTGGACCAGAACGCTCTTGAAAGCTATCGCCCCTCATCAGAGCAGTGGAACGCGGTGTCCATCCGGGCCGACGGAACCGTAATAGTGATCCGTCTCCGGGACGGGTGACCAGCAGCCAACGGCAACTGTCGATCGGTTCTGGTAGCGCCTGCTCGGGGGGGCAAGCAAAGCCGCAGCGGGGCTGGCCAAGAGGTGGCCGTGTCGACGGGGCGGCCTCGGTGCTCCTGTCCTGATGGTCTCAGTTCCGGTCGGGAAAGCGTGTTGGGTCGTGATGTCGTCGCTCAGCCCGGATGCGTGAGCGATGCGTGAGCGGACGTGCCAGCACGGCGCGCTCAGATCTGGACTGGACGGCAAGGGCGAGTCGCTGACCAGGGCTTTCTAGGATCCCCGAAGTGCCCAACGGAAGTCCCGACAGGACTCTGCCGGGACTTTTAATCCGTTGGTTGTGGGTTCGAGTCCCACACGGCCTACCGACAGCGGGTGGAGGGGTGTGACCCTCCGACCTGCGGCTCAGCGCCTCGACCCGCCTCGGCGGGCCGGGGCGCTTCGTCGTACCGGGCCTGCCGTGTGACCGGGACGGTCCGGCAGGCGGGTGCGGAGCTCGCTCTCGGCTGTGCCCCCACACGGGGTAGGTTACCCCTGGGGGTATGCGATGGGAGTGGTGATGGAGCTTGATCTGGCGGGTGCGGAACTGAAGGCGGTCCTGAACCGGCTGCGCCGGGCGCAGGGGCAGATCTCCGGGGTGATCCGGATGATCGAGGAGGGCCGGGACTGCGAGGAGGTCGTCACGCAGCTGGCGGCGGCTTCCCGGGCGCTGGACCGGGCCGGGTTCGCGATCATCGCCACCGGACTCCAGCAGTGCCTGACCGATACGGGGGACGGCGGCCGCAGCGCGGAGGACCGGGACGAGATGCGCGGTCGGCTGGAGAAGCTGTTCCTGTCGCTGGCCTGAGCCGCCGCGCCTGATCCGCCGGGTGGTGAGGGCGGCCGGTCTCACACGGCCACGTCGACGAGCATCACGGCTGCTGCCGCGCGCCGCCGGCCGCCGGCCGGGACCGGAACACCCGGACCAGGAGCGCGAGCGCGGAGAGCGCGAAGAGTACGGCGGAGACCAGCAGCCAGCGGCCGAGGAAGACGTCGTCCGGGAGCGTGGTGTAGGCGGTGAAGCGGTCCCCCTGCCGCAGGATCAGCGGGAAGTACGTCAGGAACAGCAGCCCCGAGAGGAAAGCGGGGACGCGGACGTAGTTGACGAGGGTCCCCGCCGGGCGGGCCGCACCCTCGGCGGTGACGGGTGGCCTGCGGCCGTCGACCAGGGTCCGGGCGGCGCCGTCGGCCAGGGAGTAGAGCGGCACCAGGACCAGGTCGTGGAGGAGGGCCGCGCCCACGAACCAGAGGACGACCTTCCACGGCTCCTGGCCGCTCAGGAGCCGGATGCCCGCGTAGCCGGTCAGGGCGAACGACGCGAGGACCAGGAGCAGATGGAGGGGTGAGGCGCCGTAGCGCGCCTTGAACCGCTTCACGCGTCGCCTCCGAACGTCAGCGTGGTGACCCACTTGGTGTTGTGCACACCCGGGTTGGCGGGGACGATCACCCGCGCCGGATATCCGTGGTCGGGGGAGAGGTCCGCGCCGTTCACCCGCAGGGCGAGCAGCGAGCGCGCGTCGCGGACCTGGTTGTCGCGCAGGGTGGTGGAGCGGAACGACCCGCTGCGCTGGGCCGATTGCACGAACACGTCAGGGGCCCGGTCGTCGAAGCCGACGAGGGCGGCGAGGTCCCGGAGCCGTACGCCGCTCCAGAGCTGGTCCTCGGTGGACCAGCCCTCCACGCAGGCGATGGGGAGCGCGGCGGTGTGCTGGGGCAGCGCCAGCACCTGCTCACGGGTGAGGACACGCTCCCGGTCCGGGCCGCGTACCACCAGGCGCCATGCCGGGCCGACGTCACGGGCCCGGATGCCCACGCCGGCCGCGGTCTTGTTGACCTGGAAGCCGTTGGGGCCGGGTCCCGGGTCCTGGCCGCGCGGTGCCAGCAGTGCGGTGGCACGCCAGGCGCCGCCGATGCTCTGGCCGGCGGTCATCGCGAACAGCAGCAGCGAACCGGCTCCGACCATGGTGAGCGCCCCGCGCCGGGAGATCGTGGCCGTGCCGGGCTCCGGGGAGGCGAGCCCCGTCGGGTCGGACACCACCGCCGTGGACCCGCCGGGCGCGTCACCGCCGGGAGCCTCCCCGCCGGGTGCCCGCCGCTTCCCCGTGCCGCGTTCGCCGGAGCGGAGTTCGCCGGAGCGGAGGGTGCGGAGCATGAAAGGGATCCGCAGGACCACATGGACCACGAACGCACCGATGAACACCCAGGCGCCGTAGAAGTGCAGGGTGTAGAAGGAGCCCGGGAAGAGGTAGTCGAGCTGGATGTTGAGCAGGCCGGTCGCGAACTCGAAGAGCACACCGCCCACGAGCAGCAGCAGGGAGAGGCGTTCGAGGGCGTGGGCCGCCGACTTCACCGGCGGCCAGGTGAAGAGCCGGGGGACGACCGACCAGAGCTTCGCCAGCAGTACGGGGATGAGCACGATGCCGAGCGTCACGTGCACGCCCTGGTCGAGGCGGTACAGCCAGTGCGGATCGGTCGGCCAGGGGAACAGGTAGAAGCCGAGCCACCCACGGTCCGGCGTCTTGTCGTTGCCCCCGAGGTCCGGGTTGTACGCGGCGTACGAGAGAAGGCCCGTGACGAACATCAGCGGGATGCCGACGAGCAGGACGGCGCCGAGTGCCGAGGTCAGCCAGGGGCCCCGCAGCGGGCTGCGCCAGAACCCGGGGCGGGTCGGGCCGGCCGGAGGCCCCTCACGCAGCAGGCCGGCGATCCCCGGCCGGGTACCGCCGGCCTGCCGGAGGGTGGAGCCGGTCCGCCGGGCGTCCGGGCCGGGTGCCCGGTCTCCGCGACCGGTGGAACCCGGCCCGCTGTCGTGTTCGTCGTTCATCGGTCCCCTCGCTCTGTGGCGAAACGGTGGGAAACAACAGGAACACGGATGATTTCGTCGGCCGACGGGCAGGGAGCGTGTCGTCCCGGGCCGTCACCCCGCAGGTAGCCCGATACGCCCGCCTGCCGGGTCCGTACGGGGCGGGGCAGACCCAGGCCGACTTCGGGCCGGATCCTGCCAGGCTGCCGACCCGGCCCGAAGCGCCGGGAGCAGGGCACCGTCATGCGCCCTCCTCCACGCCTTCTTCGGAGCCGCGGGCGTCCCGGATGGGCTTGGCGGAAGGATGCGGTGATTCTTCACCTGATCAGGTGAAGAAACACCCGCCGGGGTGACATCCGGCCTTGAGCTTCGCGCCGAGTTCGGTCAGGTGCGGCCGTCGTCCGCGCGCCGCGCGCCGCGCGCCGCGCGCCGGCTCGGGCATCCGGGTCGGGCCGTCCGCGGAGTGGTGGGCAGTGGGGAGCCGCCGGGTAGGCATGCGTCATGACGCGCCATCAAGTGTTCGATACACGCATATCGCTGTCCGGATAACGATCGGATTACCGGACCAGCTAATTCCGGTATTACTCCTCGTCATGTGATCCGCGTCACTAAAGATTCCGTAAAGAGCATGGTAGACATGCCCAACTCCGCACACGGTCCCGCTCGGCCGTGGCAGGGAGTGACCGGCCCCGGCCGGTAGCCGGACCAGGGTGCCGGTGGGACAGGTCCGCGGCGGCGCCGCGCGACCGGGTCACCGAAGGACAACGGCGTCGCCCACACCCGACCATCGACCGGCAGTGTCCCCACGTGCCGGTCCTGCGCCATCGAGGTAGGAAATCGTGTCACTCGAGTCCATGACCGAATCCATCGACGACGGGGTCAGCGGGTTCTTCGAACCCATCGCCAAGTGGCTCGGCGAAGTCGTCTTCTACGCCGTCCCGGTCGGCGGCACCGATCTGCCGCTGATCGTGGCCTGGCTCGTCGTGGCGGGCCTCGTGTTCTCCGCGTGGTTCGGCCTCGTGCAGTTCCGCAAGTTCCGGCTCGCGGTGTCCGTCGTGCGCGGGAAGTACGACGACAAGGACTCCGCGGGCGAGGTCAACCACTTCCAGGCCCTGACCGCCGCCGTCTCCGGGACCGTCGGTCTCGGCAACATCGCGGGTGTCGCCGTCGCCGTCTCCATCGGCGGTCCCGGCGCCACGTTCTGGATGGTCCTGTGCGGACTGCTCGGGATGGCGACCAAGTTCGTCGAGGTGACCCTCGGTGTGAAGTACCGCGAGGTGCACGCCGACGGAACGGTCTCCGGCGGGCCGATGCACTACCTGCCCAAGGGACTGGCGGACCGTTTCGGCGCGAAGGGCGGGAGCCTGGGCAAGGTCCTCGCCGTCCTGGCGTCGATCATGATCCTCTTCTTCGGTCTCTTCGGCGGCAACCTCTTCCAGGTCAACCAGTCCTACGCGCAGCTGGTCTCCGTCACCGGCGGCGAGGACGGCGCCGTCGGCTCCTCCGCCGGGGCGCTGTTCTTCGGCATCCTGGTCGCCGCCCTGGTCGGTGTCGTCCTGCTCGGCGGCATCCGTTCGATCGCCTCGGTGACCAGCCGTCTGGTGCCCGCCATGGCGATCATCTACGTCGTCGCCTGCCTGGTCGTCATCCTGGTGAACGTCGCTCAGGTCCCTGCGGCGGTCTCCGAGATCATCGAGGGCGCCTTCGCCCCCGAGGGCGTCGCGGGCGGTGTCCTCGGCGCGCTGATCATCGGTTTCAAGCGTGCCGCGTTCTCCAACGAGGCCGGTCTCGGGTCCGCGCCGATCGCCCACTCCGCGGTCAGGACCAAGCACCCCGCCAGTGAGGGCCTCGTCGCCCTGCTGGAGCCGTTCATCGACACCGTGGTCATCTGCACCATGACGGCGCTGACCATCGTCATCGCCAACCCGGCCAGCTGGGCCGAGGCCCGCGCCGGTGAGTCCATCGGCGGGGTGACGATCACCTCGGACGCCTTCGAGACCGTGCTGCCCTGGTTCCCCTACATCCTCACCGTCGCCGTGATGCTGTTCGCCATCTCGACGGTGCTCACCTGGGGGTACTACGGCCTGAAGGCGTGGACGTACCTCTTCGGCCGCAGCAGCACCAGCGAGACCGTCTACAAGGCCCTCTACACGCTGTTCGCGGTCGCGGGCTCGCTGCTCACCCTGCAGACCCTGATCGACATGGCCGACGCGGTGCTGTTCACCCTGGCCGTCATCAACATCATCGGGCTCTACCTGCTCGCCCCGGTGGTCAAGCGGGAGCTCGACCGCTTCCTCACCTACGTCCGTGCGCGTGACGCGGGCCAGGAGATCTCCGGGGACCCCGAGGGCCCCGAGGGCCGGGAATCGGTCGGCACGACCGTGTGACCGACCGTGGCCCGCACCGGCGGGCCGGGGAAGTGGGGCGCACCCGGAAGGGGGCGCCCCACTTCCGTGCGTACGGACAGGCCCTCAGGGGCGGGGCCAGGGGCGGCCGCCGAGGCGCTCGATGTCCGTGTTGAATCGGCGCAGATAGCCGGCGAAGGCGGAGATGTCCTCGTCGGACCAGTCGGTCATGACCCGCTCCAGTGAGGCGACCGTGCCCTCGCGTTCCGTGTCGAGGGCCTTGGCGCCCTCCTCGGTGATGCGGAACTTGCGGGCCATGCCCCCGTCCGGATCGGGGATGCGCTCCACGAGGCCCGCCCGCATGACCGCGGCGGTCTGCCGGTTGAGGGTGGACGCGTCGAGATCGAAGGCCTCGCTGAGCTCGCCGACCGACATCGGGCCCTGGACGCGGATGCGGCTGAGCAGGATGTACGCGCTGCGCTCCAGGACGCCGTCAGCGCGGCGGCCCTTTCTGTGGTTCAGCAGGCCGTGGCGGCTGAGCAGCATCTGCTCGTACTCGACCTCGTGCGTTGCCCTGGTCATCCTCGGGCACCTCCTGCTTCCTGCCGGGCGAGGCCGGTGTCGTCGTGCGGGCTGGATTCATCGTAAGTTTACGAAGATGTGCATAGGCCACACGATGTGTATGGTGCAATAAAAGTGCACGATGCCAGTAAGTCCCTCCGAGAGACAAGCCGAGGACACCGAGACATGGACGCCACCAAGCCCACAGCCGGAGCGGGCGGTGTGATCACGACGCTGGCCCTCGCCGGCACCGTCGCGGCGATCATGCAGACGCTCGTGACCCCGCTCATCGCGGAGCTGCCCCGGATCCTCGACACCTCGTCGTCGAACGCCGCCTGGGTGGTCACCGTCACCCTCCTGGTCGCCGGGGTCTGCGTGCCGGTCACCGGCCGGCTCGGCGACCTCCTCGGCAAGCGCCGGATGCTGCTGGCCTGCTCGGTCCCGCTGGTCATCGGTTCCGTGATCTGCGCGCTGGCCTCCTCCGTGGTGCCGATGATCGTCGGCCGGGGTCTCCAGGGCATGGGCATGGGCATGGTGCCGCTCGGTATCGCGCTGCTGCGCGATGTGGTGCCCGCCGAGAAGCTCAGCGGTTCGATCGCCCTCGTCAGCGCCTCCATGGGCATCGGCGGCGCGCTCGGCCTGCCGATCTCCGCGGCCGTCGCCGAATACACCAGCTGGCGCGTGCTGTTCTGGGGATCCGCGGTCCTCGCACTCATGATCGCCGTGCTCATCTGGATCTTCGTTCCTGACGTCCCGGCCGGAGCGAAGGGGCAGCGCTTCGACGCGCCCGGTGCGATCGGGCTCGCCATCGGACTCGTCTCCCTCCTCCTGGCGATCTCCAAGGGCGCCGACTGGGGCTGGGGATCGGGTACGACCCTCGGCCTGTTCGCCGTGGCGGTCCTGTCCCTCGGCGCCTGGGGGTTCTACGAGCTGCGCACCCGCGACCCGCTCGTCGACCTCCGCACCACGGCCCGTCCGCGGGTGCTGCTGACCAACGTCTCGTCGATCCTGGTCGGCGTGGGCATGTACTCCTTCATGCTGATCGCCCCGCAGCTGCTCCAGTTCCCCGAGACCACGGGGTACGGACTCGGGCAGTCGATGCTGGCCGCGGGCCTGTGGATCGCCCCCGGCGGCGTGATGATGATGATCGTCTCCCCGCTCGGCGGGAAGCTGATCAACGCACGCGGCCCGAAGATCGCCCTGGTTCTCGGGGCGCTGGTGATCTCCGCCGGGTACGGCCTCTCCCTGTTCCTCATGGGATCCGCCTGGGGGCTGATGATCGTCGGTATCGTCATCAACAGTGGTGTCGGCCTCGCCTACGGTGCGATGCCCGCCCTGATCATGAGCTCGGTCCCGCTCTCGGAGACCGCCGCGGCCAACGGTTTCAACACCTTGATGCGCTCGCTGGGTACGACGATCGGATCCGCCGTCATCGGTGTGGTGCTGGCGCAGATGACCACCACCCTGGGCGGCTTCTCGTTCGCCTCCGAGGACGGATTCCGGGTCGGTCTCATGATCGGCTGCGGCGTCGCCCTGGTGGCCGCCGCGGTCGCCTCGTTCATCCCGGGCCTGGCCCGTCCTTCCGCCGGCGGCGAGGGCGGGAAGACCGGTCCCGGAGTGGCCGACAAGGTCTCCGTCGAGGCCTGACGCCGACCTGAGGAGCGCCCCGTCCGGTTCGCCGGGCGGGGCGCTTCCGCGTGCCCGGGGTCCGGGAACTCGTAGCTGCAAGGGCATTGACCCCGGCGATGGGCCGACTTACGTTCTTGGCGTTGCCCTTCGTATGTCATATATGAGACGCGATATGAGAGCCGAGCGCCGTATGCAGCCAGCCATGAGTCCTCCTCCCCGCGGCCTCGCGCGCCGTGGGAGACGCTGACAGCCGCGCCGCGCCCGCGCGGGCCCGTAGCCGCCCATCCCGGCTCAGGCCCGGGCCTGCCCGTTCCGCCTCCTGGGGCGCCCGTGGGCGACTGCAAGCGCTTTCTATCGTCCGGGACCCGGAAGCCCCGAAGCCCCGATCCCTTCAAATCAAATCCCTGAACCATGCCGCTCGCTCGGCCGCACGCTGCGCCGCCCCGGTGTCCGGCGACCGTCCGCGAGCACTCGGAGAAGAGAGCCGACCATGACCAAGCCCCGAACCCGCCGACTTGCCGCCGCCGTTTCCCTGGTCTCCGCCCTGTCCCTGACCGCCGCCTGCGGTGACGACGGCAGCGGCATGACCGGAGCCCAGGGGGCGGAGGGCTCCGGCACCGGGAAGATCGTGTTCTGGGACGAGAACGGCGGTGTCCGTACGGCGATCTGGAAGGAGATCATCGCCGACTTCGAGAAGGCGAATCCGGACATCGACGTGCAGTACGTGGGCATCGCCTCGACCGAGGCCCAGTCCAAGTACGACACCGCGATCCAGGGCGGGGGCCTCCCGGACGTCGGCGGTGTGGGGGCCGCGATGGTCGCCGGGATCACCGCACAGGACGCCCTGGAGCCGCTGGACGACCGGATCGCCGACAGCTCACTCAAGGGCAAGCTCAACGAGGCGATGCTGGAGAACGTGAAGAGCGCCGCCGGCCGGGACGAGACGTACACGGTGCCGATCTCCGCCACCAACGGCGTCCTCTACTACCGCACGGACCTGTTCGAGAAGGCCGGGCTGGGTGAGCCGGACACCTGGGACGAGTTCTACGAGGCCGCGGCGAAGCTGACGGACAAGCGGAAGAACTCCTTCGGCTACACCATCCGGGGTGGCCCGGGTTCGATCGCCCAGGCGCTGGACGCGATGTACGGGCAGTCGGGCATCGACTCGTTCTGGGACGAGTCGGGGACGCACACGACGGTCGACGACCCGAAGAACGTCGCGGCCCTGGAGAAGTACGCCGGCCTGTACAAGAAGGTCACCCCGGAGGCCGATCTCAACAACGACTTCACCAAGATGGTCGCCCAGTTCGACTCCGGCTCCATCGCCATGCTCAACCACAACCTGGGCTCGTACCAGGACCATGTGAGCTCGCTCGGCGCCGACAAGTTCCGGGGGATACCCCAGCCCGAACTGGCCGACGGTACGCGGGTGATGGTCTCCAACCCGGTCTCGGGTCTCGGTCTGCTGAAGTCGTCCGAGAACAAGGCGGCGGCGTGGAAGTTCATCGAGTTCGCCGCCTCGCACGCCTCGAACTCCAAGTTCAGCGAGTCCGCGGGGCTGATCCCGGCCAACAAGGAGGCCGCCGAGGACCCCTGGCTCGACAAGGCGGAGACCACCAAGCTCGGTGCCGAGGCGCTGTTCTCCGGCGACACCAAGATCGTCCAGCTCCCCTACTACCTGCCGGACTGGAACACCCTGTCGAAGGCCGACAGCGAGGCGGGGTTCCAGAAGGTGCTGCTCGGCAAGACGAGCGCGAAGGACTTCCTGGACACGTTCGCCGGGAAGCTCGACGAGGCCCAGGCGGAGTGGAAGGAACAGCAGGGCTGACGAAGGGCCTCCTGTCTCCGGGGAGCCCGGGGACAGGAGGCTGGCGCTCCGGCCGCGGTCCCGTCAGTCCAGGCCCTCTTCCCGCAGTTCGTACATGAGGAGGAAGGCGCGGTAGGTCTCCGCGGGCACCTCCTGGCAGACGTCCGGACGCTCGGTCATCGTCGACGTGTTGTCGAGGGCCCGCCGGCAGGCCGCCTCGGTCTCGGCCTCGGACGGGCGGTTCGCGAGGTAGGCGGCGATCAGCAGACCCACCGCGAGGACGATCACGCCGATACGGATTCGCATGGCCTTCCAACGAGCGGGTGCCCGGGGCGGTCACCCGAACGCCCCGGTGGCGCCCGTCATTCGGGTTCGTCGGCCGCCGGAGGGAGGTCGGGCTCGATGAACAGACCCGAGTACTGCGGTGTCGGCAGAGGGGCGGCCACACCGCGGTCGGCGGCCGGGGGCGCGGTGTCGGCGGGGCGCCGGGTCGTGCGGGCGGGCAGGTCGGTCATCTCGGGTGTCCTGTACGTAGGTGTGTGTGAGAGCCCCGGGCCCGAGCCGTCACATGATCACCGGACGGGTCCCGACCGGCAGGGCCACGAAGTGCCACCACCGGTGCCGCTCCGCTCCGGGGGCGTCCGGATCATCGTGCGGTGCACGCAGACTGTAACCCTCCCGGCACGGCTTTCCCTCGGAATTGGCGGCCCGGATCCACGGTCAGCGTGCCGCCGCGGGCTCGATGTTCTGGTTTGCGTGGAAGAGGTTGTGCGGGTCGTACGCCCGCTTGACCTCCGCGAGGCGGTCGTAGTGGCCGCGGTAGGTGGCCCGGACCCGGCCCTGGGGCTCGCCCGCGCCGAGGAAGTTCACGTAGGCGCCGCCCATCGAATGCGGGTGCAGGGCCTCCCAGTAGCCGACCGCCCAGTCCCGTATCGCCCCGGCGTTCGCGGGGTCGGGGTCGATGCCCGCGATCACCCCGGACCAGGCGGCGTCGCGATAGGCCCAGGCGGTGTCGTCGGGACCGACACGGCCCGCGGCCCCGTCGACCGGGTACAGGTGCATGGTCGACAGTCCGGTGGGGAGCTTCTCGGCGAACTCGGTGTGCACGTCGACCGCGTCGTCGGTGATCCGGTCGAAGAAGTCCCCGCGCCAGTACCACTGGAGACCGGCCGGCATGAGCTCGTCGAACATCGACTGGAGTGCGGGGTACGGCATCGGGGCGGTGAAGTGGAAGGCGGGCGGCCCCGGTTCGTGCACCACGGCGAGACTCTCCTCCAGGGCGGCCGGATCCCCGGTCGAGGACCAGACGACGCCGCACATCTTCTGTCCGTGGATCTCCTCGGGGAAGGGCGGCGCGGGCGGCACGCAGAGCGAGGCGAAGAAGCCGTACAGGTCGTCGGGTGCCTGCGGCAGGAAGTCGCGGTACCAGCGCAGCACGTCCGGGAAGAGCTCCAGGGGCCAGACGGTGGCTCCGGCGCCCACCATGTCCACCGGGTGCAGCTCGAAGTCGAAGGACGTGACGATGCCGAAGTTGCCGCCGCCGCCCCGCAGGGCCCAGAACAGGTCGGGGTTCTCGGTCGGGTTGGCGGCCACGAAGCTGCCGTCGGCCAGGACCACGTCGGCGGAGACCAGGTTGTCCACCGTGAGTCCGTACTTGCGGGTCAGGTAGCCGTGTCCGCCCCCGAGGGTGAGGCCCCCGATGCCCGTCGTCGACATGATGCCCGCCGGGGTGGCGAGGCCGAAGGCGTGGGTGGCGTGGTCGAAGTCCCCCAGCGTCGCGCCGCCGTCCGCCTGGGCGGTCTGGATCGCGGGATCGACCCGCACGCCCCGCATGGGGGAGAGGTCGATCGTCACGGCGTCGTCGGCGAGGCAGAGCCCCGGCCCGCTGTGCCCGCCTCCCCGTACCGCCACGTCCAGGCCGTGTTCACGGACGAAGTCCACGGCCGCCATGACGTCCGCGATGTCGCGGCACTCGACCACGGCGGCGGGCTTCTTGTCGATCATGGCGTTGTACACCGTGCGCGCCTGCCCGTATCCCGGATCGCCGGGACCGACGACCGGGCCGCGCAGCGTGGTTCTCATGGTCTCGAGCAGGGTGGCGTCCATGATCTCTCCCGGGTCGTGTGCTTCGGCCGGCCGCACGCCACCCAGGACCGTCCAGGCGGACGACGCTCTGTCGAAGACACTCCCCCGGGCATGCGCGCCCGGCCTGTTCCGGTTCCCTCGCACGGGTACGCCAGAGCGGGCGCGGCCGTGGAGCCGGCGCCGGAACTCCCGCACCGCCCGTGGGCGGGCGAACGCCGAAAGGCTTGCCCTTCAAGCGTCACGCCCGTCCGGTGGGCGCGCAATCGCGGGAGCCGGCCCGGCCGCCACCGGTCCGGGCACGCCGCCGGGCAGGGGCTCCGGCCACCCCGGCGGGACACCCGAAGGGCCGGGCCCGGTGGCCCGCGGTTTCCGACGCGAGAGGGGCCCGGAGTTTCCGACGCGAGAGGGTCCCGGACGAAAAGTGGTTCGGAGCACCCTCCGGGATGGCGTAGAGTTGTACTCACAACGACGCGGGGTGGAGCAGCTCGGTAGCTCGCTGGGCTCATAACCCAGAGGTCGCAGGTTCAAATCCTGTCCCCGCTACTGAAGACAAGGGCCCGGATCCTTCCAAGGATCCGGGCCCTTGTTCTTGTCCTCGTGCCGCGCTTGACCTTGACGCTACGTGAAGATCTAGCGTTCCCGGCATGGAGTGGTCCATCCAGGAAATCGCCAGACGCGCGGGCACCACGAGCCGGACGCTCCGGCACTACGGGGACATCGGTCTCCTGGCGCCCAGCCGCACCGCCGCCAACGGCTACCGCTACTACGACCAGGACGCCCTGGTCCGGCTCCAGCGCATCCTGCTGCTCCGGGAGCTGGGACTGTCGCTGCCCGCGATCAAGGACGTGCTGGAGGGGCAGCGCGATCCCACGGTGGCGCTGCGTACCCATCTGCGCCTGCTGGAGCAGGAGCGGGAGCGCATCGGACGGCAGATCACCTCGGTGCGGACCACTCTCCACCGGATCGAGGAAGGGGAGGAACTCATGGCCGAGGACGTGTTCGACGGCTTCGATCACACCCGGTACGAGCAGGAGGTCACCGAGCGCTGGGGCCGCGAGGCGTACGAGCGTGGCGACCGCTGGTGGCGCGGGCTGGGGGAGGAGGAGCGGGCGGAGTTCCTGGGGGTGCACGACGCGATCGCCCGGGACTACGGCGAGGCGCGGGCGGCGGGTCTCGGGCCGGGGAGCGACGAGGTGCAGGAGATCGCCCGCCGGCACTGCGCCTGGCTGTCGGTGACCACGGAGGTCACGCGCGCGTACGTGACCGGTCTCGCGGAGATGTATGTCTCCGATCCCCGCTTCGCGAGGAACTACGATCGCCACGGAGACGGAACCGCCGTCTTCGTACGGGATGCACTGACGATCCACGCGCAGCACCGGCTCCCCGGCTGACCACCGGGGTGCGGGGCGGCACGCTCCTCCCTTCGGCCTACGGCGTTGCGCCGTACGGCGAGGCTTCGGCAGGGCCGGGTGGGGCGCGGTACCGTCCGCAGCCGTGGGCGGACCGGGCAGGAGTGCACAGGTGGGGAAACAGGAGAGACGCCGCGGGGCATCCGGCGGGGGTGCGCGGTCGCGGATGTTCGTGCGCTACCTCCCCGCACTGATGATCTGCGTCGGGGTGGTGCTCGACATGGTGACCCCGCCCGAGGTCACGGCTGTCCCCCTGTTCGCGGCGGCTCCGCTGATCGCCGCCCCGTTCTTCTCCCTGACCTCCACCGTCCGTACCGGGGCGGCCGCGTTCCTGGTGGTGCTCGCCATCCGCATCTCGGACGGCCGCCTCGACGAGGTCGTCCCGATCACCGATCTGCTCACCGTGCTCACGGTGTCCGCGCTCTCCCTCGTCATCAACCGGGTGGTGCGACGCGGCAACGAGCAGCTGGCCTCGGCCAGGGTCATCGCCGAGACCGCTATGCGGGCGGTGCTGCCGGCGCCCGAGGATCGGATCGGCGGGCTCCTGGTCGCGGCACGCTACGAGGCGGCCCAGGCCGACGAGTTCGTGGGCGGCGACCTCTTCGCCGTGACCGACACGCCGTTCGGGGTGCGCCTGGTGGTCGGGGACGTACGCGGGAAGGGGCTGGACTCCGTGGCGGCGGTGGCCGTCGTCATCGGGGCCTTCCGGGAGGCCGCGGAGCAGGAGCGTTCGCTGGAGGGGGTCGCCCAGAGGCTGGAGCGGGCGCTGGCGAGGGAGGGCGCGAGGCGGGGCGGCTTCGATTCCGTGGAGGGGTTCGTCACCGCCGTGCTCGCTGAGGTACCGACCGGCTCGGACATCCTTCGGGTGGTCAACCGTGGCCATCCCGAGCCTCTCGTACTGCACGCGGACGGGGCGCTCGACGTCCTGGCGCCGACCGAACCCGCCCTGCCGCTCGGCATGGGCCTCGACGCGGGGCCCGACCGGTCGGACGAGTGGACACTCCCGGCCGGGGCGACGTTCCTGGCGTTCACCGACGGGCTCTCGGAGGCGCGGAACGCCGAAGGAGTCTTCTACGACCCTGCGGCCCGGCTGCGTGGCCGGCTCTTCCCGGGGCCCGAGGAGATGCTGTCGGCGCTCACCGACGACGTGCGCCTGCACACCGGAGGACGGTCGACGGACGACCTCGCGCTCCTCGCGGTCGGACGGCCCTCCCGGGGGCAGCCGGCCCGGCGGACGACGGTGAAGATCGTGGGACGGGCCGGTGAATGACCGGTCGCGACTTTCGGTAGTCGAAGGGTCTCACTACGCATAACATTTGACGCACCGTCAGAAAGTGGTGGCCGGATCGAAGGCCTTCAACTCGCCCGGTTGCGCCTGTTTGACCCCTTAAAGTCCAGGCCCCAGCCCCGAACGATCTGCCGGAACGGCTTGGAATCAAAGCCTGGTGTCTATTAACGTTCGATAACGCAGCGCGGTTGTACCTGTCGTCGCAAGAGGCGGCACCGTGCGCGGCGCCGAATTCCGCAAGGGAACCGGGGAACCACCTACATGGGGTGAATCGGGCACCTGTGTCTCGAGAGAGACGAAGGGGCCCGTAGGAGACCTTCCTGCTCCGAACCCGTCAGCTAACCCGGTAGGCGAGAAGGAAGGAAAGGAGAGCGCCCACGTGGCGTCGAACCAGCCTGCCCCCGAGGCTCCGTCATCGCTCAAGACCGGCAGCTTCGGTGATCCGGACAGGTCGTGGGAGGAATGGAACCCCACCGAGGAGTCCATCCGCCCTGTGCGCGGCCGTCATCGCGTGGCGAAGCAGCGCGGTCTCGCCCGTAGCTCCACCGTCCTCGGCGTCGGTGTCATCGCGGCCGTCGGCGCGGGTGGCATGGCCACCGCGCAGAGCAAGCCGCCGGTCTCCATCTCTCTTCCCGATTCCATCGCCGACAACCTTCCTGACGCCAAGTCACTGCCCGGCGTGGGCGCGTTCATGGGTGGCGACTCCGACTCGGACCGGCAGACCGCCGCACTGACCTCCCCGCTCACGACCGCGGGGATCACCGAGGCCGAGGCCGAGCAGGGCGCCACCGACGCGGGTGAGGCGCTGCGCGCCCGCATCCTCCAGCAGGCCGAGCAGCAGCAGGCCGGCGCCGACGCCGAGGCCAAGGCCGCCGAGGAGCAGGCGGCCGCCGAGGCGGCAGCCGCCCAGGCCGCGAAGCAGCAGAGCAAGGCCGAGGCCGACGCCGCCGCCAAGAAGAAGGCCGCGGAAGAGGCTGCCAAGAAGAAGGCGGAGGCCGAGCGTCTCGCCAAGCTCGCCGCGAGCTACGCCGTTCCGACCTCGTCCTACACGATCACCTCGACCTTCGGCCAGGCCGGTTCGATGTGGTCCTCGGGCCACCACACCGGGCTGGACTTCGCGGCTCCCACCGGCACGCCGGTCAAGGCCGTGCACGGCGGGACGGTGAAGTCGGCCGGCTGGTCCGGCTCGTACGGCTACCGGACGGTCCTGGAGCTCGACGACGGCACGGAGGTCTGGTACTGCCACCAGTCGTCGATGGACGTCACCGCCGGACAGAAGGTCACCACCGGCGAGACGATCGGCCGGGTCGGGGCCACGGGCAACGTGACGGGCCCGCACCTCCACCTGGAGATCCACACTCCGGACGGAACCGGCATCGACCCGATGGCCTGGCTGCAGAGCAAGGGTCTCTCGATCTGACCCCCGCGCCGCTCTCCGGCGCACCGAACCCCGGCGGTCCTGACGCACAACCCCCCGACGTCAGGGCCGCCGGTCCGTCTGTGACGGAACGGCACGATCAACGGGACCTGCGGCCGGCGGGGCGGCAGGTGGGGCGACGCGAGCGGGCCGTGAGGCCCACGGACGACCGGTGAAGACGAACGGCCGGTAAAGCGGAATACCTGCCTCACTTGCGTCGTTGACGCCTTCCATGACTTCTCTTCGCGCGCTCGGTTCATCCGGCCTCAAGGTCTTCCCCCTCGCCCTCGGTGGCAACGTCTTCGGCTGGACGGCCGACGAGCGGACGACGTTCGCCGTCCTCGACGAGTACGTGGCGTCCGGCGGCAACTTCGTCGACACCGCCGATTCGTACTCCGCCTGGGTCCCCGGCAACGAGGGCGGCGAGTCGGAGACCCTGATCGGCAAGTGGCTGGCGGCCCGCTCCCGTCGCGACGACGTCGTCATCGCCACCAAGGTGGGCGCCCACCCGGCGTACAAGGGGCTCTCGCCCGCCACGATCAAGGAGGCCGCCGAGGCCTCGCTGCGTCGGCTCGGCACCGACCACATCGACCTCTACTACACCCACTTCGACGACGAGACCGTCCCCGTCGAGGAGATCATCACCGCGCTCGACCAGCTGGTGAAGGCCGGGACCGTACGCGAGATCGCGGCCTCCAACATCAGCCCCGAGCGACTCCGCGCCTCCCTGGACTTCTCCGAGCGCGAGGGTCTGGCGCGTTATGTGGCGCTCCAGCCGCACTACAACCTCGTCTCGCGCGACACCTACGAGGGCGCGCTCCAGGACACCGCAGCAGACGCGGGGCTCGCCGCGGTCCCGTACTTCGCGCTCGCCTCGGGCTTCCTCACCGGCAAGTACCGCCCGGGCACCCGGGTCGAGAGCGCGCGCGCCGAGGGCGCGGGCAAGCACCTGGAGACCGAGCGCGGCCGCAAGGTGCTGGCGGTCCTCGACAAGGTCGCCCAGGAGCACGGCGCGGAGATCGCCACGGTCGCCCTGGCCTGGCTGGCGTCCCGTCCGACCGTCGCCGCGCCGATCGCCTCCGCACGCACCGTCGGTCAGCTGCCCGCGCTGATGGCCGTGGCCGGGCTTCGGCTGACCGAGGCGGAGCTGGCCGAGCTGGACGCGGCATCCGCCTGATCCATCCGGGCGCCCGGCGTCGCCCTGCGGCGCGGTCTCCTGGCGCGGGTGGAAATCCCGCACCAGGAGACCCCCTCAGCCGGGCGGTGGCCGGCGCCCGCCGTCGTCCAGGTAGGGGTTGTAGCCCCCGTAGTGCCGGTGAGGTGCGGGGAGCTGCTGCGGATGCCCGCTGCCGGGGGTGAACTGACGGGGCAACGACGGTGCACGGGGGACCGCGCGCAGCCGTCCGGTCGCCCGGGCGGCGTACGTCAGGGCCGGGCCTGCGATGTCCCGCCGGTGCCAGAGATGGTGAAGCAGCTCCTGCTCGCGGACGGCGAAGTCTGGGCCCGCGCCGTCGTGGCGTGCCCTCCGCCGCAGCATGGCCAGCGAGGTCGCGAACGATTCGTACTCCGCGACGGTACGCGCCGCCTCCTTGCCCCGGGCGCGGTCCGGACGGCCGTTCCAGTGCCGGGCCATGTCCCTGGCCATGCCCCGTGCACGCATCGAGGCCAGCGCGAGAGGTTCGGCGGGGGTCAGCCAGCCCGCCGCCGCGTAGACCGGCAACTCCGTGGAGAGGGTGCGCAGCTCGCGCTGCCTGGACCAGACCGCCAGCCAGGTCACCAGGCCGAAGCACGGCACCATGAACGCGCCGTACACCACGTAGAAGCCGTACTGCCCGAAGGACGAGGAGCCGTTCCAGAGGGCGTGCGTACCGATCGCGCAGGAGAGTCCGAGGACCGGGAGAACGACCCGGCGCACCCGGTGCCGGGCGCCGCCCGTCGCGGCGATCCCGAAGGCGATGCCGGAGAGCACCGTGAACAACGGGTGGGCGAAGGGCGACATCACCACACGGACGAAGAACGTCCCGACCGTCACGGAGGCGAAACCGCTGGTTCCGAGCTGCTGGTCCTCCCCGAAGGCGTTGCCCAGGTAGAGGATGTTCTCGGTGAAGGCGAAGCCGGTCGCGGTGAAGCCCGCGATCACCACACCGTCGACGATCCCGGAGAAGTGCCTTCTCCGGAAGAGGAAGATCAGCAGGATCGCGACTGCCTTGGCGCTCTCCTCGACGACCGGGGCGACGACGGTCGCCCCCAGGGTGTCGGCGCTCGCCGGGTCCGCGGTCGCCGTCGCTATCCAGCGGGTCGCGAAGGAGTTGGCGATGATCGCCACGAGGGCCGCCGCGCACGCGCCCCAGGCGAACGCGAACAGGAGGTTCCGCCAGGGTCCCGGCTCGACCCTGTCGAGCCAGCGGAACGCGGACATCAGCAGGGGCACGGGCAGTACGGCGAGCCCCAGGCCCACCAGGAAGCCCTCGGTTCCCGTCTGCTGACGGACCAGGGCGAGGATCACCAGGCCGCACAGGGCCAGCACCGTGATCAGCGCACCGGCGCGGAAGGCCTTGCTGCGCCAGACCATGCCGACCCGGCGGGGCCGGTATCGCCACTGGCCTCGCTCCGGGACGGCGCCCAGGAACTCGTCGAGCTGCTGCTCCTCGAGAACCGGGACGGCCGGCTGCTGGTGCTGCACGGACCCCTCGGACACCTGACGACCCTAACGAGGGTCACCGACAACTCGCCACGGTGCACCGGCCACCGCCGCCCGACCCGGCCCGATCCGATCGGTCCGGCCGGTCAGCGACGGGTGAACAGCACGTCGTGCACGACATGTCCCTTGTCCAGGCCCTGGCCCTCGAAACGGGTCAGCGGCCGGAACGTCGGCCGGGGCGCGAAGCCGCCGTCCGGCCGGGTGTTCTCGAAGAGGGGGTGCGCCGTGAGTACTTCGAGCATCTGCTCGGCGTACGGCTCCCAGTCGGTCGCGCAGTGGACGAGCGCTCCGGGCTTCAGCCGCCCCGCGACCAGATCGAGGAATTCCGGCTGGATCAGGCGCCGCTTGTGGTGGCGCTTCTTCGGCCACGGGTCGGGGAAGTAGACCCGGAGGCCGTCCAGCGCCTCGGGCTCCAGCATCTCCCTGAGCAGGATGATCGCGTCCCCGTTGGCAACACGGACGTTGGACACACCCGCACGGTCCGCCAGGCCCAGCAGGTTGCCCTGGCCCGGAGTGTGCACGTCCACGGCGAGGATGCCTGTGTCCGGGTCCTCCGCCGCCATCTGGGCCGTGGCCTCGCCCATGCCGAAGCCGATCTCCAGGACGACCGGGAGACCGTCGAAGAGCGCGGGAAGATCGAGGAATCCGCGTCCGTCGATGTCCAGACCCCACTTGGGCCACAGCCGCTGGAGCGCGTCCTCCTGGCCGGCCGTGACCCTGCTGCGGCGTGGCTGGAAGCTGCGGATCCGGCGCTCGTGGTGCGAGCCCGCCGGGTCGGCGGCCGGGCCACCGGGGAAACGGGGCTCCTGGCGCAGCCGGCGCTGGCGCTCGAACGAGGCGGCGCGGCGCTGTGCCGCGTCGGCGTCCGCGTCGGCGTCCGTCAGCGGTGCCGTGCCGGGCGCGGCCTCGGGGGGCGTCTCCGGCAGCACGGGGGACGCCTCCGGGGCGGGGCCGGGCGTCTCTGGGGTGGGGTTCGCAGGCTCAGACACAATGACCCGATTCTACGGCGGGCGGTACCCATCCCGTCGCGCGAGCCCGCAGCAGGGCCCGGCGTGCCACCTCCCTCCCGATGGGCAGCGACGCGGTCGCGGCGGGCGACGGGGCGTTCAGCACGTGCACGGTGTGCGGGGCGTCCCGGATCAGGAAGTCGTCGACCAGGGTGCCGTCCCTGAGGACCGCCTGTGCCCGCACCCCGGCCGGGGAAGGCCGCAGGTCCGCCTCGGTCACCTCGGGCAGCAGCCGCTGGACGGCCCTGGTGAAGGCGGACTTCGAGAGGGACCTGTGCACATCGCCCGCGCCGTACCGCCAGTGCCTTCGGGCGATGTGCCAGGAACCGGGCCATGTCAGGGTGGCGGCGAGCTCGCGCGGGTGGACGTCCGTACGGCTGTAGCCCTCGCGTGCCAGGGCCGGTACCGCGTTCGGTCCGACGTGCACGGTGCCGTCGACTCCCCGCGTGAGGTGCACCCCCAGGAAGGGGAACGCCGGGTCGGGCACCGGGTAGACGAGCCCGCGCACCAGCTCGGGCCGGGCCAGCTCGTAGTACTCACCCCGGAACGGCACGATGCGCGCCCCCGGGTCGTCGCCCGCGAGCAGGGCCACCCGGTCGCTGTGCAGCCCCGCGCAGTTGACCAGCACCCGGGCTCTGACGACCCGGCCGTCCGCCGTACGCACGGCGACACCCCAGGGCCGGCGGTCGACGGCGACGACCTCCGCGCCGTAACGGATGCGTCCGTCCGCCTCGCGGACCTCGGCCGCGAACCGGGAGGCCACCGCGGTGAAGTCGCACACCCCCGTGGTCCCCACCCGGATCGCGGCGACGCCGCTCACATGCGGCTCGTACTCCGCGATCTGGGCGGGTCCGAGCTCCCGGACCGGCAGGCCGTGCGCCCGGCCGCGCTGCACCAGGGCGTGCAGCCGGGGCAGCTCCTCGCTGCTCGTCGCCACGATCAGCTTGCCGGTCACCTCGTGGGCGATGCCGTGCCCCGCGCAGAAGTCGACCAGCTCGGCGGAGCCCTGGAGGGCGTAGCGAGCCTTCAGCGAGCCGGGCGGGTAGTAGATGCCGCTGTGGATCACCCCGCTGTTGCGCCCGGTCTGGTGCCTGGCGGGCCCGGACTCCTTCTCCAGCACCGTGACCCGGGTGCCGGGCGCGGTGCGCGTGAGGGCGTACGCGGTCGACAGACCGACGATCCCGCCACCGATCACCAGCACGTCGCAGTCGTACGCCGCGTGCGTCGTCATCACGCCACCTCCCACCCCGATAGTGCACTGACCCACTGACAACGGGCTCAAACCACGGGTGGCGTCTGCGTGGCGTGATGTGGTGCCCCGGTCCGGGGAACCGGCCTACACCGGGGCTACGAGCAGGGGGCGGGCACGCTCGCGCAGCTCGGCCACGCGGGGCTCGTCCCCGTACGGCTCCAGGCGGTGCAGCAGGTCGCGCACGTACTCGGTGGTGCGCGCCGAGGAGATGCGCCCCGCCACCTCCACCGCGCGGGTCCCCGCCGCGCAGGCCGCGTCGAGGTTGCCCGACTCCAGCTCGGCGACGGCGGACACGACGAGCCTCAGCCCGTGGGAGCGGACGAACTCGTCGGTGGGCCGGGACAGGGCCTGCTCGGTGAAGCGCCGGACCTGACGGGGGGCCTTGAGGTCGCGGTAGCACTCGGCCGCGTCCGCGGCGAACCGGTCGTACGAGTAGAAGCCGAGCCAGGACGGGTCGGAGTCGCCGGTCCTTGAACGCTCCAGCCAGCTCTCGGCGGCCCGCAGCGCGGCCCCCGCCGCGGGCGCGTCACCCGCCTTCGCGTGGGCGCGCGCCTCCACCAGCCGGAAGAAGCTCATGGTCCTGGCGGTGGCGAGACCGCGGTTGCGCTCGACCGCGGCCTGGGCGAGGTCCACACCCTCGTCGGCGAAGCCCCGGTACGTCGCCTGCAGCGACATCGACGCCAGGACGTATCCGCCGAGCGGTACGTCGGCGGCGGCGCGGGCCAGTCGCAGCGCCTGGATGTAGTAACGCTGGGCGGCCTCCTGCTGGCCGGTGTCGAAGGCCATCCATCCGGCGAGCCTGGTCAGTTCGGCCGAGGCGCCGAAGAGGTCCCGGCCCACCTCGTCGCTGTAGGAGCCCAGCAGGAGCGGTGCGGCGTCGACGCGTAAGCACTCCGGGACCATCGAGGAACGCCAGTCCCCGCCGCCGTACTTGGAGTCCCAGCGGCGGGCGTCCTGGGCGGCCTCGCGCAGCTTGGTCACGTCGCTGTGCCCGACGCGCAGCAGGGGGCTCTCCGCCGTACCGGTCTGGTCCGGGCCCGGCTGCGCGGGCGGTCCGCCCTGCGCCCCGGGTGCGCCCTGCGGGCCGAGGAGCGAGGCCCGGGCGGTGCCGGCGTCCCGTGCGACCGAGGGATCGGCGGGGGTTATGAGCCAGCGGGACGCGGGGGTCGCGTACGCGCTCACGGCGAAGGACCCGGCCAGGGACTGCCAGATGCCTCCGCCGCCCCTGCGGCCCGCCAGATCCAGCCGGTACAGGTCGGTCGCCGACCGGACCGCCTCGCCCACGTCCCGGGGGAAGGCCAGGCCGACCTCCGGCGCCGGGTCGGCGTCGGCCAGTCCGATCTCGTGCAGCGGAACGGGGCGGCCGAGTTTGGCCCCTATCGCCGCCGCGATGAGATGGGGGGCGGCGCCCTGCGGCACCATGCCCTTGGCGACCCACCGGGCCACCGACGTCTTGTCGTAACGAAGTGTCAGACCGCGCTGTGCTCCGAGGTCGTTGACCCGCCGGGCGAGGCCGGCGTTGCTGATTCCCGCGAGGGCGAGAACCGTGCCGAGCTTCTCGTTCGGCCCGCGTTGCTCCCTGGACATGCGTCACCCCTCGACACACAGACGGCCGCCGCGTCACCGGTCGGGCGCGCGGCATTCGTACCGTGTTCTCCCCAGCTACGGTCCCGGGCACTCCGGCCGCACACGCATTTGGCCGAGCCCCGTGGAATATGCCGCCCTGCTGAGAACATCGGTACACCCAGCGTAGTTCGCCGCATCCCCACCGTTAAGGGGCAGAACTCCGTATGGCGGGAATGTTGTCCGTGCCGGGCGGCGTGCTCCCGATGTGTGGCCGTGCGCCCGGCCGTGCGCTCTGGTCCGCCCGGTGGGCAAGCGCTTCGATGGGATCCGCGTGGGTCGGCCCGCCGCACTGGACACGGCGGGCTGGGGGAGACCGCCGCCCCAATCCCCGCGGGCGGCGAACCGGTCCGGGAGGTGATGACACCTCCCGGACTGTGCGCCACAGGGGCGGGGTCCGTGAAGAGCGGGCGTGCGGGCCGGCGCGCCGGGGGGACGCGCCGGCCCGCACGCCGTCACGGCATCGGCGGGACGCTCCGGGGCGGTCGCCCACGGCGCCGGGAAGCGGCCGGAACTCCGCCGGAACTCCGCCTGGGAGCGAAACGCGCGGTCGGATCCCGACCGGAGATTGGCCGAATAGTGCCGGTCGTTCGAGCAGTCCGAGTGAGGTCCGACCATGGCCGGATCACGTCTGTTCCCGGGAGCGGCCGAGGCAGGGGCCTCTTCCGGTGTTCGCCTCGGCAACTCCCGGAAGATCCAATTCCGTTGTGGCGGGGCCGACGGCGCCGTGGCCAGGCCTTTGCCAGGGGCGCATGCGTATCAGCTGTGCGCCGCCCGTACCCCCTCCGGGGCGCCGTTGTCGTGGCAGCATGTCCCGCAACGGCGTTCCCCGTGTCCAGGTGCGCCGGTTCGTCCACAGCCTGTGGAGGCGGCGATGCGTTGGTTGGTGGGGTGGAACACTGCCTCCGCGAGCTTCGGCACCGTGGGCGCCGTGGGCCACCGCGGCGAGGGTCGCACCGTCCAGCCGGTGGGCTCCCAGTGCCTGTGGGGCGACCCGGATCCGCTCTGGGCGGTGGGCGACTGGCGTCCCGACGAGATCCGCGTCATCACGGTCGCCACACCCGAGGGCGCACCCGTGACCCGCCTCGCCGTGCTCGGCTGCTGCGGCGCCACCGACGAACAGCTGCGCGTCGGGCTGCTCGCGGCGCGCGGCGGGGCACTGCGCCATCTCACCGCGTGGTCCGGCAGCTACACGGCCGTCGTGCAGATCGGCCGCCGCATCACCATCGCCTCGGACCTCGCCGGTGCCCGGCCGGTCTTCCACACGCCCACACCGTGGGCCAACGGCACCGCGTACGCCACCGCCGCCCTGCCGCTCGCCGACCTCGTCGAGGCGCAGCTGGACATCGGCCACCTGGGCGCACTGCTGGCCTGCCCCGAGACACCGGAGGCGCTGGGTGACGGCACCCCCTACACGGGGGTCAAGCGGGTCCCGCCGGGGCACGCGCTGATCCTCCGGGAGGGCTCCCGCGAGATCACCGGTTACGAGGCGGTGGCCTCGCTCGCCGTCGCGGCGCCCGAGACCGACCCGGTGAGCGCGGTGGACGGCGTCCGGGACGCCCTGGTCGACGCCGTACGCGCCCGGCTCACCGCACCGCGCCACGCCCCGGAGAACCTGCCCCCGGATCCCGGACCCGTCCCCGGCATGGGCCCCGCGGAACGCCGCGCGGCCCGGGGAGCGCCCGTACCGGGGATCGGCGCGGACCTCTCCGGCGGCAGTGCCTCCGCGACCCTCGCCCTGCTGGCCGCGGGACTCCCCGGGCTGCCGGGCACGGTGCTCGGCCACGGGACGGGCGCGGGCGAGCGCCTCCTCGCCGTCACCTTCAACGACCTCTCCGCCCAGGGCCGCGAGGACGAGCTGGAGCGGGCACGGGTCATCGCTGCCAACCCCCGCCTCCACCACGTGGTCGTCGCCGCGGGCGAGGAGGCCCTGCCCTACGCGTCCCTGGAGAGCGGCCCGCTCACCGACGAGCCCGCTCCCTCCCTGGTCGTCGCCGAACGCCACCGCCGCCGGCTGGCGGCGGGCAGCGCCGACCACTTCGTGGGCACCGGAGCACGTCAGGTCCTGGACGCGCACCCCGCCCGCCTCGCCGACCTCCTCCTCGACCGGCGCAGACGCCACCTCCTGCGGCCCGTCGCCGCGCTCGCGCGAGCCGAAGGGTCCTCCACGAACTCGCTGTTCGTCCCGCTCGCCGTCTACCGCGCCGCCCGCAGACTGGCCCGGACGTCCTACCGCACCGGACTGGAGACCGCGGCCTCCCTTCTGCCCGAGGCCAACCGCGACACCCCTGACCTCGACACCCCCGCCGACGCGTCGCTCGCCTCCCTCGCGTGGTCCCGCCCCGGCCCGGCGGCCCGCTGGCTCACCGGGGAGGCGCTCGCCGAGGTGTCGGTCCGCCTCCAGGCGGCGGCGATCCGGCCCACCTCCGTCCAGCGTCCCGGTGAGGCCCGGGCACGCGCCGCGCTGGCACGGCACGCCGCCGACCAGCGGATCCTCGAACAGGCCGCGGAGATCCGCAGCCAGCGGCTGCACGCCCCCTTCCTCGACAACCAGGTCGTACGCGCGGCCCGCGCCCTTCCCGAGTCGCTGCGGGTCCAGCCCGGTGCCCGCGCCGCGATACTGCGCAGGGTCCTCGCCGGTGCGGGCATCCATGACCTGCCGCCCGGGTGGGGCGCGCCCTCGCAGGCCTCGGCCACCGCGGCCGGCCGCATCGGTCTGCGCACCGCGCTCCCTGACCTCATCGCCCTGTTCGACGCCCCGCTGCTCGCCGACGCCGGCCTGATCGAGGCCCGCGTCGTACGCAAGGCCCTGCGCGCCGCGTCCGAGGGCGAGCCCCTTCCCCTGGACGGCCTGGCCGAACTCGCCGCCACCGAACTGTGGCTCCGACGGCTGGTCACCCGCCGGGGCAGCTGCTGGACCGGCACCGCGGCTCCCCGCCAACGTGCGGTCGCCGGGGGCGTGGTCCCGGCCCGCCGCACCCTCCAGGCCTGACGGACCCACGGGGTCATGGGCGTACGGGTGTCCCCGGCCGGCCGCACCCGCCCTCGCACCGGTGTGGCCGGGGCGGTCAGCGGCAGCTGATCCGGGACTCCGCCCAGTCGGCCGGTGCGACACCGCCCAGCGCTCCCACCGGTTCCACCACGAGCCGGATGATCCGGCTGCCCTCGATGCCGACGCTCACCGGTACCGCCGGATCGCCGCCCCGCATGACAGGGGACTGCCACAGCCGCGTCCCGCCGCCGTCGTACACGGAGAAGCGCAGGGCGCCGAGTCCCAGCGACAGATCGTCGACCCCGGCCATCGCGTCGTAGCGCGTGCACGTCCGGTTCAGCTGGACGGCGACCGACGAGCGGGAGGGAGCGGTCACCCCGTACGCGTACGTCGTGGACGCGATCGACAGGTTCTTGCGCTGCCAGAACACGCCCAGGCTCCGGCCGAGCAGGATCTCGGGCCCCGTGTGGTCGCCGGTGACGGAGTACGCCAGTTCATCGACCTGGTAGACCTCCGGTGCGGGTGGCTCCGGTGCGGGTGGAGGTGTCGGCTCGGGCGGGGGCTCGGGAGCCGGAGACTCCGGGGCCGGGGTGGGAGCGGGTTCGGGCGTGGCGGACTCCTCCGTGGCGCGAGGCGGTTCGGCCGGCGGTGTCGGCGTGGGTTCAGGGCGCGGAGTGCTCGGTGGTTCGGACGGCTCCGGTGACGGGGGCGGTGGCGCGGGAGTGGGAACCGCCGGAGTCGCTGCCGGCGGCGCTGCCACCGGTTTCTGCTCCGGTGCCGGCCGGTCGTCACCGACCAGGGCCCAGACCAGGCCCGCGGCCACGGCCACGGCGACGGCCGCTGCGATCCCGGCCTTCAGCGGAGCGCCGAGCCCCTCCGAGACTGCCGCCCCGCCAGCCGAACCACCCCCGGAGGAAGCCCCTCCGGTGGCTGCCGCGGCTGCTCCGGCGCCGGCGGCGCCCGCCGCACCACCGGCCACGATGCCTGCCGCCTTGAGGGAGTAGCCCGCGGCGAACCATCCGATGACGGCGACCGGGAGGAGCGCCGGGATGCCGGCGTTGACCCGATCCAGCTCACCTGCGGCCAGGCGGCACTTCGCGCACTCGTCCAGGTGCTTGCGCAGCCCGCGCTCGGCCCGCGTCCGCAGCCCGCCACGGGCATGGGCACCGAGCCGGTCCGCGTACCGCGCGCAGTCGCCGCCGGCCGTCAGCGACCGGCTCACGTGGGCCTGCAGATAGGCCTGCTTGAGCCCTTCGCGGGCCCGGACGGCCAGGACCGCCGTGGCGTTGGCGGTCAGCCCGAAGAGCGGAGCGACCTCGCTCGGCGACTCCTCCTCCACCGTGGTGTGCCACAGCACGGCCTGCCAGCGCTCGGGCAGGCTGCGGAACGCCTGCATCGCCATCGACCGGTCCGCCTCGTGCATGGCCAGCACGTCCGCGCCGAGCTCGAGGGTGTCGGCCTCCGACAGCTCCGAGGAACGGGTGGCCTGCGCCGCGAACACCGCGAAGTCGTCGACCAGCTGCTCGCGCCTGGCGCTTCTGGTCCAGGCCGCCGCCACATGCCGGACGGCCGTCATGAGGTAGGCGCGCACGGCTTCCTCGGGGCCCTTGCCGCCGCGCACCGCCTGGAGCGTCCGCGCGAAGACCTCGGCCGTCAGGTCGTCGGCGGTGTGCGCGTCCCTGCAGCACGTACGGGCGTACCGCCGCACCGCGCCCGAGTGCCTGCGGAACAGCTCCTCGTACGCCTGGCCGTCGCCGGCGCGCATGCCCTGGATCAACTGGGCGTCGGAGGGGCCGGGAGCGGCCGATCCCGCCCGGCCCTCGCGCTGCTGGGGGACGGCGTACCCGGTGGCGGAATCCGTCTCTCCGGCCGCGCGCTCGATGCCCTCTTCGCGGGTCGGCCACGGCCCCGGCAGCACCGTGCCGGCCTCCGCGGCGCCGTCGCCCGGGTCCGCGGCCCTCGCCCGGCCCCGCGGCGCGCGGTCCAGGGGCGTCGCCTGGCTCGGTACGGCGGCCGGCTCCGCAGCGGTGCCGGAGCCACTGACCGCGGTCTCCGCGCTCCGGCGCTCCTTGTCCGTCATGGCGTGGCCGTCGGCCGGATCCTCCTGCTGCGCGTCACCGCTCATCGTGGAAGCCCCCGTCAGCACCCTCGGACCGAACAACGGGGCCACACTGCCACAGCACCGCGCCACGGTGAGGCCCCGTCGGAATCAACCACTCGTCCGGGGGGTTTCGCCTGTCCCAGAGGTGTGCCACTTCACCGGCGGGGCAGAACCAACGGCCGTCTGTCGCACCGGTGTCCGGCCGACGGGAGCGGACCCCCGCCGGCCATCGCGGCTACGCGGGACGGGAACGCAGACCCTCCAGCAGGATGTCCAGCAGCCGGGCCGAGGCAGCGGCCTGATGCGCCGGATCCGGCAGCGCGGGTGCGGCCGTGGCTATGACCAGCAGGACATCGCCCACCGTCACGTCACCCCGCAGCGCACCCGACTCACGCGCCCGGTCCACCAGCCCGCCCACGACCTCGAGCAGCTCGGCGGCTCCGGGGCCGCCGTCCGTCTCCTCCTCCGCACCGGCGGGCAGCCCGCCCTGCTGCGCGGCCGACGTCTCCACCCGGCGCTGGTGAGGCACCCGCGTGCCGTCCTCGGAGATGTCACCCGCCGCGGTCTGCTCCCGCTCCGTACCCACTCGCAGCACCTGCGGCGGCAGCAGCCGACCCGCACCCGAGGCCACCGAGGTCCGCAGGAAGCGGGAGAGCGCCGACCACGGGTCGTCCTCCTGGCCGAGGGCGGAGCGGGCCTGATCGGTCAGCCGGGCGGTCTCCTCCTCGGCTATCCGGCGCACAAGTACGTCCTTGCTCGGGAAGCGCCGGTAGACCGTACCGACGCCCACCCGCGCCCTGCGGGCCACGTCCTCCATCGGCGCCCCGTACCCGAGCTCGCCGAACACCTCGCGCGCGGCGCGCAGGACGTGCTCGAGATTGCGCTGCGCGTCCACACGCAGCGGTGCGGAACGCGACGCGCTTCCCGCGGACGCCGTGACCGTACCGATGGCCGTCACCGTGTTCAGCCGCCCGTGGTCATCGGCGGTAGCGGTGACAGCACTCGGCCCATGCAAATCCTGAATATGCATAACTCTTCCCCCGGTTATGACGTCTCCCCCCGGAGACCTCCCCACCTGTCAGCCGGCGTGTGGTCTTCGTCCGAATCCGACACCCCGACGGGGTACGAACATAGTTGAGCCCGGGTCAATTCAGAAGGGGGTAGTTCCGCACGGAGCGCCCCCCGATCGGAGCAAGGACCGGTTGAACCCCGAATCGCCCCCGGCGACCGCGCCCTCCCGGCATACCTGACCTGCGCGGCTTTCGTAACCCGCCGCAGCACGCGGCCGTCCGGTGATCGACGAGCTCCGGTCACACAATTTGCCGGGCCTGTGGACAAACCCCGGACTCCGTTGCGTCATGGGATGGTGATGGCACCAGATTCCCGGGGGGCGCCCCCCGACACCCGGCCACGTGTGCGCGTTCTCGTCGTCGGCGGCGGCTACGTGGGGATGTACACCGCGCTCCGTCTCCAGCGGAAGCTGAGGCCGAGACTGAAGAGCGGCGAGGCCGAGATCGTGGTGGTCTCACCCGACCCCTACATGACCTATCAGCCGTTCCTGCCCGAGGCCGCCGCCGGTTCGATCTCACCGCGCCACGTCGTCGTCCCACTGCGCCGCGTCCTGAAGAACTGCACGGTCGTCGTCGGTGAGGCGGAACGGATCGACCACGCCAAGCGGACCGCCACGGTCACGACGCTCGCCACCGGCGAGGACGGCACCGGCGCCGTCGAGATCGTCTACGACGAGCTGGTCCTCGCCCCCGGATCCGTCTCACGGACCCTTCCCGTCCCCGGACTCGCCGACTTCGGCATCGGCTTCAAGACGGTGGAGGAGGCCATCGGCCTCCGCAACCACGTGATCGAACAGATGGACATCGCCTCGGCCACGAGGGACCCGGACGTCCGCGACGCCGCGCTCACCTTCGTCTTCGTCGGCGGCGGGTACGCGGGCGTGGAGGCGCTCGCCGAACTCGAGGACATGGCCCGCTACACCTCGCGGTACTACCACAACATCAAGCCCTCGGACCTGCGGTGGATCCTGGTCGAGGCGACCGGACGGATCCTGCCGGAGGTCGGCGAGGCCATGGGCACGTACGCGGTCAGGGAGCTGCGCGGCCGCAACATCGACGTACGGCTGGAGACCCGGCTCGACAGCTGCGAAGGCCGCGTCGCGGTACTCAGCGACGGCTCGCGCTTCCCGACCCGCACCCTCGTGTGGACCGCAGGTGTGAAGCCCGCACCGGTACTCGCCGCGACGGACCTCCCCCTCACAGGACGCGGCCGGATCCGCTGCACCGCGACGCTCTCCGTGGAAGGCACGGCCCACGCGTGGGCCGCGGGTGACGCCGCCGCCGTACCGGACCTCACCTCGGGCGAGCCGGGCACGGAGACCGCGCCGAACGCGCAGCACGCGGTCCGCCAGGCCAAGGTGCTCGCGGACAACGTCGTGGCCACCCTCGCCGGACGCCCGGCCGAGGAGTACCGGCACTCCTATGCCGGATCCGTCGCCTCACTCGGCCTGCACAAGGGGGTCGCACACGTCTACGGGCGCAAGCTGAAGGGTTACCCGGCCTGGCTGATGCACCGCGTCTACCACCTGAGCCGCGTGCCCACCTTCAACCGGAAGGCGCGCGTCCTTGCAGAGTGGACCCTGGCCGGGCTCTTCAAGCGGGAGATCGTCTCCCTCGGCTCGCTGGAGCACCCGCGCGCCGAATTCGCCCTGGCCGCCCGCGGACACGCTCAGCCCGAACCCCCGGAGGGAACTCCGCCGAAGGAGGAAGGACCGCCCGGCAGGTCCGGCTGACCACGCGTCCACCGACCCGGCCGGGCGCACTCCGGGACCGGCCCGCGTTCAGCGTGCGTACCGACGGCCGTACGGCAACTGTCAGTACGGCCGGTCACACTGGACGTGTGACCATAGGTGGGCTCACACCTGCACAGAGTTATCCGACGGCAGTCACCCGAAGTGACCGGCGGCCAGGACCGACGAACAGTACGAAGCGGCCGCGCCGCGCGTTCCCGGTGGCCGGCCCCGACGCCCTGACCCGGCACGAGGACCGGCCGCAGGACCAGCAGAAGAAGCTCGCCCGAGCGGACCAGACCGACACACGAGGCCAGAAATTCCGTGAACTTCACGCGCTGGAGCGCCCGCCTTCCTGGAACACAGCGTCGAGCCGCCGCGCGGGACGACCAAGGTTCCGTGCCCGCCGCCCGTGGCGAGTCCGCACAGCCGGGGAGCGCCGGCGCGCATCCGGACGGCACACCCCGGAAGCCGGCCACGGCAGGCGCCTCCCTGGACGCCCTGTCCGCCCGTGAGCTGCTGGGACAGCTCCCGGCTCCCGTCGCGCTGCTCCACGGTCCCGAGCACCGTGTCACCTATGTCAACGCCGCCTACACAGCGGCTTTCGGCCCGCGTGTCTGCGGCGGGCCCGCGGCCGAGGCACTGCCCGAGCTCGCCGAGCTCAGCCTGCTTCCCCTCATGAACCAGGTGCTGCGAACCGGCACCCCCCGCACCGTCAAGTCACGCAAGGTCCGGGCCGGCGGCTCCTACACGGTGACCTGCACCCCCGTGACGACCGGCGGCACCGACGGCGAGGCGGGCGTCCTCGTCTACGCCACCGATGTCACCGACCACGCGGAGGCCGCGGAGCGGCTCAGGGCGAGCGAGCGCCGTCACCGTGAGACGGCGGTGACCCTCCAGCGCTCCCTGCTCCCGCAGGACCTCGAGCAGCCGGACGACCTGCGCATTGCGGCCACCTACCAGCCCGGCGGCACGGACGCGGCGGTCGGCGGGGACTGGTACGACGTCATCACCCTGGGAGCCGGCCGTACGGCGCTCGTCATCGGCGACGTGATGGGACGCGGTGTACGCGCCGCCGCCGTCATGGGCCAACTGCGCACCGCGGTCCGGGCCTACGCCCGCCTCGACCTCCCTCCGCACGAGGTGCTCCAGCTCCTGGACGTGCTCGCGGCGGAGATCGACGCCAGCCAGATCGCCACCTGCGTCTACGCGGTGCACGACCCCAACGAAGGGCACCTCGTCTACGCCTCCGCCGGACACCTCCCGATCCTCGTCCGCGACGAGGACGGCGTGGTCCACCGAGCGGAGGATCCGACCGGACCGCCACTCGGCACGGGCGGCTGGATGCACACCTCCGGGACGATCGCCCTGCCGCCGGGCTCGACGGCCGTGCTCTACACGGACGGTCTCGTCGAGCGCCGCAGCGAGGACATCGACGAAGGGGTCGGTTCCCTGGAGCGGGCCCTCGCCGGGGCCATGGGCGCACCCCAGGTCGTCTGCGACCGGCTGATGCGTTCGCTCGGCGTCACCGCGGAGCACGACGACGATGTGGCCGTACTCGTGGTCCAGCACCCCGCCCGCACGGGCACGAGTGCCGAGCTCTTCCACAACGCCTCGCTCGAACTGCTCGGCGGTATCGAGGCCGCGCCCCGGGCCCGTGCCTTCGCGACCGGAGTCCTGGCCTCCTGGCGGTTTCCCGTGGAGCTGTGCGACCTGGGGGTCCTCGCCGCGAGCGAACTCGTGGCGAACTCCCTCCAGCACGGCACCCCGCCGATGCGGCTGGGCCTGCGCCGGACGGACCGCAGGCTGATCATCGAGGTGACGGACGGGGACGACCACCTGCCCCGCCGCCGCCGTGCCGAGCCGGCCGACGAGGCGGGACGCGGCATCTCCATCGTCGCGACAATCGCCACGTCATGGGGCAGCCGGCGCACCCCCGGCGGCGGCAAGGCCGTCTGGTGCGAGTTCGAGCTCCCCGGCTGACCGGCCTCAGCGCGACGCGGGCGGTACGACCACCGCGTCCGGGACGGGAGCGGGCGCCCCGTTCTCCGGCAGGGACACGGCGACCACACGGGACGGCGCGCCCGCGAGCGACGGCCTGTCCTGTACGGGAGCGAGCGCACGGCCCAGCCTGAGCGCGAGCACGCTGATGCCCAGGGAGAACAGCACGAAGGTCACGATGTACGGCCCGTGCAGGGCGGCACCCATCGGCCCTCCGACCGCCGGTCCGACGGCCAGGGCCAACTGCTTCACCAGGGCGAACGCCGAGTTGTACCGGCCGACCATGTTCTCCGGGGCCAGATCCGCGACGAGCGGGGCCACGGTGGGGGACAGCATCGCCTCGCCGAGTCCGAACAGGGCGTACGTCGAGATCATCGCCGCGGTGGCCATGGTCTGACTGCCGTGCCCGAGGCCCGCGTATCCGGCCACGATCCAGGCGAAGGCCCAGATGAGACCCGTCAGGGCGATGACCCGGCTGCGCCGGCGCCGCTCCACCAGACGGAGCACGACGAACTGGGCTACGACGATGACCGCGGTGTTGGCCGCCAGCGCCACACCCAGGGTCGACGGATCGATTCCGGCGGCCTCGGTGCCGTAGGCGGCGAGCCCGGACTCGAACTGCCCGTAGCAGGCGAAGAAGATGACGAAGCCCAGTACACAGAGCTGGACCATGGCCCCGTGGGAGAGCAGCGCTCGCAGTCCCGCCCTGGGCTGCGCACTCCCGGAGGGAACCTCGGCACCGAGTGAGGGCCCCTTCGGCATCCGGACGGTCGCTGCGACCACCCCGAGCACCAGGAACATCGCGGCCTCGATGAGGAAGAGGACCGTGAAACTGGACGGGCTGTCGACGTCCACCAGCTGACCGCCGACCAGGCCGCCGATGCCGAGCCCGAGGTTCTGCAGGAAGAACTGGGTCGCGAAGGCGCGGGTACGCGTGGCGGCGCCCGAGCACCACACCAGCATCGTCGCCAGAGCGGGCTGCATCACGGCCGTCCCGGCGCCGAGCACCGCCGCGGACAGCACGGCGGAGGTCACGCCGTTCGCCAGGCCCAGGGCGCAGGCGCCCACCGCCGCGACGACGGAGGAGGCGATCAGCACGGGCAGCGGACCGCGTCGGTCGAGGGCACGGCCGGTGAACGGCAGTACGGCCAGAGCCGCCATCGCGAAGACCGCCAGCACGACCCCTGCCGTACCGGCGCCCAGCTCCCGCACCTGCGCCACGTAGACATACAGATACGGGACGGTGAATCCGAGGCCGAACGCGCTCAGCGCGCTGCCCAGCTGGATCCTCCGCAGCGCGGCACCCATCTCCCTGGTCACACTCACCTACCTCAAGTTCTGAAGAGACGTCTGAGAACACAGACTCGTAGACTTTAGCACTAAAGTTAGAAGTCGAAGTCTTCAGTGTGAAGGACTTCGAAGCATGCGAGGGCGTGCCATACTGCCCGCCATGTCTGACACCACCGAGCAGCCCGAGCTCCAGGAGCCGAGCCTCGACGAGCAGATCGCGGCCTACCAGCGCGAGTTCCGGGACCTCGATCCTCAGGTCGAGCAGGTCGTCTCCGCCCTGGGGCGGCTGAACCGCCGGATGAACGTGGCCTACGGCAGGCAGGTCGCGGCCCTCGGCATCAGCAACGCCGAGTGGGAGGTCCTCAAGACCCTCGTCCTGTCCGGCACGCCGTACCGGCTGGGTCCGGGCGAGCTGGCGAAGCGCCTCGGCCTCACGCCGGCGGCGATGACCCACCGCATCGACCGCATGGCGGGCGAAGGGCTGGTGACCAGGGACCGGGACGAGAACAACCGGGTGCGCGTCATCGTCGAGCTGACCGACGAGGGCCGTACGAAGTGGCTCGAGGCGATGCGGATGGCCACCGCCTTCGAGGAGGACCTGCTCCAGGACCTCTCGGGCGACGAGCGCGGAGCGCTGGGCGAGATCCTCATCCGTCTGCTGCGCCGCGTGGAGCACGAGCAGCCGGACGCCGGCGGCCGTCTCACCGACCTGGGCTGACAGGCCGTGGGTGCGGGGCGAGGAGCGTCACCGGCGGGGGTTGACACGACCCCCGCCGGTCCGTAAGGTTCTTCGAGTTGTCACGGAGCCGGTACGGATCCGACGACAACCGATCCCGCCGCGAAAGCGGCAACCAAACTCAGCACGATCTCCCGCCGGGGAGAATTTCGGCATGCCGAAATTCAATTCGAAGGCTCGATTATGAGCCGCCGGGAAAATCCGCTAGAGTTTGAGCGTCGGAACGGCCCAACAGCCGGGAAGACAACTCCCGCTGACTGGGAATCAGGCCCGAAAGGATCTGATAGAGTCGGACTCGCCGGAAAGGGAAACGCGAAAGCGAAGAACTG
>NZ_JBICWC010000019.1:0-73949 GCF_043199535.1 Streptomyces sp. NPDC048590 | reverse complement strand
TTGTAGACTTTTATTTTATTTAGTTTAATATTTAAATTTTTTTATTTTTTATTTTGCCGGTTCGGTTTGTGGGGGGCGCCCCCAACGTTTGGGGGGGGGCCGGGGGATCCCTCTTCCGTGGGGGCGCCCGGCCCCACCCCCCCGTATGTCACGAGCGGTCCTAGTCGGTGGGGGAGGCGCAGGTCCGGCGTCCCTCCGGTCGCATCGGATCGGTGTCCGTGGCGCTGTCGTCGTCACGAACGGGCTTCCCCGGTCGAGTCGGTCACCTCCCGGAGCCCGGTGATTCCTCCCGTGTCAACGACACCGCCGTGGTGCCGAGACGGGGCACCGGTACCCGCAGTGAGCCGTCAGCCGCGGGATGCAGGGCGGCTCCCGGCGCGCCGAGGTAGTCGGCCGCAGCGGCACCGGCGACGGCGAAGCCCGGGGTGACCCGGCAGGTGACCGGCTCCTCGGCGAAGGACTGCAGCCGTACGAGCAGCCGCCCCGGTTCGGGCACGGTCAGACCTACGACACGCACGCGGGGGTCGTCGACGGTCATGAGCGTGTACGAGGCCGCGGGGTCGGCCACCGGAGTCCCGCCCGCCCGTACCGCCGCCAGGGGGCGGCTGCCGACGGCTGCGGTGCGCATACCCAGCACGGCGGCGGAGGTCTCCGCGCCTGCCCAGCCGATGCTGTAGCGGAACGTGTGGTCGAACGCCTGCTCCGAAGGGAAGTTGGTGTCCCAGATGTTGTTGTGCACCCACGAGAACACCGTTCCAGGCTCCTCCTGGGCCAGTGACTGCGGGTACGGCACATAGGGGATGGCGATCCCGCCCACCTGGACCAACGGTGCGTCATGGGTGGCCAGCGCTGCGGTCGTTCCCCCTTCCTGGAGGCCGATCCAGCGGCGCACAGCCCGCATGTGCCGGGCGGATCCGGGCACCGTGGGCAGCCCCGTCCCGGTTACGCCGCCGGTCGCCTCCATCCGGACCGCCGGGGAGCGCATCGCGAAGGGGAAGGCGAAGAACGCGCTCTCCTTCGTCAGCGTCGCCGCCTTGTCGATCCGGTTCTCCAGATCGATCCGGGCGCTCGCGCGGGGCAGGTGGACCCTGACCCTGAGGCGCCGGGTGCCTGCCGGGGAACACTCGTAGACCAGGGTCTCGCCGGTCGCGTCCGAGACCCGTTCCACCAGGGCCGCCGGGGGAGCCGTCGTGCGCGTGGCCAGCAGGTGCATCGAGTCGTCGGCGGTCGTCTTGCTCGACTGGTGGTTGAACCCGCCGGCCGTGGCGTACTCGTCGTACACGTATCCGTTGAACCCGACGGTGGCGTCCTGGCGGACCAGTTCGTGCCCCGTCCGCTTGTCCAGGACCGAGTCGATGCACGCCGACCTCAGGTCCACATGGACCCGCAGGAACTCGTTCTCCAGAACGGCGGGATCGCCGGTCGGGGCGGCGGACCGGGCGGGCGGGGCGGACGCGGGCTCGATGTCCACCCTGACAGCGCCGTGGGCCGGCACACAGGCCAGCCGGAACAGCAGGAAACGCCCCGCCGCCCTGTGGAGTTCGTTGCTCTGCGCCTCCTCCGTCACCTCGAGCCGCGCGCCGGAGCGGGAGTCGACGACCCGGACCTCGTCGGCGAGCGGAACGGTGCTCTCGGGGAGGAACAGCCGGACCGTCTCCGACCGCTCCCAGCTGCAGGTGTTGACGACGTAGTACCCGGCGAGCGTCCCGCCGCGCGGGGCCAGGCGTTCGCCCAGGGCCGCGGAGGCGGCGTCCAGCAGCGTGTGGGCCCCGTCGTCGGCCTTCAGTGCCTGTGCGTACTTCCAGTGCCACTGCCGCTCGCCCGAGGCGTGGCCGTGGTCGCCGTGCGTCCAGGGGTCGCCGGCACCCCAGGTGTGCTCGTTGAAGAGCGAGGCGGCACGGTACACCTCGGGCGCCGCCCCGGTGACACGCGCTCCGTCCGGGGCTCCGAGAATCTCCGCGTGGCCCGCCAGGGTCTGGGCGTCGGCCAGCGCCGCCTGTCCGTCACGGGTGGCGGCCAGCGGTACGGCGCCGGCCCCCACACCGTCGACCCACCAGTCAGTCCAGTCGCCCTCGTACGTCTCGATCCGGTCGCCGAGCCTCTCCTCGGCGTCCCGGAAGAAGTCCTCGTTGCGCGAGGTGCGCAGGACGGGGAAGGCCCATTCCTCGTTCCACCGGCGTACGGTGTCCGCGATGATGCGGCGCGGCGGCCCGTTGTCGGCGAACTTGCCCAGCACCCGCAGGTGCAGGAAGTCCCACGGGTAGGGGTCTCCCTTGAACTCCTCGTCCAGGACCGGGAATCCGGGGATTCCGCGGCCCTCGTGCGGATACTGGTGGTTCGTCAGTGCCGAGAGGTAGTGGGGAAGCAGGTCGTCGACGCGGTCGAAGGACTCGTCGAACCCGATGATCGAGCCCTCCATGTACGCGAGACCGTGAGGAGTGTCGGTACGCCAGACCAGTACCTCGCGGCCGCTCGGCGCCCGCCAGCGGAAGAGGCGCGGAAGGTCCTGCCCGCCCACGTGGTGCGGCACCGCCCGGCCCGCCCAGTTGTGGGCGACGGACAGGTAGCGGATTCCGCTGTCCGCGAGGACGTCGGGCAGCCCCACGACCTGCCCGGGCACGTCGGTCTGCATGGCAGTGGTGATCTCGATGCCCTCGTGGTCCCGCAACTCACGTATGGGTCGCAGGAGCTCGTGCAACTCGTCCGTGGAGCAGGTCTCGGTGTGCAGATTGAAGGGCATCGCCGTCAGTTCGATGCGCCCTTCGCGTACCCGGTCCAGGAATTCCGCGACCATGCGGGCCGGCCGGTTCCGGGACCAGTTCTCAAAACTGAAGTAGCCCTCGACCGCCCAGCGGAACTTGGACTCCTCGGGCCAGTCGTCGGTGGTGCGGCACAGTTCGAGCAGGGAGTCGAGGTACTTGCGTCCCTCGGCGAGCACGGTGCTCTGCGGGTCGGTGTAGCCGATGTCCAGATGGGCGTGCTGGACCAGGTGCAGCGTCCAGTGGCGCTGCGGGGTCAGCAGCACCTCGAAGCTCTCGCCGACCGCGATCTCCGGCAACTCGACCAGGACCGGGGTGGGCGTGTCCACCTCCGGGACCAGCAGCCGGCTGTCCGTACCGGGCCCGGGCAGGACGTCGCAGCGCAGGACGCTTCCGGAGACCGTGGTGACGCCGGCCCGGGTCACCGGGCGGCCGGCCGAGACGCGTACGGACTGGAGGAGGCCGCCCGCGCCGTCATGGCGCAGGAGCGGCTCGCAGGAGAGCCTGACCCGGTGTCCGCCGAGGGTCCTCTCGGCGGACACCGCGCGATCGCGCAGGATGTCTCGGGCCATGTTCGAGTCCCACCAGGAGGGACGTGCGAGTGCGGGGCGGGGCATGGGAGAGATCTCCACTCGTGTTCGGTACCGGGACGTGCTGTCCGGGGGTGGGCGGTTCAGGAACGGTCGGAGGCGAGACCGGCGAAGATCTGCACCATCGCGGACTGCTCGAGTGTTTCGGCCTGTGCCTCCGGAGCGTGATCGCCGCCTCCGGAGGGCTGGAAGCGGAACAGGCCGTCGGACGGTGTCCGGTTCTCCCTCCAGGTCCGTTCGGCGTAGGTGGCCGCGGTCGACCGGTAGCCGGGATCGGGCCGCACCTCGTCCAGGATGCGGAGGTTGTCGAAGTAGAAGGCGTTGAAGATCGCCGGCTGGTCGTGCAGCCTGTCGCCCTCCTTCCAGTACGCGAGTGAGCCCTGCGCGTCCTCGACGGCACGGTCGAGATAACTCCGGTCCCCGGTCGCGCGGTAGAGCGTGGTCGCGGTCCCGATCATCGCGCCGGAGTTGTACGACCACAGGGTGGTATTCACGGTGCCGTCGTCGTCACGGCTGTTCTCGTACAGGCCGGGGGACCGGCGCAGACACGACCAGTTCCACGCGTACCACCGCTTCGCGCTCGCGAGGGTCGCCGCGTCGTGGTCGATCGCGTGGAGTTCCGCGGCGAGCTGTGCGGCCAGTCCCGTGACGTTGGCGGCGCGCATCGTGTTGCCGGGGGAGTCGACCCAGTGCATGCCCCCGGGGCACGGTTTGGCGGGGTCCTCGTCCCAGCCGCGGCTCACGATCTCGTAGGTCTCGCGCGCCCGTCGGAGGTACGCCCTCTCGCCGGTCGCCCGGTACTGGTCGAGGAAGGAGAGCCCCACGACGGCGTTGTCGTCGTAGAAGACGTCCCCGCCCTGTCCGAGCGGTGCCGGCAGGTAGGAGTCGTACCCGGGCCTGCCGTCGCGGGGGTCGAAGTACAGCCGCAGCGTGGTGAAGCGCTCGGCCGCGTCCCGGTCGTAGCGGGCGCCGACACCTGGCAGTTCGGACATGTCGACGGTCGCGGCTGCCGCTTCGCGCAGTGGCCAGAGGTAGGAGTGAGGATTCTCCCCCTCCTTGAGCGGCGTCTTCTCCAGGTACAGTCCGTGTGCCCGGGGGCCCTGGTAGAGGTGCTGCTGCAGTGCGTCGTAGGTGACCACGGCGCGGTGGGTCCAGGTGGCGGCCGGTGCCGTCCGGTCGCCACCGGCCGCGGCGGCGGGGCTCGCCCAGAGCGCCCCCGAGAGTACGGCGAGGGCCAGTGCGGCGCGTACGGGTGTCTTCACCACGGTCTGCCTTTCGGGAGGGTGGAACGGTGACGGGTGGCCGCGACGGGGTCAGCCGTGCAGCTTGAGGCTGCTGACGAAGAAGCGCTGCGCGGAGAAGAACAGGACGACGGTCGGCAGCGAGACCAGGAGTGCGCCGCCGAGTACCACCGGCGGTCCCACGTTGGAGTAGTTGCCCTGGAGTTCGGCCAGCGCGGCCATCACCGGGCGGATGTTCTTGCTGGTGGAGAGCGTTATCCCGAACAGCAGGTCGTTCCAGACGGAGACGAACTGGAAGACGAAGGCGGCCACCATGGCGGACCTGGACAGCGGGACGTGGATCTGCCAGAAGACGCGCCACCACGACGCACCGTCCATCCGGGCGGCCTCGATGATCTCCGGTGCCAGCGTCAGCGCGAAGTTGCGCATGATGAAGTAGGCGAAGGGGATGGCGATCGCCGCATAGACCAGGAACAGGCCGAACTGGGCGTCGTAGAGACCGGTGCCCGCGTAGGCGAGGAACAGGGGCCGCAGGAAGACCTGCAGCGGCAGCAGCGTCCCGGAGTAGATGAGCCAGAACCACAGGGCCTTGTGCCGTACCGGCATGATCACGGTCGCGAACGCGGCGGTGGTGGCCACGACGATCGCGACGGCGGCGCTCGTGACGGCGTACAGCAGGCTGTTTCCCATGGAGGGGCCGAGACCGGCCTTCGTCCAGGCCTGCGAAACGTTGTCGAAGAGGCCGAAACCCTGAGGCCACCAGTGCGGCGTGCCGCCGTACTCCGCCGCCGGGACCAGGGCGTTGACGAGCAGCAGCCATGTGGGCAGGGCCCATATCAGGGAGATGACCACGAGGCTCGTGTTGCGGATGATCCGGCCCGGGGTGGGTCGCCTTCGCGGGCGGTGACCCGAGGCGGTTCGGGTGATGGACATGATCAGTCGCCTTTCGGGGTCAGCTGGCGCCGCAGATAGAGCCACGAGGCGAACAGCACGATCGCGGTGAGCACGACCGCGACCGCCGCGCCGGCCCCTGGGTGCAGGGCGAGGAACGTCTCCTGGTACATCGAGACCGCGAGGGTCTCGGACTGCCGGCCGGGACCGCCCTGGGTGAGCACCCAGATCAGGTCGAAGGACTTCAGGCCGTTGACCAGGCTGGTGCCGACGACGACGACGGAGACGGTCCGCAGCTGCGGGAGCACGACGTACCAGAACTTCCGCCAGCCCGCGGCCCCGTCGAGGGAGGCCGCCTCAAGGGTCTCCGGCGGGATGGTCTGGAGGCCGACCAGGAAGAGGATCACCGCCACGCCCGCCGACTGCCAGGTGTTGGCGACGATCATCACCAGCGTGTTGCCGGGCCACTCCAGCAGCCAGCCCTGTGCGAGCGAGCCCATACCGAACGCCTTGAGAACCTGGTTCGCGGCGCCGTCGGTGTTGAGGACGAAGTTCCACACAACCGCGACGGCCGAACCGGAGAGCGCATAGGGGAGGACCACGACCAGTCGTGCCACCCGCGACCACCGGGCGCCGTCCGTCATCACGGCGATGGCGAGGCCCAGCACCAGCGGCAGGAGGACCGTTCCTACCACCCACATCAGGGTGTTCTGGATCGACCGGGTCAGCACCGGATCGTCGAGGAAGAGGATGTAGTTACCGAGCCCCGCGAACCCGGAGATCCGGCGGTCGTCGAAGAAGCTCCGGTAGACGGTGGTGGCGAACGGGGCGAGGAGCAGCGCGCCCACCAGCACGACGGCCGGGGCCAGGAAGCCGGCGCTCGCCAGCCTGTCCCGCAGCGGGCGCGAGGGCCGTCGGGCCGACCCGGAACCGGACGGACGGGGGCCGGGCGGGACCCCGGGCCGGAGGCGCGGCGTGCTCCTGTCGAGGGAGGTGCTCATGACTCGTCCCTCTCCCATGCCGCCCACTCCTTCGACGCCCGGCCCGCCATGCCGCGCAGGGTGGCGTCGGCCGAGGCGGCACCGGTCATGAAACTCCCCAGGTCGTCGGTGTTTCCCTGGATGAGGTTGGGCGGGCCCGACTCGCCGTACCGGGGCAGCAGCGTCCAGCGCTCCTTGATCGCCCGGTCCTTGAGTCCGGCGATCACCGGGTTGCCCGGCCGCGAGAGCGGGTTGGCCGAGGAGTCCTGGAGGAAGTCGGTCCACACCTTCTGGACCTTCGGGTCGAGCCAGTTCGCCGCGTTGGCCATGGCGGCGTCGTGCGAGACGGCCTTGCGCGGCACGGCGAGCACCCCGGACTCGGTGATGACGGAGCGGCGGGTGGAGGAGCCGACGGGCGGCATGACGAAGGCGTCGAAGTCGACCCCCGGCTTCATCCCGGTCGCCGCGATTCCCTGCGACTGCCAGGAACCGTGCAGGAACATGCCGATCCGTCCCGCCTTGAGCGCGGCCGGACCGTTGTTCTGGTCGAAGTCCGCCGCCGTCATCCAGCCCTTGCGCATGAAGTCCTGCCAGATCTGGAGGGCCTGCTTCGCCTGCGGGTCGGTGTAGCTCGCCTTCCCCGCGATCAGCTCCGCGTAGAACTCCGGGTCCACCTTGCTGACCAGCTCCTGGAACCACTCGTACGCCGGCCAGTTGCCGGCCTGGGTGGCTACGAACGGGGTGATGCCGGCCTTCTTCAGCACCTCGGCGTTGTGCAGCATCTCCTCCCAGGTGCCGGGAGCCCGCAGCCCGTGCTTGCGGAAGACGGCGGTGTTGTAGAAGAGCACGTAGTACGACTCGTAGAGGGGGATTCCGTACACGGAGCCGCGGTAGGACATCGGCTCACGTGCCTGCGAGGTGACCCAGCCCTTGCGCTCGTAGTCGGCCCACACGGTGGAGAGATCGCTGAGTTCCCCGGTGCGGGCCAGCGACTTGAGGAAGTATCCGGACGCCCACTTGATCATGTCGGTGGCCTTGGTCGTCTGCAGCGAGATCTGCGTGACCTGGCGGTAGGACGTGGGGTTCGGGTTCGACAGCGGACGCAACGAGTGCCCGGTGAGCTTCTTCAGCTCCCGTCCGGCCGCGACATAGCCCTGGTCCCAGGTGGCGTTGTCGTTGGCGAGCGAGGTGGTGCCTGGCTTCACCGCGGTGCTGTCTCCCCGGGCGCAACCGGTCAGGACGGCCGCACCGCCCGCTCCGATGGCCGCCAGAACGCTGCGGCGGCCAGGTGGGTGGGACGACCACTGTGTCGCCCCGCCGATTGATCTCATGGGTTCCCTTCCCTTTGGATCCCGGCAGGGATCCCTGGCTGTGGGGTGTGGTGGGTGAGGGCAGGGCCCTCGGAGAGATCTCGCCGAACCGCACGGAGTCGGCGGTTCGGATGGCCTGGATGTTAACGACACCATGCGCGCTGAAACAAGACTCTGTGGCGAGAATCCGTTGATGTGCGGCATCTAGCTGGGGTTATGTAAGGCAAGCGGGAAGCTCCCTTGTTCCTCTTGATTGTTATCGTTACCATCCCATGGTCGACCGCTCGTCCTTCAGGAGTAGCTGTGCACTCAGAGCCCCGCCTCTACGAACGCAACCCCCGCTATCCGGCCGCCGGCACGGTGCTCACCGGATGGGACGCCGCGGTCGCGACCCTGCCCGGCCGGCCCGTCGTGCTCGCGCTGGACGGGCCCGCGGCCCTGGACTGGAAGGCGGCCGCCCGAGGGATCGCCGAAGCCCTGCGCGCCCGGTCGGTCGGGACCGCCGTCCTGGACGTACGCGAGCGCTGGTCGGCGCCGGCCGTCGAGCGGCTGTGCGTGCCCGCTGCCGAAGCCGACGCGTTCTTCCTGCCGCTGGCCGAGTTCGAGATGGCGGACCTCTTCGAGGAGGGCCTGGCGGTCGAGCGCCCGGCGAGCGGGGTCCTGCTGGTGTTCGGCCCCGGTGCCGCCCTCTGCTCACCCGATCTGCTCTGGTGGGCCGACCTGCCCAAGCGGTACGCCGAGAGCGCCGTCGCCTCCGGGACGCTGCCCGTGGGCGTCAACCTCGGCCGCCCGAACGACCCGGGTGAGCTGCGCAGCCTCTTCTACACGGACTGGCCCGTCAGCGACCGCCACCGTGACGGGCTCGCGCCCGGGATCGACCGGTGGATCGACGTACAGGACCCGCAGGCCCCAGCGTCCCTGAGCGGCGAGGAGTTCCGTGCCAGCCTCGCCCGGCTCGCCCGGCAGCCCGTCCGTACCCGCCCCTATTTCAACTCCACACCCTGGGGAGGCCGGTGGGCCGCCGAGCGGCTCGGCTTCGCGGCCGACGGAGGCAACACCGCCCTCGGCTACGAACTGATCGCCCCCGAGGCGGGCGTTCTCGTCGGTCAGGACGCCGGGGCGCAGGTTGAACTGCCCTTCCAGCTCATGTGCGTCCTGCACCCCGAGGAGTTCCTCGGCGCGGACGTCCACCAGCGCTACGGCACCTCCTTCCCCATCCGCTTCGACTACCTCGACACCGTCGAAGGCGGCAACTTGTCCCTGCACTGCCACCCGCAGGAGCGGTACATGCGGGACACCTTCGGGTGGCCCTACACCCAGCACGAGACGTACTACGTCACCGCGAGCGACCCCGGCGCCCAGGTCTATCTCGGGCTGCGGCAGGGTACGGACGTGGACATCCTGCGCAAGGAGGTGGAGGCGTCGGCGGCGCACGGCACACCCCTGCGAGTCGAGGACCACGTCCAGACCTTCCCGGCCGCCCCCGGACAGCTGTTCATGATCCCGGCCGGTACCCCGCACGCCTCCGGGGCGGGTAACCTCGTCCTCGAGATCAGTGCCACGCCCTACCTCTACTCGCTCCGGCTCTACGACTGGCTGCGCCGGTCGGGCTCCGGGGTTCCGAGGCCGCTGTCCCACGCCCACGCCTTCGCCAACCTCGACTCCGCACGGCGCGGAGCCGACGTCGCCGAGGACCTCGTCCAGCGGCCCCGGGTCCTGCGCGAGGGCGAGGGCTGGCGTGAGGAGGTCATCGGTCGCCTGCCGGAGATGTTCTACGCGGTCCACCGCTTCGTACTCGACGGCACGGCCGCGGCGGACGACGACACCGAGGGCCGCTTCCACATCCTCAACGTCGCCGCCGGTGACGGGGTCGTGGTCGAGACCGCCGGCGGCCTCCGCCACGACCTGGCGTTCGCCGAGACCCTCACCGTGCCGGCGGGCGTGGGCGGCTACCGCCTCCACCCCGTCGGCACGAGGCCCGTACAGGTCGTCAAGTCCCTGGTGAAGTCCGCATGACCCACGTGCCCGTGCTGGAGATCGGCGGTACCCATGTCACCGCCGCGCTCGTGGACATGACCACCCGTCCGCCGGTCACCGGGACCGTCGTACGGCGGCCGGTGCCGGCCGACGGGGGCGCCGCGGAGATCCTCGACACCTTCGCGGATGCCGCCCGGCACCTCGCCGCGCCGCACCGCGCACACTGGGGGGTCGCCGTCCCGGGGCCCTTCGACTACGCCGCCGGCATCGGCAGGTTCCGGGGCATCGGCAAGTTCGAGGCCCTGCACGGTGTCGACGTAGGGGCGGAGCTGCGCGACCGGCTCCCTGATCCGCGTGCCGTCAGTTTCCTCAACGACGCGGACGCCTTCGCCATCGGGGAGCACCACGGCGCGGATCTCCCGAAGCCCCGCCGGTCCGTGTGCGTCACGCTCGGCACCGGCGTCGGATCCTCCTTCCTGCGCGACGGCCACCCCGTCACCGATGGCCCCGACGTGCCGCCCGAGGGCCGGGCCCACCGCATCACCGTCGACGGACGGCCGCTGGAGGAGGCGGTCTCACGGCAGGCGATCCGGGAGCGGTACGCACGGGCCGCCGGACGCGTCGAGGCGCCGGACGTCAGCGTCATCGCCGAACTGGCACGCCGGGCCGACCCGCACGCCGCGGCGACGATCAGCGGATGCTTCACCACGCTCGGCCGCGCACTGGCCCCCTGGTGCGCCGCGTTCCGGCCCGAAGCGATGGTCGTGGGCGGATCCATGGCCGCCTCCTGGGACCTCATCGGGCCCGCGCTGCGCGCCGGACTCACCGCCGGTGCCGAGGCCGCCGGGCCGGGAGCGGTGGCCGTGGTCGCCACGATGGATCTGCGTACCGCCCGACGGCCCGAGGACGCGCCCCTGATCGGCGCCGCGCACTGGGCCACGGGGCGGGGGAGGGAAGGGGGCCCGCCAGGACCCCTTGAAGCCAAGCCCGGTCCTCTTGCCGAAGGGGCCTCGCCCTTCGAGGCGCCGGAGGCCGGTCACTCTCTACAATGACGGCGCCTGCGGCTCCGGGAGCCCATCGACGGCAGCAACCCGCTTACGGCACGAAGGAAGGACCGGCCGTGGTGCAGCACCGACCGAGTGACGTCGCCATGCCGACGATGCGTGACGTCGCCGCTCGCGCCAAGGTGAGCGCGATGACCGTCTCCCGCGTACTCAAGGACGACCCCGGGGTCGCCGAAGCGACCAGGCAGAGGGTGCTGAGCGCCGTGGACGCGCTCGGATACCGGCGCAACGAGACCGCACGCAGCCTCCGCCTCGGCGGGAGCGGGATGATCGGTCTGGTCGTCACCAACCTGGCCAACCCTTTCTACTCGCGGCTCGCGCTCGGCGTCCAGGAAGTCGCCTACGAACACGGTCTGAGGGTCCTGCTCGCCAACACCGCCGAACAGGTCGAACGGGAGCGCGGTCTGGTGGAGGACCTGGCGTCCCGCCAGGTCGACGGGATGATCGTGGTTCCGGCGGGCGGGGGTCACCGTCATCTGGCACCGAACGCGCTGCGGGGCATGCCGATCGTCCTCGCCTCCCGGCCTCCGGCGGGAATGGACGCCGACTGCGTGCTGGTCGACGACTTCGGCGGGGCGGAGGCGGCGACCGGCCGGCTCATCGAGGACGGCCACCGGTGCATCGGCTTCCTGGGAAACCCGCCCGCTCTCTACACCGGTGCCGAGCGCTTCCGCGGCTACTGGGCCGCCCACGAGGCGGCCGGTGTGGAGCCGGACGAACGCCACATCCGCCGCGGTCTCACGGGCGTGGCCACGGCGGAGCGCGCCGCCACCGCCCTGCTTCAGGGGCCGGACGCCCCGACCGCCCTCTTCTGCACCAACAACCGTCTCACCCAGGGTGCCATCAGGGCCGTACGCACCCTTGGAGTCCCGGTCTCCCTCGCCGGGTTCGACGACTTCGACCTCGCGGACGTACTCGGGCTCCCGCTGACGATCGCGTCCTACGACGCCGACGAGATCGGGCGCAGGGCCGGCCAGATGCTGATCGACCGGATCAACGCCGGCCCCGGTGCCCAGCTGCCCGCACGACGTTCCGTGGTCCCCACCGAGGTCATCCGGTACGGGACCGACCGACCGTAACCACGCACCGTCCAACCGCCCTGCGCCGCGCGCCCCTTCGCCGGGCCGCCGCCGCCCACGGCGCGGATCTTTCGATGGAGCCTTCATGCACGACGACCGCACGCTGACCGAACGCCGGCTCGCCCGCGTACTCGACCAGCGCCTCAGGCCCGCTGTCCACGCCCGCACCCTCCCCCTGGAGGTGAGCGCCCACCATGTCGCCGGTGAACCGGTCCCGGTGAGCGAGGGGATCGCCGGACCCTACGAGCCGATCGCGACCGGTGAGCACTGGGGACCGGCCTGGTCCACCAGCTGGTTCAGGATCCGCGGCACCGTACCCGCCGAGTGGGCGGGGGAGCGCGTGGAAGCGGTGCTCGACCTCGGCTTCGGAGCCACCCAGCCCGGCTTCTCCGCGGAAGGCCTCGTGTACCGGGCCGACGGCACCCCGGTGAAGGCCCTCAACCCGCGCAACACCTGGCTCCTCGTCGCCGGACGGGCGCAGGGCGGTGAGGACTTCGAGTTCCACGTCGAAGCCGCCGCCAACCCGTTGATCTTCGACTTCGACACCGACTGCGACCCGTTCGTCCCCACCCGCGCCGGCGACGTCGCCTCCTGGCTGCGGGCACACGGGCACGACGGGCCGCCCGGCGAGCCGCTCTACCGGCTGGCCCGGATGGATCTCGCCGTGTTCGACGAGACGGTCTGGGAGCTGGTCCAGGACCTCGACGTACTGTCAGGGCTCATGCACCAGTTGCCCGAGGACTCCAACCGGCGCGCCCAGATCCTGCACGCCGTGGGCAAGGCCCTGGACGCCGTCGACCTCCAGGACGTCGGCGGCACTGCTGGCCGGGCCAGGACACTGCTGCGCCCCGTGCTCTCGGCGCCCGCTCACGCGGGCGCACACCGCGTCTCGGCCGTCGGCCACGCCCACATCGACACCGCCTGGCTCTGGCCGGTACGCGAGACCGTCCGCAAGGCGGCCCGTACCGTCTCGAACGTCACCGCCCTCATGGACGACCACCCCGGCTTCCGGTTCGTCATGTCGCAGGCCCAGCAGCTGTCCTGGCTCAAGGAGCAGCGTCCCGAGGTGTACGCCCGGGTTCGGGAGAAGGTGGCGACCGGGCAGTTCCTTCCGACCGGCAGTCTCTGGGTCGAACCCGACACCAACCTCTCCGGCGGCGAGTCCCTGGTCCGCCAGTTCGTCCACGGCAAGCGGTTCTACATGGAGGAGTTCGGCGTCGAGACGCGCGACATGTGGCTGCCGGACACCTTCGGCTACAACGCCGCGCTGCCCCAGCTCATGAAGCTCGCCGGCATCGACTGGTTCCTCACGCAGAAGATCTCCTGGAACACCACGAACGCCTTCCCGCACCACACCTTCTGGTGGGAGGGCATCGACGGCTCCCGGGTCTTCAGCCACTTCCCGCCCGTGGACTCGTACAACGGCGACCTCTCCGGCGCCGACCTCGGCCACACCGAACGCAACTTCCGCGACAAGGGAGCCGCCAACCGCTCCCTCGTGCCGTTCGGCTACGGGGACGGCGGTGGCGGCCCCACCCGCGAGATGCTGGCGCGCGCGGAGCGGCTCGCGGATCTGGAGGGCTCCGCGAAGGTCGAACTGGAGGGGCCCGCGGACTTCTTCACCAAGGCTCACGAGGAGTACCCCGACGCGCCGGTCTGGGTCGGCGAGCTCTACCTCGAGCTCCACCGGGGCACCCTCACCAGCCAGCTCGCCACCAAACAGGGCAACCGGCGCAGCGAACACCTGCTGCGGGAGGCGGAGCTGTGGTCGGCCACCGCCGCGGTACGCACCGGTGAGCCCTATCCGTATGCCGCCCTCGACCGCGTCTGGAAGACGGTGCTGCTGCACCAGTTCCACGACATCCTGCCCGGATCCTCCATCGCCTGGGTGCACAGGGAGACGGAGCGGGCCCACCAGGAGGTCGCCCGGGAGCTGGGCGCGATCATCGACGCGGCCCAGCGGTCCCTGACCGGCCCGGCCGACGCGGACGGCGGTGGCGTCACCGTGTTCAACGCCGCCCCGCACGGCCGGGACGGCGTACCCGCACTCGCCGCAGCCCCCCGCACCACACCCTTGCGGACCACGCCCGCGCGACCGGGGCCCGACGGGAATCTCGTCCTGGACAACGGGTTGGTGCGGATCACGGTGGACGCCCGGGGCCTCGTCACCTCCGCGTACGACCTGACCGCCGGGCGCGAAGCACTCGCCCCGGGGGCGGTGGGCAACCTGCTCCAGCTGCACCAGGACTTCCCCAACCAGTGGGATGCCTGGGACGTCGACGCGTTCTACCGCAACACCGTCCAGGACCTCACCCGGGCCGACGCGGTCGGGCCCCACGGCGACGGCATCGAGGTCGTACGGACGGTCAACCGGTCACGCATCCGCCAGCTGCTGACCCTGCGGGAGGGCTCCCGCCGGCTCGACATCGACACCACGGTCGACTGGCGGGAGCGCGAGAAGATCCTCAAGGCGGCGTTCCCCCTCGATCTCCGGGCCGCCCACTCCGCCGGTGAGATCCCCTTCGGGCATGTCGAGCGGCCCACCCACTCCAACACCAGCTGGGACGCGGCCCGTTTCGAGATCTGCGCCCACCGCTTCCTGCACCTCGCGGAGCCGGGCTGGGGAGCGGCGCTCGTGAACGACTCCACCTACGGCCACGACGTCACCCGCGATGTGCGCCCCGACGGAGGCACGACGACCACCGCCAGGCTCTCGCTCCTGCGGGCCCCGCTCTTCCCCGACCCCGACACCGACCAGGGGGAGCACCGGCTGCGCTACGGCCTGGTGATCGGCGCGGACATCGGGGACGCCGTCCGTGAGGGGTACCACTTCAACCTGGCCGAACGCGCCGTCGCCGGCACGGCCGTCGTCGAACCGCTGGCCTCCACCGACCACGCCGGTGTCGTGATCGAGGCGGTCAAGCTCGCGGACGACCGCTCGGGGGACGTGATCGTGCGTCTCTACGAGTCGCTGGGCGGGCGCGCCACGACGCAGCTGCGTCCGGGATTCCCGTCGCACGGCGCCACGGTGACCGACCTGCTCGAACGGCCCTTGCCGGACGGGGCCGCACTGCCCGTGACGGCCGACGGCGTGCGGCTCGCGTTGCGCCCGTTCCAGATCCTGACGGTCCGGCTGGCCGTCGGTGACGGCCGGCTCCCGGCGAAGGGGAGGCGTGGATGAACCGCTCCCGCCGGCGGCGATCAGCCCTCGGTGTCGGCGCAGCGCGCTCCTCGCCCGCCACACGAACCACGGCACATTCCCATTGCCGAAGCCGTTGCCCGGGGCGACGAATCCCTTGGTGTCTTCGCCCGTGATCTCGGACGGGTCGCCGGGCATGACGCGGGCGATGGGCCGCACGCCTTCGCCGAGGGCACCTCGGCACCCGGACCGATGATCACCGTCTCGGTGGCTGCCGTCGTCGTGCAGATTGTCCCGAAGGACCGTGCAGGTCACCGTGACGGCCCTCGCCGGCTCCCTCACGTACCGGTGTGATTCCCGCCCCGCTGATCGCGGTGTGCCCGCGCACCCTCGCCCTCGACGGCTTCGCCCGCCGTGTCGCGTTGGTGGCCGCGGCGGGCGTCGCGGTCGAAGATGCCCATGATCTCGCACGGCCCGCCCTCGGCGCCGATGGCGTGCGGGACCATGGTGGGGAACTCGGCGGCCTGGTTGGTCTCGATGCGGAACCGGCGATGGCCGAGCATGAGGACCGCCGTCCCGGAGAGCACGACGAGCCACTCGCGGCCGGGGTGGGCGCGCATCTTGGCCGGATTGTCCGGCGGGGGCTGCGTCATTCGCTGGCGCACGACGCTCATCCCGGGGTCGCCCTTCACCGGCCAGCGCATCAGGCCGTGGGCGCCGTCGACCGTGGGGCTGACCACGACGTCGTCGGCGGCGTTCTCCACGAGCTGGTCCAAGGTGGTGTCCAGGGCGCGGGCCAGGGTGACGAGCTGGTCCAGGGCGAGGCGGCGCCGGCCGTTCTCGATGCGGCTGAGAGAGGACTGGCTGAGGTTGGCGCGGGTGGCCAGATCCTCCAGTGACCAGCCCTGCGCGACACGCAGCGCGCGGATCCTTTTGCGTACGAGGCTGTCCAGCTGCCCATCTTCTTGCGTCATAGGCAACATCGTATGCCTTTAATGCAAACCGGGCTTAGCGTCGAATCCAGAAGCTCCGGCACGGAGGCAGGACAGGACGGACGGAAGGGGCACGACATGCCTGCGCGGCACGGCCGCTACGACAGCGACACGCTGCCCGGGAAAACGGTCGACGTGGTGGTCATCGGTGGCGGCGCCGCGGATCTGAACGGCGCGCTGACGCTCGCCCGCTCACGGCGGTCGGCCGTCGTGATCGACGCCGGCACCCCGCGCAACGCACCGACCCCGGCGATGCACGGCTTCATCGTCCTGGACGGCACCCCACCGCACGAGATCCACGGACGGAACGCCACCGATCTCACGGCGGGGGTCGGCGTGTCCGCCGCGGCCGGCGCTGCGGCCGGATCCCACATGGACGCGCTCCTGGTGGCAGCCGACACCGACGCGGGCCTCGCCGCCGCCCAGGCCGGCGACGCCCCCGCCTGTTCACCGGCCGACAGCCCGCGGCCGCACACCCGGCCGACGCACCCCGGTCGCGCAAAGCGTCCCGCGTGACGTTCTCGCCATTCCCCGCCCGGTGACCGGTCCGGTCCCGGCACCGAATCCGCACGCCCTCTTCCGGAAGGAAAACATGAGTACCGATCAGCTTCCCCCGTCGACGACCGAACCCGTCGGCGGCGAGGGGACCCCGGACGCGCGTCGTCTCCGCGCGATCCTGATCACCGTGTCCATCGCGCTGATGGCGGTCATCGCCTCGGTGTCCGGTCTGAACGTCGCCCAGACACACATGGCCGTCGAATGGGATGCCTCGCAGAGCACCGTCCTGTGGATCATCAACATCTACACCCTGGCCCTGGCCGCACTGCTGCTGCCGCTCGGCGCGCTCGGTGACCGGATGGGGCGCAAGCCCATGCTGATCACCGGCCTGACCGTCTTCGGCGCCGCCGGCATCGTCGCCGGACTCGCCCCGTCCGCGGGGGTGATGATCGGCGCCCGCGTGGCCGCGGGCGTCGGCGCGGCGATGATCATGCCGGTCACGCTCGCGGTCATCACCTCCACGTTCCCGGAGAACCGACGCGGCAAGGCGATCGGTGTGTGGACCGGAGTCGCCGGAGGAGGCGGCATCCTGGGCATGTTCCTCTCCGCCCTGCTCGTGGACGTCGCGGACTGGCGATGGCTGTTCCTGCTCCCTGTTGCCCTGGTCGCCGTCGCGCTGGCGATGACGCTCAAGTGGGTGCCCGATTCACGGGGACACACCGGCCATTCCTTCGACACGGTCGGCGCCCTGGTCTCGGCCGTCTCGGTCGTCGGTCTGATCTTCGTGCTGCAGGGAGGCCCGGAGCGCGGCTGGTCCGACCCGATCACCCTGACCTGCCTGGCCGTCGGCGTGATGGCCGCGGTCGTGTTCGCCGCCTGGGAACTGCGCCGTCATGAGGCAGCACTGCTCGACGTGCGTCTCTTCCGTGAGCGGGGACTGGCCGGCGGCTCGATCACGCTGCTCGTCGTCTTCGGAGTCCAGGCCGGGATCGCCGTCGTCCTCTTCCCGTTCTTCCAGGCGGTGCTCGGCTGGTCGGGTCTGCTGTCCACCGTGGCGATGATGCCCATGGCCGTCACGATGATGCTGTCCAGCGGCCTTGCTCCGAAAATGGCCGCGAGGCTCGGTGCCCGCTCCACCATGGCCGCCGGTATCGCCCTGGCCGCCCTCGGCCTCGTGCTGATGGCGATCTTCGTGTCGCTCGACGGCGGCTACCTGTCGGTCCTGGGCGGCATGCTCGCCATGGGGGCGGGCATGGGCTTGTCGATGACCCCGTCGACCGAGGCGATCACCAGCTCCCTGCCCCGTGCCGAGCAGGGCGTTGCCTCCGCGCTGAACGACGTGACTCGTGAGCTGGGAACCGCCCTGGGTGTCGCGATGCTCGGCGCGCTCGTCGCCAACGGCTACCGCGGTGCCATCGACGGCAGGCTCGACGGTGTTCCCGCCGGAGCCGCGGACACCGCGCGTGAAGGCGTCGCCAACGCCCTCGAGGCCGCGCCCCGCGCAGGTGTCCATGCCCAGGACGTGATCCACGCGGCCCAGCAGTCCTTCGTCGACGGCTGGCAGCAGGCCATGTGGGTCGGTGCCGGGGTCATGGCCGTCCTGCTCGTCCACGTCGCCCTGCGCGGGCCGCAGCGGACCGACCCCGCCGTCGTCGACGCCGAGGCAACTGAGCCGCAGGAGGGCACGGCCGGGAACGTGGCGGCCCGCTGACCGGACGGAATTGCCGGGGTGGACGGCGGACGACGGCCGTCCACCCGACGGGAGGGGACAGAGGGCCCGCACCCGTGCTCCTGGCACGCCCTTCGGCGGGAGGTTGGCACCTCCCGCCGAAGGGCGCCGCTGCGACCCGCGAGGATCAGCAGTTCGGCACGCCGGGCAACCAGCTGTCGGCCACGTCGATGAAGATGTTCGAGATGTAGCCGCCGTAGTCCGGAAGGTAGGACCAGGCGTCGTTGCTGTGGCCGTCGGCCTCGACGAGCTGGCCGTGCACCTGGCACTGCACACGCACCGTCGTGGGACCGGGGAGCTGCGCGACGCGGGTGGACGCGCTGGTGGGCTGCTGGCGTATGTTCACCGCGGTTCCCCAGGTCGGGAACGACGTCGTCGGTGCTCCCGTACCGGTCCACAGATAGGTGACGGTCACCCAGCCGTTGTTGTTCAGGCCGACGTTGTAGAACGTACCGTCGGCCAGGTCTATGCCCGCCGGGTTGAGCACGCGGCGGCCGGAGCCGTCCAGCCCGCCGTTGTAGCCGTTCTGGTAGGCGGCCTGTGCCTCGGGCCTGCCCTGGGGGAGATCCTTGAACGTCTCGCGCACCGAGGAAGGGTTCCAGTAGTCGTCACGGGTGTTCCACGGGCCGACGTCCCACACCGGGGCCGTCTCGCAGCGCGCAGGGCCGCAGACGCGTACCGAGTACTGACCGCTGCCCTTCGGGGACAGTCCACGGCGGGAGGGCAGGGCGACGAAGTGGTCGTTCGGGACGATCACATGCCCGTTCGCGGTGGTCCCGCCGACCAGACCCTCCCGAGTCGCGTACACACTCGCCGTCAGTGCTTCGGCGGCGAGCGACTTCTCCGGATCGGCTTCCAGCACGGCGCTCAGACGCAGGCTGCCGACAGCGGGCGCGGCGTCGGCGGTCCCCGAGACCAGCGTGATCCGTGTCTGCACCAGGGTGACGGCACGGGGCAGCAGGGCGGGGGAGTCCTTGCGCGCCTCGCGCCACTCCGTCCACCGGCCCAGCCCGTCCCGGCCGCGTACGTCCACCACGACCTGGGCGCCGGTGGGGACGGTGGCGTCGAGATCGGGGGTGATCACGTCGACCGCCCGGTCGAGGGCGTGCGGAGGCAGCAGAACCGTGGCCTGGCCTCGCCCGGAGCGGGAGGACGCAGGCGCAAGCCCGGAGTTCTGGAGGCGTATCCCCGACCCGGTGCGGCTGACATCGCCTGCCTCCGTCGCGGACGCCGAGAGGTCCGCCTCCCAGCTGATGCCATCGAGCCGGGTGTCGTCGCGGGCCGCGGCAGGTCCGGAGGCAAGCGTGAGGGCGACGAGAGCGGAAAGCGAGACGGCGGCAGCCTGTCCTCTGCGGACACGCGTGACAGGGGAGTCGGGTCTCCGTGTGCGGCGCACGATGCGCCTCCTTCGCGGTGGGGGGAAGGTTCAGGAACAACCCGGCACACCCGGGAGGGTGTTGTCCGGGGAGGTGACGTAGATATTGGTGATCCATCCGTCGTACTGCGGCAGATGGGCCCACCAGTCGTTGACGTAGGGCGGCACGGACACCCGCTCGCCCCGTTCCTGGCAGTCGACGAGCACGTCCACCCCGGCCGGGAGGATGGTGAGCGCCGTGGAAGCGGTCGAGGCGCCCGAGCGGACGCGGACGCCGCTGCCCCACGTGGTGAAGCGGATACCGGCGGGGCGGTCCGCCCCAGGGGCGTTCAGGGCGGCGACGAGGGCGGTGACCTTGTTGTAGGCCCTTCCGTACGGTGTGCCGTCGGGGTGCAGGGTGAGTACGGCGATGATCGTGCGGTCGTCCGGGCCCACCGTGCCGGTGGTGTGCAGCGCGTCGGACGTCAGATCCAGCGCGGGCGCCGAGGCGCGGCCGGGAGGCGGTTCGCCGGCGCCCCCCGCAGCGGGTTTCGGCCCGGGCCCGGGCGACTCGTCCGCCGGTGCGGAGAGGTCCGCAGCCGCCTCGTCGGGGGAACTTCCCCGGCTCCGGGCGGTCACGCCGCAGCCACCTGAACTGAAGCCCGACCAGCCCTGTTTGACGGCCACGGGCCCGTCGAAGGCGGACGGCAGTCCGAAACCCTGGTCGAAGCCGTCCGTGGCGCAGCGAGTGGACCGGTGCAGCGCTCCCATGACGAAGTCCCTCACGGGGGCAGGTGCTTCGTCGAGGAGATAACGGTAGACGCGTACGGTGTCCGCTGCGGTGGTGGCCGTGTAACCCCAGAAGCCGGGGTAGCCGGACGGTGGCGGGGCCGTCCCGGTGAGTCCCAGGCGGGCCACCATCCGGGAGATCACCGCACTCCCGCCGCCGGCGGCCCAGTAGTGACTCGCGGCGGCGTCGTCGCTGCTGCTCAGCATCGCGCCGATCCGGTCCCGGTCCGCCTGCGGGAGGTCGTGGACGGGGTCACGGGTCCACAGATGGTCCAGAGCGAGCAGCAGCTTGACCACCGACGCGGAACGGAAGGCCAGGTCCGCCTGGAAGGACTCGGTGAAACGGCCGGTGAGCCGGTCGAAGACCGCCACACCCGCGGTGACGTCCGGGGGTATGTCCACGACGGTTCGGCTCCCGCTTCCAGGCGCCGGCCTCCCGGCGGCGGACGCGGCCGAGGCCGGACCGGTCGACGCCAACAGCATGACGAAGGCCGCGAGAGGGGCCAGGAGCGACCATCGCGGGCGGGCGGTGCGGAGCGAAGGCATGAGGATGAGCGCTCCTTCGGGGCACGGACACGCCCGGCCGCAGCCCGGGGGCCGCTGTGGCGCGTTGGCGTCACGGTGGCGGTGAGCCGGGCGGAGGCGCAAGGAATTCGTTCCTGGTCGAAGAGGCCTGCGCGTGCTTGTCAGCTCCGAGCGCCACCGCTACGTTCTCGACGGTCTCACCGTGCACCGGCCCCGCCACGCCGGGTCCGCATCCCCCACCTAGGAGCATCCGTGAGGTTCCTCAGACGTCTTCCCGCCCTTTTCGTCGCCGCCCTGATGGCCGTGGCGGGACTGAGCGCCCTTCCCGCGCAGGCACATGAGGCAGGTGCGGCGGCCGCCCCGGTCTTCAAGGCCCCCTATCCCTGCGGCCAGCGCTGGACGTACAGCCACCACTCGGCCGAGGTGCGCCGGGCGCTCGACTTCGTGCGCTCCGACGGCGGCGCCACGGCGGGCACCCCGGTGCTCGCCTCCGCAGCCGGCACGGCCACCCGGTACTCGCAGCCCAGCGGAGCCGGCAACTACATCGCGATCGATCACGGCGGTGGCTGGACGACCTACTACTTCCACCTCTCGGCCTACTCCGTGGCCAGCGGTGCCTACGTCGCGCAGGGGCAGCAGATCGGTGTCACCGGCAGCACGGGCAACTCCTCGGGTGCGCACATCCACTACGAGCAGCTGCTCAACGGGGTCGGCCAGAACATCGTCATCAACGGTGCGGGCCTCTCCTACCCCGGCAGCTACAACCAGGCGTACCTGACGAGCGACAACGGGTGCGGCGGCGCTGGTGTCCCGTTCAGCACCTGGGGCAGCGGCGTGAACGTCCGCGCGGATGCCCGGATCAGCGCGCCGGTCGTCACCACCCTCGGTGGCCCGACGGCGGTGCGCGTCCTGTGCCAGAAGCAGGGGGACACAGTCAACGCCGAGGGATACAGCAACAACTGGTGGAGCAAGCTGCGTGACCAGAACGGCTTCATCAGCAACATCTACATCGATCACCCCGACGCGAAGCTGCCCGGCGTGCCGCTCTGCTGACGTGTGACGGTGGCTCATGGTGGCCCGGCCAGGGCTGAATCCGGTCGGGCCACCGCGAGATCCGGTCGAATCGGCCGTCGGCCGCGCCAGATGTCTGGCATGCATGCGTCACGGCCGTGATGCGCGTAGAGTTCCGGAGCCCGGGCGTCGTGGAGAGCCCGTGACCGCCGGGGGTGCGCTGTGATTCGGGTGGAGTTCACGAGCGAGGAGCTGGCCCGTCTCCGCGTCGCGTCAGACGTGGACCCGCTCTGGGAGACGGCGCTGAGTCTGCACCTCCTGCAGAACCGCCAGGTGCCACTCGTCTTCGGGCCCTGGCGCCGTGAGGTGAGCGCTTCCCTGCGGCGATCGGGTCTCGCACCCGCCGCGCAGGCCCTGATGAGGCTCTGTCCCGACGGCGCGTACTTCCCCGACTTCCTGACGCCGGGACGCGGGGGCGCCGATCTGGAAGACGGGCTCGACCGGCTGCTCTCCACGCCGCGGCAACGGCTGCGCGCCGAGATCGCCCGGTTGCACGCACTCAGCCGAGGCCCCGTACCCACCGGGCTGCGCACCCTCGCAGACGGATGCCCCGAGGCACTGCGTCGTCTGGGAGCGGCTCTCCGCGCCTATCACCGGCTGGCTGTCGCGCCCTACCTCCCGGCCATGCGCGCGCATGCCGCGGCCGACCGGACCGTACGTGCCCACGCCGCTCTCGCCCATGGAGCGGAGGGGCTGCTCACCGGATACGACCAACTGCCCGGATGGCGCTACCGGAATCAGACGCTGCGTGCCCCGTATCCGGTCGAGCGCCAACTCGCGCTTCGGGGCAGGGCCCTGACGCTTGTTCCGGCCTTCTTCTGTGTACGTGCTCCGCTGGCCCTGGTGGACGATTCGCTGCCGCCGGTGCTCGTCCACCCTCTCGCGCCGCCGCCCGGCTGGCTGGAACGCGGCAGCGTGCACGGTGGGGCCGCCCCGGTGGCGCAGCTCATCGGTGTCTCACGCGCCGAACTCCTACGGCTGCTGGACCGCCCGATGACCACCATGGACCTCGCCGCCGCCCTGCGCCTCGCCCCGTCGACGGCCAGCAGGCACGCCACCGTGCTGCGCGAGGCGGGTCTCCTGCTCTCCCGGCGCCAGGGTGTGCGCGTCCTCCACCACCGGACGGCACTCGGCCGTGCGGTGCTGGAGGGAGCGGTGGAACGGCCTCGCGGCAGCGGGGCCGGTGACCCCGGCGATTCCTAGTAGACGTGTCCGACGTGGGCGAGGGCCTGCTTCAGAAGCACTCCATGCCCCCCCGGCATCTCGTTCTGCACCGCCGGTGAGGCCGCCTCCTGAGGGCTGAACCAGACCAGGTCCAGCGCGTCCTGACGCGGACGGCAGTCCCCTGTAACCGGTACGACGTAGGCGAGGGACACCGCGTGCTGACGCGGGTCGTGGAAGGGCGTGACGCCCGCCGTGGGGAAGTACTCGGCGACGGTGAACGGCTGCAGGGACGAGGGGACCCGGGGGAGGGCCACCGACCCGAGGTCCTTCTCCAGGTGACGCAGCAACGCGTCACGGACCCGCTCGTGGTGCAGCACACGCCCGGACACGAGCGCGCGGCTGATGGTCCCGTCGGCACCGATCCGCAGGAGCAGCCCGATGCTGGTGACTTCGCCGCTCTCGTCCACCCTCACGGGCACGGCCTCGACATACAGGACGGGCATCCGGGACCGGGCCATGTCCAGTTCGTCGGTGCTGAGCCAACCGGGCGTGGTTTCCGTCATGTCAGACATCGCTTGATCATACTTCCCGGCTGGTTCAGGTCGAGTCTCCGGCACAGGATCCCTTTCGTGGTGGAACGGGCGTTCGCGAGCGCGAGGTGCCCACGTGGTGGGGTGGTGCCGCGTCAGTCGGCGTAGCCGTCCCGGATGATCTCCGCGGCCAGCAGGCGTCGGGCGTCGGCGAGTTCTCGGGACGCGCGTTCCTCCCGCGCATGGTCGGCCACCACCGCCGCGGTGAGGGGTCACCCGACAGGAGGCGCCGTCGGCGCAGGTGCGTGGGCGGGTGACTGTCGTCGGCGCGGTGCTTCCGGGCGGCGCCTAGCCGCCGCCTGCGCTCGTACTCGTGTTCAGGGATGGTCCGTGCCTCGTCGGCGAGGATCTCCCACAGCCGGCTCGCGTCCTGCCCCGTCTCCCCCTTCCGTCCGGGACGACGCAGCTCACGTTCCAGCCGCTGTGCCTCGCGCCGCACGATCGTCGACACCGGTTCGTCGAGCAGGATCCGGTCCATCAGCCGCACCGCCGCCTCCGTCGACCCCGCGCGGCTCGCGAAGACGTCCGCCTCGTACTCGGCATGCCTTCCGGCGTTCGCCGTGAGCCTGTCGAGCAGCAGCAGGACTCCCCGCACCAGCGCGCGGGGGCCCAGGTAGAGGAGGTTGACGAGCATCTCCACGGGAGCCGGGTCCGGTGTGGGTGCCAGGAAGTACCGCCAGTGGTGCAGCGAACGCAGTGCGGTCCCCAGCACGATCCCCCGGCGGGTGTCACCGTTGCCGTAGTGGCCGAGCTCGTGCCCCAGAAGGGCGATCCGCTCCTGAGGCCCGAGCACTTCCCACAGGGGGAGACCGAGCGTCAGTACCCGTCGTCCGCGCACGCCGCAGGTCTGCACACCGGCGTTGAAGTCCGTGTCCACCACGATGACGTCCACACCACGCGTACCTGCCACCTCCGCGACCTCGTCGATCAGGCCGTACAGCGCCGGCGCCTCATCGCGGACGATCACCTGCCCGTCCCGCGGCGGGCGGCCCAGGCGTGGCCTCACGGTCCAGGCGAGAAACATCAGGACGACGCCCAGCGGTGCCCCGAGGCCACCCCAGCCGCGTACGACACACCAGACGGCGCTCGCCGCCAGAACCACTGTCACGCCGTGGACGGCCATCGCGACGGCATAGGCGGTGGTCAGGGACAGGCGTGACAAGGTGTGGGCCGATCCCTCGTCGTGCTGCGGTCCCGGAGAGCTGTCATCGCCTCGAGGCGCCCGGGCCGTGAGCGGGTGCCTGGCCACCTGGCCGGACGCCTCCTCCGGGGCCAGCGGATCGACGTTCCAGTCGCATTCCCCGCACCAGGAGGTGAAGCGTGGGTCGCTCCACAGCGTCGCCCCGCAGCGTGGACACGGGCGCGAAACGTCCGTGACGACAGCGCTCATCGCAGCGCTCCCCTTCCCCCTCGGCCTCTCCCCAGAGGCCGTCCGAACCGGCATGGCGAACTTGATCACGAAGTCGGCCGGCCGTAAAGAGCGGCTGGAACGGCAGATGTTCAGATGTGGCTCTCTGGTGGCGGACGGCTTCGCCATGTAGCGTTCCTGCCAGCTGTCGTGGTTCGCCGTTCCTGCCCGCGCTCCGGTGCGGGCGTCTTGCTGTGCGGTGCGACCACGACGCCCCGGAGTTCGCGCAGTGCGGGTCCGGATATCGAAGCGAAGGGCACCAGCATGGCCAGCGGCACCGTTAAGTGGTTCAACGCCGAGAAGGGTTTCGGCTTCATCCAGCAGGACGGCGGCGGGCCGGACGTCTTCGCTCACTACTCGAACATCAACGCCACCGGCTTCCGGGAGCTCCAGGAAGGCCAGGCCGTCACCTTCGACATCACCCAGGGCCAGAAGGGCCCCCAGGCGGAGAACATCACCGCCGCCTGATTCCGCTGACGCGGGTATCACCGATCAGGTCCTCGAGGCACCGCTTCGAGGACCTGATCGCGTTCCGGGTTCCGATGAATCCTGGCGGTGGACGGAGTCTGCCCTTGTATGACCCGGATCATCGCCGACATCTCGGTTTCCCTGGACGGCTTCGTCACCGGTCCCGACCCGGGACCGCACAACGGCCTCGGTACGGATGGCGAGGCACTGCACACCTGGGCGTTCTCGGAGGATCCCGACGACCGCAGGATCCTGCGGGAGGCCACCGCCCGTTCCGGCGCCGTGGTCCTGGGCCGGCGGCTCTTCGACATCGTCGACGGACCGGAGGGATGGGACGACACCACGGGGTACGGCGCCGATGAGGCGGCCAGGCCCGCCTTCGTCGTCGTCACCTCGGTGCCGCCGCGGTCGGTGAGGCTGGCCGATCTCGACTGGACCTTCGTCACCACGGGTCTCCCCGACGCCGTCACGGCCGCACGCGATCGAGCCGAAGCGGCCTCCTCGGCGACCGGTGACACCCTCGACGTCGTCCTCATGGGTGGGGGAGCGACCATCGGCTCCGCGCTGGCGGCCGGGCTCGTGGACGCTCTGAACCTGCATCTCGCACCCGTGGTCCTCGGGGGCGGCACACCCCTGTTCACTGCTGGGATGCGGGGCACCCTGGTGCAGCGCGGTGGGATCTCGACCTCGACCGCCACCCACCTCGCCTACGACGTCGTGCAGCCGGGCCGGGCGCGCTCGGAAGTTTCCACGGATTCCCTGGCCTGACCCCGGTGATCCGGGGTACACGGCGGATCGGGACGAAGAGATACACGAGATCGGGCGGACTGCATGGACCGGATGGTGGCGCAGAACTGTGAGCAGCGGTCGTCGGTCGGCGAGGTCCCTCGGGCATCCGCCGCCTTCGAGGGCGACGAGGACATCGCGCAGGCCCGTGGCCTGGCCCGCTCGTTCCTCGGCGACGTCCGGACGGTTCACGGGCACCCCGTCTCCGGCCGGGTGCTGGGGACGGTCCAGCTCGTGGTCAGCGAGCTGGTGACCAACGCCCGGAAGTACGCTCCGGGCCCCTGCCTGCTGACCCTGAAGGTCGAGGACGGCGCGGTCGAGGTGAGCGTGTGGGACAGCGGGACGGCCATGCCCTCGGTCCAGGCCCCGGACGCGACCCGGATCGGTCAGCACGGTCTGGAGATCGTGATGGCCGTGTCGCGCAGCTTCTCCGTGCACCGGGAGCCGGTCGGGAAGAGGATCACCGCCGCGGTCGCCCTGGCCGAGGATCCGGTGGGTGACATCGTGGGGCGCCGGGGATGACGCGTACTCCGTGAGGACGCGCCGAGGCTGCACCCCGGGTTGCCCGCCGTGGACGCCCGTGTGGCTCAGGCCGATGGACCCTGGCCCGATCGGCCGGGATCAGTAGAGCCAGCGATCCAGGAGCCCCGGCCAGAGATACCCTTCGTACCCTTCGAAGGCCGTCGGGTCGGTCCGCTCCAACTCCGCGGCGAGCCGGTTCAGTTCGCCGAAGGCGCGCTCCTCGTCCTCTTCCGGCAGGTACTCCTCGGGGCCGTCGGGCCCACCGAGGAGCTCCGAGGATGTGATGCGGCTGCCGTACCGGTCGAGGACGTCGAGCCATGCGCCGACACCTGAGTTGGCGAACCACGCCTCCCCGTTCGGCGTCACGAAGTAGACCGCCCCGGTCTCGGGCTCGACGCCGAAGGACGACCGCTCGTCCTGATCATCGGGGTCGGACTGTTCGGTGAGGCGATACAGCGGGCCTCGGGACGCGAACAGGGCCGGCTCGGTCTCGCTCTGCATGACGACTCGCTCGATGAGGCATGGGGCCACAGGGATGCCCACCTCGATGAGCTGCGCCCTCGCCCGGCCCGGAATCCGCCAGGCGGCCACGACGTCCGGTGAGGCTCTTGTGACACGCCCCGGACCGGCCCACTCGGTCAACTGGTCGAACGTCGCCATCATGTGAACCTTTCCCTCGGCAGTGCTCCTGACCGCCGTTTCCCGTCTTCACGCTCCACCGGTGTTGCCGGTCCTCGTCGCACCGTGCCGCGAGCCGGCCTTGAAGCCGGTCGAAGGCCCAGCGCCAACTCGCCTGCCGATGGCAGGAGATCAGCCGCAGGTTCTGGCGGAACTCGGGACCCTGGCGGAATTCTGGACGGGTGTTATGATCGCGCGGCGAAACAGGTACGCAAGGAGATCCTAGGAGGCGAGTCGCATGGTCGTTGTGGAGAACACCGTTCTGCACGGTACCCGGACCGTCCTCACCTCTTCGGCCTCGTTCTGACCTTCGTCCGCCCTTCTCCTTTGACCGGGTAGAGCGGTACGTCCGGCGAGGCCCTGTCCAAGGGTCTCCACTCTGTTTCGACATCTCAGATCGCACTCTCCCGTGCCTTCTCCGCGTCCGTACGGCAGACGCCGCGCCGCCCGTGACCGAGCGGCTGCCGGAGCGATCCCTCTGCCTGGTCGCGCTGCCGGACCGACGCACGCCGAGGACGGCGGCACCTGCCCGGCCACGCCCGGGCGGCGGCGCACGAAGAAGCACGGCGAGCGCCGTCGGCGCGCCCTGAACCAGTCCCCGCACTCCAGAACATCATGGAAGGAACAAGGTCTTGGACCTGCCCCGCATCTTCACCATCCGTGAGGGCGACCACCGGATCCACAACCCGATGACCGCGCACAAGTTCGCCGTCCTCGGCGAGGCGCTGCGCCTCGCCCCGGGCTCACGCATGCTCGACCTGGCCAGCGGCTCGGGCGAGATGCTCTGCACCTGGGCCCGTGACCACGGGATCACGGGCACCGGCGTGGACATCAGCACCGTGTTCACCGAGCAGGCGCGGGCCCGCGCCACCGAACTCGGAGTCTCCGACTCGGTCGAGTTCGTCCACGGCGATGCCGTCGGCCATGTCGCGGACCGGCCGGTCGACATCGCCGCCTGCATCGGTGCCACATGGATCGGCAACGGCGTGGCCGGGACGGTCGAACTTCTCGACCGCAGTCTCCGCCCCGGAGGACTCATGCTGATCGGGGAACCGTACTGGCGGCGGACCCCTCCGGACGAGCAGACCGCCAGGGACAGCCACGCGACGGCCATCTCGGATTTCGCGCCGCTCCCGGAACTCATCGGCCGGTTCCAGCAACTCGGCTACGACGTCGTGGAGATGGTACTGGCCGACCAGGACAGCTGGGACCGGTACGCCGCGGCGCAGTGGCTCAGCATGCGCCGCTGGCTCGACCGGAACCCGGACGACGAACTCGCCCCCCAGGTACGCGAGGAGCTCACCACGGAGCCTGCCCGCTACGCGGCCTCCACGCGTGAGTATCTCGGATGGGGGGTCTTCGCTCTCATGAAGCGCTGATGCCCGTCCTGTGCGGGGCCCGGACGGCGCTCCGGGCCCCGCGCGGCGCACGGAACGCCAGGGCGCCGACGCGCGTCACCGGGTCCGCTGAATCCGGTCGCCCACGGGTCCGGGAGTCGCCCGCCCGACGGGGATCGCGACGAGGAGCGCGGTGAGTGCGGTCAGGGTGATCCCCGGCCATCCGGCCGCGTCGAGCAGTGGTGCGGCCAGGGACGTCCCGAGGGCTCCGACGGTGAAGTAGAGGACGAGGTAGACACTGCTCAGGCCGCCGGACCGTTCCGGATCCAGGGCGATGATGCGGCTCTGATTGGCGGCCTGGGCGGCGAAGCAGCCCGCGTCGAAGAGGGCCAGTCCGGCGGCGGTCACCGGTGGGGTGCCCAGTCCCGATGCCAGCAGCGCGGCTCCCGCCGCGGCTGCCAGGATGCCGCCCGTGATCAGGGTCTGCGGGGCGTGACGGTCCACGAGCCGCCCGGTGAGCGGGAGCACGGCGAACCCCAGGAGGCCGGCGAGGCTGTACAGGCCGATGGCGGCCGGGCCGAGCCCGTACGGCTGTTGGGCCAGGGCCAGGGCGAGGGAGACCCAGACGAGGTTGAAGGCGAAGTACCAGAGCCCTCCGGTGGCCACCGCCCGGCGCAGCGCCGGGTGCTGCCGGAGCAGGGGAGGCAGGGAGGCGAGGGTTGCGAGATAGCCGCGACGGGACTGCGGCCGCTGCCGGGGGAGCAGGCGAGCCGCCGCGCATGCCCCGAGCAGGGCGAGGGCGGCGAAGACGAGAAGCATCCGGCGCCACCCGAGCAGATCGGTGAGAGCCCCTCCCACCATCCGGCTGAGGAGGATGCCGGCCGACATGCCCGCCGCCACGGTGGCGACACCGGTGCCCCGCCGCCCTTGCGGTGCGTTGCGCCCCGCGATGTTCCCGGCCTGCGCCGCGACACCCGCGGCGGCGCCGATGAAGAGGTAGGCGGTCAGCAGCACAGCGGCGCCCGGTGCTCCCGCGGCCAGTATGAGGGCCACCGCGAGGGCGATGAGCTGGGCCGACACCAGGCGGTGCGGCGCGAGACGGTCGGTGAGCGGCAGCAGGAACGCGAAGCCGAGCACACAGCCGCCGAGAGCCGCGGCCGGTACGAGGCCGATCACGGAGAGCGGCGCGCCGAGATCGGAGGCGACCGTCGTGAGCGCGGGCTGGAGCGCGTAGTTGTTCGCGATCGCCGTTCCGGCGATCGCGGCGAGGAGGAGTGTTCCGCCCCGTGAGAGGGAGGTGGCGGTCACGGCTGCGTACCCCGGGCGAGGACGACGACGTAACGGCATTCCTCGTCAGTGGTGTTGGCGAAGACCCGAGAGGTGGGCCCGCCGAGTTCGATGGTGTCACCCTCGCCGAGTTCGTGGACGGTGTCCCCCTCGTGGAAGGTGAGCTGTCCGTCGATGACCCAGACGACCTGCCGTACGAAGGCGAAGGCCGCGGCCGGGTAGGGGACGCGAGCCCCGGGAGGTAGACGGATCTCCGCGATCTCGGCGGGGAAGTGCGGGCCGGTGATCTGGCGGCGCCGGTACCCGGTCTCGGGGTCACGCCACCCCTCCGTGTCGGCCCCACGACGCACTCCGGGGGTCGGGGAGGCGGCGTCCGGCGTGCCCTCCGCGAGGGCGAGCAGTGAGGAGATGCTGAGCTGGAAGGCGACCGACAGCTTGCCGAGGACGACCGCTGTCGGGCTGCTCTCGCCGCGCTCGATGCGGCTGATCATGGCCTGGGAGACTCCGGAGACCTCCGCGAGCTGGGCCAGTGTCCACCTGCGGCGTTCCCGTTCGGTACGGACGCGCGCCGCGATCTGGAGAACCAGAGGCTCTACTATGTTGGACATGAATCCAATATACGGGAGCGCCCGGCCGGTGACCGTACGCCCGGCAGGGCCGGAGGACTCCGAGGTCATCCGCGAGATCCGCAATCACGCGGTGGAGCACTCGACCGCCCTGTGGACGACACGGACACTGCAGTCACCCGAGGAGGGCGCGGCCTGGCTCGCGCCGCACCTGGAGCGCGGGTCCGCGTTCGTGGCCGTGGCCGAGGGAGAGGTCACCGGGTTCGCCGTCTACGGCCCGTGGAAGGACTTCGACGGCTTCCGCGACACCATGGAGAACTCGGTCTACGTCCGCGAGGGCCGGTACGGACTCGGGATCGGTTCGGCGCTGCTCGACGCCCTGGTCACCTCGGCCCGCGACTCCGGTCACCACAGCCTGATCGCCGGTATCGAGGCGGAGAACGCCGCGTCGGTCCGTCTGCACGAGCGATTCGGCTTCCGCCACGTCGGCACGGTGCCCGAAGCGGGTACCAAGTTCGGCAGGTGGCTGGACCTGACCCTGATGCAGCTGCGCCTGAACTGACACGGGCGGCTTGCCCGTGGTGCCGGCCGGTCCAGGCCGACCGGCACCGTCGAGCACGTGAAGCCCCACCGGGCGGTGGTACGGCGGCCGTCCGGTGCGCGAGCCGGCCGGACCGTCACCCGGTCAGCACCGTCAGACCTTGTCCGCCGCGATCAGCAGGTACTGGAAGCTGCCGTCCTTGTAGGCGTCCAGGAAGGCCTTCTCGATGCCGGTGGCCAGGGGCGACGTCGCACGCAGCTCCCAGTACGGGATCGTGGCGGCGGTGAGGTCGACGACGCTGACCGGCACCAGACGGTTGGCGGCCATCTCCCGGAAGTACGTGCTGCGCGGGTGGATGTTGCAGATGTAGTGGGCGTTGATCTCGCTCACCGCCCTGGACGGCAGCCCGTAGGCGTCGTTGTAGCACCCTGTGATGGTGACGTAACGGCCACCGTGCTTGAGCAGCCTGGCATACTCGGGGAACAGCAGCGAGAGATCGACGTACATGGTGCTCTCGTTGTTCCAGATGGCCTGGAAGCTGTCGCTCTCGAAGCCCGTGTGGAGCATGTTCTTGAGGTGGAACCGCACCTTGTCGTCCACCCCCCGCTCCTTGGCCTGGCCGTTGGCGAACGCCACCTGGGTCTCGGAGATGGAGACGCCGTCGACACGGCAGCCGAAGCGGCTGTTGGCGACGAAGCTGCTGCCCCCGCGCCCCGAACCCGAGTCCATCAACCGGTCCTCGGGAAGGATGTCGCCCAGATGACTCATCAACAGGTCGGCCTGTGCGCACTCCAGTCGGTGGAGCTCGGCCGTCAGCCGTTCCTGGCGTGACGCGTCGGGGCCTTCCAGCGCGGAACGGTCCACATCACCGATGCCGTAGTGGTGGTGGTACACACCGGAGACCTCGCCCAGACGGAGGTTGACCGGGTTCCTCTCCTGGTTCCAGTAGTTGGCGACGGACTTCTGGTAGAGGCTGCGCAGGGGGTGGGCGGCGGTGTCCTGAACGGTCATGGAATTCTCCTTGGATACGGGATTCACGGTTTCCGCTACTTCAGTTCGTCTGCTGGTAACGGGCACTTGTGGCGTGCCACTCCTTGCTGCCGCCCATCCACGCCCACAGCCCGGCCAGATAGCGGCGCAGCTGGGGTGAGCCCGCCGCCGCCAGAACGGCGCAGTCGGCCTCGACGGTGTGCATGAGCTCGTCGTGGATGGCGGCCGTGCGGTCGACGGCCTCCTGGAGGGAGCAGTTCTCCTCCGCGGCGATCAGGTTGGGCAGATTGGTGTCTCCGGGATCCTCCTTGGCCATCGAATAGACGTCGTTGAGCAGGACGTTGGCCATGCCCGCGTAGAGATAGGTCCGGCGCACGGTGGGATCGGCGAACTCGTGGGCGGGGAGCTCGTAGCCCCCGACCGGGTCGATCAGCACCATGCAGGGGTAGAAGGCGTTCTCGTACCGGTGCAGGAGGTACTCCCATACCGCCGGCGTCCGTCCGCTGCTGCGCCACTGGGCCTCCTGCCCGTACGCGACGAACATGACGGCCAGCTCATGGCGCAGCCGCGCCACCTGGGTGGTGCTCGCGATGCCGGAGAGGTGGGCGAGGCTCGACCGGAAGGCGCGCAGGACGGGCTGCCGCTGGACGAGCTCCTCGAACTGCGCCAGATAGCGTGCCGGAAGGCGCACGGGGTCGATCACCGCGTGGGCCATGGCCAGCCGGGCGCCGAGGAGTTCCGGCTCGGTGTCCTCCCCCTCGTCGACCCAGTGGTCGTCGACGGACCATTCCGCGAGCCCGCAGCGGGCCGCGGCCAGCAGACGGTCCGGGTCGTCGCAGTCCGGGTGGGCGAGCATGAAGAGGCGTCCGAACTGGTGTGAGCGCAGGCGCTCCAGACGCCCTGTGAAAATGCCCGTCTCGGCAGCCCATTCGACCAGACGCTCGTTGACCTCCTCTCCGAGCGCAGGGTCGTCACGTACCGCGTCCGGGCAGTACAGCGGCGGAATGCGGACCGAACTCGCCGGACCGGACGCGCCCCCGTCCGAGGGCAGGCCGGAACATCCGTCCTCCGTCCCGCCCTCTGCTCGAGAGGCGGGAGCCGGGGAGTGGAACAACCGCGCCGCTGAGGTACCCATGCCTGCCGGACCGGACAGCAGGCGCTCCAGCAGTGCGGCAGGAGAGGAGGGTTGCGGGATGTGTGGGTCGGTCCGGGGGCCCGAGGCCGCCGGGAGCGTGCCCGGGGAGCCGATCCGCGTCCACGGAGGGCCACCGGCACCACTGATCGGAGTCATGCGAAGAGAGCCTTTCGGCCGGGGGCGGGTCTGGCACACCGGCTGCGTCTGGGCATGCCGGAGGCGGGTGTCGTTGCGTCCGCCGCCCGGGGGCGCGAGCTCGCCCGGACAGAGGCGGCGGCAACGTTGTCCGCGTCACGCGGGGAGTGTCCGTGGCCTGTGCCGGACGACGGTCAGCGCCAGCGGCTCACTTCGACGTTCTCCAGGACTCCGAGAGCATCGGGGACGAGGATCGCCGCGGAGTAGTAGGCGGTGACGAGATAGGAGATGATCGCCTGCTCGTCGATGCCCATGAAGCGCACCGACAGGCTCGGCTCGATCTCGTCGGGGATGCCCGACTGACGCAGACCGACCACACCCTGATCGTCCTCACCCGTACGCATGCACAGGATCGACGTCGTGCGCGCCGGGCTCACGGGGATCTTTCCGCAGGGGTAGATCGGCACACCCCGCCAGGCGGGAATGCGGTGTCCCCCCACGTCCACCGGGTCCAGGGCCAGTCCGCGCTTGTTGCACTCCCGGCCGAAGGCGGCGATGGCCCGCGGGTGGGCGAGGAAGAACTTGTTGCCCCGCCGCCGGGAAAGCAACTCGTCCATGTCGTCGGGGCCCGGCACCCCGTCGTGGGGCTGGATCCGCTGGGTGTAGTCGCAGTTGCTCAGCAGCCCGAACTCCGGGTTGTTGACCAGCTCGTGCTCCTGGCGCTCACGCAGAGCCTCGAGAGTGAGACGGAGCTGCTGCTCGGTCTGGTTCATCGGGTCGTTGTACAGATCGGCGACCCGGCTGTGGATCTTCAGCACCGTCTGCGCGACGGAGAGCTCGTACTCCCGGGGCGACGGGTCGTAGTCGACGAAGGTGTGAGGGATGCGGGCCTCGCCCACGTGTCCGGCCGAGAGGTCGACCGCCGCCTCGCCGTATGTGTTGGTGCGCTGCCTGGGGAGCGCCGCGAACGCGTCCAGATGGCTCCCCAGGGTCTCGACGCGGTCGGCCAGCCCCGCGACCTCACTCCTGGGCAGCACCAGCACGGTGCAAGGGGTGATCGCACGGAAGGTGCACTCCCAGTCGGCCTCAGGCTCCGTCAGGCAGCCGTCCCCGAAGTAGGCGCCGTCCGCGAGCGTGCCGAGGACCGTCTCCCCGCCGTAGGGGCCGGTCCCGATCCGGTCGATCCGGCCGTGCGCCAGCAGGAAGACACGGTCCTTCGCCTCGCCGACGGAGGCGAGTACGGAGCCGGGCGCGAAATCGGCCTGCTCGCAACGGCCGGCCAGCTCGCCGAGCACCGCCTCGTCGTCGTACCCCCGCAACGCGGGCAGTTCGCCCAGCTCGGCCGGGATCACCGAGACCTGCCCGCCGGTCTGCACGAACGTCACCCGCCCGTCCCCGACGGCGTGACTGAGGCGCCGGTTCACCCGATAGGTTCCGCCTCTGACGTCCACCCAGGGCAGCATCCGCATCAGCCACCGGGAGGACGTCTCCTGGTTCTGCGGGGCGGACTTCGAGGTCGTCGCCAGCTTCCGCGCGGCGGCTGTCGCGAGACTCTGCTGCTCGGTCGGTGACGCCTGTACGGCTTCCCGGTCGGCTTCAACTGTCATGTGTGGTTCTCAGCCCTCCTGTAGGTTCGCCCGCTCAGCCTCCCCCGCCCTCACTTGGCCTGTCATCACACGAAAGAAGGTGAATGTCCGCTTCCTGAATGGGTAGTTGGGCCGCTTTTACGTTTCTTCGCGCAGGCGTCCACAACGATCCGGCTGAGCGGGAACGCGGGCGTGGGAGCCGTTACGGGCCCGGAGGCTTGCGAGGAGCCGGCTCCCGGAGTCACCGGGTCGCCGCGAGCTGAGCCGCGGTGCGCCACGCCGCTGTGACCGCACGGTGTGCGGCCTCGCTTCCGGCGTGGACCTCTGCCGAGAGGTGTACGGGAGCGCCCACGTGAACATGGAGCCGGGGCCGTCTCACCGGAGCCGTGAGAACCCCCGCCACCTGCTTGACCGGGCTGCCCGACGTCAGACGCCGGGAACCCGCCTGGCCGACCGGGATGACGCACGCCCCTGAGAGGGCGGCCAGACGGGCTGGACCGCTGCGGAAGGTCTCGGGGGCGGCTTCGGCGGCGTCCCTCCGTGAAGGGAGGCGCCCCTCGCCGTAGATGAGGACATGGCGCCCCGCGGCGAGCGCGGCCGCGGCGCCCTCCAGGGCGTCGGCCGCGCGTACGGTCCTTCGGTGCACGGGGACATGCCCGCCGCTCTTCAGGAGCTGGGCCAGCAGCGGGATACGCCACAGGCCGGCGGTGGCGAGCACCACCGGGTCGATCCCCATCCGGCGCAGCGCGGCGAGGACGACGCCGGGGTCGGCGAGCGAGGTGTGGTTGGCGACGAGGATGCCGGGAGCGGGGACGGTCTCCTCCGCGAGGTCGGAGGAGACCGTCAGGTGCCCGAGGACAGGGACAACGGCGGCGGCGATGCGACTGAGCACGGGACTCCAGACTGAGCGCGTCGAGTGGAGTCCATCGTCGGGCCGTCCGTGACCCCGGGGCCTGAGTGTTCGTACTCATCTCCCGGTGTGCCGCGCCGGTCTGAGGCTCAGGCGACAGGCGGCCGGCCGTCGTCGCCGGTCAGGGTGCGAAGAGCAGGTCGGTTCTACCGGGTCACCGTCCACTTCTGGTTGGCGGTTCCCGCACAGGTCCAGATCTGCAGACGCGTTCCGTTGGCGGACCCTCCGCCGACGGCGTCCAGGCACTTGTTCGCCTGGGGGTTGACTATGTCCCGTGCCGCGGGGACGGCCCACTGCTGGGCGGCCGTGCCGTTGCAGTCCCACAACTGGACGGGAGTGCCGTCGGCGGTTCCGGCGGACGCGACGTCGAGGCACTTGCCCAGTGCGCGGATGGTGCCGTCACTGCCGACGGTCCACTGCTGCGCCGCGCTGCCGTTGCAGTCGTACAACTGCACGGGCGTCCCGTTCGCGTTGTTGGCGCTGGGCACATCGACGCACTTGCCGCCGACGCCGGTGATGGGACCACCGGACGGTTGTCCGCCGTCGGTGCTGACGCGGACGTAGTCGACCAGGAGTTGCTGGGGGAGGGGCGTGGTGCCGTCGGGGTCGCCGGGCCAGTAGCCTCCCACCGCCAGGTTGAGGATCACGAAGAAGGGCTTGTCGAAGACCCACTGCTTGCCGCCGAGGTCGGCGGGGGTGCGCCGCTGGTAGACGGTGCCGTCCACGGACCAGGTGATCGCGTTGGGGCTCCAGTCGACGGCGAAGGTGTGGAACGCGTCGGCGAAGGCCTGACCGCCGGGAAGGCTGTAGCCGGCGCCTATGCCCCCCGAGCCGGAGTACCCGGGGCCGTGCAGCGTGCCGTGGACCGTGGACGGTTCGAAGCCGACGTTCTCCATGATGTCGATCTCGCCGGAGGCGGGCCATCCGACCTGGCCGATGTCATTGCCCAGCATCCAGAACGCGGGCCAGATCCCCTGCCCGCGCGGGATCTTCATCCGCGCCTCGACGCGCCCGTACGTGGTGGTGAACTTGCCCGCGGTGTTCAGCCGGGCCGAGGTATACTCGCATCGGCCGTACCAGCACTGGTAGTTGTCCGGATTCTCCTTGCGGGCGGTGATGACCAGGTGCCCCTGCCCGTCCAGGGTGGCGTTGCGGTTCCCGGCGGTGTAGTACTGCCGCTCGTGGTTGCTCACGTTGTCGCCGGTCTCGATCTGCCACTTCGAGCCGTTCACCGCTGATCCGGCGGGGCCGTCGAACTCGTCGGAGAAGGTGACGGCCGCCGCCGACGCCGCGGCCGTGGTGCGTGCCGGCACTTCGTCGGCGGGGATGAGGGTGCCGCCCTGGGCGAGGCCGGTCGACAGGGATGCCAGTGTCAGTGCCGAGGCGATCAGGAACAGCAGGCGTCTGGGCAGACGGGCGGGGTCCATGAGTTTCCCTTCATGGAGCGTGGGAGAAGGTGGGGGAGATGGCATGGTCATGACAGCTTGACCGGCGGAACTCGCCAAGTTCCGAGGGTGTCCGGTGGTGACCGAGGGAGGTTAATTCACTACGTGATTTAAGAAGTGAACGTTGGGGGTGTCAAGGGCTTGGTATGGACCAAAACCTTGAACACTGGTTCGCGCCTCGCGGGGCCGCGGCGCCCTGCGACCCTCCGCCTTCGGCGTGCCTCGGCCGGTCGGGCGGCTTCGGGGTGCGGTTCGGCCGGTTTCGCGTGCGTGATGCGTACGCTGACTCCCCTGATGAATCGTCATGAAGGGGAAAAGAAATGACATCTCGCCTCAACCCGTACCTGAGCTTTCCGGGGGACGCGCGTCAGGCTCTGGAGTTCTACAAGAGCGTCCTGGGAGGCGACCTCTCCCTGAACACCTACGGTGAGTTCGGCGGTGGTGGCGGCGCCCACACCGACAAGATCATGCACGGCAGGCTGGAGACGGCGGGCGGGCTCACTCTGATGGGGGCCGACAACCCGCCCGGCACCGAGCACAAGCCGGGAAACAACTTCGCGGTGAGCCTGAGCGGTGACGACCCGGATGAACTGCGCGGCTACTGGGACAAGCTGTCCGAGGGTGCCACGGTGGCCGTTCCGCTGGAGAAGCAGATGTGGGGCGATGTGTTCGGCATGTGCACCGACAAGTTCGGCATCTCCTGGATGGTCAACATCGGCGGGCAGTGACCCCGGTGTGCGCGCGGGGCGTCCGAGGCGGCGGGGTGGTCGTGGTCCCGGGGGCGTCGCGGCGGGCGGTCCGTACGGCTGTCGGTGAGGCCGATGGCCCCGCCTCCGCTTGGTCGCCAACTCCGAGCGCCTCCTCGCCGGTCCGGGAGCGTCGTCGACGGACGCGCAGCGGACGCGGATCGCGCCCTCGCTCCCGGGCCGGGGTCGCAGTGGAATGGTCGGTGGTGCGATCGCCTGGAGCGGTCCGCGCCATCGCCCGGAAGCCTCGGACCGGGGACCGGGTTGGTGCCCGGCGCCGGGGTGCGGGGAGATCCCACAGGGCGTCTCAAGCGGATCCGCATGGTGAGACCGGCGTACATCCGGAGCAGCGCCTTCCGTATATTCGTACGCATGTCTGCATCGGCCCCGCTACTGCGCCTCGCGCTGTTCGCGCACTCGGCCTGGTGTGTCGACGACGGGCTCTGTCTCGGCTGAACGCCGTGTCGGCGCGCTTCAGTCGCCGACCGCCCGAGCCGCCTCCCGTCGAACACACCTCCGGAGACCCTCCGTGACCACCGCGCCACCTGCCGGGCCGGCCGCGTCGCCGCGTGCCCTGCCCACCCTGTTCGTCCCTTCCCCCACCTCGGTCCCGCGACCGGACGCGCCGTCCCTGCCGCCGGTACGCCGGACACCGCTCGCCGTGTCAGGGCTGATATCCGTCGCACTGACCGCGTACGTCTGGCTCCAGCACGGCGCCGAGCCGGGCGTGCTCCTCCTGCTCGGCCTCGGTCTGGGCGTCGCCCTGTTCCACTCCCGCTTCGGATTCACGTCCGCCTGGCGACAGCTCATCGCCGTCGGCAACGGCACCGGGCTGCGCGCCCACACGCTGCTGCTCGGAACCACGGCGACGCTCTTCGCCCTCGTCATCGGTACGGGCACAGGCCTGTTCGGCTCGCAGCCCGCTCCGTCGGCGGGACCCCTCGGAGTCGGCCTGGCCGTCGGATCGCTGCTCTTCGCCATCGGCATGCAGCTCGGAGGAGCCTGTGCCTCCGGCACCCTCTTCGCCGTCGGCTCCGGGCAGACGCCCGTGGTGCTCACGCTCGGCGGGTTCATCGCCGGTGCCACTCTGGCGGCCTGGCAGTTCGACCTCTGGAAGGACCTTCCCGCCTGGGAGCCGGTGGTCCTCTCCGACCACATCGGCTGGTTCGGCTCCTGGGCGGTGACCATCGGCGCGCTGCTCCTGGTCGTCCTCGTCACGCGGCGTGTCCAGGCCCGGCGCAACCCGCCGCCCCTCGGCCCGGTGCCCTCGGCTCGCACCGCCGTCGTCCGGGCGGTGCGGGGTTCGTGGCCGCTGGCCGCCGGTGCCCTGGTGCTGGCGGTACTCGGTGCCGGCGTCCTGCTGGTGTCCGGGGGAGCCTGGGGCGTCACCAGCGCCTTCAGCCTCTGGGGCTCGGAGCTGGTGGGTGCGCTCGGCGGGCACCCGGAGAACTGGACCTGGTGGCAGCAGCCCGGCAACTCCGAGATGCTGGCGGGCCCTGTCCTCGCCGACAAGACCAGCCTCACCGACATCGGCATCATGGCCGGCGCGGCCGTTGCCGCCGCCCTGGGCGGCACATGGGCCCTGCACAGCGGTGTGCCGTGGCGAACCGCCGTCGCGTCGGTGCTCGGCGGCGTACTCATGGGCGTCGGCGCCCGCCTGGCGGGAGGCTGCAACATCGGCGCCTACCTGGCCGGGATCGCCTCGGGCAGCCTCAGCGGCTGGATCTGGGGCGCTGTCGCCCTGGCCGGCACCTGGATCGGCCTCCGGCTGCGACCCGTCTTCGGTCTCGGCAATCCCAAGCCGGGCGACGGCGTCTGCTGATCCCCTCCCGTGCCCGACCGGGCCGGATTCCCGCCGCGGAGAGGCGCCTCGCCCCTCCGCCGCGACGGGAATCCGGCCCGGCTTCGTGTCCGGGCGGTCCGGGTGCGGCCCGGAAGGAGTGATGACACACCCATCATGACAGGTCAGCGGGCGTTTTCGTAGGACGAACAGCACGCTTTCCAGGCCTTGTTCGGGGTCCGCCCCGGGTCCCAGAATCACCGGCATGAATCACAGGGAGAGCGTCGATCATCACGCCGTTCTGCGGGCACGGACTCTGCTGCTCGGATCCGGCACCACCAACATCCACGAGACCGTCGACGCCTACCGAGTGCTCGCGAACGTGAGCCCTGCGGTATATCTGCCGCGCCTGGCCCAGGCGCTCCTCGAGTACGACAAGGTGACCCTGCGGAACGCCGAGACCCGGCTGGCCGTCGTGACCGAGGCCGCCGAGGCGGCCGGCCGCATGGACGAGACCGACAAGAAGAGGGCAGCCCTGCTGCTGGAGGCTCTGGAGGCTCTGGAGGCTCTGGAGGCGCTGAGGGAGGAACTGCTCCTGCTGGGGAGGACCGAGGAGGCCCGATCGGTGGGCCAGGAGCATGCTCGGCCGGCTGCCGAGGGGAAGCGCCCGAGCTGACGCCGAGCCACCCGAGGTGGCCCGAGCTGACGCCGAGCCACCCGAACCGCTGACGCCGGTGCGCCGGTGAGGCCCGGACGGAGGACCCCGCCTCCGTTCGGGCCCGCACTGTCCAGGGCTCACCGGGCGGTGTCATGGCGCTCCGGGCTCACGGGGCGGTGTCACGGCGCTCCGGGCTCCGCCTCCGGGCCGGGCTCGCCGTGGGTGACGGCGACCAGGGCCAGATCGTCGGTCAGCACCCCGGCCGTATGGTCGTGGACCGCCTCGGCGAGCCTCTCCACGACCTCCGGCGGGCCGAGACGCCATGACCGCCGCAGGTCCTCGTCCGGCGTGTAGAAGCGGCCCTCGCCGTCCCGTGCCTCCAACAGGCCGTCCGTACAGAGCAGCAGGAGATGCCCGGGGCCGAACGGCCGTGCCTCGTCGATCCACGGTCCGGTGTCGAACTCTCCCAGCCCCAGCGGCAGCCCGGGGTGCTCCGGCACCCAGGTCAGGAGCGAATCCTCGCTCACCAGGAAGGCCGGGCAGTGGCCCCTGCTGATCAGACGCACCTCGGTGCCCTCGTCCGGGATCTGCGCGATGGCGGCCGTGATGAAGTGCTCGTCGCCCGTGTCGGGGCCGCCGCGCACCGCGTCGGCCTCGCGGGTGTGCCGGTTGACCGCCTCGTCGAGCCGGCGGGCCAGTTCCGCCAGGGTCGGGGTGTGGTGCGCCGCTTCGTGGAAGCTTCCCACCAGCGCCGCGACGCTGGGAATCGCGTTCAGTCCCTTGCCGCGTACGTCACCGATGAGCAGGCGAACTCCGTACCGGGTGCGTTCCACCGCGTAGAGGTCGCCACCCACAGCGGCTGCCGCGGAGGCCGCTTCGTACCGGACCGCGATCCAGGTCTTCCCCTGCCAGGCCCGTACGGGTGGGAGAACGGCGCGCTGGGCGCTCTCCGCCACCCGCTCCGCTCCCTGCAGGCGCCGTCGTAGATACAGCCGAAGCTGGCACAGGGGTACGGAGGCCCAGGCGAGGATCACCATGGCGACGAAGTCCACCACGGCGTGACCGCCGTCGGAGGACCAGTGGTTCGCGAGCAGCAGGACCAGGCCGGCCAGGCTGTTGAGTGCCGCGACCGCCACGACGGTGCGCAGCGTGTAGACGCAGGCAGCCATCATGCTGCTCAGGATCAGGAAGACATCGCCGCTAAAGGCCCCCGGCGTGGGCAGGTCGACGGCCAGGGCGAGCGCCACCAGCGCGAACGGCGCGAGCAGCGCCCACCGGGGCAGCAGGTCACTCTCGTCCTGGGCGTGCGAAACCAGCCCCGTCGTGGTGCGGTGCGGACTCATCGCGGCGACTCCGGATGCGAACAGGCGGTAGGGGGCGCCGTGCGCACTCGGCGTCCTCATCCGACCTTGGCGCGCCGGAGAGCGTCCCGCGAACGGAAGGACGGCAGACGCGTCACCACTCTTGACGAGTACACGCATTCGGGCCAAGAATGATCACGCAGTGCGCATGACAACGTTGTCTAGGCTCGAGAGGCGCTCACCCCATGAGATGGACCCACTGGATTCGCGGTGCGGGGGCGGCGGCCGCCACGGCCGCCCTCCTCGGCGGCGCCGTCGCCGCACCTGCCGTGGCGGAGGGAGGCGGGCACGCGGAGCGTGGTCGTCTCACCGATCTCGTCAACCCGTTCATCGGTACCGAGAACGAGGGCAACACCTATCCGGGTGCCGCGGTGCCCTTCGGCATGGTGCAGTTCTCGCCCGACACCGGGCACAACACGGGGTACGACTACTCGGAGACCCACATCAGGGGCTTCTCCACGGTCCACATCTCCGGCGTCGGCTGCGGCCTCGGCGGTGACCTCCCGGTCCTCCCGACGACCGGTGACATCACGTCGACCGACAACGCCACCTACGCGGCGGAGTTCAGCCACGAGGACGAGAAGGCGAGCCCCGGCACCTACGAGGTCGGTCTCAAGACCGGCATCAAGGCCGAGCTCAGCGCCACCGAGCGGACCGGTGTGCAGCGTTACACCTTCCCCGCCACAGACAAGGCCAACGTCCTCATCAACGCGGGTCAGTCGCTGCACAAGACGTTGAGTACCAAGGTCGAGATCCTCGACAACCGCACCGTGCGCACGGCGATCACCGGCAGCGGCTTCTGTCAGGACACCAAGCCGTACACCGTGTACACCATCACCCGATTCGACCGCCCGTTCCTCAACTCGGGTACCTGGAAGGGGGACACGGTCACTCCGGGGTCCTCCTCGTCGTCCGCCGGCAGTGAGCGGAACGGCGCTTTCCTCCGCTTCGACACCTCCAAGGACCGCACGGTCGAGGCGACCACGGCGATCTCGTACGTCGACGCGAAGGGCGCGGCACTCAACCTCCGTGCCGAGGGCGGTCGTTCGTACGACCGTGTCGCCAAGGCCGCGCAGGCCGCGTGGGAGGACCGCCTCGACGACGTCCGGGCTCAGGGCGGCAGCGAGACGCTGCGGCGGACCTTCTACTCGTCCCTCTACCGCTCCTTCCTCGCGCCGAACGTCGGCAGCGACGTCGACGGCCGCTACACCGGCTGGGACCAGAAGATCCACCGGGCCAAGGGCTTCACGTACTACCAGAACTGGTCGCTGTGGGACACCTACCGCACCCAGGCCCAGTTGCTCTCGCTCCTGGCGCCGAGTGAGTCCCGCGACATGGCGATATCCGTCATCAAGATCGACCAGGACAGCGGCTGGCTGCCCAAGTGGGGCTACGGCACCGTCGAGACGAACATCATGACCGGTGACCCGGTCACCCCCTTCCTCACCAACGCCTACCAGCAGGGCCTCCTCAAGGGTTACGAAGAACAGGCCTACCGGGCGCTGAAGAAGAACGCCGACGGAGTACCTCCGGCCGACTCGGCCCCCGTGGGCCGCGAGGCCAACAAGGAGTACCTCGCCGAGGGATTCGCGCCGTACATCAAGGACCGTGCCCACGTGAAGCCGGGTGACTCCGACTACGACCACGGTGCCTCCGCGACGCTGGAGTACGCGCTCTCCGACGCGATGCTGAGCCAGATGGCGAAGGAGCTGGGGCACAAGGACGACGCCGCGCGGTACGCGAAGCGTGCGCAGAACTACCGCAAGATCTTCGACAGTTCGACCGGCTTCTTCCGCGCGCGGGACGAGAAGGGCGACTTCACCGGACCCGCCGACCCCGCGCAGAGCGAAGGTTTCCACGAGGGGACGTCCTGGCAGTACCAGTGGCTCGTCCCCCAGGACCTGCCCGGCATGGTCTCCCTGATCGGTGGCACCGACGCCGCCAATGAGCGCCTCGACTCGTTCTTCGCCTACGAGCAACTGCTCCAGGACCCGGCGAAGACCGCCCGCGAGGTGTGGGTGAACGGACCGTACGACTACTACAACGCGGACAAGTACAACCCGCAGAACGAGCCCGATCTCATCGCCCCCTACACCTACCTCTCCACGGGGCAGCCCTGGAAGACGACCGACGTGGTCCACGCCGCGCTGACGCTCTTCACCGACACCCCGACCGGCATGACCGGCAACGACGACCTGGGCACCATGTCCGCCTGGAACGTCCTGTCCTCCATCGGGATCTTCCCCGTCCAGCCGGGCACGGACACCTGGGGCCTGTCGACTCCCGTCTTCGAGCGTGTCGACCTGACGCTCGACCGGCGGTACTACCCCAAGGGCCGTCTGACCGTCAGGGCGCCCGGCACCACCGACGCGGCGCGCTACATCCAGTCCGCCCGCACCGACGGGGCCGCCTACGGCAAGACCTACCTCACCACCGAGGACATCCGGGACACGAGCGACCTGACCTTCGAGGTCGGCACCGAACCCTCGGCGTGGGGCACCTCGGCCGAGGCGGCGCCGCCCGCTCTGAAGTGACCGCCTGAGGCACCGCCCGCATCGGACAGCGGACCCGCCCTTCTCCCGGAGGGGCGGGTCCGCTGCCGTGTGTGCGGGCAGGCCGTCATCGAAGCGCTTCGATCCTTGTGCCCCCGAACGAGGCGGCGACGGCCGGGAACCCGAGGTGGGGCGCGACCGCATGCGTACGGGAGTCCGGTCTTGTCCGTACCCGTTGACACCTCGGCAGCCGAGTGCCATCTTCGAAGCGCTTCAACGATCATGGCCGCAGGACCCGGTCCTGGCCCCGACCCGAGGACTGACCGATGACGTTCTTCGACAATCCCGTGATCCCCGGATTCAGTCCTGATCCGAGCATCTGCCGCGTGGGTGAGGACTACTACGTCGCGACCTCCAGCTTCGAGTACGTGCCCGGAGTTCCGCTGTGGCACAGCCGCGACCTGGTGAACTGGCGGCTCCTCGGGCATGCCCTGGACCGGCCGTCGCAGCTGACGCTCCCGGAGGACGCACCGGCTTCCTGCGGCGTGTACGCCCCGACGCTGCGTCACCACGACGGCCGGTTCTGGATGATCACCACGGTGGTCGCCGGACAGGGCAACATCCTGGTGACGGCCGATGACCCCGCCGGCCCGTGGTCGGATCCGGTGCCGGTCGGCATACCCGGCATCGATCCCGACCTCGCCTGGGACGACGACGGCACGTGCTGGTGCGTGTACTCCAACGACGGCATCCGGGGGGTGCGCATCGACCCGGAGAGCGGCGAACTCCTCGGCGAGCCCGTGGCGATGTGGTCGGGAAGTGGTCTGCAGTATCCGGAGGGTCCTCACCTCTACCGGATCGGCGACTGGTGGTACCTGCTCCTCTCGGAGGGCGGGACGGAGCGCGGGCACGCCATGTCGGTGGCCAGGGCCCGCACCCTGCCGGGGCCCTTCGAGCCGCATCCGGCGAATCCGGTGCTCTCCCACCGCAGCACCGGCCACCCGGTGCAGAACACCGGCCACGGAGACCTCGTGCAGGCGCACGACGGCACCTGGTGGATGGTGCTGCTGGGGACCCGGCCTCGCGGCGACACCCCGAAGTTCCACGGCATGGGCCGGGAGACCTTCCTCGCACCGGTGAGCTGGGAGGACGAGTGGCCCCTGCCAGGACCGCTGGAGCTCCGCGCTCCCGCTCCGGAACTGAAGCCGCACCCCTGGCCCGGGGATTCGTCGCGCGACGACTTCGACTCCACCGCTCTCGCCCCGTGCTGGGTCACCCTGAGGCAGCACGATCCGGCGGCCGTACGCCTGGACGAGCGCCCCGGGCATCTGGTGCTGCACGCCCGGGCCGACGGCCTGGAGAAGCCCGGTGCGCTGTTCGTCGGACGCCGCCAGCGCGACCCCGACTGCTGCGCGCGGACCCGGGCGGACGTGGGTGAGGACGGACGAGGCGGCCTGGCGGTGCGCCTCGACGAGGCGCACCACTATCAGGTGGAGAAGGAGGGCGACCTCGTGCGCGCCGTCGCCCGGATCGGCCCGGTGCGGCAGACGGTGGCCGAGCGGGTCGTTCCGCCGGGACCTCTGACGCTGCGGATCGATGTGACGACCACCGACGTGCTGCCGCCCACCGTCACCGTACGACCCCCCGGCGACGGCGCGGACGCTCTGGCCGGCCTCCGCGTGGGAGGCCCCGACACCCTGCGTCTGGGGTACGAGACGGAGGAAGGAGAGTTCGAGGTCCTCGCGGAGCTCGACGGCCGTTACCTGACCACGGAGGTCGCCGGCGGCTTCACCGGCCGCGTCTTCGGCATGTACGCGACCCGGAGCGCTGTCGCGTTCGACTGGTTCGACCTGCGGCGGTCCTGAGCCGCCGCGGCGGACCCTGCCCTGCGAGGCGGACGGGGTTCCGTGCGCCGGGCCCGGCACACCGTGAGGACCGGCGGGCGGTGATCGGAACTGATCGTCACAGGGCTTCTGCGCGGGACCGGTGGTTCCTACGATGGTGCGATGAACTGTGGGGGCGGGTGGGCCGGGTGAGGCCACGGGCGTCAGCCGTGACGACGATGCTCGTGTTCCTGCTGTCCGGCGTGCTGGTGGCGTGGGCGCTCGACGGGGCACTGGGGCTGTCCTTCACGGAGAAGGCCGTGCCCGTGGAACGGGCCCTGCCCGCACCGGCGGAAGCCCCTCGCGCGGCGCCCACGCTGCGCGAGGTGACCGGACTCGCGGGCACCCGGCTGCAACTCGCCGGCCAGGCGGTCGGCGACGCACTCGTCGCCCGTGGCGCTCACGCCCCGGCCCTCCGTTCCGACCGCGAAGTGAAGCCGGGAGGCGGCGAACTGACCGTACGCGTCGGCGCCCTCCCGCAGGGCGGATCCGCCGAGCGGTACCGGCTGACCCGCCGTGGACCGGGCTACGTCCTGGACACCGCCACCGTGGCCGGTGCAGCCGCCGGCCTGTACCGGTTCGCGGACCGGGTGCGCGGCGGCGAGGACGTGATGGCCGACCGGGGACGCGAGGTGGCACCGCGCCTCGGGCTGAGACTGATCGACACAGGCGCGGTCGGTCTGGACGACGATCCGGCCCGGTTCTCCGGTGGCGGCGACTACTCCCTGAACTCCGACGTCGTCGGGACGGCGTTGCTGCCCGAGGCCCCGTGGGTCGACCCCGCAGCGACCGCACGCATCGGTGAGCAGTTCCGCACCCTGGTCCGCCATGCGCTGAGGGACGGCTACAACGCGGTGGTGGTGCCCGGCTTCCTCGAGTACGTCACCTTCTCCGGCGTCGGCGACGGGCGAGCCGTGTACCCGCCGGGCGATGCGCACATCGCCCGGGCGCACGCGATGGCCGAGGCGTTCGCACCGGTGTGGCGCTACGCCCACGAAGCGGGCATGCGGGTCTACTTCCAGACCGACATGCTCGCCCTCTCCCCGCCTCTCCGCCGTCATCTCGAGAGCGAGTTCGGTGGACTGCCCACCGACGACCCGGACCTGTGGTCGGTGTACGCGGCAGGCCTCCGGGAGCTGTACCACGTGATGCCGTTCGCCTCCGGGCTGATGATCCGGACCGGTGAAGGAGGTTCCGCCTACCGCCTGCCCGGGTGGGACTACACCTCGGCGATCGAGGTGACGACGGCCGGCTCGGTCCGTGCCATGCTGCGCTCCTTGCTGGCCGCCACGGCCCGGGAAGGCGGCGACCGGGAGGTGATCTTCCGTACCTGGAGCGTAGGCGTCGGCGCGGTCGGCGATCTGCACACCAATCCCACCTCCTACGAGGCAGTACTCCACGGGATCGACGATCCGCGACTGATCGTGTCGACGAAGTACTCCCAGGGCGACTTCTACTCCCATCTGCCGCTCAATCCGACACTGCTCGGCGGATCCCAGCGGCGGATCGTGGAGTTCCAGGCGCGCCGCGAGTTCGAGGGCCAGGGAGCGCTGCCGGACGATCTGGCGGAGCTGCAGCAGACCGCCCTACTGCGCTTCCTTGCCGCCAACCCTCACGTCGAGGGGGTGTGGACCTGGGCGCAGACGGGCGGGCCGCTGTACGCGGGGCCGCGCTCGCTCTACCTGCGCACCGGCTTCTGGCAGTTGTGGGACGTGAACGTGTACCTGACCGCCCGCCTGGCGCAGGACCCGGACACAGACGTCCCCCGGGCACGGGCCGCCTGGATCCGCAGCACGTTCTCGGACGACCCGGAGACCGTCTCCGCCGTCGAGCGGATCCTGGCGCTCTCCCGCCCGGTGATCACACAGGGGCTGTACATCAGGCCGTACGCCGACACCTCGGCCAGAGCGCTCGGGCTCGAGCCCCCGCCCATGATGTGGATCTTCGAGTGGGACATCGCGACGGGTGACAGCGCCGCCCTGTCCAGCATCTACGCCGCCACCCGGGCCAGGCTGACACAGGCGCTCACCGACGGGCGGCGAGCAGTCGAGCTCTCCCGGCACCAGGAGCGGCTTCTGGCCGGTACCGACGTCGGCGCCTGGCGCGACCCAAGACTTCGCGAACGGTTCACGGCCGCCCTCGCCTACCAGACCGACCTCTTGACGGTGCTCGGCGAATACCGCGGGGCGGTGCTCTGGCACCAGCGATGGCTGGACACCGGATCGGCCGAGGCGGCAACCCGCTGGCATGCGGCCGAGAAGCGGTTCCGTACATCGGCAGAGGAACACCAAAGGCGGTACGGCGCCGATCTCGACCTGCCCGCCTACAACTTCACGGCGGCCGAACTGGGTCTGCGCCGGGCCGACCGGGACCCGGCCATGGCGTGGTGGGCACGCGCTCTCCTGCTCGCCCTGCTGCTCACCGCCGTGGCCGCCGTGACCGCACGCCGGCTGCCGGGCGCCGCCGGCGTGCGCGCGCTGATGACCGCGGCGCTGTGCCCGTGGCGTGTTGGGGCGTGCACCGAGCCGCCGGGCCGGCTGGACCGGGCCGTGGTGTGGCTCCTGCCGGGCCTGGTGATCGTCATGAGCCGCGCTGTCTTCACCTGGATGGCGGCGCCGGTGCACCTGGCGGTGACACTCGGCGCCTGGGCGGTCTTCACGGCCGTGCTGCGCTGCGCCGCCGGCCGCCACGGGTACCGGCTGGCGGCGGCGGTGGGCGGTGTCGCGGTGCTGCGGACGCTGCCCCTGCTGGGCGTCCTGGCCGTGCGTGGGCCCGGCTTCTACTGGTCCGGGTTCTGGACCTCGGCACCGGGCCGGTTCCTCTACGTCACGGTCGCCTGGGCGTTGTTCCTCTGGGTGTTCGCGGCCGCCTGGTGGGCCCTGCGCGACGGCTGCGGCCTGAGCGTCCGCCGGGCGTGGGGGTGGCTGCTGGCCGCCGTGGGCACCGCGGCCACGGTGTGCGGCGCCCTCACCTGGGCGGTGGGGGCCGAGACGTCCCTGAGTACCTGGAACGACCAGATGGCACTGCTCCCGTGGGGCCTGCACCGCATCCTGGGCCTCACCGAGTACTTGGGGATCCCCGTGACGGTGCCGCGTACGGTCACCCTCACCGCCGCCGTCGTGACCGCGGTGGCGGCCCTGCTGATCGCCGCGCGCACCAAGGGCACCCGGGTGAGCGAGGCCGATCGGCCCTAGAGGGCGAGGGGCCGCTCATTCCGCCAGTCATGAATCGCTCCTTCCCGGTCCTGTTCCGCGCCCCCTCCGACGGGAGCTGTGCGTGTGACTCGTCGTCGGCCGCGCCCCGCACCTCCGCCGTCCGGGTGAACTCCGCGACGACCCTGCCGTCCACCGGGCAGGCATAGGCGCATCCGCGGTCCCCTGCACCGGAGGCGCTGTCGGAGGCGGCGGCGGAGAACCGGGCGAAAGGGGCCACGCATGCTCGGTCCACGGGCGACGCGAGCGGGAACCGGCGCAGGTGCCGGCGGTGTGGACGAGGCTCCGGGTACGGCGGCGGAAGCCGTCTCGGCCGTGGAGGCCGTGCTGCGGGAGCACCTCGACGCGAGGCTGAGGGAGGCGGCGCGGACGGACTCCGTCTTCGCGGAGGAGGTGGCGTCCCGAGTCGTCGGCCTCGCCCTGCGCGGGGGCAAGCGGCTGCGCACGGCCTTCGTCCGGTGCGGATGGCTGGCATCCGGAGGGACGGGAGACCACCTGACGCCGCTGCGTCTGGGCGCGGCGCTCGAACTGCTGCAGACCTGTGCGCTGGTGCACGACGACGTCATGGACGAATCGCCGGTACGCCGCGGCGCACCCGCGGTCCACGAGGACTTCGCCCTCATGCACCGGACAGGACGCATGCGAGGTTCCTCCGAGTCCTTCTCGGCCGGCGCGGCCGTGCTCGCCGGAGACCTGGCACTGGCCTGGGCCGACGACCTGCTGACCGACGTCGCGCTGTCCCACCCCTACGGCCCGCGTCTGCACCAGGAGTGGCAGGCGATGCGTTCCGAGATGATCGCCGGTCAGTACCTCGACATGCGGGCCCAGGCGACCGGATCCGCCGACCCGGCCCAGGCGCGGAACGTGGCCGTCCTCAAGAGCGCCCTCTACACGGTGGAGCGTCCGCTGGCCATGGGGGCCGCCCTCGCGGCGGCCGACACCCGCACGACGGATGCGCTCAGATCCGCCGGACGTTGCGCGGGACTCGCCTTCCAGCTCCACGACGACCTGCTGGGCGCGTTCGGCGACCCGGCCGTCACGGGCAAACCCGCCGACGAGGACCTGCGTGCACGCAAGCTCACCTACCTCCTCGCGGTCGCTCTCCGGCTCGCCGACGAGTCGGGTGACACCGAAGCGATGGCCGTACTCGGCCCCGGCACCGTCACACCCGACGAGGACACCGTCGCCCGGATGCGCGCGGCGCTGCAGCGCACTGGCGCGCGGGCCGCGGTGGAGGAGGAGATCGCCGCGCTGTCGGCGTCGAGCCTGGGGCACTTCGCCTCCTCCGGCGCGGATTCCGGAGCCCGCCGGGAGTTCGCCTCACTGCTCGCCCGCGCCGTGGGCACCGCGCCGGCAGGCGAGGAGGAGGACGTATGAGGACGGTTCAGGGCCCGACGGACCATGTGGTGGTCGTCGGTGCGGGCCTGTCCGGCCTCTCCGCCACTCTCCACCTGCTCGGGTCGGGCCGCAGGGTGACGGTGGTGGAGCGCGACGCCGGCCCGGGCGGGCGAGCGGGACGCCGCGAGATCGGCGGCTACCACATCGACACCGGCCCCACCGTGCTGACCATGCCTCACCTGGCCGACGAGGCCTTCGCCGCCGTGGGCGACAGCCTCCACCGGCGGGTCGAGCTGATTCCCCTCGACCCCGCCTACCGGGCGCGATTCGCGGACGGCAGCCAGGTCGACGTCCACACCGACGGCGACGCCATGGAAGCCGAGGTACGCCGTTTCGCCGGAGCGGCCGAGGCCGCCGGGTACCGCAGGCTGCGCACCTGGCTGGAACGCATCTACCGGGCCCAGATGCGCCGCTTCATCGACACCAACTTCGACTCCCCCTTCCAGCTGCTGCACCCGGATCTGGCGCGGCTTGCCGCCCTGGGCGGCTTCGGCCGCCTCGACCCGCAGATCGGCAGGTTCCTCTCGGACCCGCGGCTGCGCCGGGTGTTCTCCTTCCAGTCGCTCTACGCCGGAGTCGCCCCGGCCCGCGCTCTCGCCGCGTACGCGGTCATCGCGTACATGGACACCGTCGCGGGAGTCTGGTTCCCGAAGGGCGGTATGCACGCCCTGCCCCGCGCGATGGCCGACGCGGCGGCCGACGCCGGGGGCGAGTTCCGCTGGTCGGCCGAGGTGAGTGCACTGGAGAGCACCGCTGGGCGCGTACGGGCCGTCCGGCTCGCCTCGGGGGAGAGGATCACCTGCGACGCGGTCGTGCTCACACCCGATCTGCCCGTCGCCCACCGGCTCCTGGGCCGGGTGCCCCGCCGGCCGGGACGCCTTCGTCACGCCCCGTCCGCCGTGGTCCTGCACGCCGGGACCGACCGTACCTGGCCGGAACTCGCGCACCACACGCTGTCGTTCGGCGAGGCCTGGGAAGGGACCTTCGACGAACTCACCCGGACCGGACGGCTGATGAGCGATCCCTCGCTGCTCATCACCAGGCCGACGACGCACGATCCCTCACTCGCGCCCCACGGCCGGCACCTGCACTACGTCCTGGCCCCCTGCCCGAACACCACGACCGGCCCCTCTGCGGTCACCTGGGGCGACCTGGGACCGCGCTACAGGGACAGCCTGCTGTCCGTCCTGGAGAGCAGAGGGTTGCACGGTTTCGAGGCCTCCCTCGAGCGCGAACTCCTCGTTACGCCCGTGGACTGGACCGCCCAGGGGCACGCGGCGGGCACCCCGTTCTCCGTGGCCCACACCTTCGCGCAGACCGGTCCCTTCCGGCCCCGCAACCTCGTACGCGGCCACGACAACGTCGTACTCGCCGGATGCGGGACCACCCCGGGCGTCGGCGTGCCGACCGTGCTCCTGAGCGGGAAGCTCGCGGCATCCCGCATCACCGGCCCGACGCGCACGACCGACCGCCACCGCACCCCCGCCCACGGGAGGCAGAGCCGATGAGCCGACGCGAACTCGACGCCGCCGGGATCACCGAGCCCGCGCTGCGCTCCGCCTACGCCCGGTGCAGGAGTCTCAACGCCCGGCACGGCAGGACGTACTTCCTCGCCACCCGGCTGCTGCCGGTCGAACGACGGCCCGCGGTGCACGCTCTGTACGGCTTCGCCAGGTGGGCCGACGACATCGTGGACGACCTGGACCGCGGGCAGCCTCCCACGGAACGTGACCGGCTGCTGCGACGCCTGGAGAGCGACCTCGCCCACGGACTGCGGACCGGAGGCGGCGACGAACCCGTGGTCCGCGCCGTCGCGGACACCGCCGCACGCTACGAGATCGACCACGGACTCTTCGCCGACTTCCTGGCGTCCATGCGCAGCGACCTCACCGTCACCGACTACCCGTCCTATCCGGACCTGCGGGCCTACATGCACGGATCGGCGGCGGTCATCGGGCTGCAGATGCTGCCGGTGCTCGGCACGGTCGTCGCCCGAGAGCAGGCCGCCCCGCACGCGGCCGCCCTCGGCGAGGCGTTCCAGCTGACCAACTTCCTGCGCGACGTGGGAGAGGACCTGGAACGCGGACGCGTCTACCTCCCGGCCGATCTGCTCGCCTCGCACGGTGTCGACCGGCGCCTGCTGGAGTGGAGCCGGCGGACCGGGCGTCATGACCCGCGCATCCGGAACGCGTTCGCCGACGCCGACGCGATGATCCGTACCGTCTACGCGTTCGCGGAACCGGGGATCGCCATGCTCGAACCGCGGGTACGGCCCTGCATCCGCACGGCGTTCGTCCTCTACCGGGGCATCCTGGACGCGATCGCGGCGGACGACTACCGGGCGCTGCACCGGCGCGCGGTCGTCGCACGGCGGCGGCGCGCCGTGACCGCCGCCGGTGGGCTCGCACGGATCCTCGGCGCCCGGATGCGACCCCGGCATCCGGGCAGAGCGCCGGAACAGGTGGCCAGGACGAAGGGATCCCTGCGATGAACGGCGCCCGGCGACGCTGGTCCCCACCCCTGCGGGTGCGGCGCGCGCCCCGATGGGCCACTCAGCCCGCGACCTGGCGCCGCGCGAGGCCCGCCCTGATCGCGGAAGCGCTGCGCCGTGCCGCGGCGAGACCGTCGGGCAACTGGTACGTCGTCGGGTCCTCCCGGGATCTCGGCGCGAGGCAGCGCCCCTACGGCCGAACCGTCGCCGGGGTGGAGGTCGTCCTCTGGCGGACCCCCGACGGCACCCTGCGGGCCGGGCCGGGGGAGTGCCCGCACCTCGGAGCACCCTTGCGGGACAGCCGGGTCGTCTGCGGAACCCTCATGTGCCACTGGCACGGACTCGCCCTGGACGGCAGCCCGTTCGCCGGCTGGGAGCCCTTCCCGCTGTACGACGACGGGGTGCTGGTCTGGGTGAGGCTCGACCGGGCCGGTGGCGAAGAGCCGCTGGAGCGCCCGGTCGTACCCGTGAGACCGACGCCGGACGGCGCGGTGGACGCGGTCTTCACCACGGCCGGCCGGTGCGAACCCGAGGACGTGGTCGCCAACCGCCTCGACCCCTGGCACGGATCCTGGTTCCATCCCTACGCGTTCGTCGGTCTGAAGGTGGTGGAGACGCCCGAGGAAGGGGAGGACGACTCGTTCGCCGTCGATGTCTCGTTCAAGGTCGCAGGCCGGCTCGTCGTGCCGGTGCGGGCGGTCTTCACGGCTCCCGAACCCCGCACGGTGGTCATGCACATCACGGACGGTGAGGGCACGGGATCCGTGGTGGAGACCCATGCGACCCCCATCACCGCGCCAGGAGCCACCCACCCGCGTACGGCGGTCGTCGAAGCGGTCGTCGCCTCGTCGGACCGGCGCGGCTTCGCCCTGGCCCGCGCTGCCGCGCCCGCCCTGCGACCGCTGATGCGCCGCACGGCGGGCAGGCTCTGGCGCGACGACCTGGCCTACGCCGAACGGCGCTGGTCACTGCGGAGCACGGGGCGCTTCCCCGGCTGACCTCAGCGCCGCCCGGTCTGCCTCGCCAGCGCGCGCAGGGCCCGGGATCGCCCCGCCCCCGGAACGGTCCGCAACACCTCGCCGCGCACTCCCCACCCGGCCAGCAGCGCGTTGCCCGCAAGGAATCCCGAGGTGGCCGCGCGCTCCATCAGCGCGACCGGGAGATCCGTGCGCACCAGATCACCCGCCAGCATCACGCGGGGATCGGGCGTGCGGACACCCGGCCGGCGGCGGTACCCGCCCACCGGGAAGACCGGGCAGTCGGCGCGCCACTCGTGGCGGGCGTCCACGACCCGGGCGTCCACGGTCTCCGGGTAGACCTCGTGCATCCGGTCCAGCATCCTGCGCTGGACCTCCTTACGCTCCTCCCGCTCGTCCACCGCGTACGCGTGGAGCTCGACCACGGATCCCCCGGTACGGGCGGCCCAACGGGCGGACTCGCCCTCCCAGCGGTCCAGGACGCTGATGTTGTCGAGGCCGTCGTACCCACTGGTCCCGAGGAACCCGGCACGCCTCACGTCCACCGGGCGGTCCAGCCACAGCCGGGAGACGAGGAACGGCGGGGCGGTGCGCAGCGCGTCCACATCCTCACGCCAAGACGCGTCCCCCAACTCCGGTGAACCGCGCACGACATGGCGCAGGCCGTCGGTGTCCAGCGCCAGGACCACACCCTGGTACCGGCCGGTCCCGTCCCCGGTCTCCACGATGAGGTCGCCGCCGCCGTCCGAGTGGACTCGGCTGACCGGGCACGCGGTGCGCACCTGTGTGCCGAGTCCGCGCAGGTAGCCCTCGAGCGGCTCCCACAACGCCTGAGGGAACGGTTCACGCGGCACGTCGAAGAGGAGCCCTTCCGACGATCCCAGGAAGTAGATGTGGAACATCAGCAGGAGTTCGGCGGCCGACAGCTCCCGCGGGTCGGCGAAGAAGCTGCGCGAGAACACCTCGAACGCCAGATGCCGGGCCGCCTCCGGGAAGTTGATCCGGCGCAGGAACTCCTCGGCGCTCACCCCGTCGAACCGCTCGTACACCTCGGGAACCCGTACGTCGAGCAGCGGCAGGGCCTTGCGCGGATTCATCGCGGCCAGGTCGCGCCAGCCGAACGACGGGCTGAGCGCGACGAATCCGAGCGCGCTCCACGGTGGAGTCCTCGGCACACGGGCGAAGCCGTCCGTCAGGCCGTCGCGGTGCCGCAGAGGGTAATCCGGCAGCGGGACCAGCGCCGACAGCCCGGGATCCGTACGGCGCAACAGCGCTCGCAGGTTGTAGTACTGCCGGAAGAAGGCGTGGAAACCCCGGCTCATCGTCACCGCCGACCCGTCGGCAAGCGAGACCGGCCACCCGGCGAGGCGGCCGCCCAGGCTCTCCCCGCGTTCGTAGAGGGTGACGCGCACACCGCGTTCGGCCAGGCAGGTGGCCGCGGCGATCCCGGCGATGCCGCCGCCGATCACCGCGACCGAGGGAGCCTCCCCGGAGAAGCGCGCCCGTCCTGGTTCCGGCAGGAGCACCTCCGCCCGGCCGTCCCGGCCGTGCACGCCGAGCCCGCGGGCCCTCATGCGGCACCGGGACCGACGTGCCCCGCACCCTTGCGGGCCAGGAAGACATGGACGATGCCCGTCTGCCAGCCGCCGACCGGAACGGTCCGCACGAAGGGGAAGCCCGCCCGCGCGATCCGCTCCGCGAAGACGGGCGCGGTGTCGAACGCCAGGACGCTGCGCCACAGATGGTGATACAGCTCGCGGTCGCCGGTCAGGGTCCCCGCCGGCACGATGACGCCCGCGCACACCGCGTTCCACACGGCCCGGTGCACGGGCGAGCCGCTCAGACTGTACTCGTGGACCAGCAGACGGCCCCCCGGACGCAGAAGGGTCCGCACCGATCCGAGCACCTCACCCGGTTCGGCGACGTTGCGGAAGAGATAGGCGGCGAACACCGCGTCGAACGAACCGTCGTCGTCGGTGGTGGACAATTCCTCGGCCGACCGGTGCAGGAACCGGACGTTCGGAGGCCAGCGCTTGGCCCGCGCCCGGTCCAGCATCCCGGCGGAGGCGTCCACCGCCGTGATCCTCGCGTACGGCGCCGCGCGCAGCAGCGCCCGCGTCGAGGCGCCCGTACCGCACCCGAGGTCCAGCACCCGCAGACCCCGCCCGCCCCGCGGAAGACGCAGTCGGTGGGCCGAGCGGAACAGATCCGAGCGGTATCCGGGGTTCAGCGCCGTGAGGCGGTCGTAGGTGAGCGAGGCATGATCGAAGGCCCGCGCCAGATCGCGGTCCCGCAGCAGGGTCATCAGGTGCGCTCCTCGGATCGGGCGGTGAGCCGCCGGGTCAGGAAGGGGAGTTCGGCCGCAGTACGGAGCATCGGGCCCACCGGGGTCCGCAGCCCGATGCCGAACTCCTCCCACGGTGTGCTCCCGCCGTCCAGGAACCTCAGCAGACGCTCCATGGGGACCCGGCGGAACAGATCGGTGAAGAACCGCGGGCCGTCCACGCGCCCGGTGTCCAGAGCCCTGAGCAGAACCGCGTCCATGGCGAGCGCACGGCGGCCGTGCGGCGGGGGAACGCCCGGGCGGCCACGTTCCAGCGCCGCCGCGACGGCGAGGCTCTGGCGCTGAACCGCGGCGAAGGTGTAACCCGTCGCCGGACGCGTCGCCCCGCCCGCGGCCCCGATACGGAAGACCGCGCGGCCGACGCGGCGCGGGAACCGGGCGTCGGTCATGGGGATGACGCCCTGTTCGGCGGAGTCTACGGTGAACCGGCCCAGCCGCAGGACGCTTCCGGTGTAGTGCCGCAGCGCGTCGTCGTAAGCGGTGGCGGTGAGGGGTGTCCGGGAGAACTCGGTGTACTCGACCAGAGCGCGGTCCGGCGCGAGCGGCAGCACATAGCCGAACGCGAGCCCGTGCCGCGGCTGAGGCACCCGGAAGTCCATGAGATCGGCGACCTTTGGCTCGAAGCGGGGTTCTGACGTACGGACGAACCAGCCCCGGAAGTGCTGCAGCAGCAGTGTCCGGTGCGGCGGCATCTGCCGCACCGGACGGGAGTCGAAGACCAGGGCCGCGCGCAGGGTGAGCGCCTCCCCGTCCGCGGTCGTGCAGCGCACCTCCGCGCCCCGGTGCGTGTCCCTCACCGCGTGGGCCGTGGCACGCAGGACCCGGGAGGTCCCGGACTCCGCCAGACGTGCGTGAACCAGCTGCTCGAAGAGGCCGGATCGCACCATGCGGTAGCGCAGGGGGACTGGCTCCGACTCGATCACGTGGCCCTCAGGACCCCGCACCCGCAGCCGTCCCCAAGAGGCGGTGACGGCCTCCTCGAACGCTCCAGGGCCGGCTTCCCAGTAGCACCAGGTGCGTTCCGGTGGCCGCAGCGGCCCGTCGGGTGCCTCGACCACGGTCACCGCTCTCCCGGCGGCGGTGAGACCGTGCGCCAGGCAGAGCCCTGCCGCGCCACCGCCCACGACGACGACATCGTCCGCCGTCCGCCGGCCTCCAACCGTCACGGTCCGGAGGTACGCGCGGAGGCGAGGTCGGCCAGCACCTCGCGGGCGGCCCTGCTGCCGGAGGCCAGTGCCCCCTGTACCGAACCGGTCGCCCGGTGGTCCCCGCAGACGTAGCGGCCCCGCGCGAAGCGGGTCGTACGGCTCAGCGGCCATGGCGGGCGCATCGCCGGGAGGGCGCCCTCGACCGTGCGTTCGGCGACCGTCTCCCAGGTGCTGGTGTCCGTGTCGTACAGCTCGGCCAGCCGTGCGCGGACCGTCGGCTCCCCGCCCGCCGGGCCCGAGCCGAGGACCGACGTCGACACCAGGGAGGTGCCCGGTGGCGCGTAGGTGGGGGCGACCTCGGTCAGGACACAGCTGTTCAGAACGGCGAGGCCGCTGTCCACGACCAGGGTCGGCTCCGTCAGCGGTGAGTGGGTGGCGGCGTGGTAGTACGTCGTGACCGTCCGGCTGCCGGGCACCGGCAGCCCGGGCAGCAGCCGCGTGGCCACGGAGGCGTCCGTGGCCACGACCACCACACCGGCCGGGCGTTCGTCCCCGTCGGCCAGGAGGACCCCGTCGTCGGTCACCTCGGCCACGGCCGAGCCGAGCTTGATGATCCCTTCCGGAAGCCCCGCGGCGAGCTGTTCGGGCACGGCCCCGATGCCACGTGCGGGCAGACAGAGAGTTCCCCGCACCATGCTCCGCAGGACCAGGTGCATGAACCGCGACGAGGTCTCCAGCCCCTCCTCCAGGAACACCCCGGAGAGGAAGGGCCGGAGGAAGTCCTCGACCGCTCGCGGGGACAACCCGGCGCGGACGAGTGCCTGCGACGCCGAACGGTCGGTCCCGCCCGCCACGAGCCTGGCGGGCAGCAGGGCGTCACGGGCGGCGAGCGCGGCGAGGGCCGCGAGATCCCGCCCGGGCAGGACGAGCCCCGGAAGCAGCTGGGCCGCGTCCCGGGGGCGCCGGGTCGGGTCCGTGACACGGACCCGTCCCGAGGGCGTCCGTGCCACGAGCCCCGGAGTGAAGGGCCGCAGTCGCAGGGCGCGCAGATCGACACGCCTCTTCACCTGCGGGTACGAGGTGTTGAAGACCTGGAAACCCCGGTCGAGCAGGAAGCCGTCCTGACGGTCGGTGCGCATCCGGCCACCGACCCCGTCGGACGCCTCCAGCACCTCAACGCGCAGCCCGGCCTCACTGAGGTCGCGTGCGCAGGAGAGTCCTGCCAGGCCGGCGCCCACGACGACGGCATCAGGAGGCGGGGGGTGCTGTCGGTTCGTCATCCGTGCCCCTCGGTTCGGTCCCGTACAGCTGACGGGCTGTCAACCCGATCACGTTCAGGGCGCCGAAGCCAGCAGCCGCCACGGGGATGGTCTCTTCGAGTGACGCGGTCAGCCCGAGAGGGACGACGTCCGGGGCCGGCCGGGAGCCGGTTCCTCCCAGGTGTGGCGCTCACGAACCGTCGCTCTCCTTCCGCAGTGCGTCCGGCCTGTGTACGGCGGAGCGGCCGCTCCTGTCACTCTCGACCTCGTACTGGGGGTCCTCGTCCGAGGCGTCGACGGTCCGGCCGGCCGCGCGCGTCCGGTCCGTGTGCTTCTCGGTGACCTCGCCCTCCACCTTCCTGCCGTGGCTCTTCCAGGAAACCTTGTCGCCCTTGCGTAGATCGTCGTCCTTGCTCGCCATGGCGACCTCCTCGCGTGCGTGTACGGCCGATGTCGCTGCTTTCCCAGCGTCATGCAGATCTCCACCGTGCGCACCCGCGGGGCCGGAGACAGCGCTGATCAGGCCGTCAGGTGGTCCAGCACGGTGCGCAACGCCCTGCGAACCGCCTCGCGCGACTCGTCCGTGCGGTCGATGGCGTCGAAGGTGTGGTGACCGTTCGGCACGTCGATCAGGTCCAGGGCGGCACCACAGGCGAGCGCCGCGTGCACGAACTCCTCCACGGTGGTCGCGATCTCGGTGTTCTCCAGGCCCACGCGCACCAGCACCAGCGGCAGGGAACCCGCGTGCGCGACGGCCTCCGCGGGCCTGAACCGGACGCCGATCCGGCCCCAGTTGGGAAGCGCCGCCATGATCGGGTAGTTGGCCGCCAGGCACCTCAGCCACGCGGGCGGCTTCGCCATCCAGTCGGCCGTGAGCGGACCGCTGCCGGAGAAGAACCACAGGGCGACCCGATCCGCGTCCACCCGGGGATCGGCCCTGACCCGCTCCACCGCGTCGGCCAGATCGGCGGCCGCCCGCTCGTAGTCGTTCACCGTGTGCAGGCCGTGGTCCAGGATCGCGCCCACCATTCCGCGGCCGGCCACGCTGTGGGCGTATCCCTGGAGGACGGGCCAGTCGCGGGGAGTCGGCCGGGCTTCGGCGGGCACCGGGCCGCCGTGGACGAAGACCACGGCGGGGAGCGGGCCCCGGGCAGCGGGCGGTACGTACAGATCGAGGTTGCCGTTGCGCTCACGCGGTACCTCGGGAACGTCGAGGAGGAACGGCCCCAGATGCGCGGGCGGGCTCCCGGCGTCCGGGGCCGTCAGCCGGCTGCCCCGGCCCGCCGCGGCCTGTAGCAGTGTGCCGGCCAGCTCCGCGGGCGTGGAGAGCATCGGCCAGTGGCCCGTGGGCAGTTCGAGGAACGACATCCCGGCATCGACGAGCGGCAGCAGGGTGGGCTCACCCAGATTCACCCGAGCCTGGACCAGGGCGATGCTCGCACCGTTGCCGGTGCACAGCACCCCCGACATGGGCACGGCGGCCACCGCACCGGTCAGGCTCAGCGGCTGCAGCAGCGTACCCAGGGGCTGGGGGCGGGCGAGAGCAGTGAGCCGGTCGAGCTGCGTGTCCGGGACACCCGCGGTGCTTCCCCAGTGCCGCCACTCCTCGCGTGCCGGGGGCGGGAGCACGGCCCCCGGCGCTCCCCCTCCGGCGGCACGGAGCACCTCCTCGCGCAGGCTCTGATCGGCCACCGCGGCGAGTGCGGGCGCACCGTCGCGGGGGAGCCCCGAGTCGAGGTAGACGATCCGGTTGACGGAATCCGCCCGCCGGTCGGCAGCGCCCACGACCGGATGGATGCCGTAGTCGTGGCCGACGAGCACGATCTCGTCCGAGGCCACCCGTAGTGCCCCGTCGATCGCCGCCACGACATCCGCGACATGGGCCTCCAGGTCCACCCCCGCACCGGAGGTTCCGGCGTCGCCGAGCCCCCCGAGGGCAACGGCGTGGACACGCGCTCCCTCCTCCTCCAGCCGTGCTGCCGTGCTCTCCCAGACACGGGGTCCGGTGAACATTCCGGACACCAGGATGAACGTGGTCACTGAGTCTCCTCGGTACGCCGTCGTAGCGGAGCGGCCGGGTCGGCCGCCCGTCGCGGGTACCGTAGGAACTCCCCCTGAGGGAGGTTCAAGTGGCGATGTCCTACGAAGGGCTGTGGGGAATCGGCGAGCTGGCCGAGCGGGCGGGAGTGAGCGTCAAGACGGTCCGCTTCTATTCGGACAGCGGTCTGCTGCCCGAGGCCGGCCGTAGCGCCGGTGGCCACCGCCGCTACAACGCGGGGGCACTCGAGCGGCTGCGGATGATCCGCTCGCTGCGTCGCATGGACCTGCCGCTCCCCGTGGTGCGCCGGGTGCTCGAAGAGGAAAACACCCCTGGGCGCACGGGAGGCGCTCTGGAGGACGCCGTGGCCGGGCAGTTGCGCGCACTCGGCTCGCAGGTCCGGGCGCTGCGCTGGAAGGAGGCGGCTCTCCGGTCGGTGCAGGAGTCCCCACCCGACGAACGCGCGGACCGTCTGCGTCTGATCGCCTCCGTGGCGGTGCCGCCGAGCACGGCGCCCCTGGCCCGGTTCTGGCGCGCCTGGCTGCCGCCGAGGATGCCGGCCCGTTCGGTCACCGCGTTCCTGGACATCGCGGTCCCGCAGCCGCCGGAAGATCCGCAGCCGGAGCAGGTTCTGGCATTCGCCGGGTTGAACGCCCTGGTCACCGGTGACTGCGGTGGGTCGGCACCGACCCAGCCTGCCGCCCACCGGGCCGCCGACGCCCGTGCCTCCACCGTGCTCTACGCCGGCCTCGCCGAGGCGTACGAGCTGGCGGGCACCGAGATGCGCCGGGGGCGGCGGCCGGGCCCGGGCGAGGCGCTGGACGGATTCGTGGACGCCTACGCGAGCGCCCGCATCGCAGCGGACACCCCGGCCTTCCGGCGGGAGCTCCTCCGGCAGCTCGCCGCCGACCCGAGGATCGACCGGTACTGGGAGCTCACGGCCGAGCTGACCGGTGTGCCGGGAGACCCACCCGAACCCACGCCCGGCTCGGCGCACGACTGGCTGGTCGCGGCACTGGACGCCGAGGCCGGCACCGTACAACCGGCTTGACGCGTAAGGCTGTCATGCTCGGCGGGGTGGCCGGCCGGCCTCCGGTTCCTCCCGCGTGCCATGGGCGGGAACCGCCTACTGCGGCCGGCCCAGGGCCCAGCCCGAGACGTCGGCCAGGCGTCCCCGCCAGAGGGGAAGACGCAGCGAGCCCGTACCCCCGAGGACCAGGGTCGCGTCCCGCAGGTGGATCCAGCGCGGCAGAGCACCTCCGCCCTCGTCGTCGGCCACGAGCTCTCTGATCCCCTGGTCCACCGTCTCCGGGAACTCCGCGATCAGGTTCGCGCCCTCACCCTCGACCTGGCGCAGACTCCTCGCCCAGTCCGCCTTCCACGCCTCGTGCCCGATCACGTCCCCGTGGAGGACGCCACCGGCCAGAGCGAGTGTGATCGGCAGACTCGACCGGAGCTCTCTGTCCAGCAACTGGATCAGCAACTGGAGCTGCAGATCGGGTACCGGCTCCGTAATCACCGCGGCCGTCTCCGGCCGTGTCCCGACAGACTCGCTCATGGACCGCTCCCTTCACCTCACCTGACGAACGGCAGGTGACAGCCCGTATGCCCCGGGGAACACACGTCACACCCCTGCTCGGGGAGCCGGCCGCGACGGTCGCCTCCGCGGCCGGGGCCCGCGCGTCAGAGCCAGCGGCGGATCGGGACGACCGACGCCTCACGAAGACGCTGCACGAGCGGGCGGCGCTTCCACCGCGCGCCGTCGATCAGCGTGCTGCGCTCGACGTCCTCGTCGAAGTGACCATCCAGGGTGAGGGTGAACTCCCGGTCCAGCACGGCGAGCATCACCTCCTCGTCGTGGTCCATCGAACGACGGTTGAAGTTCGTCGAACCGATGAGCGAGGCGACACCGTCGACCGTCAGGGCCTTGGTGTGGAGCATGGTGGGCTGGTACTGGTAGATCCGCACACCGCAGGCGTTGAGCGCCTCGTAGTGGTTCTGGCCCGCCAGCATGCACACCCGCTTGTCGGTGTGCGGCCCCGGGAGCAGGATCTCCACGGACACACCCCGCCGGGCGGCGTCGCAGAGCAGGCCGATGAAGTACTCGTCCGGCGCGAAGTAGGCGGTGGTCAGCCGGATCCGCTCCTCGGCGGACTCGATGACGACGCGGAGCAGTGTCTGCATGTCCTGCCAGCCGAAACCGGCCGACCCGCGGACGACCTGGACGACGGACTCGCCGGGGGCGGCGGCGTCGACGAATCTGTCGCGGTCGGTGAAGAGCTCGTCGTGGCACTCCGCCCAGTTCTGTGCGAAGGCCGCGGCCAGTCCGTCCACAGCCGGGCCCCGCACCTTCACATGGGTGTCGCGCCACTCGGTCTCGTCACGAGCGTCCCCGCACCACTCCTCGGCGATCCCGACACCGCCGGTGAACGCCGTCTCCTCGTCGGTGATCAGGACCTTGCGGTGGCAGCGGTGGTTCTGCTTCAGGGGCGAGAGGTACAGCGGCTTACGGAACCAGGCGACCTCCACCCCGGCTTCCTCCATCAGCGTCAGCTGATCCTTCTCGATCAGGCGTGACCCGAACCCGTCGAGCAGCAGGCGGACCCGCACTCCGGAGCGAGCCCGTTCCGACAGCGCCTCGGCGAACTCACGGGCGATGTCCCCGCGCCAGTACACGAACGTCATCATGTCCACGGTGTGTTCGGCGCCACGGATCGATTCCAGCATCGACCCGAAGATCTCGTTGCCGTTCCGGAGCGGGACGAGCTCGTTCCCCTCGGTCGCGGCGATCCCGATCAGACGCTCCAACCGCCGACGGAGGCGCTGTGCCCGCTCCGCGTAGAAGGAGTCGTCGGGTCTGCTGTGCGTGGCCATTGCATCTATGTGGCTGGTCATCTTTCACCTGGTGTTCTAGAGCGCTGAGCAGGGGCGACTGTACTCCCGGGATGTGAAGCCCCGGCGTTGCCGACCGCCGGGCACGCGCGAGGCGCGATGGGCCGCGTCCCACAGGGGGCGGTCCGGCGCCACCCGCGGGCCCGGCGGTGAGGCACCTCGTAGGATGCCCGCGCGCCGGACGCGCACTCCCATCCCGCGCGCGTCGGTCCGACGTCCTCCAGGGCACGGGACGGTCGCTCGGCACCGTCCGCCGCCCGTTCCGCGCGGCGCGCAGGCGTTCGGCGGGGTCAGCACCGCCCGGCACCTCGGACCGGATGGCGTGATGCAGGTCACACGAGATGCCGGGAACCAGCGTCCGTCCCGCCCCGACTACTCGACCGGCCGATCACGGCCCGCTCACCCCTGCCCCGAGTGAGGAGCCCCGCCATGTCGGTCGAACCAGCCGTCCGCCCTCCCGACGAAGCCCCGGACACCGGACGGTCCGAAACGATCCCCGCGCGCGGCGCCTGGTCGTCCCTCCGGCCACTTGTTCTGCGCCTGCACTTCTACGCGGGTGTGCTGGTCGCTCCCTTCCTCCTGGTCGCGGCGGCGACCGGCCTTCTCTACGCCGGTTCCTACCAGGCAGAGCGGCTCGTGTACGCCGACGAACTGCGGGTGCCCGTAGGTGGGGACGAACTGCCGGTGTCGCGGCAGGTGTCGGCGGCTCGTGAGGCGTACCCGCAGGGCACCCTGAGCGCCGTCCGGCCCTCGCCGGAAGCCGGTGCGACGACGCGAGTGCTGCTGGCCGATGTCCCGGGCGTGGAGGCCACCCACACGCTCGCCGTGTTCGTCGACCCGTACACCGGTGAGGTGACCGGAGCACTCGAACAGTACGGCTCCAGCGGGGCCCTGCCCCTGCGTACCTGGATCGACGAGTTCCACCGGGACTTGCATCTGGGCCAGACCGGACGGCTCTACAGCGAACTCGCCGCGAGCTGGCTCTGGGTGATAGCCGCCGGAGGCCTCGTCCTGTGGTTCGGCCGCCGCAGGGCCCGACGGAAGCTGCGGGGCACCACGGGCCGCAGGCGCACGCTGTCCCTGCACGGCACGGTGGGCGTCTGGGCGGCGATCGGACTCTTCTTCCTCTCCGCGACAGGCCTGACCTGGTCGACGTACGCCGGCGGGAGCATCGCCGATCTGCGGGAGGCGGTCGGCCAGACCACGCCGGTCGTCTCCACCGCGGTCGTGCCCGGGGGAGAGCACGCAGCACCGGGAGAGCACGCCGAGCACACGGGCTCCGGTGGACAGGGCGGCACGAAGGGGCCGGACGTAGGGGTGGACGCCGTGCTGGACGCCGCTCGTGCCGAGCGCCTCACCGACCCGGTGGAGATCGTGCCACCGGCCGACCCCTCGTCGGCGTACGTCGTGCGCCAGATCCAGCGGAGCTGGCCGGAGAAGCAGGACGCGGTCGCGGTCGATCCGGCCACCGGCGAGGTGACCGACGTGGTCCGCTTCACCGACTACCCGCTCCTCGCCAAACTCTCCCGCTGGGGGATCGACGCGCACACGGGCGCACTGTTCGGCCTCGCCAACCAGATCGTGCTCGCCGCCCTCACGGCAGCGCTGATCGTGATGATCCTGCTCGGCTACCGCATGTGGTGGCAGCGCGGTCGCGGCTCCGCCTTCGGCCGTCCGACGCCGCGCGGGGCATGGGCGAAGGTGCCGCCGTACGTCCTCGTACCGCTGATGGCGGGCGTCGCGGTCGTGGGCTACTTCGTACCGCTGCTCGGGGTCCCGCTGGCTTTGTTCCTCGCGGTGGACGTGGCGCTGGGCGAGGTCGCGTACCGCCGGGGCAGGCGTACCTACGACTCCGCCGGCTGAGGGGCCTGAGCGGCACCGGCGTGCAGGAGGCAGCCGTGTGGTGGGGTGCGCCCGGCACCGGGGTGTGCCCACGGCGGCGTGCGGTCGGGCGTACCCGCTTCGCATCGGCGGTGCTGCGCCGGGGTGGCCGTCGGTGCGAGGATGGGCCGTCATGAATCCGGGCCGGTGTTCCCGAGCGGTGCGCGCAGCGACTTTCGCTGTCGTGTGCGTGCTGCTAGCGGCGACGGGGCACGTCCTGATGTCGGGCGTTCCGGTACCGGGACGGACGATATCCGTCGCCCTCCTCGGCACGGCGGTCGCCGCCTGGGCGCTGGCGGGCCGCGAGCGTGGACCGGCCGCTGTCACGACGGCCGCCGTCGGCGCGCAGGCCGCGCTGCACACGGTCTTCGCCCTGGCCCAGTCCGTGGCCCGCGCGCCCTCACCGCCCGTCTCCTATGCCCATCGGTGGGCGGAGAAACTGCTCTGCGGGGACGCAGCGGCCGGCCTGACCGACCGTGAGGCGGCCCGTGTGGTCGAGCGGGCCGGGCTGGGCAGCCTGATCCACCGTCCCCCTCCCGGCACTTCCGGGACCTCCGTGGCCGACACCGGGGCTCACGCGACGCACGCCATGGGCGCGGGAGTGACCGGAGGCATGGAACCGGCCCTGCACCACGGCATGGCGGAGATGTCCTCAGTGGGGATGCTCGCCGCGCACCTGCTGGCCGCCGTGGTGTGCGGGCTGTGGCTCGCACACGGCGAGCGCGCCCTCTTCCGTCTGCTGCGCGCCTTCGCGGCACGACTCTGGACGCCGCTCGGCCTCCTGCTCCGCCTCGTCGCCCCCGTCCGGCGCCCGAAGCCTCGCGTACGGCGCCGGCGCGCCTACCGCGCTCTCGCGCAGCTCCTGCTCGTCCACAGCATCACCTCGCGCGGGCCTCCCGGAGGAGTGGCTGCCGCGTAGTCCCGCAACAGGCGTGGTACCGGCGGCAGCGGCCCCCGAGCGCTGCGGAGCCCCGCACGCCTCGGGCATCGGCATGCCCCCGGGCATGCCGTTCCTCCGTACCGGCACGCCCAGGCGTCGCCGGACCCCCACGCGCCCGTAAGGACTCTGGCGATGCCCCATGCCCCACACCCACCCGCCGGTGACGTACCGGAACAGAAGCGACGTACACCGGCGTCCGACGAGACCGTGACACGGATCGCGTTGGCGGCACGGGACGGTGACCCCGTGAAGGCGGACCGCTTCGTACGGGAGCTCCACCACGACGTCCGGCGGTACGTCGCCTTCCTCAGCGCGGACCCGCAGGCCGCCGACGACCTCACCCAGGAGGTCTTCCTCCGCGCGCTCACCGCCCTGACCGGATTCGAAGGCCGCTCCTCCGCGCGTACCTGGCTCCTGTCCATCGCCCGCCGCACCGTGGCGGACAGCCTCCGGCGAGCGGCGTCGCGGCCCCGGCTCTCGGACCGGGGCGACTGGCAGCGCGCAGCGGAGCAGACCCGGATTCACCATGTGCCGGGCTTCGAGGAGGGAGTCGCGCTCGCCGAGCTGCTGTCGACGATTCCGGTGGCCCGCCGGGAGGCCTTCGTACTCACCCAACTCCTGGGCTATCCCTACGCCGAGGCAGCCATGATCCTCGGCTGCCCGGTCGGAACCGTACGCTCACGTGTCGCGAGAGCGCGCCACACGCTGATGGACCTGCTCAGCGACGTGGACGGGCAACCCCTGGCAGCGCACCGGGCCGGTCATGCCCGACCGTGCGTCGGACTTCCGCTCGTGCCGGCGTGAGCCGGTGAGGCGAGCCTGGGCGGTCCGGGACCGTGTCCCGGACCGCCCAGGCTGTCGTGACGGCCGGAGCCGTCACCCTCGGACCGGTTGTGACCGCACGTCTTTCCTGATCATCTCCCGAGGATGACTGGCGGTCAGAGAAGGTCTGCCGCACGAGAGGTGTTCGTGCATCAGGCCCCGGCGGCCACGCTCACGCCCGAGACCACCGGGTCCAGGTTGCCTGCCTTGGCCTCCTCGATGAGTGAGCCGAACTGGTCGGCGCTCATCTGCACCCGCTGACCGAAGTCGTCCGTGATCACGATCCTGCGATCCGGGGAAGCGGCCTCGTCCACGAACAGTTGGGGGCAACCGCAGTCGCACTTACCGCAGAACGTCGCAACGAGTGCCGGCCCACCGGGTTCCATGGGATCCGCCATGATGTCCGCCCTTCCTTCTGCCCCCGAAGCGGCCTCCAGGAGCGGGTGGGAGAGGCATGCCCCACTGCCGGACCTCCATGCGGGAGGCGCCGGCCCACCGGGAGCACGCCCCTCGGCGAACGCGCTCCCCGTGCTCCCGGCAGCGCGGCATCCGTGGAAACCGGATGGGCTCGTCGTACGACTACCTGGGGGGATCGGTTCCCGCGTCGGGCCGGGCCGGGCCGTCCCATGTCGGGGCGTGGCCGAGATCCTTCCGGCCGGGGCTACCGGGCGGGTCACGGCGTTCCGCGACCCGACCGGCTCGTCCCGAAGGCCCGCCCCGCCCCGGGCTCACTCCCAGCAGAGGCAGAAGGGGTGACCTGCCGGATCCGCGTACACACGGAACCGGCGCTCACCGCCCTGGTCGTCGAGGTCGAGCGGCGTCGCGCCGAGCGCCAGGACCTGTTCCTCCGCGCGGCCGATGTCCGTCACGTCGAAGTCCAGGTGCTCCTGCTGTGAATTGCGGTCCCCCCGGGGCCACTCCGGCGGCCGGTGGTCCTCCGCCCGCTGGAAGGCGATGCGCGCGTTGCCGGGCAGGTGGAGCACGTACCAGTCCTCGCTGGAATTCTTGATCTCCCCACCCAGAATGCCCTGGTAGAACACGGCCAGAGAGGGCGGGTCCGGGCAGTCGAGGGCGACGAGGTCGTAGGTGGCGATGGGCATGCGGGTCCTTCCGTCCGTGCCGTGCGCGATCCGGTGCGCACGCTTGGTCGTACCACCGGCCACGGCGGCGCTGTCGCGTATTCCCGCCGACGCGCTGAGCCAATCATCGTGGGGGAGTGGGAGGCAGACATGCCGGGGGACGCGATGCCCAAGGTGCCGGCAAGGCGATAAATTCGAACAATGAGTTCCCTTCTCGCGGTCAGTGATCTTCACGTCGGGATCGCCGACAACCGTCCCCTCGCGGACCGGCTCCGCCCCTCGTCCGAAGAGGACTGGCTCATCGTCGCGGGTGACGTGGCGGAGCAGGCGGAGGAGGTCGAAAGCGCGCTGGAGCTGTTGGCGGGACGATTCGCCCACGTCGTGTGGACCCCCGGCAACCATGAACTGTGGACGGTCGACAAGGACCCGGTGCGCCTGCGCGGCCAGGCGAGGTACGACCACCTCGTGCGGGTGTGCCGCGAACTCGGAGTGACCACACCGGAGGACCCCTATCCCCGGTGGCAGGGCGAGGGCGGCCCGGTGGCCGTCGCCCCCGTCTTCCTGCTCTACGACTACACCTTCCGGGCGCCCGGCACGGCGACCAAGGAGGAGTCACTGGCCCGGGCCCACGAGGCGGGTGTCGTCTGCACCGACGAGTACCTGCTGCACCCCGACCCCTATCCGGCCCGCGACGACTGGTGCCGGGCCCGAGTCGCCTACACCGAACAGCGACTGACCGAGCACGACCCGGCGGTGCCCCTCGTGATCGCGGGGCACTGGCCGCTGCTGCGCGAACCCACCTCGGTCATGTGGTATCCGGAGTTCGCCCAGTGGTGCGGCACCGAGCTCACCGCCGACTGGCACCGCCGGTTCAACGTCGCCGCCGTCGTCTACGGCCACCTCCACATCCCACGTACGACCTGGCACGACGGTGTCCGTTTCGAGGAGGTGTCCATCGGCTACCCCCGCGAATGGCGCAAGCGTGGTCATCCGCGCGGGCTGTTGAGGCAGATCCTCCCGTACGAGGGCGTCCCGCCCGAGAGTCCGAAGGCGGACCCCTCGTGATCGAGCGGCTTCTCCCCGCGTACGTCGCGTGCGCGGACACCTACGAGAAGGACGCCCCGCCGGGAAGTCTGTACCCGGAGGAGGCACGCCTGGTCGAGGCCAGCGTCGACCGCCGCAGACACGAGTTCGCAGCCGTGCGCGCCTGCGCTCGCAGGGCGATGGCCACGCTGGGCCTCCCTCCCGCACCCGTACTTTCGGGACGTCGCGGCATGCCTCTCTGGCCGGAGGGGACGGTCGGCAGCATGACGCACTGCGACGGATTCCGCGCGGCAGCGCTGGCCTGGGCGTCCGACGCGCGGGCGGTCGGCATCGACGCCGAACCCAACGAACCGCTGCCGCCCGGGGTGTGGGAGATGATCTCGCTGCCCTCGGAGCGGGCCAGGCTGCCCAGGGAGGTGGAGGATCCTCTGATCCACTGGGACCGGCTGCTCTTCAGTGCGAAGGAGAGCGTCTTCAAGACGTGGTATCCGCTCACCCGGATCGAACTCGACTTCGACGAGGCCGACATCACCTTCCGGCGGGGCCCCGCGACCCCCACCGAGGGCACCTTCACCGCGGAGCTCTCACAGACCGCGCCGGGGATGCCCAGGAGCTACGAAGGGAAGTGGCTGATCGGGGACGGGTTCGCCGTCACAGCGATCGTGCTCCCCGCGCTCCCCGGCGCCGCCGTCTGACGCGTCGGGACCTGCTCGCAGTCACAGGGATCGTGCTCCCCGCGCCCCCGGCGCCGCCGTCTGACGCGGGGGAGCCGGCCGCTTCCTGGCGGCGACGTCGTCGACGTGAGCAACCTGCCCGCGAGGCGGTGCGGGCGGGAGACCTCGTCCCAGCCGGCCCCGATGGGCGAGTGGCCCGGGCGGGTCTCGGACGCGCTGCAGCTGCCTCCCCGGGCGCGGTACGCGGTGGCCGTCCTGGCCGAGTGCGCGCCGAGGTGACAGCGCCGGAGGAAGGGGTCACCCTCCGGCGCTGTGGCGCCGCCCGAGGCGCGCTCGGCGCGCCGTTGCCGACGCCCTGCTTCGTCAGGCCGGGTTCTGCCGCTCCCCGGCAGCAGGTCCATCTCCCAGGTCCCCCGCCATCGCATGCGCGAGTCGCAGATGGGGCGCCGCCTCCGCGTCCCGGCCCTGGCGCTCCAGGGTGCGTCCGAGCATCAGCCGCGCGTAGTCCTCGACGGGATCGCGCTTGAGCACCTCGAGCAGCTCGGTCTCGGCCTTGGTGAGCCGGGCGGAGTGGTAGTAGGCGCGCGCCAGCAGCAGCCTCGGAGCCACCTGCTCGGGCATCTCCTCGACCAAGCCCCCCAGGATCCGGGCAGCCGTCACGTACTCCTTCGCCTCGAAGAACAGCTGCGCCCGGTCCCAGCGGTCGGCCGGAGTACCGAACTCGTAGTAGGTCTCTTCCACTTCTCCTCCTCGGCCGGAGTACCTTCCAGCCTCGTCAACGCGAGGGTGTAGTTAAACATTCCACTAAATATTCGGAGTGGAAACCGGCGTGCGACGCCCCGCCGGGAATAGGTTGGGCGGCATGAGCAATCTCGATCGACAGGCCTCGCTCTCGGTGTGCGGCGGGCGCGGCTTCGTCGTCGCCGAACCCGTACGTGAGCTACTCACCCCGCGCCGTGTCCGCCTCGGGGAGTCCACCGAGGTGCGCAGACTTCTTCCCAACCTGGGGCGCCGCATGGTCGGCGCCTGGGCCTTCGTGGATCACTACGGCCCCGACGACATCGCCGACGAGCCCGGGATGCAGGTGCCGCCACACCCGCACATGGGCCTGCAGACGGTCAGCTGGCTCCACGACGGAGAGGTGCTGCACCGCGACAGCCTGGGCAGCCTCCAGCGCATCGGCCCGCGCGAACTGGGTCTGATGACCTCGGGCCGGGCCATCAGTCACTCGGAGGAAAGTCCCAAGCCCCATGCCAGGTACCTGCACGGAGCTCAGCTCTGGGTCGCCCTGCCCGACACCCACCGGCACGTCGAGCCACGGTTCGAGCATCACCCCGACCTCCCCGTCGTCACGGCGCCTGGTCTCACCGCGACCGTGATCCTCGGGGCGCTCGACGGTGCGGCCTCACCGGGCACGACCTACACCCCGATCGTGGGTGCGGACATCGCCCTGGGTGAAGGAGCGGAAGCCAGGCTGCCCCTCGACCCGGACTTCGAATACGCCGTGCTCGCGATGTCCGGCGCAGCGGAGGTGGACGGCGTCCCGGTGCTGCCCGGCTCGATGCTCTACCTCGGCTGCGGCCGCAGCGAACTGCCGCTGCGCGCCTCTTCGGACGCGGCGCTGATGCTGCTGGGCGGCGAGCCGTTCGAGGAGGAGATCGTCATGTGGTGGAACTTCATCGCTGGTTCGCACGACGATATCAGTCGCGCACGCGAGGACTGGATGAAGGGGGTCAGGTTTGGGGACGTGAACGGGTATGAAGGGGGGCGCCTGTCCGCTCCTGAACTGCCGCCCGGATCCTTGAAACCGCGGGGTCGTACGCGCTGAGCAGGAGATCTTGCGCACGCAGAGGGCGGGGGTGGTGTGCGTGTGACCTGGACCTGCACGTTGTAGGTGATTCGCATTTGCACGTTTGCAATGAGGGGCGCTTGCGTCCTGCCGGCAAGTGCAGGTGTCGCCAGGTGTGGCCAGGTCTAGCCGGACCAATGCTGACCCAATGCTGACTTTTCTGATGGATCATCAGTTTCTGGACTCCTGGACTTGATGTGTGTCCGGGCTCATGTCGACGGGTGTCCTGGAGCCTGGATGAGGCTGGTGTCCGGCAGTCGGCGGTTTGCGGGCGCGAAAGCTCTGCGGCGGGACCGCTCGCCATGCAGGTGGTGCTACGGCTTTGGAGGGATTCCACAACGGGGCCTCGGTGGCTGTGAGTGCGCTTGCGCGGACAGGACCCGGGGCGGGCAACTCTTACTCGGTGTCATACACCTCTTCCTGCGCGGAGAGGACGGCCGCTGCTCCCCACGGACAGGTTCATGAGAGCCGGACCTCCGCGTCGGCGGGGAAGACGACTCGACACCTCCGCGAAAATGTCCGTGGTCGGACCCCCCGTCGGCGGGGAAGACGCGGCGAGGAGTTCGACCTCCGCGACCACTACCGGAACACCCCCCCCGCGTCGGCGGGGAAGACAGCACCAACGAGGACCGTGCACCCGTCGCGAACGGAACACCCCCGCGTCGGCGGGGAAGACACGACCTCCAGGTCGCCGTCCTCATAGGCGGACGGAACACCCCCGCGTCGGCGGGGAAGACCCGATGCCGGCCTTCTCCATCTCGGAGTCGGCCGGAACACCCCCGCGTCGGCGGGGAAGACGTCCGGGGTCAGTCCTCGGGGTGGCGGACGCGCGGAACACCCCCGCGTCGGCGGGGAAGACTTCACGCCGGCAAGCGCCGCAAGGACACGCAACGGAACACCCCCGCGTCGGCGGGGAAGACGGGTCGAGGCCCGCCAGTACCACGACGCCGGGCGGAACACCCCCGCGTCGGCGGGGAAGACAGCTGGAGGGACTCCTTCGTGAACTCGATGAACGGAACACCCCCGCGTCGGCGGGGAAGACGGGTTGGTGGGGATCCAGGTGTAGTCGTAGTCCGGAACACCCCCGCGTCGGCGGGGAAGACGGGGACCCGGCGGCGCAGGGAGCTCTGCAGAGCGGAACACCCCCGCGTCGGCGGGGAAGACGTGTGGGCGGCCGTCGATGGGGCGAGACGGTGCGGAACACCCCCGCGTCGGCGGGGAAGACCGCTTGATCGCATCGGCGAGACTGACGACCTTCGGAACACCCCCGCGTCGGCGGGGAAGACCGCCGCATCCGCGGCGGGGCCGGTGGCGTTCGCGGAACACCCCCGCGTCGGCGGGGAAGACTTCGGGGGGGTGCCTCTATGTCTTTCGTCAAGGCACCCCTGTCGGGTTTGGGGTGGTTCAGGGTTACTGGGTTATGCGGCGAGCTCGACGTCCTTTGG
>NZ_JBICWC010000018.1:0-74236 GCF_043199535.1 Streptomyces sp. NPDC048590 | reverse complement strand
CCGCACCACCCCAAACGACGACGTCGGCCTTCAAGACCACAACCAGGTCTCGAAGGCCGACGTCACGCGAGGCCCCGAAAAAACCAACAGCATCCAGACGCTCCGGGGCCACCGCCCCTTTCATGCCGGGGCGACGCCCCGAAATCTACTTGTACGGCGTACAGGAGATGTCTTACGGTGTACAGCGTCCTAAGCCATACACCGTACGAGAGCACGGGAACCAGGAGTCCGTATGACGGCGACCTCCGCCGAGCAGAACGACCTCGGCCCCCGGAGCGGCCACGCCCGGCGCTGGCTGATCCTCGGGGTCATCTGCCTCGCCCAGCTCACGGTGCTGCTCGACAACACCGTCCTCAACGTGGCGATCCCCTCCCTCACCGAGGAACTGGACGCGTCCACGGCCGACGTGCAGTGGATGATCAACGCGTACTCCCTCGTCCAGTCCGGTCTCCTGCTCACCGCCGGCAGCGCGTCCGACCGGTACGGCCGGAAGAAGATGCTGGTCACCGGACTTGCGGTGTTCGGCCTCGGCTCACTGGTGGCCGGACTCGCGCAGACCTCGGGGCAGCTGATCGCCGCCCGCGCGGGAATGGGCGTCGGGGGAGCGCTGCTGATCACGACCACCCTCTCCGTGGTCGTGCAGATCTTCGACGACACCGAGCGTGTCAAGGCCATCGGCATCTGGTCGACCGTCAACTCCCTCGGCTTCGCGGCGGGTCCGCTGCTCGGCGGGGCCATGCTCGACCATTTCTGGTGGGGCGCGATCTTCCTGATCAACATCCCCGTCGCGGTCGTCGGCCTGATCGCGGTCGTCCGGCTCGTTCCGGAGTCCCGGAACCCGAGCGGCGACCGGCCCGACCTGATCGGCGCCCTGCTCTCGACCATCGGCATGGCGGCCCTGGTGTACGCGATCATCTCCGGCCCAGAGCACGGCTGGAGCTCCTCCCCGGTGCTGCTGACCGCCTTCGCCGGGGTCGCGGTCCTCACCGGGTTCGTCCTGTGGGAGCTGCACATCCCGTACCCGATGCTGGACATGCACTTCTTCCGGAACCAGCGCTTCACCGGCGCGGTGGCCGGCGCGGTCCTCGTCGCCTTCGGCATGACGGGTTCGCTCTTCCTGCTCACCCAGCACCTCCAGTTCGTGCTCGGCTACGAGCCGCTGGAGGCCGGGCTGCGCACCGCTCCGCTCGCCCTCACCGTCGTCGCGCTCAACCTCACCGGGACGGGCGCCCGGTTCGTGGGGAAGGCGGGCACCCCCGCCACCATCGCCACCGGGATGTCCCTGCTGGCCGCCGGACTCGCGGCGATCGCGCTCCTCGGCGGGCGGGCCTACCCGGGGATGCTGCTCGGCCTGGTCGTCATGGGCGCGGGGGTCGCCCTCGCCATGCCGGCCATGGCCAACGCGATCATGAGCGCCATCCCGCCCGAGAAGGCGGGGGTGGGTGCCGGGGTGAACGGCACCCTCGCCGAGTTCGGGAACGGCCTGGGGGTCGCCGTCCTCGGCGCGGTGCTCAACTCGCGGTTCGCCGCGCTCGTACCGGGGGCCGTCGGCGCCGCCTCGCTCCCGGCCGTACTCGGATCGGTGGAGGGGCCGGCGGAACGCGAGCGGGTCATGGACGCCTTCGCCTCAGGTCTCGAGGTCAGCCAACTCGTGGGCGCCACGGCGGTCCTGGCGGGCGGGCTGCTCGCGGCGGCTCTCCTGCGGAAGGCGGAGCGGGCGGAAGCGGACTGAGCACCCCAGGTCGCGGGCATAGCATCGTGACAGGGGTGCCGGCACACAGGAGTGCCACGGCGAGAGAAGGAGCGTGCGCCATGGGGTCGGCCGCAGACCGTGTGAAGAGCCCTTCGCGGGTCAGCGTGTGGCTGGACCGGCGGACCCCCTCGCGTACCCGGAGGTCGGATCAGCCGACCGGACTCGACCGGGAGAGGATCACGACCGCGAGCGTCCGGCTGCTGGACTCCGACGGCCTCGCGAAGTTCTCCATGCGCCGCCTCGCCGCCGAGCTCGACGTCACCGCGATGTCCCTCTACTGGTACGTCGAGACCAAGGACGACCTCCTCGAACTCGCCCTGGACACCGTCTTCGGGGAGATCCCGGCCGCGCCCGAGGACCCCGACTGGCGGGTGCGGCTGCGCGCGCTGGCCACCAGCTACCGCCGGATGCTGGTCCGCCACCCCTGGGCGTCGGCCCTCGCGGGCAGGTTCCTGAACATCGGACCGCACTCGATGCTCTTCTCCTACGCGGTCCAGGACGTCGTACGCGCCACCGGCCTGCCGCTGGAACGGCAGACGGGCGCGACGGCGGCCGTCTTCCAGTTCGTCTACGGATTCGGCACCACCGAGGGCCACTTCGTGCAGCGGACCGCCGAGGCCGGGCTCACCCAGGACGAGTACGTCGCCCGCGCCATGAGCACGATCCGCGCCGATCCGGAACTGCGACAGGTGATGCGGCCCTCGGAGGAGCTCATGGCGGCGCGCGGCGGGGGTGACGTGGAGGAGATGCGGGAGCGGGACTTCGTCTTCGCGCTGGATCTCCTGATCGCGGGCATCGAGGCGACCTGCGCGGGCGCGGCCCGTCCCGCGTGACCGGCACGCCCGCCGTCAGTAGCCGCGCCGGGTGTCCACCGTCAGTGAAGGTGCTCGTCCTTCGACGACCGACTCCCAGCAGGCCTGGAAGTCGGTGATCACGTCCTCGTCGGCCGTGATGCCGGCGGAGTGCGAGGTGATCACCGTGCGGGGCAGCCGCCAGGCCGGGTGACCGGGCCCGGCGGGCTCGTCGGGCAGTACGTCGAGCACCGCCCGGCGCACCGACCCGTCGTGCAGCGCGGTCTCCAGGGCCGGCATGTCCACGGTCGCGCCCCGGCCCGCGTTGATGAAGGTGGCGCTCCGCATCGCGGCGAACCGCGTCGCGTCGAAGAAGCGATCCGTACCGCTGGTCAGGGGCAGGGTGGACACCACCCACCGGGCCTCGGCGAGCGCCTCACGCTCCTCGGCGGATCCCGCCCGGACCACCGAGTCGAAGCCGGTGGCCCCGGGGCGGGCCGTGCGGGCCACACCGACCGTGCGCACGCCGCAGGCCCGCAGCAGACCGGCGACGGCGGAGCCGATGCGCCCGGCGCCGTGGATCACGGCGGTCGTCCCGGCCACCGGCTCGGAGGGCAGTCGCCGCCACCGCGCCCGGGCGTGCTGGTCCGAGTGCTCCGGTACGGACTGGGCCTCGGCGAGCATCCAGGCCAGCGCGTACTGCGCGATCCGTTCGCCCATCCGTCCCACGGTCCGCGTCAGCAGGGCGCTCCCGGGCCACGGGCCGGATGCGAGCAGCGCGTCCGTGCCCGCGTTGACGCTGTGGAACCAGAGCAGCTCCGGGGTCCGCAGCGCCTCGGGCAGCGTGTCGCCCACGTACACGACGGGAACGCCAGGTCCGGCGTCCCCCGGCGTCCCGGCCGGGCGCCCGGCGATCCGTTCCAGTGCGCGGACCACGTCCGGGCCCACCGAAGGGGAGGTCAGCAGCAGGGCCCGCGCGAGCGGGTCCCGGTCGGGCGGTGTCATCGCTCGGATCAGCCGCCCGCCAGGTGGGCGGGGAAGCCGCCGGTGGCGACCGGTCCCCAGCGCTCCGGAGTGATCCGGATGATGGACTTCCCCTGCTTGACCATCGCCGCCCGGTACTCGTCCCAGTCCGGGTGCTCCCCGGAGATGTTGCGGAAGTACTCGACGAGGGGCTCGACCGAGTCCGGCGAGTCGATCACCTCGGCCGAGCCGTCGATCTGCACCCACGGGCCGTTCCAGTCGTCGGACAGGACGATCAGGCTGACCCGCTCGTCCCGCCTGGCGTTACGGGTCTTGGCCCGTTCGGGGTAGGTGGAGACGACGATCCGCCCCGAGTCGTCGACGCCGCAGGTGAGCGGGGAGCCCTGGGGCCGCCCGTCGGACCGGGTGGTCAGCAGGATCGCCCGGTGCCGGGGCCGCACGAAGTCCAGGAGCTCCGCGCGGTCCACGTCGGTGTTGGTCGCGATGTTGGGTGCCATACGGCCAACCCTAGGACGAGCTACCCGGGAAGCGAGTCGCCCTGCACCGCCTGGATGTCGAGCTCCACGCGCAGGGTCGTGCCGATGGCGGAGATGCCGGCCTGGAGCACCTGGTTGTAGTTCATGGCGAAGTCGTCGCGGCGCAGCTCGGCCGTCGCGTGGAACGCCGCCCGGACGCCGCCCCACGGGTCGGGCCCGGTACCGAGGTAACTGAGGTCGAGATCGACGTCGCGGGCGACGCCGTGCATGGTGAGCACACCGTGCACCGTCCAGCGGTCCGGCCCGGCGGGGGTCAGCGCACGGGAGCGGTAGGTGATCTCCGGGTACGTCTCCACGTCCAGGAAGTCGGCCGACCGCAGGTGCTTGTCCCGCATGCCGTTGCCCGTGTCGATGCTGGTGGAGGCGATGAAGGCCTCCACCCGGGAGTGCTGGACGTCCTCGGCGATCTCGATCCGGCCGCCGAAGTCGGTGAACCGGCCGTGCACGCTGGAGATGCCCAGGTGCTGTGCGACCGCGGCCACCGAGGAGTGCACCGGGTCCAGCGACCAGGTGCCCGGAGGGGGCAGTTCCACGCCGCCCTGGCGGGCCAGAACCACGGTTCCGGCCTCGACCCGGCCGCTGGCGGTGACGAGGGCGGTCGACGCGGCGGGGGCGTAGCCCACCGCTGTGACGATCACCGTGTAGGCGCCGGCGGACAGGAGTTCGTCGGTGCGGACGGCCCCGTTCTCGTCGGCGGCGGCCCGGAGCACCTGGGTGCCCGTCATGTCGGTCACCGTGACGACCGCGTGCTGGACCGCCCAGCCGTCCCGCGTACGTACCTGTGCGCGAAGTCCCATCCCGTGTTCTCTCCTTGCTCAAATCACTCGTGAAGCAGCGACTCAATGAGTCGGGCCCCGGGCGGGACCGGCAGGCCGTCCCCTGCCTGCCGATCCCGCCGCGGGGCCCATTTCCGCCGGCGTCACAGCCTCTCCGCTCGAAGTGCTGTTCCGCCAGGGGTCTTTGTGGACCTTCGGTGTCGTTACTCGCCCGGGTGGGCGAGCTCGATGTCGTGACCGTCGACTCCGCCGCCGTCCACGGTCAGCGAGCCGGCCACCGGCGGGTAGCCGGTCGCGATCACGGAGTACTCACCGGCGTCCAGGTCGGTGAAGGCGTACGCGCCGTCCTCACCGGTGGTCGACGTGGCGACGACGTTGCCCGCCGCGTCGATCAGGGTGACCCGCGCGTCGTTCAGCGGGGCTCGGCCGGAGCCGGCCCTGACGACGCCCCGCACCAGCGCACCCGACCGCAGGGCCACGTCGACCCGGGTGACGCCCTGGCCGCCGACCTCCACCGGCGTGGCCAGCGGACGGTAGCCCGCGGCCGTGACGGCGACGGTCACCGAACCGGGGATCAGCTCACCGAAGGTGAACTCTCCCGTGTCGCTCGAGACACCGGTGGCCAGGACGTCGCCCCGCACATCGGTGACCACGACCATGGCGCCCTGGACCGGGGCGTTGCCCTCGGCGGTCCGCACGGTCCCGGAGAGGCCGCTCGTACCGGCGAGCAGAATGTCGAAGGCCAGCGGCTCGTCGCCGACGACCACGGTGGACGCCTGCGGCTGGAAGCCGTCGGCGGACGCGATCAGGACGTAGCTGCCGGCGCCCGGAGCGTCCAGCACGTAGCCGCCGTCGGCCTGGGCGACCGAGCGCCCCAGCTGCCGGCCGCCGAGCGAGATCAGCGTGACGGCGGCACGGGCGACGGGTGCGCCCTCGGCGCCCCGGACCACACCGCGGACGGGGGTTCCCTGGATGGTCAGCTCCTTGGTGGCGGTCGTGCCCTCCAGGGTGTCGACCGAGGTGACCCCGGCCGCCGACCCGGCGGTCGGCGCGGTGCCGGTGGTGGCCTCGACGGACTCCGTCGCGGCGGCCGCCTCGGCGGGGGCGCTGTCGTTGCCGGCCCTGGTCCTCAGCGCGACCTCCTTGATGAAGAGGGTCAGCACGAAGGCGACGAGCGCGGCGGGCGCGGCGTACAGGAAGACGTCGGCGACACCGTGGCCGTAGGCGGTCTCCATGATCGTGCGGAACGGTGCCGGGAGCTTGTCCAGGTCGGGGATGCCCCCGCCACCGGTGCCGCCGTGGCCGAGCGCCGCACCCTGCGGACCGAGGTCGGCGAGGCCGTCCTTGACGTAGTGGGTGACGCGGTTGGCCATGACGGCGCCGAGCGCCGAGACGCCGACCGCACCGCCGAGGGAACGGAAGAAGGTGACCACCGAGCTGGCCGCGCCCAGGTCGGCCGGGGCCACCTGGTTCTGCGTGGCGAGCACCAGGTTCTGCATCATCATGCCGACACCGAGACCCATGAGGAACATGAAGATCGCGATGTGCCAGTACTCGGTGTCGTACCGGATGGTGCCCAGCAGGCCGAGGCCCGCGGTCAGCAGGAAGCCGCCGGTGACGAGCCAGACCTTCCAGCGGCCCGTCTTGGTGATGATCTGGCCCGACACCGTCGACGACAGGAAGAGACCGGCGATCATCGGGATGGTCATGACGCCGGACATCGTCGGCGACTTGTCGCGGGCCAGCTGGAAGTACTGGCTGAAGAAGACGGTGCCCGCGAACATGGCGATACCGACGAAGAGCGAGGCCAGCGAGGCCAGCGTGATCGTGCGGTTGCGGAAGAGGCGCAGCGGGATGATCGGCTCGCTGGCCTTGGACTCGATCAGCAGGAACAGCGCGATGAGGACGACGGTGCCGCCGAGCATCGTCCAGGTCTGCCAGGAGATCCAGTCGTACTTGTCACCCGCGAAGGTCACCCAGAGCAGCAGCAGCGAGACACCGGCGCTGATGAAGAAGGCGCCCGCCCAGTCGACCTTGACGTCCCGCTTGACCACGGGGAGCTTCAGGGTCTTCTGCAGCACGATCAGGGCGATGACCGCGAACGGCACACCCACGTAGAAGCACCAGCGCCAGCCCATCCAGCTGGTGTCGGTGATGACACCGCCGAGCAGCGGGCCGCCGACGGTGGCGACGGCGAAGACCGCGCCCAGGTAGCCGCTGTAGCGTCCACGCTCACGCGGGGAGATCATCGCGGCCATCACGATCTGGGCGAGGGCGGAGAGACCGCCGACGCCGATGCCCTGGACCACACGGCAGGTGATGAGCATGCCGCTGCTGGTCGAGAGGCCCGCGACTATGGAGCCGCCGACGTAGATGATCAGAGCGATCTGGACCAGCAGCTTCTTGCTGAAGAGGTCCGCCAGCTTGCCCCACAGGGGGGTGGTGGCGGTCATCGCCAGGAGCGAGGCGGTGACGACCCAGGTGTAGGCGCTCTGACCGCCGCCGAGGTCGGAGATGATCTCGGGCAAGGCGTTGGAGACGACCGTCGACGACAGGATCGCGACGAACATGCCGAGCAGCAGCCCGGTCAGCGCCTCCATGATCTGCCGGTGTGTCATCGGCGTGCCTGCGGGGGCCTCGGGGGCCCCGTGCTTGGCGTGGCCGCCCCGCACACCGGATGGTGTGGTCGTAGCCATGTAAATCCTTCTCTTTGCTTCTGTTACGCGGGTGTACGGGTGTGCGCGTCTTCGGAGTGCCCGGCGTGGCCGTCTTCTTCGTGCCGTCCGGGGGCGCACCCCCCGGGGCCGTGACAGGTGAAGCTGTCGCGTAGCCGGGACAGCAACGTGTTGAGCTGGCCGACCTCTTCGTCGGACCAGTCGATGAGGTTGTGGGCGAACATGTCGGTGGTCCGCCGGTTCAGTTCGTCGAGCAGTTCGATGCCGGCGGGGGTCAGCCGCAGGATGCGGGACCGCTTGTCCTCCGGGTCCGCGGACCGTTCGATCCAGCCGTTCTCCACCGCGTGGGTCACGTGCCGGCTGGTCACCGACATGTTCACGGAGAGGAGTTCGGCGAGACGGCTGATCCGCATCTCGCCGTACCTGCCAAGCAGCGCCAGCACGGTGGCGGAACCACCGGGGCACTCGGAGGGCAGGATGCGGGTGAGGCCCCGTTTGACCGCTCCGACGGCGCTGAGCTGCCGGGCCAGTTCTTCGTACTGGCTCCGTGCTGCCACTGGCCCCTCCAGACGTCTCGCGAGGTCATCTTGTTGCTTAGGGCAACGATAAAAGCACTTGGTTGCCGCAGGCAAATGAAAGAGCCCTTGCAGAAGTAAAGGAAACCCCAAGCCTGCGTAGGCGGCCGGTCAAGCGTGCAGCGCACGGGGGATGTCCCCGGCCGGATGTGTTCCTCGCCACAGGCCCAGGCCCTGACGAGGGTGGATGGAGGTGGTGCGGTGCGCTCGGGCGGTCCCGTGAAAGGGATGTGTGCGAGACGCGGGGGCATCGGCCCCCGCGGACCCGGGGGTTGGGCGGAAGGCCTGGGTTCGCTAGGGTCCTGGGCCATGGCACACAACCCCCACGCCCCGCAGCCGGGCCCCGAGGGCTCTCACGACCCGGCGGGCAGCACGCAGATGTTCCGCGCCTTCGTCGACGAGGGTGAGCCGCAGCGCGGCCCCCAGCCGGCCGCGGCCTCCTCAGGTTCGAGGACCGGGGTGATCGTGGCGGTCATCGCGGTCGTCGTCGTCCTCGGCGCGGTCGCCTGGCTCGCGCTCGGCTGACCGGACTCCACCCACTCGGCCCGTACGCCCTCCCGGAGGGCCTGCGGGCCACCAGGGGCCCACGCCTGAGCGCGAGGGCCCTCCGGCGCCGCTCCCGCACCGCTCCGTCGGCGCGGTAGCGTTCGCGTTTCCCGTGCGTGCACGAGCGCCCCTCCGCGCGGACTGCGTGTGTGAGCGCCCCCCTCGCGGACACGGCGAAGCCGCCGGGGCGGCGAGTGCGCGCCCGGCGGCCGGTGAGCCGTGTGTGCCGTACCGACCCCGGAGGATCAGTCGGCGATGAGCCCCTCCCTGAGCTGGGTGAGTGTCCTGGTCAGCAGCCGGGAGACGTGCATCTGAGAGATGCCGACCTCCTCGCCGATCTGCGACTGGGTCATGTTGGCGAAGAAGCGCAGCATGATGATCTGCCGCTCCCTCGGGGCGAGCTTGGCCAGCAGGGGCTTCAGCGACTCGCGGTACTCGACACCCTCCAGCGCCGCGTCCTCGTAACCCAGGCGGTCCGCCAGCGACCCTTCGCCGCCGTCGTCCTCGGGTGCCGGTGAGTCCAGCGAGGAGGCCGTGTAGGCGTTGCCCACGGCCAGGCCGTCGACCACGTCCTCCTCGGACACCCCGAGGGCCTTGGCCAGCTCCGGCACCGTCGGCGACCGGTCGAGCTTCTGGGCGAGCTCGTCACTGGTCTTGGTGAGGGCGAGCCGGAGCTCCTGGAGGCGCCGCGGCACCCGGACCGACCAGGAGGTGTCGCGGAAGAAGCGCTTGATCTCCCCGACGACGGTCGGCATCGCGAACGTCGGGAACTCCACGCCCCGTTCGCAGTCGAAGCGGTCGATCGCCTTGATCAGGCCGATGGTGCCGACCTGGACGATGTCTTCCATGGGTTCGTTACGGCTCCGGAACCGCGCCGCCGCGTACCGCACGAGCGGGAGGTTGAGCTCGATGAGTGTGTCCCGCACATAGGCCCGCTCCGGGCTGTCCGTTCCGTCGGGGCCCGAGGCGGGCCCCAGTGCGGCGAGCCGCAGGAACAGGGAGCGGGACAGGGTGCGGGTGTCGATGGCTTCCGGCGAGCTGGTGAGCACGGCAGGTGCCGGCACGCTCTTCGTGAGCGTGAGCACCTTCGAGCTGCCCTGTTCTGCGGACATGCCACCCCCTTGAGGTCGCGGACGGTCGCGGTGGCCACGACCATCGGAGGAACGCAGCCTCCACCTGAATACCGGAGGTAGGGCTGCGGCAAACGCGGTTCCAGCAGAATGTCACATGTCGGCAACACGCTGTAGTGACTTGTCGACATGTCAGCGCCGAAACCGTGCAGGAAACAGGGGGTGTGAGGCTTTTACGCCCCCCGGATCCGGTCCTCCAGGGGTCTACCCGTTCTGGTTACGCTTCGATCCTGTTTGCGGACCTCAACCGAGCGAAACTTCTGGCGAGAAGCCTTGACACATGCATCTGGGAGACGCCCAGTTCGGCGCTGATCTGGGACTGCGTCAGGTTGTTGTAGTAGCGCAGCAGCAGGATCCGCTGCTCGCGCTCGGGCAGCTGTACGAGCAGATGCCGTACCAGATCGCGGTGTTCGACCCCGGCCAGCGCCGGGTCCTCGTAGCCCAGCCGGTCCAGGAGTCCGGGCAGGCCGTCCCCTTCCTGGGCGGCCTCCAGCGAGGTGGCGTGGTACGAGCGCCCCGCCTCGATGCAGGCGAGGACCTCCTCCTCGGAGATCTTCAGCCGTTCGGCGATCTCGGCGGTGGTCGGCGAGCGGCCGTGGGCGGTCGTCAGGTCCTCGGTGGCGCCGGTGACCTGGACCCAGAGCTCGTGCAGCCGCCGGGGGACGTGCACGGTCCGTACGTTGTCCCGGAAGTAGCGCTTGATCTCGCCGACCACGGTGGGCATGGCGAACGTCGGGAACTGGACCCCGCGTTCCGGGTCGAAGCGGTCGATGGCGTTGATCAGGCCGATCGTGCCGACCTGGACGACGTCCTCCATCGGCTCGTTGCGGCTGCGGAAACGTGCCGCCGCATACCGCACCAGCGGCAGGTTCGCCTCGATCAGGGCGGTGCGCACCCGGTGGTGCTCGGCGGTGCCGGGTTCGAGGTCCTTGAGGCGCCCGAACAGCACCTGGGTCAGGGCCCTGGTGTCCGCGCCGCGGGTCCTGGCCGGCGTGGTGGGGTCGGGGGTCTCGGTCTGGATGTCGTCCGTCTGGACGTTCTGGGGCGGGACTTGAGGCGCTGTACTGGCCGGCACGGTGTCGCCACCCCTTTGCGGTCAACTACGGTCAACTCATCCGTCAAAAGCGGTCATAGCATCACAAGACATGTCCACTGTGTGCAAGCACCTCATTCATTCGTGTTGAGGGCTTTCTGGTTTAAACATGCCGAAAAGCCCCTCTCTTGTGGGGAGGGGCTTGCGGGACCGGGGGGCCGAAGGGCTCAGAAGGGGTAGTCGGCGATCACCCAAGTGGCGAACTCGCGCCACAGGCCGGCCGCGGCCTGGTGGTCCGGGTGCTCGATGTAGCGCTTGAGAGCGTCCTCGTCGGCGACCGCGGAGTTGATGGCGAAGTCGTAGGCGATCGGCCGGTCGGTGATGTTCCAGGCGCACTCCCAGAACTCCAGCTCCGGGATCTTCCCCTCGAGCGCGCGGAAGGCCTCGGCGCCCGCGACGACCCGCGGATCGTCCCGCTCGACGCCGTCGTTCAGCTTGAACAGGACCAGGTGGCGGATCATGGGGTCTCCTACTTCACGAGCTCGGACATGAATTCTCCGACGCCCTGAGCGGCGCTCGAGATTCCCTCGAACCCTACTTGGACCAGGTCGGCCGCCCGCTCGGGCGAGGTGATGATCGTGTACAGCACGAAGACCACAACCATGTAGAGCGCGATCTTCCTCGCCTGTGCCACGGCCCGCCCCGCCTCTCCCCTTCGATCACCTGTGCAGTCGCGTGATTCTAGCCGCACACATGGTCGTATCCGCTGGCCGTTTCCCGATCACTCACAGGGCTTTTAGGGCCTAAGGACCTTCCGATTCGGGCCCTTTGTCGGCAGGCGGGGCTTACGGCGGGGAGGAGCATGGAAGACGGGTCCGCCGCTGAGGCAGGATTGCGCGGACCCAGGAACGGGACCTCCATGAAGTCCCCACCGCGTGACCCCCTGACCGCGGCGAGGACCTGGTCCCCGTTCTCACCGGGGGAGACGGCTTGTCCCCCCGATGCCGTCTCCCCCGACCTGACGCCCGAAGGGCCCGGCGCATCCGCGCCGGGCCCTTCGTCGTTCCACCGGTTCCTCGGCCGCGGTCAGTCCTTCCGCAGGCCGACCGCGCCGGGGGTGGCGTCCTGGACACCGGCGTCCTCGCCGTTCCGGGGTGCCGGGACGGTGGCCGCGGTGGCCTCCTCGGCGGCCAGGCGCTCCATGCCGCTCGTGGTCTTGAGGGGCTTCTCCTTGACGAAGAGCACGGCGATCAGGCCGAGGAAGGCGAACGGGGTGGCGACGAGGAAGAGGTCCCCGGTCGCGATGCCGTACGCGTGCTCGACGATGTCCTTCATCGGCTCGGGAAGCTTCGTCATGTCCGGCACGGCGCTGCTGTGACCGCCCCCGGTGACCGGGATGCCGTTCGCCGCGAGGCCCTTGGCCATCTCGTCGGCCACCCGGTTGGCGAGGATCGCACCGAGCACGCTGGTGCCGATGGTGCCGCCCAGGCTGCGGAAGAAGGACAGCACGGAGGTCGCGGCACCCAGTTCGTGGGCCGGGACGTCGTTCTGCGCGGCGAGCACGAGGTTCTGCATCAGCATGCCGACGCCGATGCCCATGAAGGCCATGTAGACGCTGAGCAGACCGAAGTGCGTGTCGGCGTCGATCGTCGAGAGCAGGCCGAGGCCGGCCGTCATGATGACGCCGCCGGCGATGAGGTAGACCTTCCACTTGCCGGTCGCGGAGATGATCTGCCCGGCGATCGTCGAGGAGACGAGCAGCCCACCGATCATCGGGAGGCTCATCAGACCCGCGACCGTCGGCGACTTGCCCAGCGAGATCTGGAAGTACTGGGACAGGAAGACCGTCCCGGCGAACATCGCGATACCGACGAAGAAGCTGGCCAGCGTCGTGAGCGACACCGTGCGGTTGCGGAAGATGTCCAGCGGGATGATCGGCTCGGCGGCCCTGGACTCGACGAAGACCGCCGCCACCAGGAGCACCAGGCCGGTGGTCACCAGCGCGGCCGTCTGCCAGGACGCCCAGTCGAAGCTGTTGCCCGCGAGCGACGTCCAGATCAGCAGGGCGCAGACGCCGGCGACGATCAGGAAGGCGCCGGTCCAGTCGATCCTGACCTCACGCCGTACCGTCGGCAGCTTCAGGGTGCGCTGCAGCAGTACGATCCCGGCCAGGGCGAACGGGACGCCGATGAAGAAGCACCAGCGCCAGCCGAGCCACGAGGTGTCCACCAGGACGCCACCGATCAGCGGGCCCGCGACCGTGCCGACGGCGAAGACGGCACCGAAGATGCCCGCGTACTTCCCGAGCCGCCTCGGCGGGATGATGGCGGCCATGACGATCTGGGCCAGTGCCGTGAGGCCACCGGCGCCGACGCCCTGGATGACCCGGCTGATGATGAGGGTGACGACGTCCTGCGAGAAGCCGGCGACCAGCGAGCCGACCACGAACAGGCCGAGCGACAGCTGGAGCAGCAGCTTCTGGTTGAACAGGTCGGCGAGCTTGCCCCACAGCGGCACGGTGGCCGTCATGGCGAGCAGTTCGGAGGTGACGACCCAGGTGTACGAGGACTGGCTCGCCCCGAGGTCGGCGATGATCCGGGGCAGTGCGTTGGCGACGACCGTGCCCGCGAGGATGGCGACGAACATGCCTGCCATCAGGCCGGACATCGCCTGGAGTATCTGACGATTGGTCATGGAGGTGGGCGCCTGCTCGGGCGCCACGTCTGTGGTCACGGTGTCCTTCTTCGGTACTGGAGCAGAACGGGTCTGTGGGGTGGGCGAGTAGCCCGGCCGCGGGCCGGGCTACTCGACGGGTCGGGGCAGGCCCTGCGCCAGCCGGGCGAAGACCTCCTCGAAGGCCTCGGCCAGTGCGGTCTCCTCGGGGCGCTCGCACCAGCTCTCCAGCGCGACCCGCGTGGCGGTCTGGGCGACGGCGGCGAGGAGGCGCGGGAAGAGACCTGGGGCGCCCGCTCCGCCGTCGTCCGGGCGGGTGGCCTCCAGCCAGTCGGTGATCGCGACGGCGAGGGCGCGCTCGTCCGAGATCTGCGCCTTGAGGCTGCGGTGGATGAGGTGGGGCGAGCGCTGGAACACCTTGGCCTGAAGGGTCCACAGCTCCTGCCGGCTCTCGAATCCGTCGAGCTCGGTGGCGAGTGCGTCCCGTACGACCTCCAGCGGCGCCTGGCCGGCGGCGGCGGTGCGTACGGACTGCCTGACCCGCTCGCCCACCTCCTCGTCGACCAGGACGAAGGCGTCGTCATGGCTGGGGAAGTAGTTGAAGAAGGTCCTGGGCGAGACCCCGGCGGCCTCGCTGATGGCCTCGACGGTGACGTTCTCGACGCCGTGCTCGGCCGCCAGCCGCACGGCCGCCTCGGCGATGGCCCGGCGGGTGGCCCGCTTCTTGCGCTCCCGCAGGCCGGGCGTGGAGGGCGTCGTCTTCGTCACATCGTGCATGGTAAGCAAAAATGCACATCCTGCAAAATTACATTTCGCGGCTCGCTGTCCGTCCGGGGCGCGCAGCCCTCCCGCTCCGTAACCCCGGGCCGCTCGTCACCCCCATGGCTCGCGGAGGTGCGCGCGCCGGTCGAGCGGTCCGGCCGCACCGCGCCCCGCGGTCCGCGTGGTGAGGGCGGCGCCTGCCGTGGGCGCGGGGCGACCGAGGGGCCTTCCGTTGCGATATGGCCGGTTATGCCTACATATGGTGAATGCGTCATCACCCGTAGTCATATGCGGTGGTGTGCCCGCACGGTCGGGTGCCGGAATGTCCGGGCGCGTCCGACTACTTGGAAGGACTGGGTGTGAGCACTCGCTTCGGCATAACCCGGGGGACGGCCCTCGTCGCTGCCGCACTGGCCGCGGTCGTCGCTTCGACGCTCTCCGGACCGGCGTCCGCCGCCGGGGACGGCGGCGACCACGCGCGCCGCTCGGACCACTGGGGCGTGATCGCCCGCAACACGATCGGGTCCCCCGTCGCGGACCTGAGGAACGGCCCGTACGGATCCTTCGGCGTGACCGGCCCGGCGGCCCGGCCGCCCTACGGGCGGGGCAGCCTCGGCATCGAGGTGGCTGACGCCTCGACCTCGCTGACCCCCGCGTCCGAGAAGGTCGACTTCGGCAACGAGGTCGACTTCTACGGCGACCCGGTCAGGGGTCTCCGGCGGCTCGGGTTCCATGTCTTCCAGACCGGGGAGAACGTCGCCTACGGGGGCGCCGAGAACATGCCGAACATCAGGTTCGAGATCGATCCGAACCTGAGCGCCCTTCCGAATGACAACTACTCCACCATGGTGTGGGTGCCGGACGCCTCCCCGGTGACCAACCGCTGGAGCGGCTTCATCGATGCCACGAGCACCGGCCACTGGTTCCTCAGCGGCAACGAGGTCCCCGCGTGCGGTCAGGCCGCCGAGTGCACCTTCGACGAGATCAAGGACGCCCTGGACGACGGCGGTGCCGGGGCGACGGTCCTCACCGCGGCTGTTGGCAAGGGCCGCGACCACATGTGGATCGGAGCCGTCGACGGGCTTCGCGTCAACCAGAGCGTCTACGACTTCGAGCCCGAGGGCGTCAGGACCCTCAGGGCCGGCTGAGACGGAAACCGAGACGGAACGCAGTGAAGGGACCGACCCCTGACGGGGCCGGTCCCTTCACTGACCAGCGGTAGCGGTGGGATTTGAACCCACGGTGACGGGTTACGCCACACTCGCTTTCGAGGCGAGCTCCTTCGGCCGCTCGGACACGCTACCGAGAGAGAGCTTAGACCATGCCGGGCCCTGGTCCGAAATCCGTTTACCCGGAAGCCCGCCGGGCGGGCACCGGGACGGCCTCAGCGCCCCCGGAAGAACGCCGTCAGCTGCTGCGCGCAGGCGTCCTGGAGGACGCCGTGGATCACCTCGGGGCGGTGGTTGAGCCTGCGGTCGCGTACGACGTCCCAGAGCGAGCCGACGGCGCCGGCCTTCTCGTCCCGGGCGCCGTAGACCACCCGGCCGACACGGGACTGCACGAGTGCGCCCGCGCACATGGTGCAGGGCTCCAGCGTGACCACGAGGGTGCAGCCGGTCAGACGCCAGGAGCCGAGCACGGCGGAGGCCCGCCGCAGGGCGAGGACCTCGGCGTGCGCGGTGGGGTCACCGGAGGCCTCGCGCTCGTTGTGGCCGGTGGCCAGCAGGGCGCCGTCCGGCCCCAGGAGAACGGCGCCGACCGGCACATCGCCGGACGACGCCGCCTGCGCGGCCTCTTCCAAGGCCTGGCGCATGGGTGCCTGCCACGGGTCCCGTACGGGATCGGCGGGAGGCTGTGATGAGGGGGTGGGTGGTGGAGCGGTCACCCGCGGACCCTAACGGACGGCTTCCAGGACCTCGCTCGCTCCCAGCGCGTCCGCGATCTCCATCAGAGCGTCGGTTCGCAGGGTCAGCAGATCCTTCTCGGACAGCCCGAGGTCGGCCAGCACCCCGAGGTCGCCGAGCGGCCCCGCCGGTACGGCGTCGGGGTCGTCATCCAGGTCGGATTCGGTGACAGGTCCGTCGGCCGGTCCGTCGGCGCTGTCCTGGGCTGCGTCGGGTTCGCCGTCCTCCGTACCGTCGAGGTCGACGAGCTCCTCGAGTGCGGCGATCTCGTCCTCGGCCCCCGGTTCGCGGCCGAGCAGTTCATCGGTGAGCAGGATCTCCCCGTACGAGGAGCGGGCGGCGGCGGACGCGTCCGAGATGTAGATACGGGGGTCCTCCTCACCGTCCACCCGGACGACGCCGAACCAGGCGTCCTCCTGCTCGATGTAGACGATGACCGTGTCCTCGTCCACCGAGGCCTCACGGGCCAGATCCGTCAGGTCGGACAGGGTCTCCACATCGTCGAGCTCCGTGTCGCTCGCTTCCCACCCGTCTTCGGTGCGCGCGAGCAGTGCGGCGAAGTACACCGTGACTCTCCCACTGGTCATAGGTGAATCGGTCCGACGGGAGGGCGGCCGGTGATCCGGCCGCTCTGGGCCCCGCCCAATCGGCATCGTGGCAGAAACAAGCGCGATGCGAGACCTCTTCGACCGTTGCGTCGGCCATCAGTTCCAGGAACTTGTTCCGGCTGACGGCGTTCGCCACCGCTTCGCGGGCACGGCCCCGGGGGTGGTTCCGGGCGGTCTCACCAGCGGAACGTACGCATCCGCATCTGTTGGCGCATACGGGCGGCGCGGGCCCGGCGGGGCTGGACCCGGTCACGCAACTGCTTCGCCTCGTGGAGCTCGCGGAGGAACTGCGCCCTGCGCCTCCGCCGGGCCGCGTCACTCTCCTGCGCGTCCGGCGCGCTCTCCTGTACGTCGGACAGGTCGCGCGCGTCGCGCACGGCCGGCCGCTGATCCCGCTGCTCCCCGTCGCGCAATCGACACACCACCCCAAGCCCGGGTCCGTATGTCCCCACCTTCCCCCCGAACAGGTGCTTGATGCCAGTGCGCACCGGCGGGAAGCCGCTCCGGGGCCCGGCTACTGTTGACGGCATGCGGATTCACGTCGTCGACCACCCGTTGGTGGCGCACAAGCTGACCACGCTGCGCGACAAGCGCACCGACTCCCCGACCTTCCGGCGGCTCGCCGACGAACTGGTCACCCTCCTCGCGTACGAGGCCACCCGCGACGTGCGTACCGAGCAGGTCGACATCGAGACCCCGGTGACCCCCACGACCGGTGTGAAGCTCTCGCACCCGCGTCCGCTCGTGGTCCCGATCCTGCGCGCCGGCCTCGGCATGCTGGACGGCATGGTGCGGCTGCTGCCGACGGCCGAGGTCGGGTTCCTGGGCATGATCCGCAACGAGGAGACGCTCCAGGCGGAGACGTACGCGACCCGGATGCCCGAGGACCTCTCGGGCCGTCAGGTCTACGTCCTGGACCCGATGCTGGCGACCGGCGGCACACTCGTCGCCGCGATCCAGGAGCTGATCAAGCGCGGTGCGGACGACGTCACCGCGGTCGTGCTGCTGGCGGCGCCCGAGGGCGTCGAGGTGATGGAGCGTGAGCTGGCCGGTACGCCCGTGACCGTGGTCACGGCCTCGGTCGACGAGCGGCTCAACGAGAACGGCTACATCGTGCCCGGCCTCGGCGACGCCGGCGACCGGATGTACGGCACCGTCGACTGATCCGCGCCTGCCGTCCGCCCGGGGTCGTCGGGCGGACGGGCTGCCGTGGCCGGTGCCCGGAGCGTTTGCCCGGCGGGCTCAGCAGCCGGAGGGTGCGGGGGCGGGCTTCGTCAGCGCGGTGAGCGCCGAGGCGGCGGCCGTGGGCGTGGAGAACGCCTTGAACTTCGTACCGATGATCAGGTCCACGTCGGCCGTGCTCCGGGTGTCGGTCTTCGTCGCGGCACCCGGGAGCTGGGTCGCGAGCACGGGGAAGGACCCGTTCATCGCGGTCGTGCCGCCGAGCAGCATGCCCGTGCCGGGCACCTTCTTGTCGTAGGCGGCCGGGGCGTTGTCCACCTTGCCGATGGTGAAGCCGCGCTTCTTGAGCTCGGCGGCGGCGGCCTTGGCCAGCCCGCTGCGGGGCGTCGCGTTGTAGATGTTGACCTTGATGGCGGCGGGCTTCGGGAGCACCTTCGCGGGCGCCGAGGCCTTCGGGGAGGGGCAGTTCTTCGGGTGCGCCGCCGCGTTGGCCTGCTTGTCGCCGCCGGTGAAGACGTCGATGAGCTGGAGCGTGCCCCAACCGGCCACGCCGAGGGCGACCACGGCGGCGGACGCCGAGAGGATCAGCTTGCGGCGGTGGCGGGGGCGACGCATGCGGGGGTAGGTGTTGCCCGTGATGCGGTACTTTCCGCCCATGCCGGGAGGGGTCAGCATGCTCATGGGCGAAGCGTAGTGCGACCTGGTGATGATGCCTACTAAACGATCAACCTATGACGCCCGTCCGTGCATAAAAGCACCCGAAAGGCCCGAAATGCTCCACGGGTGGGAGTGGCGGATTCGGCCCGGTTCGGGCGTTCAGCCCAGTTCGAGCACGCGTGCGTGCAGCACCTGGCGCTGCTGCAGGGCGGCGCGCACGGCGCGGTGCAGTCCGTCCTCGAGGTAGAGGTCGCCCTGCCACTTCACGACGTGGGCGAAGAGGTCGCCGTAGAAGGTGGAGTCCTCGGCGAGCAGGGTCTCGAGGTCCAGCTGGCCCTTCGTGGTCACCAGCTGGTCCAGGCGGACCGGACGCGGCGCGACATCCGCCCACTGTCGGGTGCTTTCCCGGCCGTGGTCGGGATAAGGCCGCCCATTTCCGATGCGCTTGAAGATCACACGGAAAGCCTACCGGGCAAGGGCCTCCCGGCGCAGCCGGGGAAGGGGACCGGGATGGCGGACGAAAGGCCATCAAACGGGATGAACTTCCGCGCGCTCGGCGGTGCCGGGACGCATGTGTGTGAGGGGTGCACCGGTGGACGCACGGTGACACCGGAGTGACGCACCGGTGAGCGGCACTCCGCGAGGCCCGGGTGCGGCCCGCGGAGTGCCGGCGCGTCAGGCGGTGAGGCCGTGTGCGTGTCCCTCGCGCAGCCCTCCGCCGCCGCGCTGCTCGTCCGTGGACGACTCGGCGGGGACGGGACGGGTCAGGGAGCCCAGATCCTGGGCGTAGGTGCCCACGGCGTGGGCGATCACGTCGATGTTGGTGTCGAAGAGCTTCATGCCGAGGTTGTCCAGGTCGTCGCAGGCCGCGTGGTAGCAGGGGTCGTACGCGACCCCCGCCTCTCCGCCGTACGTCTTTGCCTGCTCGGCCGTCTTGATCCCCTCGGCGCCCGTGTCCGTACCGCCGGAGGGGATGCCGACCTCGATGAACGGGCCGTAGTCGGAGCGGCCGGTGAAGTCTGTGCCGGTGTGCGGCTGGTCCCTGCTGTCCAGGAACGCGTTGATGTCCCGCTCGAGTTGGGCCGATCCCTCGGGGCCGGGGCCCTCGCCGACGCCGTCGGAGTCGTCACCGTCGAAGACGAACTGCGCGCCGTTCGGGGAGGCGATCATGTCGAAGTTGAGGTAGAGCGCGATCTTCTCGCGCTGCGCCTCGGAGAGCTTCGCGACGTACGCCTCCGAGCCCAGCAGCCCGTTCTCCTCCGCCGACCACCAGGCGAAGCGCACCTTGTTGGCGATCGGCCGGTGGGACTCGGCGAGTTCCAGGGCGACTTCGAGGAGTCCGGCGGATCCGGAGGCGTTGTCGTTGATGCCGGGGCCGTCGGTGACCGAGTCGAGGTGTGCGCCGAGCATGACGGTCTTCGCGGGGTTCCCGCCGGGCGTCTCGGCGACGACGTTGCGGGTCGTGCGTTCCTCCTGGAGCTCGCGGATCTCGAAGGAGACCTTCACCTCGCCCCCGGCCAGGTCCGCGACCAGCTTCTCGCCCTCCGCCCGGGTGAGCCCGCCGGTGGGGATCTTGCCGGCGGCGACATCCCCGAGGGTGCCGGAGAGCGCCCCTTCGGTGTTGTTGTAGATCACCGCGCCCGCTGCGCCGGCCGTGGCGGCGGCGGCCTGCTTCTCCGCGAAGGAGCAGCCGCCCCGCTTGATCAGCGCGATCCGGCCGGTGTAGGTCTGCGAGGCGTAGTCGGCGGCCTCGCACCCCGTCGTGTCGTCGGTGGGGACGGCGGTCAGGGCGGCCGTGATGCCGCCCTCCGCGGTGGAGGGGGTGTAGGTCATCGCCCGGATCGAGACCTCACGCGGGGTGGGGGAGACCACGGCCAGCTTCTCGGCGAGCGTTTCGGTGTAGACGAACTCGAACGACTGGTAGCCGACCCGGTAGCCGGCCTTCCGCAGCAGCCGGTGGACGTAGGCGGCGGAGGCGTCGTGACCGGCCGATCCGGCCGCCCGATGGCCGTCCGACGCGTCGGCTATGGCCTGGAACCGCTCCAGGTGCCGGTAGGCGTCCTTCGCGGACGCGTCCCTGACCAGGTGCCGCGCGAGCTTCGCGGCCTCCTTGGCGGGGTCGTGCGGCGGGTGGCCGCGGTCGGGGGAGGCTCCGAGGAGAAGGGGCGCGGTCAGGGCGGTGGCGGCCACGACGGCCAGGGATCTGCGACGGGTCGCGTGCACAGGAGTCCTTCCGGGGGAGGGGTGCCGATGGGTGGGGAAAGCTAGCGATCCGGCCGGTGTCTGTGAACGGGGACGGCCGCTCCCGTCCCGCCGGATGGCCGGATTCGGACGGGTGCCCGGTCCGGCGTCCCGGCCGCGCCCGTCTGCCGCCATGTCCGCGAAGTCCCGCTCCCGTCCGCGGGGCGGGCGGACGGCGCCGACGGCCGTCCGCGGTCAGGTGGAGCGGCTCGCGGCCCTGGCCGCGGCCTTCGCCCGCTGCTTGAAGGCCCGCACCTCGGCGAGCGACTCGGGTCCGGTGATGTCGGCCACCGACCGGTGCGAGCCCTCCTCGCCGTACGCCCCGGCGGCCTCCCGCCAGCCCTTCGGCCGTACGCCGAACTGCTTGCCCAGGAGGGCCAGGAAGATCTGCGCCTTCTGGGTGCCGAAACCGGGCAGCGCCTTGAGGCGATTCAGCAGCTCGGCCCCGGTGGTGGCGTCCGCCCAGACGGCCTCGGCCCGGCCGTCGTACTCCGCCACCAGGAACTGGCACAGCTGGTGCACCCGTTTTGCCATGGAGCCGGGATACCGGTGGAGGGCGGGTTTCTCGGTGAACAGTCCGGTGAACGCCTCCGGGTCGTACGCCGCGATGGCACCGGCGTCCAGATCGTCCGATCCCATGCGCCGGGCCAGCGTGAGCGGGCCGGTGAACGCCCACTCCATCGGGACCTGCTGGTCGAGCAGCATGCCGACGAGCGCGGCCAGCGGGCTGCTCGCCAGCAGCGCGTCCGCGTCGGGGTCCTGGGCGATGCACACGGTGCGGGCCTTACCGTCGTCGCTCTTGGTCATGTATTCGATGATCGCGAGGGTGCACGCGATCGGCTACTCGGTGCGGCCGTCCTCGGCCCCCTCGTGCACCGCCTCCTCGCTCGCGTGCCCGCCCAGCCGGGCGGCCCGCATCCGCAGATAGCGGGCCTCCGGAGTGCTGAGCGTCCGGCCGGCAGCCCGGCCGTAGGCCGCCCGCGCCCCGTCCAGGTCGCCGGCCCTCTCCAGCAGATGGGCCCGGACGGCGTCGAGCCGGTGGTGGTCCGCGAGGCGGTCCTCCAGGGCGGCGACCGCCGAGAGCCCGGCCCGGGGACCCCGCACCATCGCCAGGGCCACGGCCCTGCCCAGCTCCGCCATCGGATCGGCGGCGCGTCGGACGAGGATGTCGTACAGGGCCAGGATCTGCGGCCAGTCGGTGTCCTCGGCCCGGCCGGCCTCGTCGTGCAGGGCCGCGATGGCCGCCTGGAGCTGGTAGGCCCCCGCAGGCCCCTGCGACAGCGCCTCCTCGACCAGGCCGGTGCCCTCCTCGACTGCCGCCCGGTCCCAGAGGGTGCGGTCCTGCTCGTCGAGCGGGACCAGCTCGCCGTGCGGCCCGCTCCGAGCGGCACTTCGGGCCTCGGTGAGGACCATCAGGGCCAGCAGTCCGGTCACCCGCCCGTCCCGGGGCAGCAGCGCGCGTACGGCCCGGGTCAGGCGGATCGCCTCCCGGGCCAGGTCGGCGCGGTGCAGATCGCTGCCGGAGGTCGCGGTGTAGCCCTCGTTGAAGATCAGGTAGAGCACCTGGAGCACCACGGCGAGCCGCTGCTCGCGGTCGGCCGGTCCCGGCTGACGGAACGGCTCACCCCGCACCTTGTGCTTGGCCCGGCTGATCCGCTGCGCCATGGTCGCCTCGGGCACCAGATGGGCTCGCGCGATCTCGGCCGTGGTCAGGCCGCCGACCGCGCGCAGGGTCAGCGCGATCTGGGCGGCGGGGGACAGCAGGGGGTGGCAGCAGAGGAACAGCAGGGTGAGGGTGTCGTCGGCGGCCGGGGCCCGGCTCTCCCCCGGGGGCGGGGAGGTGAAGGCGTCGCGCGGGGTGAGTGCCGCCGCCCTCTCCTCGCGCCGCCGCCGCGCCGAGTCCTGCCGCAACTGGTCGGTCAGCCGCCTGGAGGCGGTCCTGATCAGCCAGCCGCGCGGGTTGCCGGGCCGGCCGGTCTCCGGCCACTGCCGGTACGCCGCGAGCAGGGCCTCCTGCACGGCGTCCTCGGCCGCGTCGAAGTGACCGTAGCGGCGTACGAGCGCGCCGAGGACCTGCGGCGCGTGTCGGCGCAGCAGGTCCTCGACCTCCGCAGGTCCAGGGTTCACCCTCGCTCCTCAGCCATGGCTCAGCAGGAGTCGTCCATGATCGGGCGGATCACCACCGGGTAGACGGGCGCACCCTCGGGCTGCGGGCACAGTCCGATGCGTGCGGCGATCTCGGTGACCCTCTCCAGGCTCTCGCAGTCGAGCACCCAGTACCCGGCGAGCTGCTCCTTCGTCTCTCCGTAGGGGCCGTCGGTGACGACCGGACGCCCGTCCGGTCCGGGCAGGACCGCGCGGGTCCGGGCGGGTTCGCCCAGGCCGTGGGCCTCGACCATCTCGCCGGATTCCGCCAGATCGTTGTTGACGCCCTCCATGAAGGCGAACATCTCCCGCATGTCCTTCTCGCCCCAGGCCGGGCTTCCCTCCGACGGGTTGCCGCTCATGGCCTCGTAGTCGGCCTGCGAGCCCAGAACCATCACGAGGTACTTCATGAGGTACTCCTCGGTCTCTTTCGGTCGCCGCCCCTTGTGGGCGGCTCTCACAGGGGACGTCGGAGCGGGCGGGCCGTTCTCGACACCACGCGGGGGGTTTTCCCGGAATCACTCCGCCGCGCGGGTCCCGCGCGGTCCCCCGTAGAGTTCGGCTGCGTCGTCCCCACCGAACCCGAGGTACCGGCCGTGTCCCCCGCACCACTCCCGCCCGCCGTCCCCGGGCCCCCGTCCGCCGTGACCGTCGTGGGAATCGGCGCGGACGGCTGGGCCGGGCTGCCGGAGACCGCGCGCGCCGCGCTCCGGGACGCCGAGGCGATCGTCGGCGGTGAGCGCCAGCTGGCGCTGCTCCCGCCGGAGTGCGCGGGGCGGCGGGTCTCCTGGCCCTCGCCCCTGCGGCCCGCCGTACGCGGGCTGCTGGCCGGGCTCTCCGGGAGCCGGACCGCCGTGCTGGCCAGCGGGGACCCCATGTTCTACGGCATCGGCCGGGCGCTGACCGAGGAACTGGGCGCGGGCTCCCTCCGGGTACTGCCGCACCCGTCCTCGGTGTCGTACGCCTGCGCCCGGCTCGGCTGGCCGGTGGAGGACACCGAGGTCGTCACCCTCGTCGGCCGCCCCACGGCACGGCTCGCGGCGGCGCTGCACGAGGGGCGCCGGGTGCTGGTCCTCTCGGCGGACGCCTCGACGCCCGCCACCGTGGCGTCCCTGCTGCGGGACCGCGGTTTCGGGCCGAGCCGCGTACGGGTGCTCGAACAGCTCGGCGGGACGGCCGAGGAGTGCCTGGACGGCACCGCGGACACCTGGACGCACCCGCCGGGGGACCCGCTGAACGTCATCGCCGTCGACTGCCGGACCGCCCCCGGAACCCTGCGCCTGGGAGCCGTACCGGGGCTCCCCGACGAGGCGTACGAGAGCGACGGGCAGCTGACCAAGCGGCATGTGCGGGCGGCCACGCTCGGTGTGCTGGCCCCCGCTCCGGGGGAGCTCCTGTGGGACGTCGGCGGCGGCTCCGGATCGATCGCCGCGGAGTGGATGCGCACCCATCCGTCCTGCCGGGCGGTGACCGTCGAACGCGACCCCGTACGCGCGGAGCGCATCGTCCGCAACGCCGACCGGCTCGGTGTGCCGGGGCTGCGCGTGGTCACGGGACGCGCACCGGACGCCCTGGCCGGGCTCCCGGTGCCCGACGCCGTGTTCATCGGCGGAGGGCTGACGGCACCCGGACTGCTCGAAGCCTGCTGGGACGCGCTGCGCCCGGGCGGCCGGCTGGTCGCCAACACGGTGACGCTGGAGTCGGAGGCGCTGCTCGGCGCCTGGCACCGCAGGCTCGGCGGCGACCTGGTGCGCCTCGCGGTGGCGCACGCGGTGCCCGTCGGGGGATTCACCGGCTGGCGCCAGGCCATGCCGGTCACCCAGTGGTCCGTACGGAAGCCGGATCGGGAGCCGGAGCCGGATGTGCGGCGGGCCGGCGCGGCCGAATCCACGGACGCCTCCGGAACCCCGGACGGACCGGAGCTCTCGCAGGCCTCGGACGCCCTGGAAACCCCGGGTGCCCCGGAAACCTCGAACGCCACAGACCTCTCGCACGCTCCAGGAGACGACAGATGACGGTGTACTTCATCGGCGCGGGCCCGGGCGCCGCCGACCTCATCACGGTGCGCGGCGCGCGCATCCTCGCCGCGAGCCGGGTCTGCCTGTACGCGGGCAGCCTGGTGCCGCGCGAACTCCTCGCCGAATGCCCCCCGGACGCGAGGCTCGTCGACACGGCACAGCTCGACATCGACCGGATCACCGTCGAGCTGGTGCGCGCCCACGAGGAGGGCCACGACGTGGCCCGGCTGCACTCGGGCGACCCGTCGGTGTTCAGCGCGGTCAACGAGCAGATGAAGCGGCTCGACGAGGCCGGTGTGCCGTACCAGGTGGTGCCGGGGGTTCCGGCCTTCGCCGCGGCGGCGGCCGCGCTCAACCGGGAGCTGACGGTGCCCACGGTCGGTCAGACCGTGATCCTCACCCGGATCGCCCAGCGGGCCACGGCGATGCCCGAGGGCGAGGACCTCGCCACGCTCGGCCGCAGCGGGGCGCTGATCGTGCTGCATCTGGCGGCGCGCTACGTGGACCGGGTGGTGGACGAGCTGCTCCCGCACTACGGGGCGGACTGCCCCGCCGCCGTGGTGGCCATGGCCTCGCGGCCGGACGAGATCATCCTCCGCGGCACGCTGGACTCCATCGCGGGGCAGGTCAAGGAGGCGGGGGTGATCCGGACCGCGGTGATCATGGTCGGCCGGACGCTGGGCGCGGAGCAGTTCCGCGACAGCCACCTCTACTCCCCGGATCGCGACCGCCACACCTGCTGAACGCCGGGCGAGCGGCGCGGCGTACGCCCGCCCGCCCGGTCAGCGCACCTCGCTGCGCCCCACCACGGCTCCCGCCCGGTCGATGCAGACCACGTCCACGGCCACCGGCGCCCCCCGCAGCACCGACAGGGCCTGGTCCCTGGCGGTCACCGCGACCAGGTCACCCAGCGGGACGCCGGCGGCGGTGCACAACTGCAGTGCGGCGAGGCCGGTGTTGGCGGACTCGATCTCGGCTGCGAGAGCCTCGTCCGCACCGCCCTCCCGCGCCAGCCGTGCCAGGAACACCTTGTCCACCTGGGAGCGGCCGGAGTGCAGGTCGAGATGGCCGGCGGCGAGCTTGGACAGCTTGGCGAAGCCGCCGCAGATGGTCAGCCGTTCCACCGGATGCCGCCGTACGTACTTCAGTACGGCGCCCGCGAAGTCGCCCATGTCCAGCAGGGCGATCTCCGGCAGCCCGTACTCGGCCACCACCGTCTTCTCCGAGGTCGAGCCCGTGCACCCGGCGACATGCCGGTGGCCGGCCGCGCGGGCCACGTCCACGCCCCGGCGGATGGAGTCGATCCACGCCGAGCAGGAGTACGGGACCACGATGCCGGTGGTGCCCAGGATGGAGATCCCGCCGAGGATGCCCAGGCGAATGTTCCACGTGAAACGTGCGATCTCCTCGCCGTCGTCGACGGAGACGGTCACCTCGGCATCGCCGGTGCCACCGTGCTCCGCAGCCACCCGGGCGATGTGGTCCCGCATCATCTGCCGCGGGACGGGGTTGATGGCCGGCTCCCCGACTTCCAGCGGCAGTCCCGGCAGCGTCGCAGTGCCCACGCCCGGGCCGGCGCGGAACACCACACCGGAGCCCTCCGGCAGAAGGCGGACGGTGGACCGTACCAGTGCGCCGTGGGTGACGTCCGGGTCGTCGCCCGCGTCCTTGACCACGCCCGCCGTGGCCCGCCCGTCGGCGAGCTCCTCCACCGAGAGGGCGAAGGCCGGGGTCTGGCCCTTGGGCAGGGTGATCGTCACGGGATCGGGGAACTCGCCGGTCAGCAGCGCCGTGTAGGCGGCCGTGGTCGCCGCTGTCGCGCAGGCTCCGGTCGTCCATCCCGGCCGCAGACCGGTGTGCTTGAGTTGGGCGGCGCGCCCGCCCCGCGCCTCACTGCTCATGGATGGACCGGTCCGATGCCCTTGCACATACTCGTCCTCGGCGGCACGACGGAGGCCCGTCGGCTGGCGGAGTCCCTGGTGTCCACCGAGGGGGTCAGGGTCACCAGCTCACTGGCCGGCCGTGTCTCCCGCCCGGCCCTTCCGCCCGGTGAGGTACGCGTCGGTGGCTTCGGCGGCCCCGAGGGCATGGCCGAATGGCTGCGTGCCCACCGTGTGGACGCGGTCATCGACGCCACCCATCCCTTCGCCGGAACGATCAGTTTCAACGCGGCCGCCGCGGCCCGTGCCGTCCATGTTCCCCTGCTCGCCCTCCGGAGGCCGGGCTGGGTTTCCGTCGAGGGCGACCGGTGGCACCTGACGGACTCCCTCGCGGGCGCCGCGGAGCTGCTGCCGGGGCTGGGCACGCGGGTCTTCCTCACCACGGGACGCATGGGGCTGGCCGCGTTCGCCCCACTGGACCGGACGTGGTTCCTGATGCGCTCGGTGGACGCACCCGAGCCCCCGTACCCGCCCCGCATGGAGGTCCTGCTGGACCGGGGGCCGTTCCGCCTGGAGGGCGAGCGGGAGCTGATCCGTCGCCACCGGATCGACGTCCTCGTCACCAAGGACAGCGGTGGCGAGGCGACCGCGCCCAAGCTCACCGCCGCCCGTGAGGCCGGCATCCCGGTGGTCGTGGTCCGACGGCCGCCGGTTCCTCCGGGCGTGCCGGTGGCCGGGACACCGAGGGAGGCCCTCGCCCTGCTGCGGGAGCTGGTGCCCGCCCTCCCGTGAGAGGCCCCGCGGGTCAGGCCTCCGGGTAGCGGCGCGGTGTCCAGACGATCTGCCGCCCGTCGCGCCGGGTCACCCAACGGGTCTGCGAGGAGCCGACGACGAGGACCGTCCGCATGTCCACCTCCATCGGATCCAGGTCGGCCAGGCGTACCGTCCGTACGCTCTCCGTCGGCCCGCCGACATCGCGGCCGAGCACCACGGGGGTGTCCGGCGAGCGGTGTTCCAGCAGCAGGTCACGGGCCTTGCCGACCTGCCATGTCCGGCTACGGGAACCGGGGTTGTACAGGGCGAGCACCAGGTCTGCCGAGGCCGCGGCGCGCAGCCGCTCGGCGATGACCTCCCACGGCTTGAGCCGGTCGGAGAGAGAGATGGTGGCGTAGTCGTGCCCGAGCGGCGCACCGGCTCGGGCGGCGGCGGCGTTGGCCGCGGTCACTCCGGGAAGCACCCGCACCGGGATGTCGGTGTACGCCTCCTGGGAGGCCACCTCCAGGACCGCGGTCGCCATCGCGAAGATCCCGGGGTCGCCCCCGGAGACCACCGCCACCCGGTGACCACGGCGGGCGAGGTCCAGGGCGAACTCCGCGCGCTCCGACTCCACCTTGTTGTCGGAGCCGTGGCGCCGCTGCCCCGGCCGCACCGGCACGCGGTCCAGGTAGGTGGTGTAGCCGACCACGTCGTCGGCGGCGGCCAGGGCGCCGCGTGTCTCGGGCGTCAGCCAGAGCGGTCCGGCGGGACCGGTGCCGACGACGACGACCTCACCCCGGCCGGGCACCGGCTCCGGGCGGGGTACGTCGATCCGGCTGGGCAGCACGGCGACCGCGAAGTACGGCACGGACTCCGGGTCGGTGTCCGCGAGTTCGCCGGTCCGCTCACCCGCCATGGTGGCGCGTTCGACGTACCGCGCCTCGGGAAGCCGGCCTGACGCCTCGAACGCCCGGCGTACCGCGGGGAAGGTCCGGCCCAGCTTCATCACCACGGCGGAGTCGGTGGCCGCCAGACGTGCCGTCAGCTCCTCCTCCGGCAGCGTGCCGGGCAGGATCGTCAGCACCTCCTCGGCCTCGACCAGCGGGGTGCCGAGGCGGGCGGCGGCGGCGCTGACCGAGGTGACACCCGGGACGACCTCGGTGGCGTACCGGTCGGCGAGCCTCTTGTGCATGTGCTGGTAGGAGCCGTAGAAGAGCGGGTCGCCCTCGGCGAGCACGGCGACGGTGCGCCCCGCGTCGAGGTGAGCGGCCAGCCGGGCGGCCGCCTCCGCGTAGAACTCGTCCAGCGCCCCCCGGTAGCCGCCGGGATGGTCGGTGGTCTCCGTCGTGACGGGGTAGACCAGCGCCTCCTCGATGTGGTCGGGGCGGATGTACCGCTCCGCGATCGAGCGGGCGATGGAGCGTCCGTGCCGTGCGGAGTGGTAGGCGACGACATCCGCCTCACCGATGACCTCCACGGCCCGCACGGTCATCAGCGCGGGATCGCCCGGGCCGAGGCCGACGCCGTACAGCCGGCCGGCCCCGCCCGTGGTGTGCTGCTGCTCGGGCACGGTCACTCCTCCTCGCTGGCGATCGCGTTGAGGGCGGCCGCGGCGATGGCGCTGCCCCCGCGACGGCCCCGTACGACGAGGTGCTCGAGACCGGACGCGTGGGCGGCCAGGGCTTCCTTGGACTCCGCGGCCCCGATGAAGCCGACCGGCACACCGATGACGGCGGCGGGACGCGGGGCGCCCTCCTCGATCATCTCCAGCAGCCGGAAGAGCGCGGTGGGCGCGTTGCCTACGGCGACGACCGCACCCTCCAGCCGGTCCCGCCACAGCTCGAGCGCCGCTGCGCTGCGGGTGGTGCCGAGTTCCGCGGCCAGACCGGGCACGGAGGGGTCGGAGAGGGTGCAGATCACCTCGTTGTCCGCGGGCAGCCGCTTGCGGGTGACCCCGCTGGCGACCATCGCCACGTCGCAGAGGATCGGCGCTCCGGAGCGCAGCGCGGCGCGGGCGTCGGCGACCGCGTTCGGTGAGAAGGCCAGATCACGTACGAGATCGACCATGCCGCAGGCGTGGATCATGCGGACGGCCACCTGGCTCACGTCCGCGGGCAGTCCCGCCAGATCCGCCTCCGCGCGGATGGTGGCGAAGGACTGGCGGTAGATCGCCGGTCCGTCCTTCTCGTACTGATGCACAGTGCTGTCGCTTTCTCGGTCGTCTGCTGGAGCCCGCTCAGGCAGGCCGGCGGGTTTCTACGTCTTCAGGTGAGAGTGCCCCGGGCGGCTGCCACGGCGGCGGCGAGCGCGGCGGGGTCGTCCCCGACCGTCACCGGCCGGCCGGTGACGTCTCCGCGCACATGGGAGATCCGGTGTCCCTCAGGGAGGGCGACCACATCGATCCACTCCCCGCGCGGATGGCCGCAGCGGCGCTCGCACCCGGACCAGTACACCGGGAGCCGTCCCGCCCGACCCGCGGCGGCGCCGGCCTGGGCCCGTACGTCGGCCAGCGACTTCGCACAGCCGGGCCGTCCCACACAGGCACCGACCCCGGACCACGGGGAGTCCGGCCCGGTGATCAGCCCCGCCTCCGCGAGCTCGCCCAGCAGGGCCTTCGCCCGGCCGGTCGCCAGTCCGGTGACGACCGCGCCGCGCCACGGGGTGAGCCGCAGTCCGCCGGCGTCCGCGAGAAGTGCCCACTGATCCGGGCTCAGCCGTCCGAGCGGAACGCCGACCGACAGCGAGATCGTGCCGTCCGTCCCCGCGACCGGCCCGGCGGCCGGGGCCGAGGCCTCGGACGGGCGTGGGCGGGTGGCCGGGGCGACGGGCAGACCCTCCTCGCGCAGCCGGCGTACGACCTCCGCGTGAAGGGCGTCCGCCATCCGGCCGGGCAGGTCCTTCACCCGCCACGCGCCGCTGCCCGCGGGTCGTGATCCCTCGCCGGACCGTCGCGCGACGGCCTCGTTCGCGGAGGTGAAGGCTTCCGCCGCGTCGAGGAACGCCTCGACGGCGGTCAGCGTGGCACGGGGGCCCTCGGACGCGGGGAGGCGGATGACGGCTTCTCCGTCGCCGACACGGAGCAGCGCCTCGGCGTGGTGGCCGATGAGGGTGAGATCGGCGCCGAGGGTCTCCACGTCCCCGCGTCCGTCGTCGAGCGCGACGAGGAAGCGCCCGGAAAGGGCGGTGGCCCGTTCGCTACCGCACAGGAGCCGGTCCACCTCGTCCAGCCACGGTCCGACGTCCATGGTTCCGCGGCCGTCGAGACCCGAGAGCGGGGAGGCCACCACGTTGCGGACGCGCTCATGGCGTGCGGACGGCAGCAGCCCCGCACGGGACAGCAACCCGGCCAGAGCCGTCCCCGCGTCCGGGGCCAGTCCGCGCAGCTGCACATTGCCCCGGGAGGTGAGATGCAACTCACCGTCACCGAGACGTCCGGCCGCATCCCCCAGAGCCTTCGCCTGACCCGGCGTCAGGATGCCGCCGGGTATCCGTATTCGCGCCAGCGCACCGTCGTCCGCCCGGTGCAACCGCAGTGCGCCCGGGCAGGCGTCGCCGCTGCTCCGGGGCTGCGCGCCGGCCGGAGACCGGGACGGAAGGGGGAAGGCGGACATGGCGGCGAGCATACCGACCGTGACCGTGGCCCACCCCTGCGCGGACTGTGACCTACGGGACACCCCGCGCTCCCCGCCCGGGGTGACGGGCGGCACGGCGTGACCCTGGCCGGCCGGGGGCGAGGCCGTCTGGTCAAGGCCCCCCACCTGCCGCCTACTATGCCTAGCGGCGGTCCGTTCGGCCCGCCGTCGCCACACGGCGACAGGGGAGGAAGCCCGGTGAGATTCCGGCGCGGTCCCGCCACTGTGAGCCCGGCCCACCGGCCGGGCGAGTCAGGAACTCCCGTCCTCAGGCTCTCGGCCCCGTCCGAGCAGCCGATCCGACACTGCCCGGGGCGTGGACACCCCGAGGAGGGCTGACGCCGCATGATCCTGCTCCTGTCGACGTCCGACACCGACCTGCTGAGCGCACGCGCCTCGCAGGGACCGGTCACCTACCGCTACGCCAACCCTTCCCGGCTCTCCTCGGACGACCTCCCGCAGCTCCTGGAGGGCACGGATCTCGTCGTCGTACGGCTGCTCGGCGGGGTCCGCGCCTGGCAGGAGGGACTCGACCAGGTGCTGGCGACCGGGCGGCCCGTCGTCGTACTGACCGGTGAACAGGCCCCCGACGCCCAGCTGATGGCCGCGTCGACCGTGCCCATCGGTATCGCGGCGGAGGCGCACGCCTACCTCGCGCACGGCGGCCCCGCCAACCTGGAGCAGCTGGCGCGGTTCCTCTCCGACACCGTGCTGCTCACCGGCCACGGCTTCGAGCCGCCCGCCGCCGCGCCCGCCTGGGGCCCGCTGGAGCGGACCGCCCGGGACGTCACCGGCCCGACGGTCGCGGTGCTCTACTACCGGGCCCACCACATGAGCGGCAACACAGCCTTCGTGGAGGCGCTCTGTTCGGCGGTCGAGGACGCGGGTGCCCGCCCGCTCCCTCTGTACGTGGCCTCGCTCCGCACCCCCGAACCCGAGCTCATCGACGAACTCCGCGCCGCCGACGCCGTGGTGACCACCGTCCTTGCCGCCGGCGGCACCAAGCCGGCGACCGCGTCGGCGGGAGGCGACGACGAGTCCTGGGACGCGGGCGCGCTCACCGGCCTCGACGTCCCCGTGCTCCAGGCGCTCTGCCTGACGAGCTCGCGCGGTGCGTGGGAGGAGAACGACGAGGGTGTCTCCCCGCTGGACGCCGCCACCCAGATCGCCGTCCCCGAGTTCGACGGGCGCCTGATCACCGTGCCGTTCTCGTTCAAGGAGATCGACGAGGACGGTCTGCCGGCGTACGTCGCGGACCCCGAGCGCGCGGCCCGGGTCGCCGGGATCGCCGTACGGCACGCACGGCTCCGGCACATACCGGCCGCCGAGAAGCGGATCGCCCTGGTCCTGTCGGCGTACCCGACCAAGCACTCGCGGATCGGCAACGCCGTCGGGCTCGACACCCCCGCGAGCGCCGTGGCCATGCTGCGCCGGCTGCGGGCGGAGGGGTACGACTTCGGGCCGGAGGAGGAGATCCCGGGACTCGTCTCCGGCGACGGCGACGAGCTGATCTACGCGCTCATCGAGGCCGGGGGCCACGACCAGGAGTGGCTCACCGAGGAGCAGCTGGCCCGCAACCCCGTCCGTATCCCCGCCGCGGACTACCGCCGCTGGTTCGCCACGCTGCCCGCCGAACTCCGTGAGTCCGTCGAGCGGCACTGGGGCCCGCCGCCGGGCGAGATGTTCGTCGACCGGTCCCGCAACCCCGAGGGCGACATCGTGCTCGCGGCCCTGCGCCGCGGCAACCTGCTGATCCTCATCCAGCCGCCGCGCGGCTTCGGCGAGAACCCGATCGCGATCTACCACGACCCCGATCTGCCGCCCTCGCACCACTACCTGGCCGCCTACCGCTGGATCGCCGCCTCCGCCGACGACAACGGCTTCGGCGCCGACGCGATGATCCACCTCGGCAAGCACGGCAATCTCGAGTGGCTGCCCGGCAAGAACGCCGGTCTCTCCGCGGCCTGCGGCCCCGACGCCGCGCTCGGCGACCTGCCGCTGGTCTACCCGTTCCTGGTCAACGACCCGGGCGAGGGCACCCAGGCCAAGCGCCGGGTGCACGCCACCCTCGTGGACCACCTCGTACCGCCGATGGCCCGCGCCGACAGCTACGGCGACATCGCGCGGCTGGAGCAGCTGCTCGACGAGCACGCGCAGATCGCCGCGATGGACCCCGCCAAGCTGCCGGCGGTCCGCGCCCAGATCTGGACCCTCATCCAGGCCGCGAAGCTCGACCACGACCTCGGGATCGAGGACCGCCCCGAGGACGAGGGCTTCGACGACTTCATCATGCATCTCGACGGCTGGCTCTGTGAGATCAAGGACGTCCAGATCCGCGACGGTCTGCATGTGCTCGGCGCCGCCCCGGCGGGCAAGGACCGCGTCAACCTCGTCCTGGCCGTGCTGCGCGCCCGCCAGATCTGGGGCGGTACCGCCTCGCTGCCCGGACTGCGCGAGGCACTCGGCCTGGACGAGTCCGCCGCCACCCGCACCGCCGCCGACGAGACCGAGGAACTGGCCCGCACCCTCGTGCAGGCGATGGACGACGCCGGATGGGACCCGGCCGCCGTCGCCGGTGTCGCCGCCGGCCACCCGCGGGCCGTCGCCGACATCCTCACCTTCGCCGCCCGCGAGGTCGTGCCCCGCCTCGCCGCGACCACCGACGAGCTGGACCACGTGGTCCACGCGCTCGGCGGCGGCTTCGTCCCCGCCGGCCCCTCCGGATCACCGCTGCGCGGCCTGGTCAACGTCCTGCCGACCGGCCGCAACTTCTACTCGGTCGACCCGAAAGCCGTGCCCTCCCGCCTCGCCTGGGAGACCGGCCAGGCCCTCGCCGACTCGCTCCTGGAGCGCTACCGCGCCGACAACGGCGACTGGCCCACCTCCGTCGGCCTGTCCCTCTGGGGCACCAGCGCGATGCGTACCGCCGGCGACGACATCGCCGAGGCCTTCGCCCTGCTCGGCGTCCGCCCCGTCTGGGACGACGCCTCCCGCCGGGTCACGGGCCTGGAGCCGATCCCGTACGAGGAGCTGGGCCGCCCCCGGATCGACGTCACGCTGCGCATCTCCGGGTTTTTCCGCGACGCCTTCCCGCACACCATCGGCCTCCTCGACGACGCCGTACGCCTGGCCGCCTCCCTGGACGAGCCCGACGAGCGGAACTTCGTCCGCGCCCACACCCGGGCCGACCTGGCGGAACACGGTGACGAGCGGCGCGCCACCACCCGGATCTTCGGCTCACGCCCCGGTACGTACGGCGCGGGGCTGCTCCAGCTGATCGACTCCCGCGACTGGCGCACCGACGCCGACCTCGCCGAGGTGTACACGGTGTGGGGCGGCTACGCCTACGGCCGGGAGCTGGACGGACGTCCGGCCCGGGAGGAGATGGAGACCGCGTACAAGCGCATCGCGGTCGCCGCGAAGAACACCGACACCCGTGAGCACGACATCGCGGACTCGGACGACTACTTCCAGTACCACGGCGGCATGGTCGCGACCGTACGCGCGCTGAAGGGCACCGCCCCCGAGGCGTACATCGGCGACTCGACCCGCCCCGAGACGGTCCGCACGCGCACCCTGGTCGAGGAGACGTCCCGGGTCTTCCGGGCCCGGGTGGTCAACCCGAAGTGGATCGAGGCGATGCGCCGCCACGGCTACAAGGGCGCCTTCGAGCTGGCGGCGACCGTCGACTACCTCTTCGGCTACGACGCGACGACGGGTGTGGTCGCGGACTGGATGTACGACAAGCTCACCGAGACGTACGTCCTGGACGAGACGAACCGGGAGTTCCTCCAGCAGGCGAACCCCTGGGCCCTCCACGGCATCGCGGAGCGTCTTCTGGAGGCCGAGTCCCGCGGGATGTGGGCCAAGCCCGACCCCGATGTGCTCGAAGCGCTCCGGCAGGTGTACCTGGAGACCGAGGGCGATCTGGAGGGCGAGGACTGAGCGGGCGCGCCCGGCGGCCGGTCACGTAAAGCCTGCGCGGCCGCCGGGCGGCGTGGTCCTGCCTTGCCGCCTCCGCGCGGCGGGGCCAAGCTTGTGGGATGGGTGACCGACCGGGCCACGCGTCCACCCCGTCCGTGCAGCTGATGTTCCGGCTGATGGAGGCCGTGGCCGCACACGAGGGCGGCGCGCCGCCGGACCAGCTGGCGCGCCGGGCGGCGCTGCCCCGGCGGGTGGCCCTGGAGATGCTGAGGTCCCTGGCCCTCGACGGCTACCTCCGCGCGCTGGAGGACGGCACCTTCGTCCTCGGCGACCGGTCGCAGGGCGGCCATTCCGCCGAGGACCTGGTCAGCGGCGTCCGTCCCGCCCTCGCCGCCCTGCGCAACGACGTCTCGGCCGCGGCCTACCTCACCTTCTACGAGGAGGGCGAGATCCGGATCGCCGAGATCGTCGACAGTCCTCAGACTCCCAAGGTCAACCTGTGGGTGGGGTTCCAGGACGCCGGGCATGCCACGGCCCTCGGCAAGTGCGTGCTGCGTGAGATGGACTCCGACGCACGCGGCGACTACCTGTCGAGGCACGACCTCCCCGATCTCACACCCCGCACGATCACCCACCGTGAGGAGTTGCTGCGGCAGCTGGAGTCCTCGCGGCAGGCGTCGGTGGTCATGGACCGGGAGGAGTACGACCTGGGCACGGTGTGCGTCGCGGTGCCCGTGCGCAGCGGGGACATGCTGGGTTCGCTGGGGGTCTCCTTCCGGGCGGACCGTATGTACCGCACCAGCCAGGTCCGTGACAGCCTGCTCCACTCGGCCGCCAGGGTGAGCAGGGGCCTCGCCCTCGGGGGCGGCTGAGGGGCCAGGGCCTCGGCTCGGCACCGCCGTCCGGAGCCGCTCGGGGGACCGCCCGCGCACACCGCATGCCGCGTCGGGCCGCGGCTGTGGCCTCGCGTCCGACGGCCGGCGCTGTACCCATCACGTCCGAGGCGTCTCCCGCGCCCGGAGCGCGTCGCCCGAAGGCGCGTGCCCCGTGCCTCGGTGCGCCGCGCCCGAAGGCTGCCGCACGGGGCGACGCGCTCAACGGCTGTCCGCCGCGACGGCCCTCCCCGGGCCATCGGCCCTATGCGCCGGACGCGCCGGACATGCCCTGGGAGCCGCCCCCACGGGCTGCAAGACCGGTGAGTTCGTCCAGGACCTCCCGCATCACCGGGGCCATCGCGCGGTCCTCGCCGTCCGCGATCCACCGCTCGAAACCGACCTTGAAGACGGCGATGCCCGTTTCGGCGCTCAGGCTCGCGGACCGCTCCGGTACACCGCGTCCGCGCAGGGTCTCGGCGAGCACGGCCGACAGCGAGGCGAGCTTGATCAGCTCACGTTCCTGGAGCTCGGTGTTGGCGACGATGACCGACTGGCGCTTGCGGGCGTACGCCCGCCGGTCGTCGAACATCGTGGACATCGCTTCCAGGCCCAGCGACAGAAGGTCGAGGGTCGCGATGCCCTCCGGGGCACCGGCGACCGCCTCGACGAGCAGGTCGCGCAGTTCGGAGCCGCCGAAGAGCACCTCGCGCTTGTCGGCGTAGTGCCGGAAGTAGGTCCGCTCGGTGAGCCCTGCCCGCCTGGCGATCTCCGCCACGGTGGTCTGCTCGAACCCGCGCTCGCTGTAGAGGTCGAGCGCCGCCTCGGCCAGGCGTCCACGCGCGTTCGGCTCCCATCTGCCCATGGGCACGATCCTACGTGATGGCAGTCCCTGACATCAGCTGTTACCGTTGATGTCAGTTACTGACATCGATAGTCGGGAGTGTTTCCCATGCGCATCTTCGTCACCGGCGCGTCCGGCTGGATCGGCTCCGCCGTCGTACCCGAACTCATCGGCGCGGGGCACCAGGTGGTGGGCCTCGCCCGGTCCGAGTCCTCCGCCGCCGCTCTCACCGAGGCCGGCGCCGAGGTGGCCAGGGGCACGGTCGACGACCTCGACGTCCTCCGGGAGGCGGCCGCTTCCGCGGACGGGGTGATCCACCTGGCCTTCAAGCACGACATCGCCTTCTCGGGCGACTTCCGTGGCGCCGCCGAGGCCGACCGGCGTGCTGTCGACGCCTTCGGTGACGTGCTGGCGGGCACCGACCGCCCGCTCGTCATCGCGTCAGGCCTCGCGGGGCTGACCCGCGGGCGGGCGGCTACCGAACGCGACATGCCGGAGGTCGACGGCTCCCCCACCTCGGTCCGGGCCGCCACCTCCGGGGCGGCGCTCGCACTCGCATCGCGCGGTGTCCGTTCCGTCGTGGTGCGGCTCGCCCCCACCTGCCACGGCGAGGGGGATCCCGGCTTCGTGGCGACTCTCGTGGCCATCGCCCGGGCCCGGGGCGTCTCCGGCTACATCGGCGACGGCGACAACCGCTGGGCGGCGGTCCACCGCCTCGATGCCGCCCGGCTCTTCCGGCTGGCGGTCGAATCCGCGCCTGCAGGGTCGGTCCTGCACGGCGCCGCGGAGGAGGGCGTCGCCCTTCGTTCGATCGCCGAGGTCATCGGCCGCCACCTGGGTGTCCCGGTCGCCTCGGTCGCCCCGGAGACGGCGGCGGAGCACTTCGGCTGGGCGGCCGGCTTCGTCGGCATGGACTCCGCGGCCTCGCATGCCCTCACAGCGGAGCTCCTGGACTGGCGCCCGGAGGGCCTCGGACTCCTGGAGGACCTCGAGAAGGGGTACTACTTCAACACCCCCACCCTCACCGGCTGACATCCGTCCGGGCGGGGGCGGCCCCGAGGCCTCCCGCCCGGACGGCCGGACCGGTCAGGAATCGAGAAGCGGCGACCGCGGCGCCGCCCTACGGTCGTTCCATGGCTTCCCTCACTCACGTCACCATCGAGGTGGACGACCCCACCGCCGCCGAACGCTTCTACTCCGAGGCCTTCGGCCTGGGCCCCGAACTGCGCGTACGGGCCTCCGAGGCTCCGACGACCGGCTTCCGCGGCTTCACCCTGTCGCTCACGGTCGCCCAGCCCTCCACCGTGAACAGCCTCGTCGACTCCGCACTCGCCGCCGGCGCCACGACGGTGAAGCCGGCCTCGAAGTCGCTCTGGGGCTACGGCGGTGTGGTGCGGTCGCCGGACGGCACCCTCTGGAAGATCGCCAGCTCGGCGAAGAAGGACAAGGGTCCCGCCACCCGGGAGATCGACCGCTTCGTGCTCCTGCTGGGCGTCGAGGACGTACTCGAGACCAAGCGCTTCTACGTCGGTCAGGGCCTGAAGGTCGGCAAGAGCTTCGGCCGCAAGTACGTCGAGTTCGACACCTCGGGCCCCGTCACCCTCGCCCTCTACGGCCGTCGCGCCCTGGCCAAGGACGCCGGGGTCGGCCCCGACGGCACCGGCTCCCACCGCATGGCGCTCGGCGGTGACCTCGGGCCCTTCACCGACCCGGACGGATTCGAGTGGGAGAAGACGTCGGACTGAGACCCGCCCGACAGCGCCCGGGGCGAGCGTGCCGCGACACGTACCCACCCCGGGCCGGCCGGTCCCAGGGCCGGGCGACACCCGGACGAATACCCTGCGGTGTCTTGGTCGCCCGTGGCACGATCGCCCGCGTGACCAACCGACCCGCCGACGCCCAGCACCTGCGTGACCTGGCACGGCTGCGCCGGGTCCGCGACCGGATGGACCGGGAGTACGCGCAGCCGCTGGACGTGGAGGCCCTCGCCCGGGGCGTCAACATGTCGGCCGGGCACCTCAGCCGCCAGTTCCGGCTCGCGTACGGGGAATCACCGTACGGATACCTGATGACGCGCCGGATCGAGCGGGCCATGGCCCTGCTGAGGCGTGGTGACCTCAGTGTCACCGAGGTCTGCTTCGAGGTCGGCTGCTCCTCGCTCGGCACCTTCAGCACGCGCTTCACCGAACTGGTCGGCATGCCGCCGAGCACCTACCGGCGCCAGGCCGCGGCCGGGGAGGAAGGGGTGCCCGCCTGCGTGGCGAAACAGGTGACCCGACCCGTCAGGAATCGAGAAGCACGCCCGCCGGGGCAGCCGTAGCGTGAACGGCATGGACATCACCATTCACACCAGCGTCCTCCCGCAGGACGACCCGGAAGCCGCTCTCGCCTTCTACCGCGACACCCTCGGCTTCGAGGTGCGCAGTGACGTCGGATCCGGCGCGATGCGCTGGATCACCGTGGGCCCCGCAGGACAGCCCGGCACCTCCATCCTCCTTGCCCCGCCGGCCGTCGACCCGGGCATCACGGACGACGAGCGCCGCACCGTCGCCGAGATGATGGCGAAGGGGACCTACGGGTGGATCCTCCTCGCCACCAAGGACCTGGACGCCACCTTCGAGAAGGTGCAGGCCGGCGACACCGAGGTCATCCAGGAGCCGACCCAGCAGCCGTACGGTGTGCGCGACTGCGCCTTCCGCGACCCCGCCGGCAACCAGATCCGCATCCAGGAAGTGCGCTGACCGGTCCCGGCCGTCGTCCTCGCCCCCGCGTGCTCACCCGGGGTGCTCCCACGGCCTGCCGTGCAAGCACCCCGGGTGAGGCGGGGGCGAGCGGGGCCGTCGCCGCGCGCAGGAAGTGCCGAAGGGGCATCAGCGAGCCTTCCCTCATGGTGAGTTGAGGCCCGAACGTGGACGACACCGAGCTGGCGGCCGGGCCGGCCACGGGGCCGGACCCACGCCGCGTCCGGATGGTTGTACGTGCCTTCGGTCCACGGGTCGCCGCCGTGGGCGACCGTTCACGCGGCGACAGCGGAAGCGGGCCGGCCTCGGTCACGAATACGTGACAGCTCCCGGGGAAATCCCAATTCCCTCCATAATTCCTTCACTTGCTGGCATGCTTCTTCGGCTGACACCACTTCGCAGATGGAGAGCGACTTCGCATGTCCGAAACCCAGCCCAGTACCGCGTCCCATTCGTACGTCCCCGGACCGGCGGGCGAGGTCGTCGCGGCCGGCGCACCGGTCGCGACCCAGCTGCCCGGTCTGGCCATGAAGCGCCGTGGCCCGGTCGCCGTGTGGCTCGGTCTGACGCTCATCACCTTCGGCATCTACCAGCTGGTCTGGTATTACAAGATCCACAAGGAGCTGCAGGAGTTCGACCGCCGCCAGGTGCTCAACCCCGGCGGCAGCCTGATGGTCCTGATCTTCCTGGGCTGGACCCTCATCGCCCCGCTGATCTCCTTCCGCAACACCGGAAAGGCCATAGCCGCGGCCCAGCGCGCGGCGGGTCTGCCCGTCACGTGCAGCCCGGCCGCGAGCATGTGGCTGACCTTCGTCTTCGGCCTGAACGTCTGGTACATGCAGCGTCAGCTGAACCTGGTCGTCGAGGCCTTTCCCGGCGCCGCGCCGGGCACCCCGGTGACGCTCTCGGCCTGAGCCGCGCGGTTGGAGACCCGCCACTGAACCCGCGAGCGCGCGGAGGGCGGGTGGGCCATCATGTCCCCAGCGGGGGCCGGGTAGTCGCCCGGCCTCCGCTCGGCGTAGAGGCGTCGCCCGGCCCTCGCTCGGCGTAGAGGCAGGGAGAGATCCGCTCATGGGGAGGGCTCCGGAATGACCGAGGTGGTGCTGAGTCTGTCGGTGCGCGATCTGACGCATGCCGACCTGGAGGCCTGCGGATGGGCGGGCTCCGATCATCATCTGGCTGGTGTGGCAGTCCAGTTGGAACGTGCCGGACGAGGTGAGGTCGACTACCTCGCGGTCTGCTCGGCCACGGGTGTCCCCGTGGCGAAGGGCGGCGTCGACTACATGCCCAGGCTGGGCGCCGGCACCCTCTGGCAGCTGGCGGTCCACCCCGCACTCCAGTCGTGCGGCATCGGCACCCTCCTCGTGGAAGCGGCGGAACAGCGCATCAGGGACCGCGGGCTGCGCCAGGCGGAGCTGGGCGTGGAGGACGACAACCCCCGGGCCCGCGCCCTGTACGAACGGCTGGGCTATGTCGCGTACGACCGCCGGCCGGACTCGTGGGAGGTCCAGGGCCCTGACGGGACGCTGCGCCGCCACGACACGATGTGCACGCTGATGCGGAAGACGCTGGCGTAGCCGTCGGCCGCCACCGCGGGTGAGCGCGACCAGAACCGCTGCCCCGTACGACGCCTGGAAGCGGCTGCTGACCGATGCGAAGGTCCGGGACGGGCGCCTGCACGATGCCCGGCACACCGCGGTGACGGTTCTGCTCATCCTCGGTGTCCCCGAACGGGCCGTGATGCAGATCATGGGCTGGTCGTTCACGGCGATGGCGGCCCGGTAGCAGCTCGTGACGGGTGGCATCCTGGCCGACGTCGCGCGGCGGGTCGGAGGACTCATTCGGGAAGTGGCCGACGACGCTGACAACAGCGGCTCGGCGGGCTCCGAAGAGTGTCGTTGAGACTACGAATGTCGAAGGGCCCCGCAGCAAGCTGCGGGGCCCTTCGACGTATTGCCCGGTGAGAGCTGTGGCGGAGGATACGAGATTCGTACTCGTGAGGGGTTGCCCCGAACACGCTTCCCGAGTTCTCGTCCAGAGGGCGGTCGGGGGCGGTGCGAGCCCCGCCCCCGACCTGGTGGTCAGCTGCTGTAGTACCCGGCCAGGTCGGCGATGACCTGGACCGAACCGGTGTGGTTGGCGAAGGTGACCCGTCCGTCAACCACAGGCACCACGACCATGTTGGAAATGGTCTGCCCTGCACCGAAGTTGAGGTTCGAGACCCGGGGCTCCGGCAGACCGTGCGGGTGGACCGTCAGATATCCCCCAGCCGAAGGCGCGGTGACCGTCACGTTGAGCACCACTGCTGTGACCCCGGAGGAGGGGACGCCGGCCGTACCGGTGACCGGGAGGCTGACCAGACCGCCCGGGGCGACGGCTCCGGGCCGGGCACCCAGTCCGCTGCGTGTGTCCAGCAGCCGCAGCGGGCCGGCGGGGGTGAAGGTCGAACCGGTGGCGGAGAAGTACCCCGTGACGTCGGCGAGGAGGTCGACGGAGCCCGCACTGTTGCGCAGGGCCACCGAACCGTTCACCACCGGGACGACGACCATGTTGGGGATCGTCCGGTCGGCGGCGAAGTTGATGTTGGATACGGCCGGCAGCGACTGTCCGTCGGGGTACACGGTGATGTAGCCACCGGTGGTGGGCCGGACGGCGGTGACGTTCATGACGACGGCGGTGACCCCGGTGGCGGGGATGCCGTGTGTCCCGGCGACCTTGAGCTTGACGGTTCCGCCCGCTCCGACCCGTGCCTTGGGGGCGCCGGTGCCGTTGCGGGTGTCCAGGAAGCGCGTCGGCGAGACCGGCGTCAAGGCCGAACCTGAACTCCCCTCCGAGTAGTAGCCCGTGACGTCGGCGAGGAGGTCGACGGAGCCCGCACTGTTGCGCAGGGCCACCGATCCGTTCCGTACGGGAACCGTCACCAGGTTGGCGATGGTCTGCGGCGCCGTGTAGTTGACGCTGGAGACGGTCGGCAGCGGCTGACCGTCGGGGTACACGTCGACGTGGCCGTTGCCGGTGGGCCGGACGGCGGTGACGTTCATGACGACGGCGGTGACCCCGGTGGCGGGGATGCCGTGTGTCCCGGCGACCTTGAGCTTGACGGTTCCGCCCGCGCCGACCCGTGCCTTGGGGGCGCCGGTGCCGTTGCGGGTGTCCAGGAAGCGCGTCGGCGAGACCGGGACGAGGCGGTTGTGGGTCGCCGCCGGTGCGGCGGTGACGGTGTAGGCGCCCGGAAGGTAGCCGGGTGACGGGATGCCGGATGTGTACCCGACGTTGCCGATCACCAGGTCGTACGCGCCCGGAGGGAGGTCGTACGTACCGAGCCGCACGGTGAGCGTGGTGCCATCGGCGCTGACGGAGACCGGCTCGGCGGTGCGGGAGTCGTCCCCGGACCGGAGTTCCACCTCGGTGCCGAGGGTCAGATTCGTGCCGTGAAGCACAACCTGGTTGGACGTCCCGGCAGGTCCGCTCGTCGGGCCCAGCGAGGTGACGTCGGCCGACTTCGGCTGAGTGGTGCAGCCGCTCCTGCAGACACCCTGCATGGAGTACTCGACCGGAGTGTCCGCCTGGTACGGGCTCACCAGCATCAGGTAGTCGCCTGCGGAGGCGCTGGAGGTGGTGAGGCAGGAATAGCTGAAGACACCGGCGTTGTCACCGTTGCACTGGTAGGAGTAGTCGGCGCTCTCGCCGGCGAAGCGGGTGGTGCTCAGCAGGCTCACCCACGGGGTGCCGGTGCTGCTGCTCTGGGTGCCGAACACCTGGAAGCGCTGCGACGGCTGCATGGGGATCACGGCGCAGTACGCGGTCGCGGACTCGGTGAACGTGCCGCTCCGCACGGAAAAGCCCTGCGGAGACACCTTGTTGGCCGTGCATTCCGGGGCCCAGCCCGAGGCAGTGCCGACGCGCCAGGTGTCGATGTGTGCGGATATGGGGGTCTCGTCGTACCCCGAGGCCAGGACGATGACAACGTACGAGGTCGAGCCGGTGACGCGGCAGGAGACGCCCCACTGCCGGCACACGCTGGTGCCCGAGGCATCGACCACCTTCAGCACCACGCCCGTGTTCCGGGCGGCCGTCGGGGTTCGCGCGGACATCCAGAGCTTGTCCGTGGCCGCCGCGGTGACCCGCAGACACCGGCTGTCCAGTGCGGAACCGAAGGTGAAGGACGTGGAAGCTCCACCGACGGTGAGCGAGGCCGGAGCGGCACACTTCGCCGTCGAGGAGATGTCCCGGCGGACCAGTTTGTACGTGTCCGTGGCGCCGGTGCCTGTCAGCAGGGCCGTGTAGCCGACACCGGCCGTGAACCGGCAGGTGGCCGTGGAGCCGCCGACGGTGCTGCACACTTCGTTGCCGGCGCCGTCGTACACCCGCACCGCGGCGTTGACCCTGTTGGCGTTGTTCGTGTAGTCGAACATCTCGACGGTGGAGTGCTGGCCGGCTGCGATGCCCAGACACACGGCCTGGGTCGTGCTCGTGAGCGGAACCGACACGCCCCAGGTGCCGTCGAACGCCGACTGCGGCCAGGCCGTGCAGCCCGTGGTCTTCCCGGTGTCCTGGACGGCGAGCTGATACTCACCTGCGGCGGAGCCCGAAAGCACCGCGTGGAACGGGGCGGTCCCGGTCAGCTTGCAGATCACCGGGGAGTCGTCGTCGTCACACTGCGCGATGCCCTTGGCGTCGAACACCCGGTAGCTCGGGTTGACTCCGCCGTCCGGTGTCCGGTCGATCAGGTAGAGGCCGTGGCCGGTGGCCGTCGGGAGGGACAGACACTGCTGCTCGCCCGGTCCGCCGAAGGCACCCTTCACCGGCCCGGAGGCGAAGCCGTCGTCGCGTACGGCGGTGCAGCCCTGCGTCAGATTCGTCGCGTACAGCCGGACCCCGAAGGCGGCCGGGTCGCTGCTGCGCCCGTCGCGCGCCCAGGTGTAATCACCTGCGGTCAGGGTGCAGGGGGCGAGCAGCGTGGGGGTGCAGCGGGGCGTGCCGTCGGCGCCGTAGAGGCTGCCGGAGACACTGTCGCCGACGGTGTCGAACAGATAGGGCCCGGAGGCTGGTACGTGCAGAACGCGGCAGCGCGCGGTGGATGTGGCGTCCGGGACCGTGCCGTAGGCCAGCGGCTGGACGCCGGGGCAGCCGACGGGAGCGGAGAGGCGGGCCGACGTGAGGCTGTAGTCCATGCTCGCCGCGTACGACTGGTTCGTCAGCACACGGAACGGCGCGTTGCCCTTGAGGGTGCAGTCGAAGTCCGTGGCGTTGTTCTCACGGGTCGTGCAGACCTCCGTGCCGGTGGCGTCGTAGACGGTCCCGGTCACCTGCCACGCGGACAGATGGCTGCGCAGTACGTCGCCGGCGGCGGACGGCAGGCCGAAGCAGTGGCCGGCGGACCCGGCGGTCAGCGTGTCGGCGAGGGCCTTCGGCGTCCCGAGGGCGGTGTCGTCCTCGGAGACCGCGGTGCAGGAAGTACCGGACAGCAGAGCCGTGTACGACACCGAGAAGCCACTCGACGGTGCCCCGGCCTGCATGGTGTACGTGCCGGCCTGGCTCGTCGGACACCGTGCCGCCCCGTACGCGCCGTCGGGCCGGTCGCAGGTGACCGTCGAACCGTCCGGTGCGGTGAGCGTCGGGTACTGGGGCTGGTCGTCGGTGGAGACGACCTGGAGAAACATCAGGTCGTCGGGGTCCGGCAGGGTGAAGGTGAAGCTCGCGCCGCCTTCGGGCCCGGCGGAGCAGGTGTAGACCGTTCCGGACTCGATCGCCCCGGAGCAGGTGTCGGCCGCGTCGCTACGGCCGATCTCGCGCGCGGCGGCGGCGTGCAGTGCCTCGGGAGACGCCTTCTTCTCTGTGGACTTCGGCGACTTCGGCGACTTCGGTGTCGCGGGCTCGGAGGCCGTGGTCTTCGGGCTCGGCACGGCCACGGCGGAAGCCGTGCCGCTCTGTGAGGTGAACGAGGCCAGGACGGCGACGATCAGCGCGAGAAGCGAAGCCGCCCCCCTGGGCGCGCGTCGTCTTCGACGTTGCTTCCTGATGGACGTGTGAAGCATGCGTTCCCCCCTGGAAAGCGCAGGCCCCGTCCCTGTGGTGCTCACGAGGGCTCTTGGGCGAGTGGATTCTAACGAGGAGCAAGGACAGACGTTCGATCTTTACTGTGGCGTGGATCTCGCCTTCCTGGCCGGTGTATTGGTGCCTCGGGCCAGGTCGTACAGGCAGCACCATCACGCCGCAGACGAACGGAAACGCAGCCGCGGCCGAACCCGTGAAGGGCCCAGCGAGCCACGTCCCCTCGATCGAGAAGAAGTACGGCCGACCGATCGCGGATTGGAAGGACCTCATCCGCGCTTCGCCCCTGACCGAGCACATGGACCGGTCACTCAAGACGGAACACGCGGCCTGGGCCGCAGCCACGCCGAACGTCGAAGGGCCCCACCGCAAGCGGTGGGGCCCTTCGACGTATTGCCCGGTGAGAGCAATGGCGGAGGATACGAGATTCGAACTCGTGAGGGGTTGCCCCCAACAGGCTTTCCAAATGTTCGTCCGGGCATTCGGGGACGGTCATGGGCGTGCCGACTGTGGCGGAGCCAGCGGCTACAGGCGTGCCGAACTGTGGTGTACGCCTGCGAATGAGACCAGAACTGAGACCGGGCGCGCGTTCATTTACCGGCCCTGGGGCCGTACCACTGCATGGCTTGGCCGGTGATGGCGGCGACGCATTCGAAGTCGTGGTCGCGGTGCAGGAGGGTAAGTCCCTGGAGTTCCGCGGTGGCGGCAACGACGAGGTCAACAGCCCCGGCACTACGGTGCTGACCGCGCTGGGTCAGCAGCTCCTGAACCTGCCAGGCGCGGTCGTACGCGCGGTCATCGACGGGCACCCAGCCGAACAGCAGCCGCATGTCCTCGATGCCGCGCGCACGGTCTGCGGCTGAGCGGGCGCTGTAGAAGAACTCCAGCTCGGTAATAGGGCAGGTCGCGATGAGCCCTGCCGTGGCGGCCTGATCCCAGCCGTACTGTTCGGCGTCGTCGCGGAAGAATCGGGCGAGGGCGCTGGTGTCGATCAGGAACTGTGCCGCGCTCACCGCCGGTAGTCCCTCTTGTCCTCGAAGACATCCAGATCGAAGCCACCCTCGCCCGCTGCGGCCCGCAACCGAGTCAGAGCGAGAGCCCGTCGGCGGTTCTCGAGTACCTCGCGCAGAGCAGTGTTGACCGTCTCCTTCTTGGTGCCGGTCCCCAGCGCTTGAGCCACGTCGGCCAGCAGTTCGTCGTCGAGGTCGATCACTGTGCGACTCATCGAGCACCTCCTGTGATATCAGCTCGCGCAGCAAGTATATCTCACTGGATATCCCGATGTCTCGGGCGAGCATCTGGCGAACTCCACGGCAGCCGTCACCCGGGGGTGAACCGCCAACACGGGGTAGCCCTCGCGGCCGGTCGCGTGCGGCGCTGTGACGCCGAGGGTGAGCGCTGCCCCGTGCATCGCCATGCTCACCGCCCGAAGGCCTGCTGTCTGCGTCAGGAATGAGGCCTTTTGTGATCTTCGCCCACAAGGTGACGATGCCATCGGTCACGGCTCAGGTCCGATCGCTGCTTGCTGGACTCAGGGACGTGCTCCGCTTGAAGTCCGCGCGCCCCTGGTGCTGTCGACGACGTCGTGGAGTGGACCGGGTGGAAGTAGCTCAGGGCGCCGAGGGGAGCGGACCGGAGGGCGCGAAGGATCTCTCTGAGACTGCAGATGAGACGAGGAACGTCGAAGGGCCCCACCGCAAGCGGTGGGGCCCTTCGACGTATTGCCCGGTGAGAGCAATGGCGGAGGATACGAGATTCGAACTCGTGAGGGGTTGCCCCCAACACGCTTTCCAAGCGTGCGCCCTAGGCCACTAGGCGAATCCTCCGCCGCAAACAATACAAGACGTTGGAGGGTGCTCGCGAACATGTACCCCGGAGATCGTTCCGAACCTTCCTCGCGGGGGAGAGGTGACGGGTGCGGGTGGACGGCGGGGGGCCCGGATCGGCTAAGGTGGGCGTCAGCCCCTCACGTGGCGCTATCTGACTGAACTCCCCCAGGGCCGGAAGGCAGCAAGGGTAGGTTGGCTCTGGCGGGTGCGTGGGGGGCCCTTGCGTGTTCGGAGTGGGTTGGCCTCCGGCGCCTGTTGCCAGGCCGGATTTCCGCGGCCGACCGCGCCGGGCACCGGCTCGTGGCCGTCGCTCCGTCCGGGGCGGGGCCGGTTGTCGGTCCGCCCCGATAACCTCGTATGTGTGTCGTCCCTTGCGCTGTACCGCCGCTATCGCCCCGAGTCCTTCGCCGAGGTCATCGGTCAGGAGCATGTCACTGACCCGTTGCAGCAGGCCCTGCGGAACAACCGGGTCAACCACGCGTATCTGTTCAGCGGACCGCGCGGCTGCGGCAAGACGACCAGCGCCCGCATCCTCGCCCGCTGCCTGAACTGCGAGCAGGGGCCCACACCGACCCCCTGCGGGGAGTGCCAGTCGTGCCGGGACCTCGCGCGGAACGGGCCGGGCTCCATCGATGTGATCGAGATCGACGCCGCGTCGCACGGTGGCGTGGACGACGCCCGTGACCTGCGGGAGAAGGCCTTCTTCGGGCCCGCCTCGAGCCGGTACAAGATCTACATCATCGACGAGGCGCACATGGTCACCCCGGCTGGGTTCAACGCCCTGCTGAAGGTGGTCGAGGAGCCGCCGGAGCACCTCAAGTTCATCTTCGCGACCACCGAGCCCGAGAAGGTCATCGGCACGATCAGGTCGCGTACGCACCACTACCCCTTCCGCCTGGTCCCGCCCGGGACTCTGCGTTCCTACCTGGGCGAGGTCTGCGGCAAGGAGGACAGCTCAGTCGAGGACGGAGTGCTGCCGCTCGTGGTGCGGGCGGGTGCGGGATCCGTGCGTGACTCGATGTCCGTCATGGACCAGTTGCTGGCCGGCGCGGGCGACGACGGTGTGACATACGCCATGGCGACCGCGCTCCTCGGCTACACGGACGGGTCCCTGCTGGACTCCATCGTGGACGCCTTCGCGGCGGGCGACGGTGCGGCCGCCTTCGAGGTCGTGGACCGGGTGATCGAGGGCGGCAACGATCCCCGGCGCTTCGTCGCCGACCTGCTGGAGCGACTGCGTGACCTGGTGATCCTGGCCGCGGTGCCGGACGCCGGGGACAAGGGGCTGATCGACGCCCCCGCCGATGTGGTGGAGCGCATGCAGGCACAGGCGTCGGTCTTCGGCGCCGCCGAGCTGAGCCGCGCCGCCGACCTGGTCAACGAAGGGCTCACGGAGATGCGCGGCGCGACATCGCCCCGTCTCCAGGTGGAGCTGATCTGCGCGCGGGTGCTGCTGCCCGCCGCCTTCGACGACGAGCGTTCGCTCCAGGCCCGGCTGGACCGGCTGGAGCGCGGAGCCTCGTTCGCGGCCCCGGCTCCCGGGCCGGCCATGGGGTACGTGCCGGGTCCGGAGGCGCACGGCCCCGGAGTCGGTGTGCCCGCCGGCGGCGGCGCGGCCGCGGCCAGGGCAGCGGTCCGTGGAGAGGCGCCGGGCGGCGCCCCCGTGGGCGTCCCCGCGGAGGCTGCGGCGCCGCCGGTCGCCCAGCAGCCGCAGCCCGCACAGCCTCACCAGTACGACCCCCAGCCCCCCTCGTCCCAGCCAGGACCGCAGGACGCGCCTCAGGCCCAGCAGCCCCCGGTGCAGCAGCCCCCGGCGCAGGCGCCCGCTCCCGCCGGGCAGCGCCCGGGGGCCTGGCCCACGGCCGCCGGACCCGGAAGCGGTGCGGGCGATGCCGGGACGGCACGGCGGCCCGGTGGCTGGCCGACCGCCTCGACGCCCGGCAGCGGCGTACCGCAGGCGCAGCCCCCCGCCCCGGCGCCTGCCGTGCAGGCCCCGGTTCCGCCCGCCGCCCAAGCCCCCGCCCCCGGCGGCCAGGACATGGCGCAGGGTGCGGCCCAGGTGCGGAACATGTGGCCCGACATTCTCGAGGCCGTGAAGGGCCGGCGTCGGTTCACCTGGATCCTGCTCAGCCAGAACGCCCAGGTCACCGGCTTCGACGGCAGCACCCTGCAGCTCGGTTTCCTCAACGCCGGTGCGCGCGACACGTTCTCGAGCAGTGGCAGTGAAGAGGTGCTCAGGCAGGCCCTGGCCGAGCGGTTCAACGCGCAGTGGCGGGTCGACGCGGTCGTCGATCCTTCCGGCGGTGGTCAGCCCCCGCAGTCCGGCGGTGGTGGAGGGGGCGGCAGGCCTCCTGCCGCGCCGTACCAGCCCCCGCCGGCCGCGCCTGCCCAGTCGTACGAGCCGAGGCCCGCCGATCCGGCTCCGGCCGCGCCTGCTCCTCCCCAGCACCAGCCCGGCCACGGGCGTTCCGAGCAGTCGTCCGGGTACGACCGGCCGGCCCCGGAGCCGCCGAGATCGGTCGCGCCCGAGGACGACACGGCGGAGGCGGACGACCCCGACCTCGTCGACTCCGCGCTCTCCGGCCACGACCTGATCGTCCGCGAGCTTGGCGCCACGGTCGTCGAGGAGTTCACCAACGAGTAGCGGGTCGCGGCGGCCCGCACCCGCAGTGGACACCGGCGCGCATCCGGCATCCGGCCGCGCCCGCCCGCACCCACTCTCCGCCCCGCACCCCGCAATCAAGATCCCAGCAGGCCGCGGCCCGCACCCGTCCCGGCCGTCCACGGAGCGGCGCCCGTCGAGGCGCCCGCTCCCCGGCGGCTAGGCTGCACCCCGTGAAGGTCCTCGTCATCGGCGGCGGCGCCCGCGAACACGCCCTGTGCCGCTCTCTCTCCCTCGACCCCGACGTCACCACTCTGTACTGCGCCCCCGGCAACGCCGGAATCGCGGAGGTGGCCGAACTGCACCCGGTCGACGCACTCGACGGCGAAGCCGTCGCGCGCCTCGCCACCGATCTGGGCGCCGAGTTGGTGGTCGTCGGCCCGGAGGCGCCGCTGGTCGCCGGTGTCGCGGACGCCGTGCGTGAAGCGGGCATCCCCTGCTTCGGCCCCTCTCGGGAGGCGGCCCGGCTGGAAGGATCCAAGGCGTTCGCCAAGGACGTCATGGCCGGCGCCAACGTCCCCACCGCACGTAGCTACGTCTGCACGACCCCCGCCGAGATCGACGAGGCCCTGGACGCCTTCGGAGCCCCGTACGTCGTCAAGGACGACGGCCTGGCGGCAGGCAAGGGTGTCGTCGTCACGGACGACGTCGAGGCCGCCCGGGCGCACGCCCTGGCCTGCGACCGCGTGGTCATCGAGGAGTTCCTCGACGGACCCGAGGTCAGCCTCTTCGCGATCACCGACGGCACCACCGTCCTCCCCCTGCAGCCGGCCCAGGACTTCAAGCGCGCCCTCGACGGCGACGAGGGCCCGAACACCGGAGGCATGGGGGCGTACTCCCCGCTGCCGTGGGCCGAGCCGAAGCTGGTCGACGAGGTCATGCAGACCGTTCTGCAGCCGACCGTCGACGAGCTCCGACGCCGTGGCACCCCCTTCTCCGGCCTGCTCTACGCGGGGCTCGCGATCACCTCGCGCGGTGTACGGGTCATCGAGTTCAACGCCCGCTTCGGGGACCCCGAGACCCAGGTGGTCCTTGCGCGTCTGCAGACGCCGCTCGCCGGGGTCCTCCTCGGTGCGGCCAACGGCACCCTGGACACCGTGCCCGCGCTCAACTGGCGCGACGACGCCGCAGTCACCGTGGTCATCGCCTCGCACAACTACCCGGGCACACCGCGTACGGGGGACCCGATCGAGGGCCTCGCGGACGTCGAGGCACAGGATGCGCCCCATGCGTTCGTCCTGCACGCCGGTACCCGGCAGGACGGTGACGCGGTGGTGAGCGCCGGAGGCCGCGTGCTCTCCGTCACGGCCACGGGCAAGGACCTGACGCAGGCCCGCGAGCGTGCCTACACCGCGGTCGGCCGGATCCGGCTCGACGGTTCGCAGCACCGCACGGACATCGCCCGCAAGGCCGCCGAGGAGGCCTGACACCCGTTCGTACCCGTGCCCGGCACCTCCGGCGGAGGTGCCGGGCACGGCCGTGCCAGGGGGCTTCCAGGGGGGCCCTGACGGCCCGGGCGCAGTGTCCGCGCCCCCTGGCGGTGGCCGGGCACGCGTCCCCCGGACCCGGCGGCACGACGGGACGGGGGCCTCGCGGCGGGACCCGGCATCCGGACGGTACGGGGGCGGAGCGGGCCTCCCGCCGTATCGACGAACGCCTGTCGGCCCGCACGTCAGCAGCTTTGACCAAAGCCATTCCATCGGGTGACGGCTCGGCCATCCGGATGACGCCCGCCGAGGCCCCAACTAGGGTGCGGCGCAAGCGTTCCGGCACTTGGCCCACCGGCATTGCGATGTCGGTGACGGGTGCCACAGTGGGGGAGTGACCAACACCGTCGCGGGGGCAGAGGGGGTGACGTCCAGCCGTGTCCGGTACCGGTTCGGTTGAGGAGCTGGGTGCGCACGCAGCGCGGGACGGAGCCGCGGCTCTGCTGCGCGTCCGCAGCAGGGCGACGGCTCTGGCGATCCTGCCGGCGGCCGCGTCCGTCGTGCTGCTCGTCGCGCGAGCCCAGGGCCACATCGGCCCTGGTGCGTGGTCCACGGTCAGTTGGGTGGTGACCGCGGTCGCGGTCGTCGTGCTGCTGACCGCCGCGGCCGTCGCCCTCGCGGTGGCGCGCGCGAGGCCCGCGGTCAGCCCGACCGTCCCTCTGACCGAGGCGGCCGCCCCCGATCTCTACCGGCTGGTCCGGGACCTCGCCGACCGGCTCGACGTCCCCGCGCCCTCGGCGATAGCGCTGACCCCGGACTGCGACAGCTGGCTGGAGGACCGCACGCACCCCGCCGCCCAGCCGACGGGGAAGGTACTCAAGGGCGCCGGCCCCCGAAGAGGGCGCGGAGCCCCCGAGGCGCCCGTGCTCGTCATCGGCTCCCCGTTCCTGTGGTGGATGAGGGTTGCCGAGCTGCGGGCCGTCCTCGCCCCCGTCGTCGCGGGCACGGGACCCTCCGCACACCCCGACATAGCCGCCGCCCGCCGCTTCGTGCGCGGCCTCGACGCCGCGGTCGCCGATGCCGCGCTGCCCGGTCAGGGAGCCGTCCGCCGGGTCTCCTCGGCCTTCACCGGCTGGATCGCCAGGATGCTGCTGCGAGGCTGCCGAGGCCACGCGGCGGAGATGGAGCGCGCCGTGGCCGCGGCGGCCTCCGGACGCGCCCAGGACGTGGACTACGGCCTCCGGATCACCGCCCAGGAGCAGGTGGGTCTGGCGTACGCGGGCTGGGACCGGCTGCTCACCCGGGTCGCGCTGCCGGCCTGGCGGATGGGGCGCTGGCCTTCCCGGCTGGACGCGGGCGTGGTGTCCGCGTTGACGGAGCTCTCCCGGCGCGACCGGCTCGCCGACGGCTTCACCTCCCGGCTGGGCGAGCGCCCCGCCTGCGATCTGATCGAGGAGCCGGGCGCGGCCGACGAGGCGGCCTCGCTGCTGGCGGCCCGGCTGTTCCACGGCGGCCCCGCGGAGCCGGGACCTGGCTGGGCCCCCGTCGACTGGCAGCAGTACCCGGAGGAGGTCGTGGACCGGAAGTGGCGCGCGGAGGCCGCCCGGCTGCACCGGGTGCTCGACGCCATGGGGGTGGCCAGGACCGTGCCGGTCGGCGTACGGGATGTGCCTGGGACCGGGGGCTCCGCGGTTCCCACCCTCGCGCGGGTGATCGACCACCTCGCCGCCCCTGACGTCGACAGCGAGGTGCTGGCGGCGGGTATCGGCGCCGCGGTGGCCCGCGACGAGGAGGCGGCGGCGCCGGGGCCCCGGACCGGTGCGAGCCTCCCCGCAGGAGACCCCCTGGACCTCTGGGGACCCGTGCCGCTGCCGCTGTTCCCGCTCCAGCCGCCCCGTACGGGCACCGAGCTGCTCACCGACCACGTCGTAGCCATGGTCTGCTGCGCTGCCGTGGACACTGCGGGTGCCGCGCCCGGCCTGGACTGGCTCGACGGCCCGGCGCTGCTGGTCGACGGCGGCCGCAGGTCCGACCTCGGCGCCCCGGTGCTCAGCCTCGTCGAGGACGGCGACGCCGAGCCCTTGCGCGCCTGGCTCACCTCGGTCGGAGTGCGCACCGACAAGCCCGTACGCCTGGACTGACGAGAGCGAACGCGTCCCGGCGGGCGGACGCCGCGCATCCGGGGCGACGGCGGACGCCTGCGACAGTCGACGGCGGACGCCCAGGGCAGGCGACGGGCTACGGCCGGACGGCGCCGCTCCGGGCCCGGAAGGCCTCCGGGTACCTGGACGGCCGTTCGTCCACCTGAATGGCGAAATCTCCCAAATGCGCCGTCAATGCGCGGAAGATCATGCGCCGTTCACATCAATTCGCGACGAATGGTGACGGAGCGCATGCGTCATGTGATGTGCTGGGGGTGGCGTCGGCGTCCGGCGCCGCCAGGGGTTTCCGGGGGATGAGGGAGGGGAGCGGGATGGGGGCGGAGCAGATCCGGCGATGGGAATCGGGTGCCCTCGCGCACGCCGTGAGCGACCCCTTCGGGCAGGGACCCCTCCCCTGGCTGCGCGGCAGTGAGAACTACTTCGACGACACCGGCCACGTCGTCCCCTGGTACGCGGACCCGGACCTCGGCCGTGGCGGGGCGGGCGGCGGTACACGCACCGCGGACGACGTGCACCAGCAGATCAAGGGCTTCGTCTCCTCGGGTGCCGCGGCCCCCGGTGAGGCCGTCGATTTCCACATCACCGTGGACCCTCCACAGCAGTTCTCCGTCGACGTCTACCGCATCGGGCACTACGGCGGTGACGGCGCCGCCAAGATCACCACCAGTCCCCGGCTCTCGGGCATCGTCCAGCCGCCCCCGCTGACCGCGGAGCGGACGGTCTCCTGCCATCACTGGTGGCTCTCCTGGCGTCTGCAGATCCCCAGCTACTGGTCGGTCGGTGCCTATGTCGCCGTGCTCACCACCGCCGACGGACACCGCTCGCACGTCCCCTTCACGGTGCGCGACGAGCACCCGGCGGATCTGCTGCTCCTGCTCCCCGACGTCACCTGGCAGGCGTACAACCTCTACCCGGAGGACGGCCGTACCGGCGCGAGTCTGTACCACGCCTGGGACGAGCAGGGCCGGTTGCTGGGCGAAGAGGACGCCGCCGTCACGCTCTCCTTCGACCGGCCCTACGCCGGCGCGGGTCTGCCCCTGCACGTCGGCCACGCCTACGACTTCATCCGCTGGGCCGAGCGTTACGGCTACGACCTCGCGTACGCCGACGCCCGCGACCTGCACGCCGGCCGCGTCGACCCCAGCCGCTACCGCGGCCTGGTCTTCCCGGGCCACGACGAGTACTGGTCGGTGCCGATGCGCCGCGCCGCCGAGAACGCCCGGGACGTCGGGACCTCGCTCGTCTTCCTCTCGGCCAACACCATGTACTGGCAGGTCGGTCTCGGCCCGTCCGCCTCCGGTGCGCCCGACCGGCTGCTCACCTGCCGCAAGCGCAGGGGGCCGGGGAAGCCCGCTCTCTGGCGGGAGATGGACCGGTCCGAGCAGCAACTCCTCGGCATCCAGTACGCGGGCCGCGTCCCCGAACCGCACCCGCTGGTCGTACGGAACGCCGGGCACTGGCTGTGGGAGGCGACCGGCGCGGCCGAGGGCGACGAGATCGACGGACTGGTGGCCGGTGAGGCCGACCGCTACTTCCCGCGCACCGCCCTGCCGGAGCACGACAGCCGGATGCTGCTCGCACACTCCCCCTACACGGCCGTCGACGGTGTCACCCGGCACCAGGAGACCTCGCTGTACCGGGCACCCTCGGGTGCGCTCGTCTTCGCCTCGGGCACCTTCGCCTGGTCCCCCGCGCTCGACCGCCCCGGCCACGTCGACCCGCGCGTCCAGCGGGCCACGGCCAATCTCCTCGACCGGATCTGCAAGCGCGACTGAGCGTTCGGTCCCGTACCTTCACGCTCCGTTCACAAGATCTTGCCGTGGCGACAGGTGCGCATGTACCTTTCAACTGCCCTGGCCGGTACGTGTGTTGATGCAGGTCGGCGGCATCCAGGGGAGAGATCTCTGGTCCACCCGATTGTCTGATTCCACAGCCTCGCGGGGTTGTACGGGAGAAGTGAACCGATGGAGCCCAAGAGATCTACAGGGACGAGCGGCGCCACCGTTTGCGTTCTCGCGGCGCCACTGACGACGACCGCGCAGGCGGCCGGTGACGGTGACTGCACGGACGCGGGCAACATCTACGCCGGTTACGGCGGTACGAGCCACTTCGACGGCAGCAACGTCACGTACCTGACCTTCTACGACGACAAGAACGAGTTCTCCTCGTTCCGGAAGACCGGGTGCTGAGAAGTGACGGCACGTTCGCACATCGCCGGGGCGTCCCTGCTGATGGCTCTGGCGTTGTGCGCCTGTTCATCGGCCGGAGGGGAGGGCACGGAACCGGAGTTGGGATCCGTGCCCACTCCCGGCCACCTCGATCCGGCACAGGTGGTCACTCCCCTAGACGCCTACCTCCCGACGCCGGAGGAGAACTACACGCTGAAGAAGGCGCGGGTACTCCTCGTCAACGCGTGCATGCGGGATCTGGGATATGCCCAGAATCCCCAGCCGCTGGGGCGCTTCACCGACAAGCCGTACCTGGAGCACACCGAGTTCCTCGTCAGGCCGCTCGTCCAGGCGGAGCAGTACGGGTACAAGCCCGCACCGGACCCGAAAGGCGACGGATCCGATACGGACGCGCGCTACGGCGAGAACGTGACCGAGACGCAGGGCGGGCTGCTGACCGGCAAGACCGCCGCCTACAACGGCCGCAAGGTTCCGAAAGGCGGGTGCGAGGGCCAGGCGCTGCGCACCATCACCGCGGGAGCCCGGACGGCTCAGGAGGTGAAGCTCCCGGACGGATCGGCGGCGGGTGCGGGTGAGGACGGATTCAGCGAGGGGTACGCCGAACTCGTCGTTTCCGCAGCGCGGGGAAAGGCCATGGCCAGGACGCAGGGGGACAGCCGCTTCGCCGAGGTCGGCGAGGAGTGGTCGGACTGCATGAAGAAGCAGGGATACGACTACGACAGTCCGAGTGACGCGCGGAACGACAAGCGCTGGGCGGACGCCTCCCGGGCCGGTGAGAAGGAGATCGCCGTGGCGGTCGCGGACATGGGATGCAAGAAGAAGGTCAACTACCTCGGCGTCGGAATCGCGGTGCTGTCGGTCCACGAGAAGCGTGTGATCGAGGACAGTGCCGAAGTTCTTCAAGGTGCCAAGGACAAGACCGCCAGGTGGATCGAGAATGCGAACAAGGCGATCGAAGCACGGTGACCGCGGCGAGCCTGCCGGAACACCGGTGGGCTCATCAAATTCGGCGCTGGTCCGCAACAAGCGGTTGCTCGTCGCGGTGGTGGTCGGCGCGCTCGTGATGGTGGGCGTCGGATTCGCCCTTTCCACGGTGATCAAGTCGCCTGCCCAGGCCGCGGCGGACGCTGGTCCACCGGAGCCCGACATGCTGACCGCGGCGGTCGAGTACCGCGAACTGCGTGCCTCGCTGGTCGTGCGAGGAACGGTGGCGGCCGAACGGACCGTCACGGTGTCCGCCGTGGGTGGCGCGGTGGAGGGAAGCGGCCCGCTGATCACCAGGACGCCCCTGCGGGTGGGCGACAAGGCAGGGCCGGGGCGCGTCCTGATCGAGATCTCCGGGCGTCCGGTCTTCGCCCTGCCCGGTGGACTTCCCGCGTACCGCGACCTGAAGCCCGGGGCCCGGGGCGCGGATGTGACGCAGTTGCAGAAAGCGCTGGCGAAGCAGGGCTTCGGTTCCGGAACGGACTCTGCCGGAGACTTCGGGGCGGGGACCCAATCCGCGCTGAGCGCCTTCTACCGGTCGATCGGATACGACGCCCGCCCCGTCGCGGACGACGGGGAGTCCCAGGTCGAGGCCGCCGAGACGGGCGTGACCGACGCCGAGCGAGCTCTTCACGACGTTCGGGCCGGCAAGGGTGGGGCGACGGCGGTGGCGCGGGCCGAGGAGGATCTGGCTCTGGCCGAGGAACATCTGGCGGACGCGCGACTGCAGGCGGGTGCCATGCTCCCGGCGTCCGAGGTCGTCTTTCTGGAGCGCTTTCCGGCCCGCGTGGAAACGGTGACCGCCGGTGTCGGTGACCGGGCTCCCGGGAGCGTCATGTCGCTCTCGTCCGGAGACCTGGGTGTGCGAGGCTCGCTCACCCCCAGTCAGCGCAAGATGATCAGCCCCGGCCAGAAGGTGAGCATCCTCGCGGAAGCGACCGGCGACGAGTTCTCCGGCACCACCGTCTCCGTCGGTGAAGGGACGAGAGAACAGGCCGCTGAGCAGGACACGCCCGAGAGGGCCGAAGGGGAAGGCACGGGTGGGGGCACCGCCGACGGCTTCGCGGTCCTCACCGTGAAGGCGGACGAGCGGATCGACGCCTCACTCGTGGGGCAGGAGGTCCGTCTGACGGTCGAGATCAAGAGTTCCGACGAGAAGGTCCTCGTCGTCCCCTTCTCGGCCGTCTCGGCCGCCGACGACGGCAGCACGGTGGTCACCGTCCTCGCCGATGACGGGGAACGCCGCCGCGTGCGCGTGCGACCGGGGCTCGAGGGCGACGGCAGCGTGCAGGTGACGCCACTCGGGAACGCCAGGCTCGCCGAAGGCGACCGTCTGATAGTCGGAACGGACTCCGGCGGTCCCTCCGGGCAGGACACACCTGAGTGAGCAACGGATCCGAGCACGGCACCCCGGTCATCGACTTCCGTGGAGTCGGGCTCACCTACCCGGGCCCGCCTCCGGTGACCGCCCTGCAACCCACCGACCTGGTCGTCCACCGCGGTGAGTACGTGACGATCACGGGCCCCTCCGGGTCCGGGAAGTCGACGTTCCTCAACATCGCCGGTCTGGTCGACGCGCCGTCGTGCGGGCGCTATCTCCTGGACGGCGCCGACACCACGGACCTCTCCGACGCCGGGCGAGCCGGACTGCGGGGATCCAGGATCGGCTTCGTCTTCCAGTCGTTCCACCTGCTGCCGCACCGCAGCGCTCTGGAGAACGTCGTCCTCGCCATGGTCTACAACAACGTGCCGCGCCGCCTGCGGCCCGGACGGGCCCGCGACGCGCTGCGGAGGGTCGGGTTGGGGCACCGCATCGACGCGACCCCGACCACCCTCTCCGGCGGGGAGCGACAGCGTGTGGCCATCGCCCGCGCCCTGGTCGCACGTCCGTCGCTGCTCCTGTGCGACGAGCCCACCGGCAATCTCGACACCGCGACGGCCGACTCGGTGCTGGAACTCCTCGACGGCCTGCACAGGGACGGCATGACCATCCTGATCATCACTCACGACCCCTCCGTCGCGGACAGAGGCGGCCGCACCCTCTCCATCAGGGACGGCCGTCTCGCGGAGGGCTCCCCCGCCTCGGATCTCCGGACGGCATCGTGACGGCCCACCGGCGTGCCGGACGGAGAGGTAGGAAGCGGCGTGACCGGGCGGGCGGGACGGACGTGTCGCGTCTCGCCTTCCGCGACCTGATGGCGGAGGCAGTGGCCGGCATGCTCCAGCGCCCCGCCAGGTCTGCCCTGACCACGCTCGGCACGGTGCTGGGAATCGGCGCCTTCGTGGCCGTGCTCGGTCTGACGGCGACCACCTCGTCCCAGGTCAACAGCCGCTTCGACGCACTGACCGCCACCGAGGTGACGGTGGAGGACGTCGGGGCCGCCGACGGGTCCTTCACCGGCATGTCCTTCCCGTCCGATGCCGCGGACCGGATCGAGGCGCTGAACGGGGTGACGCACGCCGGTGTGTACTGGTCCGTGGGACTCACCGACTCCGAGAGCGTGCGCTCGTCACCGGTGGGCGCGTCCGTCACCGAGCAGGAGTCGCAGGTCGTGGCGGCGACCCCGGGGGCCCTCGAGGCGGTGAAGCCGACTCTCCGGGCGGGGCGGCTCTACGACGACTACCACGAACGGGGCGCCGTGCCCGTGGCTGTCGTCGGTTCCGGTATGGCCAGGAGGCTGGGCATCACCACGCTGGAGAGCCGCCCCGTCGTCTTCATCGGGGAGCGGCCCTTCACGGTGATCGGCATCATCGCCGAGGTGCGGCGCAAGGAGGATCTCCTCCTGTCCGTCGTGATCCCGGGCAGCGCCGCGAAAGAGGCGTGGGGGGAGCCTGGGGCCGAGGCGCCCGCCAGGATGCTCGTCTCCACCGAGCTCGGCGCGGCCGCACAGATCGCCGACGAGGCACCGCTCGCCCTGGACCCGGCACATCCCGACCGCTTCAAGTCCGTTCCACCGCCGGACCCCAAGACACTGCGCACCACGGTCGGCGCCGACCTGAACCAGCTCTTCCTGCTGCTCGCCGTCGTCTGCCTGGTCATCGGAGCGGTGGGCATAGCGAACACGACTCTGGTGGCCGTCCTCGAACGGACCGGGGAGATCGGGCTGCGCCGTGCCCTGGGAGCGAGGGGGCGGCACATCACCGGCCAGTTCCTCGCGGAGTCCGCCGCCCTCGGTGTCCTGGGCGGCCTGGTCGGGACGGCGGCGGGTGCGCTGACCGTCGTGTCCGTCGCCGTGGCACGGCAGTGGACCCCGGTGGTCCACCCGGCCACGCTCGTGGCGGCGCCCCTGATCGGGCTGATGACGGGGCTGCTGGCCGGTGCGTACCCGGCCTGGCGGGCCAGCCGGGTCGAACCCGCGGAGGCCCTGCGCCGCTGAGAGCCGTGCCGGCCGGCGGCAGGGGCGGGCCCCCTCCGGGCACCCGTGTCCGCGTGACCACGACGCATGCGCGACAATCGGAACGACTCCTGGATCAACCTACGCGGAGGCAGCGTGTCCGGTTTCGTAGAAAAGCCCGAGCCTGTGCAGGTGCCGGGGCTCACCCATCTGCACACCGGCAAGGTGCGCGACCTGTACCGGAACGAGGCGGGCGACCTCGTGATGGTCGCCAGCGACCGCATCTCCGCGTACGACTGGGTCCTGCCCACGGAGATCCCCGACAAGGGGCGCGTGCTCACCCAGCTCTCGCTGTGGTGGTTCGACCAGCTCGCCGATCTCGTCCCCAACCACGTGCTGTCGACGGAGCTCCCCGCCGGGGCCCCCGACGACTGGGCCGGGCGCACCCTGGTCTGCCGCTCGCTGCGGATGGTCCAGGTCGAGTGCGTGGCTCGCGGCTATCTGACGGGCTCCGGCCTGGTCGAGTACGACGCGTCCCGTACGGTCTGCGGGATCGGTCTGCCCGAGGGCCTGGTGGACGGCTCCGAGCTCCCGGCGCCCATCTTCACCCCGGCCACCAAGGCCGCCGTCGGCGATCACGACGAGAACGTCAGCTACGAGGAGGTCGCCCGCGAGGTCGGCCCCGAGACCGCCGCCCTGCTGCGCCGCACCACGCTCGACGTCTACGGCCGCGCCCGGGACATCGCCCGCGAGCGCGGGATCATCCTCGCCGACACGAAGTTCGAGTTCGGCTTCGCGCCGACCGCGGACGGCGGCGAGGAACTGATCCTCGCGGACGAGGTGCTCACCCCCGACTCCTCACGCTTCTGGCCGGCCGACGCCTGGAAGCCGGGCGGCGCCCAGCCGTCCTACGACAAGCAGTTCGTGCGGGACTGGCTGACCTCGCCGGCCTCCGGCTGGGACCGCCGCAGCGAGCAGCCGCCCCCCGCGCTCCCGCAGGAGATCGTCGACGCGACCCGGGCCAAGTACCTGGAGGCGTACGAGCTCCTGACCGGCCTGAGCTGGCCGCCCCAGGGGATGTGACGCAGGAAGGCCCCGGTCCTGAGGACCGGGGCCTTCTCACTTGAGCGGACGACCAGGTTCGAACTGGCGACCTCAACCTTGGCAAGGTTGCGCTCTACCAACTGAGCTACGTCCGCGTGCGCCGTAACGCGATGCCTACTATACCCAACCTCTCTCCCGTGCGAGCCACACCGCCGCATGACGGTTCTCGGCGCCCACCTTGGAGACGGCGGCCGACAGGTAGTTGCGCACCGTCCCCTGAGACAGCGACGCCCGCTCCGCGATCTCCGCGATCGACGCGCCGTCCGCCGCCAGTTCGAGGAGCTCGGCCTCGCGCGCGGTCAGCGGGGAGTCACCCGCGGAGATCGCGTCGGCCGCCAACTCCGGGTCCACGTAACGGTTTCCGGCGTGCACGGTGCGGATGATCTCGGCCAGCTTCCGGGCGCTGACCGTCTTGGGTACGAACCCCCGCACCCCGGCCGCCAGGGCCCGTTTCAGGTGTCCGGGGCGGCCGTGACCGGTCACGATCATGGTGCGGCACCCCGGTAGTTCGTCCCGCAGGGATGTGGCGACCTTCACACCGTCGGCGCCCGGCATCTGGAGATCCAGGACAGCCACGTCCGGCCGGTGCGCCAGTGCCATCGCCAGGGCCTCGGGGCCGCTCGCCGCCTCCGCGACCACGACGAGGTCCTCCTCCAGGGCGAGCAGCGCGGCGAGCGCCCCGCGGATCAGGTGCTCGTCGTCGGCGAGCAGGACTCTCAGCGGCTGGGCGCCGGTCATCGTTCCTCCGTGTGGTCGGTGGGGTCGGTGAGCCCCGAAGGGGCGTCGGGGGCGGGTGCGTCGAGCGGGACCGTGGCCGTCACCCGGAAGCGGTCGTCCCCGGCGGGGCCGGCGCTGACCGAGCCGCCGATCCCGCCGAGCCGTTCGCTCAGCCCGGCGAGGCCGGATCCGCTGCCGCCGTCCGGGCCGGGACCGCCGCCGGCCCCGTCGTTCTCCACCTCCAGCACGACCGCGTCCCGGGTGTGGGAAAGCCGGATCCAGCAGTGGCTCGGATCGCCGTGGCGCAGCACGTTCGTCGCCGTCTCACGCACCACCCAGCCGAGCGCGGCCTGTACGGCGGCCGGGGCCCCGATGCCCGCGGGGCCGTCGGCGCCCTCGACCGTGACGGCGATGCCGGCGGCCTGCAACACGCCCCGCGCTCCCATGAGTTCGGTGGGCAGGTCCGCCTCGCGGTAGCCCCGTACGACGTCGCGGACCTCCTGCTGGGAGGCCCGCGCGATCCGCTGCACCTCGATCATCTGGTCCACCGCCGCCGGGTTGCCGCGCTGGGCCAGCTCCACGGCCAGCTCGCTCTTGAGCGCGATCACCGAGAGGTTCCGGCCCAGCACGTCGTGCATGTCCCGGCCGAACCGCAGGCGCTCCTCCGCCACCGCCAGCCGGGCCTGCATGTGCCGGGCCTCCTCGGCCTGCCACATCACGGTCAGGCTCCAGATGCTGGGTCTGGCCGACAGGAGGACCAACAGGAGGCCGAAGAGAATCGTGATCATCACCCCGAGCAACAACCCGCCCGGTACCCCCACAGCCGCCAGGAGCGCCACGACGGCCGCGGCATAGGCACCGGCCCGGAGCAGATACGTCCGCACCGGTACGAGCACGGTGCACGGGATGGCGAAGGCCACGGGCAGGTTCAGCACCAGCAGCCCCAGCCCGCCGTCCTCGACGGCGCCGACCGCCGCGAGGGCCACGAGGAGGCAGGTCAGTACCACCTGTACCGCGACGGGCAGCCGCAACCGCCGCATCGGGAACGGACCGGTCCCGCGGTAGTGCGCCAAGGCCGGAGCCAGATTGCGGTTGCTCAGTACGGACTGGACGACGTTGGCGGCGAGGAACGCCCCGCCGAGTACCGCTGCCCCCGCCCCTCTGTCCAGGGTCGTGCGTAGTGGCAGCAGCCCCCAGGAGAGGGTGAAGATCCAGACCAGGGAGTAGAGGGTCGCCCGGGTGTAGAGGTCGATGCGCTGCAGCTTGCTGCGCCCGTGCCAGTCGTTTCTCCAGGCCCGTACCCGACCGATCACGCCCCTCAGCCCTCTCACGTCAGCCGCGCGGGTCCCAGCGGAACCACCGCTGCACAGCAAACACCGCGAAGGCGGTCCAGGCCAGCGCCGCCGCGGCGGCCGTCAGCAGTTCGCCGCCCTCCGCCCCGCCCAGCCAGCCGTGCCGCACGAGGGTCATCACACCCGTCAGAGGCAGCAGTTCGAGCACCGAGGCCAGCTTGTCCGGGAAGACGTCCAGCGGGACGAAGATCCCGGAGCCGAACAGCGAGACGAAGAACAGCGGCAACGTGGTGAGCTGCGAGGTCTGGACCGTGCGGGTCATCGCGGAGGTCGCGGCCGCAAGGGCGGACATCATCAGCAGGCCCACCACCAGACCCACCAGGAACAGCGCGGGATGCTTGGGGGCCGTCAGATCGAAGGCGATCGCGCCGGCCACGACCAGCAGCACGCACTGCAGGAGCGCCAGAGCGAGCGAGGGCACCGCGGTGGCGGCCAGAATCTCCCGGTCGGTGATCTCCCCGGTGCGCAGCCGCTTGAGGACGAGCTCCTCGCGCCGGGTGACGTACCCGGTCACGAGGTTCATGTAGACGACCTGGACGAGCACGATGCCGATACCGCCGGTCAGGGCGGCGCCGGCGATGGAGAGCCCGGTGCCTGAGAGGTCGACCTGCTTCAGGGAGGCCCGGATCGAGAAGACCATGACGACCGGAAGCACCAGTGCCATGAAGATCGCCGACCGGTTGCGGATGAGCAGCACAAGCTCCGCCCTGGCGAGAGCGGTCAGCCGCCGGGCGGAGGCGGAGGCCTTCGACGCGGGTGCGGTGGAGCGGCCGGGAGCGGTGCGGTCGTCCGGGAGGACGGTGGGCGTGGTCATGCCGTCACCTTCTTCGTGTCGTTCCGGGTGCCCTCCGCGGGTGCGCCGGTCCCGGCGCGCCCGGACCCCGTCTGCCGCGGGTCGTCGGCGCGGGAGCGGAGCTGGGTGTTCGCGATCCGGAGGAAGGCTTCCTCCAGTGAGGCGGAGCGGGCGTCGAGCCCGAGCAGCTGTACGCCCGACTCCCTCGCCCAGCCCAGGAGTTCGTGCAGCGCCTCCTGGAGCTCGGTGGTACGGATCTCGATCCGCTGCCCTTCTCCGCCCGCCCGCAGGGAGAGCGGAAGGTGCCCCGCCGGCACGTCGTCGGGCAAGGTGAACCTGATCCTGGCGGGCTGGGAGGCGGTGACCTCGGTGGTCGTCCCGGCCGTCACGATCCGCCCCTGGTGCATGATCGCCAGCCGGTCCGCGAGCGCCTCGGCCTCCTCCAGGTAGTGCGTCGTCAGCAGGACGGTCGTGCCGCCGTCGCGGAGAGCCCGGATCAGTTCCCAGGTGTCCCGCCGGCCTTCCGCGTCCAGCCCCGTCGTCGGCTCGTCGAGGAAGAGCACCTCCGGGCGGGAGGACAGCGCGAGCGCCAGGTCCAGGCGGCGCTTCTCCCCGCCGGACAGCTGCTTGACCCGTACCCCCGTACGGCCGGTGAGGCCGACGATCTCCAGGGACTCGGCCGCGGGGCGAGCGCCGGTGGTGCACGCGGACCACATCCGCGCGGTCTCCAGGACGGTCAGGTCGGAGGGGAAGCCGCCTTCCTGGAGCATCACCCCGGTCCGGGGCCGGACGGCGGCGCGTTCGCGGTACGGATCGTGGCCGAGGATCCTCACGCTTCCAGACGTCGGGAGCGCCAGACCCTCCAGCAGTTCCACGGTGGAGGTCTTGCCCGCGCCGTTCGTCCCGAGCAGGGCGAAGAGTTCACCGCGGGCCACGGAGAAGGAGATCCCGGACACCGCCTCGAAGCCGCCGGCGTAACGCCGGTGGACTCCGTCCACCTCGATCACGGGGCCGTTCGCACGGCCGCTGGGAATGTCGTCGCTGGTCATGCTTCCAGCTTTCCGGCGGGAGATGCCGAAGAGCAGTGCGCGCTGTCACCACTCCTCATGACAAACGTCATGAGGTTTTGCGGCGAGGGTGGAGGGCGACGAACAAAGGCCCCGGTCGGAATCGACCGGGGCCTTTGAATCAAGAGCGGACGACCAGGTTCGAACTGGCGACCTCAACCTTGGCAAGGTTGCGCTCTACCAACTGAGCTACGTCCGCATTGCTGCCACTCGGCTTTCACCGGTGGAGCGCTCACCACTCTACCTGATCCACTGAGTGATCCGGTAAGGCGATGCAGAGCGGGTGACAGGAATTGCACACTGCGCCTTCCCCCTGGAAGGGGGATGTTCTACTACTGAACTACACCCGCACGCTGCTGGGGGTTCGGCTTTTCGGCCTTGCCCTTCGGCGTGCTCCAGACTCTAGCCGACCTGCAGGGGTGTTGTGCAAGTCGGCTCCCCGGGGAGTCGCCGGGGGTCGGACCGGAATGGAACATTCCGGACAGCGGCCTCAACTGGACGCCGCGAACGCCTCGTAGACCTTCTTCGGGATCCGGCCGCGGGCCGGCACCTCCATCCGGTGCGAGCGGGCCCACGCGCGCACCGCCGCGGGGTCGGGCGCGAGCGAGGTGTGGTGGTACGCCGCCGGAGCCTTGCCGCGCTTGCCGCTATTCGCCTGCTTTCGGCCGGCGCTGACGTACGGGGCAAGTGTCTTACGTAGTTTCTCCGCATTGGCGGGATTGAGGTCGATCTCGTACGACTTCCCGTCCAAGGCGAAGGAAACCGTTTCCGCCGCTTCTCCGCCGTCGATGTCGTCGGAGAGTGTGACCACGATGCGCTGAGCCACGGATGCCGGTCCTTTCCTACGGCGTCTTCGCACCTGACGTGCGCTGATGCCGGCCTTGTGGAGGCGGGGCGGATAGGGGTCGACTTGCGTCGACAGTTCCGGGGCAATCACGCTTTCCCCGGTATTCATTTGTACAGCGGAAGGCGCCGCATTGTGAAGTCCGCCCAATTGCGTCCGCGTGTTGCCCGGCCGTCCGGACCGGTCAATCCACGTGAAGATTCTTTCGCGGACTTTCTGCCGGGGTTGGCGCGGGCCGATATCTCGCCGTGATCTGGGGAAGTGCATATCTACCCGCGTAGAATTTCTGGCCAGGTACGCTGAGTGGACCCGTGGGGGTCTGGGGAACCCCATCGGAGACACAGCCGCACCACACCACCGGGAGTGCCAGTGGCACGCGTCGTAGTCGACGTCATGCTCAAGCCGGAGATCCTCGACCCGCAGGGACAGGCTGTGCAGCGCGCGCTGCCTCGTCTCGGCTTCGACGGAATCGCGGACGTTCGTCAGGGGAAGCGTTTCGAGCTCGAGGTCGAGGGGCCGGTCGACGACGCCGCCCTCGCCCGTATCAACGAGATGGCCGAGACGTTCCTGGCCAACACAGTCATCGAGGACTTCACCGTGAAGGTGGAGGAGGAGAAGTGACCACTCGTATCGGAGTCGTCACTTTTCCCGGCACGCTCGACGACCAGGACGGTCTGCGGGCCGTGCGGATCGCGGGCGCGGAGCCCGTATCGCTCTGGCACCGCGACAAGGACCTCCACCAGGTTGACGCGGTCATCCTGGCGGGCGGATTCAGCTACGGCGACTATCTGCGCGCCGGCGCCATCTCGCGTTTCTCGCCGGTGATGGAGACCGTCATCGCGCAGGCGAAGGCCGGAATGCCGGTCCTCGGCATCTGCAACGGCTTCCAGGTCCTGACCGAGGCGCACCTGCTGCCCGGCGCGATGCTGCGCAACAACCACCTCCACTTCATCTGCCGCGACCAGAAGCTGCGGGTGGAGAACGCGGAGACGGCCTGGACCTCGGACTACACGGCCGGCCAGGAGATCTCCGTACCGCTGAAGAACATGGACGGCCGGTACACCGCCGACGAGCGCACGCTCGACGAGCTGGAGGCCGAGGGGCGCGTCGCCTTCCGCTACCTGGACGGCAACCCCAACGGCTCGCTCCGTGACATCGCCGGCATCACCAACGCGGCGGGCAACGTCGTCGGTCTGATGCCGCACCCGGAGCACGCCGTCGAGCCGCTGATCGGCACCGGTCGCACCGACGGCCTCGGTTTCTTCACCTCGATCATCAAGAAGCTGGTCAACGCATGAGCCTGGACACGGTCAAGCACGCGGCCGAAACCCCGGACGCCGGACAGCCCTGGAAGGAGCTCGGCCTCAAGGAGGACGAGTACGCCCGGATCCGCGAGATCCTGGGCCGCCGTCCCACCGGCGCCGAGCTCGCCATGTACTCCGTGATGTGGTCCGAGCACTGCTCGTACAAGAGCAGCAAGGTCCACCTCAAGCAGTTCGGCGAGAAGGTCCCCGCCAACGACGCGATGCTCGTCGGCATCGGCGAGAACGCCGGTGTGGTCGACGTCGGCCAGGGCTACGCGGTCACCTTCAAGGTCGAGTCGCACAACCACCCCTCGTACATCGAGCCCTACCAGGGCGCGGCGACCGGGGTCGGCGGCATCGTCCGCGACATCCTCGCCATGGGCGCCCGCCCGGTCGCGGTCGTCGACCCCCTGCGCTTCGGCGCGGCGGACCACCCCGACACCCGGCGCGTGCTGCCCGGCGTCGTCGCGGGCATCGGCGGCTACGGCAACTGCCTCGGGCTGCCGAACATCGGCGGCGAGGTCGTCTTCGACCCCTGCTACCAGGGCAACCCCCTCGTCAACGCCGGCTGCATCGGCGTGATGAAGCACGAGGACATCCACCTCGCCAAGGCCTCCGGCCCCGGCAACAAGGTGATCCTCTACGGTGCCCGCACCGGCGGCGACGGCATCGGCGGTGTCTCCGTGCTCGCCTCGGAGACCTTCGAGTCGACCGGCCCCGCGAAGCGCCCCGCCGTACAGGTGGGCGACCCGTTCCAGGAGAAGCTCCTCATCGAGTGCACCCTGGAGATCTTCAAGGAGAAGCTCGTCGCGGGCATCCAGGACCTCGGCGGCGCCGGGCTCTCCTGCGCCACGAGCGAGCTGGCCTCCGCGGGCTCCGGCGGTATGCGCGTCGAGCTGGACACGGTGCCGCTGCGCGACTCCTCCCTCTCGCCCGAGGAAATCCTCATGAGCGAGTCGCAGGAGCGCATGTGCGCGATCGTCGAGCCGCAGCACGTGGACCGCTTCCTGGAGATCTGCGAGAAGTGGGACGTCATCGCCACCGTGATCGGTGAGGTGACCGAGGGCTCGCAGCTCGAGATCTTCTGGCACGGCGAGCAGATCGTGGACGTGCCGCCGCGGTCCGTGGCCCACGAGGGTCCGACCTACCACCGGCCGTTCGCCCGCCCCTCCTGGCAGGACGCGCTGCAGGCCGACGACGCCGCGAAGCTGGCCCGCCCGGCGAACGGCGCCGAGCTGCGCGAGCAGGTCCTCAAGCTGGTCGGCTCCCCGAACCAGGCGTCGAAGTCCTGGATCACCGACCAGTACGACCGCTTCGTCCAGGGCAACACCGTGCTGGCGATGCCCGAGGACGCCGGCATGGTCCGGATCGACGAGCAGTCGAACCTGGGCGTGGCCATGGCGACCGACGGCAACGGCCGTTACGCCAAGCTGGACCCCTACACGGGCGCCCAGCTCGCGCTGGCCGAGTCCTACCGCAACGTCGCGGCGTCCGGCGCCAAGCCGCTCGCCATCTCGGACTGCCTCAACTTCGGTTCGCCCGAGGACCCGGACGTCATGTGGCAGTTCGCCGAGGCCACCCGTGGTCTCGCGGACGGCTGCCTGGAGCTCGGTACGCCGGTCACCGGCGGCAACGTCTCGCTGTACAACCAGACCGGTGAGACGGCGATCCACCCGACGCCCGTCGTGGCCGTCCTCGGTGTGATCGACGACGTCAACCGGCGTACGCCCGTCGCGTTCGCGGAGGAGGGGCAGCTGCTGTACCTCCTGGGCGACACCGCCGAGGAGTTCGGCGGCTCGGCCTGGTCCGACGTCGTCCACAACCACCTCGGCGGCATGCCGCCCAAGGTGGACCTGGGCCGCGAGAAGCTGCTCGCCGAGATCCTCATCTCGGCCTCCCGCGACGGCATGATCGACGCGGCGCACGACCTCTCCGACGGCGGCCTGATCCAGGCGGTCACCGAGTCCTGCCTGCGCGGCGGGAAGGGTGCCCGGCTGGTCGTGCCGGACGGGCTGGACGCGTTCACCTTCCTGTTCTCGGAGTCGGCCGGCCGCGCGGTCGTGTCCGTTCCGCGCAGCGAGGAGCTCCGCTTCAACGACATGTGCGGTGCGCGGGGTCTGCCCGTCGCCCGGATCGGTGTCGTCGACGGCGAGGAGATCGAGATCCAGGGCGAGTTCAGCATCCCGCTGAGCGAGCTGCGTACGGCGCACGAGGGGACCCTCAAGGGCCTCTTCGCCTGAGTTCCACCTGTTCAGGAGCCCCCGCCCGGGTCGACCGGGCGGGGGCTCCTGCGTTCCCGAGACCTGTTGATTAAAATTACGTAATTACGTAAGGTGGATGCCATGGAGCTCGAAGACCGGGTCGCCGACCTGGAGCGCCGCCTCGCGGCGCTGGAGTCGGCCGCCGCGGAAGCCGGAGGCGCGAGGCTCGAGCTGGACGCCGGGGACTTCTGGGCGCTGCACGGGCTGAAGGAGCAGCTCGACGAAGCGGGGGAGGCCGCCGCGGACGGCGGGGTGCTCTTCACGGGCGCGGTGAAGCTGCCGGCCGGTGAGCGGTACGAGTGGCAGTACGGCGTGCTCACCAGCGGGCTGCTGGGGACCACGGAAGAGAACCGGCCCGACTGGGCGGAGGCCGCCGAACCCCTGGCCGCGCTCGGTCATCCGGTGAGGCTGCGGCTGCTGCGCGAGATCCTCGCCGGCCGCCGTACGGCAGCCGAGCTGGCTGAGCTGGACGACACGGGCACGACCGGCCAGATCTACCACCATCTGCGCCTGCTGACCGGCGCCGGCTGGCTCCACACCAAGGAACGCGGGCGCTACGAGGTGCCCGGCGCCCGGGTGGTGCCGCTCCTGGTGGTGCTCGCGGCGGCTCGGCCCTGAGAGACGGCAGCCTCCGGGAGAGACCCGGAGACACGACGAGGAGGAGACCGACATGTCCGCACGCAGGTGGCCCGGGTTGCTCACGCGAGTGCTTCTCCTCACCTTCTTCGCACTCGTCGTCATCGGTCTCTTCGTCGAGTACCCGTTCCCGTCGTGGCTGGTCTTCCTCCCGGTCGTGCTCGCCTGGGCGACGGGGGCCGTGGGGGGCAGGCTGGCCGATCGTGACCTCAAGGCCGCTCCCCGCGAACCCGTGGAGGTGCTGCCACCGGTGGCCGGGCGCTGGTCCGCGTTGAACAGCCCGTCCGACCGGGTGCCGAGCCACGGACTCCACACCTTCGGGCAGACGTGGGCGATCGACATCGTGGCGGAAGGGGGCACGGGGACAGCGGCAGCCGAGAGGCCCCGCTTCGCCTGGCTGTGGCCCCTCGCCCGGCGGCCTCAGGTCTTCCCCGCCTTCGGCGCACCCGTGGTCGCGGTCGCGGACGCGACGGTCGTCACCACCGACGACAGTCAGCGCGACCATCTCACCCGGAACTCCCTGCCGGGCCTCGCGTATCTGCTGCTCGCCGAAGGTGAGCTGCGCGGACTGGCGGGCGCGCACCGGGTCTTCGGAAACCGCATCGTGCTCGACCTCGGCGACGGTACGTACGCGGCCTACGCCCACCTCCAGAACGGCTCCATAGAGGTGCGCGCAGGCGACACCGTCCGGGCGGGGCAGCGGCTCGCCCGCTGCGGGAACTCCGGCAACTCCACCGAGCCGCATGTGCACTTCCAGCTGATGGACCGCCCGGAGCTGGAGAGGGCCCGTGGAATCCCGTTCAGCTGGCGGGGGATCGGCGTACCGGCGAACGGCGAGGTGTTCATGGCGGAGGGGGCTGTCGGACGGGCCGGTTAGTCTCGCCTCCATGCCACCGGCCAAGAAACGCCCCCGCGCCTACGACCTGTCCCGTACCAGGACCGCGGTCCTCGCCCAGTTCGGCCACGTCCGGTCGGCCGTAAGGGCACTGACAGCGGAGCAGCTGGCTCTGCCGGGCCTCGGGGAGTGGAGCGTGCGGGAGCTCGCGGCCCACATCACCATGGCGCCGGAGCGGGTCAGCCGGTCGATGGAACTGCCGGAACCGGCCGGCGGACCGGCGCCCCGGCTCACCCTCCTGGAGTGGCCGTTCTCCACCGGAGGAAGCGCCGATGACATCGCCGCGCACACCCGTTCGCTCGCGGCGGACCACCCCGGACTCGACGCGCTGTACGAGGAGACGACGGCCAGGTTCGAGGAACTGGTGCCTGTCACGGCCGCGGCCGACCGGCTGGTGTCCACCCGGGCGGGCACGATGCGGCTGGGCGACTTCCTGGTCACCCGTACCGTCGAACTCGTCGTCCACACCGACGATCTGAACCGGGCGACGGGCCTCGGTATCCCGTACGACCGGCAGGCGCTCGCCGCCTGTACCAGGCTGCTCGCCGACGCGCTCGCGGACCGGGCGCCCGGCGGGGCCGTCGAGGTGCGTGTCCCGCCCTTCGCCGTCGTCCAGTGCATCGGCGGCCCCAGGCATACCCGTGGCACCCCGCCCAACGTCGTGGAGACGGACCCGCTCACCTGGATCCGGCTGGCCACCGGACGTACGGGGTGGGCGGAGGCGCTCGACGCCGCGCAGGTCAGCGCGAGCGGGGAGCGGGCCGATCTCGCCCCGCTGCTCCCGCTCATGGGCTGAGGGGAACCGGATCGGCCACCCGGTCCGTCCCATCCGCATGCGTACACAACGTGTGGCAGTCAGCGTCCTGACCCTCCTCACCCTTGCCGCCTGCGGTACGGAGACGAGTTCCGGAACGGGATCCGGGGACGACTCCGAGGGCGGCAGCGGCACCGTACGGACCGAGCCGGCCCTGACCGATGTCAGGTGGACGGTGTCCGCCCTGACCACCGACGGGAAACGTACGCCCGCACCGGCGGGCGCGGAGGAGAAGGCGCGTCTCACCTTCGGCGAGGACGGTTCGGTGCAGGGCAGCCTCGGCTGCAACTCCTTCCACGGCACCGCCGAGGTCTCCGGCGCCGGCATCACCTTCGGTCCGCTCGTCTCCACCAAGAAGATGTGCCCGGGCCCCGAGATGGAGGTGGAGCGGGCGCTGCTCGGAGTGCTCAAGGGCACGACGCGCTACGCGATCGAGCAGAACTCGCTGTCCGTCGAGGCGGAGGACGGCAAGGGGCTGCGCGCGACGGCCCCGGCCGCAGGCTGACCCCGTCCCACGCGGCCGGGGGCCCGTGGGACGGGGAGGGGCTCAGGAAGCCGTCGGATAGGGGAGCAGTCCGGAGTTCGTCCGCTCCCACGAGGCCCGCAGCGAGGCCAGTCGCTCCGGTTCGGCCGTCGCCCGGTCCGCTTGCTCGCGCCGGTCGTCGGCCAGGTTGAAGAGCTGGTCGGCGCCGCCCTTCCCCCGGTAGTACTTCCAGTCACCGCGCCGCAGGGCGCGCTCCCCGCGCACCCGCCAGAACAGATCGCGTTCCTTCGGCGCCTCGTCCCGCAGCAGGTACCCGGCGAGGCTGACGCCGTCCAGCGGGTACGCGGGGTCGGGCCGGGCACCGCCGAGCTCCAGCAGGGTCGCCGTCCAGTCGGGTGAGTAGACGGGGACGTCGCTGACCTGATGGCCGTCGATCCGGGCCGGCCAGCGCAGCACCGAGGGGACCCGGATCCCGCCCTCCTGGAGCGAGCTCTTGTTGCCGGAGAGCGGCCAGTTGTAGGAGAACCGCTCGCCCCCGTTGTCGCTCGCGAAGAAGACCAGGGTGTCCTCCTCCTGCCCCGAGCGCTTCAGCGCCTTCAGGACCTGCCCCACCGAGCGGTCCAGGTCCTCGACCATCTCCTTGTACTTCTCGACCGACCCTCCGTCGGCGTGCCACAGCGCGGACGGGTCCCCGGCCTTGATCCGGCGGACGATCTCGGCGCTCGCCTCGGTGTCCCCGTCGGCGATCCACGGCCAGTGCGGGGTGGTGAAGTTCAGGTTGAGCAGCCACGGCTTGTCGTGATCGCGCTGCACGTACTCGCTCGCCCGCTCCGTCAGGATCCGCGTGTAGTAGCGCAGGTCCTTGTACTCGGCGTCGCCCTCGTACAGGTCGTACTCGCCGCCCAGACCTAGCTTGGAGTAGTACTCCAGCGCCCCGCCGAAGTTGCCGAAGAACTCGTCCCAGCCCGACTTGGTGGGGCTGTAGTCGGGCAGGTAGCCGCAGTGCCACTTGCCGATGAGCGCGGTCGCGTAACCGGCGCCCCTCAGCAGGGACGCGAGCGTGGGGTGCGTGGGCTCCAGCCCCGCGGACTTGTTCGCGATCGGCTCCGCCAGTCCTCCCTTGGTCCGCCCCGGGTAGCGCCCGGTGTAGAGGCTGAAGCGGGTGGGGGAGCAGGTGGCCGATCCGGAGTAGGCGTCCGTGAACCGCACGCCCTGCCGGGCCAGCTCGTCCAGGTGCGGGGTGCGGATGTGCGGAGCCCCGTACGAGGAGAGGTCGGCCCAGCCGAGGTCGTCGCCGAGGATGAAGAGGATGTTGGGCCGGCGGGAGTGTCTGCCGCGTGCGGCGCGGAAGGGGCGCTCGTGGGTGCCCGTGGTCCCGTTCGCCGGGGCCGCGGACGCGGGACCCGCGGTCTGGACGCCTACGGCGGCGGTCGCGGCGGTCGCGCCCACGGCGGTGGTGAACGCGCGACGGCTCAGGGGCGCACCGGACGATCCGTCAGAACGAATGTTCGAATTGCGGGAGGTCATGAGGTCTCCTGGGCATGCCTCGGCCAGGGCGCGAGGGGGGGGGGGGGGGGGGGGGGGGGGGGGGGGGGGCGCCGGGGGGGGGGGGCGGGGGGGGGGGGGGGGGCGGGTGGGGGGGGGGGGGGGGAAAGGGGTAAAAAAGGCGAAATAAACACGGGGTG
>NZ_JBICWC010000017.1:0-75319 GCF_043199535.1 Streptomyces sp. NPDC048590 | reverse complement strand
GCCAAGTCCGTCCACGACGCCGGATGGTCGGCGTTCGTGACCATGCTGGAGTACAAGGCCGCCCGGTACGGGCGCACCTTCGTGAAGATCGGCCGCTTCGAGCCGACCTCCCAGGTGTGCTCGCAGTGCGGCATGAAGGACGGCCCCAAGCCGCTGCACGTCCGCGTGTGGACATGCGCCGCGTGCGGGACCGTCCTCGACCGGGACATCAACGCGGCGGTCAACGTCGCCAAGGCCGCCGGACTGGCGGTGTCAGCCTGTCGAGCGCAGGTAAGACCGGAACGTGTTCCGGCACCGCGCAGCGAAGCAGGAACCCACCCGACACCCCAGCCCTCAACGGCGCGGTAGGCGGGAATCTCCCCCTTCAGGGGGGAGAGGATGTCAAAAGATGCGCACCATCGTCGTCGTCGGTCACGACCACTGCGGCTTCCAGCAGTTCGCCACCCTCCCGACCGGCACCCGGGTCACGGTCGACACCCCGAGCGGGACCCTGACGTACGAGGTCTACGCCCGCTACCTCACCCCCGGCCGGGGCGCACCCGCCCACGGCCTCTACTGGGGCGACCTGACCCCCCAGTCCTGCGTGGGCCCCGACACGGGTTTCACGTACCTCAGCCGGGTCTGAACCCGGCCCGCCGCCGACGTCAGATACCAGCGGCCGCCGACAGGTCCCGCTTGATGCCGGCGAGCAGCTCCGCCGCCTCGGCCCGCGCCGTCGGGAGGGCCGACGCGTCGGCGACCGGGACGACGACCTCCAGGTAGCACTTGAGCTTGGGCTCGGTGCCGCTCGGGCGGACGATCACCCGCGCGCCCGTGAGCCGGTAGCGCAGCCCGTCCGTGGGCGGCAGCGCGTCGGTGCCCCGCGACAGGTCCTCCGCCGAGACGACGGGCAGACCCGCGAGCGCCGCGGGAGGAGCCTCCCGCAGGCGCCGCATGGCGTCCGCGATGACCGAGAGGTCCTCCACCCGGACCGACAGCTGGTCCGTCGCGTGCAGCCCGTGCTCCACGGCGAGGTCGTCGAGCAGGTCCAGCAGGGTGCGGCCCTTCTCCTTGAGCGCGGAGGCCAGTTCGGCGATCAGCAGGGCGGCGGTGATGCCGTCCTTGTCCCGTACGCCTTCCGGGTCCACGCAGTACCCCAGCGCCTCCTCGTACCCGTAGCGCAGGCCGTCGACCCGGGCGATCCACTTGAAGCCCGTCAGCGTCTCCTCGTATCCGAGGCCCGCCTTCTCCGCGATGCGGCCCAGCAGGGACGAGGAGACGATCGACTCGGCGAACACACCCGCGACACCGCGGTCCACGAGGTGTGCGGCGAGCAGCGCCCCCACCTCGTCGCCGCGCAGCATCCGCCAGGCGTCCTCGCCGGCCGAGGGGTCGGGCACGGCCACGGCGCAGCGGTCGGCGTCCGGGTCGTTGGCGATCACGAGGTCCGGCCGGACCCGCCGGGCGGTCGCGAACGCGAGGTCCATCGCCCCGGGCTCCTCCGGGTTGGGGAAGGCCACCGTGGGGAACGCCGGGTCGGGCTCGGCCTGTTCGGCGACGAGTACGGGCTCGGGGAAGCCGGCCCGGGCGAAGGCGGCGGTGAACACCGAGGTGCCCACGCCGTGCATCGCGGTGTGGACGGTCCGGACGGTGCGCGGCGATCCCGCGGCGAGGACCGAGTCCGTACGCGCGAGATAGGCGTCCAGGACCTCGTCGCCGAGGATCTCCCAGCCCGCCTCGGGGCGCGGTACGCCGTCGAGCGGGCCCACCGCGTCGATCGCGGCCGCGATCTCCGTGTCCGCCGGGGGCACGATCTGCGAGCCGTCGCCGAGGTAGACCTTGTAGCCGTTGTCACGCGGAGGGTTGTGGCTCGCGGTGACCTCCACGCCCGCGACGGCTCCCAGGTGCCTTATGGCGTACGCGAGGACGGGGGTGGGCAGCGGGCGCGGGAGCACCGCGGCGCGCAGGCCGGCACCGGTCATCACGGCCGCGGTGTCGCGGGCGAAGTCGGCGGACTTGTAGCGGGCGTCGTAACCGATGACGACCAGACCCCCCGACTGCCCCGACGCCTTCAGGTACGCGGCGAGCCCGGCGGCGGCCCGGATGACCACGGACCTGTTCATCCGCATCGGCCCGGCGCCGATCTCGCCGCGCAGGCCGGCCGTGCCGAACTGGAGCGTGCCGGCGAAGCGGTCGGCGAGCGCGGGCTCGTCACCGGCCTCGATGAGCCCCTGGAGCTCCGCGCGGGTCTCGGGGTCCGGGTCCTCGGCCAGCCAGGCCTGGGCGCGGGTGAGAAGGTCCTGCTGCACGGTGTCCGCCTTTCTGCGGGTGCGGGTGCGGGTGCGGGTGGTGGTGCGGGGTGCGGGTCGCCTGCGGCGGGCTGTTCCCCTACCCGCCCCTTCCCGAACCGGGCTCCGCCCGGACCCGCTCCGGGGGCTCCGCCCCCGAGCCCCCGCGCCTCAAACGCCGGCGGGGCTGGAAGGTGGGGGCTTCTGTGGGGGCTTCTGTGGGGGCTTCCCGTGGTCGGGCCGGGGCTCAGATACGGTCCAGTACCCGCGCCAGCAGCGAGCCCATGCGGGTGGCCGAGTCGCGGCCCGCCTGTAGGACCTCCTCGTGGTTGAGGGGTTCGCCGCTCAGGCCGGCGGCGAGGTTGGTGACCAGGGAGATGCCCAGCACCTCCGCCCCCGCCTCGCGCGCCGCGATCGCCTCCAGCACCGTGGACATGCCGACGAGGTCGCCGCCCATCGCGCGGACCATGTTGATCTCCGCGGGGGTCTCGTAGTGCGGGCCGGTGAACTGCACGTACACGCCCTCCTCCAGCGACCCGTCGATCTCCTTGCACAGCGCCCGCAGCCGCGGCGAGTACAGATCGGTGAGGTCGACGAAGTTCGCGCCGACGATCGGCGAGGCCGCCGTCAGGTTGATGTGGTCGCTGATGAGGACCGGCTGACCCGGGCGCATCCCCTCGCGCAGTCCGCCGCACCCGTTCGTCAGGACCACGGTCCGGCAGCCCGCCGCGACCGCGGTGCGGACCCCGTGCGCGACCGCCGCGACCCCGCGGCCCTCGTAGAAGTGCGTACGGCCCAGGAAGACCAGCACGCGCTTCCCGCCGATGAGGTACGAGCGGATGGTCCCGCCGTGGCCCTCGACCGCAGGAGCGGGGAAGCCGGGCAGCGCGGTGACCGGGAACTCGGCCTCGGGGGCGCCGAGGGCCTCGCCCGCGGGGGCCCACCCGGAGCCCATCACGAGGGCGACGTCGTGGGTCTCGGCGCCGGTCAGCTCGCGCAGGCGGGCGGCGGCGTCGGCTGCGGCGGCACGGGGGTCGCCCTGGATGTGGTCCGGAATAACAGATGCGTTCACGCGGATGAGGGTAACCGCTGATTTCCTACGCGCGTAGATGTGTCCAGCGAGAGTCTGGCCGGTCGTATTCGTACGTTCGTACAGAGGCGGCTCGGACGCGCCTCTCAGCAGGGGCGCTTGCGCAGGCTCATCACGTAGTCGTGCGGGGCGCCCGCGGATTCGGCCGCATCCGCCACCTCGCCGAGATAGCGGGCGGAGGGCAGTCCGCCCTCGTAGCCGTTGAGCACGTAGATCCACGCCGGTTCCTCGCCGTCCAGCGTGTGTACGCGCACCCTCATCCGCCGGTAGACGTCGAGGCCGACGCCCTCCCAGCGGTCCATGGAGTCCTCGTCCATCGGCGCCAGGTCGTACAGCGCGACGAAGACCTGCTCACGGGGGGCCTCCACCACTGTGGCCAGCGCGCCCTCCCAGCCCATCTGCTCGCCGCCGAACGTCAGGCGCCAGTCGTTGAGCCAGCCCGTACCGCGCAGCGGGGAGTGCGGTGCGCGGCGCGTCATCAGCCGCGCGTCGAGGTTGCCGGCGTACGCGGCGTAGAGCGACATGGGGTCGAGGGTACGGGAGGGGCGGCCCGGGCGCCGGTCGTGCCGCCAGGGTCACCCCTTCCGGGCGGAGGGCCCGGCGCCGGAGGGCCCGGCTCCGCCAGGCCCGTTCCCGTATGGAGGGCCCCGGGGCGAACCAGCTTGGCGCGTGCGGGACAATGAACTACGTACTGCATACGCCGGGGCGATCCCCCGGACCCCCGGCCGGGGCGGCAGACGGCCGTGGGATGACACCACGCGAGGCGGACTTTTCGTGACCCGGATCGTGATCATCGGCGGCGGCCCCGGCGGCTACGAGGCGGCTCTGGTCGGAGCCCAGCTCGGCGCGGAGGTGACCGTCGTCGACTGCGACGGACTCGGCGGGGCGTCGGTCCTGACCGACTGCGTACCCTCCAAGACCCTGATCGCGACGGCCGAGGTGATGACCACCTTCGACTCCTCCTACGAGGAGCTCGGCATCATCGTCGCCGACGACACCCCGCACATCGAGCAGGCCGCCCGGGTCGTGGGCGTCGACCTCGGCAAGGTCAACCGGCGGGTCAAGCGGCTCGCGCTCGCCCAGTCGCACGACATCACCGCCTCGGTCACCCGCGCCGGCGCCAGGGTCATGCGCGGCCGCGGCCGCCTCGAGGGCCTCCAGGCGGCCGACGGGTCGCGCCAGGTAGTCGTGACCGCGGCGGACGGCACCGAGGAGCGGCTCACCGCCGACGCCGTGCTGATCGCGACCGGCGGCCACCCCCGCGAGATCCCCGACGCCCAGCCCGACGGCGAACGCATCCTGAACTGGACCCAGGTCTACGACCTCGATGAGCTCCCCGAGGAGCTCATCGTGGTCGGATCGGGTGTCACCGGCGCCGAGTTCGCCGGGGCCTACCAGGCGCTCGGCTCGCGGGTCACCCTGGTCTCCTCCCGCGACCGGGTGCTCCCGGGTGAGGACCCGGACGCCGCGGCCGTCCTGGAGGACGTGTTCCGGCGCCGCGGCATGAACGTCATGGCCCGCTCCCGCGCCCAGTCCGCCAAGCGCGTCGGCGACCGGGTCGAGGTCACCCTGGCCGACGGCCGGGTCATCTCCGGAACCCATTGCCTGATGGCGGTCGGCGCGATCCCCAACACCGCGGGCATGGGCCTGGAGGAGTCGGGCGTCCAGCTCAAGGAGTCCGGCCACATCAGGACCGACCGGGTCTCCCGGACCAGCGCCCCCGGCGTGTACGCCGCCGGTGACGTCACCGGGGTCTTCGCCCTCGCCTCCGTCGCGGCGATGCAGGGCCGGATCGCGATGTACCACTTCCTCGGCGACGCCGTGGCGCCGCTGAACCTGAAGACGGTCTCCGCGAACGTCTTCACCGACCCAGAGATCGCCACCGTCGGTTACAGCCAGGCCGACGTCGACTCCGGCAAGATCGACGCCCGTGTCGTGAAGCTGCCGCTGCTGCGCAACCCGCGCGCCAAGATGCAGGGCATCAGGGACGGCTTCGTCAAGATCTTCTGCAGGCCCGGCACCGGGATCGTCGTCGGAGGGTGCGTCGTCGCGCCGAGGGCCAGCGAGCTCATCCACCCGATCTCGCTCGCCGTCGACAACAACCTGACGGTCGAGCAGATCGCGAACGCCTTCACCGTGTACCCGTCCCTCTCCGGCTCGATCGCCGAGGTGGCAAGGCAGTTGCACACGCGGAAGACCGCCGACGAGGCGTAGCGCGAAGCGTTTCCATCATGGACGGGGTCCCCTATACCACCAGGGGGCCCCGTCCATGTACAACTTCTCTTATTCGGCGCAAACTGCTGAAAAGCAACGTACGGCCAGGTTACTGTCAGTTTCGTGTTCGCTGCAGAACGTCGTCAATTGATCCTCGAAATGGTGCGCGCCAACGGGGCGGTATCGCTCCGTGAGCTCGCCCGCGTCGTCCAGACCTCCGAAGTGACCGTACGGCGGGACGTGCGGGCACTGGAGGCAGAAGGACTCCTCGACCGCCGGCACGGCGGTGCGGTCTTGCCGGGCGGTTTTACGCGGGAGTCCGGCTTTCCGCAGAAATCCCATCTCTCGACCGCGGAGAAGACGGCCATCGCCGATCTCGCCGCCGGACTGGTCGGTGAGGGCGAGGCCATCGTGGTCGGCGCCGGCACCACCACCCAGGAGCTGGCCCGCCGGCTCGCACGGGTACCGGGGCTGACCGTCGTCACCAACTCGCTGCTCGTCGCCCAGGCGCTGGCCCATGCCAACAGGGTGGAGGTGGTGATGACGGGCGGGACGCTGCGCGGGAGCAACTACGCTCTCGTCGGCAGCGGTGCCGAGCAGTCCCTCCAGGGACTGCGGGTGACCCGTGCCTTCCTGTCCGGGAGCGGGCTGACCGCCGAGCGCGGACTCTCCACGTCCAACATGCTCTCCGCGAGCGTGGACCGGGCGCTGGTGCAGGCGGCCGCCGAGGTCGTCGTCCTCGCGGACCACACGAAGCTCGGTTCGGACACCATGTTCCAGACCGTGCCGACGGATCTGATCACCCGGCTGGTGACCGACGAGCCGCCCGTCCACGACGAGCGGGCGGCCACCGAGCTCCAGGCGCTGGCCGACCAGGGTGTGGAGATCGCGGTGGCGGGACCCGACGTGGAGTCCGCCGCCGGCGAGGCCTTGGCGACGGGCCGGCAGACGCGTCAGGACATGCCGCTGCCGGGCCAGCGCCGGACCCAGGGCGGTCACGGCGGTCCGGGAGGCCTCGGGCCGCAGCTGCGGAGCGCTTCGGCCCTCTCGGAGGGACCGGTGGGCCGGGTCGCGGACATGCGGCGCCGCTAGGGAGTGTCTTCGAAGTAGCGTCGTCCGCCCGGAGGGCGGGGTAGACGGAACTTGAAGACACGACCTACGGGCGGTCGCCCTCGTCGCCCGTCCCGCCGCCGGGGACGGGCTCTACGAGGGCGCCGGACCGGAGGGATCGGCCTTCACACCGCGGAGCGTCAGCCGCAGCAGGCGGTCGGCCAGCTCCGGATCGGCCGGGGTCCGCTCGGCGGCCAGCGCGATGGCGTTGGTCAGCTGGAGCAGGTCGTCGATCGACACGTCCGGTCGCACCGAGCCGCTGGACTGCGCCCGGGACAGCAGCCGGGCACCCGCCTGACGCAGCGGCACATGACAGGACGTCAGTGCCGAGTTCTCGTCCCCGGGCGCCGACATGAGCGCCTGGGCGAGACCCCGGTACTCGCCCGCATGGGTCACGATCGCGCCCAGCCACTCCACCAGCGCCGTGCACGGCCGATCGGACCGTGCCAGTTCGCGGGAGCGGTCGAGCAGCGTGGAGAGCGCCTCCTGGAACACGGCGTTCATCAGGGCCTGGCGGTTCGGGAAGTGCCGGTAGAGCGTGCCGATGCCGACACCCGCACGCCGGGCGACGTCCTCCAGGGAGGCGTCCGTGCCGTGCGCCGCGAAGGAAGCGCGGGCCTCCCGCAGCAGCCGGTCGTAGTTGCGGCGCGCGTCGGCGCGCATCGGCCTGGCCGGTGTCGGTGCCGTACTCATCGCCGTCTCCTCCTGGTCCTCGCTCCGGGTCCCAGGATGCCACCGGGGGCCCGGCGTGCGCCGGGCCCCCGGTGAGGGAAGGACGAGAGATCAGTCCTTGATCTCGCAGATCGCGGCGCCGGAGGAGACCGACGTGCCGACCTCCGCCGCGAGGCCCTTGACGGTCCCGGAGCGGTGGGCGTTGAGCGGCTGCTCCATCTTCATGGCCTCCAGGACGACGATGAGGTCGCCCTCCTTGACCTCCTGGCCCTCCTCGACGGCGATCTTGACGATCGTGCCCTGCATCGGGGAGGCGAGGGTGTCGCCGGAGGCGGCGGAGCCGGCCTTCTTCGCGGCGCGGCGCTTGGGCTTGGCACCGGCGGCGAGGCCGGTACGCGCCAGGCTCATGCCGAGCGAGGAGGGCAGGGAGACCTCGAGGCGCTTGCCGCCGACCTCGACGACGACGGTCTCGCGGCCGGACTCCTCGTCGGCGTCCGTGTCACCGGGCACGGTGAACGGCGGGATCTCGTTGACGAACTCGGTCTCGATCCAGCGGGTGTGGACCGTGAACGGGTCGGCCGAGCCGGTGAGCTCCGGTGCGAACGCCGGGTCGCGGACCACCGCGCGGTGGAAGGGGATCGCGGTGGCCATGCCCTCGACCTGGAACTCGTCCAGTGCGCGGGCGGCGCGCTGCAGGGCCTCCGCGCGGGTGCGGCCGGTCACGATCAGCTTGGCCAGCAGGGAGTCCCAGGCCGGGCCGATGACGCTGCCCGACTCCACGCCCGCGTCCAGACGGACGCCGGGGCCGGTGGGCGGGGCGAAGAGGGTGACGGTGCCGGGCGCGGGCAGGAAGCCGCGGCCCGGGTCCTCGCCGTTGATGCGGAACTCGAAGGAGTGGCCGCGCAGCTCCGGGTCGCCGTAGCCGAGCTCCTCGCCGTCGGCGATGCGGAACATCTCGCGGACCAGGTCGATGCCGGCGACCTCCTCGGTGACCGGGTGCTCCACCTGGAGGCGGGTGTTGACCTCCAGGAAGGAGATCGTCCCGTCCATGCCGACGAGGAACTCGACGGTGCCGGCGCCGACGTAGCCGGCCTCCTTCAGGATCGCCTTCGAGGAGCTGTACAGCTCCTCCAGCTGGGCGTCCGACAGGAAGGGGGCGGGTGCCTCCTCCACGAGCTTCTGGTGGCGGCGCTGGAGCGAGCAGTCACGGGTGGAGACGACGACCACGTTGCCGTGCTGGTCGGCCAGGCACTGGGTCTCCACGTGGCGGGGCTTGTCGAGGTAGCGCTCGACGAAGCACTCACCGCGGCCGAACGCGGCCACCGCCTCACGGACGGCGGAGTCGTACAGCTCCGGAACCTCTTCGAGGGTGCGGGCGACCTTCAGGCCGCGGCCGCCACCGCCGAAGGCCGCCTTGATGGCGATCGGCAGGCCGTGCTCCTTCGCGAAGGCCACGACCTCGTCGGAGCCCGAGACGGGGTCCGGGGTACCGGCGACCAGCGGGGCGCCGGCGCGCTGCGCGATGTGGCGCGCGGCGACCTTGTCGCCGAGGTCACGGATGGCGTGCGGCGGCGGGCCGATCCACGTCAGTCCGGCGTCCAGCACGGCCTGGGCGAACTCGGCGTTCTCCGAGAGGAAGCCGTAACCCGGGTGGACCGCGTCCGCCCCGGAGTCCTTGGCGGCCTGGATCACCTTGGCCATGTCCAGATAGCTGGCCGCCGGGGTGTCACCGCCCAGGGCGAACGCCTCGTCGGCCGCGCGCACATGCAGAGCATCCCGGTCCGGATCGGCGTAGACGGCTACGCTCGCGATTCCGGCATCCCGGCAAGCCCGAGCAACGCGGACAGCGATTTCGCCACGGTTGGCGATGAGCACCTTGCGCACGATGACTCCCTCCTTGAGAACAAGCTGAGTTTAGGGACTACCGACACGGCCGTACGACCCGTCCCCAATAGTGAACTTGCCCACACGGAGTGTGATTCGAGGGTTGCTCGAGTCGCGAAATCCCTTGTCGCACCACGGTACGCCGGGTTCCTCAACCGCACAGTAGCCATGAAGTGTGGCTCAAGTCTCTGTCCGTACGGTCAACGGCGCGCGACGTTTCTTTGTGGACTCCCTACGAACGGCCGATGGAATCTTTGCCCTGGCCGCCGGTGCGCCGCGGTCCGGCCACGGGCCGTGCGCATCCCCTTGTCCGGAGCGTTACCCGTTAGTAGGGTCCGCGCTACCGTACGTACTGCAGGTAACAGGGGGTGGCGCCGTGGTCCGCAGACCAGTGGCCTTCGTGACCGCGATCGTGCTCTTCGTGGAGGCCGTGGGCATCGTGCTCGTCAACGGCGTCCTCGCGACGGTCGCCGACAACCAGAGCATGTCCCTGGCGGGGATGGATCCTGACGCCATGGTCACCGGCACCTGGGTGATGGGCGGTGTCTCCGGAGCCCTGCTGGTGCTGTGCGGGCTGATACCCCTGCTGGCCGGCATACGGGACCGCGCCCCGGGCCGGCTCGGCCGCATCGCCCTCATCGCGTGCGCGGTCGTACACGGGGTGCTGGGCGCGCTGGCGGTGGGCCTGATCGGCTGGGCGGCCTTCGCCTTCCTCATGGTGGTGCTGGCCCTCATCGTGCTGACCCTGGTGGCGTACGACCGACGAGAGCCGGATGCGGCGGCCGGCGGGCCGGGCGGCGAGGAGGCCCCGGCGGCGGTGTGAGGGCCGCCGCTCACACCCACAAGTCGGTGATGGAGACGCCCAGTTCGCCGAGGAGCCGGCGCAGCAGGGGCAGTGAGAGCCCGATGACGTTCCCGTGACTGCCCTCGATCGCCTCGACGAACGGCGCGGAGCGCCCGTCGAGCGTGAACGCCCCGGCCACGTGCAGGGGTTCGCCCGAGGCGACATAGGCCGCGATCTCGGCGTCGGTCGGCTCGCCGAACCGGACGACGGTCGACGCCGTCGCCGAGACGGTGCGCCCCGTGGCGGTGTCGACGACGCAGTGGCCCGTCTGCAGGATGCCGGAACGCCCGCGCATGGACTTCCAGCGGGCGGTGGCCTCCTCGGCGTCGGAGGGCTTGCCGTACGCCTCGCCGTCCAGTTCGAGCACCGAGTCGCACCCGACGACGAGGGCGCCCGCGGCCTCGGGGCGGGCCGCCACCGCCGCGGCCTTCGCCTCCGCCAGGACGAGCGCCAGCTCGCCAGGCGTGGCGGCGGTGATCGCGTCCTCGTCCACACCGCTGACGATCACCTCGGGGGCGAGTCCGGCCTGACGCAGGAGGCCGAGACGGGCGGGGGACGCGGAGCCGAGCACGAGGCGGCGCTGATCAGTCATACCCGCCATCGTAGGCGGGGCCCGGCACCCCGCGGGCCCTGATCCCGGGTGCGGGCCGGGGCCGCTTCAGCGGGTCCCCAGGACGAACATCGCCACCACCATCGCCAGTGCCAGCAGCAGCCCCGCGCGGCGCATCATGTCCTGGGCGTCGCGCAGTTCCTTCGGCGGCTCGTTCTCCGGGTCGGACCACAGCATGGTTCCGATGGTGCTCCGGACACGGGAGCGGCGCCTGAGTACGGGTACTCAAGCGCCGCTCCCGCGTCTGCCGGGCCCGCCGTCCTCAGGAGGGCCAGTACGTCCGCGCCCAGGACCTGGGGCCGGGCCGGAGCGCTCCCCGGCGGGCGATGCGCCCCGGGTCGGACCACTGCTCGGGCGGCAGCGGAGTGCCCGACGGCTCCGCGGCGGCGGCCGCCGCGCGCGCCCGGACCACGGCGAGGGCCGCGGCGAGCTCCTCCGGGGTCGGATTGCCCCGTACAACCTTGATCATGGTGGCTCCCTGCGATCGGGTCGGACGGATCAGAGCGGGATGTTGCCGTGCTTCTTCGGCGGCAGCGACTCGCGCTTGGTGCGCAGCTGACGCAGCCCCTTCACGAGGTGGGCCCGGGTGTCCGAGGGCATGATCACCGCGTCGACGTAACCGCGCTCCGCGGCGACGTACGGGTTGAGGAGGGCGTCCTCGTAGCCGGTGATCAGCTCGGCACGGGTGGCCTCGGGGTCCTCGGCGGCGGCGATGGTGCGGCGGTGCAGGATGTTCACCGCGCCCTGGGCGCCCATCACCGCGATCTGCGCGGTGGGCCAGGCCAGGTTCAGGTCGGCGCCCAGGTGCTTGGAGCCCATGACGTCGTACGCCCCGCCGAACGCCTTGCGGGTGATGACCGTGATGAGCGGGACGGTCGCCTCCGCGTAGGCGTAGATCAGCTTGGCGCCGCGCCGGATGATGCCGCCGTACTCCTGGTCGACGCCCGGCAGGAAGCCGGGCACGTCCACGAAGGTGATGACGGGGATGTTGAACGCGTCGCAGGTGCGGACGAAGCGGGCGGCCTTCTCGCTGGCGTCGATGTCCAGACAGCCGGCGAACTGCATCGGCTGGTTGGCGACGATGCCGACCGGATAGCCCTCGACGCGTCCGAAGCCGGTGATGATGTTCGGCGCGAACAGCGCCTGGGTCTCCAGGAACTCCGCGTCGTCGAGGACGTGCTCGATGGCGGTGTGCATGTCGTACGGCTGGTTCGCCGAGTCCGGGATGAGCGTGTCGAGCTCGCGGTCCTCGTCCGTGGTCCCGAGGTCGGCCTCCTCCGGGAAGGCGGGGGCCTCGGACAGGTTGTTGGACGGGAGGTAGGACAGCAGCGACTTGATGTACTCGATGGCGTCCTTCTCGTCGCCCGCCATGTGGTGGGCGACCCCGGACGTCGTGTTGTGGGTGCGCGCGCCGCCCAGTTCCTCGAAGCCGACGTCCTCGCCGGTCACCGTCTTGATGACGTCGGGGCCGGTGATGAACATGTGCGAGGTCTGGTCGACCATGACCGTGAAGTCGGTGATCGCGGGGGAGTAGACCGCGCCGCCCGCGCACGGCCCGACGATCAGTGAGATCTGCGGCACGACACCGGAGGCGTGGACGTTGCGGCGGAAGATCTCGGCGAACAGGCCGAGCGCCACGACACCCTCCTGGATGCGCGCGCCGCCGCCGTCGTTGATGCCGATCACCGGGCAGCCGGTCTTCATCGCGAAGTCCATCACCTTGACGATCTTCTCGCCGTAGACCTCGCCGAGCGAGCCGCCGAAGATGGTGAAGTCCTGCGAGTAGACGCAGACGGGGCGGCCGTCGACCGTGCCGTAGCCGGTGACGACCCCGTCCCCGTACGGGCGGTTCTTCTCGATGCCGAAGTTGGTGGACCGGTGACGTGCGAACTCGTCGAGCTCCACGAAGGAACCTTCGTCGAGCAGGAGCTCGACCCGCTCACGGGCGGTCAACTTGCCCTTGGCGTGCTGCTTTTCGACGGCGCGGGCGGAACCTGCGTGTGTGGCCTCTTCGATACGGCGCTGCAGGTCCGCGATCTTGCCGGCGGTGGTGTGGATGTCGCTCTGCGGCTCGGACATCGGGTGGCGGCTCCCTGCCTGGGGACGACTGGTACATCCGGCCGAACGGCTGGGCCGGTACGTCCTCGACGGCGGCCCGCCCGTCGGCGGCTGGCTACTGACCCGTAGCGTATCGGCGCCGATACGGTTCGGCAGTGCGTCGTTGGCCACACCTAATCTGGGTTTCATGACACCTTCCGATGTGCCGCACAACCGCTGGTCGGACCTCGACAGGCCTCCCCTCAACACCGCGGCGCTGCGCCGCGGACTGCTGCGTCCCGGTGGTCTGTGGACCTCCCTCGACGTCGTCGAGGCCACCGGGTCCACCAACTCCGACCTCGCCGCCCGCGCGGCCGGGGACGGCCTGGCGGAGGGTGCGGTCCTGATCGCCGAGGAGCAGACCGCGGGCCGCGGGCGGCTCGACCGGACCTGGACGGCGCCGCCCCGCTCGGGCCTCTTCTTCTCCGTGTACCTGACCCCCGGCGACGTGCCGGTGCACCGCTGGGGCTGGCTGCCGCTGCTGGCGGGTGTCGCGGCCGCCACGGGTCTCGCGCAGTCCGCCGGCGTCGACATGGCCCTCAAATGGCCCAATGACCTGCTGGTGACCATCGGCGGCACCGAGCGCAAGACCGGCGGGATCCTCGCCGAGCGCGCCGGGAAGGGTGTCGTCGTCGGCATCGGACTCAACGTGTCGCTGCGCGCCGCCGAGCTGCCCGCCCCGCACGCCGGTTCGCTCGCGCTCGCCGGGGCCGTCTCCACCGACCGCGAGACCTTGCTCCGGGCCGTCCTGCGTTCACTCGAACAGTGGTACGGGCAGTGGCGGGAGGCAGGCGGCGACGCCGCCGAGAGCGGCCTCCAGGCGGCGTACGCGGCGGGATGCGCCACGCTCGACCGGACGGTCCGCGCGGAACTGCCGGGCGACCGGTCGGTCGTCGGCGAGGCCGTCGCCATCGACGGCGACGGGCGGCTCGTGCTCTCCACGGGAGACGGACTCCAGGAGCCCGTCTCGGCCGGGGACATCGTCCACCTGCGCGGAAAGGACGGAGGCCTCACCTGATCCAGGTGCTCCGCACATACGGGTGATGTCACGTATGACGGATCCGCGACCGGACCACCGAGGACGTGAGCCACGGCACATCTGCCGTATCGTTGAGGCGATCCAGCGACAGATCGGCAGGGCAGTGCGCACGGAACGGGCAGGAGGCGGCCGGTGACCGTCGACGACACCAACTCCGGCGACGGCGCGGAGCCCTCGCCCGAGCGGTCGGTCCACTCGACACCGCATCACGAGGTCGACCACACGGCGGAACCGACCGACGACCCCCTGGCCATCCGGCTGGAGGCCCTGATCCTGGGGGCGGACCGCCGCTACACGCCGTTCCAGGCGGCCAGGACCGCCGGGGTCTCCATGGACCTCGCGTCCCGGTTCTGGCGCGCCATGGGCTTCGCCGACATCGGGCAGGCCAAGGCGCTCACCGAGGCCGACGTCCTGGCGCTCCGCCGCCTGGCCGGTCTCGTCGAGGCCGGCCTGCTCAGCGAGCCGATGGCGATCCAGGTGGCCCGCTCGACCGGGCAGACCACCGCCCGGCTGGCCGAATGGCAGATCGACTCCTTCCTGGAAGGGCTGACGGAGCCCCCCGAGCCGGGCATGACCCGGACCGAGGTCACCTACCCCCTGGTCGAGCTGCTCCTGCCCGAGCTGCAGGAGTTCCTCGTCTACGTGTGGCGGCGCCAGCTCGCCGCCGCCACCGGCCGGGTCGTGCAGGCCGCCGACGACGAGGAGATGGTGGACCGGCGGCTCGCCGTGGGCTTCGCGGACCTCGTCGGCTTCACCCGGCTGACCCGCCGGCTGGAGGAGGAGGAGCTCGGCGAGCTCGTCGAGGCCTTCGAGACGACCTCCGCCGACCTGGTCGCCGCCCACGGCGGGCGGCTCATCAAGACCCTCGGAGACGAGGTCCTCTTCGCCGCGGACGACGCCGGTACGGCGGGCGAGATAGCGCTCCGGCTGGTCGAGGCGATGGCGCAGGACACCACGATGCCCTCGCTTCGCGTCGGTATCGCGTTCGGCACCGTCACCACGCGCATGGGCGACGTCTTCGGCACCACGGTCAACCTGGCCAGCCGGCTCACCTCGATAGCGCCCAAGGACGCCGTGCTGGTGGACGGGGCCTTTGCCGAGGAGCTCAAGCGCAACGGCGACGCCCCCGCCTCCGAGGCCCAGGCGGCCGAGGACCTGGCGGCCGCGGCCGAGCGGGCCCGGCTGGCGGAGAAGGAGGGCCGCACCCCGGACGAGGAGCCGCCCCCGCCCGCGTACCGCTTCGGCCTCCAGCCGATGTGGCAGCGGCCGGTCCGCGGCCTGGGCGTCGTCGAGCCCTGGCTGCTGGCCCGCAGGGGCAAGCCCGCGTCCTGAGCCGGTGCGACGGGGAGGCGGGCCGGGCCCACGGGCACCGGCGCCTTCCCCCGGCTCCCGGACCTGCCTAGGATCCCGGTAACGATCGTTAACCGGAGGGGTGCAGCCATGGGCGTCGCGTCGGAGCAGAGGTTCGGGGAGTTCGTCGTCGTGCGGCGTCACGAGGGCCAGGAGCACGTGGCCGAGCTGGTGCTCGACCGGCCCAAGGCGATGAACGCGGTGAGCACCGCCATGGCGCTCTCCCTCGTGGAGGCCTGCGACGCGCTCGGCGCCGACCCGGGGGTACGGGCGACCGTCCTCACCTCCAGTCATGAGCGCGCCTTCTGCGTGGGCGCGGACCTGAAGGAGCGGAACTCCTTCACCGACGCCGACCTGCTGCGCCAGCGCCCCACCGCCAGGGCCGCGTACACCGGCGTCCTGGAGCTGCCGATGCCGGTCGTCGCCGCCGTCCACGGGTTCGCCCTCGGGGGCGGCTTCGAGCTCGCGCTGGCCTGCGACGTGATCGTGGCCGACCGCACGGCCGTGGTGGGCCTGCCCGAGGTGTCCGTCGGTGTCATCCCCGGCGGGGGCGGTACGCAGCTGCTGCCCCGCCGGGTGGGAGCGGCGCGCGCCGCCGAGCTGGTCTTCACCGCCCGCAGGGTCGAGGCGGCCGAGGCGCGCGAGCTGGGGCTGGTCGACGAGCTGGTCGATGAAGGCCGGGACCGGGAGGCGGCGATGGCTCTCGGTGCCCGGATCGCGGCGAACTCCCCGGTCGGGCTCCGGGCCGCGAAGCGCGCGCTGCGGCTGGGGCAGGGACTCGACCTCCGGGCCGGTCTCGAGGTCGAGGACGCGGCCTGGCGTTCCGTGGCCTTCTCCGGGGACCGCGCCGAGGGCGTGGCCGCCTTCAACGAGAAGCGGACGCCGGACTGGCCCGGCGAGTGAGGGGCCGGGGAACGGTCCGTAGATCAACGGCCTGAAGATTATCAGCGCCGTCAGTTGATCAAATCATCGCAAAACTACCTAAGCTGGTGCGATGGGCGGTGATGATGCGCGGCTGAGCGCCGTGGTTGCGCTGGCACAGACGATGGCGGCGGCCTACACCCCGCGTGAGTCCTGGCGTGCGGCGGCACTCGGGGCGTGCGAGGCACTGGGCGGCACCTTCGCCGCTCTCTCGGTGTGGGAGCGGGAGCAGGGCAGGCTGCGTGTGCTGGTCAACGTGGGGGAGAGGGCCGAGGGCGAGGACGAGTTCCCCGAGAGCGAGTCCTACCCCGTGCACCAGTTCCCGGAGATCACCGAGTTCCTGCACGAGCGCTGGGCGGGCGGTGGTGAGCCCGACGCCTGGGTGGAGACCGTGGACGGCACCCCTGCCCGGGGAGCGCCGGCCCGGGGCGCCCGCCCCTACTGCCACCAGCGCGTCGCCGCCCTGCGCAGGCGCGGACGAGGCTGCTGCGTGGTGGCGCCGATCGTGCTCCACGGGCGGGCCTGGGGAGAGCTCTACGTGGCCCGGCCGGCGGGGGCGCCGGTCTTCGACCGGGACGACGCGGACTTCGCGACCGTGCTGGCAGCCGTCGTCGCGGCGGGCATCGCGCAGACCGAGCGGCTGGAGGAGGTGCGCAAGCTCGCCTTCACGGACCCGCTGACCGGGCTGGCGAACCGCAGGGCCGTCGATCTCCGGCTGGACGAGGCGGTGGACCTGCACCGCTCCGAGGGTGCGGTGGTCAGCCTGGTCGTCTGCGATCTGAACGGCCTGAAGACGGTGAACGACACCCATGGCCACGCGGTCGGGGACCGTCTGCTGGAACGATTCGGCTCCGTGCTCTCGCTCTGTGGCGCGATGCTGCCCGGCGCCCTGTCCGCGCGGCTGGGCGGGGACGAGTTCTGCCTGCTGGCCGTGGGCCCGACGGCCGACGACGTCGCACGGGTCTCCGAGGAGCTCTGCGCCCGCGCGGTGAACCTGGAGCTCGGGGACGGGGTGGCCTGCGGCGTCGCGTCCACCGGCGACGACATCGGCCCCGTCCATTCGGCCAGGCGCCTCTTCCGGCTGGCGGACGCCGCGCAGTACCAGGCGAAGGCCGCCCGCTCCCGGCGCCCGGTCGTGGCGGGCCGCGACGGCGACGTGATCCGCCTCGCGGACTCCCCGCCCCGCTCGCCCCACGACCGCCGCAGGCTACGGGGCAACCCGCCCGGCGGCGATCGGTAAGGGGTCAACCCCCGGACCACTGGTGACATGAAGGCTTTCAGTCCGTAGGCTTCTGAATATGGATATGCATACAGTCGTGGTGGGGACGTCCGGCACCACCCCCGAGGACGTCATCGCCGTGGCCCGCGAGGGCGCCCGTGTCGAACTCTCCGCAGCGGCCGTCGAGGCCCTCGCCGCCGCCCGGGAGACCGTCGAGGCGCTCGCCGCCAAACCGGAGCCGGTCTACGGCGTCTCGACCGGCTTCGGCGCCCTCGCCAGCCGGCACATCGGCCCCGGCCTCCGGGCCCAGCTCCAGCGCAACATCGTCCGCTCGCACGCGGCGGGCATGGGCCCCCGCGTCGAGCGCGAGGTCGTCCGCGCGCTGATGTTCCTGCGGCTGAAGACGCTGGCCTCCGGCCACACCGGCGTACGCCCCGAGGTCGCGAGGACCATGGCGGACGTGCTCAACGCGGGCATCACCCCCGTCGTCCACGAGTACGGCTCGCTCGGCTGCTCCGGAGACCTCGCCCCCCTGTCCCACTGCGCCCTGACGCTGATGGGCGAAGGGGAGGCCGAGGGGCCCGACGGCACCGTGCGGCCCGCCGGAGAGCTCCTCGCAGCCCACGGCATCACCCCCGTCGAACTCCGCGAGAAGGAGGGCCTCGCCCTCCTCAACGGCACCGACGGCATGCTGGGCATGCTCGTGATGGCCCTGGCCGACCTGAAGAGCCTCTACACCAGCGCGGACATCACCGCCGCGCTCTCCCTCGAAGCCCTCCTCGGCACCGAGAAGGTCCTCGCCCCCGAGCTGCACGCCATCCGCCCCCACCCCGGCCAGGGCGTCTCCGCGGCCAACATGCTGCGGGTGCTCGCGGGGTCCGGCCTCACCGGCCACCACCAGGACGACGCGCCCCGGGTCCAGGACGCCTACTCCGTACGCTGCGCCCCCCAGGTCAACGGCGCCGGGCGGGACACCCTCGCGCACGGGCTGCTCGTCGCGGAGCGCGAACTGGCCTCGGCGGTCGACAACCCGGTCGTGCTGCCCGGGGGCAGGGTCGAGTCCAACGGGAACTTCCACGGAGCGCCCGTCGCCTACGTCCTCGACTTCCTGGCGATCGTCGCCGCCGACCTCGGCTCTATCACCGAGCGCCGCACGGACCGGCTCCTGGACAAGAACCGCTCGCACGGTCTGCCGCCGTTCCTCGCCGACGACGCGGGGGTCGACTCCGGGCTGATGATCGCCCAGTACACCCAGGCCGCGCTGGTCAGCGAGCTGAAGCGGCTCGCCGTCCCGGCCTCCGTGGACTCGATCCCGTCCTCCGCCATGCAGGAGGACCACGTCTCCATGGGCTGGTCCGCCGCGCGGAAGCTCCGTACCGCCGTCTCCGGACTCGCCAGGATCGTCGCCGTCGAGCTGTACGCCGCGACCCGGGCGGTGGAGCTGCGCGCCGCCGAGGGGCTGACCCCCGGACCCGCCTCGCAGGCCGTCATCGGGGCACTGCGGGCCGCCGGTGTCCAGGGCCCTGGACCGGACCGGTTCCTCGCCCCCGACCTGGCCGCCGCGGACGCGTTCGTCCGGGAGGGCAGGCTGGTCTCGGCCGTGGAGGCCGTGACCGGCCCGCTGGACTGAGCCCGGGGCCGCCGCGCGCCGGCACGGGGCGCGGCGGCCAAGGCCTCAGGGGTACTGCCGCGCGCCCCGGCGCACCGCGTGGGCGACGAAGCCGGCGCCCACGCAGAGCGAGGCGGTGCCGCCGATCAGATAGGGCGTCGTGTCGATGCCCGTGCCGGTGTCGGCCAGCGTGTCCTGAGCGGTGAACTCCCCTGCCGCGGACGCCTGCCGGGTGTCCGCCGAGCTCTCCGGCGCGCCGGCCTCACCCGTCGCGTTGGCGGAGGGGACGAACCAGAGCGCACAGAGCAGGGTGCCTGCCGCCGTGGTGGTCAGCAGCGTGCGACGAGCGACGGACACGGAATCGATCCCCTTGCGACGAACATCAGTTGGCCCCCGTGGGGGCGATGCTAACGGCCGCACCCCCTGGTTGTCAGCGTCGTCGCGGCGGCCGGAACCTTTCCCTCCGCCGCCGATCGCGGGCACACGGCGGGCCGTGCAGCGGGTCGGGGGAAACCCGCAGCTCCCGCGGCCTTACGCTCCGGCGTATGACCACTTCACAGACACCTTCGTACGTCCGGCTGCATGTGGAGCTGGTGCTGGAGGTCAGCGACCCCGACGCCCTGACCGGCACCGCTCTGGAGAGCATCGCCGCCGACTTCACCGCCTCCGGGGCCGCCGCCGACGAGACGGCCGAGGAACGTACGCATGCCGAGGAGACCGTCAGGGAAGACGCAGCGGAGGCCCTCGCCTCGCTGATCGACCCGTTCGACCTGGTCAGCCAGGTGCCCGGGGTCGAGCTGGCACAGGCCTCCTGGAGCAGCGAGACGATCGACTACGACCCCGAGGACGAGGCCTGGGCAGTGGGAGAGGACGGGGACGAGGTGTACTACGGGATCGAGGACAATGAGACCGACGACGAAGAAGGCGGCGGACATACGGAACGCTGACGCCCCCGGGGCCCTCCTCACAGGTGGCGGGAACCGCCGCGGTCCCCGGAGCGTCGATGAGTGGTGTTCCCCACATCTCCGGTGGATGTGGAACGGAAGACCCGGTCACGGTGTTCTTGGAACATTGACGGGGAACCGCCGTCGGGCGACCCTGTCCGGGGATCTTGGGGAATCGGCAACGATGGAGAAGCGTGTGATGACGGACAGCAAGCGGCGCAAGGGCCTCATGGCCGCGTCCGCACTGCTCGGCGGCGTGCTGGTGCTTTCGGCCTGCAGCGACGACGGCGGCAGTGCCCCGGGTGCGAGCGCCGAGAGCTCCAAGACGTCACAGGCCCAGGTCGACGAGGCCGCGGCCAAGGACACCTCCGAGGCGCAGATAACGATCGCGCCGAAGAACGGGGCGACCAACGCCAGCATCAACAACGCCGCGATGGTCACCGTCGCCAAGGGCAAGCTGACCTCGGTCACCATGACCACCGCGGAGGGCGACGCGGTCGAGGGCACCCTCGCCGCCGACGGCTCCAGCTGGAAGCCCAGCGGTCAGCTGGAACGCTCGACGACGTACAAGATCAGCGCGACGGCCGCCGACTCGGACGGCCGTGAGGCGCACGCCAACAGCTCGTTCACCACGGTCTCGCCGGAGAACAGCTTCATCGGGAACTTCACCCCCGAGGACGGCTCCACCGTCGGCGTCGGCATGCCGGTCTCGATCAACTTCAACAAGCCGATCACCGACCGCAAGGCCGTCCAGGACGGCATCAAGGTGACGTCCAGCAGCGGCCAGGAGGTCGTCGGCCACTGGTTCAACAACCAGCGCCTCGACCTGCGCCCCGAGGACTACTGGCAGGGCGGCTCCACGGTCACCCTGAAGCTGGCCCTGGACGGCGTCGAGGGCTCCGACGGGGTGTACGGCGTCCAGCAGAAGACGGTCACCTTCAAGGTCGGCCGCAACCAGGTCTCCACGGTCGACGCCAAGGCCCACACCATGACCGTCACGCGGGACGGCAAGACCGTCAAGACCATCCCGATCTCCGCGGGCTCCGCCGACAACCCCACCTACAACGGCCAGATGGTGATCTCCGAGAAGTTCAAGGAGACCCGCATGGACGGCTCGACGGTCGGCTTCACCGACGACGACGGCAAGGGCGAGTACGACATCAAGGACGTGCCGCACGCCATGCGGCTCTCCACGTCGGGCACCTTCATCCACGGCAACTACTGGGGCGCGAAGTCGATCTTCGGCAGCGCGAACACCAGCCACGGCTGCGTCGGCCTGTCCGACAAGAAGGGCGCGGACGACCCGAACACCCCGGCCGCCTGGATGTACAACAACTCCATGATCGGCGACGTGGTCGTGGTCACGAACTCCCCGGACAAGACCATCGCTCCCGACAACGGCCTCAACGGCTGGAACATGAGCTGGTCGGAGTGGACGGCCGGCTCCGCCGTCTGATCCGCCCGAACACGCCCCCATCCCCTCCGAAGGCGGCGGCACCCGGAAACCACCGGGCGCCGCCGCCTTCGGCGTACCCGGGTTTCTCATCCCGCTCTCATCCGGCACTTAACTCCTCATCACGCCCGCTCCATACCTTCGCGCCATGTTCTTCACCTACCTCCGGCGCGAGCTGCGCCGCCGCAGAAAGGCGGCGCTCGTCGTCGCCTCGGGGCTCGCCCTCGGCATCGCGCTGGTCATCATCGTCAGTTCCGTCTCCTCGGGCATGAACAAGGCCCAGGACAAGGTCCTCGAATCGCTGTACGGACTCGGCACGGACATGACGGTGACCAAGGCCGCGGCTGCTCCCGGCTCGGGCGGCAACGAGCGGCCCCGGTTCGAGTTCGACGCCAAGGACGACGAGGACGAGACCCAGAGCACCGACCGGGTCATGGTCCAGGGGTTCCAGACCCTCGCCGCCACCACCGTCGACAAGGTGGGGAAGCAGGACGGCGTCGCCGACGCCGTCGGCGGTCTCAGCCTCACGGTGATGAAGGTCGACGGCCAGTTCAGCCGCGGCCAGTTCAAGCAGGACCAGAGCTCGGGACAGGGCGGGCAGGGCGGACCTGGCGGCGGCCAGGGCGGTGGCAACGGCCAGCCGCAGGGCCGGGTCGAGGGCGGCGGCGCCTCCTTCGACGTCAACTCCTTCACCGTGTACGGCACCGACGTCACCCAGCAGGGCCTCGGCCCGCTGACCTCCTCGAAGATCACCAAGGGCCGTACCTTCAAGGCGACCGAGACCGACGCGAAGGTCGCCGTCGTCGACTCCGCGTACGCCAAGGAGAAGGAGCTCGCGGTCGGCAAGACCGTCACCATCTCCGGCACCAAGTACTCGATCGTGGGCGTCTCCACGGCGGACAGCGGTGACGCGGCCGCCAACGTCTACATCCCGCTGAAGCAGGCTCAGACCGTCGCCGACTCCAAGGACAAGGTCACCACCGTCTACGTCCAGGCGTCCGACTCGCAGGCGATCGACACCGTCAAGGCCGCCATCCAGAAGAACATCTCCGGCACGACGGTCACCACCTCCGCCGACCTCGCCGACACGGTCTCCGGCTCTCTCTCGACCGCCTCCGACCTCGCCTCCAGCGTCGGCAAGTGGCTGTCCATCGCGGTCCTGGTCGCCGCGTTCCTCGTCGCCGGGCTGCTCACCTCGTCCGCGGTCAGCCGCCGCGTGCGGGAGTTCGGCACCCTCAAGGCGCTCGGCTGGAAGAGCGGCCGCGTCACCCGCCAGGTCGTCGGCGAGGCCCTCGTCAACGGCCTGATGGGCGGCGTCCTCGGTATCGCGGTGGGCCTCGCAGGCGCGTACGTCGTGACCGCCGTCAGCCCCACCCTCACCGCCCAGCTCGGCTCCACCGGCGGCGGACGCGGCGGTATGGGCGGCGGCATGGGCGGTCCGATGGGCGGGGGCGGTCCGGGCCGCCAGACGGCCTCCAAGACCCTCGACATCGCGCTGACCGCACCGGTCTCCCTCACCACGATCCTCGTCGCCGTCGGCCTCGCCGTCGCGGGCGGACTGATCGCCGGGGCCTTCGGCGGCTGGCGGGCGTCCCGGCTGCGGCCCGCCGACGCGCTGCGCCGCGTCGCGTAGCACCGCACGCCCCACCTCACTCGTACGTACAGCAGGAGTCCACTCGTGTACCAGCTCAAGGGCGTCACCAAGCGCTACATGCGCGGCAAGAACCCCGTCGACGCGCTCGCCGGCGTCGATCTCACCATCGAGGACGGCGGACGGCTCGTCATCCAGGGGCCCACCGGCGGCGGCAAGTCGACGCTGCTCCAGATGCTCGGCGGACTGGACCGGCCCACCGCCGGGACCATCGAGCTCGACGGCGTCGACCTGGCGAGACTTCCCGAGTCCCGGCTCACCAAGGTCCGGGCCGAATCGATCGGTTTCGTGTTCCAGAGCTTCAACCTGATCCCCACCCTCACCGCCCAGGAGAACGTCGAGACCGCCCTCGTCCCGCTCGGCATCGGCGCGAAGGCCCGCCGCGAACGCGCCGCCGAGGCGCTGGAGTCGGTCGGTCTGGGTGACCGTCCCACCCACCTCCCGAGCGAGATGTCCGGCGGACAGCAGCAGCGCGTCGCGATCGCCCGGGCACTGGTGAAGCGGCCGAAGGTGCTGCTCGCCGACGAACCGACCGGCAACCTCGACGAGTCCATGCGCGACGAGATCATGGACCTGCTCGACGGGCTGTGGAAGGAGCACGGACTGACCTTCGTGATGGTCACCCACGACAGCACACTCGCCCGCAAGGCGCCCAGGGTGGCGACCATCCGCAAGGGCAAGGTCACCGTCACGGAGAACGCGGCGGCCTGACCGTCACCACCCCGGACCGCCGGCCCGACCCACCGGCCAGGGACCTCACGGCCGTCCTCCTCCGGCTGTGAGGTCCCTCACCCGTGAGGGCTCCACGAAACGGGCCACGCCCGGCTCCTTGAGGACGGGCGTACGGGGCCAAGGCGCCCCTACCGGACGAACAACCCACCACCCGGAGCGGATGTCGCCGGGGCAAGGGCGGGCCGCACTGCGAGACTTGCCGGGTGCACCGGTGAAGGCGCCTCCAAGGGCAGGGAGCGCCGACACCAAGAGCCCATCCACGGAAGGTCTTGATCAGATGCCGGCCAGTTCCGACACCCTCACCTCGCGCACCGCCGAGAACCGCGTCATCGAACCCCTCTACGCGGAGATCCTCCGCCGCAACCAGGGGGAGGGCGAGTTCCACCAAGCGGTACGCGAGGTCCTGGAAACCCTCGGCCCGGTGCTGGCACGACGGCCGGAACTCGTCGACGCCCGCATCATCGAACGCGTCACCGAACCCGAACGCCAGCTCATCTTCCGGGTGCCGTGGTCCGACGACTCCGGCGACATCCACGTCAACCGCGGCTTCCGTGTCGAGTTCTCCAGCGCCCTCGGACCGTACAAGGGCGGACTCCGCTTCCACCCCTCGGTCAACCTCGGCATCGTGAAGTTCCTCGGATTCGAGCAGATCTTCAAGAACGCCCTCACCGGCATGCCCATCGGCGGCGGCAAGGGCGGCGCGGACTTCGACCCCAAGGGCAGGTCCGACGCCGAGGTGATGCGCTTCTGCCAGTCCTTCATGACCGAACTCCACCGCCACCTCGGCGAGTACACCGACGTGCCCGCCGGTGACATCGGCGTCGGCGGCCGGGAGATCGGCTACCTCTTCGGCCAGTACAAGCGGATCACCAACCGCTACGAGTCCGGCGTGCTCACCGGCAAGGGCCTCGGATGGGGCGGCGCCCAGGCACGCACCGAGGCCACCGGCTACGGCTGCGTCCTGTTCACCGACGAGATGCTGCGCGCCCGCGGCGAGTCGCTCGACGGCCAGCGGATCGCCGTCTCCGGCTCCGGCAACGTCGCCATCTACGCCATCGAGAAGGCGCAGCAGCTCGGCGCGACCGTGGTGACCTGCTCCGACTCGGGCGGCTACGTCGTCGACGAGAAGGGCATCGACGTCGCCCTGCTCAAGGAGATCAAGGAGCGGGGGCGCGGTCGCGTCTCCGAGTACGCCGAGCGGATCGGCGACCATGTGCGCTACGTCCCCGGCCCCGGCGTCTGGAACGTCCCGGTGGACGTGGCCCTGCCCTGCGCCACCCAGAACGAACTCCACGAGGCCGACGCGGTGGCCCTCGTACGCAACGGGGTCAAGGCCGTCGCCGAGGGCGCGAACATGCCCACCACGCCGGAGGCCGTCCACGTCCTCCAGGAAGCCGGCGTCGCCTTCGCCCCCGGCAAGGCCGCCAACGCCGGCGGGGTGGCCACCAGCGCACTGGAGATGCAGCAGAACGCCTCCCGCGACTCCTGGACCTTCGCCCACACCGAGGAGCGGCTCGCGCAGATCATGCGCCACATCCACGACTCCTGCCACACCACGGCGGAGACATACGGCAGCCCGGGGAACTACGTGGTGGGCGCGAACATCGCCGGCTTCGAGATCGTCGCGGACGCGATGCTGGCGCAGGGCCTGATCTGATCCGGCCGCCATCGGGTGTGCCGGGCGCAGCCGTCGGCACACCCGCGGCGGACTGTCACCCGCAGCCGTCGGCACACCCGCGGCGGACTGTCACCCGCGGCGGACTGTCACCGCCGGCGGAAGAACTCCGCGCAGCCCGTGTTCGCCACCAGCACCACGGCGAGCACGGCCGCCGCCGTCGGGTGCCCCGCCCCGTACACCGCCGCGGCGCCACCCCCGAGCACCACGGCCTTCACGGCGAGCACCCCGGCGAGGGGCAGCGTGAACCGGGCACGCGGGGCCGCGAACAGGCCCCACAGGACGACGGCCGCCAGAGGGGCCGAGATCCCCAGCGCCACGGACGCCGCCGTACTCCCGGGGACGGTGAAGCCCCACCAGGCGAGAGCCCCGACAGCGATCACTTCGAGCAGGAACGCGAGCACCTCGTTCGCGGCGAACCAGGGGCGGCCGCGCAGCCCCGCCAGATCATCCGGTCTGTCGCCCGATGCCGTCACCGGGACCCCTTCCCCTCGCGTCACCACAGGAATTGTTCATCACAGGGTCATCCGAGCGCCCGGCGCGGCCTCGGCGGGCGCCAGGAACTCGGTCCTCGGCCGGGAGGCGTCCGCCGCCCGCGGAGCCTCGGCGGTGGATGGGTCGGTGGTGGTGAACGCCGAAGGGCCACCGCCCTCCGCATTCCAGGTGTTGCCCTCCGACCGGGAGGACCCGGCGAGCACCGTATCCCGCCCGCCCTCGCTTCCCACCGCCGCGCTGGCACTCAGCACCGCGGCCGCCGTCGGCAGATAGAACCCGGTGCCGTTACGGAACGCGGTGGTGCGGGTCAGACGGATCGCGCCCGGGTTCCCCTCGTCGTTGAAGCCCAGCCCGGCGTTGTCCCAGGCCGCGTCGTCGACGAGCACATGCGCCACGGACGCCGTGGTCCTGCCGCCGCCGAGCGTGAAGCCGTTCCCGTTGCGGTACGACCAGGAGTCCCGGACCGTCACCGGACTGGTGAAGCCCCCCAGGTCGAACCCGTCGGCGCCGTTGCCGAAGGCCCGGCAGCCACGGACCGTGTTCCCCTCACCCGAACCGAACTTGACCGCGAGACCGACCCCGCCCGCCTTCCCCGGCCCGTTGGCGTAGAAGTCGCTGTCCAGCACCGAGTTGCCCTCCGTGCCGGCGTCGCGCAGGGTGAGCCCGGATTCGGCGTTGTCGTGCAGCGACAGCCCCCGGAACACCGTGTTCCGGCAGCTGACGCAGACATACGCGTGGCTCCCGGACCCTCGTATCTCCAGCCCTTGCACCGTCCACTCGTCCGCCTCCTGGGTGACCGCCCAGGAGCCGGCCGGGACACCGGACGCGTCGATCACGGGCCGCTCCCCGCGGTAGTTGCTGAGGGTGATCCTGCTGCCCGCCGTGCCGTTGGTCGTCAGCGTCGTGCCCTCGGTCGGGCGGTAGGTCCCGCCCCGCATCGCGATCGTCTGCCCGGGGCGGACCACGGACGCCGCCTTGGCGAGCGTGGCGTAGGGACGTGTACGGCTGCCGTCCCCGTCCTCGTCCGAGCCGCCGGGAGCGAGATAGACGTCCGCGCCGGTCACGCCGATGGCCGTGCCCCCGCCACGCGCCACCGCCACGGCGGGGGAGGCGGACGGTGACGCCGAGGCGGACCTGCTCGGGGAGGGCCGCGCGGTCTCCGGGGCGGCCGACCGCGCGGGAACGCTCGCCGAGGGCGGTGCCGAGCGGGGAGCCGGGGCGGGGGAGTGCCACAGCGGATAGGTCAGCCCTCCGGCCACGACGGCGAGCACGGCTGCCGCGGCGGTGACCGAGGTGGCCGTGAAGTGGTGGAGCGTGTCCCGGATCCCTCCGGTGGCCGCAGCGGGCCCGGACCACGAGGCGGCCTCCACGGACTGCCGCACCCCGTCCGCCAGTCCGCCCGGCACCGGGATGAGGCCGAGCCCCGGCAGCAGCTTCTCGGGTGCGACCAGACCGGCGCCCTGAGCTCCGCACGTCCGGCAGTCCCGCACATGACGGGTCAGCCGCTTGCGCCACAGTGCGCTCGTACCGCCGTCCCACCCGTGCGCGGCGTCGGTCAGCCCCGGGCAGCGGGGTTCGGCGGCCAGGGCCCGGACGACCGTACGGGCCTCCTCCAGCCGCAGCTTCATCCTCCGTACCCGTACGGCGGTGTGGCGGGCCTTCAGCCCGAGGGCTCGGGCCACGTCGGCGCGGCCGAGCCGGCCGGCCTCCTCCTCCCACCACAGGGCGAGCAGCCGCCGGTCCTCGTCGTCCAGCCACCGCGCGGCGCGGGCCAGGTCCTTGCGCTGGCCGGTGAGTTCGAGCTCGGCCACCGTGCGCTCGGCGAAGTCGGTGAGGGGGTCGGCGACGGCCTCCACCTCGTGCCCGTGAAACCTTTCACGGAAGGCCCGCCGCTGGTGCTGCTGGATCTCCCGGTAGGTGATGGTCACCGCCCACGAGCGGAACCGCTCGGGCTCACGCAGGGACGGCAGGGCGTGCACGATCCGCAGCATCACCTCCTGCACCAGGTCGTCCACGTCGGCGTGGCCGTTGAGCGCGCGGCCCACGATTCCGTATACCAACGGCAGGTGTGCGGAGAGGAGTTCCTCCAGAGCCCCGGCGTCCCCGCGCCGGGCATCACCGACCAGGGCCGCCGTGTCCCGCGCCGACCCGCCGGTCCAGCTCTCCCTCATCCCGCCACGGCTCCTCACTCGCTTCGGGGCCGGTCGGCGGCGCCCCGTCGGAAGTGGTCGCACCGGCCCGGGGCCCAGAGGCAGGCATCGTGGCACAACGCTGATGACCAGTAAAGAAGTTGTCCGGCCGCCAAGCCCCGTCACAGGCGCCCCACCGGCCACGCGGCGATGTCCGCGGAGTCCCGGAAAAGTTTCTTCCGGATTTCTGTCATCCTCCCCCGCCCCGTGCATCTACCTGGGCACCGCGGCACACCGCCGCACCAGCCGACCCGACCGGAGGGACGAACGATGACCGAGAGACCGAACAGGAAGCGAGGGCGCGCCCTCGCGGTCGCCGCGGCCGTGGGTGCGGTGCTGGTGGGTGGTCTGGTGTCGCCGGCGGGTGCGGCGTCGTTGCCGGCGGCGGGCCAGACCTATCAGCTGGTGGTGAAGAAGAGCGGCAAGTGTGTGGATGTGCCGGGTGCGTCGTCGGCGAACGGTGCGCTGCTGCAGCAGTGGGGGTGTACGGAGGGTGCGGCGTGGCAGCAGTTCACGCTGACGGCTGACGGTTCGGGGAAGTACCGGCTGGTCAACAAGTCGAGCGGCAAGTGCGTCGATGTCCCGGACGGCTCGAAGAGCAGCGGGGTCCAGCTCCAGCAGTGGGGGTGTGCCGGGCAGACGAACCAGCAGTGGACGCTGACCCCGAGCGGTACGGACACCTACCAGATCGTCAATGTGAACAGTGGTCTGTGCATGAGTGACAAGGGTGCTTCGACCGCGAGCGGCGCGGCGATCATCCAGGAGACCTGCACCGCCAACAGCAACAAGCAGTGGGCCTTCAAGCCCGTGGGCTCCACCGGACCCACGACCGTCGCCGCCGACGGCACCGGCACCTACCGGACCGTGCAGGCGGCCGTGGACGCCGTCGGCACGGGGAACTCCAGCCGGGTCACGATCACCATCAAGCCCGGCACCTACCGCGAGAAGGTCACCGTCCCCGCCGACAAGCCCTACATCACCCTGAAGGGCACCGGCGACTCGTCCGACGACGTCGTCATCATCGGCAACCGGAACGCCGGGGACTACGGCACCTCCGGATCGGCCACCGTCGTCGCACTCGGCCATGACTTCTCCGCCGAGAACCTGACCATGGCCAACGACTTCGACGAGAACACCTCCGACACCGGGGACCAGGCCCTCGCCCTCTACCTCGACGCCGACCGTACGGTCCTCGACGACGTCAGGCTCCTCGGCGACCAGGACACCTTCCTGCTGAACAACAACGCCAGGGCGTACGTCGTCGACTCCCGTATCGAAGGCACCGTCGACTTCATCTACGGCGGCGGCACCGCCGTGTTCCACGCCTGCGCCATCCACGAGCGGCGCACCACCGGCGGTCCGATCACCGCGGCGAGCACCGACGCGGGCAAGACCTACGGCTTCCTGTTCTACCGGTCCACCATCACCGGCGCGGTCAACAGCACCACCCAGCTGGGGCGGCCCTGGAGGGCGAACGCCCAGGTGCTCTACCGGGAGAGCACCCTCACGGCGGCGCTGGCCACCGCGCAGCCCTGGACGGACATGTCCACCAACTCCTGGAAGAACGCCAGGTTCTCCGAGTACCGCAACACCGGCCCCGGAGCGACCGTCAACAGCAACCGGCCGCAGCTGACCGACGCCCAGGCGGCGAACTACACCCCGCAGAAGTACCTGGCCGGCACCGACGGCTGGAACCCGGTGCGCTGAGCGCGCACCACCACGAAGACCAGGACACGAGACGAGGAGAAGGACCATGAGCGGACGCAGGAAACGGACCATGGGGCTCGGAGCCCTGCTGACAGCGATGCTGCTGGCGGTGGGTGCGGTGCTGGTGGGCGGGCTGGTGTCGCCGGCGGGTGCGGCGACGTTGCCGGCAGCGGGGGGTGTGTATCAGCTGGCGGTGAAGAAGAGCGGTAAGTGTGTGGATGTGCCGGGTGCGTCGTCGGCGAACGGGGCGCTGTTGCAGCAGTGGGGGTGTACGGACGGGGCGGCGTGGCAGCAGTTCACGCTGAGTGCTGACGGGTCGGGGAAGTACCGGCTGGTCAACAAGTCGAGTGGCAAGTGCGTCGACGTTCCTGACAGCTCGAAGACCAGCGGGGTCCAGCTCCAGCAGTGGGGTTGTGCGTCGCAGTCGAACCAGCAGTGGACGCTGACGCCGAGCGGCACGGACACCTACCAGATCGTGAACGTCAACAGCGGTCTGTGCATGAGTGACAAGGGTGCTTCCACCGCGAGCGGCGCGGCGATCATCCAGGAGACGTGCACCGCCAACAGCAACAAGCAGTGGGCCTTCAAGCCCGTGGGCTCCACCGGCGGCGGACGCACCTGGTCCGACAAGGCCGACGGCTTCGCCTCCACCGGCGGCGGCACCACGGGAGGCGCGGCCGGCACGACCGTCACCGTGAAGACCTACGCGGACCTGGTGAAGTACGCCACCGCCACCGAGCCCTACGTCATCAAGGTCGCGGCGGCGCTCACGGCCACCACGTACGGCTACGAGATACCGGTGAAGTCCGACAAGACCATCGTCGGCGTCGGCACCTCCGGCCAGGTCGTCGGCGGCGGCTTCTTCCTCGGCACCGGCGTCCACAACGTCATCATCCGCAACCTCACCATCCGCGACACCCGGATGACCGAGGACGACCCCGACGACAAGGACTACGACTACGACGGCATCCAGATGGACACCGCCGACCACATCTGGATCGACCACAACCGCATCGAGCGGATGAACGACGGGCTGATCGACAGCCGCAAGGACACCAGCTACCTCACCGTCTCCTGGAACATCCTCGGTGAGCAGAACAAGGCCTTCGGCATCGGCTGGACCGAGAACGTCACCGCCCGCATGACCATCCACCACAACTGGATCCACGACACCAACCAGCGCAACCCCAGCATCGACAACGTCGCCTTCGCGCACCTCTACAACAACTACATGCAGAACGTGTCGTCCTACGGGAACCTCTCCCGCGGAGCCTCGAAGACCGTCATCGAGAACAGCTACTACAGCAAGGTCAACAACCCGTACAACATCGACACGACCGCCGCGTCCCTCACCCAGACCGGCAGCATCTGCGTCTCCTGCACCGGCAAGCAGCAGACCAACGGGACGACCTTCAAGCCGTCCGACCACTACAGCTACACCCTCGACCCCGCCGCGGACGTCCCCGCGATCCTCGGACAGTACGCGGGGCCGCAGGCGAACATCGGCGGCTGACGGACCCGGCAGATCCGTTCTGCCGACAGCAGATCCGCCCGGTGCGGGGGAGCGAAGCCCTCCCGCACCGGGCGCACCGCTCCTAGGCTCGGAGCATGAGCAGCCACGCGCCCCACCACGCCCGGGTCATCCCCTTCCGCCCCGTACCCACGACCCCGCCCGCCGGCAGGGAGCCCCTCTGGCGGGACGTCGTCGGAGACGTCCTGCGCCGTGAGCGCACCACCCAGGGCCGGACGCTCAAGGACGTCGCCGAGGCCGCGCGGATCTCCGTGCCCTACCTCTCCGAGGTGGAGCGCGGACGCAAGGAGGCCTCGTCCGAGGTGCTCGCGGCGGCGGCACGATCCCTCGGGCTCCGCCTCGGTGACGTGCTGTCGCTGGCCCAGGACGAACTCGCCCACCGCAGCGCACCCTCGCGCACGGCCTCGGCCCGCAGGCCGATGGGCGAGGTCAGGCTCGCGGCCTGACCCGGAGCCGGCCGGCCGTCAGGCGCTCATGTCCATGACCACACGCCCCTCGATACGGCCGGCCGCCATCTCGTCGAAGATCGCGTTGATGTCGGCGAGCGGGCGCAGCGTGTACGTCGGCTCGATCAGCCCCCGGGCGAAGAAGTCCAGCGCCTCCGCCAGATCCGCGCGGGTGCCCACGATCGAGCCACGCACCGTCAGCCCGAACAGCACGGTCGAGAAGATGTCCAGGGGGAACTGCTCGGGCGGCAGCCCCACCAGCGCCAGGGTGCCGCCCCTGCGCAGGGCCCCCACCCCCTGGGAGAAGGCCGCCCCGTTGACGGCGGTCACCAGACCGCCGTGCACCCCGCCACCCGTGAACTCCTTGATCGTGGCCGCCGGATCGGGGTCGCTCAGGGCGTTCACCGCCAGTTCCGCGCCGTGCCGCCGGGCCAGCCCGCACTTCTCGTCCGAGACGTCGACGGCGACGACCCGCATCCCCATGGCACGGGCGTACTGCACGGCGATGTGGCCGAGCCCGCCGATGCCCGAGATCAGCACCCACTCTCCCGGCCTGACCTCGGACTCCTTGAGCCCCTTGTAGACGGTCACCCCCGCGCACAGGATCGGCGCCACGGCGGCCAGATCCACGCCCTCCGGGATGAGGGGGGCGTACGCGGCGTCCACCAGCATGTACCGGCCGAAGGAGCCGTCGACGGAGTAACCGCCGTTCTTCTGGTCGGGGCAGAGGGTCTCCCGGCCCGTCCCGCAGTACTCGCAGGAACCGCAGGCCGACCAGAACCAGGCGTTGCCGACCATGTCGCCGATCCTGAGGCGGGTGACCCCGTCACCGACGGCCACGACCTCGCCGACCCCCTCGTGGCCGGGGACGAAGGGCGGGACCGGTTTGACCGGCCAGTCACCGTGGGCCGCGTGCAGATCGGTGTGGCACACACCCGAGTAGAGGACCTTCACCAGGGCCTGAACGGGCCCGGGAGCGGGGAGCTCTCTGTCCTCGACGACCAGCGGGGCGGTGAAGTCCTTGACGACCGCCGCCTTCATGACCTGCATGGTGTTGCCTCCGAGAGTGCGATGAGGGATGCCCGGACCTCACCAGCAGTCTGCGGTCGTGCTCTGCCGGGCGCGACCGGTGAGCCGCGGCGCGGCCCACCGGTGCTTCCACTACTTCACCGTGACCGCGTCACCGGTGGAGACGACCTTCATGGTCGTCGTCGTGCCGAGGAACGCCCAGCGCCAGCTGCCCGAGGCGGAGGCCTTCACCGTCGCCCGGAGGTGTCCCGCGCTGTCCGTGGTCGCCGTCTTGACCGTGTGGTACGAGCCACCTGGCGTCTTGTACTGCAGCTTCACCACCTGCTTGGTGTAGCCGTGGTACTTGAGATCCGTCCAGTTGGCCCGGGACAGCTTGCCGGTGACGGTGAGCGTGCCACCCTTCCTGACCGGCTCGGGTGCCGCGTCCGTCGTCAGCGTCGCGGCCCGCTTCATCCTGAAGGTCGCGATGCGGTCGGAGATCCAGTAGTTTCCGTCGTTGGCCTTCACCGTGGCGTTGACCTGCCACGTCCCGGCCACCGCATTGGCGTCCCAGCCCCTGTTCGCGCTGCCGTAGGAGTCGATCCAGGACGGGTCGACCTCCATGGTCGCGGTGCACACGGACGTGGTCGAGCTGCTCTTGCGGCACGACGTGCCCAGATACGACACCGGTCCGTAGCCGTTGCCCGAGTTGAAGGCCGACACGTCCGTCACGCCCTTCACCCCCGAGTTGTCCTTGATCGTCATGACGATCGGGAACCGCTTCACGTTCTTGACGCCGACGATCACACTGGCGCCCCCGTTCACGACGGTCCTGACGACCCGGATGTCCCCCCGGCCCTCAGCGTGTGCGGCCGGCACCGCGACGACCGCGGTGCCCACGGCACCCACCGCCGCGAGTGCGGCGATCCCTCTGCGCATGTCCCACCCCTGTTCTTCCCCCGCCCGCAGTCGAGCGGGGGAACAGATTAGCGATCTCCGGGGCCACCTCGGGCTCCACCGTCCCCGTGAGCCACCGGCCGGCCTGCCGGAAGGCCGGCCCCGAGCCGTCACAAGGGGTGCGCACGCACCCTGAGCCGGACGGACACCGGTGAATTCGCCGATGCCCCCCGGGCCGCGCACCCCGACTCTTGGCGGGTCGGACCCGCACTCTTGTCAGGAGCATTCCATGCGTCGTTCACCTCGCCGGCTTCTCGGACTCCTCGCCTCCGCCGCGGTCGCGTTCTCGCTGTTCTCGGCCGCGCCGACGGCCGGCGCGGCCGAGACCACGGCCGCTGCCCCCGCCTCGACGCTGTCGACCAGCACGCCCGTCGTCTTCGTCCACGGCTACACCGGCAACGCCTCGAACTGGGTCACCGCGAAGAGCGTCTTCCAGCTCAACGGCTGGTCCAGCTCCAAGCTGTTCACCTACGACTACAACTCGTACGGGAACAACATCAACAACGCCCAGGGCCTCGCCACGTTCGTGAACAACGTGAAGTCGCAGACCGGCGCGAGCAAGGTCGCCATCGTCAACCACTCGATGGGCGGACTGGTCAGCCAGTACTACCTGAAGGTGCTGGGCGGCAGCAGCAGCGTCAGCCACCTCGCCTCGATCGCCGGAGCCAACCACGGCACCACCTACGCGAGCGCCTGCCTGATCTACACCACCTGCCAGCAGATGTACCCGGGCTCCTCGTTCATCGGCCAGATCACCTCGGGTGACGAGACCCCGGGGGACACGAAGTACGCCACCTGGTACTCGGCCTGCGACGGCATCATCCTGCCGTACACCAGCACCAAGCTGAACGGCGCGACCAACAACAACGTGGCCTGCCAGACCCACATCGGGTACCTGACCGACACCATCACCCTCGGCCAGATCGCCCGCTTCGTCGCCTCCTGACCCGGCGGACGCACCTCACGCACCCCGGCCCCGGCATCCATGTGGATGCCGGGGCCGGGGTTTCCGTGGGGCGGAGGCTCAGGCCTCCGGCGCCGGGGCGATGCCCGTCGGGCAGGCGCGGCCCCAGTTCGTCTCCGACGGGGCCTCCAGGGTCGCCCCCGTGCCGCCGATGCCGCAGTAGCCGTCGGGGTTCTTGTCGAGGTACTGCTGGTGATATGCCTCGGCAGGCCAGAAGGTGCGGCCCTCCGCCGGCAGGATCTCCGTGGTGATCGTCTTGTAGCCGGCGCCCGTCAGCACCCGCTGGTACGCCTCGCGGGACGCCTCGGCGGCCTCGGCCTGCTCGGGGGAGTGGGTGTAGAGGGCGGAGCGGTACTGGGTGCCCACGTCGTTGCCCTGCCGGAAGCCCTGGGTCGGGTTGTGCGACTCCCAGAACAGCTTCAGCAGCTCCGCGTAGCTCACCACCTTCGGGTCGAACACGACGCGGACCGCCTCGGTGTGGCCGGTCAGGCCCGAGCAGGTCTCCTCGTACGAGGGATTCTCGGTGTAGCCGCCCTGGTAGCCGACGAGCGTCGTCCAGACGCCCTCGGTCTGCCAGAACTTGCGCTCGGCGCCCCAGAAACAGCCCAGCGCGAAGTCGGCGACCTCCAGGCCCTCCGGATAAGGGCCGGTCAGCGGGTTGCCGAGGACCGTGTGGCGCTCCGGCACCGAGAACTCGGGGACCGGGCGGCCTCGCAGGGCCTCCTCGCGGGTGGGGAGCTGAGGGGTGCGGTTGGTCAGGAACATGCGGGGGCTCCTCCGGGGGTCGGTGTGCGGTACGTACAACGCCCCGGGGGCGCCGTGGATTCCGTGTCGTCGTCAGGCCGCGGGGGCCTGGGGGCCGTCCCGCCCGTCGCTCTCGTCCTTCCCGCTCGCGTCGCGCGCCGGGGACCCGTAGGAGGTCATATACGCGTCGGTCTTCCTGCGGGCCCGCAGCCAGAGCCAGACCGCGAGGGCTATCAGGATCAGCGGGATCAGTCGTGCCATGGGTGTACCGGTCCAATCCGAAGTGAGCGTGTGCCGGGTCAGTGGAGCAGCGTCGCCGGGCTGCCGCCGTTCGCCTCGTAGCCGGCGACGGCCAGCGCCCGGTACACCGTGTACTCGGCGGCCGGGTCGGAGCTCTGGGTCCAGGGCAGCGCGCCCACGTGGCCGTCGACGTGGACGAACTGGTGCATCGCCTCGGCCCAGCGTTCCATGCGGACGAGGAAGAGGACCAGCAGGTGCCTCACGTGCGCGAGCATCGGGTCGTCGCCCCGGGCCGCGTGCACGGCGAACATGGCGCCCTCGACGGCCTTCGTCACCACGGTGCCCTGGTAGAAGCCCTGCACCAGATTGACCTCGGGCAGGTGCTCGTACACCGCGAAGAGCGGCAGCGCCGCGAGCAGCGAGCCCTGCGGGGCACGGGCGGCGGCCGCCTCCGCGAAGCGGGCGGCCTCCTCGCGGGAGCCGTGCCACTTCTCGCACCAGAAGTGCAGGGCCGCGATGTGCGCGCCCATGTGCGACGGGGCACGGTCGATGATCTTCGCCCAGAGCTGGTCGAACTGCTCGTGGGAGTAGCCCAGTCCACGGGCGACGGCAAGCTCCACGATGTACGGAACGGGGTCGCCGGGGGCCAGCAGGGCGGCCTCGCCGCAGACCGTACGGGCCTCCTCCAGGATGATCCGGAAGTCGTCCGTGCCCACCGTGCCCGTGCGCCAGGCCTGCTGCACCAGGAACTCCGCGTGCACCGCGGCGGCGCCCGCGTCCTTCGGGGCCTCGGCCCGCCAGGCCCGCAGCCACGCCCCGCCCTCGCCCGGCCGGTGCGCGAGCTCCAGCGAGGCGGCGCCGGCGAAGGCCTGCACCCGCTGCCAGCGGACCTCGCCCTCCTTCGGGGTGCCCGCGAGCAGCTGTGACGCGGCCTTCCAGCTGCCCGTCCCCTGGACGACGTCGAGTACGTCGAGGAGGTCCTGGTCGGGGCCGGGCATCCGGACGTCAAGCTCCTCCTGGCGCGCGAAGCCGTAGGTGTCCGGGTCGGCGGCGTCGGGCGAACCGGGCGCCACCTGGCGGATGCCGCCACGGCGCCGCAGCATGACCGGGCCGAGGACGGCGAGGAGCATGCACAGCGCGATGAGAACCCACAGAATCTCCATGCGGTCCATTGTCCCCGGACGGATATCCGGGCGGCGAGTGGCCTGTAACCAGCCTCCCGAAGAACTACGCTCGGGCCCCATGAGCGACCAGCACAGCTTCGAGACCCTCGCGATCCACGCCGGCAACACGGCGGATCCACTCACCGGCGCCGTGGTCCCGCCGATCTACCAGGTGTCCACGTACAAGCAGGACGGCGTCGGCGGGCTCCGCGGCGGCTACGAGTACAGCCGCAGCGCCAACCCGACCCGCACCGCGCTGGAGGAGAACCTCGCGGCGCTGGAGGGCGGCCGACGCGGCCTGGCGTTCGCGTCCGGCCTCGCGGCTGAGGACTGCCTCCTGCGCACGCTGCTGACGCCCGGTGACCACGTCGTCATCCCGAACGACGCCTACGGCGGCACGTTCCGGCTGTTCGCGAAGGTCGCCTCGCGCTGGGGCGTGGAGTTCTCGGTCGCGGACACCTCGGACGTGAGCGCGGTGCGGGCCGCCATCACCCCCCGTACGAAGGCGATCTGGGTGGAGACGCCCTCCAACCCGCTGCTCGGCATCACCGACATCGCGGCCGTGGCCCAGGTGGCCCGGGAGACCGGCGCCCGGCTCGTCGTCGACAACACCTTCGCCAGCCCCTACCTCCAGCAGCCGCTCTCCCTGGGCGCCGACGTCGTCGTGCACTCGACGACCAAGTACATGGGCGGGCATTCCGACGTCGTCGGCGGCGCGCTCGTCGTCAGCGACCCGGACCTGGCCGACGAACTGGCCTACCACCAGAACGCGATGGGCGCTGTGGCCGGGCCGTTCGACGCCTGGCTGGTGCTGCGCGGCATCAAGACCCTCGCGGTCCGCATGGACCGCCACGACGAGAACGCGACGAAGGTCGCCGACCTGCTGACCCGTCACCCCGAGGTGACCCAGGTCCTCTACCCGGGGCTGCCCGACCACCCCGGCCACGAGATCGCCGCCAAGCAGATGCGCGCCTTCGGCGGCATGGTGTCCTTCCGCGTCAAGGGCGGCGAGGAGGCGGCGGTCCGGGTCTGCGACCGGGCGAAGCTCTTCACGCTCGGGGAGTCGCTCGGCGGGGTCGAGTCGCTCCTGGAGCACCCGGGCCGCATGACCCATGCCTCGGCCGCCGGTTCGCCGCTCGAGGTGCCGGCCGACCTGGTCCGGCTGTCCGTCGGCATCGAGAACGCCGACGACCTGCTCGCCGACCTGACGCAGGCCCTCGGCTGACGCTCACGCAGCCGGAAAATCCGGTGGCGGGGCGTGCTCGCCCCGCCACCGGACCGCACCGGAAAGGCTGTTGCTCAGACCGCGGCCTTCTCGTCGTCCAGCGATGCCCGGATCTGCTCGCGCATCTCGGGGCTGTCCTGGTGCTCGTGGACCGACACCGCGTGTTCTGCGGCGGCCCTCACCACTTCGTCCTCCTCACCGGAGATGGTGAGTGAACAGTTGGACACGCTCGGGTACTTGCGGCAGTCGGCGACTTTCCGTGTCATGGCGGCCTCCTCGGCGGACGAGTGCACGCACTTCAAGGGTAGGTCCGAAACGCCGCGCTCACAGCCGGGGAGCAGCCCGGCAGGTCAGTTCTCCTGAGGAGGCTGGTTCGCCGCCTGCCGGTCGGCCAGCGAGCCGTTGAAGCGGGTCAGGAGCGTGCAGAAGGTGTCCCGCTCCTCCTCGCTCCACCCGTCCGTCACCTGGTACATCAGCTCGCGGCGCGAGGCGCGTACCTCCTCCAGCCGGGCCTGTCCGCGCGGCGACAACTGCAGTACGACGGCCCGCCCGTCCTCAGGGTGCGAGGTGCGCTTGACCAGCCCGGTGTCGACGAGCGGCGCGACCTGCCGGGTCACGGTCGAGGAGTCGATCCCCATGCCCGCGGCGAGTGCCTTGACGCCCATGGGGCCTTCCACGTCGAGCCGGTTGAGCAGCAGATAGGCTGCCCGGTCCATCGAGTTGCGGACCTGGCCGACCCCGCCCAGGCGGGTCTGCTCGGCGCGGCGGGCGAAGACTGCCACCTGGTGCTGGAGAGCGTCGAGCAGGTGGTCCGTTCCCGGATCTCCGGAGGACGCGCCTCCGGAAGGAGACGCAGCAGTCGTCATGTCCTGAGGGGGCATGGCCGGGGGCTCTCTTCGTGCGGTGTCGGATGGGTGGGGGACAGAGTACGCGGCCACGGGGCAACGTGTACCAGTGCTGCACAAACCTGTGGACACCACCGCAGGACGCCATGAGATGCGACGGCCGCTGCCGCCTTGAGCTGCAAGACTTGCTGTCATGAACTTCCGCGCGTCCGACCCCTTCCCCCCGCTGATCCTCGACGACGTCCGAGGGGCGCAGAAGATGCTGTCCGGGGTGGCCCGGACCACCGGGATGGAGGGGAGCCGCCATCTCAGCTCCCTGGTCGGCGCACCCGTCCACTTCAAGTGCGAGAACCTCCAGCGCACCGGGTCCTTCAAACTCCGCGGCGCGTACGTACGGATCGCCGGCCTCAGCCCCGTCGAACGGGCCGCCGGTGTGGTGGCCGCGAGTGCCGGAAACCATGCGCAGGGTGTCGCACTGGCCTCTTCGCTGCTCGGCGTACGCTCGACGGTCTTCATGCCCGTGGGAGCACCCCTGCCGAAGGTGGCGGCGACCCGTGAGTACGGGGCGGAGGTGCGGCTGCACGGGCAGGTCGTCGACGAGACGCTCGCCGCCGCCCAGGAGTACGCCGAGGAGACCGGCGCCGTCTTCATCCACCCCTTCGACCACCCCGACGTCATCGCCGGTCAGGGGACCGTGGGCCTGGAGATCCTGGAGCAGTGCCCGGAGGTCCGCACCATCGTCGTCGGTATCGGCGGGGGCGGCCTCGCCGCCGGGATCGCGGTCGCGGTCAAGGCCCTGCGCCCCGATGTCAGGATCGTCGGCGTGCAGGCCGCGGGCGCGGCCGCCTTCCCGCCCTCACTCTCCGCCGGGCGTCCGACCGTGCTCGACTCGGTGCAGACCATGGCCGACGGGATCAAGGTGGGGCGGCCCGGTGACCTCACGTTCCCCCTGATCAGGGACCTGGTGGACGAAGTCCGTACGGTCTCCGAGGACGAGCTGTCCAGTGCGCTGCTGCTCTGCCTGGAGCGGGCGAAGATGGTCGTGGAGCCCGCGGGGGCGAGCCCGGTCGCGGCGCTCCTGAGCGACCCCGGGTCGTTCCGGGGGCCGGTCGTCGCCGTGCTGTCGGGCGGCAACGTCGACCCGCTCCTGATACAGCGCATCCTGACGCACGGCATGGTCACCGCGGGCCGCTACATGAGCCTGCGGCTGCGGCTCACCGACCGCCCCGGTGCGCTGGCCGCGATGCTCGCCACGCTGTCCGTCGCCGACGCCAACGTCCTGGACATCCAGCACGTGCGCACCGACCCCCGGCTCGGGCTCACCGAGGCGGAGGTGGAACTCCACCTGGAGACGAAGGGGCCCGAGCACTGCCAGGAGGTGGCCGCCGCGCTGCGTGGCGCCGGGTACCTGGTGCGGTCCTGAGCGACGCGGGATCCCCTTCGCCGAAAACCCGTTGTGGATCGCGATGTATCGCGTTACGGTGCATCGCCGAACACCCCGGTGTTCCCCGCCCCGAGGGGCCGGGAACCCTACGATCCGCTCAGGCAACCAAGCGAAGCAACTGGGGGAACCCGTATGCCAGGCGCCATCTACGCCGAAGGCCTGGTGAAGACCTTCGGCGACGTAAAAGCACTGGGCGGAGTCGATCTCGACGTGCCCGAAGGCACCGTCCTCGGCCTGCTGGGGCCGAACGGCGCCGGCAAGACCACGGCCGTCCGCGTCCTGACCACCCTGCTCCAGCCGGACAGCGGGCGGGCGGTGGTGGCCGGCATCGACGTGCTGAAGAACCCCGACCAGGTGCGCCGCTCGATCGGCCTGTCCGGCCAGTTCGCGGCGGTGGACGAGTACCTCACCGGCCGGGAGAACCTCCAGATGGTCGGCCAGCTCTACCAGATGAGCGGACGCGACGCGAAGAGGCGGGCGGGGGAGCTGCTGGAGAGGTTCAACCTCGCCGACGCGGCGGACCGCACCGCGAAGACGTACTCCGGGGGCATGCGCCGCCGCCTCGACCTGGCGGCGGCGCTCGTCGTCTCCCCGCCGGTCATGTTCATGGACGAGCCCACCACCGGGCTCGACCCGCGCAACCGGCAGCAGCTCTGGGAGGTCATCCAGGAGCTCGTCGCCGGGGGGACGACGCTGCTGCTGACCACGCAGTACCTGGAGGAGGCCGACCACCTCGCCCATGACATCTGCGTCATCGACCACGGCAAGGTCATCGCCCGCGGCACCTCCGACGAGCTGAAGGCCCGTACCGGCGGCGAGCGCGTCGAGGTCGTCGTGCACCGGCCGGAGGAGATCGAGCGGGCGCGTTCGGTGCTGGCGGTCTACGGCAAGGGCGACATCTCCGTGGAACAGCACACCCGCAAGCTGACCGTCCCGGTCACCGGCGGGGCCAAGCTGCTCGCCGAGGTGATCCGCGACCTCGACACCCAGGGGGTGGAGATCGACGACATCGGTCTGCGGCGCCCCACGCTCGACGACGTCTTCATCTCGCTCACCGGGCACGCCGCCGAGCTGGAGAAGAACGGTCAGGACCCGTCTACCGAGGCCGCACAGGGCCGGAAGGAGGACGGGGAATGAGCGCCGTCACCGACACGAGGACCGTCCCGCCGATGAAGGCCCGCGGGGCGATCGGCCGGTCCGTCGCCGACTCGCTGGTCGTCGCCCGGCGTAATTTGATTCGCATGGCCAGGATTCCGGAGATGGTGATCTTCGGACTGGTCCAGCCGATCATGTTCGTGGTGCTGTTCACCTACGTCTTCGGCGGCTCCATCAAGGTCGGCGGGTCCCTCTCGTCGACGGCTTACAAAGAGTTCCTGATGGCTGGGATCTTCGCGCAGACGGTCACCTTCGCGACCGCGGGGGCCGGCGCGGGCATCGCCGACGACATGCACAAGGGTCTGATCGACCGCTTCAGGTCGCTGCCCATGGCCCGGGGCGCCGTCCTCACCGGACGCACCCTCGCCGACCTCGTCCAGACCGCCCTCACCCTCGTAGTCCTCGCCGGGGTCGCTCTGATCATCGGCTGGCGGACCCACGAGAACATCGGCAAGGTCCTGCTCGGCTTCCTGCTGCTGCTCCTGCTCGGCTACGCCTTCTCCTGGATCGGGGCCCTCATCGGGCTCGTCGTCCGTACCCCGGAGGCGGCGACGTCGGGCGGTCTGATCTGGCTGTTCCCGCTGACGTTCATCTCCAACGCCTTCGTGGACGCCAACCAGATGCCGACCGTCCTGCGCCATATCGCCGAGTGGAACCCCTTCAGCGCCACCGTGCAGGCCTGCCGGGAGCTGTTCGGGAACCTGCCGCCGGGCTTCGTCACGCCGGATGCCTGGCCCATGCAGCACCCGATCCTGGCCTCGGTGATCTGGTCGGTGCTGATCGTGGCGGTCTTCCGTACCCTGGCGGTCCGCAAGTACCGCTCGGCCACCGCCTGACGCCCGCCCACGAGAAAGCCCCGGCCGCACGCGGCCGGGGCTCTTCTTCGTACGGGTACGGGTCAGCCCTGGTACGGCTTGGCCGAGATGATCTTCACGGTGGCCTTCTTGCCGTTCGGCAGCTCGTACTCCGCGTCGTCGCCCACCCGCTTGCCGTTCACGCCCGTGCCGAGCGGGGACTGCGGGGAGTAGGTCTCGATGTCGGTGCTCGCGTACTCACGGGAGGCGAGCAGGAAGGTGACCGTGTCGTCCGGGTCGCCGTCGAAGGCGATGGTCACGACCATGCCGGGCTCGACCACGCCGTCGTCGGCCGGGGCCTCGCCGACCTTCGCGTGCTCCAGGAGCTGGGTCAGCTGGCGGACCCGGAGCTCCATCTTGCCCTGCTCCTCCTTGGCCGCGTGGTACCCGCCGTTCTCACGGAGGTCACCCTCCTCACGGGCCGCCGCGATCTTTACGGCGATCTCCGTGCGCGCGGGACCAGACAGGTACTCCAGCTCTGCCTTCAGCTGGCTGTGCGCCTCCGGCGTGAGCCAGGTGACGTTGTCGCTGGTCTGGGTCACAGGGTGCTCCTCGTCGGTGCTGGGAATACAAAGCAACGCCCTACCCCCAGCATGCGCTGCCACGGGTGGGCGAAACAACGAGCCTAACAATTCCGCGCGAAAAGGGGGAGAAGGTAAAACATCACAAGCGCGTCCCCGCAGGTCGGGGCGGGAGCGCGCGCTCCGGTGGCGGCGCGCGCCGCCCTCCCTCAGCTGTCGGAGGAGCAGCCGGTCAGCTCGACGGCCGTCGCACGGGAGGTGGTGCGCAGCGAGACGATCTCGTCGACCCGCTCGGAGCGCTGGTCGAAGCGGAAGTCGGCGCGGCCGACCTCGCCGCCGGCCTCGTCGAGGGCGCGGAGGGTGCAGTGCCCGTCGGCGTCCCGGTCCTTGCGGACCTCGAGGTGGGCCTCCGCACGGCCGTCCGAGACGATCTTGGACTTGATGAGTTCGGCGCTCACGTCCTGGCCGGCCACGTAGTCCCAGCCGAACCAGCCGACCATGGCGAGGAAGGCCACACCCAGGACCGATCCGATGATCTTGAGCTTGCGGTCCGCGCGTTCGTCCTGCGACCGGCCGTAGCGCCCTTCGGGCAAGGCCTCGCGAACCGCTGCCATGATCGTTCCTCCCGTACCGGGGATCGAGGAATTTTCCACCCCCCGGTTCAGTCACTATAGAAGCCGACCACTGCGACGAATCACTGAGGACCGAGTCTTGACCGAGCAGCTGAGACTGATGGCCGTGCACGCCCACCCCGACGACGAGTCGAGCAAGGGCGCGGCCACCATGGCCAAGTACGTGTCCGAGGGGGTGGACGTCCTGGTCGTCACCTGCACGGGGGGTGAGCGGGGCTCCATCCTCAACCCGAAGCTCCAGGGTGACGCGTACATCGAGGCCAACATCCACGAGGTGCGCCGCAAGGAGATGGACGAGGCCCGGGAGATCCTCGGCGTCGAGCAGGAGTGGCTCGGCTTCGTCGACTCGGGTCTTCCCGAGGGCGACCCGCTGCCCCCGCTGCCCGAGGGCTGCTTCGCCCTGGAGGACGACGAGACCGCCGCCGGGCGTCTCGTGGCGAAGATCCGCGCGTTCCGGCCGCAGGTGATCACCACCTATGACGAGAACGGCGGTTACCCGCACCCCGACCACATCAAGACCCACACGATCTCGATGATCGCGTTCGAGGGGGCCGGGGACGCCGAGAGGTTCCCCGAGGCGGAGTTCGGGCCGGTCTTCCAGCCGCAGAAGCTCTACTACAACCAGGGCTTCAACAAGCCGCGCACCCTCGCCCTGCACGAGGCGCTGCTCGCCCGCGGGCTGGAGTCCCCGTACGGCGACTGGCTGAAGCGCTGGGAGGAGTTCGAGCGCGCCGAGCGCACGCTGACCACGCACATCCCGTGCGACGACTTCTTCGAGATCCGCGACAAGGCGCTGATCGCGCACGCCACGCAGATCGATCCGGACGGCGGCTGGTTCCGGGTCCCGATGGACGTCCAGCGGGAGGTGTGGCCGACCGAGGAGTACGAGCTCGCCAAGTCCCTCGTCGATACATCCCTCCCCGAGAGCGACCTCTTCGCGGGCATCCGCGACAATGCCTGATATGTACGCGACCCAGGCACTGACGCAGCTCGTTCCGCTCGCCGCCGACGAGCTCGACAAGAACAAGGTCACCCCCGGCGTCCTCGGATTCCTCGTCTTCGCGGCGCTCGCCGTCGGAGTGTGGTTCCTGATGAAGTCGATGAACCGCCACATGGGGCGGGTCGACTTCGAGGAGGCCCCCGACCCCGCCGCGGAGCCCGCGGACACCGACGGCGAGGCGGCGCCCGCCGCCGGCAAGGCCGCGGCCTCCGGCAAGGGCTGACGCACGACGGGCCGGGCGGTTCGTCCCGGCCCGTGCGTGCGGGCCTCAGGGCCGTACGCCCAGCGGCACGCCCATGATCTCCCGGGCGTGCCGGGACGGCGTCAGACCCAGGCGCCAGGCCTGCCAGCCCTCGTCCAGGTCGACCCCGCGGTTCAGCACGACCCCGAAGGCCCTCGCGCAGTCCTCCAGCTTCGGGTCGCGCAGCGGGTGAGCGGCCTCCAGCAGGTCCGCGAGCTCCTGCTGGGCCACCGCCGTGCCCACCTCGCTGCCGCCCGGCGAGGCGTACGGCAGGAGCGTGCACCGCAGGAACGCGGCCCAGTCGCCGCCCCGGGCGTCGCCGTACGAGGCGAAGAGCGTGGCGGCCTCGCCGCACAGCTCCAGCGCCTGCGCGGCGCGGTCGTTGCCGCCGTCGATCAGCGCCAGCTCCAGGCAGGTCCACGCCTCGCCGTGGGCCACACCGATCCGCCGGAAGTCGGCGCGGGCGTCCACCAGGAGCTGCCGGGCGAAGCCGGAGTTGCGGAGACTGCCCGTACGGGCGGCCCGCTGGTCGCGGGTGACCCGGCCCGAGTGGTGCCGGGCGCACGCCAGGCCGTAGACGTCCCGCATCCGGGAGAACATCGTGCGGGCCCGCTCCAGCTCCCGTACGCCCTGGTCGGTGTCGCCGTCCTCCTCGAGCGCCTGCCCCAGGTAGTACCGTGTCCAGGCCTCGCCCCGGGCGTCCTCGTTGCCCCGGTGCCGGGCCAGGGCGACGCGCAGCTGCTCCACCGCGGAGGCCGCGCCACCTCCGCCCGCGTCCATCAGCCCCGCCCGGGCCAGCTGGGTCAGGGCCCACGCCTCCCCGCGCTCGTCGCGGGTGCGGCCGTACAGGTCGAGCGCGGTCGACAGCTCCTCCTCGGCGCGGGCCACCTCGCCCATCCGCAGACAGACCTGGCCGAGCTGGAAGTGCGACCACGCCTCGCCGTGCAGCGACTCGCCCTCGCGGTGCAGGGCCAGGGCGGTGTCCAGCAGGGTCAGGGCCTCGGCCAGATTCGCCCGGTCGCGTTCGACGGCGGCCAGCGCGTGCAGCGACCAGGCCCGGTCCTCGGCCTGTTCCGGGGACGCCTGGAGCGCGAGCGCCTCCCGCAGCCTTGCCGAGGCCTCCGTCAGATTGCCCTGGTGGTGCAGGGTGATGCCGAGCGAGCAGAGCGCGAGCGCGGCCCCCGCGTCCTGTTGCGCCTCGCGGTAGAGGCCGACGACCGACGACAGGGTCGTCCGGGCCTTGTCGAGCTCGCCGAGCTGCCGGGCCGCGATGCCCGTACGCCACTGGACGGACCGCTCCAGGAGCCCCTGGTCGACCGCGCGCGTCAGCTCGCTGATCTCCCCGAGCCGGTAGAGGTCGCCGCGCAGCAGGCAGTAGTCGCACAGGGCGCCCAGCAGGTGGAGCACGGCGGCCTGGTCGATGCCCTCCGTGTGCCGCAGGGCCGAGGTGATGAAGCTCGACTCGTCGTCGAGCCACCGCAGTGCCGCGTCCAGCGAGCCGAAGCCGTGCGAGCCGAACCGGCCCGCCCGGGTGGACATCTTGCCGTCCACCATGCGGATCACGGCGTCGGCGAGTTCCGCGTAGTTCTGGATGAGGCGCTCCTGCGCCGCCCTGCGGTCCGCCTCCGGCTCCTCCTCCAGGAGTCGTGCCGAGGCGAAGTCGCGCACCAGGCCGTGCAGCCGGTAGCGCGCGCCCCGCACATGGATCAGCAGGCCGGACCGGGCCAGCGACTCCAGCAGCCGGCCGGCCTCCTCCTCACCACAGGCGAGCAGGGAGGCGGCGGCGGCCGCCCCGAGGCTGGCGCGCCCCGCGAGCGCGAGCCGCCTCAGCAGCCGGCGCGCCTCCTCGGGCTGGTCCGTGTACCTGAGCCACAGGGCACGCTCCACGGGCCCCACCGGCCCGTACGCCCCGAGGGCCGCCGCGAGCTCGGCACGGCTACGGGCGCCGAGCGCGGAGCCCGCGACCCGCAGGGCGAGCGGCAGCCCGCCGCACAGACCGACGACGGTGTCGGTCGAGGGGTAGTCGTACGGTCCGGCCTCCTCGTCCCGCGCCGACTCCCGCAGCAGCTCCTCCGCGCCCGCCGCGTCGAGGCCGCCGACGGGCAGCTGGTGGACCCGGGCGGGGAAGCCCTCGGGCAGGTCGAGGGGCTCGCGGGCCGTGACCAGGACCAGGCTGTCGGAGCGCTCGGGCACGAGCGTGCAGACCTGGGCGGCGTCCGTGGCGTCGTCCAGCACGACCGTCACGGGCGTACCCGTCAGGTGCTGGTGGTACAGCTCGCCCAGGCGCCTCACCTGCTGCTCGGCGGAGGACCCGTCCCGGAAGAGGAGCTGCTCGCGGGGCGCGCCCAGCCGGTTGAGCAGGTGCAGGAGAGCGTCCCGCGTCGGCAGCGGGGCCTCCCCGGTGACGCCACCCCGCAGGTCCACCACACAGGCCCCGCGGAACTGGTCCCTGAGGGCGTGCGCGGCGCGTACGGCGAGCGTGCTGCGCCCGGAACCGGGCGCGCCGTGCAGCACGACCACCACCGGCCAGGTCTCCGTCGCGGCGCGGGCCGCGTGAACCCACTGCGCGATCTGCGCCAGCTCGCCGCGCCGTCCCGTGAACGGCCCCTCCGCGGCGGGCAGATGGGAGAAGGACTGCTCCAGGACCGTACGCGTGCGGGCCGCCGCGCTCCGGTCACCGCCGCGCAACTGGGGCACCACGGAGGCGGCGGCCTTCTTCTTGGGCGGCCGGGCGGACGCGGTCAGCACACGCTGCTGGTCGAGGTACGGGCGGATGCCCCGTACCTCCAGTGCCGTCAGCCACTCCAGTCGCAACTGCTCCGGGCCACCGGGCCGGCCCAGCTCGCCCGCCCTGCGGTGCGCGGCCGGCCAGTGCGAGGCGGTCACCCGTGCCACCGTCGCCGTCGCCCCCGCGACGACGACGGCCGCCCCGGCGCCCAGGGCGAGACCGGTCTCGGTGCCGAGCACCAGGTCGGCGCCGAAGGCCGCGGCGGCGGCGACCCCCGTCACCAGCAGCGGTGTTCCCAGGGCCGCCCTGCTGAAGCGTGCGGACAGCGGCTGCTGTCCGGCCCCGGCGGCGTCCAGGGCCCGGGTGTAGGCGGCGTACTCGTCGGCCGCGGCCGCGGCGATGCCGTCGAGCGCGCCCCGCGCACGGGCCAGGAGCGCGCCGGAGTCCGTCCGGCCACCCGTCCTGCGCGTCTCCTCCTCCACGGCCCGCACCAACAGCCGTTCGGCGTCCGCGCGATGGCTGTCCCGCATGCGTCCCCCCACTCTCCGGCGGCATCGGCCCGGCCGGCTGTGCTGTCGAGAGCAACCAGTGTCCCGCCTGAGGGGGCCTGGCGCGAGAGAGCGTGACGGGGCGTCACGGGGCGCTCCGGGGGACCGGGAGGCTGTCGGCCCGTGGCGCGGCGGCTGTCCCGACGCCCGTGACCTCGCCGCGCATGAGCCCATGACTCACCGGGGCGACCGGCGGGGCGCATATGTGTCCGGAGCAGAGGGTAGGCCGCCTCGAGCGCCGGCCTCGGCGTGTCGCCAAGCTCCGCGAGAGGACTGCCGAATTGAGCTCGGAGATGACCGATCTGACGGAGAGCACCATTGATGCCGAGGTGGCGTCCTCCGCGCTGCCACTCCTGATCCACTTCTGGGCCGAGTGGGCGGGGCCGTGCAAGATGACCGAGCCCATCCTGGACGAGCTGGCGGTGGAGTACGACGGGAGGCTCCGCCTGGCGAGGCTCAACATCGACCAGAATCCCGACACCCCTCCCCGCTACGACATAAAGGGAATCCCGACCCTCCTGCTCTTCGAACGGGGAGAGCTGGTGGGTACCAAGATCGGCGCCCAGTCCAAGGGCCAGCTCACGGAGTTCCTCGACGAGCGTCTCTGAGGCCGCCGGGGGCCCATGGCGCGCGGCCCGCCGTCCGTCCGGTCGGCCGCCCGCCCGGTGCGAGGCCGGGGCGGGCGGCGGGGCCGTGGACCGGCGGGTACCCGCCGTGGTCCCGTCCCGTCAGGTGCCCGGATGGGTCATGGCGTCGATCGCGATGGCCGCCGCGAGGATCGTCGCGTGGTCGGTCGTGTCGGCGACGTCGATGCCGTAGGTGTCGCGGACCCGGAACCACCTCTTGGAGACCTCGGCGACCTTGATACCGTCCCGCTCGACCGTGTACTCGTGGTCGAGGACGCTGCCGCGTACCCGCAGGTCGTCCCCGTTCCTCCGCTTGATCCGCCAGCGGTCCCGCACGGGGCCGACCAGGGCCTTCTTGACGAGGGCGATCCGGTTGCCCGAGGCGTCCTCGATCTCCATCGAGTCCTTGACGCGGACCGGCCGGCTCTGGACGCGGGCCACCCGGTTCCCGTCGGTGTCCTCGATGGAGTACGTCCGGCGCAGCCGGAGCACCTTCCCGTTGACCTTGTAGACGTGTTCGCCGGAGGCGTCGTCCACCCAGTAGTCGTTCCCGATGGAGATCGCCTTCTCCCGCATCCGGTAGCGGGTCACGCCGTCACCGTGGTCGAAGGCGCGGTTGGCCTGCCGTCGGGCCCGTCGGTCCTCAAACATCATGAGTGTCTTCTCCTTGTCTGCGGGCGATCCAGGCGCGGCTCTCTGCGAGGGCCTGGTCGAGGGGGGCGAAGATCCGGGGCTGTGCGGGCAGGACCGCGTCCGTGCCGAGCCGGCGGGTGATTCCGGTACGCCGCAGGAGCTCGACCATGCCGGGCTCCAGGCCGGCCAGGACCAGGCGGGCGCCCTGGGCGTCGAGCGAGGCGGCGTAGCGGTGCAGCAGTTTGACGATGGCTGACGAAGGAACCCCGGGGGCGGTGCGCATCACCACGATCAGGACGGAGTCGCGGGCTCCCGCGGGGTCGGGGAGGGCGTTCTCCAGGTGGGGGAGTTCGGCGAAGAAGCTGGTGCCCTCGTAGGCGAGGGCGGTGACCTGTCCGGGCGTCAGGCGCTCGGGCGTCCTCGTGGTGGACCAGGCGCCCGTGGCGTCGTCGCGGGTCAGGCCGGTGAGGCGGGCCTGGCGTGCGGCCTGGGCGCAGTAGAGCAGCAGGGAGAGTACGGCCCCGAGGACGATGGCCTGCTGGAGGGGCAGTTGAGTGGTGGCGAGGAAGGTCGCGGCCATCGCGGCGGTGGACAGTCTCGAGGTGTGCAGCACCAGGGCGATGTCATGGCGCTTGCCCCAGATCAGTTCGCCGCCGACGACGAGGATCAGGGCGCCGATGACCGGCATGGGGATGCGTTCGGCGAGACCACCGAGGACGAGGACCACCAGGGCGAGGAAGACTCCGGAGATCACCCCGGCCCATCGGGTACGGGCGCCGGCGCTCGCCGCGACACCGGTGCGCGAGAGCGACCCGCCCGCGGGCAGGGACTGGAAGAGGGACCCGCCGACGTTGGCGACGCCCTGGGCCAGGAAGTCGCCGTTGACATCGGAGCGGCTGCCGTCCGGGTTGGGCAGGGAGGGCGCCACACCGGCGGCCTGGGCGAGTGCTACCAGGGCGACCGCGCAGGCTCCCCCGACCAGTTCGGGCATCGCGCCCCAGTGGGGGGCCGTGAAGCCGGGCAGCGAGGCGGGGATGGCCGCGATGTCGGCGACCGTCTCCACGTCGGTGGAGAGGAGGCCGACGACCACGGCGACGGCCACCATGGCGATCAGCAGCGCAGTGGCCCGCAGTCTGCGAACCCGGTGGGCGGCGGCCCAGACCACGACGGTGGCGAGGGCCACCAGGGTGGGTGCGAGCTGCCACTCGTTCGGGTGCGTGATCCAGTTCCACAGTTTGAGCAGCTGGTTGTGCCCGTCCGGCCGGTACCCCGTGGCGTCGTCGAAGACCCCGGTGATGATCTGCAGGGCGATGCCGGTGGAGAACCCGGTCATCACCGCGTTGGAGACGAAACTGAGCACCACACCGAGGCGCAGCAGCCCCATGAGGAGCATGACCGCGCCCGTCAGCAGGGTGAGCGCCGCGATGTCGCCCGCGTCCTGAGGGTCCAGTCCGGCTTCCTTGAGCACGGACTGCCCGGTCAGCGCGATGGCGCTGGTCAGGGTGGTGACCATCAGCACGGTACGTCCGGTCAGCGAGCCGAGGATGGGCGGCACGACACCCGCGTACAGGCCCGCGACGGGGTTGAAGCCTCCGATCGAGGCGTAGGCCATGCCCTCCGGGATGCTGAAGAGACCGGTGACCATGCCCGCGGTGACGTCGGACCCCTTGGGCCGGCCGAGGCGTCGGCGCAGCGCTGCCCACCGCTTCCCGGGGCCGGTCACCGGGGTGCGCCGACCGCGGGAGGGCGGGTGGCGGTCCGGCAGCTCCCGAGTCCCGCGGTCCGTGTGCCGGACACACCGGTGTGCGCGCCCGGAGCCTCGTGCGGTCGCCCCACGATGCCTCCGATCCGTCGTCACCTACGTGCGGATCCAGTCAATGTGGGTGTGCGGAAGGCGGCGACCCGAGGTGGCCCGTTCGGACGCCCCCAGGGGCGCGGGCCGGGGCCGTGCGGCAGGGATTCGACGATCCGGGCGGCGAGGGCGTCCGGGCCCTCTCGGCCGGTACAGCCGCGTCCGCCGCGAAGGCGCCCGGTCACTGCTCCTGACGGGGCACGGAACGGGCACGCCAGTGCGCGAGGCTCGCCCGCAGGGCGTCGAGCACGGGGGCTGTCGCCGGCTCCGTCGCCGCGGTGCCGTCGGAGAGGGCCTGGCCGAGCAGTGCGCACGCCGTCGCCGGGTCACCCGCCTCACCGACCGCGGCGGCGTGCACGTGGCGGTAGCGCAGGGTGTCGGGGTGCGCGTGCCCCATCACCGCGACGGCGTCCCGCGCCACCGACCGGAGCAGCCGGACCGCCTGGTCCAGGCGCCCCGGGCGGCCCCGCAGTCCCAGCGTGCGCATCTGGTCGGCGAAGCGGGCGCGGGCCAGCAGACCCGGTGCGGACAGTGCGGTGCCGTGGGCCGTGTTGCGGAACAGGGCGAGATCTCCGGACCCGCCGTACGTCCGCTGGAGCGGCGCCGGGAGCCCCGCCGCCGGGAGGGTGACGGCGAGCCGGCGGTAGAGCGTCGCGAGGTCGAGGTGCTCGGGCCCGTCCGGCACCCCCTCGTCGAGGAGGTCGAGCAGGGCGGCGGTGAAGCCGGTGTGCCGGTGGCCCTCGGGGGTGAGGGCGCGCCTGGTGCGGCCCGCGGCCGCGAGCACATGGATGTCCGCGGCGTCGGCCGCGTCGAGTGCCCTCCCGGCGAAGCAGCAGTCCAGGACGGCGATCCGGTGCTCGGCACGCACCTGGCGCATGGCCTGGAAGAGCGCCGCGACCGGCAGCGAGGTGCGCTCCGCGCCGCTCACGTCGTCGACCGAACCGGGCAGGGCGAGACACAGCCGGGACTCCTCGCCGCACAGTCCGTGGCCGGCGAAGTAGAAGAGCAGGACGTCGAGCCTCGGGGACTCCGGAGTGGGCAGCAGCCGGAAGACGTCCGCCGCGCCGGCCGGGTCGACGCGGCGCCGGACGGTGTCGGAGGTGAAGGTCCCGAAGGGCCCGACGAGCGCGTCACCGAACGAGGCGACGCTGAGCGTGGCCTGCGGCAAGGGCGGAAGACCACTCGGCAGGACATGGGTTGCGGTCCCCACGACGACGGCGGCCGAACTCGACGCCGAGGGGACGGTGACGGACCAGGACATGACGGAAGGAGACCTGCCGCTAGCCCCGGTCCGCGGATCCCGGGTCCAGGAAGGTCCGCAACTGCCGCTGCACCTCGGCGGCGTCCTGAGGATCGGCGGCGGACAGTTCGACGCTCGTCCCGTCGGGCCTGGTGACCTTGAGCGCGACCCGGCGTGACCTGGCCCGCTGCACGAGCCACACGGCCGCCCCGCTGATCACCGCCTCCAGGACGGGCCCCACGGCGTCGGCGATCTCCACCGCCTCCGCCAGGCCGCCCTGTTCGCCCCGTGCGGGCGGCAGCATCCGCAGCCGGGCCGAACCGCTGAGGTCCTCGTCGTCGTTCAGCCACGCGGCGAGGGAGCGGGTGTCGGCTTCGGCCGCGTCCCCGTGGCTGCCGAACTCGAAGGTGATGGTGGACACGGTCATGGCTCCTGTGGGTCGGGGGCGGGCGGGTGCCCTGGGTCAGAAGGCGGGGGTGTGCGGGTCCCGGCCCTCCGGGACCCGGGTGGCCTCCCCGGAGGTACGTGTCGCCGTGGGTCCGGCCCGTCGCGCCGTGGCGAACAGGGGCGGACGGCCCGGGATCTCGTACGGGAAGCGGAACGCGGCCGAGGCCTGCGGTACGTCGACCAGATCGGCCAGCACGCGCTCCCAGGCCCCGAGTGGCTGCGGGACGTCCTGCTGGTAGGCGCCGGACAGCCAGCAGTGCTGCAGACCGGTGATGTTGCCCCAGGCCGCGGGGGCCTCGTGCACGCCCACCGCCCGCGCCACCGGCCCGCCGCCGGGGGCGGACGGCGGCGACAGGGTGGCGGCGATCAGTTCTGCCAGCTGGTGGGGGACCGGGCCCTCCGAGGCGAGTGAGATCCGCAGCCGGTAGGCGCGCTCGGCGAGCGTTCCCAGGGCCTCCTGGTACAGAGGCGCGGCGCGAACGGCGAACGGGTCCGGCGGGACGTACTGCGCGAACACCGGATTGGGGCGGCCGGGCTGGGCCAGCCTGCCGTACTCCTGCGCCAGATAGGCGAGGTAGGAACGCAACTCGTACGGCGGTGCGCAGGGCTCCAGGCAGATGCTCACGGTCGTCGCAGCGCTCTCGCGCGCGAGCGCTTCCCACACCGGCTCCCAGCTCACGGACTCCGGCACCAGCGGCTCGAAGGCGACTCCGAGCGGGAAGTCGGTGTCCCGGCGGCGGAGGTACGCCCAGACGAGTCGCTTGCGCACCTCCGCCAGGCCCCCGGGCGGGTGCGGCGACGGCACGAGCACCGCGTGGAGTTCGGCCGCGTCCTCGATCGGCTCGGCACGGACGTGACGGGGGCCGGCCGACAGGGCGTCGCGCAGCGCGAGCACCGCCGCGGACGCCGACGCGCCGTCCCTCCCGCGGGCCCGGCACAGGAGCGTGCCGGTGATGCCCTGCGCACCGTTCGTGTACCGCAGCTCGAACGCCCGCCCGTCCGGCGCCCACTGGTGCGACAGCCAGACCTGTTCGAGCACACCGGCCTCGGCCCGGCGCTGCGCCTCGGGGAGGTCGACATGGGCACCGTTGTCACTCATGGCGGGCCGCGGTTCGAGACGCAGACCGGACCAGGCCCACGCCTCGGTGGCCGAGGCGGACACCAGGTGGCTCACTGCGATGTACCGCCACCGGAAGGACCGTGCTGCCGGGGGGACGGCGGGACCGGGGGCGCGGCCGGGGGGACGACCGGCGGGGGAGGCGTCGTCGGGCGCGGGATCCCGCCTGGGACGGTGCCGCCCGGGGCCTGCGGTGCCGGAGCCGGCACACCGTCCAACGCAGCCATCAGCCCTTCACGGCAGGCGAGATGGACGGCCTCCCGCATGGCACGGGCGCCCTCGCTGCGCAGCAGCTGGTGCTCGATGCCGTTCTGTCCCTTGAGACCGCGCACGATGTCCCCCAGGAACTGCCCCATCAGCTCGGTGCCCCGCCGTGAACGCCACATCATCCAGCCCAGGTAGAGGCTGTCGCCGTAGTTGAAGACGGAGACGTAGGCCACGTACGGGGCGTCGGTCAACGTGATCCGGGTCCCGTGCGGTGCCGGAGCGAGCGGGTAGCGGCGGCTGGTGAGGGTCTTCAGGATCACCCCGTACACGGCCTGCGCCCGGTCGGTACGGTCGGCCAGCAGCACCCGCCATTCCGCGACGGGTTCGGGCAGACGGGACAGGAGGAGCGCCAGCCAGAAGACGACGAACGAGGCGAGGGAGGCCAGGGTGAACCACACCCCGTAGCTGCCCTCGCTGTCGCTCGACCCGCCGTAAGGGTCGTAGCCGCCGCTGTCGCCAAGGCCGGCCATCAGCGAGAGGAAGCCGATGAACGCGGGGATCACCCCTGCGACGAAGGCTGCGAGGGCGGCCCTGAGCCACAGGAAGAAGATCGTTTTGAAGGTGACGCTCTCGTTGAGCGCCATCTCGATCGGCTCGTGCCGCAGAGTCTTGTCGAGGTATGCGGCGTTTCCGTCGCCTCCGCGCCATCCCGGCAACGGGGTCGTGGAATCCAGCATGCATCCTCCGCTTCGACGTAACCGACAGCAGGCATGGCCCGGACGAGTCCTGGGCGGGCGGCCCTGTCACCGCGTGACGCACACTTAACTACCCGTCACATCGGAATGGCAAGTCCGATTCGAGGACGTCAAATGGCTTACGGAGAAGCCAATTTGAGGAAGGAGTGATTCAGCCCGGGAAGAGTCCGGCAGGTAGGCCGGACCCCGGCCGCCTCAGATCGACTCCAGGCTCCGCCCCGTCGTACGCGGGCCCAGGATGCGCACGTTCAGGCAGAGCACGAGCATCAGCACGCCCGACCCGACGAACACCGCGTCGGGGCCCAGGTCGTCGAGCACGTCGATCGCGACGAACGGCAGCACGACCGACGTGAGCCGGGACAGGGAGTACGCGATGCCGATGGCGCTGGAGCGCAGGTCCGTCGGGAAGATCTCGGTCTGGTAGACGTGGAAGGCGTTCGAGAAGACGTTGCTGCACACGGTGAGCAGGAAGCCCGAACCGACGATCAGCCACGACGCGTCCGCGAACCCGAAGACGAGTCCGAACGCGGCGATCCCGAGCGCGGACGCGATGATGAGCGTGCGCCGCTCGATCCTGTCGATCAGCGGCACGGACAGCGCCGAGCCCACCGGGTAGCCGAGGTAGCTGAGGGCGGCGTACGAGAGGGACTCGGTGACCGTGTGCCCCTTGGCCTGCAGCACAACGGGGGCGAGCGAGCCGAAGCCGTAGTAGCCGACGGTCTGGAGCACCTGGAAGATCCACCACATGACGGTGCGGCGCGCGTACGGGGCCTTGAACATGCGCCCGAGCGGCACCTTCCGGGCGGGTGCGGTGGGCGCGGCGGGCTCGGAGCGGGGCGCCGGGACGGAATCAGGCCGGGCGCCCGCCCGCTCCTCGATGTCCCGTACGACCGCGTCGGCCTCGGCGTGCCGCCCCCGCGCCGCCAGCCAGCGCGGCGACTCCGGCAGCCTGGTCCGCAGCACCTGGATGAACGCGGCGCCGAGCGCGCCCGCCACGAGCAGCCAGCGCCAGCCGTCGATGCCGAACAGCTCGTGCTTCGCGACGAGCCGGGCACCGAGCAGCGCGGCGACGGGCACGCCCACGAAGCCGAGGGTGTAGGCCCAGGCGATGTAGCGCCCGCGTACCTTCCGCGGCAGGAACTCCGCCAGATACGTGTCGACCAGGACCAGTTCGGCTCCGAGGCCGAGCCCCGCGAGGAAACGGAGCGCGGACAGCTGGGTGGCGTCCTGGGCGAAGGCGCAGGTCAGCGAGAACAGTGAGTAGAGCCCCAGGTTGACCAGGAACATCTTCCGCCGCCCGAAGCGGTCGGCCAGTACGGACAGCACGTTGGCGCCGACGAACATGCCGAGGAACCCGGAGGCGATGAGCCATGACTTCTCGGTGCCGGACAGATGCCAGGACTCGGCGAGCACGGCGGCGAGCACCCCGCCGAGGAACACCTCGTAGAGGTCGAAGAAGGCGCCTACGCCGACGATCGCGGTCAGTCGGCGGTGCCACGGGCCGACGGGCAGCCGGTCGAGTCGGCCGGCCGGGTTGGTCATGTCCTGCGTGTCCGAAGGCGCGGCAGCCCCCGTGACGCCCTGATCTGTCATGAGCACAGACGTTAGCTGTAGAGGGCACGTAAGGGAACCCCTTATTCCGCTTCCTGGTCCGGGCGTCGCGGTGACGGAACGGGAGGGCGGGCTCGCCGTGTGCGGCCCCGACAGCTCGCGCGGCTCGCGAATCCGGCGCCCCCCGGCCTTATGGGCCCGCTTGCCGGTTCGGCAAGTTTCCTTGCGGAAAGCGCGGGGCTCGGTAGCGTCGTCCCCATGAGCGAGCACTCCGCACACACCCCGCACCCGGCGCCGTCCGAGCCTGCCGAGCAGGTCGGCCACGGCCATCACCCCACCATGGAACGGCACTGCGACGTCGCCGTGATCGGCGGCTCCGCCGCCGGCCTTGCCGCCGCCCTGCAGCTCTCCCGCCAGCGACGCGGCGTCGTCGTGGTCGACGACGGCACACCGCGCAACGCGCCGGCCGCGCACATGCACGGCTACCTGGGGCACGAAGGGGCCGCCCCCGGCGAACTGATGGAGATCGGGCGCGCGGAGGTGCGCTCCTACGGCGGCGAGGTGCTCACCGGCCGGGTGCTGGGGGTGCACCGCCGCGACGACGGCCGGTTCCGGCTCGACCTCACCGGTGGACACACCCTGGTGGCGCGCCGCGTTCTCGCCGCGACCGGCCTGTCCGACGAACTCCCCGCCATCGACGGCCTCGCCGAGCAGTGGGGGCGAGGTGCGGTCCACTGCCCGTTCTGCCACGGCTTCGAGGTACGCGACCAGCGCCTGGTCCAGATCGTCACGCACCCCCTCGGTCTCCACCCGACGCCCCTGTTCCGGCACCTGACCGACCGGCTGACCGTGATCCTGCACGACCCGACGGGGGTCGACGAGACGGCCGTCGACGCGCTCGCCGCCTCCGGGGTCACCGTCGAGCGCGCCGAGGTCCGCCGGGTCCTCACCGGTGCCGACGGCGAGGTGTCCGGGGTCGAACTCGGCGACGGACGGGTGCTGGAGGCCGACGCCGTCGTGGTCGGCTCGCGGTTCCGGGCCCGCGCCGACGTGCTGACGGGCGTCGGGCTCACCACCACCGCGCACCCGACCGGTGCCGGCGACGTCCTCGCGGTCGATCCGCGCGGCGAGACCTCCGTGCCGGGGATCTACGCGGCCGGCAACGTCACCGACCCGAGCCTGCAGGTGCTGCCCTCGGCCGCCCAGGGCAGCCAGGTCGGCGCGATGATCGCCTTCAGTCTCGCCGACGAGGACCTGCGCGCCGCCGTCCGGCGCTCGGGTGAGGAGGCCGACTGGGACCACCGCTACGGCGGCCCCGACCGGGCGTGGAGCGGCAACCCCAACGGCACGCTCGTCCACGAGGCCACCGCCCTGGCGCCGGGCCGCGCCCTGGACGTCGGCACCGGTGAGGGCGCCGACGCCCTCTGGCTGGCCGAGCACGGCTGGAAGGTCACCGCCACCGACATCTCCGGCAACGCCCTCGACCGGGTGCGCGCCGAGGCCGAACACCGCGGGCTCGCCGTCACTCTCGTACGGAGCGACGCCAACGACCCCGCGCCCTTCGGTACCGACACCTTCGACCTGGTGTCCCTGCAGTACGGCTCGTTCAAGCGCACCCCCGACCGGCGCGCCCTGCACAGCCTCCTCGCCGCCGTCGCCCCCGGCGGCACCCTCCTGGTCGTGCACCACGACCTCAGCCCCCTGCGTGATCCGGTGGACGTGGCGACCGAGACCCGGATGTACGACCCCGAGGCGTTCGTCGGGGTCGACGAGGTCGCCGCCGCCCTCGCCGCCGACCCCGGCACCTGGCAGGTCGAGACCCACGACACCCGGGAGCGTCCCGCCGGCGCGGCCAGCACCCACCACGTCCACGACGTCGTGCTGCGCGCGACGCGACGCGCCGGGTGACCGGGGCGGCGGGCTCGTCCGTCTCCCGGCGTACTACTTCGTACCGAGGTAGTAGCTGACCTGCGGCGGCTGGTTGTAGCCGGTGTTCTGCGAGGCGACGCCCAGCCGGTAGACCGGGTCACTCATCAGGGTGGGCAACCGGTACTCGGTCGGGTGCGGGGTGGTGTAGAGGCGCAGTGCGGTGGAGTCCTCGTTGCGCCAGATCATCTCTTCGCGCCAGTCGCCGAGCAGGTCGGCGGAGAGCGTCGGGTTGCCCTTGGTCCAGTTGTCGGAGCGGGCGGCCTGGTCGTACCAGATGCGGCTGAGCTCGGTGGAGCCGGTGTACTTGAGGACCTGCCCGTAGCCGGAGCCCGCCGTACCCGACCAGCGGTGGTCCAGCAGCTCACGGTTGGCGTCGCCGTCCCACCAGATCGCCGAGTTGTACGAGGCGGCGCCGCCGAACGTCGGGACGGCGCTGCTGATCGCCCTGCCGTCGGCGGCGTACAGCCCGCCGCCGCTCGACCAGCACTCGGCGCCCGCGTAGGCGTTGGTCAGGTCGGCGCAGATGCCCCGCCCGACATCGGTGCCGGTCTTCGCGCCCCACAGGATCTGGCCGGTCCGCGCGTCGTGCATCTCGAAACCGTAGGCCGAGTCGGTGTGCTCGTGGACGTTGAACGACTCCAGCCCCGGACGTGCCGGGTTCAGGTCCCCGACGTGCAGCGCGTCACCGTGTCCGAGCTTCGTGGTCCACAGGCCGCTGCCGTTGTCGTCCACCGCCATCGCACCGTAGACGACCTCGTCGCGGCCGTCCGCGTCCACATCGGCCACGGCGAGGTTGTGGTTGCCCTGCTGGTCGTAGCCCTTGCCGTAGTTCGTCGACGCGTTGGTGTCGAACTTCCAGCGGCGGACCAGATCGGTCCCGTTCCAGTCCCACGCGGCGATCGCGATCCGCTCGTAGATCCCGCGGCTGAAGATCATGCTGGGTGTGGAGCCGTTGACGTAGGCGGTGGCGGACAGCAGCCGCCCCTCACGGTTGCCCCAGGTGTCGCCCCAGTCGGCCACGGAGCCGCGCGCCGGCTCGAAGGGCACCGAGTCCATGACCCGGCCGGTCCTGCCGTCGAACACCGACAGGAACTCGGGGCCGCTGAGCACCGCGCAGTTGTCGGCGAGGTGCGAGGCGGTCGCGCTGCCGATGACCGTGCCCGCGGAGTCCTTCGAGCCGTCCGAGGTGCGGACGGCCATCTCGGCCCTGCCGTCGCCGTCGTAGTCGTACACCTGGAACGAGTCGTAGTGCGAGCCGCTGCGGATGTTGGTGCCGAGGTTCACCCGCCAGAGCCGGGTGCCGTCGAGCTCGTAGGCGTCGAAGACGGTCGGGCCGGTGCAGGTGCCGGAGTTGGCGACGTCGGTGGCGTTCGACGGCACCCACTTGAGCACGAGCTCGTACTGGCCGTCGCCGTCCAGGTCGGCCGCCGAGGCGTCGTTGGCCGCGTAGGTGTACGCGACCCCGTCACGGGTCGTCCCGCCTGCCGGCTTCTGCAGCGGGATGTCGCGTCGGCCCGCGGACCAGACGGCCGCCTTCTCACCCGGCTGCTCGACTCCGTTCACGATCGCCCGGATCTCGTACGTGGCCGAGGAACTGCCGCTGGTATCGAGGAAGTTGGTCTTCGTCGTCGTGGAGATCAGGGTGGAGCCCCGGTACAGCTTGAAGGAAACGTCCGAGGGGTCGTCGCCGAGCATCCGCCAGGTGACCAGGATTCCGCCGCTCGCGGGCACGGCGACCGGTCCCCGGTCCAAGCGCTCCGCGACACGTGCGGCGGCAAGCGCGCTTACGGCACTGGCGCCGGACAGGGCAGGCGCGCCCTCGGCGGCGCCCGCGGTCTGCTGCACGATGCCGCCGGTCGCGGCGAGCGCCGCGGCCAGAAGCGCGCCGGCCAGCTTGGCGGAGAGGGGTCCGCGGGGGGATCGGAACATCGGGCGACCTCTTGTCGGGGTGGGGAGAGGATCTGACGTCCTCTGGGTCGCCACCGGCGCCCCCGAGGTTGCCGACACCGAGACGGCGGGCGGGCGGCTGCGGCAGGGGCCCGGTGACCGGTCCTGCCGCTGTGGACTGGGGCCGCCGCTGGAACTGGTGCCGGTGCGGCGGGCCGCGTTCGGGCTGCCGGTGAACGGGGTGGCGATCGTCGGTCTCCAGCGGAGGAGCAGCCCGGACAGCCGGCGCTCCCTCCGGGCTTGCTGATGCTGCGGGCCGGTATTCACCGCTGCCAGGTCAGCCTGTCGCCGTCGAACGTCCACTGCCGGGCAGACAGGCGGCGGCTCCGCCGTGGAACCGGTTCACCCTTGCCGGCACAGGGCAGTGGATCTGCCGCCAACGCTCGCACGTGGTGGCGCCAAGGCTTCCCCTCTGCCGGGCCGGACTCGCTTTCGCGCAGCAGCGCTGTGCGCGGCGACTTTTCCGTTCTCTACATGTCCCCAAGATCCACCGTGATGGAGAAGGGTGCGGCGGCCTTCACGGTTCCGGTGAACACCTCGCCGTCCCGGTAGGCCTTGGTGGCAGGGTCGAGGACGTACGTATAGATGATCGGGACACCGGTGGCAGCCTGCTCGATGCGCCAGTAGAAGGGGATGCCCGCCTTGGCGTACTGGTCCACCTTCACGATCCGGTCCGTTGTCTCCGAGCCGGGCGACACCACCTCGACGACCAGGAGTACATGCTCGGGGCGGGTGGGTGTGACGTCGATGGTCTCCGCCCGGTACACGGTGACGTCCGGACGGCGGTTGGTGAGGGGAACGTCCTGCAGGCGGATATCGAAGTCCGTGTCCGCGTTCCAGTCCGGGCCCGCAGCTGCGTCCAGGGCGTTGGCCAGGATGCGGGCCAGCCGGTTGTGGCGCTTGGAAGCGCTCGGGCTTACGACGACCATCCCGTCCACGATCTCGATGCCGGCGCACTGCTCCTCGGTCCAGGAGTCGTACTGCTCCGCGCTGATCTGGGTGTGCATCCACGCGGGCGCCACCATCTCGGTGGTCATGGTGTGCCTCCTTCGAGGAGCCTCAGCAGTCCCGGTGCTGCTGGAGCCAGCCTACTGTCCGGCTCTGCCGCGCTGCCCGGTATCAGCAGTGCCCACCCGTGCCACCTGCCCGTTCGCACCGCGCCCCGTGGCGCAGCCGCGTCGCGGATACGGGTGCGCGAGGATGGGGCGCATGGCCAACCGACTTGCGCAGACCACCTCCCCGTACCTGCTCCAGCACGCCGACAATCCCGTCGACTGGTGGCCCTGGTCGCCCGAGGCGTTCGAGGAGGCCAGGAAGCGGGATGTGCCCGTGCTGCTCAGCGTCGGATACGCCTCCTGCCACTGGTGCCACGTCATGGCACACGAGTCCTTCGAGGATCCGGAGCTCGCCGACTACCTCAACGCCCACTTCGTGCCGGTGAAGGTCGACCGCGAGGAGCGGCCCGACGTCGACGCCGTCTACATGGAGGCCGTGCAGGCCGCCACCGGCCAGGGCGGCTGGCCGATGACCGTCTTCCTCACGCCCGAGCGCGAGCCGTTCTACTTCGGTACCTACTTCCCGCCGGAGTCGCGCCACGGCATGCCCTCGTTCCACCAGGTCCTCGAAGGGGTCACGGCCGCATGGGGGGACCGCCGCGAGGAGGTCGCCGAGGTGGCCGGGCGCATCGTCCGCGATCTCGCGGGACGGTCGCTGGCCGTCGAGGGAGGGGGGCTCCCCGGCGAACAGGAGCTGGCACAGGCGCTGCTCGGGCTGACCCGGGACTACGACGAGAAGCACGGCGGCTTCGGGGGCGCGCCCAAGTTCCCGCCGTCCATGGTCATCGAGTTCCTGCTGCGCCACCACGCCCGCACCGGCGCCGAGGGCGCCCTGCAGATGGCCGCCGACAGCTGTGCCGCCATGGCGCGCGGCGGGATCTACGACCAGCTCGCGGGCGGGTTCGCCCGCTACTCGGTGGACCGGGAGTGGGTGGTCCCGCACTTCGAGAAGATGCTCTACGATAACGCCCTGCTCTGTCGCGTCTACGCCCATCTCTGGCGGGCCACCGGCTCGGACCTGGCCCGCAGGGTCGCGCTGGAGACCGCCGACTTCATGGTGCGTGAGCTGCGGACCGCCGAGGGCGGTTACGCCTCCGCGCTGGACGCGGACAGCGCGGACGCCACCGGTAAGCACGTCGAGGGCGCGTTCTACGTCTGGACCCCCGACCAGCTGCGTGAGGTGCTCGGCGAGGAGGACGGCGCGTTCGCCGCCGCGTACTTCGGGGTGACCGAGGATGGCACCTTCGAGGAGGGATCCTCCGTACTGCGGTTCACGGGAACGGCGGATGAGGACCCGGCGAGGGTCGCCGACGTACGGGCGAGGCTGCTGGCCGCGCGTGAGCAGCGGGTGCGCCCCGAGCGCGACGACAAGATCGTCGCCGCGTGGAACGGCCTGGCCGTCGCCGCGCTCGCGGAGACCGGGGCGTACTTCGACCGGCCGGATCTCGTCGAGCGGGCCACCGAGGCCGCCGACCTGCTGGTGCGGGTGCACATGGGCGACACCGCCCGCCTCTGCCGCACCTCCAGGGACGGCGTCGCGGGCGACAGCGTCGGTGTCCTGGAGGACTACGGTGACGTCGCCGAGGGCTTCCTCGCGCTGGCCTCGGTCACCGGCGAGGGCGCCTGGCTGGACTTCGCCGGCTTCCTGCTCGACATCGTGCTGGAGCGGTTCACCGGTGAGGGCGGGCAGCTGTACGACACCGCCGACGACGCCGAGCAGCTGATCCGGCGCCCGCAGGACCCCACCGACAGCGCGACCCCGGCCGGCTGGACGGCCGCCGCCGGAGCACTGCTCTCCTACGCCGCGCACACCGGATCGGAGGCCCACCGCACGGCGGCGGAAGGTGCCCTCGGGATCGTGGGCGCCTTGGGACCGAAGGCTCCCCGCTTCATCGGCTGGGGGCTGGCGGTCGCCGAGGCGCTGCTGGACGGCCCCCGTGAGGTGGCCGTCGCCGGGCCGGTCGGCGGGGAACTGCACCGGACGGCGCTGCTGGGGCGCGCCCCGGGCGCGGTCGTCGCGGCCGGGGAGAGGGCGGACGCCGGGACCGAGTTCCCGCTGCTGGTGGACCGGCCGCTGGTGGGCGGCGAGCCCACGGCGTACGTCTGCCGGCACTTCGTGTGCGACGCGCCCACGGTCGACCCGGCGGAGCTGGCCGTGAAGCTGGGCGGCTGAGAACGGCTGCGGGCCGCCCCTCCGAAGGGGCGGCCCGCACGGGTTCCGGGGTCTCAGTGCTGGTAGGCGACCAGCGAGATGCCCACGTAGTGCACGATGAACGCCGCGAGGGTCAGCGAGTGGAACACCTCGTGGAAGCCGAAGAGGCGCGGTGAGGGGTTCGGGCGCTTCAGGCCGTAGATCACACCCCCGGCGCTGTAGAGCAGGCCGCCGACGACGACCAGGACCAGCACCGCGATGCCCCCGGCGCGCATGAAGTCCGGCAGGAAGAACACCGCAGCCCAGCCCATGGCGATGTAGCACGGGGTGTAGAGCCAGCGCGGGGCGCCGACCCAGAACACCCGGAAGGCGATGCCCGCCGCCGCGGCACCCCAGACCGCCCACATGAGCGGCTGGCTCGTGGACTCCGGCAGCAGCAGGAGGGTCAGCGGCGTGTAGGTGCCCGCGATGATCAGGAAGATGTTCGCGTGGTCGAGCCGGCGCAGCACGGCCTCGCCCCGGGGGCCCCAGGTCCCGCGGTGGTAGACGGCGCTCACCCCGAAGAGCAGGCAGGCGCTGAGTATGTACACGGCGCAGGCGATCCGTGCCCGGGTGCTGTCGGTGAGCGCGATCAGCGTGATCCCGGCGACGACCACCGCGGGGAACATGCCGGCGTGGAGCCAGCCGCGCATCCGTGGCTTGACCGGGACGGGGTCCGTGAGCTCGACGGGTCCGGACGCGGCGGTCTCTGAAGTCATATCGGCATGCTACCTACGCTTCCGTAGGTAACCGATTCGAGTGGCGATGCTCACGTGTGCGGCCCTCTGGACAGATGGGCAAGATGGTCGGATGATCAAATGAGTGCGGTCGGCACCGGATGAGCGCCTGGGGAAACGAAGGGGTCAGCATCCGGGCCGCAGCCCCCACGGGGCCGGACAACACACCCTCTTCACAAGGAGCGATCGTGGCGCGAGACATCGCGGCTCCCCTCACTGTCCCCACTCGCCACCAGGAGCTCGTCTCCTGGGTCGACGAGATCGCCGCCCTCACGCAGCCGGACCGCGTGGTCTGGTGCGACGGCTCGGAGGCCGAGTACGAGCGCCTGTGCGGGGAGCTCGTCGCCAAGGGCACCTTCACGGAACTCGACCCGGTCAAGCGTCCCAACTCCTACTACGCCGCCTCCGACCCGAGCGATGTCGCCCGCGTCGAGGACCGGACCTACATCTGCTCCGAGAAGGAGGAGGACGCGGGCCCCACCAACCACTGGAAGGCGCCCGCCGAGATGCGGGAGATCTTCGCGGGGGAGAACGGCGTCTTCCGCGGCTCCATGCGCGGCCGCACGATGTACGTCGTCCCGTTCTGCATGGGCCCCGTCGGCTCGCCGCTCTCCGCGATCGGAGTGGAGATCACCGACTCCGCGTACGTCGCCGTCTCCATGCGGACGATGACGCGCATGGGCCAGGAGGTCCTGGACGAGCTCGGAGCCGACGGCTTCTTCGTCAAGGCCGTCCACACCCTCGGCGCCCCCCTGGCCGAGGGCGAGGCCGACGTCCCGTGGCCCTGCAACTCCACCAAGTACATCTCGCACTTCCCCGAGGACCGCGAGATCTGGTCCTTCGGTTCCGGCTACGGCGGCAACGCCCTGCTCGGCAAGAAGTGCTACGCGCTGCGCATCGCCTCGGTCATGGCGCGGGACGAGGGCTGGCTCGCCGAGCACATGCTCATCCTCAAGCTCACGCCGCCGCACGGTGAGTCGAAGTACGTCGCCGCCGCGTTCCCCAGCGCCTGCGGCAAGACCAACCTGGCCATGCTGGAGCCCACGATCTCCGGCTGGACGGTCGAGACCATCGGTGACGACATCGCCTGGATGCGGTTCGGCGAGGACGGCCGGCTGTACGCCATCAACCCCGAGGCCGGGTTCTTCGGTGTCGCGCCCGGCACCGGCGAGCACACCAACGCCAACGCGATGAAGACCATGTGGGGCAACTCCGTCTTCACCAACGTGGCGCTCACCGACGACGGTGACGTGTGGTGGGAGGGCATGACCGAGGAGAGCCCCGCGCACCTCACGGACTGGAAGGGCAACGACTGGACCCCCGAGTCCGGCACGCCCGCGGCCCACCCCAACGCCCGCTTCACCGTCCCGGCCGGGCAGTGCCCGATCATCGCGCCCGAGTGGGAGGACCCGAAGGGCGTGCCGATCTCGGCCATCCTCTTCGGCGGCCGCCGCGCCTCCGCCGTCCCGCTGGTCACCGAGTCGTTCAACTGGCAGCACGGCGTCTTCCTGGGCGCGAACGTCGCCTCCGAGAAGACCGCCGCCGCCGAGGGCAAGGTCGGCGAGCTGCGCCGCGACCCGTTCGCCATGCTGCCGTTCTGCGGCTACAACATGGGCGACTACATGAAGCACTGGGTCGAGGTCGGTGCCGACAAGGCCGACCAGTCGAAGCTGCCGAAGATCTACTACGTGAACTGGTTCCGCAAGAACGACGCGGGCAAGTTCGTCTGGCCCGGCTTCGGTGAGAACAGCCGCGTCCTCAAGTGGATCGTCGAGCGCCTGGAGGGCAAGGCGGAAGGCGTCGAGAGCCCGATCGGCATCCTGCCGGCCAAGGGGTCGATCGACACCGCGGGCCTGGACCTCTCGGAGTCCGACCTCGACTTCCTGCTCACCGTGGACAAGGAGGTCTGGCGCGAGGAGGCCGCGCTGATCCCCGAGCACCTGAACACCTTCGGCGACCACACCCCGAAGGAGCTGTGGGACGAGTACCGCGCGCTGGTCCGGCGCCTGGGCTGAGCCCTCCCGGTCCCCGCGGGCGGGCCGTCACGACTTCCGCCCTGACCTGTGGGGTCCGGGCGGCCCACCGCGGCGCGGCACCCGGAGCCCCCTCATGGCTCCGGGTGCCGCACTTTCTCCCGGAGGAGCGGTTCGGAGGGTGGTTGGCACCCGGTCCACGGATCGCGGCGACCCGTGGACCGGGGCCGTCAGGGGGCGCCGACCAGGGCGGCCGGCCTGGTGGGCGATGCGGCCAGGGCCGCGGTGTGGGTGTCCATGGTCTCCGCCGCCAGGATCGCCACGGCGGTGTCGGCACGGGACGCGGCCACCACGAGGGCCCGGCCGGCGAGCGCGTGGGCGCGGCGGTGCAGGGTGGCCGCGGGCGCCTCGCTCCGTCCGGCGTGACGGGCGGGGGGAGTCGAGCGGAGTCTGGCCACCTGCTCGGCGATGCGGTCGCCCTGGGCGGTGAGGCCCAGTTCGTCCGTGACGGCGAGCAGGGCCGCGAGGTGGCCGGCGAGCTGGATGTCCAGCTCGTCCTCACGGCTGCGGTGCGGGAAATCGGCGTCGTCGGCCGATGTGTGGACCGACTTGGTGCGGATCGGCTCGTACATGGAGGGCCTCCTGATGATGCAGTAAGCCCATCCTATCTTGGATCGTGTCTAAAGTTGCCTCGGGTCCGGAATCTCGGTCCGATCAGGGCTGGCTGTAGCCGTCTAGGAAGTTTCCGATGCGGGTCACCGCGTCCGTCAGGTCCTGGACCGGAGGCAGGGTGACCACCCGGAAGTGATCGGGGTCGGGCCAGTTGAAGCCCGTGCCCTGCACCACCATGATCTTCTCGGCCCGGAGCAGGTCGAGGACCATCTGCCGGTCGTCCTTGATCTTGAAGACCTTGGGGTCGAGCCTCGGGAAGAGATACAGCGCCCCCTTCGGCTTCACGCACGTCACCCCGGGGATCTGGGTCAGCAGGTCGTACGCGACGTCGCGCTGCTCCAGGATCCGGCCGCCCGGAAGCACCAGCTCGTTGATCGACTGCCGTCCGCCGAGCGCGGTGGCGACCGCGTGCTGGGCGGGCATGTTGGCGCACAGCCGCATGTTGGCCAGGACCGTCAGACCCTCGATGTACGAGGAGGCGTGCGCCTTTGGCCCGCAGACCGCCAGCCAGCCGGAGCGGTATCCCGCGATCCGGTAGTTCTTGGAGAGCCCGTTGAAGGTGAGCACCATGAGGTCCGGGGCGATGGCGGCCGTCGGGGTGTGCGTCGCACCGTCGTAGAGGATCCGGTCGTAGATCTCGTCCGAGCAGACGACCAGGTTGTGGCGGCGGGCGATCTCCGTCAGCCCGCGCAGCATCTCGTCGTCGTAGACCGCGCCCGTGGGGTTGTTCGGGTTGATGATCACGATCGCCTTGGTGCGGTCGGTGATCTTCCGCTCGATGTCGGCGAGGTCGGGCATCCAGTCGGCCTGCTCGTCGCACCGGTAGTGCACCGCCGTACCGCCGGCCAGCGAGACCGACGCGGTCCACAGCGGGTAGTCCGGTGCGGGGACGAGGACCTCGTCGCCGTCGTCCAGCAGCGCCTGCATCGACATCTGGATCAGCTCGGAGACGCCGTTGCCGAGGTAGATGTCCTCGACGTCGAGGTCGATCCCCTTGGTCTGGTAGTGCTGCATCACAGCGCGGCGCGCGGAGAGCAGGCCCTTGGCGTCGCCGTATCCGTGCGCTCCGGAGAGGTTGCGCAGGATGTCCTCGAGGATCTCCGGCGGGCACTCGAAACCGAAGGCCGCCGGGTTGCCCGTGTTCAGCTTGAGGATGCGATGGCCTGCGGTTTCGAGCCGCATCGCTTCCTCGAGGACGGGGCCGCGGATTTCGTAACAGACGCCGGCGAGCTTCGTGGACTGGATGACCTGCATGTCTGCGAGCTTACGGCCGTGTTTCGCGCGGTGCCCCCGGGTCGGCCTCCGGTTGCTCCCTCCGTGGGCGCCCGGAGGTCCGTCGGCTCTTCCATCGGCATGCCGCCCCGGGCCCGGACCGTGGGAACGTCCGGTCGGGGCGGCGCCGCGGCTTGGAATGCGGGCGTGCGGCCCGGGACGGGTGAGATGCGCCACGCGGGGGCGCCTCCGCCGGGCGCGCGCCCCTCGCGGAGGGGGCCGCTCCGCTCAGCCCGGCAGGACCGTCCCCCCGGGAAGGCGTACGCCGAAGTCCTCGGCCAGCACCCGCAGCACCTCCTCCGGACCTGACAGCTCCCGCTCCTCGACCGTGCCGTCGTCGGCGGTCACGGTCAGCGTCCGCCCCGACAGGGCCAGGTGCCGTCCCGGCCGGGTGCGCTGGGCGTACACCGCCTGCCGGAAGGGGGAGCGCGGGTTCGTCGCGATGTGCCAGTTGATCACGTCGAAGTCCGGGGCCTCGAAGGGCTCCAGGGTGAACTCGTACTGCGGCTCCCAGTAGCCGCCCTTGCCGGCCTGGAGCTCCCACAGCTCCAGCGGCCCGTCGTGCGGGGCGTGCACCAGCCGGTGGCGGCGCGGGGTGTCGAGCAGTTCGGCGTCCACCACCAGGGGGATCGGCTCCAGCAGGGCGCCGTGCGAGCCGAAACCCACATCGGCGATCCACGGGGTGGCCTCTCCCTCGACGTCCACCCGCAGCAGCATGTGCGTACGGGGCCGGATGTCGCCGGGGGCGGCGCCCACCACGACCCGCGCGGCGAGCAGCGTGACCCGGAAGCCGAGCTGGGTCAGGGCGGCGGCCAGCAGGGTGTTCTGCTCGTAGCAGTAGCCGCCGCGCCCACCGCGGACGATCTTCTCCTCCAGGTCCGCGACCGCGAGGGACGGGGCGCCGTCCAGGAGGGGCTCCAGATTCTCGAACGGGATGCCCAGCATGTGGGCGCGGTGCACGGACCGCAGTACCTCCACGGTGGGGCGCGGGTCCGCCTCCACCGGCCGGCCGATGCGGGCGAGGTACGCGTCGAGGTCGAGTGTCATACCCCGACCCTACGCAGACGCCCGGCTGCTCGACGTGGACCGTGGCGGCGCCGGGGGAGGGGGTGGGCCCATGGGCGCTTCAGGTGTGGCGGAGTTGAGCGCTCCACCCGGTGCGGAGTGTTCAACTCCGTTGATGTGTGCGTGCGTTGCATTGACTTGCCTGTGAGGTGTTCATAGCATCCACACGTTCGAGACCGTGAGATGGCCGGAATTCGTCGTCCGGGCGGCCCGGCGCATCGTGCGGCGCGGCCGCGCCCCGCCGCCTTCCGTCCGCTCGGCGTGACCGCACGAATCGTCACGCGGCGTCCCGGGGCACCGGGCCTCCGGGGGACGCAGAGGGAGCCCGATGAGTACGCCGGCTGTCGGATCGGTTCTGACCCATGGCCAGAAGAGGCTCTGGTTCCTCGACCGGATGGAGCCCGGGGACCCCTCCTACAACATCCCCCTCGTGCTGCGGCTCACCGGTCCCCTGGACCCGGCGGTACTGGGATCCGCCGTCGATGCCGTGGTGGCCCGCCACGAGACGCTGCGGACCCGCTTCCCCGACGAGGACGGGCGCCCGCTCGCCGTCGTCTCCGACCCGGCCGCCGTCCCCGTCGAGCACCTCGATCTGCGGGGGTCAGGACACCGGCTGCCCGACGAGTTGGCCGCCCGCACCAACCGTGGCTTCGACCTCGGGCGAGGGCCCCTGCTGCGGGTCTCACTGATCCGCACGGCGCAGACCGAACACGTCCTGTGCGTGGTCCTGCACCACATCGTCGCGGACGGCTGGTCCCTCAACATCCTGAGGGACGAACTTGCCGCCCACTACGGCGCGTACCGGGCGGGACGCGACGCCGACCTGCCCGCACCCCCGTCCTACCTGGCGCACGCGGCCGCCCGGGAGCAGGAGGAGGACGGCCCCGAGGAACGCGAGTCCCTCGCCTATTGGCAGGAACGCCTCGCCGACGCCCCCGCACTCGATCTTCCCCTGGAACACCCCCGGCCGGCGCGGCCGTCCACGCACGGCGCCTTCCACACCCAGGTGCTGACCGGCGCGGGCCCCGTCGTGGACGCGCTGGCCAGGACCCGCAGATGCACCCCCTTCATGGTGCTGCTCGCCGCCTACCAGGCGGTGCTGCACCGCGTCACCGGCCAGGACGACTTCTGCGTCGGGGTCCCCACCGCCGGGCGGGGGGACCAGGGCACCGAACAGATCATCGGCTACTTCTCGCGCACCCTGGTGCTCCGGTCCGACCTGTCCGGAGCACCGACCTTCGCCGGCCTCCTGCGGCGCGTCCGCGGCGCCGCCCTCGGGGCCTTCACCCACGAACGGATCCCCTTCGAGAAGCTCGCCGAATCGCTGCGGCTGGACCGCGACCCGGAGCGCACCCCGCTGTTCCAGACGATGCTGACCGTCCACACCCAGGACGCGGGCCTGCTGGACGACGCGCCCTTCGCCGACCTCAGGTGCACCGAACTGGACCCGGGGATGGAGGCCTGCAAGTTCGACCTCACCCTGGACGTGCGGCGGGACGGCGACGACGTCGTCGCCGTCTTCGGCTACCGCACCGACCTCCTTGACGCGGCCTGGACGGCACGGCTCGGCCACTGGTTCGAGACCCTGCTGCGCGCCGCCGCGGCCGACCCCGACACCCCCGTCAACCGGCTGCCCATGCAGAACCCGGCGGAACTCGCCGCCCTGGAGGAGGCGGGACGGGGGCCGGCGACCCCGGAGGGACCCGCCACCGTGCTCGCCGCGATCCGCGACGCCGTGGACCGCGACCCCGAGGCCACCGCGCTGCGGGGGAGCACGGGCTCACTCGACTACGCCTCCCTCTGGGCCCGGTCGGGCGGGCTCGCGCGACGGCTGGCCGCCGAGGGCGTGCGGCGGGGCGACACCGTCGGGATCCTGCTGCCCCGGGGCCCGCAGGCCGTCGTGGCCATGCTCGCCTCCTGGCGGGCGGGCGCCGCCTATCTGCCGCTCGACCCCGGATATCCCGCCGCCCGGCTCGCCTTCATGGTGGCGGACAGCGGCGCCCGGACCGTCCTGACCTCGCGGGACGCCGCCGGAGACGCCGCCCCGGCCCTGGACGGCGTACGGATCCTGGACGTGGCCGAACCCGGGCCGCCGGACAGTCCCGACGGGCCGGACCCCGACGCGCCAGGCCCCGAGGACACCGCGTACGTCGTCCACACCTCGGGCTCCACCGGCACCCCCAAGGGCGTGCTCGTGCCCCACCGCGCCCTCGCCGAGCGGGTCCGCTGGATGCGTGAGGGGTACGGGATCACGCGGGACGACACCGTGCTGCACTGCGCCTCCCTCAGCTTCGACACCTGCGCCGAGGAGCTCTTCCCGGCGCTGTCGGCCGGAGCCACGCTGGTGGTCGCCGACGCCGACGGGGACCTGCCCGGCCAGCTCACCCGCGAGCACGCGCACGGCATCACCGTCATGGACCTGCCGACCCCGTACTGGCACCAGCTGGTCGGCGACCTGTCCGCCGTGGCCTGGCCCCCCGCCCTGCGGCTGCTGATCCTGGGCGCCGACCAGGTCCAGGCGGCGGCCGTGGCCACCTGGCGCGAGAGGTTCGGCGACCGCGTACGGGTCGTCAACTCCTACGGCCCGACCGAGACCACGGTCATCGCGACGACCGCGGACCTCGGCGAGGCCGACACCCGGGTCCGCCCGCCCATCGGGACACCCATCGGCGGCGTCACGGCGACGGTCTGCGACCCGTACGGAGAACCCGTCCCGGCAGGGACCCCCGGCGAGCTGGTCATCGGCGGGCCCGGGGTCGCCCACGGCTACGGCGGCCGCCCCGGAGCCACCGCACGCTCCTTCGTCCCCGACCCCTACGGCCCGCCGGGATCCCGCCGCTACCGCACCGGCGACCTCGTCCGCCGACGCCGCGACGGCGCACTGGAGTTCCTCGGCCGCCTGGACGGCCAGGTCAAGGTACGCGGTTACCGGATCGAACCGGGGGAGATCGAGGAGGCCCTGCTCAAGCAGCCGGGCGTCGCCGAGGCGGCCGTCGTCGCCCGGGGCGACACCCTGGTCGGTTACGTCGTCCTCTCGCCCACGGCCCCGGCCCCCGAGCCGACCCCGGCCGGTCTCCGGACCGCGCTGGCCGGTCTGCTCCCCGGACACCTGGTGCCCAACGCGCTGCTCGTCCTCGACAGCCTGCCGCTCACCCCCAACGGCAAGCTCGACCGTGCGGCGCTCCCCGCCCCGGACCACCGCCCGGAACTGCGCGAGGCCTACGTCGCCCCGAGGACCGAGGCCGAGGAACTCGTCGCCGACATCTGGCGCGAGGTGCTCGGCATCGACCGCGTCGGGGCGCTGGACGACTTCTTCGACCTCGGAGGCCACTCGCTGCTCGCGACCCGGGTCATCGCCCGGATCCGCGCTTCCGCCGAGCTCACCGTCCCGCTGCGCACCCTCTTCACCCACCGCACCGTCGAGAGCTTCGCCGAGGCCGTCGAGGAGGCCCTCGTCGCGGAGATCGACGCGCTGTCGGAGGAGGAGGCCGCCGGACTCCTGGCCGCCGGCGGCGCCACGGGGGAAGGCGCCGGCTCATGAGCTTCACCGGGGCCTCCAGGGCCCTCGCGGCCGGCCGTACCACCGACCTCAGCGAGGAGAACCAGTGACCACAGCAGCCCGCTACCAGGTGGTGGTCAACGACGAGGAGCAGCACGCCCTGTGGCCCGCCGGCTCCCCGCCGCCCGCCGGATGGCGGCCCGACGGATTCAGCGGGACCGAGGACGAGTGCGCCGCCCACGTCGACGAGGTCTGGCCCGACATCAGGCCACTGAGCCTGCGCGACGGCCTGGCGGAACGGGGGCCGCGATGACCGCCGCACCGTCCGCGGAGGACACCCGCACCCGGGTCGCCCGGCTGATCAGCGACGCCACCGAGGGGCAGATCGGACCGGACGAGATCCTCGACGCCGATGTCACCCTCCTCGAACTGGGGGTCGGCTCACTGGCGATCCTGCGGCTGGCGGACGCGCTGGAGGAGGAGTTCGGCATCGAACTCGACCTGGGCGGACCGTCCTTCCGCACGGAGAGCCTGGACACCCTGACGGCCCGGATCCTGGGTCCGGACGCGGGGCGGACACCATGAGCGTCCTGGCGGACGCCCGGGTGATCGAGGTGGACTTCTCGGGCGACCGCGCGGGAACAGCACCCCTCACCTGGGGGCAGCGGGCCATGTGGAACGCCATCGCCAGGACCGCGCCGAACGACGTCTACTTCAACATCGGCCGCATCCTCCCCCTGGGCGAACGGGGGCGGGTCACCGAACTCCCCGCGCTCACCTCCGCGCTCGCGGCCCTGATGGGCCGCCACGAGGCCCTGCGTACCGTGGTCGGCCGGGGACCCGACGGCCCCTGCCAGTCGCTGGCCGACACGGGGCGGCTGCGCCTCGCCGTGGTCGAGGAGCCCCGGCCGGACCGTACCGCCGACACCGCGGCACGCCTGCTGGAGGAACTCAGGACGACCCGGTTCGACTACGAGGGGGAGTGGCCGCTGCGGGCCGCCGCCGTGTGCCATCAGGGGCGGGTCACCCACGCGGCGCTAGTCCTGTGCCACCTCGCCTCCGACGGCCAGGGCGCCGAGCACGTCGTACGGGACCTCCGGCTGCTGGTCAGGCGGGGCTCCGCAGGCCCGCGACCGCCGGCCGGTCCGCTGGACCTGGCCACCGCCCAGCACGCGCCCGCCGGTGTACGCCGCAGCGAACGGGCCCTGGCCCACTGGGAGACCTTCTACCGGACCATGCCGCCGACGATGCTCCCCCGTCAGGTCGCCGAACCGCGCGCACCCCGGTTCTGGAGCGGCCGCCTGGTCTCCGGGGCGCTGGCCGCCGCGACCGACGTACTCGCCGCGGAACACCGGGTCAGCGGCTCGACGATCCTGATGACGGGGATGGCCGCCCTCGTCGCGGCCGAGGGCGGGCACCAGGTGGCGGCGATGATGCCCATCGTCGGCAACCGGACCGCCACGGACCGGCAGGGCATGGTGGCGATGCTGTCCCAGGACGCGCCGTTCCTCCTCGACCTTTCCGGGGCCGAGCTCTTCACCGACCTGCTGCCCCGGGGCTGGGACGCCGCCATGGCCGGCTACCGCGCGGCCTCCTACGACCCCGTCGCCTGGGAGGCACTGCGCGAGAGGGTCGGCAGGGAGCGGGGTGCACCCGTGCACCCCTACTGCTGCTACAACGACCAGCGCTTCCACGAGCGCCCGCCGGCCCCGGGCCCACCGCCGGGGCCCGCGGAGCTCCGGAAGGCGCGGGAACGGTCGGAGTTCGACTTCCCGGCGACCGAGGACCAACTGGGCTGCCGCTACTGCGTCCACGTCACCGAGGAGCGGGGCACACTCGCCGTCATGCTGACCGCGGACACGGCGTACCTGCCCCCGGAGTCGATCCGGGCCCACCTGGAGGCACTGGAGGAAGTCGTCGTCGCCTCCGCCTGCGGAACCCCGCCACCGGTCGCGGAGCTGCCCGCCCTGCTGGGACGGGCGGCCGCCTCGCGACGCGCCGAGTCCGGCGCCGCGCGCTGAACCACGGGCGATTCGCCGAACCGCTGAAAAGGCTCAAATCCTGTGCTCGCGGTACGAGTTCCGGGCAGGCTGCCCGCATGATCGGAATCGGGAAGCAGGACATGGACGTGCTCGTGCTGCGGGACACTCCGGAGATCACCGAGTTGCTCAGCCGCGCGCTCGACACCGCGTCCGTCGCCGAACGCCCGGGGCTGGAGAGGGCCCTGGCGCTCGCCGCCGAGGCGGCCTCGGTGTCCGACGCGGAGATACGCAGCCGCTGGGTGCGGCGGCGGCTCGCGGCGGCCGGCTACAAGGGGCAGTTGGATTCGGTGGCAGCCATCAAGAAGCTGCGCCAGGCCGAGCCGGGGCTGTCCCTCCGTCAAGCGGTGGCGTACGCGCGTGAGGCGGCGGCGTCGGCCTAGCTGTATTGATCACGAGGTTGTTGACGCGGGGGTCTTGATCAAAGGCGAAGACCTCCGGTGTGGTGGAGCTGTCTAGGACTGCACCACACGGAGGTCTTCGTGTCCCACCGT
>NZ_JBICWC010000016.1:0-80292 GCF_043199535.1 Streptomyces sp. NPDC048590 | reverse complement strand
CGCGGTGATACCGGCGACGTGGGTGGCGTGCGCGCCCGCGACGATACCGATGTTCACGAAGTCGGCGGTCTTCCCGACACTGCTCCCACCGCGCGGCGAGAGGTCCACGTCGTCCCGGTACTCCACGGTGAACGGCATCGACTCGGCGACCGCCGTCCCCGGGTCGTCGGTGCCGAACGTCCCCCACTTGCCGCTCTTCGCGTACGGCTCGACGACGTCGCTTTCGCCGAACGTGCGGTCCAGGTCGGCGTCGACCCAGATGCGGTGGTCGGAGGAGCGGTAGAGGACGGGGAACTTGTCCTTCGTGTCACCGTCCCTGTTGACGTCACCCCCGAGTTCCCCGCCCCAGGTCGTGCTCTCGTCGAAGAGCGCGAACTTGTACGTGCCGTCAGGTGCCTTGTAGTCGGCACCGCCGTACCGGAAGGTGCCGCCGGCGGCCGTGACCGAGGTCCGCAGCTCCAGCCAGGTCGGGTCGGCGTCGGTGACCGGGTCGGTCGCCGTCACCCAGTCCTGGATCTTCGGCTTGCCGTCCGTGGTGGTCCGCAGGGCCGGGTGGGCCGCGTCGACACCGGTGTCCAGGATGCCGACCGTGACACCCCGCCCGTCCCACGAGGGGTGCTCGGCGGTGAATCCGGTGGCGCCGGTCTCCGCGACCGGGAGGTACGGGTTGTCGGCGGGGGTGTCCTTGCCGGGTGCGGCGGGTCCGGTCTTCTCCGTACCGCCCTTGCTTGCCTTGCGGTCCCGGGAGGTGACGGGAGACGGGTCGGGGATCTTGTACGTCTCGTTCAGGTCGACCGCACGTACCGAGGAGAGTCCGCTGAGCGAGTCGACCTTCCCGGTGGGCACGGTCGCGCGGACGTAGCCGAGCTCGTCGTCCGCCTTCCCGACGTGGCCCCCGACCTCGGCGATCTTCTTGCGCAGCGTCTTCGTGTCGCCGCCACCGGTGGCGAGCATCACGGTGACCGTGGCCTTCTTGCCGCTCTCGGCCTTCTGCAGCAGCGTCCGGTCGTGGGAACCGAGCTTGTCACGTGTGGAGGCCAGGGCCTCCTTCGGGGAGTCGGAGACCGCCGCGCCCAGAGGCTGAGGGACGTCGGCCGCCGGGGCCGCCTGCGCGGGCAGGACCGACAGGCTCAGCAGCGAGCCGGTGAGGCCGGCCGCGAGGACGGCGGCGGTGAGCCGTCGTCCGCGGGGTGGTGAGGAGCGGGACATGAACTGCCTTTCGGAGTGGTGAGCCCTCGGGCAAGGACCGTGAACTCGTCGGTGACACGGCGTGCTCCGGTGACTTCCGGAGGGCCGTGGTCACGGTGTACCGAGCGGGCGACGGCTCGCGCACTGATGTCGGCTGGCGAGTGTGTGACACGGCGACAAACCGCCACGTGAGGCTCCAGCACCGCAGTGCCGACGCGGGACTGGCGACTTCGCGCCACGTCGCAATCCCGTCCGCGATCAGGGTTCCCCGTCACACTCCCGATCGCCGATGATCGTGCGATCCTGCCCCACCGCTCCCGCACGCGGTGATCAGCCAGCCCTCGACAACCGGAGCGGAGCCAGCGAATGACGACGCGAGCCCCGAGGCGTAAACGCCTCGTACTGACAGCGGCGGTGGCCGTGCTGGCCACTCTGGCCGCCGGAGCACCGGCGGCGGTGGCCGCGTCCTCCGCGTCCTCCGTCCCCGGCAGCGCACAGAAGCTGCTGTCGTCCCTGGACGAGCAGGAACTCGAGGCCCTGCACCGGATGGCCGGACTGGAGGTCGGTGGCCTGCACCTCACCGACAAGGCGGCGCTGCGCAGCTCCGAACCCGTCGACGTCATCGTGCAGTTGCGCACTCCGCCGGCCAGGACGGCGAAGCTGCTGGCGGCCGCCGAGGGGCGCAGCCTCAGCGACACGGAGGCCCACGCCGCCGTGGAGAAGGCCCAGGACACCTTCCGCGGCGCGCTGGAGGACATGTTCCCCCGGGACAAGGCGAAGAGCGGCCGTACGGCCGCGGCGCCCCGCCCCGGCCGCACCTTCACCCGTAGCTTCGACGGGGTCGGTCTGCGTGTGCCCGGCAACCGGGTCGCCGACCTGCTGGAACACGACGAGGTCGCCGCCGTCTGGCCCGACAGCACCGTCAAGGCCCTAGCCGACCCGGAGAGCAAGAGCCCCACGTCCACCCCCACCGCCGGCGGCGACGACGGAGGCGACGGCCCCGCACGCCTCCATGCCGAGGGCATCATCGGCAAGGGCGTCAAGGTCGGCATCATCGACACCGGCATCGACTACGACCACCCGGACCTCAAGGCCGCCTACAAGGGCGGCTACGACTTCGTCGACGACGACTCCGACCCCATGGAGACGACGTACGCGGACTGGAAGGCGTCGGGCCAGGCCGAGACCAACCGGGGCTCGACGTACTACACCGAGCACGGAACGCACGTCGCCGGGATCGTCGCCGGCCGGGGCGCGGCCTCGAAGGAACGCGCGGCGCACGGCGTCGCCCCCGGCGCCTCGGTGTACGCATACCGGGTCCTCGGCCCGTACGGCACCGGCCGTACCAGCGACATCCTCGCCGCGATGGACCGGGCGGCCGACGACGGCATGGACGTCGTCAACATGTCGCTCGGGGCCACGATCAACGATCCGCTCAGCCCCCAGTCCCTCGCCGCCGACAACCTTGTACTCGCCGGAGTCACCACGGTCATCGCCGCCGGCAACAGCGGCCCCGGCCCTCAGACACTGGGAAGCCCCGGCGCGGCCGCCCTGCCCCTCACCGTGGGCGCCCACGACGAGCCGGACACCCTCCCCGCGTACAGCCTCGGTGTCGGTGAGGCGAAGGCCGAAGGAAGGCTGCTTGCCCGCAAGTTCGACGACAGTCTGGACGAACTGGCCGACGGCACCTGGCCCGTCGTCGACGCCGGCACCGGAACGGCAGCCGGATACAACGGCAAGGACGTCACCGGCACGGCCGTCGTCGTCAAGCGGGGCGGCATCAGCCTCGACGAGAAGGTGAAGCGTGCCGCGACCAAGGGCGCGGTGGCCGTACTCCTCGTCAACGACAACGCCGAGGAAGGGCACATACCGTCCTACATAGGTGAGAGCCAGTCCTATGTGCCGGCGTTCTCACTGACAGCCGCGGACGGCGCGGCCCTCGCCGCCGATCCGGCCGCCCGGCTGTCCCTCACCCCGGCCGGAACGTTCACCCTGGGCAACGGCTCCCTCGCCTCGTTCAGCTCCCGCGGCCCCGTCTACGGCACCGCTGCCATCAAGCCCGAGGTGTCGGCCCCCGGCGTCAGCGTCCTGTCCTCCGTGCCGGCAGACGTCGTCGACCCGGAGGGAGGCGACCACACCTACGCGTACGCCCGGCTCAGCGGCACCTCCATGGCCTCGCCCTACGTCGCCGGCACCGCCGCGCTGATGCTCCAGCACGACCCGGACCTCGCCCCCGACGACATCAAGACCGCCCTGATGAACACCGCCGCCACGCTGCCCGGCGACACCAGCGTCTTCGACACCGGGGCGGGCTCGGTCGACCCGTACGCCGCCGTGCACGCCGCGGCCACGATCGACGTGGCCGCCTCCACGCCGTACGTCGCCGTCGACGGCACCCCTGGCGAGCTCACCCGGCGGACCGGCGCACTCGACCTCGGGGTGCTCCCGCTGGGCCGCAGGACCACCGACGTCCACACCCTGCGCCTGGCCAACCACGGCACCGAGCGCGGCACCTACCGCGTCACGACCACCTTCACCCGCGGCGCCGGAACCTCCGCCGACGCGAAGGCCGCGCACATCAGCCTGGCCACCGGCCCGCTGGTCACCGTCGGCAGGCACGGCTCCGCGAAGGTACGGGCCCTGCTGAACGTGCCCTCCTCCGCCCCCGCCGGCTACTACGAGGGCCACCTGACCCTGACACCCGTCGCCGGCAGGGGACACACCACGCTGCGCGTCCCCTTCGGCATGCGCGTCGCGAAGTCGGGCTTCGAGAAGATCGAGATGACCAAGTCCGTCCTGTCGACCGGACAGAACTCGCCCGACGGCGCGGTCGGCGGCGGAGCGGCGACCTTCAACCTCACCATGGCCGGCCAGCTGCGCAGCGTCGACGTGTTCCTCGCCGACGCCCGCGGCAAGGACCTCGGCTACCTCGGCGGCTTCAACACCGTCGGTCTCACCGAGGGCGTCGACTACGGCCCCGCCTCCGTCGGCGCCTGGTACTTCCCCTTCACCGGCCGCGCCGCCACCCCCGTCGACCCCAGGGGCCGCTGGATCGAGGACGGCCGCTACCAACTGCGCATCGTGGGAACCGACGCGCAGGGCGGTACCGACACCGAGATGCGTGACGTCTACGTCGACTCCCAGGCGCCGAGCTACGACGACGCCTACGGCGGGTGGGACCCGTCCCACCCGGTGGTCGTCCAACGGCCGGCCGACGCGACGTCGTTCACCGTGTCCGGAACCCTGCTCGATGCCCAGGCCGACGACATCCGCCGGTCCGGACTCGACATCGGCCAGGACGACAACGCGCTCTACTACTCCACCTACAGCCCCAACGCCCCGACCGGCCACAGCAACGCGGACACCGAGGGTCGGGTGACCGGCTCCCTGCCGCTCTCCTCGGGCGCGCCCACCACCTACATCAAGCTCTGGCCGACGGACGCCGCCGGCAACGTCGGGGACGTACGCGTGATCAACCTGATCAAGGAGGGCATGCCGTATCTGACGAGCGACGCGGACACCTCCGCCGCCCGCGCCGGAGACCGTGTCACCTACACGCTGACGGCGCACGACCTCCACCACTGGAAGTCCTTCTCCACCAAGATCCGTTACGACGAGCGGAACATCAGGATCGTCGGAGTCGAACCCACCGCGGAGCTGGCGGCCCACGATCCGTCGGCGATCAGCCGGACCGACACCCCGGGAGGGGCGCTGTCCTACGCCTCCCTCTCCTTCGACCTGCCGGGTGCGGAGGGGCTGAGCGACGACGAGATGCCGCTGCTGAAGGTGACGTACGAAGTGACCGGTGACGTCTGGACGGCGGCCGCCGGCCTGAACGCCGGTTCGGCGTACGCCCTCGACGCGCAGGGCACCAAGGTGCCGCTGAACTCCCAGTTCTACGGCTCCGTCCGGATGCTCAACGCGGAGTCCTCATTCAACGCACGCCCCGCGGCAGAGGCACTGCTGACGAAGGACTACGGCTTCGACAACGCACGGGACCACACCCTCGACGGCTTCGACGTCACCCTGACCGCGCCCGACGGCACCCGGTACACCCCGAAGGTCGACAAGACCGGGCGCGTGTCGGTCTCGGGGCTCACCCCCACCACGAAGCCCTACCGCCTGGAGATTGCCGTCCCCGGCCACTTCACCTGGCACGAGGACGTCGTCATGGCAGCCGACGACTTCGGCGGCGCGGGGGGCACCGTCGCAGGGACGCAGGCGGCGCTCGTCGCCGGTGACGTCAACGGCGACGACGTCATCGACGTCCGCGACGCGGCGACTGTCTACGAGGCACGCGGCAGCGCCGACCGGGCCGCCGACATCGACCACGACGGCACGGTCGACGCCCGGGACCTGAACTGGGTCGTCACCAACTACCTGGCGCACAACACCATGTCGGACCGCGTCACCGACCCGGTGAAGAAGCTGCACGGCCGGACGCTGGAGGACTACCTGAGCCTCATGTGAGAGCCGGCGGGGTCCGGAACGAGGGGGACGGACCCCGCCGCCCACCGGTGCGCGGCCCTCAGACCCAGTTGTTGCGCATCGCGTACCAGCCGAGCTGCACCCGTGAGGTGACCGCGGTCAGATCCATCAGCGCGCGCACCCGCCGCTGCACCGTACGCGGCGACGTGCCGAGCTGGTTGGCCGTCGCCGCGTCCGTCAGCCCGGACAGCATCAGCTGCAGGATCCGGCGGTCCATCGGGCTCAGATCGCCGTCCTCGCGGAGATACGGCCGCGATCTGCGCCACACCGACTCGAAGAGCTCGACGGCCAGCAGCGCCAGCGGGCGCCGGAGTTCCAGCGAACGGCCGGGCTCCAGCTGGACCAGTGCGGTCTCCCCGTCGGCCACGACCAGCTTGATCAGGGGCTGGTCCACGACACGGACCTCGTGACCGGCGGCCAGCCGCTCGTCCAGCGCGCGCAGCGCCGCCGGTTCGGAGAGGAAAGCCCGGTCCACGACGACCCGGTAGGCGGCCTGGCGGTTGCCGCCGTATCGGAGGGTCCCCGGGCGCGGACCGTCCGCCGACGGGGGCTGCTCCGATTCCCGCGCCCTGGGATCCTGAGGACCCTGTGCCTCCCCCTCCTCCCGCGCGGGCGGTTCCTCCTCGTCGAGGAGGGTCGTCGGCACCGGTGCCACCGTGTTCGCCCCGGACTGGAAGACGAGCAGCGAGGAGCGGGCCCCGTACTCCAGCTCGTTGAGCCGGACCGCCTGGTCCTCACGGCTGGTGCGGACGATGACCAGCCGCTCCGAGCCCTCGTCGGGACCGGCCCCCCAGCGGTCAAGGAGCCTCGTCAGCGAGGCGTCCGCTCTGCGCAGGTCCTCCTGCAGGTCGGTGAAGTGTGATCGGAGACCGGAGCCGGAAGGGTGGTTCGGCGCGGGGGTGACGGGCCCGGCGGGTGGCCGGGACGGTATTCCAAGATCGGACGACATGCCTCCCAGTGTCGTCGCACGCCTCCCATCGCGCCATCACCCGCTGCCCGCCGCGGTGGACAGCGGGTGATCCCGGACGGCGTGACGGAATCACGCCATGGCACTCTCTCGCCACCTTCATCCCCCCTTTTCCACCGCCGAATTGGCGAGTCTGCTGCCCAGCGGAAACCAACCATTCCCCTGGAGCACACCTGTGAGACGCACCAGACCCTGGCGGCAAACCGCCGCCGGCCTCGCGGCGGCCGCCCTGCTCGGCGTCGGCGCCCACCCGGCGATCGCCGACGGACCCGCGGAAGGCGTCGCCCCGGCGCCCGCCGGGCGCGCGGACACCGGTCGGCCCGTCACCGTCACCCTGATCACCGGCGACGTGGTCGACGCACGCGTGGACGCGAGCGGCGAAGTCCTGTCGGCGGCGCCCCGCCCCGTCGAGGGCACCGACCACCCCGCCGCCGTCTGGAAGGACGGGACGCACACCTACGTCTTCCCTCAGGGCACCGAGGAACTGGTCGACGCGGGCAAGCTCGACGCCGCACTGTTCGACATAGGCAAGCTGGTGGCCGACGGGTACGACGACGCACACGCGGGCGCCGTCCCCGTCATCGTCTCCTACCAGGGCGGGCGCACCCCCCGCAGCGCCGTCCCGGGCACCAGGACCACCGCGGGGCTCGACTCCATCGGCGGGGCCGGGCTGACCGTCGACAAGAAGTCCGCCGCCGACGCCTGGGAGGAGCTGGCGCCGAGCACCGGCAAGGCCAAGGCAGCGGCCGGAGCCGTGGACCGGATCTGGCTCGACGCCAAGGTGCGCGGCACGGCCGCACCCGCCCTCGGCACCCCCACCGTCCCGCTCACCGGGGCGGGCACCGCGCACCGCGAGGGACTCGACGGCGCCGGCGTGAAGGTGGCCGTCCTCGACACCGGCGCCGACGCCGCCCACCCCGACCTCGCCGGACGGATCGCCGCCACCAAGGTCTTCGTCAACGGCCAGGACGCCGACGACCGTACCGGCCACGGCACCCACACCGCCTCGACGATCGCCGGCACCGGGGCCGCCTCGGGCGGCCGGTACGCGGGCATGGCGCCCAAGGCGGACCTGCTCGTCGGCAAGGTCCTCGGCGACGACGGATCGGGCACCCTCAGCGGCATCGTCAACGGCATGGAGTGGGCCGTCGACCAGGGCGCCCGGGTCGTCTCCATGTCCCTCGGCGCGGACGGGGCCACCAGTTGCACCGGCCCGGACGTCGAGGCGGTGCAACGGCTCAGCGACAAGGCACTGTTCGTCATAGCCGCCGGCAACGCCTCGCTGCGCGGCACCGTCTCCACCCCCGGCTGCGCGCCGAGCGCCCTCACGGTCGGAGCCGTCGACCGGAAGGACCGCACCGCGTCGTTCTCCAGCCGCGGCCCGTCCGCCGACGGCCTGAGCGCCAAACCCGACATCGCCTCGCAGGGCGTCGACGTGGTCGCCGCACGCGCCGGTGGCCGGGGCGACCTGGCGTACCAGTCCATGTCCGGTACCTCGATGGCCACCCCGCACGTGGCGGGCGCGGCCGCGCTGCTCGCCCAGCAGCACCCGGACTTCACCCCGGTCCAGCTCAAGGCCCTGCTGACCGCTTCCGCCGAGGGCACCTCCGCGCCGGTGCTGGAACAGGGCGCCGGTCCGCTCGACGTCGCCCGCGCGGCCACCCAGCCGGTGACGGCACAGCCGGCGCCGCTGCTGGGCGACTTCGCCTACCCGCAGTCCGCCCTGGACCCGGTCGACAAGCCCGTCACCCTGACGAACGTCACCGACAGGCCCGTCACCCTGGCGCTCACCGTGCAGGACGTGCGCGGCGACGACGGCTCCCGGCTTTCCCGCTTCGCCTCCCCTGCGAAGCGTGTCGTGACCGTCCCCGCGAACGGCACCGCGGACGTCCCGGTCAGGATCGACCCGTCGGCCCGCCTGGACGACGGCGACTACGGCACCGTCACCGGCCGCCTCGTGGGCATCGGCGCCCACGGCGTCCGCGTCACCGTCCCCTTCGGCGTCCACATGGAGGTCCCCTCCGCCGACCTCACGGTCAAGGGCCTGGACCGGCACGGTGACCCCGCGGCCACACCGTCGACGTTCCAGCTGTTCGACGACCACCGCGACACCGCCAAGCGGTACACCATCGGCTACCCGGAGCCCGGCAGCACCACCGTCCGGGTCCCCCTCGGCACCTACGCGCTCAGCGGGCTGATCATGACCCGTGACGCGGCGGGAGACGTGGGCAGCGTCGCATCCGTCTCGCAGCTGTACGACGAGAAGATGACCGTGTCCGGGGACACCACCGTGACGCTCGACGCCCGCGACGCCCAGCAGATCTCCTGGGACACCGAACGGCCCAGCAAGCCCGCCGGATTCGCCGTCGGCATCACCTTCGGCCTGGACGACTCCAGGAGACTGCTGGCCGGCTACGTCACCGCGGTGCCCTCCTACGCGAAGGGCGTCTACGCGCAGCGCGTCACCCACGACGACCGTCTCACCTTCCTCGCCTCCGCCCGGCAGACCGCCCCGCTCGCCGAGCTGACCACGTCCGGCGGCCGGGTCCTCGACTCCCTGCCGGTACAGAAGGCGACCGAGTTCGACGGGAAGGGCTCCGCCCAGGTCGTGCCCATCGGACAGGGCACGGACGCGGCCTTCGCCGCCCACGACCTGACGGGCAAGGTGGCCCTGGTCGACGCCGGCACCGGAGGCGGCAACCCGTACAGCTGGGCACAGGCCGCTGCGAGGGCCGGAGCCGCAGGGGTCCTGGGCGCGGTCCCGGACAGCGAGGGCAGGTTCCAGCTGACCGGACCCGAGGGCGTCCCGCAGGCCACCATCACCTGGGCCGACTCGCTGGCGCTCAAGGCGGAGGCCGAGAAGGGCACCGCCACGGTGCGCTGGTCGGGCACGGCGACGGCGAAGAGCCCGTACCTCTACAACCTGGCGTACACCACCAAGGGGTCGATCCGTCCCGGCGTCCAGAAGGTGCGGGACTCCGCCCTCGCCCGACGGGACGCCCGCTACCACGTCCAGAACGACGCCGACACCACCTACTGGTCCGACGTCCAGGTGGGTCTGCCCGGCATGCCGGCGATCTGGGCAGGTGGTACGACGCTCCCGCTGCACGCACCGCAGGCCCGCACCGAGTTCTTCACCCCGGCCGGCTCCGAGGGGCTGACCTGGACGACGCTCATGCGCCGCAACCTCGGGGTGTACGAGGGCACCGCCTACGACGGCCCGCACACGGTCGCGAAGGGCAGCGCACCCTCACTCTGGTACAAGACCCCGTACGGGCCGGTGCGCAACACCTACGCCCGCTCGCTGATGACCCGCGACAGCAACCGGCTGTCCTACGTGATGCCGTCCTTCGGCGACGCGGGCGGGCACGACTCGACCCTCAGCCGCGGCGACTACGGCACCCGCCAGCTCCTGGTGAACGGTGAGCCGCAGGCCACCACGGCCGGTATGTTCACGCTGCCCGAGGAGAAGTCGGAGCTCACCGTCCGACAGACCTGGCAACGCCCGGTCTCGGCGGCCGACCGCACTGGCCTGGCCTACGCCACCGAGTGGAACTTCACCTCGGCCGCGTCCGACCAGGGGGCCCAGCGCCTGCTCGTCCCGGTCCTCGACATACCCAGCGACCTGCGCAACTCCCGCCCGGCGGGGGAGACGACCACGATCGGGATCGCCGCCGCCGTCGACGGCCAGGACAGCCCCGCCGACCTGAAGCGGGTGACCGTCGAGTACGCCTACGGGACCGAGAGCACCGTCGCCGCCGTGACGGGCTGGAACACCGCGGACGCGACACGGGTCCACGGCAGCTGGAGGGCCCAGCTCCCCGCCGACGTCCCGAAGGGCTCCTTCGTGCACCTGCGCGTCACCCTCGCCGACACCCAGGGGGCTGAGGTGAGTCAGACCCTGGTCCGCGCGTACGAGGTGCGCTGACATGACGGAGGCCCGGGCGGGAACCGCAGTACGCGGTTCCGGCCCGGGCCGACCGGGTTCTCAGGCGCCGACGGGCGCCGTGACGCGGGGTTCCGGCGAAGTCTCGCCCGCAACCCGCAGCCGGTGGTAGGTCCGCAGCCGCAGGGTGCACCAGATGCCGATGACGGAGACGGCCATCAGCGCCACCGCCGGCGGCCAGTACGCACCGCCCGCCAGGGACGACAGCCACACCGCCGTGACCGGGGCGAAACCGGCGAAGACCATGTTGCAGATCTGGTAGGAGAGCGAGATGCCGGTGTAGCGCACGTGCGGGGCGAAGCCGTCCGCGAGGATCGCCGCCATCGGCCCGTACAGCGCCGACATCACCAGACGCATCGCCAGCATCGTCAGATAGATCAGGAAGACGCTCGCGGTTCCCATCACCATGAACTGCGGCAGCGAGAGCAGCACGACACCGGCGAGCCCGGCGACGACCACCCGGTGCGCCCCGATCCTGTCACCCCACAGCGAGAGGAACGGGGTGACGACGAGCTCCAGGAAGGCCGCCAGGGAGAGGCCGTTGAGGAGCATCGACTCCGACAGGTGCAGTTCGTCGGTGCCGTAGGACAGCAGATAACTCGTCACGACGTAGTAGCCGCCGGTGGCCGTGGCCAGGGCGAACACGCCCACCAGGACCGTCTTCCAGTCCTTCTGCAGCACCTCGGTGACGGGCAGCCTGCTCGCACCCGGCTTCTCCGACTGCTCGGCGTGGATGTCCTCCATCACCGGGGAGTCCTCCAGCTTGGTGCGGACGATCAGCCCGATGATCACGAGCACCGACGACGCCAGGAACGGCACCCGCCAGCCCCAGTCGTGGAAGGCGTCGCTGCCGAACAGGTTCATCAGGCTGAAGGCACCGGTGGAGAGCAGGGCGCCGACCGAGGAGCCGAGCTGCGCGAAGGAGCCGAAGAAGGTGGCACGGCCCTTCGGCGCGTTCTCGACCGCGATCAGTACGGCCCCGCCCCACTCGCCGCCGATCGCGATGCCCTGGACCAGGCGCAGGGTGATCAGCAGGATCGGCGCGAGCGCCCCGACCTGTCCGTACGTCGGCAGCAGACCGATGGCGAAGGACGCGATCCCCATCATCAGCAGCGTGATGACCAGGGTCTTCTTGCGGCCCACCCGGTCACCGATGTGACCGAAGACGATCCCGCCGAGCGGACGGAGCAGGAACCCGACGGCGAACGTCGCGAACGAGGCGATCGTCTTGAGGGCCGTCGGCATGTCGGCGGGGAAGAAGACATCGTCGAAGACGAGCGCGGCCGCCGTGGCGAACGCGTAGAAGTCGTACCACTCGATGGACGTGCCGGCCAGGGCGGCGAAGGCCGACCTGTACGGACTCGGGGACTTGCTCGGGGTGGTGCGGTCCGTCACTGGGACCTCCGGCAGGGATGAGGGAAGGGGACGGTGGGGTGCCCGCCCGGCGATCCGGCGGGCACCCTGGAACGACTACGACTGATACGGGGAGGGGATCAGCGGCCGGCGGCGGCCCAGGCGCGCTGTCCGCCCACCCAGGTCTCGCGGACACGGATGCCGGTGAGCTCCTCGGCGGACACCGTGAGCGGGTCGGCGTCCAGGACGACGAAGTCGGCCAGCATGCCCGGAGCGAGCGCCCCGACCGAGTCCTCGCGGTGCAGTGCCCGCGCGGCCGCGGCGGTGTGCGCGTGCAGCCCCGCCTCGACGGGAAGCCGGAGCGACTCGTCGCCGAGGACGGTGCCCAGCACGGTACGGCGGGTGGCCGCGGCGGCCACCGCCTCCAGCGGCGCGGGCGGCGCCACCGGGGCGTCGGAGGAGAAGACGACCGGGACGTCCGCGTCGGCGCAGCGGCCGGCCGGGTTGTAGCGGTGGCCGAGCTCTCCGACGGCGGTCAGCGTGCCGTCACCGGTGCGCAGGTGGTGCTGCGGCTGCATGACGGGGACGACGCCGAGCGTGCCCATGCGGTCGATCTGCTCGTCGGTCGGCAGGCCGCAGTGCTCGATGCGGTGGCGCATGTCGGGGCGCTCCCGGTCGGCCTGTGCCTTCTCGACGGCGTCGAGCACCATGCCGATGGCGTAGGGCGACTGGGCGTGCGTCGCGGTCTGCAGCCCGGCCGCGTGGGCGCGGCGGACGATGTCCGCGTACTCCTCGACCGAGTGGTAGAGCTGGCCGTGGTGGCAGCAGTCGGCGGCGTACCCCTCGGGGAAGTACGCGGTCCAGCCGCCGAGGGTGCCGTCCGCGTAGAACTTCACGCCCTGGATACGGAAGCGGTCGTCGCCGAATCCGCGCACGGCGCCGAGCTCCAGCGCGGTGTCGAGGAGGGCCGAGGTGAGGTACGCCGAGACGCGCATGCGGAGGCTGCCGTCGTCGGCGGCCCGGAGGTAGGTCGCCATCTCGCGCCGGGAGACCTGGGCGTCGCCGATGGTGGTGACACCTGCCGCCAGGAAGACCTCCTGGGCGCGCAGCAGGTGGTCGGCCATGATCTCTTCCGGCTCGGAGAGGTGGAAGTTCGGCCCGTGGTTGCCGATCTTCACCCCGGCCGGTCCGGTCAGCAGGTCGCAGGCCGCGTCCCACAGCTGCCCGTCGGGCTCGCCCTGGTGCTCGCCGTCGGCGAAGTGGCCGATGCTGCCGCCCTCGGGGGAGGGGGTGGAGGCGGTGATGCCGCAGGTGCGCAGCGTGTGGGAGTTGACGACGCCACCGTGTCCGGAGGCGTTCATGACGTAGACCTCACGGTCCCCGGACACCCGGTCCAGGTCGTGGCAGGTGGGGTGACGCTGCTCCGCCAGTCGGCGGTGCTCGTAGCCGAAGCCGCGAACCGGGACGCCGGCCGGAAGCTCGCGCTCCGCCTCGCGCAGCACCTCCACCAGGGTCTCGATGTCCGGCACGCGCTCGGGGCGCAGATCGACCCAGGCCAGCGCCTGCCCGTACATGACCGGGTGGCAGTGGGCGTCGACGAAACCGGGGTGGACGAGCCCGCCGTCCAGGACGAGCTCCTCGTCGACCCGGCCGAGCGCCGCGCGGGCGTCCTCGGCCGAGCCCACGTGCACGACGCGGTCGCCGCGCACGGCCAGGGCCTCGGCGCGGTCTGAGGTGCCGGCGACGGCTACGGCCGCACCCGTGACGAGCAGGGTGCGCTCGGGGGTCTCGGTGGGACGGGGCATGGGGGGCCTGCTTTCGACCGGGGATGTGCAGAAGAGTGCCGACAGACGTTTCGGCTCGCTGAACGATATGAAACGAACGACTGATTGACCAGAGGGGGAGGTGGTCAATTTTTGTAAAGTCGGATCGACGTCTTGCTTACGGATCGTCAGTCGTGCGGCACTCGGCTCCGATGGGCGGCCCCGAGCCGTCAGGCTGGACGTGCCCCGATGTCGTACCGCTCCTTGATCAGCTCCAGGTGGAACCAGCTCTCCACGTCGCGGACCGCGGGCAGGCCGCGAAGCCCCTCCAGGGTGTGCAGGACCGCGCCCGTCGACTCCGCGGTGATCGTGCCGACGAGCTCCGCCCTGCCCAGGCAGGTCGACAGGAACGTCACCCGCTCGAAGCGCTCCACCACGGCCGCGACGGCGGACGCCTCGCCGGTCACCCGCAGGCTGAACCCGCACAGGAAGCCCATCCCCAGGACGTCGGGCCGGACCAGCGCGACCACCTTGGCCACGCCCCCGTCGAGGAGGCGCAGGGTGCGTGACCGGGTCGCCCCGGCCGACAGGCCCACGCGCGGCGCCAGCTCGGCGAAGGGAAGCCGCCCGTCCTCCTCCAGCGCGGCGAGGATCCGCTCGTCGACCTCGTCCTGCAGGGCGACGGTGGGTTCCTCCGTCAGCAGGTACGGGTCCTTGACATGCCGGGTCGCCACCAGGGAGTCCACGGCGCTGACGCCCGGCGTCGCCCGGATGCGCTCGATCGTCCGATCCAGCTCGCCGAAGCCCGCGGTGCGCAGCTCGGTCATGATCGCCCACCGGCCGCTGGTCAGCGTCACGAACGGCGCCTGGGGGAGTGCGGCGATCGCCCGCGCCACCTCGCCGGCCCCGCCCTCGGTCGCGATGGACAGGTGTGCGGACGCGGAGAGACTGCGTACGGCGGGGTGCACGATGGCCACGACCCGGACGGCGCCCGACTCCTGGAGGCGCTGGACGCGCATGCGGGTCGCCGGACGCGACAGGCCCACCCGCTGCGCCAGCGTCTCGTAGGTGAGCCGTCCGTCCGTCTGCAGCTCCCGCACGATCGACAGGTCCGTCTCGTCGAGCTCCATGTGCTGTTCCCCTCCGCTTTCGGTTCCGCCCACCGTGGGCATGGCCGGGCGTCCGCTCATTGTCGGTCAGGCGACTCCGCGCCCTGGCGGCGGAGTCGAGGTCCGCCCCGCCACCTTGCGACAATCATCTCGTTCGATCTAGACAAAGAGCACAGTGGAAACGTAACTTTTCATGCGAGCGAACGATCGAATCATCCCTGGAGGCTGTTGTGTCGCGACCCGTCGCCGTGATCACCGACACGGAGGAGCTGGATCCCGGCCCCGGCGTCCAGCTGCTGGCGGACGCCGGCTTCGAGGTCCGGGTGGCCGACAGCCGCGACCCCGAGGTCATCGCCGCGGCCGCCCACGACGCCGACGCGCTGATCGTCGGCTACGCCCGGGTCGACGCCGCCCTCCTCGACCGCCTGCCGCAGGTGCGGATCATCGCCACCATGTCCGCCGGACACGACATGGTCGACACCGCCGAGGCCGCCCGGCGAGGGCTGTGGGTCACCAACCTGCCGCACGCCGCCACCGAGGACGTCGCCGTGCACGCCCTCGCCTCGGCGCTCTCCCTCGTCCGCAGGCTGCCCCAGGCGGATGCCGTGGTCCGCTCCGGCGGCTGGAACGAGGACTTCACCGAGGTGCCCCGGCGGGCGAGCGAACTCACCCTGGGCCTGGTCGGCTTCGGACGCATCGCCCGCACCCTGGCCCGCATCGCCGCCCCCGTCTTCGGCCGGATCGCCGCCTACGACCCGCACGCCTCCGGGACCGACTGGCCCGAGGGCGTCGAACGGCTCGGCCTGGACGACCTGGTCGCCGGAGCCGACGTCCTGTCGCTGCACACCCCGTCCACCCCGGAGACCCGGGGCATGGCGGACGCGGCACTCTTCGCCCGGATGCGCCCCGGAAGCATGCTGGTGAACGTCTCACGCGGTGACCTCGTCGCCCCGGAGGCGCTCCTCGCCGCCCTCGACAGCGGCCACCTCACCGGCGCCGCACTCGACGTCTTCCCGGTCGAGCCCCCGGCCCCCGACGACCGGCTTCGCACCCATCCCCGGCTCCAGCTCTCCCCGCACAGCGCGTTCCTGACCGACACGTCCCTGCGCGCCTACATCCTCGAACCCGCCCGGAACGTCCTCGCATGGTGGACCACCGGACGCCCGCACACCCCCGTCGTCGTACCGGCCGAGCGGACTCCTCACGCTCAGCCCGCCCCCGTCCAGCAAGGAGCGCCCGCGTGACCGAGACACTCACCACCCCCGCCACCACCGTCGCGGACAGCGCGGCCGAGGAACTTCGTCTGCGGCGCGAACTGGCCGCCGTCTACCGCCTCGTCGCGCACTACCGGATGACGGACCTGATCTTCACCCACATCTCGCAGCGCCTCCCCGGCCCCGAGAACCACTTCCTCATCAACCCGTACGGGCTGATGTTCGAGGAGATCACCGCCTCCAACCTGGTGAAGATCGACCTCGACGGAAATCCGGTCGAGCCGACCCCCCACCCCGTCAACCCGGCCGGCTTCGTGATCCACAGCGCGATCCACAAGGCCCGCACCGACGCCCACTGCGTCCTGCACACCCACACGAAGGCGGGCTGCGCCGTCGCCGCGCAGCAGGGCGGACTCCTCCCGCTCAACCAGATGTCCATGGAGTTCCACAACCGCCTCGGCTACCACGACTACGAGGGAGTCGCCCTCAACCTCGACGAGCAGGAGCGACTGGTCGCCGACCTCGGCGGCCACCCCGCGCTCGTCCTGCGCAACCACGGCCTACTGACGGTCGGGGAGAGCGCCGCCCAGGCCTTCCTGCGGATGTACTACCTGGAGAAGGCCTGCGAGATCCAGGTCACTGCCCAGGCCGCCGGCACTCCGCTGGTCCTGCCGCCGGAGCAGGTCTGCGAGTACACCGCCCAGCAGCTCGCGGGCGAGGCCACGGCCGACTTCCAGGACGACATCGCCTACGACCTGGCGTGGGCGGCACTGCTGCGCCTCGTCGAGCGGATCGCCCCCGACTACAAGGACTGAGGACGGGAGGGGAGGACCTTCACCGGTCCTCCCCTCGTACACCGGTGATTTCACCGATGGCGCCGCTGCGACGCGACCGGGACTCTGAGCGGACCAAGCATCCGCTCACCCGTCAGGAGCGTTCCATGCGTCGTCGTTCACCGCGCCGGCTTCTCGGCGTTCTCGCGGCGGTCACCGTCGCGTTCTCCCTGTTCTCGTCCGCCTCCACGGCGGGGGCCGCGGACGCCCCGGCCAAGTCGGTGCCGAGCGCAGCGGCGGCGCAGCCGGCCGCCGCTGCCGCACCCCTGTCGACGAGCACCCCGGTGGTCTTCGTCCACGGCTACACCGGCAGCGCCTCGAACTGGACCACCGCCATGAGCGTCTTCCGGGCCAACGGCTGGTCGAGTTCGAACCTGTTCGCCTACGAGTACAACTCCTACGGCAGCAACACCATAAACGCCCAGGGCCTGGCCTCGTTCGTGAACAACGTGAAGTCGCGGACCGGCGCGAGCAAGGTAGCGATCGTCAACCACTCGATGGGCGGCCTGGTCAGCCAGTACTACCTGAAGGTGCTGGGCGGCAGCAGCAGCGTCAGCCACCTCGCCTCGATCGCCGGAGCCAACCACGGCACCACCTACGCCGGCGCCTGCCTCGCCTTCATCACCTGCCAGCAGATGTACCCGGGGTCGGCGTTCATCGCGCAGATCAGCCTGGGTGACGAGACCCCGGGGGCCACGGAGTACGCCACCTGGTACTCGGCCTGCGACGGCATCATCATCCCCTACACCAGCACCCGGCTGAGCGGGGCGGACAACAACAGCGTGCTCTGCGAGACCCACCTCGGGTTCCTCGCGAACACCTCCGTCCTCGGTGAGATCGCCCGCTTCATCGCTTCCTGACCCATCACGTACCACCGGGTGGCGCGGGCCCTCACGGCCCGCGCCACCCGTCGTGTGTTCCCCGGCTGCCGCCTCGGGTCAGGCTCCCGCGCGCACCTGGCCGTTCTCGAAGTACGCGATCAGCTCCGGGTCGAGAGCCGGCACGTCGTAGGGGACACCACCCTCGCGCAGCGACCGCGTAGCGAGCACACCCGCGGCGACGCTCATCCGCGCCGCGACCGGCGAGGTGTCGGTGGCGCCTCCGTCGCGGACGAAGCGGGCGAACTCCCGCATGATCCTGGTGTCCCCGCCACCGTGCGAGCCGCCCGCGTCCGGGACCCGGTAGGTGATGTCGGCCTCGGCCCGGTACCCGCTGGGCCCGGTGTTCCAGACCCTGACCTCGTCCCCGGGACCGTCGCCGAAGTTCTCCAGCCGGCCCTCCGTACCGATGACCGTGTAGTTGCGCCAGTAGTCGGGGGTGAAGTGGCACTGCTGGTAGGCGGCGACCACACCGTTGTCGAGCTGCATGTTCATCACCGACACGTCCTCGACGTCGACGATGTGGTGCAGGTCCTTACGGGCGGTCGGCGGCCAGTCGTACTCCTTCAGCCAGTTGTCCGGACGCGGGGTGTCCGCCTCCCGGCGCGGCAGACCGCCGTACACGAGGAGGTCGCCGAGGGCGTTGACCCGGCTGGTGTAGCCGCCGGCCAGCCAGTGCAGCACATCGATGTCGTGGGCGGCCTTCTGGAGCAGCAGGCCCGTGGTGCGGGTCCGGTCGGCGTGCCAGTCCTTGAAGTAGTAGTCACCGCCGTAGCCGACGAAGTGCCGCACCCAGACTGCCTTCGGCTCACCGATGTCGCCGCGCGCGATGATGTCGCGCATCAGGCGCACGACACCCATGTGCCGCATGTTGTGGCCCACGTACAGCCGGCTGCCGGTCTCGTACGCCGCGCGCAGGATGGTGTCGCAGCTCTCGACGGTGATCCCGAGCGGCTTCTCCACGAAGACCGCCTTGCCGGCCCTGAGGGCGTCGACGGCGATGGTCTCGTGGGTGTCGTCCGGGGTCGCGACGATGATCGCGTCCAGGTCGTCCCGGTCGAGGAGCTGCTTGTAGTCCTCGACGGCGACCTCGGTGCCGAACCGCTCGGCTTCCCGGCGGCGCACCTCCGGGTCGAGGTCGCAGACGGCGGCGATCACCGAACCGTCGCCCGGATGGTGGGCGGACGTCGCGATGGAGCGGCGCAGGCCGAGCCCGATGACGCCGAAGCGCAGGTCTGACACGGGAAACCCTTCTCTCTTGTGTGTACGGGGGCGGGCGCTACTTGCCGGCCAGCGAGGCCTCGAACTCGGCGCGCATCTTGTCGCCGCCACCGGAACGCCACTTCCGCAGCTCCTCCTTGAAGGCGGACAGCGGCTTGCGGCCGGCGACGATGTCCTTCTGCACATCGCTCATCGAGGTGGTCAGCGAGGCGCTCTTGCTGGTCGAGGTGTCCGAGAAGTGCCCGCTGGTCGGGTTCGACTGGCTCATCGCCAGGAGCTCCTTCTGCCAGCCGTAGATCTGGCGGGCCGCGTCCGGCTTGCCCGGCAGGTAGATGTACTCGGGGCCGGCGGCGAGGAAGGCGAGCGGCATGGCGGTGGTGACCGCCTCCGCGTTGCCCTTCGCGGTCAGCTTGATGTCACCGTCGGAGGTGCGGTTCCAGTGGGTGCCCTCGATACCGTTGTCGAGGAACAGCCGCTCCTCGGTCCCGAACGGGGCGGCCAGGTAGTCCATGACGCCCAGCAGCATCTTCACCCTGGCCTTGTCGGCCTTCTTGCTGATCGCCGTGTAACCGACGGAGCCGTACCCGAGGCTGTACTTCGGGGTCGCCCCCGCCTTGCCGGCGAAGGGCACGATGACGCCGAACGGGAAGTCGTACGTCTTCACGTCGACCAGGAAGCTCGGGAAGGACTGCACATAGGCGCCGAGCGAGCCCTGCGCCATCTTCTCCATGGTGGTGCTGAGGTTCGGGTCCGGCCAGAAGAGGCCGGCCTTGGCGACCTTGACGGCGAAGGCCAGGGCCTCCTGGTACTCCTCCGTCTCGTAGGCGTGGGTGAGCTTCCCGCCTTCCAGACGCCAGCCGGACGGGGCCCCGAACCACTGACTGAACATCCCGATGTGGTTCACGTACGCCGGCTCCAGGACGTACTTGTTCCGCTTGGCGTCGAGGAGCTCCTTGCCCTTGGCGAGGAAGTCCTCGGCGTCGCTGAACTCCGCGCCGCCGACCGGCTTCCAGTAGTCCTGGTTGACGACGTAGACCTGGCCCATCGAGCCGTACGCCACCGTGACACCGCGGTCTTCCAGGCGGTGGTCGGCAGGTTCGCCAGGTTCGGGTAGTCCTTCACGGCGTCCCCGGAGAGGTACGGGGTGAGGTCGTGGAACTTCGCGTCGAGGAGCTCGGGCACCCGCTGGATGCCCTGGTTCGGCGGGAACCACACCAGGTCCGGGATGTCGCCGCCGGCCATCATCGCGTTGAACTTGGTGAGGTAGGCGTCGACGCCCTGGTCGACCACGATGGTCATGTCGAACTTCGCTCCGAGGCGCTTGTTCAGCTCCTGCCAGTACCCGTTCCTGCCCTGCGCCGGGGCAGGCGTCGTGAACGTCTCGGTCAGCGCCGTGATGGTGCTGCCGTCACCGGGCGCCTTCGGCACCGACCGGACGAGCTTCTTCGGATAGCGCAGATACGTGGCGTCCAGCCCCGAGGCGTTGCCGGCGAGGTCCGCGGGGGCGGTCTGCGCGCCGACGTACGTCGGGAGCTTCAGCTTGGCGGAAGCCTTGGCACCGCCCTTGGAGACGGACGCACCGCTGCCGCACGCGGTGAGAGACGACAGACCCGCGACGGTGAGTCCGGCTATGCCCGCCGCGCTCAGGAAGCCGCGCCTGGACAGGTTGGTGGACATGGTGCTCCTCGGTGGGTGGGATGCGGGGAAGTGGAGGGGGCGCCGGCGGGCGGGATCAGCCCTTGACGGCGCCGGTGAGGACGCCCTTGACGAAGAACCGCTGGAGGAAGGGGTAGACGCAGAGGATCGGCACGATCGCGATGATCAGCACGGCCATCTGCAGCGAGGTGGCGGGCGGGATCGCGTGGACTCCCATGGCCTGCGCGTTGATGCTCTGCCCGTTGAGGACGTAGGAACGCAGGATCACCTGGATCGGGAACTTGTCCGAGTCGTTCAGGTACAGCACCGCGTTGAAGAAGCTGTTCCAGTAGCCGACCGCGTAGAAGAGGCCGACCACCGCCAGCACCGCCTTGGACAGCGGGAGGACGATCCGGAAGAGGACGGTGGCCTCACCCGCGCCGTCGATCCTCGCCGCGTCGTACAGCTCCTCCGGGATGCTCTGGAAGAAGGAGCGGACGACCACGATGTTGAAGGCGTTCAGGAGCACCGGAAGGATCAGCGAGGCGTAGGTGTCGAGCATCTTGAACTGCTGGACGGCCAGATAGGTGGGGATGATCCCCGGCGCGAAGAGGAACGTGCCCAGGACCAGCAGCAGGATCGGCTTGCCCAGGACCGTGCCGGGCCGGGAGGTGCCGTAGGCGATCATCACCGTGCAGGCGAGGCTCAGTGCTGTACCGATCAGGGTGATGAAGACGGACACCACCGCGGCCTGGGTGACCACCCCGCCGGAGAGGATGACCCGGTAGGCCTCCAGCGTCGGGTGGTGCGGGAACAGGACGTAGCCGCCGTTGGCGTTGAGCTCCTCCCGGCCTGCCAGGCTGGTGCCGATGGCCAGGACGAACGGATAGAGCACGATCACCGTGAGCACCGCCAGCGCGATGCCCTTCGCCCCCTGCCCGTACCAGCGCGGCTGCTCCATCCACGGCGGACGGCCCTTCGAGGACCGTCGCCGTACGGCACCGCCTGCAGCGGGTTTCGCCGGCCGCAGCCGCGCCACGAGGGTCTGCTGACTCATCGGTACACTCCCTGCTCACCGAAGCGGTGTGCCAGCTTGTTGGCGGCGAGGATCAGGGCGAATCCGATGACGCCCTTCATCAGCCCGGCGGCGGTGCTCATGCCCCAGTCGCCGTCCACGACGCCGTGGTAGTAGACGTACGTGTCCATGACCTCGGCCGCGTCGCTGCCGACGGCGTCGCGCTGGAGCATGATCTGCTCGAAGCCGACCGAGAGGATGTCGCCGAGCCGCAGGATCAGCAGCATGAGGATCACCGGCCGGATGCCCGGAAGGGTGATGTGCCAGATCCTGCGCAGCCACCCCGCCCCGTCCATGGCGGCGGACTCGTACTGGCCCATGTCGATCGAGGCGATCGAGGCCAGGAAGATGATCGTCCCCCAGCCGCAGTCCTTCCAGATGGCCTGCGCGGTGATGAGCAGCTTGAATGTGTCCGGGTTGGTCATCACGTTGCCGATGCTCACCCCGTGCTCCATCAGGAGCGTGGTCACCGAACCCGCCCCGCCCAGCACCTGCTTGAACATCGCGACCACGACCACCCACGACAGGAAGTGCGGGAGGTAGACGATCGTCTGGATGAACCGCTTGACCTTCTCGCTGATCAGCGAGTTGAGCAGCAGCGCCAGGGCGATGGGGGCCGGGAAGTACAGCAGCAGCTGGATCACGGTGATCTGCAGGGTGTTGGAGACCGCGGACCAGAAGTCGGGCTCGGCGAGCAGCGCCGTGAAGTTCGCGAGGCCGACGAACGGACTGTCCTTGAAGCCGAGGAACGGCTGGTAGTCCTGGAACGCGACGACGTTCCCTGCGAGCGGCAGGTAGAAGAAGAGCACGAAGTACAGGACGCCGGGCAGGCAGAACAACAGCAGGGCGCGGTCACGCTTCAGGCGGTGCCGCAGCGGCGGCCGTACCCGGTGCCCGTCCTGCTTCGACGGTCCGGGCTTCGTGGAGCGGGACTTCGGCGGTCCCGGCCTCGCCGGTCCGGATGAACCCGCGTCGTCCGGGTCACGGGGCTGCCTCGCCGGCGACCGCACCGATGAGAGTGGCGCATCTGCCGTAGTCACAGGCACCTCCAGGGCTGATGGAGCAGAGGGGAGCCACCACGGTGCTGGGGAGCGCACACCCCGACGGCACGACCGTCGACCGCTCCGCAGTGACAGCCACATAGTTCACGACGGTGCACGTGAATGGCAAGAGCTGCTCATTTCGCCGTGGTAACGAACATCTATAGACACACCCAAGAATTGCTGTGCATGACATATGTGCCGGTATGCCTCCCGTGGACCTCTGCCGTTCAGGCACAGAAGGGTCACATGTGCCCTTTGAGGTCTGTGTGGGCGGTGCCGTGCGTGCTCGTCGATGCTCGGTTCCGTGTGAACAGCGCATCCCCGGCCGTCCGCTGGGGGCGTGGCGGCGGGAGCGTGCCGCCGCGAGCCGCATGCGACACGCTCTCGGGAGGGCCGGCGGCCGGGGCGGCGTCCTCGGGCGCCGGGGGAGGCCGGTGCCGCGGTGGGGCGCGCACCGGCCGCCGGCGGGCTCGGGGCGCGCTGTCCGGGTCGCGCCGTTCAGGTCACACGGCGATGACCGTGACGCCCGCCTCGCTGAAGCGGGATGAGGCCTCAGGGCTGATCCCGGAGTCGGTCACCAGGAAGTCGATCCGGTCGAGGCCGCAGACCCGGGCGAAGGCGCGCTTGCCGATCTTCGAGGAGTCGGCGGCCACGACGACCCGCTGGGCCTGCTCGGCGAGGAGCCTGTTGATGCTGGCCTCGCCCTCGTGGTGGACATGGGCGCCACGCTCGGTGTCGATCGCGTTCACCCCCAGTACGGCGACGTCCAGGGTGATCTCACCGAGCACCCCGCTGGCCAGCGGACCGGTGAGCTCGTACGACTGCGGCCTGGCCACCCCGCCGGTCACCACGGTCTTGATCTGTGGCCGGATCACCAGCTCGTTGGCGATGTTGAGGGCGTTGGTGACCACGGTGAGCATCGGCTGGGCCCCCGCCCCGGAGGCGGGATCGCCGACGATGTCGGAGCGCACCGCCAGCGAGCGGGCGACCTCGGTGATCGTCGTGCCCCCGGTCAGCCCCACCACCTCGCCCACGGCCACCAGTTCGGAGACCGCCCGGCCGATGGCCTGCTTCTCCGCCGCGTTGCGCCCGGACTTGTAGCGGAGCGCCAGCTCGTACGAGACCCCGTGCGCCACGGCGCCGCCGCGGGTACGGGTGAGCAGGTGCTGCTCGGCGAGCTGGTCCAGGTCGCGGCGGATGGTCGCGGCCGAGACGTCCAGCGTCGTGGCGGCGTCCTCGACCTCGACCCTGCCGTTCTTTCCGACAAGCTCCAGCAGTGCGTTCCACCGGGCATCCCTGGACAACAGAACTCTCCTTAGACGTCCGGGATTCGGGCATGCACTACCTGGGGTGCGGTCGCCGGACACGCGTAAGCGTGGCACAAGACACCGTGCAGTCAAGTTCCACTCATCCCATGTGCAAGAACATGCTTGTAAATGCTTCGAGTGGGCGTATAGCGTGCGTTAGTGAGCATCCAGTCGCGTGCAGGGAGTGCAGAAGTGTCGTATGTGGAGATCGAGACAGCCAGCCAGCCCGAGTGCTGGCGCCGCGCGGCAGCACTCGCGCAGAGCCAGTCGGGCGCGCTGCCCGCGAAGGGCGAGCGCATCGCCGTCGTCGGCTGCGGTACGTCCTTGTACATGGCCCAGGCCTACGCGGCGCTCCGCGAAGGATCGGGGCAGGGCGAGTCCGACGCGTTCGCCGCCTCCGAGTTCCCCATGGGCCGGAGCTACGACCGGGTCGTGGCCCTCACCCGCTCGGGTACCACCACGGAGGTGCTGGAGCTGCTGAACCGGCTTCGCGGCACCACCCCCACCGTCGCCATCACCGCTGACCCGGCCACCCCGGTCATGACCTCGGCCGACGCCGTCGTCGTGCTGGACTTCGCGGACGAGCAGTCCGTCGTGCAGACCCGGTTCGCCACCACACTCCTCACCCTGCTCCGTTCCCATCTCGGCCTGCACAGCGACGAGGTGGTGCGGGACGCGGAGGCGGCGCTGCGCGAACCGCTGCCCGAAGGCCTGGTGGAGTGCACCCAGTTCTCCTTCCTCGGCCGGGGCTGGACGGTCGGACTGGCCAACGAGGCCGCGCTGAAGATGAAGGAGGCCTCGCTCTCCTGGACCGAGTCCTACCCGGCGATGGAGTACCGCCACGGTCCGATCAGCATCGCCACGGCCGGCACCGCCACCTGGATGTTCGGCGACGCGCCGGAGGGCCTCCGGGAGCAGGTGCTCTCGACCGGAGCCCGCTGGGTGGAGAGCGGTCTGGACCCGCTGGCCGATCTGGTCCGGGTGCAGAGGCTCGCGATCGCCCGCGCCCAGGCCGCCGGCATCGACCCGGACAGCCCGCGCCACCTCACACGCTCGGTCGTCCTCACCGAGGCCTGAGCCGGGAGCCGGTCCCGGTCCGGCGCCGCACTCGGCGTCCTTGCCTGCCCATCCCGGGCCGGGCCGGAACTGGTGGCGAGCGGGTAGCCGGCGGTCGGTGACCGGCGATGGCTGCCGGTCGGCGAGGACCGGGGGAGCCGACGCGCTTCCCCGGCGCGACACGGCTCGAAGGCCCATCACCCGGCCCCGGCTTCGGGCGACCTGCCGGGAGCGGCGTCTCCCTCCCGATCCATCCGCCCCGCCGGTCAGGTGAAGAGAGCTCGACCCGCCCGGTCCGCCCGCCCCGCCCCGGCCTGTCGCGATGTACCCGCGCCCGAGCCGGGCGTCACCTTTCCGGTCGCCTCGTGCCTCAGGCACATCAGCAGCCCCGAACCTTCCCGCCTCCTGGAGCCCTCCATGCCCCTCGCAGCCACTGGCACCCTCGTCGCCGAAGCGGCGGCGGAGCACCGCGCCGTCGCGGCCTTCAACATCATCACGCTCGAGCACGCGGAAGCGGTCATAGCGGGCGCGGAGAGCTGCGGCTCACCGGTGATCCTGCAAGTCAGCGAGAACGCGGTGAAGTTCCACCACGGCCGCCTCGCCCCGCTGGCCCGCGCGGCAGCGGAGTCGGCCCGGCTCGCCGCCGTCCCCGTCTCCCTGCACCTCGACCACGTGACCGCGACCTCCCTGCTCCAGCAAGCTCCCGACTGCGGGTTCAGCTCGGTCATGTTCGACGCCTCGCGTCTGCCGTACGAAGACAACCTCGCCGCGACACGAGAGGCCGCCGACTGGGCGCACCGCAACTGCATCTGGCTGGAGGCGGAGCTGGGGCAGGTCGGCGGGAAAGACGGGGCGGCGCCCCTCGGCGCACATGAGCCCGGCGCCCGTACCGACCCCTTGGAAGCACGTGACTTCGTCGCGGCCACCGGGGTCGACGCCCTTGCCGTCGCCGTGGGCTCCTCGCACGCCATGACCACCCGCACCGCCCGGCTCGACCACGACCTGCTCGCCCGCCTGGCGGACGCCGTGGACGTCCCGCTCGTCCTGCACGGCTCCTCCGGCGTACCGGACGACGAGCTCCGGCGCGCGGTCGCCGGGGGAATCGCGAAGATCAACGTCGGTACGGGCCTGAACATCGCCATGACCGGCGCCGTCCGCAGCCACCTGGCCGGCGATCCCCGCGTGGTGGACCCGCGCGCGTATCTCGCCGCCGGGAGGACGGCGATGAGCCGTACCGTCGCCGATGTCATCTCCACCCTGGAATCGGCCGTCACCGCGGCCGGTGCCTGAGGCGCTGCGAGCGACGGGGATCAGGGAACTTACGGAATTCCGGGGGCGAACGGGGTCCGGGTCACAGCCCGGACTCCGGGTGGCCGGAACGGCGCTCAGGGGCGCATGACGATCTTCCCCACGTGCCCCCTGCGCGCGAGTTCCTCCTGGGCCCGCGCCGCCCGGTCCAGGGGGAAGGCGGCCGCGATGACCGGCTGCACCTCCGCGCGTCGGGCCAGGTCCATGAGGAGCCCGAAGTGGGCGGGCGTGTGCATCGCGGACCCGATGACCTGCGCGTTGTGCAGATAGAGGCGGCGCACGTCGAAGGCGACGCCGTATCCACCGAGCGCCCCCGCGATCACCCACCGGCCCCCCTCGCGCAGCAGCGGCAGGCCGTCGCCGACCAACTCACCCGCCACGACGTCCAGCGCTAGGTCGATACCCTCCGGGGCGGCGGCGCGGATCTGACCGGTGACGTCTCCCGCACGGTCGACGACCTCGTGCGCGCCCGCCTCCCGGACCGCCTCGATCTTCGGCCCGCTGCTGATGGCGACCACCTTCGCGCCACGGGCGCGGGCGATCTGGACACATGCGATACCGACTCCGCCGGACGCGCCCGACACCAGGACCGTCTCGCCCGCCCTCAGCCTGCCGCGTTCGATCATGCCCAGCGCCGTGCCGTAGGCCGTGGGGAGAGCGGCCAGCTGTTCGTCGGAGAGAGGGGAATCCGTGACGTCATGCGTCTGGTCCACGGGCGCCGTGACGTACTCGGCGTATCCGCCGTCGCGTTCGCTCCCCATCAGCCCGACCGGGTTGGCGTCCGGCCCTTCGGCGTCGTAGATCGCGGGGTCGACGACCACCCGGCGTCCCACCAGGTCCTCCGTCACTCCGGGCCCGACCGCGACGATCCGGCCGGCGACGTCCGCGCCCTGAACGCGTGGGAAGTCGATCGGTCCTCGCCATCCCGACAGCGCCGTCGGATCGTCCGGACGGCCGTAGGCGCCCTCGCGGGTCCACAGGTCGGTGTTGTTCAGCGCCACCGCGCCGACCTCGACCAGGACCTCCCCCGCACGGACGGCGGGGACGGCGATCTCCGACACATCGAGGACCTCCGGGCCTCCGTGCCTGGTGATGCGTACCGCTCGCATGACATCGGGGACATCTGGAACACCCATCGCTTGAACCTCCCCGGGTATACTGATCTGTGAACATCTCCACCGTACATCGCTCGGCGAAGGGCCTCCCGTGCAGGAAACGCGGCCTCTCACGCCGGCCGGCCGCCGCATCGTGGCAGCCGCCGAGGAACTGTTCTACGCCCGTGGCATCACGGCGGTCGGGGTGGATCTCATCGCCGAGCACTCCGGCGTGACCAAGCGGACCCTGTACAACCAGTTCGGTTCCAAGGACCACCTCGTGGCGGTCTACCTCGCGGAGCGCGACCGGCGCTGGCGGTCACTCGTACGTGCCACCGTCGACGCCGCCGCCACCCCGGCCGAAGCCGTCACCGCCCCCTTCGAGGCCCTGCGGGCCTGGAGCCGGACCAACGTTCGCGGCTGCGCCTTCATCAACGCACTGGCGGAACTCCCGGACCCCTCGCACCCCGCGCACCGCATCGCGGCGAACCAGAAGCTCTGGCTGCTGAGCCTCTTCGAGGAACTCGCCGTCGCAGCCGGCTGCCCGCAGTCGACCACCCTCGCCACCCAGCTCCTCGCCCTGCACGAGGGCGCCGTCGCCACCCGGCCTCTGCCGCTCGACTGCCTCCCGGCGAGCACCGACCTGGCGCGGCGCCTGGTCCGGGCGGGCACACAGCCCGGGTCGTAGACACGCTCGCGCCGGGCAGCCCAGCCGCCCGGCGCTCCGCGGCGGAGACCCCGCCGGACCCCTCAGCGCGTCGTGATCTCGTACGCCTTGCGCAGCGTCTCGTGCACGGTCCACGTCGTACGGTCGCCCTCGCGCAGCACGCAGAGGTCGCCGGGACCCACCGCGACCGTCGGACCGCCGGCCACCTCGATGGTGGCGCGGCCGCTGACGACCACGAAGAGTTCGTCGGCCTCGGTGTCGGTCACCACCCCCGGGGTGATCTGCCAGATGCCCCGGACGCGCCGGCCGTCCTCGGACTCCCAGAGGACCTTGCCCGACACCTCGGGAGAACCCTCGACGATCTGCGCGGGGTCGAGCGGGTCCGGCTCGAGGTCCGCGTCCGGAATGTGCACGGCGAAGGTGGTGAACTCTGTCATGGCGGTGACGCTAAGCCACCGGACCGCCGTTCCCCACCGCCACAGTGTCGCGGCAACCGCTGTGCCGGGCGACGTTACGTCGACCCGCGAAGGCGGGCACCGCACGGCGTACGATTCCGATGCCTGTCCGCCGCACCCCGGCCCTCTCCTGGGTAGGCGACGCCACCACACGAGGAAACGCGCATGAGCCACACGGACGCCCCCCGCCCCAGCTGCTGCACCCCGAGCCGGACACCGGCCGCGGACGCCCCGTCCCTCCCGGTGGTGGAGCCGGGCGGCCCGGTGACGCTCTCCGGGAGGCAGGGGAAGGCGGTACCGCTGCCCGGCGGTGAGTTCCTGATGGGCACCGAGAGCGCGGAGGGCTTCCCGGCCGACGGTGAAGGGCCCGTACGAGCGGTGCGCCTGAGTCCGTTCCGGGTCGAGCCTTACGCGGTGACGAACGCCGAGTTCGGCGCCTTCGTCGCGGCGACCGGCCATGTCACGGAGGCCGAGCGCTTCGGCTGGTCCTACGTCTTCGCGTCGTTCCTCCCGGGCGCGCTGCGCAAGGTCTCCGAGCGCGTGCAGGAGACCCCGTGGTGGTGCGGGGTGCACGGGGCCTGCTGGCGGGCGCCCGAGGGACCGGGCAGCGATGTCACCGATCGGGCCGACCACCCCGTCGTCCATGTGTCGTGGAACGACGCCCAGGCCTACTGCGCCTGGGCGGGCGGCCGGCTGCCGACCGAGGCGGAATGGGAGTACGCCGCGCGCGGTGGGCTCGAACAGCGCCGCTACTCCTGGGGTGACGAACTGACCCCTGACGGCGAGCACCGCTGCAACATCTGGCAGGGCCACTTCCCCACGAAGAACACCATGGACGACGGCTACCGGGGGACCGCGCCGGTGGACACCTACCAGCCCAACGGCTTCGGCCTCTTCAACACCGCGGGAAACGTCTGGGAGTGGTGCGCGGACTGGTGGACCACCGACCACGGCCCCGCCCCGCTGACCGACCCCTCCGGACCCGCCACCGGGACCGCGAAAGTCATCAGAGGCGGCTCCTACCTCTGCCACGCCTCCTACTGCAACCGCTACCGGGTCGCCGCCCGCACCTCCAACACCCCTGACAGCACGACGGGTCACATGGGCTTCCGGTGCTTCTACGACGCATGAGCCGACGCGGACGAGTCCGGGGCTGATCGCACGGAGGCGCGCGGGTGGTACTGGTCCCGCCAGGCCCGGGGCGAGATGCCGTAGGCGTCCTTGAACACCTTGCTGAAGTGGGTCGCGTTCACGAATCCCCAGCTCCGCCCGGTGGCCGCGATCGTCCGGAGCCTCCCCTTCGGGCCGGCCAGCTCGCGCTTGCACTCAGCGAGGCGGCGTGCCCGGATCCAGTCGCCGAGGCTGATCCCGGACTCGGCCAGGACGACGTAGAGATGGCGTACGGAGATGCCGTGCGCGAAGGCGATCTGCGCCGCCGACAGGCCCGGATCGGCCAGGTGTTCCCGGATGTAGTGGGTGATGCGCAGGCTGAGCGTCGCCTCCAGCGGCGCCCTGGCCGGCCCGGAGTCACCGTGCTGGGCGATCAGGGCTGCGCGTAGCAGCTCGATGCCGGGTGCCACGGCAGCGTCGGCGTACGCGCTCGGGTGCAGGTCCTTGCTCGCCGCCAGCTGGGAGAAGTAGCTGTAGGCGAGAGGTGCGAGAGGGTTGCCGGACCCCAGAGCGACCGTGGTGGTGTCTCGCAGCAGCCGGTCAGGCAGTGCCAGCGCCGCGAGAGGAAGGCGTAAGAAGTGGCTGTCGACCCCCTCGTCGAAGAGGAGCGTGTACGGGGCGTTCGACCGGAAGACGGCGAACTCACCAGGTCGCAGAACGCATTCCCGGCCGCTCTGCGTCCCCATGCTGGTGCCCGTCACCTGCAGGCTGAGGAAGAGGGAAGGCTCCTCGTCCTTCCTGACCAGCTGCTCCGTACGCCGAAGGGTGGCCGCGGTCGCGCGCGCCGAACTGATCCTCAGGGGCCCGATGGTGTTGATGTCCATCCGGGCGGAGATCTCCGAGGCCGGCGGGCGGTGGTCGATGTCGACGACCACGACGGAGTTCCAGACCGCGTGCCTGATCACTTCCTCCCGGTCCTTCGGACGTATGAAAGCGGTGTCCAGGGCCGGGCTCATGAGGCACTCCTCGGTCCTGACCGGTCATCCGGATGGCTTGAAGCCACCTCAACTCTTCGTCCCACAGGCCCCCCTAGGCACAGAAGTCTCACCTTTCGGCGGCGTCAGTCTGGAGGACATTCCCATGTGGCGCAACGCTCTGAACTAGTCGTAGTTGAGGCGTAGTTGTGGCAGAACAACGGATGCACGCCGCGCTGCGCGCCTGGCAAAGAGTCCTGCACGGACGACAAAACCGAAGGCTCACGATCACCTTAAGTTCCTCAGCAGGGGCGGCCGTCGGCTCGGAACGACGCGCAACCGCCGTGCCGTCGTCGCGCAAGGCAAGCGTGGCGTCCCCGAATCCAACCTCCGCAGGAACGGAAGCCCGATGTCGCTGAAGACCAGACTCACCGCAACGCTGTTCGCCATGGGCGTCGCCGTTGCCGCGCTCCCCATGACCGCCGCACCGGCCCAGGCCGCCAAGATGCATGGCTGTGACTACCCCTACGTCTGCCTCTTCAAGGGTTCCTACACCACCGGCAGCATCTGGGGCCATTACAAGGACCCGGGCTACCAGTCCATGCCGGTTGCCTACCGCAACGTCACTGACGCCGTGGTCAACACCCGTAACGACGACTCTGTCTGGCTGATCGATACGGGAGCCAATCCGGACCGGTACATCTGCATCCCGCGGAATACCGCCGTGAACCTGGGGAACTACGCCCACCCCAACGGTGGCACCTGGGCGAACGACGTCGACGTCATCAAGATCTGGCCGGCTTCGGACAACGGCCTGTGCAGTGGAACCACTCAGGTGCAGCAGGGCGAGGTGTGAGAGAAAGCGGCGGGTGCACAGGGGCTGACAGTCAGCCCGTCGACCGGCGCCCCTGAGCTGTGATCGGTGGCGCGGGCGGCTCGCTCTCCCCGGAGCACCAGGGGCGGCGAGACGCCCGCGCCGTCGGCAGGCCCTCACTGCTGAATGCGATTGCGCCGCCGTGGTGCCCGTCGGCGTGGCGATCCGTCTCCGGCGGTGCGGGGCTCCTGGGACAGATCCTGCGGCACCGGCCCTCTTCCCTTGTGCGGTAAGGGTGTTGGAGCATTCACATATGAATCACAATGGGCCCGAACCGGCCGCGGACGCGGCGACGGCATATCTCACGAGGCTCCAGGAGCGGCTGACCGACGACGGGTGCACGGTGACCTCGCTGCACTGGAAGGACCAGCCGGTGGTGATCGGGCGCCGCGCCGACCGTAAGGTCCGCTGGTTCGGCACGAAGACCGAACTGTTCGTCTTCGCGACAGCCGTCCCGGAGATCGACCTGACCACCTTGGCGGGGTTCACCGGGTGGTCCATGAGCTACGCCAAGAGCGTACGCAAGGGGTTACCGGGCATGCGCAACGCGGCCATGGTGCTTCCCGCGCTGGTCAGCGGGCGTGTGCAGCCGGATGCCGCGCAATGGGCCGCCGAGGACGCCCGGGTCGTCGGCGCGACGCTGATCGGCAGGCCCGTCGCGGTACAGGCCGTGCCGGGTGGTGGGGTGCGCGTCGCGATGTACCGGGGGCAGGTCCCCGTGGGTGGCCTGTTCACCAAGCATGTACTCGCGAAGGCGGCTCTGTACTTCCGTTGAGGGGTCTCCGTCCCGCCCTGGTCGGCCACCACCGGATGTGCGGCTGTCGCCGCCCCGAGGGCGGGACCCGGAGGCGAGTCGACCGGGCCGCCCCCGCTCCGCGCCGGGGCGGCCCGTCGGGCGTCACCCGTCAGAGCTCCGTCTGCATCGCCGGTCTGACCGCGACCACGGCCCAGGTGCGGTGCGGGATGTGCAGGACGTCACCGGGGAAGCGGTCGCGCAGGATGCCCTCCAGGTCGGCGGAGAACTCTTCGACCCGGTGGGGGGCGAGGCTCGCGCCCACCCCCGCGCTGGCCCGGATCCGCCCGGTCCATGCCTGCGGGGTGTACGGCACGTCGAGGTCGAAGGAGAACGTCTCGATCGCGCCGAATCCGGCGGTGGCCAGATCGGTCAGCCAACGCGGATACAGCCCGGTGCCGCCCCCCATGCTCCATGCGGGGTTGTACGCGGTGATCAACTGCTCGGTCGCCTCGACGACGTTGCCCGGAAGCGGCAGCCAGTCGAAGTGCGCGATGACGGCGTGCCCACCCGGGCGGAGAAGGCGCCCCACCTCGGCCGCAGCCCTCGGCGCGTCGAACCAGTGCCAGCACTGGCCCGCCGAGACCACGTCGAACGAGGCGCCCGGAAGCCCGGTGTCCTCGGCCGTGGCGACCTCGTAGGCGATCTCGACGCCGGCCTCCCGGTCGAGCCTCTTCGCCTGTTCGAGCAGCGCGGCGGCGGGGTCGATGCCCGTGACCCGTGCCCCGGCCCGGGCGAAGAGCCGGGCGAGGCTTCCGGTTCCGGTGCCGAGGTCCAGCACGTCGCCCTCCGCCACCTTCGCTCCGAGTCGGCCGAGCCGCTCGATGGTCTCCGGCGGGAATCCGGCGCGGTGGCGCGTGTAGTCGTGCGCCGTCAGCCCGAAGTCCGGATCGAGTCCAGTGGCCACGCGGTCCTCCGCTCTCTGCACGTACGGAACGGACGTACGTGTCATGGAAGTTTCTGGAGAGCGAAACTACCCGTTGTCGATCATCGAGGCATGGAATCCGCCGCCCTTGCCGGGGCGCCGCCGGAGGCTCTGCGTACGGGTGTCCCTCGCCCTCCGCCGCTCGGTAGCGGCGCGGGCGGAACTCGGCGCTCACCCAGCGCCTCTCACCGGCGAGGCTCTCGTGCGTTGCCTCCCGGTTCCGGGACAGGGGCTTCCTGCCGGTCCCACCCCCAGCACGGCCCCGTACGGTGACGGCTCGGTTCCGTCGAGTGAAAGAGGCGCTTCCGGAGGGTGACGATTCAGGGGCGACGGGTGACCGGATCTGTGAGGGCGCGCACAGGGCCCACGTCACACAGGGCCGGGGTTAGTAGATGCCCGGCGGACGCTCGTCCAATGAACGCGGGCCGTCCCGGCAGTCCCCGCGGCGGCCTGCGAAGGAGCGTAGTAGGTCACACACTTGTCGCGGGCCCCGAGCGTTCCGCATGGTGTTTGACGTACCGGGGAGCCGAGCGCCGGACCCGGACGGCAAGAGCCCGTCCGTGATCCAGACACCGGCCCTGATGACGCGAAGCCGCGTCCAACGCGGACACCGCGTCGCCGACCCCCCGTCGGCCTCCCCATCACGTCCCCTGAATGGAGAGGTACACACTCATGCACGCCATCACCCGCAGCCCCCTCGCCCGCAAGTCCGCCGTGGCCTCCCTCGCCGCCGCAGGCGCCGCCGCCGTCACGCTGACCCTCGTCCCGAGCCCGGCGCACGCCGCCGAGGCTTCCGCGGTGCAGGCCAAGACCGCCTCTGTGCAGGCCAAGGCCGAGGCAAAGGCAAAGGCGAAGGCGAAGGCCGAAGCGAAGGCGAAGGCGAAGGCCAAGGCGAAGGCTGAGACCGTCAAGGTCAAGCACATCGTCAAGGCCGGCGAGAAGAAGTACGGCGACGACCTCGACGGCTGGATCCGCACCGCCCTGGACGTCATGGACGCCAAGGGCATCCCGGGCAGCTACGAGGGCCTGCACCGCAACATCATGCGTGAGTCGTCCGGTAACCCGAAGGCGCAGAACGACTGGGACGTCAACGCCCAGAACGGCATCCCGTCCAAGGGCCTGCTCCAGACCATTCAGCCCACCTTCGACTACTACCACGTCAAGGGCACGAAGGACTCCATCACCGACCCGGTCGCCAACATCGTCGCCGCATGCAACTACGCGGCCGACAAGTACGGCTCCATGGACAACGTCGACTCCGCCTACTGACCGGCGGATCCACAGACCGCCTGAGCCCAGGGACAGTCGGTCCCGCGGGAGGCCGGCGGGGCCCAGGCAGCACGGCGGGGGCCGGAGGGACAACACGTCCATCCGGCCCCCGCCTGCGTCCGTTCCCGTCCGTGCCGCGTCGTCCGGCGCGGCGACGGCGCCTGCCGGCTCGCGGGGTGCCGCTCCTCCCGGTTCTCGTCAACTTGGTTGCTTCCATTGACACTTCACGCGGAAGCCCTAAGTTGGGAGCGCTCCCATAAAGGCTCTGCCACTGGAAGGAGTTCCCCCCACATGAACAACAGGATTCCGTTAACCGGGCGTTCGAGGTCGCGCCTCCCCCGCCCCCTCCAGGCGCTCGTCATGCTGTTCGCCGTCGTCGTCGGCGCGCTCGTCTGGTCGGCCCCCGCCCAGGCCCACGGCACGATCATCGGCCCCGCCACCCGCGCGTACCAGTGCTGGGAGACATGGGGCAGCAACCACACGGACCCGGCCATGGAGACACAGGACCCCATGTGCTGGCAGGCCTGGCAGGCCAACAGCGACACCATGTGGAACTGGATGAGCGCCCTGCGTGACGGCCTCGGCGGCCAGTTCGAGGCGACAACCCCCGACGGCACCCTCTGCAGCAACAACCTCTCCCGGAACGACAGCCTGAACAAGCCCGGGGCATGGAAGACCACCACGGTCGGCGACGACTTCTCGGTGCACCTGCGCGATCAGGCGTCCCACGGTGCCGACTACTTCAAGGTCTACGTGAGCAAGCAGGGATACGACCCCACGACCCAGACCCTGGGCTGGGGCGACCTCGACTTCATCACGCAGACCGGCGGCTATGCGCCGGCGCAGGACATCACGTTCCCCGTCCAGACCTCCGGCTACACCGGACATCACGTCGTGTTCGTGATCTGGCAGGCCTCGCATCTCGACCAGGCCTACATGTGGTGCAGTGACGTGAGCTTCAGCTGAGCTGAGCAGCGGCGCACTTGCGCATCGTTCTCGGGCGGGTGCCGTTGGGTCGCACTCCGGCCGAGTCCAAGCGGCCCAGTTCGGTCCGGTGCTCCCTGAACAGTGCCGGCATGCTGCCGTACCCCCGCTGCCCCGCTGCCCCGCTGCCCCGCTGCCCCGCTGCCCCGCTGAGCAGCGGGGCGGCGGGAATGCGGAGCACTCGTCATTGGGATGTCCTTGCCGTCCTGCTGCTTGCGTTCGCGCACGGCCGCCACCGGGCCGTGGGCCAGTGCTCTGGGCCGGTGCGGGCATGGTCCGGAACATGTACGGCCAGCGGCTCAACCGCATCGACAGGGGTGGCGGGCACTTTGCCACCGCCGCCGACGTGGAGGCCGAGAAGGCGATCATTGGCGTCATTCGTGCCGCACGGCCCGATGACGCGGTGCTCGGCGAGGAGGGCGGACAGCAGGGCTCCGCCGACGCTGTGCGCCAGTGGTTGGTGGATCCCCTGTGCGGCACGCTGAACTACGCCGTGGGCAACATGCTGGTGGCCGTCAACGTGGCGCTGCGTGATGGGGCGGCGGCGGTGGCCGACCCGTTCAGCGGCGAGGTTTCTTCACCGATGGGGAGACCGCCTGGGTGCGGCATGGCGGGGCCGATGACGACGCACTACTGATGCCCTCGCCCGCTACCCGATTGGTGGACGCCAACCTGGATCCGCCATTCCCGAGTGCGCCTGGATTCCGGGCCGTGGATCTGCTGGCCCACCCTGAATTCGTCGAACGTTTCCGGCCTCGGGTCGTGTCGACGACCCTGGCGCTGGCCTGGGTCGCTGCCGGCAAGCGCGCCGCCTATGTCACCGATGGCGGTGATCTGTCCAGGAGCGTGCACTTCGCGGCTGGCATCGCGTTGTGCCGGGCCGCTGGCTGTGTTGTCACCGGGATCGACGGTGCCCCGATCGGTGAGTCAGGTCGTGGGCTTGTGGTTGCCGCCGACGACGAGACCCACGGGCTGCTGATGTCGATTGCGCGCAGCCGAAGCTAGTGCCGCATCAGACAACGTTCGCCCCGTTGTGATGTGACGCGCCGTCCCGGTGCTGTGCCGGGCGGCGCGTGGTCGTCATCCTGTCCGGGTGGCAGAACGAGTACATGTACGCGAGATCGACGACGACGAAGGCAGACGGCTGCTTCGGATCATCCGCCGGGGAACCGGGTCGGTAGTGACCTGGCGGCGTGCCCAGATGGTCCTGCTGTCCGCCCAGGGCATGCCGGTGGCGAAGATCGCCGAAGTGACGTTCACCAGCGCGGACCGGGTCCGGGATGTGGTCCACAACTTCAACACCGACGGCTTCGACTCGCTGTATCCGAAGTACAAGGGCGGCCGGCCCAGGACCTTCACCCTGCCCGAGCGGCGCGAGATCAAGAAGATCGCGAAGTCCAAGCCGACCGAACACGACCTGCCCTTTTCGACCTGGAGCCTGACCAAGCTGGCGGACTTCCTGGTCGCCGAGGGGGTGGTCGACGACATCAGCCACGAGGGCCTACGCATCCTGCTCCGCGAGGAAGGCGTCTCCTTTCAACGCCTGAAGACCTGGAAGACCTCCCGCGACCCCGACTGCGCGGCCAAGAAGGCCCGCGTCGAACACCTCTACGCGATCGCCGACGGAGAGGTCATACCCGAGGCGGACGAGCCCGAAGTCGTCTTCTGCATGGACGAGTTCGGACCGCTCAACCTGATGCCCCACCCGGGCCGGCAGTGGGCCGAGCGCGCCGGAAAGCACAAGGACCCCGACCGCGAACCCCGTCGCAGGCGGCGGGCGACCTACAACCGCTACGGCGGAGTACGGCACCTGTTCGCCGCCCTGGACCTGGCCAAGGACAAGCTCTACGGCCACATCAAGCCGGTCAAGAAGCGCACCCAGTTCCTGGAGTTCTGCCGCTACCTGCGAACCCTCTACCCGCCCGGGGTCCGTATCGCGATCGTCTGTGACAACTTCTCCCCGCACCTGACCACGAAGAAGTGCCAGCGGGTCGGCACCTGGGCCGCGGCGAACAACGTCGAGATCGCCTACACCCCCACCAACAGCTCCTGGCTCAACCGCATCGAGGCCCAGTTCACCGCCCTGCGCTACTTCACGCTGGACGGCACCGATCACGCCAGCCACAAGGAGCAGGGCAGCATGATCCGCCGCTACATCATCTGGCGGAACAAGCACACCGCCGATATTCGCTTGCACACCCTCGTTACGCGGGTCAACGTCGCCTGACACCCGACGAAGGCAGAGAAGATGACCACGCCGACCCACCCCGTCGACCACGAACTCATCCAGGCCGCAGCCCATGTCGCGCGCACGCGCTGCCGGGGAGACAACCACACCATGGCAGCCGCAGCCCGAGCCAGCGACGGCCGGATCATCACTGCGGTGAACGCCTACCACTTCACGGGAGGCCCCTGCGCCGAGCTGGTCCTCATCGGTGCGGCAGCCGCCCAGGGCGCCTATGAGCTGGACACCATCGTCGCCGTAGGCGACCGCGACCGAGGGGTTGTTCCCCCGTGCGGCCGGTGCCGTCAGGTCCTTCTCGACTACTTCCCCGCCCTCAAGGCCATCGTCGGCGAAGTAGACCGCATCCGAACCGTCCTGATCACCGACTTGCTGCCCGAAAGCTACGTCTGGGCGGACCACCAGCTCGAGGCCGAGTAAACCGCGCCACTCAGCATGGGCTGACACCGCCGGCCGACAACGGGGCGAACGTTGTCTGATGCGGCACTAGCGCTGCGAGACGCATGGGCTTTCGCCGGGCTGGACCAAGAAGCGACTCGGAGGGGCCTGCCGCCCCGGCGGATGCCCTTCTCGCTGCGGATCCGGGCACGTTCACGGCGTCCATATGCCCGGACGACCGTCCCGGCGAACCTTCCCGGTCGGAGCACCCGCAATTCGACGGCCTGGTCCGGGCTTTCGGTCAGGGTCCGGGAAATCACCAGGTGACGCAGGTGCGGACAGGCGACGCCGATGCCGGCCGCAAGGCCGATCTCGTAGCAACGCCACCCCTCCAGCATGGTGGCGAAGTGAGTACCCGCCGCGGTGATGGAAAGGGACCCGCCGGGCATGGGCGGGCGGCGTCTCCGGACTCGGCCACGAGGTGCTGCAGGTAGTCCTCCGGCGCCCTGGTGGGTCAGGTCTCGGCGCGGGCTGCGGCGATTGCGGACGCGGCGGCGTGGTCGGCGTCGGTGTCTGTGAGGGGGTGGCCGGTATTCAGCAGGGCGTAGTACAGCGGAGCGGAGACGGCGGCGATGACGCGGTGCGGGTCCGTCCCTTCGGGTAGTTCGCCCCGGGCGACGGCGTCGGTGACGCAGCCGGCCCACTCGGCGATACGGACGGCGTAGAAGCGGTGAAGGGCCTGGGCGGCCTGCTCGTCGCACAGCGACGCGGCGATCAGGGCCTTGAACAGGCGGCCCTGCCGGGGGTCGTTGAGGGTCTTCACGACCAAGCGGGCGTTGGCCCGCAGATCCTCGGTGACGGAGCCGGTCTCCGCGCGGGGCAGGGACTGGGCCGCCATGTCCTCCAGCAGGTCCGCCGCCATTGCCCCCGGCGTTCCCCAGCGGCGGTAGACGGTCGTCTTGCCGACGCCGGAGCGGCGGGCGACCTCCGCCAGATCCAGTGCGGCGAAGCCTTCTTCGACCAGGACGTCGCCCGCCGTCCGCAGGACGGCCTCGCGGACGCGGGCGGTGCGCCCACCGGGGCGGACGGATCCCGGGGTGGGGGTTGCGGGCATGGCGGCCTCCTTCTGTCTCTGGCGTTCATGATGCCAAGACCATCCTATCGGCACTGCGGTTCCCTTACGGCGCTCCAGGGTGCTACTGTCTTGGCGTAACGGAACGCTGGACCCGTTAGTAACCCCTCCATTGCTCCCTTGCTGCGCCCCTCGCTTCTCTGCCCGTCCCGTGCGGGTGTGCCGAAGGGGCGCGACGTCGAAAGGATTCGTCAGTCATGTCCACTACTGATGCGGCACCGCGGTCCACCGCCCAGTCGCCCGCAGCACCAGACTTCCCGCAGCAGCTGACCGGCCGCCTGAAGGTCGTCATGGCGGTGCTGCTGGTCGCCCAGTTCATGCTCGCCGTCGACTTCTCGATCCTGAACGTCGCACTGCCCGTGGTCGGCGAGGGCCTGGGCTTCTCGCTGTCGAACCTGCAGTGGATCGCCACCTCCTTCGCGCTGGCCGCAGCCGGCTTCACACTCTTCTTCGGCCGGCTCGGCGACCTGATCGGCCGTAAGCGCACCTTCCTGGTCGGCCTCGGCGTTCTCGGCGCCGCTTCTCTGGCCGGCGGACTGGCCACGAGCCCGGAGGTGCTGCTCATCGCGCGGGTCTTCCAGGGCCTCGCCACCGCGGCCGTCACGCCCGCCGGCTTGTCCCTGCTGATCACCTCCTTCCCCGAGGGCCCACTGCGGCAGAAGGCGCTGGGACTGAACGGGGCGCTGATGTCGGCCGGGTTCACCGCCGGCGCGATCCTCGGCGGTGTCCTGACCGACCTGCTCTCCTGGCGCTGGGCGTTCTTCATCAACGTCCCCGTCGCCCTCGCGGTCCTGCTCGTCGCACCCGCCGTCATCAAGGAATCCCGGCCCGCGGTGCGGCCGAAGCTGGACCTGCCCGGCGCCCTCTCGGTCACTCTGGGCCTGCTCGGCATCGTCTACGGCCTCACCCAGGCCGGTGAGCACGGCTGGGGCAACGCCCACACCCTGACCGGCCTGCTCGCCGGTGTCGTGCTGCTGGTCGTCTTCTACTTCGTCGAGCGCAAGGCCGACCAGCCGCTTGTCCCGCTGAGTGTGCTGCGGCGACCCACCGTGGCGTGGGGCAACATCGCCGGGCTCCTGGCCTTCGTCACCGAGACCTCGCTGGTCTACCTGCTGACCCTCTACCTGCAGAAGACCCTCGGCTTCACTCCGCTGCAGGCCGGACTCTCCTTCGGCGTCCTCGGGATCGGAACCGTACTCGGCGGTGTACTCGCCCCGAGGATCATCGCCCGCACCTCCACCCTGACAACCCTCGTCGCCGGGGGGATCATCCAGACCGTCTTCACCGCGGCCCTGCTCTTCCTGGGCACCAGCACGACGGCCTCGATGGCGCTGCTGCTGCCCGCCACCTTCCTGGGCGGGGTGGGCAACATGCTCGTCATCGTCGGCTTCATGGTCACAGCCACCTCCGGCCTGCCCGACCGGGAACAGGGCCTGGCGACCGGTCTGGCCACCATGTCCCAGCAGGTCGGTATCACCATGGGCACTCCGATCATGTCCACAGTCGTCACCGCCGCCACCGCGGGCGTCGTCACCGCCGGCGCGGTCCTGCGGGGCGTGACGATCGCGATCGCCGCCAACGCCGCCCTGGTCCTGCTCGGCGTCCTGATCGCCGTGGTCTTCCTGCGGGCCAAGCGGACCGCGGCCCGCGCCTGATCCGCCGCACGCGGTGCAACCCGTCAAGCCGGGCGGGTGGCCAAGCCCAGGCCGCCCGCCCCATCCTCCACGCCGAACGAAAGGACCGACCGTGGCTTCCCGGCACGCCGTCGCCAGCCTCTCCGTCGAATGGGAAACGCGCACCCTCACCGCATCGGAAGCAGTCCCGGTACGCGTCTACCGGCCCGACACTTCCACCCGGGCGCCGTCGGCCGGCTGGCTCGTGTGGGCGCACGGCGGGAGCTGGCAGTACGGTTCCGCCGCCGACTGGCACGGGACCACCGCGTCTCTCGCCGCGCTCTCCGGATGGACGGTGGTCAGCGTGGACTACCGGCTCGCGCCCGCGCACCGCCATCCGGCGGCCCTGCTGGACGTACTGACCGCCCTGGACTGGGCCCGCACCCAGGCGGACGGAACGCGGGTGCCGGTCGGCGGAGACAGTGCGGGAGGCACCCTCGCGGCCTGCGCCGCACTTGCCTCGAGGGAACGCGGCCGGCCCCTCGCCGCACAGGTCCTCGCCTATCCGCCCCTGGACCCAGCTTGCACGGCCGCCTCCTACCGACGCGACACAGCCGCCTTTCCCGCGGCCGCGGACCTGCGCCGCGCCTGGCGCCTCTGGCGCGGCGCAGGCCCGACGCCCCCTTCGGCCGGCGACGGAACACGACTGCACAGCACTCCGTTCGAGGCGGATTCCCTCGACGGACTCGCTCCAGCCCTCCTCGCCGCCGGACGCACGGACCCGGTGGCCGGCGACGCCGAGCGCTACGCCCGTCTGCTGCGTGCCGCACACGTGCCGGTCGGTCTGTTCCAGCCTTCCGGACCGGAACACGGGGATGTCCTGCTGCCCGGCAGCCAGCTGCTCCGCCACCTTGCCGGCGCTCTGCGCACCCTGCCCACTCACGTAGAGGACGTCTTCTCATGAGTATCCACGCGAACGCACACACCGCCATGCCCGCTCCGATGGAGGCCCTGGTCCGCCACCTCACAGACCTCCGGGAAGGGACGCACGGCGGGCACACCGCCCGCTCCGAGAAGGAGGCCGCGTTCCGCGAAGCCACCGAGCTGCTCGACCGTCCCGTCCGTCAGGTGCTCGGCGAGTTCAACGAGCACCTTCTGATGGGCACAGGCACGGTCAGGGCCACCGGTCCGCTGCGTGACGCCGACGGGGGAAGCCACGCGACCTGGCACCTGCTGTGGCCCGAACAACGCCTCACCGGCATCGCTCCCATGACTCTCCACGCCCACTACGGGGCCGGCTTCCACCACCCCCACCTGCGCGGCGCCACCGTCGAGGAGTGGCCGCTGAACGTCTTCACCCCCGACCAGGCCGAGGAACTGATCCCCACGCTGCGCGCCATCGTCGCCGCAGACCTGCACAACCTCGTCTTCCAGCGCGACTGGCGCATCGTCCCCGCCCTTCACCACCCGACCACCGTCCCCGGCGATGGCGACGGCGACGATGGCGACGGCGAAGAGGGCAAGTGACCATGGAATCCCCACTCCGCGTCCGGCTGTCCGTCCTCGACCAGTCGCCCAGCGGTGAAGGGTTCGGCCATGCCGACGCACTGCGGCACACGGGGAGAAGGGCCAGGTCCGCACCCGCGCTCACCTGGACTTTCACCGTGCACGGCCGGTCGAGTACCGCAGCAGCGTGGTCGTGGCGGCAGATGGGGGCGAGTGAGAGGTGGTCCTGCGCATCCGGCGCGGAGGCCGCCCCGGCCGACCGCAGCGCACACGACACGTTCGACACCCGTGCCACCTCCTGTTTGAAACATTGCGATCAGATGGCAACTTCCTTTGGATTCCGGGAAAGTGATCCGCTGTGAGGCAGGGTCAGGTCAGCCCACCCGCCACACGCGTATCAAGGAGCCCCGTGTCCATTCCGGCGAACACACCCACCACCGGCAGACGCGCCTTCGGAGTGCTCGCCGCCGGCACCGTCATCAGCGCGCTGCTGCCCGTGGCCTCCGCCTCCGCGCATCCGCACCGCGGACGCCTCATCGCGGCCGACGACTTCCGCCACGGCCTGCGGCGGTGGGCCGTGGAGCTGGAGCAGGGCGGGGAGGTCACCGCCTCGCGCGGGGTGCTCGACATCAACGTCCCCGCAGGTGCCACGGTCTGGTTCAGGCAGCGCCTGACCGGCCCCTACATCCTGTCGTACACCGCCACCGCGGTGTCGGCAGGAGGCGCCTGGGACCGCGTCTCCGACCTCAACAACTTCTGGAACGCGACCGACGCCCGATCCCCCCACGACCTCTTCGCCACCGAGCGCGGAGGTGCGCTGGCCGAGTACGACCACCTGCGGACCTACTACGCGGGGTACGGCGCCAACACGAACACCACCACCCGGCTGCGCCGGTACGTCGGGGAGCCGGGCAACCGCCCCTTGGTGTACGACTACACCCGGCCCCTGCTCACCGCGAACGAGCCCAACCGGGTACGCATCGTCTCGGACGGCTCCACCGTGCGCTGGTGGAACAACGGCAGTCTGGTCTTCGACTACCGCGACCCCCAGCCGTACACCGGCGGCCACTTCGCCTTCCGTACGACCTGGAGCCACTTCCGCATCAGCGACTTCGAGGTGCGGCGGGTGCCAGGGCGCCACTGACCCCGGACCCGGCGGAGACGGCCGACAAGCGCTCTTCTGCCCGCCGAACCGCGGCGATCCGACGTTGACCACCGTGCGGCATGTCGATGCGGGAGCCTGAGCGCGAGCTCGGCGTGACGTGGCGGGCGGCGATCCCCGTATCCGCACGGCCATCGTCGACCGCTTGACCTGCAACGGGACCATCATTGCGACCGCCATCGACTCCCACCGCCTCGCCGGCCGACGGTGCGGTGCCCGGGGGACACCGCACCGCAGGGTGGGCGAGTGCGCGGGACGGCCGGGTCAGCCCGCGCTGCAGCTGCCGACCGACGGGGACGGGCTGCTGGGTCCGCTCACGGTGAAGCCGAACGACGTCGACTGGCCGGCGCCCAGCGTGCGGTTGTGGCTGGCCGGGGTCACCGTCAGAACGTTTCCGCTCCGGCTCGAGGTGCCGTTCCAGAGCGAGGTGACCGTCTGGCCGGACGCCAGCGTCACGGGCACCTTCCAGTTCGTGATGCCGCCGCTGCCGGCCTTGATGGTCACCTCACCGTTGAAGCCGTTGCTCCAGGAGTTGGTGGTGCGGTATGTGGCGGTGCAGGCGCCGGTCCCCGTGGGAGGAGGCGTGGTGGGAGGAGGCGTGGTGGGCGGCGGTGTGGTACCGCCACCGCCCAGGCTGACACTGGAGCTTCCGGTGCTCTGGTAGCCCTCCGTCGCCATGATCATGTAGTAGTTGAACGACCCCATGGGCATTCCGGCCGCTTCCCAGGCGTCGAAGTGCGTGCCGGTGTTGATGGTGCCGCTGCTGCGCTTGCTCTGCCGGATGCTCCAGTACTGCTGGAAGGTCTTGGTGCCTTCCACGGAGGGCTGGTTGGTCCTGGTGGACTCGTAGATGTCGTACGTCCCGCCACCGTCGGTGACCGAGCCCCGCCTCGTGCCGCCGGACCCGGGGTTGTACGGGCCGAAGTTCTCCACGATGTAGTACTCGACCAGCGGGTTCGCGGTCCATCCGTACAGCGCCAGGTAGCCGTTGCTACCGGGGTTGAACGAGCCGGAGTAGGTGACGGCCCGTCTGCTGCCGTTGCTCCAGCCGAGGCCGCCGACCCAGTTGTTGGTGTTGCTCCACTGACTGCTGTACGAGCCGGCGGTGTCCGACAGGGTCATGCTGACGGAGCCCGGGGCGTCGGTCCAGAAGGAGTAGTAGTAGCCGTTGTGCGTACCGGTCGAGTTGCTCGTCAGGACCGTTGCGGCGCGCGCTGTTCCGGGCAGCAACAGACCCGCTGTCCCGGCCGCCATCAGCGCCCCGGCACCGCCGAAGACGAGTTTCCTGCGACTGACCTGACGTGGTTCGGAGTTGGGGACGATGTCGCTCATGCGTTGTTTCCTCCTCGCGAAAGGCACGGTCTGTGACCGAGGGCGCGCCGAGCACATGCGTCGGCGTCCATCGATGAGGTGAGGTGGCACAGTCCGGTCGTGCGTATCCGTGCACGGCCGGGGAGCGACACAACAGTCGAGCCTGGCACGTAAGTTGTCAACGGTTTCCGTAACATTTCCGAAACTCGGGTGTCATCGTGGATCTCTTCCTCACTGTTCAATGCGGGCACAAGAGGCGCCTTGGGGGAGGAGGGTCGGAATGCGGCACGATCAGCCTCGTCGAAACTTTCGGCAACTCGAAACTTTCGGACGTCCTCGTACAGGCGCTCCGGACCGCGATGCGGATCCCGGACCCGGCTTCCGCGACCCGGCGCGCGTACTTACGGAGAGTGAACGCTGGATCGGCGCGTCCGAGCCGGTCCGCGAGCGTGTGCACGTCTACCCCGCTGGTGGTCATCATCGACGCGCACAGGTGTCGCAGGGCATGCGTCATCTTGTCGCGGGTTCGACGACTACTCGGTCGACACGATCAAGAACGTCAGCGGTGGCGGGGTGGCGTACTGGAACATCTCCGTCAACGGGTACGTCCACCCCGGTCGGTGGGTGCCAGTTCAAGCTGAACGCGGGTGACCGGGTGGCGTTCACCTGGACTGCGTTCTGACACTTCCGCCTCACAGACGGCGGGCCTCGGCGGGCGTGACCGGCTCATCGGCACGCACGCCGTGCAGGACGTGAGCCAACACCTCCGCCCCACGCACCACCCGGGGTCCTGGACGGTTGAAGTAGGACGGGCCGTCCAGGACCCACACCCGATCGGCGCCCACGGCCGGGAGGTCCCGCCATCCGGGCAGGCCGGTGAGCAGTTCCCGCTCCCGCAGGGTCCGTTCCGGCGGGAAACCGCAGGGCAGTAGGAGCACCACGTCCGGGCGGGCGGAGCGTACTGCCTCCCACGTCATCGGCTTGGTGTGCTCGCCGGGCGAGGCGAGGAGCGGTTCGCCGCCGGCCACCGTGATCTGCTCGGGCACCCAGTGTCCGGCGGGCCACAGCGGATCCAGCCACTCGATCGCCACCACCCGCGGACGGGCACGGCCCGCGACCGCCGCGCGCACCCTGTCGAGGCGGGCGGAGAGCTCGGCCCGGCGCTGTTCGGCATGTTTCCGCACGCCGAGCAGGTCTCCGACCGTGACCAGGCAGTCCAGCACGTCGCCCAGCGTGCGGGGCTCCAGGCTCAGCACGCGGGTGTCGGCGTCGAGGAGGCGGACGGTCCGGCTGACCTCCGTGTAGGAGACGGCGCACACGTCGCACAGGTCCTGGGTGAGGACGACCTCGGGGCGCAGCGCCGAGAGTGCCTCGGTGTCCAGGGTGTAGAGCGAGGATCCGGAGTGTGCCGATCCGCCGACGGCGTCGGAGATCTCCCGGCTGGTTAGCCGCTCCTGGTCCAGGTCGGCGCCGGTGACCACAGGGACGGACGCGACGTCCCTCGGTGGCCAGTCGCATTCGTGGGTGCGGCCGACGAGCTGTGCGGACAGACCGAGTTCGGCGACGATGTCGGTCGCGGCAGGCAGCAGGGAGACGATGCGCATACCGCGACCCTACGACTCCGGCAGATGCCTCATCGCGCGGTGATCGTGTCTTCCGCACTCACGGTCGTGCCCCGGGTCGCGGCGGTGAAGGACGAGTCGCCGATGCTCCCGAACGCGGCGCGGGTGGTGGCCTGCCGTCAGTTCCCGGCCACCGTGCCCAGGAAGCGGATGTGGGGCCGGTCGCCGGGGCCGGGGCGGGTCACCTCGGCGCGCACGCCGTAGACGTCGGCGATCAGGGGCTCGGTCAGCGTGTCGTCCGGAGTGCCGGCGGCGATCACCCGGCCGTCTTTGAGGACGACGACCTGGTCGCAGTACATGGCGGCCAGGTTGAGGTCGTGCAGGGCGACGATGCTGGTGACGGGCAGTTCGGCGATCAGGTTCAGCAGGTCGAGCTGGTGCTGGATGTCGAGGTGGTTGGTGGGCTCGTCCAGGAGCAGCTCGCGCGGTTCCTGGGCCAGGGCGCGGGCGATCTGCACGCGTTGGCGTTCGCCGCCGGACAGTGTGTGCCAGGGCTGGTCCGCGCGGTCGGTGAGACCGGTGCGTCCCAGGGCGGTGCGTACGGCCTCCTCATCCGACGGGGTGGCGGGAGTCCAGGCGCGGCGGTGCGGGATGCGTCCGAGGCGTACGACGTCGAGGACGGTCAGCTCGACGAGGGTGTCGGCGTGCTGCTCGACGACGGCCACGCGCCGGGCCACGGCGCGGCGGCCCCAGCTGCCGAGTGGGCGCCCGTCGAGGGTGACGACGCCGGAGGCGGGGGTGAGGACGCCCGCCAGCAGCCGCAGCAGTGTCGACTTCCCCGAGCCGTTGGGGCCGAGCAGACCGGTCACGGAGCCGGGGCGGGGAACGAGGCTGACGCCGTCGAGGATCAGCCGCCCGTCGATGGAGCGGCTCACGTGGTCGGCGGCGAGGGCGGGCGGCCCGGCGCACGACACGTCCTCGGGTGTCGGCCGGGCGGTCGTCGGTGCTCGCCCCGGCGTGTGGACACCGTCGTTCCGCCCTGGTGCGCGGGCCGTCATCGCATCCTCCTCGTGCGGTACAGGACCAGGACGAAGGCCGGGACGCCGACCAGTGAGGTCACCACGCCCACCGGCACCTCCTGGGGATCGAGGACGTTACGGGCCAGGGTGTCGGCCCAGACCAGGAACACCGCCCCGGCGAGAGCGGTGACCGGAAGCAGTCGGGCGTGCCCCGGGCCGACGAGGGCGCGGGCGGCGTGCGGCAGGACCAGGCCGACGAAGCCGATCGCCCCCGCGGAGCTGACCAGAGCGGCGGTCAGCAGTGCGGTCACGCACAGCAGCACCAGCCGGGTACGGGCCACCGCGACCCCGAGCGTGGCCGCGGCGTCCTGTCCGAAGGCGAAGGCATCCAGGGTGCGGGCATGGCCCAGGCACACCACAAGGGCGAGCGCCAGGACGGCCGCGCACAGTCCCACCTCGGTCCAGCCGGCCCCGCTGAGCGAGCCGAGCAGCCAGAACAGCACGCCCCGGGTGGTCTCCGCGTCGGCCGCCGTCGTCACCACGAACGAGGTCAGAGCGGAGAACAACTGCATGGCCGCCACCCCGGACAGCACCACCCGGTCCGTCGTCCCTCCGAGTGTGTGGCTGAGCAGCAGCACCAGCGCGAACGAACCGACCGCACCCAGGAACGCGCCGCCGGAGACGGACAGGACACCGCCGCCGGCACCGAGGACGATCACGGTGACGGCGCCGGTCGACGCCCCCGAGGAGACCCCCAGGACGAAGGGGTCGGCGAGGGGGTTGCGCAGCAGTGACTGCATCACCGCGCCGCACACCGCGAGTCCGGCGCCGCACACCGCGGCGAGCAGGGTACGCGGCAGCCGCAGGTTCCAGACGATGCCCTCGCGGATCGGAGTCAACTCCGTCGCGCCCCAGCCCAGACGGGAGGCGACCACCGACCAGACGTCGCCCACGCCGATGTCCGCCGGGCCGATGGTGATGGCCACGGCGACGGACACGGCGAGCACCGCCAGCCCACCGGACAGGCCGGCCACGAGGCGCAGCACCCCGGCGGCGCCGCCCCGAGTCGGGCGGACGGGGGAGGACCGCAGGGCGGTGGTCATCCGCCGAGCCCGTACGCGCGCATCGCAGCGGCCACCTTCTCCACGCCCTCGACCGTACGGATCGTCGGGTTCATGGCCTGCCCGCTGAGCAGCACGTACCGCTTGTCCTTCACCGCCTTCATGTTCTTCGTCGCCGGATTCGACTCCAGGAACGCGATCTTCTTGGCCGCCGACTCGGCGGTCTGCGACTTGCGGGTGAGGTCGCCGATGACGAGTACGTCGGGGTCGCGGTCGGCGACGGTCTCCCAGTTGATCTGGGGCCATTCCTGCTTGGTGTCGTCGAAGACGTTCTTCGCACCGAGCGTGTTGGTGATGATGCCGGGCGCGCCGCAGCAGCCCGCCATGTAGGGGGACTCCTGGTTCGCGAACCAGTACAGGACAGTGGTGTCCTCGGCGCGGATCCCGGACGTGGCCTTGGTCACCCGGCTCTTCAGCCGTTCGACCAACTGCTCACCCCGATCCTCCACCCGGAAGACCCGGGCCAGTTCCCGCACCTCACGGTAGACCGTCTCCATGGTCAGCGGCTTCGTCCGTGCGCCGTCGCCATCACCGCTGTTGTCCTTGCCCTCGCAGTCGGCGGGCGACAGATACGTCGGCACGCCGAGCTCCTCGAACTTCTCGCGCGGTGCCACTCCGCCCTTGCCCAGGGTGGAGGCGAAGGAGGACGCCACGAAGTCCGGTTCGGTGGCCAGGACCTTCTCGAACGACGGCTGGTTGTCGGCGAGCCGGGGCACCTCGCCGTCGCCCTTCTCCAGTCCCTTCATGACTGGATCGGTCCAGGTGGCCGTGCCCACCATGCGGTCTGCCAGACCGAGGGAGAGCAGGATCTCGGTGGTGCCCTGGTTCAGCGACACGGCCCGCTTCGGCGCGTCCTCGACCGTCACCTTCCGCCCGCAGTTGTCGAAGGTCACGCCCTGGCTCCCGGTGCCTGCGGGTTTGGCGGAGGAGCCGGAGCCGGAACCGCACGCGGTAAGCAGCAGGGCCCCGGTCAGGAGCAGGACGGAACAGCGGGTGGGACGTGACAGGTGCACGGTGGCGGCTTCCTAGGCGTCAGACCCATACGCGGGGTCCGTGCGGACGATCAGGTCGCCAGCAGGTCTTCGGACTCGGGATCACCCCGGCGGAACGCCTTCCCGGACCCGGCCGTGGCCTGCATCCAGTGGCTTCTGTCCCGCCTGTCACCCTTACCGCTGCGCGTCAGTTCCGGTCTCTCACCGGATTCCCTGACCCGTGCACGTGTACCTCTACGCTCACGAGTTCGACTGGCGTCCGGAAAGTACCACGTCCTGCCAGCGCGGCCCGAACCGCCCGTTGTGCTGGGGGTACGGTCTGATGGGACGTGGCGGTAACGGCCTCAGGCGCTGGGTCGGATTCGGTGATCCCGACCCAACGTCCCGGAGGAGTCCCACAGATGCCGACGAATCCCCTCCTGACTCGCGTAGATGCGGGTCAGGAGGGGATCGGCGTTCTGTCCGAGGCTGCTCAGACAGCCTCTCGAAGATCATCTTGCGCGGTTGTCGCACAAGCCGACCCTGGTGCAGGCGCTCCGGACCGCGACGCGGACCTTGGAGCCGGTTCCCGCGACAGGCATCCCACCCGCCGGCCGGGCCGGAGAGCGCTCAGCGGGTGAGGGTCTCGCGGACGGTTCCGCCGACCAGCGCGCACCATGTGCTGAGGTCGATCTTGCCGTTGGGGTGCAGGTTGTGCAGACGCTGCATGTCCTGCACGGCCTTCTTGGTGCTGTGGTCGTAGGCGCCCGTGATGCTGACGGTGTCCGCATAGCCCTTGATGGCGAGCAGATACTGCACGGCCTGAACGGGAAGTCCGGAGGCGCCCTTGTCCAGAGTGGGGGCCAGCGCTTCCCAGGTGGGGGTGTCGAAGGTGGCGTCAGGCGTGACGGCGATGCCCCGACTGGTCTGGAAGTCGGCGACGACCTCGTTCATGTCGGTACTGAACACACCGTCGATGGGCAGGTCGCTGTAACCGGCGTTCACCAGCAGGTACTGGGCGACCCGTACCACCTGACTGTCGACGAACCGCCAGATGTCCGGCCAGCGCCGTGCGGGTGCGGCGGCGGGCGATACGTTCATGGACTGCATCACTCGCCGGCGGATCCCGGGGAAAAGCCGGTAGAACGCGACACCTGGGCAGTCGGTGCCCAGGCGGAAGTCCCAGTGGCCGAAGATGTCCCACGCATTCAGGTCGAACTGCCTGCACACCGCGGTACACAGTTCCACCAGCGAGTCCACCAGCGCCGCCGGCGGGGTCTCGGTGGTGTAGGTGCCCTCGTTCTCGATCCCGATGGCGTTGCCGTTCTCTCCCGGGCAGTGGGCGGCGGTCACCTGGTGCTCGCCGGTGACGAGGGTCTCCAGGCTGCGGTGGCGACCCTCGAGGACATGGCCGCCACGGCTGACGGTGAAGTGCTGGCCGGTGTCCGCCCAGCCATTGGTGTCCATGTGAAGGTCCTGGCAGTCACGCGCCAACTGCATGGCGTGCTCGCGGGAGTAGTCAGTGACATTGGGGAACGCCATGTGGTGCAGGATGATCTTGTTGGTGGTGTTGCTGCCGATCTGGACCGGACTGACCGGCGGCCGCGCACCCCAGCTGTCGCAGTCGATGATCCAGGGGAACTGCGGCGAGGGGGCCGCACCGGCAGCGGCCGGGAACGCCACCTCCGTGCCGACGACAGCAGCGACTGCGGTGCCAAGGCCGACCCGGAACAGGGTGCGACGGTCGACTTCATGCTCGTGCATAGCCACGGGGACTCCGAAGTGAGTGGACAAGCCATGAATATTGGGCTTGTCGGAGACTATGCAGTGGATCTCCGATTCTCCAGGGTCGGTTCGCCACCTTCCCGGGTCTGCCGCACGCAAGGGTGACATCTGAACTGGCCTGCCTCGTCAGGCAGGTGGGAACGATGCTGCTGTGCCCAAGCCCTGTCCCCAAGAGTTCCGCGAGGACGTCGTGCGGGTCGCGAGGAATCGTGGTCCGGGTGTCACTGTCGAGCAGGTGGCTGCCGACTTCGGCGTCCACGCGATGACGCTGTGGAAGTGGATGCGCCGCGCGGACATCGACGACGGCACAGATCCTCAGCGGCCGCGTCCGAGAGGCCGCTCGGCGCGGGTGCGGGGCGCTGTGGGTTGGAGGGCATGACCCCACTATGGCGACCGGGGGAGCGGCGGGTCCTGAGATGCGAGCCGACGTCCGAAGTGAACGCGGGCGGCCTTCGGTTCCGACCGGAAGTCCCAGAAAAGAGGCGCCGCCACGCCCCCTCCTGCCTCGCGTTTATGCAGGTCGGAAGGGGTATGGCGGCGCCTTTTCCGAGGACCCTCAGATGTCCCGGAAGATCTCGATCTGCGCCCCCACCGAGTTCAGCCGCTCCGCGAGCTCCTCGTAACCGCGGTTGATCACATACACGTTGCGCAGCACCGACGTCCCCTCCGCCGCCATCATCGCCAGCAGGACCACCACCGCCGGGCGCAGTGCCGGCGGGCACATCATCTCGGCGGCGCGCCAGCGGGTGGGGCCCTCGACCAGGACGCGGTGCGGGTCCAGGAGTTGGAGGCGGCCGCCGAGGCGGTTGAGGTCGGTGAGGTAGATGGCGCGGTTGTCGTAGACCCAGTCGTGGATGAGGGTCTGGCCGTGGGCCGAGGCCGCGATGGCCGCGAAGAACGGCACGTTGTCGATGTTCAGGCCCGGGAAGGGCATCGGGTGGATCTTGTCGATCGGCGCCTCCAGCTTGGAGGGCCGGACCGTGAGGTCCACGAGCCGGGTGCGGCCGTTGTCGGCGGCGTACTCGGCGGTGCGGTCGCAGTCGACGCCCATCTCCTCCAGGACCGCGAGCTCGATCTCCAGGAACTCGATCGGGACGCGACGGATCGTCAGCTCCGACTCCGTCACCACGGCGGCGGCCAGCAGGCTCATCGCCTCGACCGGGTCCTCCGAGGGGGAGTAGTCGACGTCGACGTCGATCTCCGGGACGCCGTGCACCGTGAGGGTCGTCGTGCCGACGCCGTCGACGCGTACGCCCAGGGCCTCCAGGAAGAAGCACAGGTCCTGGACCATGTAGTTGGAGGACGCGTTGCGGATGACGGTCTTGCCGTCGTGCCGGGCGGCGGCGAGCAGGGCGTTCTCGGTCACCGTGTCGCCGCGCTCGGTCAGGACGATCGGGCGGCCGGGGCGGACCTCGCGGTCGACCTGCGCGTGGTACAGCCCGTCGGTCGCCGCGATCTCGAGACCGAAGCGGCGCAGAGCGATCATGTGCGGCTCGATGGTGCGGGTGCCGAGGTCGCAGCCGCCGGCGTACGGCAGTGTGAAACGGTCCATGCGGTGCAGCAGCGGGCCGAGGAACATGATGATGGAGCGGGTCCGGCGCGCGGCGTCGGCGTCGATGGACGCGAGATCCAGCTCGGCGGGCGGGACGATCTCGAGGTCGGCGCCGTCGTTGATCCAGCGGGTGCGGACGCCGATGGAGTTGAGGACCTCCAGCAGGCGGAAGACCTCCTCGATGCGGGCGACCCGGCGGAGCACCGTACGGCCCTTGTTGAGCAGGGAGCCGCAGAGGAGGGCGACGCAGGCGTTCTTGCTCGTCTTGACGTCGATGGAGCCGGAGAGCCGGCGTCCGCCGACCACCCGCAGGTGCATGGGCCCGGAGTACCCGAGGGACACGATCTCGCTGTCGAGAGCTTCACCGATGCGTGCGATCATCTCAAGGCTGATGTTCTGGTTGCCGCGCTCGATGCGGTTGACCGCGCTCTGGCTCGTGGCGAGCGCCTCGGCCAGCTGGCTCTGTGTCCAGCCCCGGTGCTGACGGGCGTCACGGATGAGCTTGCCGATACGGGCGAGGTAGTCGTCTTCCATGCCTGCACGCTATCTCAGATATGAGATGAAGATCGTGCCGGGGGTGTGCGAGTCCCGTAACAAGCCGGTGCCGGGCGGCCGAGAGCGCCTGTTTGAAGCTTCGGGCGCACCCGGCGGCCCGGCGTGCGGGGCTCCGCCGATCGGGTGACTCAACTACGCCGGCTGCGCCTGGTCGTCTTACGCCATCCGAACGGACCGGGCAGGTCCATCGAGGTGGTGCGCCGGCCGGTGGAGCTGTGGGTCCGCTTCGGGCCGTGCCGGCCACCGGTCGTCACGGACCACGAGCGCCGGTTGATGTTGAGCCGGACGCCCGGAAGGATCTGGAAGCTCTTGCGGAAGGTGAGCGGCATCTGTGCCTCCTCTGTCAGGAGTACGGGTATCCCGAAGCGGCCCACTCATGCCTGCGGGCCCGTACGAGGCGCGGGGACACGCCCACGCCGTACGGGCCCGCGGGGCCTGACCCGATCCGGTCACATCTCCGGCCTGGTCGCCTCCTCCAGGAGTTCCAGGACGTGGCGGTAGGGCCGGCCGGTCGCGCGGGTCATACCCATCTCGCAGGTCCGGTTGCACGAGGCGTGCGCCTCGTACTCCCCGGCCACGACCTCCGCCGCCTGGGCCGCCGTCGCCGACGCGGTGACCTCGGGGTGGAGCAGACCGCGGTCACCGGCGAAGGCGCAGCAGCCCCAGCTGTCGGGGACGTCCGCGCGTTCGGCGACCGCCCGGCCGATCGCCGCCAGGTCGTCGTCGATGCCCAGGTGCACCGTCGAGCACGTCGGGTGCAGCGCGAGGGACGCCAGTTTCCGGGGTTCCGGAAGATTCGGGAGGAGCCGCTCGACGGCGAACCGCACGCTGTCCGTGAAGCGCAGCGGCGCATACCGTCCGCGTTCCTCGGGCGGCAGGGCATCGAGCAGCTGGGTCAGCCCGTGGGTGCAGGACGAGGCGTCGCAGACGACCGGCAGACAGCCGCCGTCGGTCGCCTCCCACAGCACCGCCAGGGTGCGTTCCGCCATGGCCCGGTGGCCGTCGACGTAGCCCTTCGACTGCCAGGGGGTGCCGCAGCACAGGCCGTCCAGCCCCTCCGGGACGGCGACCCGCACGCCCGCCCTGTCGCACAGCGCGAGGAACGCGCCCGCCGCGCCCTCCGGTACGCCCTCTCCGTCGCCCTCCGGTGCGAAGAGCGAACCGATGCACGCCGCGAAGAACACCGCCTCGGCCCCCTCGGGAGCACGGGCTCCGGGGCGCGGCCCGCCGGGCTTCGGCATGTCGGCGGGCCAGGCGGGTACCAGGCCGGACGCGCCGAGCCGGCGTACGGCACCGGCGGCGCCGCGGACCAGTGGTTCCGGCAGCGCGTGGGCGACGGACAGGCCCGCCCGCACCCCGGTCGCCGCGCCCGCCCAGTGACGGGCCACCGCCTGCCCGGCCTTCCGGGCCAGCGGGCCGTGCCGGTCGGCCCGCAGCCGCTTCATCACCGCGCCGGTGTCGATGGAGACGGGGCAGGCGGTCACGCAGAGGCTGTCGGCGGCGCAGCTGTCGACAGCCGCGTACTCGAACTCCGAGGCCAGCTCGGCGCGTCGGGCCTCGTCGCCCGCCGCTTCGGCGAGCGCCATCTCCCGCAGCAGGGCGATCCGCTGCCGGGGACTGGTCGTGACGTCCGCGCTCGGACAGACGGGCTCGCAGTAGCCGCAGTCCACGCAGCGGTCGATGTCCTCGTCGACCTGCGGCACGATCTTGAGATGCCGCAGATGGGCGGTCGGGTCGTCGTCGAGGACGACCCCCGGACTCAGCACCCCGGCGGGGTCGCAGAGGTTCTTGATCTCCCGCATGACGGCGAAGAGTTCGTCCCCGTACTGGCGGCGCACGTACGGAGCCATCACCCGGCCCGTTCCGTGCTCGGCCTTGAGCGAGCCGCCCGCCCCCAGTACCAGGTCGACCATGTCGTCGGTGAACCGCGTGTACCGCTCGACGTCGGTGTCCTCGTCGAAGCCCTGGGTGAGCATGAAGTGCAGGTTGGCGTCGCGGGCGTGGCCGAAGATCACCGCGTCCTCGTAGCCGTGCCGCTCGAACAGCTCCACGAGGCTCTCGCAGGTGGCCGTCAGCGAGGGCATGGGGACGACGATGTCCTCCAGGAGCGCCGTGGTGCCGGCGGGACGGGCACCCGCCACGGCGGTGTAGAGCCCCTTGCGCAGACGCCACAGTCCGGCCCGCTCCTTCTGCGAGCGGGTGAGCGCTGCCCCCCGGTCCGAGGGCATGGCGTCGAGCACCGGGGCCGCCGCCGCGAGCAGCTCCGCCAGCTCCTCCTCGCTGTCCTCGGCGAACTCGACCAGCAGGGCGGCGTGCCGGTCGACGCGCAGGCCCTCCAGCGCCGGTTCGGGACGCAGCCCCTGCTGGGAGACGCGGAGGGCTGCGGCGTCGAGCAGTTCGGCGGTGCGCACCCCGCACTCCTGGAGTGCCGGAAGGGCGTCGGTGGCCCTCGCGACGGACGGGAGCACCAGCAGTCCCGTCGCCGTGTGCGGGCGTACGGGCACGGTCCGGAAGACGGCCTCCGCGATGAACCCGAGCGTTCCCTCGCTCCCGATCATGAGGCGCGCCAGGATCTCGACCGGGGCCGTGTGGTCCAGGAAGGCGTTCAGGGCGTAGCCCATGGTGTTCTTCATGGAGAACAGCCGCTCGATCGTGCGTCGCGACTCCGTGTTGTCGCGCACCCGGTTCCGCAGGCGCACCAGCCCTTCGTACAGGGCCGGTTCGCGGCTGCGCAGCAGGGCGTCGGCATCCGGTGCCCCCGAGTCGACGACGGTGCCCGAGGGCAGGACGAAGCGGAGGGACTCCACGGTGCGGTAGGAGTTGTCCTGCGTCCCGCAGTTCATGCCGCTGGAGTTGTTGGAGACGACCCCGCCGACCGTGCACGCCCCCTCGCTCGCCGGGTCGGGGCCGAGCCTGCGGCCGTGACGGGCCAGCCGGGCATTGGCCTGACGAAGCGTCATCCCGGGCTGCACGCGGATGCGACGGCCCTCGTCGAGCACCTCGGCCTCACGCCAGTGCGTGCGTACGTCCACCAGGACGCCCGGTCCGGACGCCTGGCCCGAGAGGCTGGTGCCGCCGGAACGCAGGGTCAGCGGCAGTCCGGCGGAACGGCAGGCCGCGATGAGCGACGCCACCTCCTCCGCCGAGGCGGCGCTGACCACGGCCTCGGGCGTCAGGGCGTAGTGGGAGGCGTCGTGCGCGGCCGCCCGGCGGGCGGCGCCCGTGTCGAAGCGCCCCGGTTCGGTGAGCGAGGATCTGAGAGCGGCAAGCGTGTCGAGGGACATGCCCGAGGCCGGCTGGACGGGTGCGGTGGGCACAGGGCTCCTTGCAAGGGGTGAAACAGGTGTACTGGTCGGTCGGCCGGTCCGACGCCCGGACCGGAGAGGGGCCAAGCGGCAGAGGGGAGAAGGGGGTTCGCGGTCCCTGTGCCCTGTGGGCCCGAGGGACGCACGCCGAGCAGGCCGGCGGGGGCGTGCGCCCTGCGCGGTCACCGGGCCTACCCGGCGTGCACCGCTGCCCGCAGCAGTGTCGCCACGCGGGAGGCCGTCGCGGGCACGGCGTCCGCCTCCAGCATCTCGATCGCGGCGTTGAGGAAGGCGACGGGCACCCGCACAGACCCGGTGCCGGGCGCCGGACCCGTCGGGGTGTGCGTCCCGGCGACGACGTAACCGACGCCCTGGACGGGCACGGCGAGGTCCTCCCGCACGAGGACGTGCAGGCTGTGACGCGCGGTCGCGCGCGCCACGCGGAAACGCCGGCACACCTCGCGTTCGGACGGGAGCAGCGATCCCTCCCGCAGCCGGCCGTCGAGGACGTCTTGGCGCAGGACCTCCGCGATGCGCCGGTAGACGGGCAGGGACCGCGGGCTCATCGTGGGGCGGAGGCGGAGGCGGAGGCGGAGGCGGGCGCGGGCTCGGCGAGCGCCTTGCGCAGGGAGCCGTCGTGGGTCCGCAGGGCGGTCCGCGCCTGTTCGGCCGTGGTGCCGGCGAGCAGCATGTGCACGGCCGTCTTGACCTCGTGACCGGAGGCTTCCAGTGCCACGTCGATCTCATCGGCGTCCGCACCGGTGGCGAGGGAGACGATGTGGTGCGAGCGCTTGCGCAGCTTCTCGTTGGAGGCCTGGAGATCGACCATCAGGTTCCCGTACGTCTTTCCCAGCCGGATCATCGTCACCGTGGACAGGGCGTTGACCACGAGCTTCTGGGCCGTGCCGGCCTTCAGCCGGGTGGATCCGGTGATGAACTCGGCGCCCACGACCACCTCGATCGCGATGTCCGCCGCCCGGCCGAGCGCGGAGTCCGGGCTGCAGGAGACGCCGATGGTGGCGGCGCCGAGGGCGCGCGCGTGGCGCACCCCCGCCACCGCGTAGGGCGTGCGTCCGCTCGCCGCGATCCCGCAGACGACGTCCCGCTCGGTGAGGCCGATCGCGTCCAGGTGCTCGACGGCCGTCGACCCGTCGTCCTCCGCCCCCTCCACGGGCAGTGTGACGGCGGAGGGGCCGCCCGCGATCAGCCCGACCACCTGGCCGGGGCGGGTGTTGAAGGTGGGCACGCACTCACTGGCGTCCAGGACACCGATGCGTCCGGCGGTACCGGCGCCCATGTAGATGAGCCGGCCGCCCTCGGCGAGCCGTGCCGCGGCGACGTCGGCCGCCCGCGCGATGGCGTCGGACGCCGCGTGCACCGCCTCCGGCACCCGCGCGTCGTCGCGGGTCATGAGCCGGACCAGGTCCGGGGTGGGGAGCAGGTCGATGTCCGCGCGGTCGGCGCGGTGCTGCTCGGTGGCGAGGGAGCTGAGCTCCTGCGTGGTCAGGGGCGACGCGTCGGTCAGGGGTGCTGCGTGGGGAGAAGGCATCTCGGTTCTCTGTGTCTGGGAGGACGGTGGGCGGGGCGGGCGGCGTGGCGCCGCCCGCCCCGTGACCGTCACTTCACCGTTGGCGCGTGTTCCGGAAGTGGTGCCGTCCGCCCGTCGGCGTGGTCCGGGAGGCGCGGAAGGCGCGCGGGCCGGCCACGGCGGGGTGGGCGGGGTTCACCGGAACGGTCAGGCGCGGGGCTTGAGGTCGACCGGCATGCGCGTGCGCACCGACTCCTCGATCGCGCACAGGATGCGGGTGATCTCGATGCCGTCCTCACCGGTCGCGAGTACGGGCTTGTCGAAGACGACCGCGTCGACGAAGTACGCGATCGCGTCCAGCACGAAACCGGTCAGGTGCTCGCCGGTCGGCGGGGCGTACAGGTCGGGGAAGGAGCTGCGCTCGGAGGTGTAGATCTCCAGGGTGCGGTTGTGGGAACCGTCGATGTTGACGGCGCCCTTGTCGCCCAGGATCTCCAGCTTGAGGTCCTTCACCGTCGAGTGGGTGTCCGGCAGGATCCACGCGGACTCGAAGACGGCGACGGTGCCGCTCGCGAACTCCACGGTCGCGGCGTGGAAGTCGGCGGTCGGAACGCCCCGCTCGCGGAGGATCTTGTCGCGGCTGACCGCGTACACCCGCACGACCTCGTCGTTCAGCATCCAGCGGACGGCGTCGATGGTGTGGCTCGCCAGGAACCACAGGGCCGAGGAGTGGCTCGCCCAGGAGAGCATTCCCGTGGCTACGGCCATGGTGTTGCTCAGACGCGAGTAGACGTAGGCGGGGGCGCCGATGTCACCCCGGTCGATGGCCTGCTTGGCCGAGAGCATCATCGGGTTGACGCGGTTGTGGAAGTCGACCATCAGCTTCACGCCGTTGGCCCGCGCCGCGTCGTCGATCGCGATGGCGTCCTCGACGGTGGTGGCCAGCGGCTTCTCGACGAGTATGTGCTTGCCCGCCTCAGCGGCGGCCACCGCGAGCTCACGGTGCAGGTGGTCGGGGGTGGCGATCGAGACCGCGTCGATCGTGGGGTCGGCGAGCACCTCGCGGAAGTCGGTCGTCGCCCGGCCCGCGCCGAACGTGGTGGCGATCTCCTCGGCACGCTCGGCGCGCATGTCGCAGACCGCGGCGAAGTCGACGTAGGGGGAGCGGCTGTACGCCTGGGCGTGCCGTTCGCCGAAGAGGCCGGCGCCGATCAGGGCGAAACGGTTGGTCTTCACGGTGGTTCAGTCCTTGCGTTGTGATGGTGGTGCGTCGGTCAGCAGGAGTCCGGGGAGCGGATCGCATCGGACTCCGGGGTCAGGGAACGTATGAAGGGGGCGGCGTCGGGAAGCCGGTCGGGTCTCTCCAGGGCCAGCCGGGCCAGGGCGGCGGCGCCGTCGAGGGACGACCCCGCGGGCGGTACGAGCTCCGCCCCGGGCGCCGTGTCCGCCACGGCGTCCAGGAAGGGGCCGGTCAGCAGGTCCCCGGCGGAGAAGAGCTGCCCGCACCAGGAGACGACCGGCGGCTCGCCCGGCGGGAGGGCCGCGCACACCGTGTCCGCGAGGTGCTCGCCCGCCCGTCGCCAGATGCCGAGCGCGACGCGGTCGCCGCGGTGCGCGGCACGGGCGACGTCCGGTGCGAAGGCGGCCATCCGGCCGGCGACGTCGCCGTGCGGGTAGAGCCGCCCCGGAAGGCCGGAGGGTTCGCCGTACCGCTCGGCCAGCAGCTCCAGCAATGTCGTCGATCCGCCCGCCCGGCCGTCGTGGGCGCGCATGGCGGCCCGGAGCCCCGCGGCCCCGATCCACGCCCCGCTGCCCTCGTCTCCCAGGAGGTGCCCCCAGCCGTCCCGGCGGAGCCACAGGTCGCGGAAGTCGGTTCCGAGGGCCACCGCTCCGGTCCCGGCGGCCACGACGGCGCCGGGCCTCGCCCCGAGGGCACCGGTGTACGAGGTCACCATGTCGGAGGCGAGCACCACACGGTCCGTGCCGAAGAGGGCGGCGAGCCTGTCGGGAAGGCCGTCGGGCTGCGCGGTGAGACCCAGCAGGCCGCTCATGCCGACGCCGAGCGCCCTGACCCGGAAGTGCGGGTGGGAGGCGCGCAGTGTCTCCAGCACGGTGGCCAGCCCGTCCAGCAGGGCGTCGGAGTCGACCCCGGCGGCGGACACGGTTCTCCCCGGTGCGCGTACGACCGCGCCTGCTGTGCCGCCGTCGCTCAGCCGCACCCGGGTGCCGGTGCCTCCGATGTCAACGGCGGCCACGCAGTCGCCCAGCACTCCGGCATCGGACCCGTCAGGGAGACCGGCGCGCCGGGTACCGGTGTCGGTGTCGGTCATGGGCGGTTCTTCCTGGGCGGGGTGCGTTGGCTCTGCAGCGCCTCGTGGGTGAGGGACAGGGCCCGCATGGTGCGGTCGTACGTACGCTGGGCGATGCCCACGAACAGGCAGTCGATCGTGAGGAGCTGGCTGATCCTGCTGGCCAGTGCGCCCGGCCGGAAGGCGGTCTCCGCCCCTGCCGGGAGCAGGACGTGATCCGCCAGGGTCGCCAGCTGGGAGCGCGGGTGGTTGGTGATGGCGACGGTGGCGGCACCGGCGGCCGCCGCCTGACGCATGGCGCCGATCACGTCGTTGGTCTCCCCGGAGAAGGAGATGCCCACCGCGACGTCCTCGGTGCCTAGCAGCGCGGCACTGGTGAGACCACCGTGCACGTCGTAGTACACATGGCTCGGGTAGCCGATGCGCTCCAGCTTGTGGTGCAGGTCCATCGCCACGAGCCCGGAGGCCCCGGACCCGTGGATGTTGATGCGACGGGCCTTGATCATCAGGCCGATGATCCGGTCCATGACCTCGACGTCGAGCTGCGCCGCGGTGTCCGAGATGGCCTGCATCTCCTCACCGGCCAGCTTCGCGACCACGTCGGCCAGCGAGTCGGCGGGGGTGATGTCCCCGCTGACCTGTGGCCCCGCGGTCTCGCGGGCGGCCTCGGCGGCGAGAGCCAGGCGTAGTTCCGCGTATCCGTGGAAGCCCAGCGCGCGCGTGGTGCGTACGACCGAGGACTCGCTGGTCCCGGCCATCGCGGCGAGTTCCGACATGGTCCTGCGGGACGCGCCCGCCTGGTCGTCGAGCAGGATCTTCGCGATGCGGACACTCGAGGGGTTGAGGTTGGGCAGCAGAGCGCGGATGCGGCTCTCCAGTCGCTCGCCACCGGGTGTGCTCACGGAGTTTTCTGACGTCTTGTCACTCATGGGCGGAGATTACTTTCAGCAGTGGTCGGCTTCAACGCTTCCCCGCGGGTACCGCGGCCGGCGCCTCCGCCAGGGAGTCCGGTCCGTGACCGTCCAGTGCGGCTTGGCGGCGGAGCAGCCGGCCGGGCGCGTCGAGCGCCACCAGCAGGACCAGCGTGACGACGCCGACGGCGGTCAGGGTGGCCATCGCCGTGCCGAGTCCCCAGGAGTCGCCGAGGATCGCGCCGAACCACGGGGCGACGCCGCCTCCGATGGCGCCGATGTTGTAGACGGTGCCCATGCCGGAGGCACGGGTGCGGGCGTCGAAGAAGTCGTACAGGTACTTCGGGAGGAGACCCGAGATGCCGAAGTTGGTCCCCATGAAGCAGAAGAGGAGGGCGACGAGCATGAACGTGTTGTCGGCGCCGACGGCGAAGACGGGGAAGAGGAACGCGAGCGAGACGAAGAGGGTGCCCGCGTAGGTCCGAGCCGTGCCGAAGCGGTCACCGACGAAGCCGGAAGCCGCTGTGCCGGTGACGGTGCCCAGTCCTGCGTAGAACATGATGTCGCCGGTGGCCCCGCGGTCGTACCCGAGGGACTCGAGGTAGGCCGGCATCAGCCCGGACACGGGCCAGTTGGTGCAGAACGCGAGGAAGACGACCAGGATCAGCATCAGGGTCACGGGGAGCCTGCGGCGGCCGAAGAGGGCGAGCGCGGAGAACCGGTGCTCCGTCCCCGATTCCTCCTTCGCCTCCTCCCACTCGGGGGATTCGGGTGCGGACCGGCGGATGTAGAGCGCGACGAACACCGGCAGGATGCCGATGAAGAACAGGGCGCGCCAGCCGAAGTTCTCGACGACGGGGGCGTACACCTGCGCGGCGACGAGACCGCCCACCGCGAAACCGGTGATGAGGAAGGCGCTGGCCTTGTTCTTCAGGTGCTTGGGCCAGCTCTCCACCGCGTAGGTGCTGCTCGCGCTGTACTCACCCGCCATGCCGATGCCGACGATCAGGCGGAAGAAGAAGATGGCCGCGAAGCTCCAGGCCAGCCCGCAGAGGAAGGTGCCGGCCGAGTACAGGACGATCGACCAGACCATGGCGGACTTGCGGCCGTAACGGTCGGCGATCGATCCGAAGATGGCGCCGCCCAGCCAGCGGGAACCGAAGGTGGCCACCAGGAGCGTGCTGGCGGTGGCCAGCGAGACGTCGAACTCGTCGGAGATGTCGCCGAGTACGTAGGTGAGCAGGACGAAGTCGAATCCGTCGAGCATGTAGCCGATCCAGGCGGCCAGGAGCGCGCGCACTTGCTCCCAGCTCAACTCCCGGAACCATGGCTTCTTCCTGGGTGGGCTCACAGACGACAACGCGTACCTCCGAGAAGGGCGACTCACCGATGGGGGAGAGGTCGGTCACATGGGGTCGGGAATCCGGATCGCCGGGCCGGTACGGCCCGAGGAGAAGGGTGGAGGATTCCGCCGCCTCGGTGCTGACTGGTGGAGATTAACTTCATCAGACGCCCAGGACAACCCCTGTTCACCTTTCGGGAGGGCGCTGGGCAGCCGTGCGCCTCAGCGGTGAGCGTCCGTCAGTCGGGTCGGATCGGTCCGTCAACGTTCGTCGGCCCGTCGTCATGTCCGCCCGTACCGCACCCAGGGCGCCGGGTGCTGCGGAGTCGTCCGGGCAGGCGCCGGGCAGGGAGCGACGCGAGGTGGAGGTCAGGGCGGGACGGGGCGGGTGCCCAGGGCAACCCAGGGCAACCCCGGGCCCCGGTCACGCCAGGCGGCTCACCTGATCCCGAGCGCCAGCACGAAGTCCACGCGGTCGTGCAGGGTGGCCAGGCCGTGGCCCGTCAGCTGTTCGACCCGCTGGAGGCGGTAGCGCAGGGTGTTGACGTGGACGTGCAGTTGTTCCGCGCACCGCTGCCACGACCCGGACGCGTCGAGGAACGCGCGGACGGTGGCGACCAGCTCGGTGTGGTGCTCCGCGTCGTAGCGCTCCAGCACGCCGATCAGACGTTCCCGGTACGTCTGGCGCACTTCGTCGGGGACGGCGGCCAGCAGCATCAGATGGGAGGAGATCGCCTCCGTGCCGGCCAACCGCACGGTGCCGCCGCCCCGCCTGGCGACCCGCTGGGTGTGCACCGCCTCCTCAAGCGCCCGGCGCAGGCCGCTCGGGCCGGTCGCCGGGTCCGACATGCCGATCGCCGCCCAGCCTTGGGCCAGGAAGGGTTCGAGCCGCCCGGCGGCCTCCGTGAGGAGTGCGGCGAGGCCGGGCCCGTCCCCGCCGCCCGTGGCGGGAACGAACAGCAGATGGCCGTCGGCCGTGGTGAACGGGGCGGAACAGCCCGGTATCCGCTCGTGCACCTCGTCCAGGATCACGGCGGCGAGCTCGCCCCCGTAGGGGCGGCCGCTGGTGACCACGTGTGCGACGGCCAGGGGTGATTCCAGGTCCAGGCCGAGGCTGCGCAGCCGCCCCTCGGCGGCTTCGGTGCGGCCCGCGCGCAGCAGCTCCACGGACTCGCGCAGCAGGCGCTCCTCGATGCGCCGGCGTTCCTGCCGGGCGACCCCGTCGAGCGCGAGCAGCGCGCACACCTCTGCGGCGGCGTCCGCGATCCCGGGGGCCCAGTCCCGGTGGTCGCCGGCCGCCGCCAGGTAGCCGGCCGGCGGGCGGTGGGCGACAGGGGACTGCACCGGGAGGAAGGTGAGGTGCCCGCCGCCGGGCATCGGCTGCACGGAGGGGAAGGCGCCGGCGGCGAAGGCCGCCCGGAGGCAGCGTCCGAGATGACGGTCCGACACCTCCGGTACGGCGCCCGCGGTGGGGCGCCCGGTGGCGGAGAGGACCGCACAGTGCACGCCGGTGGAGCGGGCCAGCACCTCGACCAGGCCCTCCGCTCCAGCCCCCGACGCCATGCTCGCCACCAGACCGCGGTGGAGCCCGGCGCCGGGGGAGCGGCCCACAGGACCGGCGAGCACCGCGAGCACGGTCTCGGTCAGCGCGGCGTACGACACGTCGTCGCCGACGGACAGCAGCGGCAGCCCGTTCCGCTCGCAGGCGTCGATCAGTGCGGCGGGCAGCTCGCCGACGGCGGCCGACCCCGCGACCAGGGCTGCGGCGCCCGCCGAGGCCAGCGCCGCGACGAACACATCGGCGTCGCCCGGTTCCCGGTACCAGGTGGTCGAGGTGAGGACCAGCTCGCCGCCGTCCAGGTAGCGGCCCGGATCGGGGAGATCGGTGGTGTAGACGCCGGTCACCCGCCGGTCCCGCGGGCCGGGAGGGAGCAGTCGGGTGAGCCCGAGGCCGGGAATCCCGAGAAGTTCGTTCAGCAGCACCAGAGTTCCTGCCAGACGGGGTCGCGGGCCCGCGGTGGGAGGCCGCGGGGCGTGTTACGGGCGTGCACACCGGCGGGCACGGAGTTCGGAGAATCCTACGGGGTCCACCCGCCCGCCGGGCCGGTCGTCTGTAGACCGGCCCAGGTCCGCCCGCCGTCGAGCCCGGGTTCACTGAGGGACATCGCGGGCACGGCACAACCCCTGCCGCTCCGGACCGACCACCCGCGCGGGACACCGGAGTCCCCACCGGCCGACGGTCCGACCGCCGTTGACGAAGCAGCCGCCGTACCCGTCACACCCGCCCGAGCCGCATGCCCCGCGCACCGCACGCCCCCTCGACACCCGGGCGTACGGGCGCACTCCCACCGCCCACCTGAGGAGATCCCGTGCGCGCCGAACCGCTCCCCACCGCTCGCCCCCCTGCCGGCCACCGCCCTGCCGCACCGGACCGTGCCGGCTCCGGCGCACCGCCGTTCGGCGTCGAACGGGCCGGTGCCGAACCCGTGCCGGTGAACCGCAGGCACGGCCGGCCACGCTCGCTGTTCACCCTGTGGTTCGGCGCCAACGTGCAGTTCGCGACGCTGAGCGTGGGCGCCCTTTCGACCTCCGTGTTCGGCCTCGACCTGTTGCCCTCGGTCCTCGCGATCGCCCTGGGGGCCGCACTCAGCGCGGTCATGGTGGGACTCTTCTCCACCCGTGGCCCGCTCACCGGCGTACTCCAGCTCATCCAGACCCGGGGCCCCTTCGGGCGGCTCGGCGCGCTGCCGTCCGCCGCGTTCACCGTCGTCAACGGTGTCGGCTGGTGCGTCGTAGACACCCTGCTCGGCATGTTCATCCTGCGCGACCTGACCGGCCTCGGCTTCACCCCCGCGCTGTTGCTCATGGCAGCGGCCCAGCTCACGGTGGCGGTCCTCGGCTACCGGATGATCCACGCCGTCGAACGCACCCTCGCCCTCGTGCTCGTGGCCGTCTTCGCCCTCGTGTCGGTCCACGGATTCGGCGAGGCCCACGCCGCGGCGCCCGCCGATCCCGCCGGAGGCCCGGTCGCCGCGTTCCTCCTGGTCACCGCCGTCACTGCGGCCCGTGGCCTGGGGTGGTCGGCGTACGCCTCCGACTACAGCCGCTACCTCCCCGCCACCACGCCCCCGCGCCGGGTGTTCCTCGCCGCGGCGGGCGGGAGCGCGCTCGCCGGGATGTGGATCGGCTCGCTGGGCGCCGCGATCGGCACCGTGGCACCCATGGACGACCCCAGCACCATGGTCAGCGGCCTGTTGCCGCACACGCTCGGCACGGTCGCCCTGGCCGCGCTCCTCCTCTCCACCCTCGCGTCCACGGTGATCGACCTGTACTCCGGTGCCATGGCGGCGCTGGCCGCCGGATTCACCATCCCCCGCTGGGTGTCCGTCCTCGCCGTGGGCGGACTCGGCGCCGTCCTCTCCTGGTACGCGGGGCACGGCGACTTCGCCTCCCAGCTCCAGGACTTCCTGCTGATGACCGGGTACTGGCTCGCCCCTTGGGGCGCGGTGCTCGTCACGGCCTACTGGTGGCGGGAGCGCGGGCAGCACGACACGGCGCGCCTCTACGACTCCCGGCACCGCTTCGGGTGGGGTCTCCCCTCGGTACTGCTCGCCCTGCTCGCCGAGGTCCCCTTCATGAACCAGTCCCTCTACACCGGTCCGCTGGCCGCCGCCCACCCCGCGGTGGGCCCGTTCGGACTGCTCGTGGGATTCACCGTGTCGGCCGCCGCGTATGCCACGGCGACCGCCTGGCGGCCCGTCCCTCCCGGCGGCCTTCCCGCTCCCGGCGCGCCGTCCGCAGCAGCCCACCGAGACCTCCCCCTCCACCCTCACCACACGAAGGAGAACCGTTGACCCCCGCAGCCACCCCCACCCCCCTGACCTCCGACGAGGAGGGATTCCTGACCGCCGCGATCGAACTCGCGAACCGTTCCCGCAAGAACGGCAACCACCCCTTCGGATCCCTGCTGGTCCTCGACGGAGCCGCCGTCCTGGAAGCCGGCAACACCGTGACCACCGCACGGGACGCCACCGGCCACGCCGAGACCAACCTGGTCCGGCTGGCGAGCGCCGCGTACACCCGCGCCGAACTCGCCCGGGCCACGCTCTACACCAGCACCGAGCCCTGCGCGATGTGCTCGGGCGCCGTCTACTGGAGCGGTATCGGACGCGTCGTCTACGCCCTCGGAGAGGACGAACTGCTCGCCCTGACCGGCGCGGACGAGGAGAACCCGACCATGGCCCTGCCCTGCCGCACCGTCCTCGCGGCGGGACAGCGGAGCGTCGAGGTGTCCGGCCCCCACCTGTACGAGAAGGCTGCCGCCGTCCACGCCGGCTTCTGGACAGGAGCCGGCGCATGAGCACACGCCACCCCCGCACGCTCATACGCGGCGGCATCGTCCTGCCCTGCGAGGGCTCCCGTACCGTCCACGACCCCGGCTCCGTCCTCATCGAGAACGGCAGGATCACCGCCGTAGGCCCGGTGGGTGAACTGGACGCGGCCGCCGCCGACGCCGTCGTCGTGGACGCCACGGGCCACGCCGTGATCCCCGGGCTGCACAACACCCACCTGCACTCCGGGCTGCTGCGCGGCACCGCCGAATCCAAGTCGCTCTGGGACTGGCTCCGTGATTACGTCGACCCCGCGCACAAGGCGCTGACCCCCGAGATCGCGGAAGCCGCCTCGCTGCTCTGCTACACCGAGTCGCTGCGCGCCGGCACCACCTCCGTGATGGACATGTGGCGCCACATGGAGGGCTCCGCGCACGCGGCGGAACGTGTCGGTCTCCGGGCCACCCTCGTCCCGTACGTCGCCGACCTGCCGGGATACGACTACTTCGAGACGCTCGACACCAACCGCAGGCTCCTGGAGGAGTACCGCACCCACGCCGAGGGCCGGGTCCGCTCCTGGGTGGGCCTGGAACACCTCTTCTACTGTTCCGAGGCCGCGTTCAAGGCGGCTGCCGCACTCGCCGACGAGTTCGACACCGGCATCCACACCCATTCCTCCGAGACGACCTGGGAGGTGGAGGAGTCCCTGCGCCTCACCGGGCGGCGCCCGATCGAGGAGTTCCACCACCGGGGGATTCTCGGCCCCCGGACGGTCGTGGCGCACTGCGTCTGGCTCGACGACCGTGAACTCGACCTCCTGGCGAGCACCGGAACGGCCGTGGCGCACTGCCCCTGCTCCAACATGAAGCTCTCCTCCGGACCGGCCAGGATCATCGACATGCGGAACCGGGGCATCACGGTGGGTCTGGGCAGCGACGGCGAGAAGGAGAACAACAACCTCGACCTCCTGGAGGAGATGAAGTTCGCCTCCCTCCTGCAGAAGCTGACGACCCTCGACCCCACCACCGGCGACCCCTGGGACGTCCTCGCCATGGCCACGCTGGACGGGGCGAGGGCGCTCGGGCTCGACGGTGAGACCGGCTCCCTCGAAGCCGGCAAGAAGGCCGACGTCGTCACCGTCGATCTGCGGGGCCTGCACACCACCCCGCTGCTGCACGGCCCCGACTTCAACGCGGCCGCCCACCTGGTCTTCTCCGCGGGCGCCGCGGACGTGTCCGACGTCTGGGTGGACGGTGATCGCCTGGTGGAGGCAGGACGAGTCCGCAGCGTCGACCCCGGAGCGGTCCGCGACCGGGCCCAGAGCGCGGCCGAGGAGCTCTTCCGCCGGCGGGCCGCCCTCACCCGGTGACGCGGAGTTCCGAGCCTCTTCGATCCGGGAATCCGGAGATCCGGTGATCGCACCGCCGCGGCCGGTGCGATCACCGTGGGAGCGGGTAGGCGCAGGGCACGGCTGCTCACCCGCCCGCCCGGTGAGGCGCGGGACACGGGTGCCCGGGCATGACCGTACGGCGGTCATGTACTAGAGTTATCTCGACATCGAGATATCTGCCGAGGCGCACCGCAGCCGCCGCTCGGTAAGGGTTACCTAACTAATCCTTACCTTAGCGGATGGTGGGGGCCGCAGGCGGCGCCGGCCGCACATGAGGCGCGGCGCGGTTGAACGCGCACATTGAAGAAGGAGACTGTCGTGTCGGCGAACAGCTTCGACGCCCGCAGCACGCTGCAGGTGGGCGACGAGTCGTACGAGATCTTCAAGCTGGACAAGGTCGAGGGCTCCGCGCGCCTCCCTTACAGCCTGAAGGTGCTGCTGGAGAACCTGCTCCGCACCGAGGACGGCGCGAACATCACCGCCGACCACATCCGGGCGCTGGGCGGATGGGACTCCCAGGCCCAGCCCAGCCAGGAGATCCAGTTCACGCCGGCCCGCGTGATCATGCAGGACTTCACCGGCGTTCCCTGCGTCGTGGACCTCGCCACCATGCGTGAGGCCGTCAAGGAGCTCGGCGGCGACCCGGCGAAGATCAACCCGCTGGCCCCGGCCGAGCTGGTCATCGACCACTCCGTCATCGCCGACAAGTTCGGCACCAAGGACGCCTTCGGCCAGAACGTCGAGCTGGAGTACGGCCGCAACAAGGAGCGCTACCAGTTCCTGCGCTGGGGCCAGACCGCCTTCGACGAGTTCAAGGTCGTCCCCCCGGGCACCGGCATCGTCCACCAGGTCAACATCGAGCACCTGGCCCGCACGGTCATGGTCCGCAACGGACAGGCCTACCCCGACACCCTCGTCGGCACCGACTCGCACACCACCATGGTCAACGGCCTCGGCGTGCTGGGCTGGGGCGTCGGCGGCATCGAGGCCGAGGCCGCGATGCTCGGCCAGCCGGTCTCCATGCTCATCCCGCGCGTCGTCGGCTTCAAGCTGACCGGCGAGCTCCCGGCCGGCACCACCGCCACCGACCTCGTGCTGACCATCACCGAGATGCTCCGCAAGCACGGCGTCGTCGGCAAGTTCGTCGAGTTCTACGGTGAGGGCGTCGCCGCCACCTCCCTCGCGAACCGCGCCACCATCGGCAACATGTCGCCCGAGTTCGGCTCCACCGCCGCGATCTTCCCGATCGACGACGAGACCCTGAACTACCTCCGTCTGACCGGCCGCGACGCCCAGCAGGTCGCGCTCGTCGAGGCGTACGCCAAGGAGCAGGGCCTCTGGCTCGACCCGGCCGCCGAGCCCGACTTCTCCGAGAAGCTGGAGCTCGACCTCTCCACGGTCGTTCCCTCCATCGCCGGCCCGAAGCGCCCGCAGGACCGCATCGTCCTCGCGAACGCCAAGGCCCAGTTCGCCCAGGACGTCCGCAACTACGTCGCGGACGACGAGGAGGCGGGCAAGGAGTCCTTCCCGGCCTCCGACGCCCCGGCCTCCTCCAACGGCGTCCCGTCGAACCCGGTCACCGTCACCGCCCCCGACGGCACCACGTACGAGCTGGACCACGGCGCCGTCACCGTCGCCGCGATCACCTCCTGCACCAACACCTCGAACCCGTACGTCATGGTCGCCGCGGCGCTCGTGGCGAAGAAGGCGGTCGAGAAGGGCCTGACCCGCAAGCCGTGGGTCAAGACCACCCTCGCCCCGGGCTCCAAGGTCGTCACCGACTACTTCGACAAGGCGGGCCTGACCCCCTACCTCGACAAGGTCGGCTTCAACCTCGTCGGCTACGGCTGCACCACCTGCATCGGCAACTCCGGCCCGCTGCCGGACGAGGTCTCCAAGGCGGTCAACGACCACGACCTGGCCGTCACCTCGGTGCTCTCCGGCAACCGCAACTTCGAGGGCCGGATCAACCCCGACGTCAAGATGAACTACCTGGCGTCCCCGCCGCTGGTCGTCGCGTACGCCATCGCAGGCTCGATGAAGGTCGACATCACCAAGGACGCCCTCGGCGTCGACCAGGACGGCAAGCCCGTCCACCTCGAGGACATCTGGCCCTCCGAGGCCGAGGTCAACGACGTCGTGGCGAACGCCATCGGCGAGGACATGTTCAACAAGTCCTACCAGGACGTCTTCGCGGGCGACGCCCAGTGGCAGGCGCTCTCGATCCCCACCGGCAACACCTTCGAGTGGGACGCCGAGTCCACCTACGTCCGCAAGCCCCCGTACTTCGAGGGCATGACGATGGAGACCACCCCGGTCTCCGACATCACGGGCGCCCGCGTCCTCGCCAAGCTGGGCGACTCGGTCACCACCGACCACATCTCCCCGGCCGGTGCGATCAAGGCCGACACCCCGGCCGGCAAGTACCTCACGGAGCACGGCATCGAGCGCCGTGACTTCAACTCCTACGGCTCGCGCCGTGGCAACCACGAGGTCATGATCCGCGGCACGTTCGCCAACATCCGCCTGCGCAACCAGATCGCGCCGGGCACCGAGGGCGGCTTCACCCGCGACTTCACCCAGGCCGACGCGCCGGTGTCGTTCATCTACGACGCCTCGCAGAACTACCAGGCCGCCGGCACCCCGCTCGTCATCCTGGCGGGCAAGGAGTACGGCTCCGGCTCGTCCCGCGACTGGGCGGCCAAGGGCACCGCGCTCCTGGGCGTGAAGGCCGTCATCGCCGAGTCCTACGAGCGCATCCACCGCTCGAACCTCATCGGCATGGGCGTCCTCCCGCTCCAGTTCCCGGAGGGGCAGACCGCCGAGTCCCTCGGTCTGACCGGTGAGGAGACCTTCTCCTTCGCCGGTGTGACCGAGCTCAACGACGGCACCACCCCGCGCACCGTCAAGGTCACCACCGACACGGGTGTCGAGTTCGACGGCGTCGTCCGGATCGACACGCCCGGCGAGGCGGACTACTACCGCAACGGCGGCATCCTGCAGTACGTGCTCCGCAGCCTCATCCGCAAGTAGAGGCACCGCCTCATCCGCGAGTAGAGGCACCGCGAAGTGAGCGAGGGCCGCACCCCCGGGGTGCGGCCCTTCGCCCGTTAGGCTCGAAGGTCTGATGAAGAACAACCTCGCCCCACCCGCGGCCAAGGCCGGACACGAGTCCGTACGGCGCCACAACCTGAGCCTGGTCCTGCGTACCGTCCGTGACGAGGGCGAGGTCACCCGTGCCAGGGTGGCGAGCCTCGTCGGGCTCACCAGGGCGGCCGTGTCCTCGCTGGTCGAGGAGTTGCTCGCCCTGGGCTGCCTCAGCGAGTCCGGCAAGACCTCCAGCGGATCGGCCGGCCGCCCCGGCACCGTGCTCAAGCTCGCCAGGACCGGCCCGGCCGGCCTCGGCGTCGAGATCAACATCGACTACGTCACGGTGTGCGCCGTCGACCTCACCGGCACCGACCGGGTCCGCGTCACCGAGCACACCGACCACCGGGACGTCCCGCCCGCCGAGGTCCTCGTCCACGCCGCCCGGCTCACCAACCGGGTCATCGCCTCCGCCCAGGAACAGGAACTGCGGGTCGTCGGCGTCGAGCTGGCCCTCCCCGGGCTCGTCTCCGGTGGCGTCGTGCGCCAGGCACCCAACCTCGGCTGGAACCGGGTGGCCGCCGAGGGCATCTTCGGCCAGGCGCTCAGCACCCTGCGCCCCGCCGGAAGAGCACTGGCCGTCGGCTCCGACAACGAGGCCAACCTGGCGGCCCTCGCCGAGCTCTGGTTCGGCGGACTCGGCGGCGTACGCACCTTCCTCTACCTCACGGGCGAGACAGGCGTGGGCGGCGCGCTCGTCGTGAACGGCGAGATGCTGCGTGGGGCCCACGGCTTCGCGGGCGAGATCGGCCACGTCGTCGTGGACCCCCAGGGCCCGCTCTGCGGATGCGGGGCGCACGGCTGCCTGGAGCAGTACGCCGGCCGTTCCGCCCTGCTGAGGGCGGCCGGAATCGACCCGGACACGGGCGTACGCGGAATCGACGAGCTGGAGCAGCGGGCCGCCGCGGGCCAGGAGCAGGCCCTCACCGCACTGCACGAGGCGGGCGACCACCTCGGCGTGGTCCTGGCCGGAGCGGTGAACCTCTTCGACCCCGAGGCGGTCGTCCTCGGCGGGATCTACCGCAACCTGATGCCCTGGCTGGAGCCGTCCGCGGACGCTCAGCTCAGCGCCCGCGTGGTCTCCGGCCGTTGGCACCAAAGGGGCAGCGGGCTGCGCGCCTCCTCCGTCTCGGGCGACGCCGCCCGCGGCGCGGCGGCCCGGGTGGTGCAGGAGATCCTCGCCAACCCGGCGGGACACCAGGTGCGTTGAACGGCCGAGGGGCGCGCCGGGCGATGATCCGCCGGCGCACCCCTCATGGGCCGATGCGTGACGTCAGCAGGCGTTGGTGCGGAAGTCGGAGATGGCCGAGCCGCTGAATCCGCAGGTGAACGGTGTGAAACGGGTGTCGCCGTTGATGTAGCGCTTGAACCAGGACACCAGCATCCGCGAGAGCTGCGGGTTGTCCCGGTTGGAGAAGAAGTGGTCGGCGCCCGCGAGTTCGACGTACGACTTGGAGCCGGGCAGGCTGTTGTAGAAGGGGATCGAGTGCGATGACACGGGTGCCACCGAGTCCGACTGGCCCCCGACGATCGCCACCGGTTCGCTCACCTCGGGCCATGACTTGTCGCTGTTCCACGGGGCGATCGGCACCGCTGCCTTGATCTTGCCGCTGGTGTCGGCCTTGAGCGCCTCGAGGGAACCGCCACCGCCCATCGACCAGCCGGCCACTCCCTGACGGTTTCCGTCGATCTTCGAACGCACCGCGCTGGGCGAGGAGTTGACCGCCCAGGTGAGGGCGGAGCGCAGCTGGGTGCCCCGGCTGGAGGGCTGGTCGTAGATGGAGTTGGTCTCGATCCCGACCACGACGTAACCCCACGACGCCAGGCGCGGGCCGATCCAGCTGATGCTCGACCAGTAGGAGAGATACCCCGGGACCACGGCGATCACCGGGTAGGTGCCGGCGGTCGTGGGGTAGTACACCTGGCCGCCCCGGACTCCGGAGGCGCCGCTGATGGAGGTGGAGGCGGTGGAGAAGCTCCCGTTGCCGGTGATGTTGGCGGAGGTCGGGGCCTGCCCGATCTCGTCGGCCGCGGCGGGCGACGCCGTGGCCAGCAGCCCGCCCGCGGTGAGTCCCACCGCGAGCAGCAGGGACGACACGGCGCGGACGGCGCGGCCGTGCAAGGGGTGCGATGTACGGCGTTCCATACGGAGCTCTCCTCGTGTGGGGGGCGGCACGGGAGGTCGCGGAAGCGCTCCCGGTGCGGGTGATCCGCCATGCAAGCGCATCCGCGGAAACCGGGCATCGGCGAAATCACCGGTGGCCCGGCGCCCACGGCACCTTCCACCCCCGCCGTTCGGCGCGGCCGGTGGTTTCGCCGGTGCGTGGCCCCCGGAACGCCCGCACCGTCATGTGTGAGGGGCGGGCGGAGGGTCCGTCGACGAGAGAGGGGCACGCTCGTGATCACATGGCGCAGAACCTTGGTACCGGCGGTGGTACTCGTGGCCACCGCACTGCTGGGCGCGGGTGCGACCGCGACGGCGCTCCCGGCCCAGCCGCAGGACGGGACCGCTCCCCGGGGAGCGGCGCCGGGGGCAGCGGTGAGCGGTCCGGTGGCCGGCAGCCTGCCGGGGGACCCGAAGGCGCCGGATCCGGCGGACACCTACCCCTGGCTCTCCGCGCCCGGTCTCGCGAAGGCCGGATACGTCGAGGAGGAGTTCCAGCTGTCGGGACGGGCGGACGCCTACTCCGTCACCGGGGAGCGGCTCGCCCAGGACGTGCCGTACACCACCCGCGTCGTCGTGCGGCGGCCGAGCAGCCCGGCCCGGTTCAACGGCACGGTGCTGACGGAGTGGCAGAACGTCAGCGGCGGCTACGACCTGGACGCCCTGTGGGCGCCCGACCAGATGACGCGCGCCGGATACGCCTGGGTGGGCGTCTCCGCCCAGCGCGTGGGGGTCGACCAGCTGCGGGAGTGGAGCCCGGCCCGCTACGGCACGCTCGACGTGACCGGGCAGGGGCGCTTCACCGCCGACGAGATGTCCTACGACATCTACGCCCAGGCCGCCGCCGCCCTGCGCGCCGGGACCGGCAAGGTGCTCGGCCCGCTACGGGCGCGCACCCTGCTGGGCATCGGGGCGTCGCAGTCGGCGGGCCGGATGACGGTCTACTACGACCGGGTGCTCCCGCAGACCGAGCCAGTGTTCGACGGCTACGGCTTCGTCGTCGGCTCCGCACCCACCCGCAAGGGCGACGAGCCGGTCTTCCACGTGCTCTCCGAGACCGATGTGCGTACCCCGGTCCGCCGGGCCGACGACGACGGCTACCGCCGCTGGGAGGTGGCCGGGTCCGCGCATTCCGGGCGGTACGGCCAGGCCTACCGTGAGCCGCTGCTGGCCCGGGACCTTGGCGAGGCACCCACCTTCTCCTGCACCAGGCCGCCGTACAGCGAGGTACCGCTGCACCATGTCATCGCCGCCGCCTACGCACACCTGGAGCGCTGGGTCGAACGCGGCGTGCTCCCGCCGTCCGCGCGGCCCCTGGAGTTCGCCCCGGACGGGACCAAGGCCAGGGACACGCACGGCCTGGCGAGGGGAGGCGTCCGGCTCTCGCAGGTCGAGGTGCCCACGGCCCTGAACACCGGGGACAACGGAGGGGAGACCTTCTGCGTGCTCTTCGGAACCCATGTGCCCTTCACGGCCGAGGAACTCGGCCGGCTGTATCCCACCCACGCGCGTTACGTCGCCGGCGTCACGGCAGCCGACACCCGGGCGGTCCACGCCGGCCACCTCCTGCCGGCCGACGCGGCCGCCAACCTCCGGGACGCGGTGTCCTCGGACGTGGGCCGGGACTGACACCGGCGGACACACGGAGCGGGGGCGTACACGCGACCACACGTGTACGCCCCCGCTCGGGTACTCAGGTGCGGGATCAGCCCTGGTGCGCCGCGATCAGCTGCTGATACCAGCGGTAGCTGTCCTTCGGGGTCCGCTCCAGGGTGTCGTAGTCGACCCGGATGATCCCGAACCGCTTCGCGTAGCCCAGCGCCCACTCGAAGTTGTCCAGCAGCGACCAGACGTAGTAGCCGCGTACGTCGACCCCGGCGTCCATGGCGTCACGGAGCGCCGTGAGGTGGGTGCGGAGGTACTCCACCCGGTCCGCGTCGTGGATGGAACCGTCCGCCTCGACGCTGTCGAACTCGGCGGAACCGTTCTCCGTGATGTGCACCGGGGGCAGGGCGTCGCCGTACGTCTGCTTCAGGACGGTCAGGAGATCGGTGAAGGTCTCCGGCACGACGGGCCAGCCCATCGCCGTACGCCGCACGTCCGGGTACTGGCCCTCCGCGTACCGGTTGTCGGTCGCCACGCGCAGCGCCGGGTCGGCCTCGCGGTGCGGGGCCGAGGCCACCACGATCGGGCGGTAGTAGTTGATGCCCAGGAAGTCCATCGGCTGGGAGATCAGTTCGAGGTCGCCCTCGCGACGGAAGTCCTGCCCGGTGATCAGCTCACCCCAGGTCTCCTCCTCGGTGGCCGGGTAGCGGCCCGCGAGGAGCGGCTCGGTCCACACCAGGTTGTGCTGGGTGTCCGCGCGGATCACCGCCGCGAGGTCGGCGTCCGACTCGGTCGCCGGGACGTTGCGGTCCAGGTTGAGCGTGATGCCCGCCTCGCGTACACCCGCGGCCCGCAGCGCGTTCATCGCGTGGCCGTGGCCGACCAGCAGGTGGTGCGCTGCGGCCAGCGCGCCGCGTCCCTCCTTGGCGCCCGGCGCGTGCCGGCCGACCGAGTAGCCGAGGAAGGCGCTGCACCAGGGCTCGTTCAGGGTGATCCAGCGCGGCACCCGGTCACCGAGGTGCTCGGCGACGATCGCCGTGTACTCACCGAAGCGCTCCGCCGTCTCCCGGACCCGCCAGCCGCCCTTGTCCTCCAGGGCCTGCGGCAGGTCCCAGTGGTAGAGCGTGGCGGCCGGCTCGATGCCCGCCTCCAGCAGCGAGTCGACGAGCCGGGAGTAGAAGTCGAGCCCCTTGGGGTTGACGGCCCCGCTGCCCGTGGGCTGGATCCGGGACCAGGCGATCGAGAAGCGGTACGACTCCACGCCCAGGTCGCGCAGGAGCGCCACGTCCTCCGCGTAGCGGTGGTAGTGGTCGCACGCCACGTCACCGGTGTCACCGCCGTCGGTCCTGCCGGGCGTGTGGCTGTAGGTGTCCCAGATGGACGGGCCGCGGCCGTCCTCCTCCACGGCACCCTCGATCTGGTACGAGGCCGTGGCCGCGCCGAAGACGAATCCGGGCGGGAAGACCGGGAAGTCACTCATGGAAACCCTTACTTGACCGAGCCGCCGGTGATCCCGGCGGCGATGTACTTCTGGGACAGGACGAGGAGGATGGCCGCCGGCACGGCGGAGAGCACGGACGCGGCCATGACCGAACCCCAGTCGCCGACGTGCGCGCCGATGTACTGGTAGATGCCGAGCGTGATCGGCTTGACGTCGTCCGTCGTGTTCAGGGTGAGCGCGAACATGAAGTCGCTCCACGCGTAGAGGAACGAGAACAGCCCGGCGGTGATCAGCGAGTTCCGGCTCATCGGCAGGACGACCTGGACGAACGTACGGATGCGGCCCGCGCCGTCGACCTCGGCGGCCTCGATGACCTCGCGGGGGATCGACACCATGAACGAACGCATCAGCACGATCGCGAAGGGGATGCCCAGTGAGGCGTCCGCCAGCATCAGACCGAAGTAGGAGTTGACCAGCCCGAGGTCCACGTACGCGCTGTACAGGGCGTTCGCGATGACGATGCCCGGCACCATCTGCGTGATGAGCGTGCCGAAGACGATCGTCTTGCTGCCGCGCAGCTTGAACTGCGCCAGGCCGTACGCCGCCGGTGCGGAGATCGCCAGGCAGATGGCCACGGCGCCGAGCGCCACGGCCAGCGAGGTCAGCAGGTTGCCGCCCTGCGCGGTGATCGCGGAGGTGAACCCGGAGAAGTCGATGCTCGTCGGCACCGGTGCGACGTCGACGAGGCCGGCGTCCGGCTGGAGCGCCGTGTTGATCATCCAGTACAGCGGGAAGAGCATGACGCAGAGGACGACGACGCCGAAGGCGGTCGCTCCCCAGCGGCGCCCCGGCCGGCGGACTGCGGGAGCCGGGGCGGCGGGGTTCTGGGTGGTGGTCGCCATGCCGGTCACTTCCCCTCGTTGCGGTTGGCCCGCAGGTAGAACACCGCGAAGACGGCGGAGATCAGGATCAGGATGTTGCCGACCACGGCACCGGCCCCGAAGTCCATCTGGACGAAGGAGTTCTGGTACGTGAGCGTGCCGAGCGTCTGGGTGGAGTCAGCGGGGCCGCCGTCCGTGAGGGCGAGGACCAGGTCGAGGATCTTGACCGTCGACATGAAGCCGAGCACCAGCACCACCGTGATGACGGGCTTGAGCATCGGCAGGGTCACCGAACGGAAGGTGCGCCAGGCGGAGGCACCGTCGAGCGCTGCTGCCTCGTTCAGCTCCTTGGGGACCTCCTGGAGGCCGCCGTAGAGGATCACCATGTTGAACGGGATGCCGATCCAGATGTTCACCAGGATCACCGAGATCAGCGCCACGCTCGTGCTCGTCAGCCAGGGTGTCTCGCCGACGCCGAAGATGCCGAGGAAGGAGTTGAGGACACCGGTGTCCTGGTCGAAGATGCGCCGCCAGACGATGCCCGAGACGACCATCGGGACCAGCCACGGAAGCAGGATCAGCGAGCGCAGGATGCCGTTCAGCGGGAACTTGCGGCTGAAGAACACGGCGAGCGCGAGCCCGATGCAGAACTGGCCGACGAGCGAGCCGATGGTGAAGAGGATCGTCTGCCACAGGGCCTTGCCGAACAGCCCGTCCTCGAAGACGTTCTTCCAGTTGTCGAAGCCGTTGAACGGGGCCTCGCCGGTGAAGAACGTCGACGGCGAATAGTCCTGGAAGCTCATGATGATGTTGCGCACGAGCGGATAACCGAAGAACAGGGCCATGAAGATCACGGCGGGGGCGATGAACCCCCACTGGGCGAGCGTCCTGCGGCGCTTGGCGCTCCGGGGGTCCACGGGCTTCTTGACCGCGCCGGCCCCTGCGGCCTTCGGGCCGGTCGGCAGCGCGGCGGCCGAGGTAGTGGTGGATGACATGGTTCGTTACCTCAGTTCCCGCTCTTGACCTGCTGCTGGGCACGCTTCAGAGCGGCCTCGCTGGACTCGCCGGTGAGCGCCGACTGGAAGGCGCTCTGCAGGGCGAGCGACACCGACGACCACTGCGCTCCGACCTTCGCGGTGCGGGAGCGTGCCGTCGCGACCTGACCGGCCAGGGCCGCCAGCTCCGGGGTCTTCTTCCGCCAGGTCTCGGCCGCCCTGGAGTTGGCCGGCACCATCCAGCTGTTGATGGCGTAGGAGATCTCCTCCTGCTCGCCGGACATACAGCCGATGATCTTGGCAGCCGTCTTCTCGCGCTTGCTGTCACCGGTGTTGGGCACCGTCAGCACACCGCCGCCGAGCGGTCCGACGGAGTCGTCCCCCGCCTCGGGGACGGGGATCTCGGCGATGCCCCAGTCGAGACCCTTCTTGGAGTTCAGGGTCTCGACCTGCCACGGGCCGTTGATCATCATGGCCGCGTTGCCCGCCATGAACTGGTCGTTCACGTCGGCCTGCGTCCAGTTGACCGTGGACTTGGAGAGCGAGCCGTCCTTCAGGAGCGCCTTCCAGTAGTCCAGCGCCTCGGCCACCTCCGGGCTGTCGAGCTTCGTCTCGTCACCGCCGTTGGACCACATGAAGGGAGTGAACTGGAAGACCCCGTCCTCCGCGCCGCCCGCGCTGAGCGCCAGACCGTACTTCTTCCCCTGGGTCAGCTTCTTGGCGGTGGACCGCATCTCCGCCCAGGTGGTCGGCACCTTCAGGCCGGCCTTGTCGAGCGTGTCCTTGTTGTAGAACAGCGCCAGGGTGTTCACCGTGCGCGCGGCCCCGTAGTACGTCCCGTCGAACGAGCCGAAGTCGACGATCCCCTCGGGGATGTCCTTCGTGGACAGCCCGAGGTCCTTCAGCGGGATCAGCCCGCCAGCCTCGGCGAACGTCGGCATCTCGGAGGCGTCCAGCTGGAGGACGTCCGGCAGCGACTTCGACGACGCCATGCGCAGCGCCTTCGTCATCAGCTGCGCGGCCGGCACGCTCTGCTGCTCGATGGTGACCCCGAGCTCCTTGCTGCAGCGCTTCAGGGTGTCGCCGTCCCAGCGGTGGTACGACTCGTCGGTCGAGGAGTTCATGACGGTGAAGACGTCCTCGTCCCGCTGCTGCCCGCACCCCGACAGGACGGTGCCGGCGAGGATCGCGGAGACGACGGTGAGGGGGACGACGATGCGCCTGGAGCGGGGGCTGCGGCGTCGGATCCGTCCGTCAGGGGAGGGTTCAGTCACGGTGGTGCCCTTGCGGTGAGAGGGTGGCCGGACCCATGGGAACGCTCCCACGGGAGCTGGTCAAGCCCCTGCGCGGATCCGGCGATGTCGCGGAGGGGGTGGAACCGGGGTGCCCGGTCGGTGTTCCGGGCACCCTGGGGGTGGGTCAGCGGACGTTGAGGAGGTGTTCCATGGCGAGTTGGTCGAGGGCTTCGAAGGCCATGGAGCGTTCCGCTGCGGCGGTGGCGTCGA
>NZ_JBICWC010000015.1:0-130210 GCF_043199535.1 Streptomyces sp. NPDC048590 | reverse complement strand
CGGAGAGCCTGTCGGCTCTTATGTTGGGCCTGACGGCCCAACTCCCGCCTGACGGCGGGAGACTGGCGTGGCGTCATGCCTGACGGCATGACGGGGGTTGAGCGGGGGCTGACTTCCTGACGGAAGTCAGAGGGTGAGAAGGGGTTGGGCCTGACGGCCCAACGTGAGCTGTCGTCAGCTCCGGCCTGGCGGCCGGAGGGTGGTGGTGTGTCATGCCTGACGGCATGACGGGTTGGCGGGGGCTTCCCGTCCCTGTCGGGACAGGGTGTTTCTGGGGCGCCTGTCGGCGCCTTGATGTCGTATGGATTTGTTGGGCAGTCATTTGATTTGGTGTCCTCCCCCGGCGGGGAAGTGGGCTGGGCACTGCTCGACGCGGGGTGGGGCTGTGATCCTCGCCCTGTTCATGGGTGGGGCCTGAAAGTGCGGGGTGAGGTTTCCATCGGGCTTCGGTTGAGTAACGAACCAAGGGCGCCTATCAGATTCCGGCTCGTAGCTGGGTGATGCCTGTGACAAGGAGACTGATCGATGCCGACGTGGTTGATCATCGCGGAGGAGAGCGTCACTGCCGATGGGGCCTCACCACAGCGCCGCATCGAGATCATCCGGACCGTGATCGGCGGCAAGAGCCGGGAGGAAGCTCTCACGGAGCTGTACAAGGCGGCCAAGAACCACGTGCCTGACTCCCTGAAGGGAACATCACGCGTGGTGGGGCGGGACGGCGACGGTTCCTTCTGGGTGCTACCGAAGAACGGTAAGGGCCACACGTCTTGCAATATCCGTCTCATCGAACAGATCTAGCCCTGCTGAGCTGGGTGATCTGATGGTTCGACACGGCGAGGCAGGCTCCTCGCCATGTGCTCATGGCGATCACCCAGGTGGCAGCACCTGACGGTGCTGCCGTCTGCTAGCCGAGGAACTGCAAAGACTGCCAGGGACGGCCGGCTTCAGAACGGGCCGAGGATGCGCGCCAGTGGGTGACGGACGGCTGTCAGTGGGGCTCGCCATACTGTTCGGATGGTGTCCACACAGGACGGGCCCGGACAGCGTCGCCGGGGCGGGCAGGCACGCAAACATGTGCGGGACGGTGTTGCGCGGCCGCCGCGGCTCGGCCAGTCTCTAGCCGAGCGGCTCCCTGCCGTGGCCCAAGACTGGGACACGGCCGGTAACGGTGGAATCGGTGCCGGCCAGGTCGCGTGGCGTAGCAGCATGCTGGCAGCGTGGCGCTGCCATCGCTGTGGTCATCGTGGAGAGAACACAGTTGCTGGACGTGTTCAGATCTTCTTGAAACGCGGTCCGGCGTTCGGATGCCGTCGCTGCTCCATCCAGCGGCGGGACGCTCCAGGGCTTGGCATGTCTCTGGAAGAGGCACGGCCTGGCTTGGCCGCGGAGTTCCATGCCGAACTGAATGCTCCGTTGGCGGCTTCAGAACTGACCCATGGATCGCAGCGCAAGGTGTACTGGCACTGTGTGTCCAACCCAGATCACCCGCCCTACCTGCAAAGTGTGAGCAATCGCCGCAAGAGCGGCTGTCCTGCATGCGCGAACAGGGTGGTCACTGCGGCTAACAACCTTCTGGCCGTAGCTCCGCAGATTGCGGCACAGTGGCACCCGAGCAAGAACGGCTCGTTGACCGCGGATGCGGTCGTTGCCGGCTCCAACCGGCGGGTGTGGTGGAGGTGTGCTCGGGGCCATGAATGGCAGGCCTACATCAGCACGCGGGTGTCGCAGCGAACGAGGTGCGGTCTTTGTTCCCGCAGTCAGCAGTCTGGTGCCGAGGTCGCTCTCTTCGCCGAGCTGCATGAGTTGCTGGCTCCGCTCCTGGGCGATCGTGCGGTACGTCGGCATGTCAGGCCGGAGGGCGTGGCCATGAGGTTCGCGCGGTGCGACATCCTGATCACCGGTCTCGAGCCGTGCGTGGTCGTGGAGTATGACGGGGCGTACTGGCATCGCGGTCGTTCGGGGCCGGATCGGAGCAAGGCCCTTGCTGTGCGGGGTGCCGGGCATCGCATGGTGCGGGTGCGTGAGGCGCCGTTGAAGGCGTTGCACCCGGACGATGTGGTCATCAGCGGCAGCGCGGACGCTCATGCGGCTGCCGCAGCGGTCCTGGGGCGCATGGTGGAGCGGGGGTGGCTGTCAGCCCGCGTGGCGTCGGCGGCGCAGGAGTACGTCGCCGCGGGGCGGTCCCTGGGCGCAGAGCTGTGTGCTGTTCTGCTCGAGGACGTTGATCACCGGGATCTGGGGGCCGATTCTCTGGCGGTCACCCATCCCGGCCTGGCAGATGAGTGGGACGTCGAGGCCAATGGGACGCTGACACCTCGGCACGTGGGCGTGACCACCTCTGCTGTCTGTTGGTGGATCTGTCCTTCGGGCGACCGCTACCCTTGCGCGCCCCGTGAGCGTGTCGCAGGGCGTGGGTGCTCGGTCTGCAGCGGGAAGCGGGTCAACGCCCGCACCAGCCTGGCTGCTCTCCGTCCCGACCTGGCGGCGGAGTACGTGCCCCAGGAGGGGCGCAGCGCCGATGACATCGGGGTGGGGTCCCATCGGCGGGTACTTTGGCGCTGCGGAACCTGTTCCTACGAGTGGCAGGCCATCCTGCGTAGCCGCACCCGTGTCGGAGCGGGGTGCCCTGCGTGCGCGGGCAAGGTCGCCACGGCAAGCGCGAACCTGGCCGTGGTGTATCCGGCGGTCGCTGCGATCTGGCACCCGGTGTTGAACGGCGATCTGCGCCCCAAGGACGTGCGGCCGAAGTCGAACAAGGCCGTGTGGTGGCTGTGCCCTGACTGTGAGAAGCCCTATCAGGGAAAGGTCGTGGACCGGGTGGTGGCCCGGCATTCTTGCTGTGCTGCTTGCGCGCGCCTTCGGTCCTGGAACGCTCGCAGAGCATAGGGCTTGTCCGCGGACGCGCCTATGAACCGGCTGCAGGCGAGTGCACCGGGACTCGGCGTCTCTCTGCTGGCAGGAGTGGTCTGCATCGGCTTCGTGCGGGGGCATGTGCGTCTGAGAGGGGCTGACTGGGCCTGTGTCCGGTCAGCACCAGGTGCCGCTGGATGCCGGTGCAAGCGTCTGTGCTCAGGGGGCAGGGCGGCAAGCCGCAAGGGGCTTGGGATCTATGCCGGTCGCCGAAGCTCGAGACCGGGGCGTAGCGGCTGCTGTGAAGCTCGAGGCTGGTCGTCGTGCTGCGGAGGCGTAAGAATCGGCCAAGTTTGAGCGGGTGACCGTGAATTCAGTGAGACAGGGTGAGACACCGCGGGACACCTGCGGACAACCACGGACACGCACGGGCGGTAGGAAGGCGTGGCCGAAGCATGTGCGGCCAGAGGCGCCCGCTGTTTCACAGGAGCCAGAGTGCGCCACACTCCCCCGTATGCCGAGCTTTCAGAACAGGAAGGCGATTGGTGACGCCCACGAACAACGCGTCACCCAGGAACTCATCCGACGCGGCTGGCACGTCAGCCCCTGGGGGCAGGGCATCCTGGGCGAGCCCGTACGGTACGCCCTGCACCGCACCAGCAGCTCCCTGCGCTGGACGCCTGACCTCATCGCCGCACAGGGACGACAGGTCGTCCTGATCGACTGCAAGAGCCGTATGACCAGCCAGACCAGCCGGCGTCACGTCGTCGAACGGGCCGCCGTCACCGCCCACCTCCAGCTCGTCGCCTGGACCCAGCTCCCCCTCTACTACATCTTCGACAACCTTGACCTCCTCACCCCGTATGACGCCCTCGGCTACGGGCAGGAAGGCCCACGGACCACTGCCGGCTCCGGGACGCCCTACCTCCTCGTCCCCGCCGACCAGTCCATGCCGTTCGAGGACGTCTTCGGCCGGCCCGGCGGACTCCTGGCTGCCTGATAAGGCGCAGGGGCCGCGGACCCTCGCGCTGTCTGCTGCTGCCTGAGATTGCCGTACCTCTCTGCAACGGCGTCCTGATAGTGCGGCACCTCGGGGCGTTGTGGTGACCACCTCTGCATCGGCTGGTTGGTCAGTACCGTTGAGTACAGAGGCTGACAGTCCCAGCATGAGTTGGGCTCACTCTTGGTCGGCGGATGTTGGCTTCTGCACCTGTACCGGGACTCCTCTGGAAGCCGGACTCCTCCGGGAAAGAGACAGCGCCGAGTGGGTCCTGGTTCCCGAATCGCCTTGGCGATGCGGCGGCAGGATAGGGATGGGCCAGCCGAGAACCTCATACATGACCTCGGCGGAGTTCAGCGGTGATCATGATCTGTCACTTTGCGGCACTATCTGCCACAGCGCCAGGGCCATAGTGCCGGGCCGACAGCATCGGTTTCATGGACTTGGTAGATCTCGTGGCTGTCGCCACCGCTTCCCTCACGCTTCCCATCACGTTCCTGGCCGCCTGGTGGGCCAGACGCAGCGGCAGGCAATCGGCGGACGCCACCGTCATTTCGGGTGTGAACCAGGCCCATGGCTCCGTGGCTGCGGCCCGTGTCCAGACGCGTGGAGAACTCGAACTGCGGCAGCAGGCCGCATTGACGGACGCGTCTGCCGCTTTCCTGCAGGCTTCTGACGCGCTCGCGCGCACCGTTGAGCAGTTGCCGGATGTCGTTCCTGAGGAGCGTCCCGTTCAGCTCGCCGCGCACGGTATGGCGTTGGAGACGGCCCTCAGCCCGTTGGAGCTCCTGGCACAGCCGAAGCTCCTGCGTCATGCAGAAGCGCTGCGGAAGTACTGCCGGACCCTGGAAGACCTTGCGCTGGACAGGGCAGTGCTCCGTTCGGCTGTGCGGGCTCTGGAGGCCGGCTGGTGCCCTCTCAATACGGAAATCTGCGATAACGATCATCACAGCGCGGCGTTCGTCGCCTGGCAGTTCCTCATGGAATGGCCCGACCGGGAAGACGAGGAACGGTGGACAGACCGCGGCCTGCTGGAGTACTGCCTTCAGGAGAGCCACTGCATGACCGAGAGTGAGATTGCCGGTGTTCTTGCAGTCGTCGACCGTGTGCCGGCTGCCTGGGCCCGGATGCTCGGCGGCATCGTCCGCGATCCGCTCCTGGAGCGATTCACTGCCCTGCGCGCGCCCTTCATCGAAGCCGCCCGCTCTGCCCAGCCTCTGGTGCCGCCGTCTGAACCTGATGGGTCGAGAGCATGGCCGAGTGCTGCTGTCGGTGTGGCAACACCCCCTGCGGGGATCGGCGGCTCCTGAGCTCGGGGACCTGGTGTTTGCTCATCGCATTGGTTCTCAAAGATCCCTGCGGCTTTCCCAGTGGAGCGAGCACCAGGCGCGACACCTGGGACTCCTTGGCAGATTCCCTTGCCAGTCTTCGATCTGAAGACGTGGGGGCGCTGTGGCACCTTTGATTTGGGGCGAGCATCGAGGGATGCCCGATCAAGCACTGCTCGTCGCCCGCGACATGATCCGCAAAACGGCCACCAACATGGCCGCCTGGTGTCGCCCTCGCAGCAGACGCCATCGTGGAGAGCACAGAATGCTCCTGCGACGCCGGGAGACGCCCCCTACTGACCAACACGATCCGGCCGGTCCGTTCAGGCCCTGCCGCGTTCGCATCGGCCTGAGCTCTGTCTGGGGTCATGGATGTCGTGAGCTTGGCCGAGACGGGCGTGTGAGGCCTGCAGTCCAGACAGGGCACTAACGGCCCGGTCGCCACCAAGACGTGCAGCGGCGTCCGGCCCGTCGGGCTCAACCGGCTCTGGCCTGTGTTCAGCCGTGGTCGATCTCCGGTACCCCTGCTTGGGTGAGCATGGAGAAGAGGTCGGAGATGGGGCCACTGCGGTCGTTGTGGTCGGTGGTGAAGATCAACCGATGGGCGGCTCTGGACAGCCCTACGAAGAAGGTCGATGTCCCCTCTCTGCGGTCTCTCCCGTACGCCCACCACTGCTCCTGGTGGATACCAAGGAACGCCACGGTGTGGTACTCGAGTCCCTTGCTCCGGTGAGCGGTAAGCAGCACGACGGCATCGGCACTCTCGAACTCGTCAAATACGTCTCGCCAGTCGGTGTGTGCGTCGATCACAGCTGCGAGGCGTTCTTCGAAGGCCTCGGCGACAAGGTCGAGGTTCTCACCGTTCGGCATCGACCTCGCGTAGTGGCGCACGGCATCGGCGTCGACGAGGCTCAGGGTCTGCCTGAGGACGTCAGCGGCGTGTGTTGTCGATGGAGGATTCGATCTCAGCCAAGAACGCAGCTGAGTAGTCGCCTGTGTGAGGGCTTCACCGACACGGTACTGCGCGGCCTCGTCGTCGGCCGCTCCGTGAACGCGTTCCAAAGTGCCCGTCACGTCCCGCCAGATTGTGGCCAGGCCGTGCGGTTGGTCGGCCAGTCGCAGGAGCCCCAGGAGCAGGCGGGCTGTCTCGCTCTTCAGGAGGTCCTGCAAGGTCATCGTGCCCACTCGTGCGTCGTCGTTGCGCACACGGATGCCGTGGGTGCCTAGGTGCATCCGGAATGACGGCTCGAATTCTTTGATCTTCTGCCTTGCGATGAGCGCGAAATCCGACGGTTGGCGGTTTGAGTCGGCGATGTCGCGAGCGATCCAGTCGGCGAGGAAGGCGGCCTCTCGAGCCTGGCTGGAGAACGTCCACAGTGCGGCGGGGTCATGCGCGTCTTCTGCGGTCGCCTTCGACGTCGCGCGTGGGGCATTCGGGTCGAGCTTGGTGGCGATGATGTGCTGGAGTTCGACCAGTGCGTCGCTGGAGCGGAAGTTCCAGGTCAGGGTGTGCCGGGTGGCGCCGAAAGCTTCGGTGAAGCGGGCGGCGGCTTCCGGCAGGGCGCCGGCCCAGCCCATGATGCGCTGGTTGCTGTCCCCGACCGCGGTCACCGTGGTCTCCTCCCCGAACACGGCCTGTAGGAAGGAGAACTGGGCGCTGGTCGTGTCCTGGAGCTCGTCGACGAAGACGAATGGGTAGGTCATTCTCAGGGCGCGCCTGAGTTTCGGCACAGCACGGACGAGGAGCTCGGCGAGCCGGTTGAGCATGACGAAGTCCAGCTGGGCTGGTCCTGGCCGCAGGTAGCGGGCTTGCCACCACTGTCGGGCGGCGTAGGAAATAGCGTCTGCCTGGCTGTCGGGCGGCAGTGTCTCTGGCAGGTCGTAGCGGCCGAGGACGTCGGCGGCGAAGCGGCCGGGCTGGATGGCGGCGACCGGCCATCGCAGCGCTGCGGGGGCGGCTGCGGCGATGCTGTTGAGGAAGTCCTGGATCTCGCGTGGCTTTGCGTAGCTGATGTCGTATCCGTCGGTCATGCGCCAGTCCTGGGGCAGGGCAGGGGCGAACCGGTCTACCAGTCCCTTGGTGAACGCGTCGAAGGTCATCGAGTCGAACCGGTCGGCATGTTCTGGGACACGGGCGGCTACTCGCCGGGCCAGGTTGGCTGCGGCGTCTCGTTTGAAGGAGATGGCCAGAAGACGTCGGGGGGAGGGGCAGGTTGCCGTCTGCAGCAGGTATGTGGCGCGCTGGGCGAGGAACTCGGTCTTGCCCGCGCCTGGACCGGCGACGACGGCAACGCTTCCGGTGTCTCGCAGGGCGGCCCAGGCGGCCGGCTCCAGGTCCTCGATGCCTGACGGCCTCCATGCTTCGACCGCAATCGGGGCGGATACACCGCGTGCCTGGGTGGCGTGAACGGGGGCGCTCACAGGAAGACCTGCTGCCGGACGTGCTCCACGAGGGCCTTGAGGAAGTCAGGAGTATCGCGCTTCAGGTCGTCGTCGCTGATGCGGCTGAGCGCGCTCATGTGGGTGCTGGGCTTCGAGTTCGTCAGGAAGAGGTACAGGTACCATCCCAGCCATTCAGGCCGCCCTTCAGCTGCCCAGTACTCGGGCCTCGTCCCGTCCTTCCCCAGCACCGTGAGGACGGGATTCTCAGCTTTTGGTCCACGCTGGTTGCCTTCGAGGTGAGTGTAGGCATTCTCGAAGGCCCGCAGCATGGCGTAGTCGAGATCGAGTGGCTCCGCGAAGAAGATCCCGAATCTGCGCAGGTGCAGGATGATCGGCGTGATGTCCTCAAGTCTGAGGTCGTCGCTGATGTCGCCGATCTTGGCGTAGCCCTCAAGCTCTTTCAGGGGGTCGAGACCGTTTTCGATGAGGCGTCTGCAGGCGTCTCGTAGCCGGGCTGGTCCCGATCCGCCTTTGCCGTAGTCCAGGTCAAGGAGCGTGGCATGCGGGATGTCGAGGTCGCTGAGTAGCTTCCACATGTGGTTGGTATGGCGGCCGCCGAGCGGCACCATCGCCACGAACGAGGGGTCCAGCTGTGTGCCGAGGGCACGCGCGATCCGGGGGATGGCCAGTTCTTCGGAGTCGCCCTCCCCGAGGACTGCGAACCTTGAGAAGTACAGCTCCGGATGAGCCCGCACCGCCTCGCGCACGTACTTTCCGGCATCGCTGCTGTCGGGGGGAAGGCTGATGTGGCGGACTCGCGTCGTCGCGGTGGCGGTCTCCACTCGGAAGTACCGCACGTCTTCGGGTTCGATGCGGGTCATGACGCTGGCGGAGTGGCTGGAGAGGATTGCCTGTGTTGCGGTGCTCTGCGTCAGGTCTTGAAGCTGGCCGACGATTCGGGACAGGAAGTAGGGCGAGAGGCTGTTCTCCGGCTCCTCGACCGCGATAAGTGTCAGATTGGGCAGGTGGGCGGCGTCCAGGCCGAAGGCATCCTTGTGTTCGCCGGCGCATACGGCGGCCTCGACGTCGAGCGTCGCCGCCACCAGCGCCAGGTGGAGCAGTGATCGCTGGCCGTCGCTGAGCATATGAGCTGATCGCGGGCGGCCCTGGGGGTCGGGCTCGAAAACCAGCTGGGAGTCGCGGACCAGCTCGTTGAAGTCGTTGTCGAGGAGCCGCAGCTTGGGGTCGGAGTGGATTCCGGCGTCATACAGTTCTTGCCATCGCCTGGCCAGGGCGCCTTCGACTGCTTGGACGACGGGTTCATCACCGAACGTCCCGGCGACCTTGTCCGCGCTGTCGGTGACAAGAGTGCGTAGCGCGGGCGACCATTGTGCGGCTCGCCAGAGCCGGCCGCGGAGGAAGGACGTGACCTGGCGTACGCCATCGCGGGACGCCGGGATGTAGATCATCTGGATTCGGCTGCGCTCCTTGGCGGTGAGCGGCACCTGCTCTTCCTCGCCGTACTCCTCGTCCAGGGTGCTGATGACGAGGCGCTTTTCCTCGATGGCGCCTTCAGCTGTGCCGTCATCCGCCCATTCGGCGTGCAGGACTATCCGTACCTTCAGGTCCCCGCTCTCCGTCGCGGCCATACGACGGAAGAACTCCGGCACCGATCGCGGCGTTTCGTCCTGGTGACCGTTGTCGGGAGCGGTCGCAGCGGGGCCCTCTCCCGTATTGTCGGCTCCCCCGGTGTGGGCGCCGGTGTCGGCCTCAAGTTCCGGGAACGCAAGCACTGCTTCGACGGTCAGCGTCCGGACCGGAGGCGCCGCGGTTTCGTCGGCCGGCACATGGAAGTCCTCCGCGCGCACGGTGCGTTCCTGCCTGGAGATCCCGAACAGTCTGAGCAGGGCCTCGCAGGTTGCTGTCTTGCCTGAGCCGTTGGCTCCGACGAATGCAGTCATCCGCGGATCCAGGGTGATGGACGTGCGCTCCGGCCCGAAGCACTGGAAGTTCTCCAGCACCAGCTTCTCGATGAACATCGGCTACTTTCCGCTGAAACGATGATTTGAACGGTGCTACCGCCCGACGAACGTATCGGGTAGAAGGGGTCTATTGAGGTGTTCGGCCAAAGCGGGGCAGGCGGCTGCGGGGGCGCGTCACGTCCCGGACCTCGAAGAGGTCAAGTGGCCTGGCACTAGGGAGCGCAGCCTGGAGGGGCTCTGGCTTCGGCGGGGCGCTCCTTGGCAGCAGAGCCGCGTGGTGAGTGACGACGTCGAGGTACGACTTGGACGCGCTGGGCCGTTTGGTCGGCTAGCCTCTCAGGCTTTTGGCATCTGGGCGGAGGTGATCCCCATGTCTGTGAGTGCCTGTCGGCGGTCGGGGGCTAGCCGGTCCCATCGGCGTCGGATGTTGCTGAGCCACTGTCCGAGACGTACGGCTGCGGAGTGAAGTTGTTCGATGTGTCGCTGGGGCACGTCGACATGTCCTTCCCGGGCGTGGAACTGTGCGAGCGCTTCGAGGCCTTGCTGGAAGTTGTGTTCTCGGGTCCCAGGGCTGCGGCCCGGGCGCGAAGCGAGGTCTGCCCCTATGTTCAGGCGAGCCAACAGGCCTAGCTGCTGCGGGTTTCCGGGTGGGTGGGTGCGCTGGGTGTGCAGCCACTCCCCCAGGCGTTCGCTGTTGTCCGTGTGGAAGTGGCGTGGGATGGCGGCGAGTGTGTGGCCGGCTTGTGCGTGGTGGCGTGCTACGTGGTACATGCGCTGCCATGTCAGCGGCCAGGGTGGGTTCCAGTGTGGGTCGAGTTCTTCCAGAGCTTTGGTGCGGGCGGGTGTGAGCTGGTCGGCTCGTTTGCGTTGGGTGGCGAGCCAACGGCCGAGGGTGAACCCGGTTTCGGGATCATGGTGGTCGACGGGGGCTGCGAGGTGTCCGTGGATGGTGGCGTAGGCGGCTGCGTGGGTGAGGCCGCGGTCCCAGGCTTGCTGGCGGAGGTTCCAGATGATGCCGAGTTGTTCGAGGGCGTTGGTGCGAGTGGCGTCGAGGGCGTTTTGGTTGTGGAGGTGGCGTTGCCAGGTGAGCCAGCGCCCTAGGGCATAGCCGGCGGGGTCCTCGTATGTCTGAGGGATGTCGAGGTGGTGGTGGGTGCGGTGATAGCGGCGGGCTGAAGCCAGGCCGCGGCGCCACTCAGCGCTCTTTGGTTTTAGGACGCGCAGAGTGAGGGCGAGGGCGACTTCATCGGCGTTTGTGGGGCGTTCGAAGTGGAGCCAGGTGCCGGGTTCGCCGGTGTGGGTGGGGCGGTGGGTGCGAGGGTCGGCGAGGCGTGCTTCGAGCCGGGTGTCGTGGGCGCGGAGAGCTTGGATGGTGCGCCACAGGGGGGTGTAGGCGTCGGCGCTGAGGAGGTCGTCTGGGTTTTCGTCGGGGGTGAGGTAGACGGGGACGATGAGGGTGGCTTTTTTGCTGGCGCCGGGGGTTTGGCGTAGGGCGCGGCCGACGGCTTGGACGGTGTCTACGGGGCTGTTCTTGGGGTCGGCGAAGACGACGGCGTCGATGGCGGGGACGTCGATGCCTTCGCCGAGGACGCGGGCGTTGGCGAGGACGGCAGGTTGTTCGGGGTGGGTGCGGGTGGCGAAGTCGAGGAGGATGCGTCGGCGCGTTCGGGGTGGGTGGGTGCCGCTGATCCACTGCGTCCACAGGCTGTCGGGCTGCAGGTTGGTGGGGAGGGTGGCTGCGGTGTCGGGGAGGGTGGTGGCGAAGGCTCGGGCGTCGGCGACGCGGTGGTGGAAGGTCAGGACGCGGCGTAGCTGGTGGTCGTGGATGGCGCGGAGGACGGCGACTTGGTGTCCGGCGAGGCGTAGGCCGTCGGCGCCTGCGCCGGGGCTGGTGGCGAGCCAGTCGCGCAGGTCGGTGTCCTGGATGACGGGGACGAGGATCTGGTAGTCGGCGAGGAGGCCGAGGTCGATGGCGTCGGAGAGGGTGAGGCGCCAGGCGACGGGGCCGAAAAGGGTTTCGTCGTCCATGGAGGCGACGGGGGTGTCGGTGTGGTCGGTGCCGGGGTCCCAGATGCGGGGAGTGGCGGTGAGGTAGAGGCGGCGGGTGGCGGGGACCTGGTCGTCGTGGTGGATTCCGGCCCAGGCTTTGCCGAGGCGGCCTGCGGTGCGGTGGGCTTCGTCGACGACGACGAGGTCCCAGGGCGGCAGGTGGTGGTCTCGGTGGGCGGCGACGACGGCGGGCAGGGAGGCGTAGGTGGCGTAGACGGTGAGCGGTCCGGGGCCCACCTGCTCGGTGAGGGCGGCGAGTTCGGCGGGGTTGGTGGTGAGGGGGACGCCGGCGCCGAGGGGGTGGTGGTCGAGGGCCTGGCGGGCCGAGCAGACGGCGATGGCGGGGCCTTTGCGGCCGGCCTGGCGCCAGGAGCGGATGGTCTGGGAGAGCAGGTCCAGGGTGGGCAGGAGGACCAGGACGCGGCCGCGGGGCGCGATGCGGGCGGCGGTGCGCGCGGCGATGAGGGTTTTCCCGGTGCCGCAGGCGGCGATGAGGCTGGCGCGTGGATGGGTGCGCAGGGTGCGGGTGGCGGCCGCGACGGCGTCCTTCTGGTGCGGGCGCAGCTGGAGTTCGGCGGTGGCCATGGGGTGGTGGCTTTCGGTTGTGGCGGGGCGCAGTGGGGGCATTGTGGCACCCGCGCCGGCGGCTGTTCGGCGGCTTCGGTCAGCTGGGTGTGGATGGAGATGGGCGGTTCGGCTCGTGATGTTCGCCGTCGGAGGCGGTCCGTTTCTTGTAGGTCATGGACGGGTGGGGAGGGCGTTCACAGGTCGTCACGCCAGGAGTTGTCGTGTCGTAGCGTCAGCGTTCCGGTGGCTTCTTGGGCGAGCCGGTTCCCGGCGGTGAGGAGGTCGGCCACCGGGCGTCGCAGAGGGGCGGGCAGCCAGGAGACGCGTCGTTCGGCTGTCAGTGGTTCTATGCGTTTCGGGGCCGGTCCTTGGAGGTTTTTGCTCAGCAGGAGCCGGTAGAGGCCGTGGGCGGGTCGGATCGGCGGGAGTTGTGCTGTGCTGGCTGACACGTTGGCTCTTTGGGGGATGGTCAGGCCGTCGTCGTCGAGGTCGCCGTAGTAGGCGATGTCCGTGACGTTTTCCAGGTGTGCGATGCGGGTGATGGATGCCTCGAAGGCGTGGCCGCCGCCGAACGCGATGTGGCCCACTTGTCCGCATTTGTCGGCCAGGAGTGTGCTGAGGGTTTCGTAGGTGTCGCTGTTCTCGATGACCAGGACGGTGCCTCCGTCGCCGACGCGGTTGTAGGCCAGGGGTGGCGGGATCCGCTGGGCGAACAGGGTGGCCAGGGTGAGGCGGCCGGGTGCGAAGAGCGTGCTGGAGGTCAGTGCGTCCAGGCGCTTTTCGTCGCCGAAGATCTCCAGTGAGCGTTCCCGCATGGGGACGATGGTCCGCTGTCGGTCGTTCCCGTCGGTGTCGCGCAGCCACCGGTTGATGGTTTTGAGGGTTTCGGTCTGCGACGTGGTCAGTGTGGCGGTGTTCGCCCAGGAGAGCTCGCGGCGCCACAGGATGGGTGCCGTTGTGCGTGGGGGTCTGGTCTCGGTCGTCTTGGGCAGGCGGAACCAGCGTGGCAGTGGCGGCTGGGTGGTGTCCCATCCGTCGCGGCTGCGGGGCAGTTGGATGAGCTGGTGGTCGGCGAGTTCGTCGAGCAGGGCGGACAGGACGGGGCGGCCTTGTGTGGTGCCGGCTGTGCCGGGGCATGCCTGGCCGAAGGCTGTGAGGATCGTGGCTTGTTCGACCCGGTGGTGGGTGGTTGTGTTGAGGGTCGCGGCCAGGCGGGCCGCGGACGAGGACAGAGGTTGTCGCTCGGCGTCGTTGTCGCCTTGGCTGTCGTTCATCGGCCTGGGGCCGTCTCGTTGGAGGGGCTGTCTGCCGGGGGGTGCTCGGCGAGGTCGGGCGGGGTGTGGGCGTCGCGTGGTTTGACCAGCAGCCGTGCTGCGGAGAGCCGGCCGGTGACGTCGTCCTCGTCCGGTGGCGTGGGGCGGGCCACGCGGTCGGTGACGTGCAGGTGTCGTGTCCCGGTGCGTTGATCGGCGTCGTTGCGCAGGCGGATGCATAGCGGGAACGTGGCCAGCACGCGGTCCTCCATGTTTCCTGTGGTGTAGATGAGTTGGACGCCGAGGGCTGCGGCCATGTTCATCTGCAGAGTCAGCAGGTAGTCGGCGTTCGCCTTGCCGATGGGGTTGTCCAGGATCAGCATGCCGCCGAGGCGGGTGGTGCTGCGGGTGCCGGTCCGGGTGCTGCTGCGGAGTGCTGCGAGGGTGCAGTACAGCATGATCGCGCCGGTGAGTTCCTGGCCTCCGGAGAACACTTTGCTCATGTCGCTGATGGAGGCGTAGTCGGCGCGGCCGGCGGCGTCGGGCTTGAGGATTTCGACCTTGAAGTCGCGTGGGACCGCGGCCCCGACACAGCGCAGGACGAGGTCACGGCCGGGCAGGCGGGGCTGGGTGCGGGCGGTCTCGTCCAGGGTCTCGGCGATGCGTACGGCCAGGACCTGGGCTTCGGGCTTGCTGAAGCCGATCTTGAGGATCTTCTGTCTGGCCCAGCCTCCGGCGCCTTCGGGCAGGCAGGAGAGCCGTTCGGCCCTTTCCAGCAGGCCCAGTGCGTGGCTGGTGCGGTGCTTGAGCTGGTCGATGAGCAGGCTGCGGTGGCGTTCGGAGCTCTCCAGGTCGGTGGTCAGGCTGGCGGCCCGGCCGGTCAGTTCGACCGCCCACTGCCTGGCGCGTTCGACGAGTGAGGCTTTGTCGATGCCGGTGAGCTGGTGGTAGATCGGCGCCTTGAGGGAGCCGAAGCGGTTCTGGTTGGCCGTGTCACGGAATTCCAGGATCGCCTCGTCCAGGTCCTGGTTCGCGTCGCGCAGCTGGTCCACGGCGTCGCTGTGCGTCTTGGTCGCCTCATCGGCTGCCTGTTGCGCCTCGTCGGCGCTCTTGGCGAACGGTGCGGCGCCGGAGGGGAGGTCCAGTCTGCGGACGGCGGACGCCAGGCCGCGGTGGACGGCAGTCATGTCGCGTGCCGCGGCTTCGGTCTTGCGGAGCTCGCGCTCGGTGGCGCGTTCGGCGTTGAGGGCATCGTGGAGTTGGGTCTCGGTGTGCTTCAGTGCGGCGCCGGCCTGTTCGGTGAGGCGGGTGCCTTCGGCGGGGTTCGCCGGGGTCCATTCGGCATCGAGACTGGTCCAGGGCAGGCCGCCGGGTCGGCTGGCGGTCTGTGTTTCTGCGTGGAGTTGGCCGCTGCGCTCACTGAGCGAGTGGTGTTCGCCTTCGAGTGTCTTGATCGTGCGGGCCAGGCGTCGTTTCGTGGCCTTGAGGGTTTCGGTGCTGCCGGCCTGGGCGGAGGCGGCCAGCGCCTGGGCGAGGGTCACGGTGTCGGCCGGTTGGTCGCGGAGTTCGCCGTCACGGTCGGATGCTTCTTTCTGTGCCTGCTCGACGCGCCGCAGCAGGTCCTCGCCGACCTCCACGGCGTCCAGGCCCGCCACCGCTTCCTCATAGGCGATCTCCAGTGCGGCCAGGTCCGGTTCGCCCGTGGGAGGGTTCAGGGGCTGGTTCCCGTAGGCGACCTTGTCCATCCGGGCGGTGTACGAGGCGGCATCGCGGCGCAGCGACTCGGCCTGCACGGCGTATTCGGTGACCTGGCCTCGCAGGCGGGAGGCGGTGTCGCGGTGGCCTTGGGCCGTTGCTCGATGCTCTTCGGCCCGGTTGCGGAGTTCGCTGATCTCGGCGCGGTGGGTGTCGGCCTCGGCGGCGTCCTGGGCGAGCCGGCCGAAGGCGTCGCGGGTCCGGGCCGCGTTGAGTGCGGCGTGTTCGGCGTCCGACACTGCGGTGTTGTGCTCGTCGAGGGTCTCCAGGGCCAGGTTGTATGCGTTGCGGGCGGCTTCCAGCGCGGCCCGGGCCTCGCGTGCTGCGTTGTCCAGGGCCTGCGCCGCCGAGTGGGTCTGCTCGGCGTTTCCCGGCGGGTGGTGGTGCAGCCAGGTGTCGAGCCGGCCTTCCAGGTGGAAGGCCGCCGTCTGGCGCGCGGAGAGGTCTTCCAGGGGCCGGCGGCGGCCGGCAATGCGGGTTTCGGCCTGTTCCCGCAGTACGGCGGCGGCGTCGCAGTCGTGCAGGGCGGGGGTCGGCTCGACGACGAAGCCGCTGTTCGGTGGGGCCGGCTCTGCGTGGAGCAGTTCGGGGGTGGAGACGAGTACGGCTGCTGCCGGCAGCAGCGGGTTCTGCGTCAGTACGGCCTGTGCTTTGCGCAGGGTTTCCTGGTCGGTCACCACGATGCCGTCGACCAGTGCGGGGTGGGCCTGGATGGCTGCGGCGTGCAGGCGCGGGTTCACCAGCTGTTCCAGAGCCCTCCAGCCGGCCATGGCGTCGACGCCGTGGCCGGCCAGCAGTTCAAGGAGGTCCTCGACTGCCTGGCGCGGCGGCATGAGGGCGTCGTCCTCGACGGTGAGAGCGGCGATCAGTCGCTGGTCCGCCCGGTCGTCGGCTTTCAAGACGTCCAGCTGCTCCCCTGCCGATGCCTGGACCGAGGCAGCCAGGTGACGCAGCGGGGAGGCGTTGTGCTCCAGCCACAGGACAGGGTCGCCGCCGGGCACGTCCTCGCCGTCATCGAGTTCGGCGAGTTCCCGCAGCAGTGTGTGGGAGGTGAGTTCGTCTGCGGCACTGTGGGTATCCGTGATCGCCTGAGCTGCGGCCTCGGCCGCAGCTCGGGCGGTCACCTCGGGTTCGATCAGCTGGTTCGCCCGCTTCTGCAGCCGACGGGCGTCCTGCTCGAGCTGCTGGTGGGCGGCGCGCTCTTGCGTCACCTTGGTGTCGAGGCGGTCTGCCTCGGCCTCATGGCGGGCGTCGGCTTCCGCAACGGACTCGTTCTCCTCGAGGAGCCCGCTCTGCCGTGCCTGCTCGAGGCGACGGTCCACTTTGTTGACCTGTTGGGCGAGCAGCTCGGCCCGGGCGGCGTGCGAGGAGGCCCATCGTTCGTTCTTGACGGCATGGCCCTCGGCCTCGTCCACTTTCGCCGTTGTTGAGGCGCTGGTGTGTTCGAGGTCGTCGGCCTCCGTCGCGCACCGCTGCGCCCTGCCACGCAGGCTGCCGGCGAACCGGGCCCCGGCCTGGTCCCGGTTGAGCCTGGCGGCGCCCGCGGCCAGTTGCGCGTCGTCCAGCAGTTCGCTGGCCACACGGTACTTCTCGTGTGCGGCGGCGGCTTTCAGCACCGTGGGGACCAGCGTGCAGGCGGCGAGCTCGTCGCGTTCGGCGTCGAGCTGTTCTTGAACCTGTGCGGCTTGGGCGCGTGCGGCATCGCGGCGCAGGACCAGGGTGCTGCGTCGTACTTCCTTGTGGAGCAGGTCGGCATGGTCACGGTCGTGTTGTCGTTCTTCGGTGCGCTCCCGGGCGGTCTGGTGGCCCGCGCGGTGTTCCCGCACGGTGTCTTCCGAGCGGTGGACGAATTCGCGGATTTCAGCGGCGAGTTGGCCCAGGGTGGTCGCGGCGTTGCGGGCGGCGGTGAATGCTGCCGTGTGCGCGTCCTTGCGTCGGGCCAGCTGTTCGGCGGCGGCCCCGGTGGCTGTGGAGAAGTCGCGGTCCAACAGCAGTTGCTCGCGTCGTCCGATGTTCTTGGCGTAGGCGCCGAATGCGTCACCCAGCTCGGTGAAGTCATCGGCGTCCATCGCCTTGCTCAGCATCCATTCCGCGAATTGCCGGCCGGTGGTGGTCTTGAACGCCTCGGCCGCGTCTCCCTCGTCCACGTTCATCGCCTGCTGAACGGCGAACAGGTCCGGTTCCAGGCCGAGCCGGCGCAGGTGCTTCTCCCACTCCCCCTGCCGTTTCTCGATCTCCACGTGCAGCGTTTTGTCATCGGCGTCCAGCCGCTTGAGCACGTCGTGGAATGCGTTCATCCGCAGCCGTCTGCGGTCCTCGGCAAACGGCAGTGTGTCCAGGGTCGTTGCTGTGTTGGGTTGCAGCGAGTAGAACATCCGGTCGAGTTTGTCGTCGGCGGTCGGGGCCAGTACCTGCCCGGTCACCAGGGTTTCGCCGGTGCGGACGTTGACCCATTCCAGGGCCAGGTGGGAGGGGGCCGCTGCGGACACCACGTAGGCGCGCAGCGCTTCACGTCCTTTGCGGGACTGTCGTTCGGGCAGGACCGTGGACAGCAGCATCCGGATGAACACGGATTTCCCGCCGCCGTTCTCCAGGACCAGCAGTGTCGCGGGGGCGGGACGGCGGAAGAGCTGTCCGGCCGAGGGGATCAGGGTGTGGGCCGGGATCGGCGGGCCGCCGTCGGACAGATCGAGCGGAACGTCGTCGTACCGGGCCCCCGCCGGGCCGATGTTGTACAGGCGGACGCGGTTGAGTTCGTACATCGCTGGGTCAGGCTCCTGGCTCGGCTGCGGGCGGGGAGGCGGGTGCTGCGGCGTCGGTCGTGTCCGCGGATGCGGCGTGCGGGCTGTGGAACGAGGGCTCGCCGTCGAGCCCGACGGTGATCCCGAGTTCGGCCAGCTGGCCGAGCATCTGCTGGCCGGCCAGTTCCCGTACCTGGATCTGGTAGCGGGCGGTGGTGGTGTAGGTGCCGGCGTTCTCCTTGCCTGCGCGCCGCAGCATCCCGTTGTCCGCGAGGTACTCGGCCACCCGCTTGATGATCGCGTGCCTGCTCTTGGAGTGGGCTCGGTCGTCCCCGGTGGAGGCCACGGGGTTTCGTCGCTGGTAGTAGCGCCACAGGTGGACGAGGTCCGGGTGGTCGACCGGTACTCCGTCGTCGGTGTCGGCCTCGGCGGCCTGGCGTTCCAGTTCCTTGGCGGCCTGCTCGACCATCGTGTCGATGTGGCGGACGGTGACGCGGCCGACGTGGGATTCGTCGTCCAGGTCCTCGGGGCGGTAGTAGGCGAGCGCGGCGATGGCCAGGTGGGCCAGTGCCGCGATCGGCCGGTCGGCGGGCTTGCTGATGTGGTCGGTGACGCTGACCGCGAACTGTGTTTCGGCGGTCGCCCCGAGCACCAGTCCGGCCCGTGGGTCGACGGCGATCACGGTCAGGTCGAAGCCGCGTGCGGCGGCGTGCAGTTGCTGCACGAACTGCGGATCGGTGCGGCAGCGGCCGATCAGGGCGGCGTACTCGGCGTTGCGCCGGGGGGTCAGGCCGGATTGGAAGCCGAAGGCGAGCAGTCTGGTGACGGCGGCCGTGTCGTCGATGGTGTTCACGCCGCGCCCTCCTCGAGGTCGGTGCCGGTGGTCGGGGCGGTGGCGGCGGGGCCCTGGACCACCAGCAGGTCGTGGCCGGCGAACAGGGTGTCGTCCAGTTCGCGGTCGTCGGCCAGCGCCGCCAGTACCGTGCAGCGGTCGGGGGCGTAGCGCGGCGCGCCGAACAGGCCCAGCACGTGCAGGGCGAGCAGGTGGTCGAGGTCTGGCTGCCCGGCCGTCGCGGCGCGGCGGCGTGCCGTGTGCAGGAGTTCGGACAGGCGCACCCCGTCGGTGTCGGCCTGTTCCAGCAGTGCTTCGACGGCTGTGTACTGCTCGTCGCAGAAGACGGTGGTGTCGTGCGTGTCGCCGAATTCCGGCTCGATGATCAGGCCGTCGTCGCCGTCGGGTTCGGCCAGCGGCGTCATGAGGCTGGTGATCAGGTCCGGGAGGTAGAGGGTCGCGGGGCGGGGCGGCGGTGTCGCCGCCGTCGCGAACCGGTCCAGCAGCGGGTACGCCTGCCGCACCGGCAGTTGCAGGGCAGGTGCGAGCAGCTGGCGTTCGAGGTTGACGTGGGTCCGGCTGGGGGGCGGCACGAAGCTCTGGCGTTCTTGTTCCGCGCGGAACCGTTCGCCGATTTCCTGCAGGTTCGCCTGCAGTGAGGCGTGCCGACGCAGGCATTCCTCGAGGATCGAGATCAGCTCGGCGGCCTGGGCCGGGGTGGTGTCCTCGGTGCTGTTCTCCATCATTCGCACGAGGTTGTCCTTGATGGTGTTCTCTGCGTTGATGCGGTCCTCGATGTGCTCGAGCGCTTCGGTCTGCATGCCCTCGACGTCACGGACCCAGTCCACGGAGCGGATGTCGCGGCGCATTCCCTCCAGGCGGGTGCGGATGTGCTCGGTGTACTGCACGGTGCGGCGCAGCGCCATCTCCGCGGCGCGGTGGGCGTCGGTGAGCCGTCCGCGTCGCACCAAGGCTTCCAGCTTGGCGTCGGCGGCGACCTGTTCGGAGGCGATGTCGAGGTCCACCGCTCCGACGAGGACGGCGATCGCTTCGTTGGAGGCGCGCAGCCGTGGCCGTCCGTCGGGGCCCGGGACTTCGCGCAGCAGTTTGAAGGAGAAGCGGTGCGAGATGTAGGTGCCGCCGGGGGCGATGCCGTAGTCGTGGCTGAAGTCTCGGTCGACGGTGCCGACGTTCAGCAGGCTGTCGAGGACCCAGCGGGCCACAGCGGTGTGTTCGTCGCGGTCGTGCTGCGGCATCTGCAGCCCTGCGACGCGTGCCATGGCGGCCACGATGTCCTCGTGGCGTGCGCCGTCGTCGAAGTCCATCTTCAGGGTGACGGTGTCGATGGCGGTGAGTGCCAGTTCTTCCATCTGGTAGCCGGTCCACTCGCGCGAGGCGAGCAGTGGTTTGCGGCGTTCCAGGTCGAGGACCGGGTCGGCGACCGCGAGTGCCTTCACACGGGTTGCCAGTCCCAGTGTGTCGCGGCCGTGAGGTCCCGCTTCAGACATCCAATTCCCTTCCCGCCCCATGAACTGCCGTCACGCGATCAAGATGAGGGTGGCCTCTCAGGAGGCCTGCGGGCCAGGGGGCCTTGCGCCGTTCCCACGCCACCCGCCCCGCTGGCGCCGCTACTGCGCCAGGGTCTGCAGGCCGCTGGCCAGATCCGCCTGCACCAGGTCGTCGCGCTCGGCCGGAGTCAGCCAGCGGGCACTGGACCCGGCTGTGGTCCGTTCCACCCACAGCACCTCGTCGACGGCCTCGGCGACGGCGTGCAGATGGCTGATCACCATGACGAGGCGGTCGCTGCCGGCCCGCGCGCGCAGCACCTCCAGAGCCGCGTCCAGTGCGGCCGCATCGAGTGCTGCGAATCCTTCGTCGAGGAACAGGGAGCCCAGGTTCGATCCACTGCGGGAGTGCAGTTCGGCCAAGGCCAGCGCCAGAGCGAGCGAGGCCTGGAACTTTTCCCCGCCGGACAGCCGGTTCGGCGGGTGGACGACCCCTGAGGTTCGGCTAATGATCTCGAAGCTGTCGGCGAAGCCAAATCGTCCGTCGGACATCTGGCCGAGCAGCTCACTGGCGACGTCGCGCAGCGCGCGGGTGCGCAGCACCGTGAGGTGGCCCAGAAATTTGGCGTCGACCAGTTCGCGGCGCAGCACGTCCAGCGCCTGGGAGCGGGCGCGGCCGGCGGTGATGGCGAAGTCCAGGTCGGCGGCCGGCTTGATCATGTCCTGTGCGCTGTGTTGCTTCTGACGTTGCTCCTTGGCCTCCGATTCCGCCTGCGTCGCGGCCTTGACGAGGGGGTGCAGGGCGTCTGCGGCCACCAGGGCGGCGGCGGGGTCGAACCCTTCGACGTCGACGAGCTGGGCCGTCTGGTCACGCAAACTCTCCGTCGCAGCCACTGCGCGCTGGGCAGCGGCGTCAACTTGCGCGGCGAGCAGGGTGTGCAACTCCTCGGTGGCCGTGGACAGTTCGGCGGCGAACTGGCGGAGAGCAGCAATATCCGACGCGGCAGGGGTTTGGGGCGCGGCGCGCGCGGCGGCAGCCTCGAGATGTGTGACCGCGTCGGTGACGGCTTGTGCCCAGGCATCCAGATAGCCGCGCAGTTCGCTCAGCGGGCGCTCCACACGGGTGCGGGCTTCCTCGTCGAGGCCGCGCTGCTGGCCGAGCACGGCAGACTGTTTCCGCCGTGCCGTTTCCCGCTGGTCGAGCAGGCCCTGGAGTGCGGCCTGTCGGGCGGCCACGGCGGCGAGTGCGGCGGACACCGCGTCCGCGGTCACATCGATCGCATCTTCGGGCAGCGTGGCCCGTGCCTGCGGGGGCAGCGCGGCCACGGCGCGGGTGGTCTTGTCCGCGGCGCGGGTGTGTGCGGCAAGAGCGGCCTGGTGGTGGGCGGTGGCGCGTTGGTGGGAGTTCTTGCGTTCTGCGAGCGTCGCGCGGTCCGTTTCGATCTGGGACCTGCGCCGGTGCACATCGGCCTGTAGCTGCTCGGCATGAGCCTCGGCTGCCTGTTCACATGCTGTGATCGCGTCGGTGACCGGTGCGGCGTCCCGCTCGAGGGAGTCCTCTCCGTGGTCGGCTCCGTGGGCGACGGTGGTGATGGCGGTCAGTGTCGCCGACGCCGACGCGTCATCGAAGCCGTAATCGGCGGCCGTGATCGCGAGGTCGCCGAAGGCTCGCTCCGCTTTGGCCGAAGCTTCGCGCACTGCCTGCTGCGCCTCGCGGTGGCCCGTCTCCCGGTCGCTGACGGCTGTTTCGGCCGCCGTCAGGCTGGCGCGGGCCTGGGCAAGCTGGGCGGTGGCGGTCCTCTCAGCGCTGTTCGCCTCGGTGAGTTGGATTCCTGCCTCGGTCAGCTCGGCGGCGTCGGCCCCGGATACCGGCTCGAAGCCGTCCGGGAGTTGCCGGCAGCAGACGGGACAGTCGTCACCTTCGTGCAGCTCGGCGGCGAGCGCGGCGGCCTGGTCGCGTTGTTGCAACATGTGCACGTGCACCCGGGCGGCGTCAAGCTTCTGTTCTGCTGCGGCGTGTGCCTCTTCCATGACGCCACAGCCGTCTTGAGCAGCTTGGTACCGGCTCGTCGCGTCAGCCTGCTCACGGACGGCGTTGGCGACGCGACCGACCGATGCGAGGGCCGCGGTCAGCTCGGTGCGGGCGACGGCGGCCTTCTGGCGCACGTCCTTATCCGCTTGTGTGGCGGCACGCGCCTGCTGCACCAACAGGTCCACCTGCGCGGCGCGTTCAGTGAGCTCCGTGTCGGAACGGGCCATGACCTCGCCTTCACCGGCGAGCTGTTCTCTCTGCTGGGCAAGCCGGTCGCGTTCGCCTCGGAGTTCTTCGGCGTCCGCCGCGAGGGCTTCAAGAACCACCACGGCTTTGCTGAGGGCGTCTTGACCTTCCCCCTCCGCGTCCGCCCGCTCGATCGCGTCTTTTAGGCTGCGCTCCTGCTCTGCGGCCTGGGCGGCCTCAAGGGTCAGAACCTCGCCCCGCGCGGTGATGTCGGCGGCGACCGGTTCGAGCGCCTCGAGAGCGGCGCCCGCGTCGGCCACGGCACGCTCGGAGAGCGTGCGCGCGGCAGCCGTGGCACCCTCGGTTGCCGCCTGGGCCGTGGCTGCTTCCTTCTGCAGCTGGGCGATGCGGTCGATGGCCTCCTTAAGGCGTTCGGCGCGGACTTCAGCCTGTCCAGCGGCCGCACCGGCTTCTTCGGCGGCCTGCTCGGGGTCGTCCGGCATGGACGAGCGCTTGGCCTCAGCGCGCGCCAGCAGGCCGTTGAGGGACTCACGCTGGCGGGCCGCCGTCCGCTGGATGGACTCCAGCGACTCCGCCCCGAACAGTTCGCGCAGCAGTCTGCCGCGTTCTTTGGGGGCCGCGACGAGGAGCTGGTCGAACTTGCCCTGCGGGAGCAGTCCCACGCGCAGGAACGTCTCGTAGCTCATCTGCAGCACCGCTTTGAGGCGGTCGTCGACGTGACCGGCGTTGTCTATCTCCTCGCCGGTGTCGAGGTTCCTCAGGTGGTGACGGCCGGCGTTCGCGTTGGTGGCATGCATGGTGCGGTGGACGTGCCAGCGCTGTCCCTCGTGCAGGAACGTGAGGTCGACGCTCATGGCCTTTGCTCCGTCGGCGATGAGCTGCCCCGGACTGCTGGCGTTCCAGGAACTCTTACGGAACAGGGCATAGGTGATGCCGTCGAGCAGGCTGCTCTTGCCAGCCCCGGTGTCGCCGAGGACGCCGATCAGGCCCCGGCCGGTGAAGTCGAGGGTGACTTCGCCGGGGTAGCTGCGGAATCCGTTGAGGGTGAGCGTCAGGGGTTTCATCGCGTCGTCTCCGCTGCGGTGGTGTCAGTGCCGGACAACAGGCCTGAGCGGTCGAGGCCGTCGAGGGGGCGGCTCTCAAGGGCCGCGGCCAGCAGATTCTCCTCGCAGCACGGTGCTGGGTCGTCCAGGTCGGGTTCGGCCTGCAGATGCGCGAGGGCGGTCATGGCGTGGTCCAGGGCCAGGCCGGTGGTTCCTCGGCCGGGCAGGTAGTCGCGCAGCAGCTCTTCGATGCCGGGCAGTTCGGTGGATGCCTCACGCTGCTCTGGCACGCTCCCGGTGGCCCCGGCACGGCGCTCGTCGACGGCGACGAGTGTCGCCCGCGGCAGCAGCTTGGCGAGGGTGTCCGGCAGGAACGGGTCGGGGACCTCGACGTCCACCACCGCCTTCACCCAGGCGTCGTGGATGCGGCCGGCGCGCTGGGCGATTTCTTCCAGGGTGCCCTCCAGGCGGACCAGGCGGCGCCCGGAGGCCAGGGGCACGGGTTCGATGCAGGGCGTGCCGGTCGGGCCGACCTCGGCCAGGACCACGCTCTTGGTGTCGCCGCTCTCGCCGAAGTCCATCTGCAGGGGGCTGCCGGCGTAGTGGGCTGGGTATCCGGCGCGCTGGACACGTTGTGGCTTGTGGATGTGGCCGAGCGCGCCGTAGGCGACGTCGGGCAGGTCGGCGGCGGCCGTCGCGTAGTCGTCGGCGATGGAGATCTTGCGTTCCGAGTAGGAGGGGATGGCTCCCTCGACGAACAGGTGGGCGGCGAAGACCAGAACGTCGCGGGCGCCGCGTCCTGCGGCGAGCCGCCGGTAGACGTCGGCCTGGACAGCGCGCAACCGTTCGGCGTAGGCCGCGGTCGTCAGCGCGGGGTCGGTGAAGTCGTAGGCGAACCGGTTGGGGTGCAGGTAGGGCAGTGCGCCGATGCGCAGTGTCAGCTCCCCGTCCCGGGTCGGATAGTCGGCGACCAGGAGGCCTTCGGGGCGGGCGTCGGTGGCGAAGCGGACCCGGGCTTGTTCGCCTGTGTCGTTGTCCGTGCCGTTCAGGATGAATTCGAGGAAGGCCAGGACGTTGCGGGTGTCGTGGTTGCCGGCGACGACGACCACGGGGGCGATCTCGCCGAGGCGGCGCAGCGCCTGTGCGGCGCGGCGCAGGTCGTCCAGGCCGGGCCGCGAGGCGTCGAAGAGGTCGCCGCTGTGCACGATGAGGTCGGGGGCGAAATCGTCGGCGATGTCGATGATTTCGTCCAGGACGGCGTCTACTTCGGTGTCGCGTCGGTGGCGGCCGAGCTGGCGGCCCAGGTGCCAGTCGGAGGTGTGGAAGATGCGTCCCGTCACGGGTGCCTCCAGGAGGGCCGGGATTCGATGGCGCCGACTGTACACGCATTCACAGGAAGAAGTCTGGAAACTCTGGAAGTCTGGTAACGTCTAAGTCATGAGTGATCCTCTGGACGCCCTGGAGCACAGCATCAGCACCCTGCGCCGCGCGATCCGCGACGCCTCCGCCGCAGGCGACAGCGAGCGCGCCGGCGAGCTGCGGGCGCAGCTACGCCGCGCCGAGCGCGCCTGGGACGCCCTGATCGACACCGGCGAGCCGGCCCCCGCACCGCCGCCCCGCACCGTGCCGGACACGCCGCCGGCTGCCTTCGGCTCGCAGCTTCCGGCACGCGAGCACGTTCACCGTGCGCTGATGCTGCTCGGTACTCCGGCCGCTCCCAAGCTGATCGTGGGGGTGCATGAGGCGTTCTTTCCCGGCGAGCTGTCCGCGTCCAAGCTGTCCAGTCTGCGCCGGGACGAGGTGCGGTCCTATCAGTCCAGCCCTGGGGCCCGGCCCTACTATCTCTGCTCGGCACTGGCCCACGACCTGCTGACTCCGGTGCGGGCGCTACTCACCATCAGTACCTGGCCGCTGGAACAGCGCATCATCGGCCCGTTGTCCCCTCGCGTCGACTTCCTCACCGGAGCCATCCGCATCGCGGAGGCTGTCCACGCCGCCGAGGCGTCAGCCGGGGGCGAGCCCAGTCCTGCGGCCCTGCGCCTGCTGTGGCGTTTTGCCGCGAACATCCCCGAGGCGATGCCCTCGATCACCCCGGGGCGGGAGAGTGTGCTGGATACGCAGCAGGTGATCGACGCCGCCCGGGCCGAGCTGGCCGTGCACCTCGATGCCGACCACGCGGTCCGCTCCGAAGCCTCACGACGGGCCCGCGCGTTGGACGAAGCCCAACAACTGTTCGGTGCACCCCCGCAGAACGTGACGCCTCTGCGGGCCCGGGCCTGACCCCCGTCCCCTCCCCCGCAAGGATCTCCATCACCGTGAAACCACCCGTCGACGGCCGCTTGGACGCACTGCGTGGATCTTCGCTGCGGCTGTCCTACAACGCCCGGTCGCTGGCCGCTCTGGAGAACAACCCGCGCTGCACGCTGCGGGCCCTGCTGGACGCCTCCGGATCCGACAAAGCCGCAATCGCCGCGCACATCGGCTACCCGTCTCCCTTCGGCCAGTCCTCCTTCGCCTTCGCCCGCGGCAACGCCTTCGAGGCCATGGTGAAGGACAACGGATGTGCCGAACTCCTGCGCGTTCTGCGCGAGACCCTCAAGCTGACGCTTCCCGAGGTGGCATACCTGGACCTGAACGAGGTCGGCGGCGCCGGTGACAACGACGCCCGCCACCGTCGCACCACCGAAGTCCTGCTGGAGGCGGCCCGGGGAAACGGCGAGGGCACCCTGTTCGACCACCCGCTGCTCCACCTACAGGTCGGCGGCGAGGGCGCATTCCTGGAACCGGACCTGGTCGCCTTCCGCATCGACGGCCGCTTCTACATTGTTGAGATCAAAAGCTTCCCGATCATTGACGGGCAGGCCGACCCGGCCCAGGTGCGGGCAGCCACGACCCAGGCATCTGCCTACATCATCGCGTTGCGCGCCCTCCTCGCGCATCACGGGATGGCCACCGAGGCCGTGTCGGACACCATCGTGCTGGTCGCGCCGAAGGACTTCACCAACCGGCCGACCGCGGCGTTCGTGGACGCCCGCAAGCAGGTTGCTGCCCTGACCCGCCAGTTGTCCCGTATCGAGCGCGTCAGCGACCTCGTGGACCTGCTGCCCGAAGACCTGACCTTCGACCTCGACCTCGACCTCACCCTCCCCAAGAAGAACCAACGCCCCCGCCGCCCGGCCGAAGAACTGGCCGCGGCCGTGGCCCAGGTGCCCGCGACGTACCGCCCAGACTGCCTGAACCACTGCGAGATGGCCTTTCACTGCCGTGCCCATGCCCGGGCGGAGGCCTCGCTGGACGTGCTCGGCCCCGCGGTCCGCGAGCAGCTCGGCGGCATCGATAGCGCCACCATGGCCCTGGGGCTGGCCCGTGGCCAGCTGACCCCCACGGGGGATCAGAGCGACATGGCCGCCGCACTGCGGCACGCTGCCCGGCTGCGCGACGAGTTGACCGAAGCCTACGGAGGTGCCGCATGAGCATGCTGTCCGCGCTGGCACATGTGGAGGCGATGGAGAAGATGAAAGCGGTCCGCCTGACCGCTTTCCGCCACCACCGCCTGTCGGACCGCCCCCTGGTCATCATTCCGCTGACGATGGCCGGGGAAGCCGGAGCTCCATTGGCGGTCATGGCCGGCACCGCCAGGAGGGACATGACCCTGCTGGTCGTGCCCCAGCCCCGCAACCGGGACCAGCGTTTCGCGTTCGCGGCAGATCTGGGCCGGGTCGTGATGGACTACATCAACTCCTACCGGCAGGACCGCCGCGGCGAAGGCGAACGCTCGCAGTACACCGACGTGCCGCAGATCATCGTCCCCAACCAGGGAGGCGTCAACGCGCTGGCCGACCTCGGGCGCATGTGCCGCTTCCGCTCGACGACCGGGCCCTATGCCGTTCCGGAGGTCGTTCCCGAGTTCGGCATGTGGCTGACCTTCCTGGTCGACAAGGCTGAGATGGCCGGCACCTCCATGTTGCTGCCCCTCACCGCGCTGCTCACCGAGCACTGGGCCACCGGCCAAAGCACTCTGGAGGACCAGAACTTGGCCTCGCTCATGGCCTGGATCGCTCCCCCGCGCGGTGTGAGCATCGCTCAGGCGCTGGAAGAGGCGGAGAATCCGGACGTGTGCCCGCCGGCAGGACCGTCGACGTCCCCGGAGTTCGACAACCGTGACCTGGCGCCGGCAATCAAGCGGTTCGACTCCGCCCATGCGCTCGGTGACCCGCACACACTGGCTGCGGCCCAGACCGAGCTGACAGAACTGATCGCCGGGCAAGTCAAGCCCACCTGGCGCCTGATGTGGGCGGCCATCTCGATACTGCGTTCTGTCCCCGAAGCACCGCAGACCGCGCGGCGCCTCGACCGCGACTGCCGGCTCTTCACCAACCACTCCGACTACCGGGACACCGGGGGCCTCCCCCAGCGCAAGCGTGACACCGCCATCAGTGCCGCACGGCGCCTGAGTCAACTCGAGCGGGCACTGGCCGACTTCGAGGCCGCGATGGCCTTTGACGACCCGTTCGTCCTGGCCGACCGGCGCAGCGGCGGAGAGGCGTTCACCGGAACGGTCGTGGAGAGCCAGCCCAACCGGACGGCGATCACGGCCAAGAACACGACAGTGCCACGTCCGCGGGTCACCGTCCGCACCAGCGACCCCCTGCGCCTGGCCGCCGGAACCAAATTGATCAGCCCGACCATGCCGAAAGGCCACAAGGCCGTCATCGTCTCTGTCCTGCCCGACGGCGACACGACCCTCGTCACGGTGGAGGTCACCGCCGGCATGGGACGCGGCCGCACCCCCAAGGCGGGCTCCGTACCGGACCTGGACCAGGGCATCGACTACCTTCCCGATCCGGGGTGGCGTCCGAACCCGACCTTCCCGGACTCCGGCCACATCCCGTGGACACACAGTGCCGACCCCGACGGGCCGGACGACAACGCCGTACCCGAGAACGCCGCCGCCGAGGAGTGGGGCCATGACAACTGACACCGACACCCCCGGCGCCGCCGCGAACGCCGCCACCGCAGCGGTCCTGTCCGACCTGGCCGACACCCGCCACAGAGCCGTCGTCGTCGACTCGCCTCCCGGCGCCGGCAAGAGCACCCTCGTGGTCCGCGCCGCCCAGGAACTCACTGCAGGCGGCGAACGCCCGATCGTCGTCGCCCAGACCAACAACCAGGTCGACGACCTCATCAAGCGACTCGCCAGGGACCACCCCGACATCCCCCTCGGCCGTCTGAGCGCCGGCGACTACAGCCCGCCACCGGCCCTGGCCACACTGACGAACACCACCATCGGACGCACCCTGGCCGACCTGACCGGCTGCCAGATCATCGTCGGCACCGCCGCTAAGTGGGCCACCGTCCGCGACAGCACGTTCGGCTGGGCCATCCTGGACGAGGCCTACCAGATGCGCTCGGACATGCTGCTGCAGATCGTCGAGCGCTTCGACCGCGGCCTGTTCGTCGGCGACCCCGGCCAGCTGGACCCGTTCACGATCGTCGGCACCGAACGCTGGATCGGGCTGCCGCACGACCCGACGCAAAACGGCGTCAGCGTCATGCTGGAACACAATCCCCACATCCCCGTGCACCGGCTGCCGGTGACCTGGCGCCTGCCGGCCTCCGCCGCCCCCACCATCTCGCAGGCCTTCTACCCCTTCACCGACTTCACCGCCGGAACCGGTGCCGGCACCCGGTCACTGGATTTCAGCACCACAAGGTTCGGCAGCACCCGCCTCGACGAGACCCTCGCGACGGCCTTCAGCACCGGCTGGGCCCTGCACGAACTGCCCCGCCGCCACGTCCCGCGCACCGACACCGAAACCATCCAGACCGCCGCGGACCTCGCCGACCGGCTGCTGATCCGAGGCGCCATCGGCTCCTGCGAAAACAATCCCGACGGCCGCGAGCTGTCCGCCTCAGACATCGCCATCGGTGTCGCCCACCGCGACCAGGCCGACCTGGTCCGCGCCGCCCTCGCCCGCACCGGCAACCCCAGCGCGCCGGGTGTGACGGTCGACACCGCGAACCGGCTGCAGGGCCGCGAGTTCGAAGTCGTCATCGTCGTCCACCCGTTGTCCGGCCGCCGCGACGCCACCGCATTCCACCTCGAGGCCGGAAGGCTGTGCGTGCTGGCCTCCCGCCACCGGCAGGCCTGCATCGTCGTCGCCCGTGAAGGTATCGCCGACCTCCTCGACACTCATCCCTCGACCGACCCGGTACACCTGTCCGTGCCGGCGAAATTCCCCGACGGCTGGGAAGCCAACCACGTCATGCTGGCGAAACTCGCCCAGCACCGCGTCGCCGCCTAGGCCGTGTATCGGAAGTGATCTAGGTTGGCTGACGTGAGTGCGTGGGGGCGGAGTTATCGATACGTCGGACCGGTCGAGCTGAGGGCTGCGGTCCAGCCTGGTGGGGGCGGGCGTCTGATCAGTTCGGCGGCTGACCTTGACAGCTGGATCGCTGGGCGCTCGGTGTCAGAGCTGGCCGAGCCGTTCACCTTCGTGGTCGGCACGGACGGTGTGCTTCGGCTGGCGCCGCGGCGAAGCGAGCACGTGGCCTGTGCCGGCGGAGACATGGTTCTGAGCGCTGGCGAGATCAGCTTCATGCACGAGGCAGACCGGTGGGCCGTGAGCGAGGTCAGTAACCAGTCCACCGGATACTGCCCGGACATCAGCTCCTGGCCGGAGGTCGCTCGTGCTCTGGACGACGTAGGACTCAGGCGGCCGTCCGGCTTCACCCTCGAGGTGGTGTTCCGGCGGTGCCCTGGTTGCCAGGAGCACAACATCGTGCGCGAGGACGACTTCGTCTGCGTCTTCTGCGGCAGCGATCTTCCTGCGGTGTGGAACGTGGATCCCACCGTGTGACGGCCGAGGGTCACAGCCACTCGTTGATGGCCGCGACGAGGACGGTCGCCTCGTAGCGGACCGCGAGCTTGTCGTATCGCGTAGCGACGGCGCGGTGTCTCTTCAGGCGGTTGATCCCGCACTCGACCGCATGGCGCTCGCGGTAGTCGGCCGGGTCGAAGCGCGGCGGACGGCCGCCGCGGGACCGGAGCTTTCGGCGGTTGCGTGCCTGGTCGGCCTTGTCGGGGATGGTGCAGCGGATCCCGCGGCGGCGCAGGTAGGCGCGGTTCCTGCGGGAGGCGTACGCCTTATCAGCGCGGACCCGATCGGGGCGGACGCGTGGCCGGCCCGGCCCGAGGCGGAGCACGCGTACCTTCTCCAGCACGGGTTCGAACTGCGGCGAGTCCCCGCGCTGTCCTGCCGTGATCACGATCGACATGGGCTTCTGGCCCTGCTCGACGGCCAGGTGCAGCTTGGTGGTGAACCCGCCGCGCGACCGTCCCAGCCCGTGATCATGAGGTTCGGTGAAGATGCCGCCCGGCGGCTCTTTCTGCAGGTCGCCCTGCTTCCGGGCCCCGGCCGCGTGCTGGTGAGCACGGCACACCGTGGAGTCGACGCTCAGGTCCCACGTGATCGCACCCTTCACATCGGCCAGGGACTGGAGCCGGGTGAGGATCCGCTGCCAGGTTCCGTTCCGCTGCCATCGGCGGAACAGGTCGTAGACCTGGCCCCACGGTCCGTACGCGACCGGGCCGCCACGGAACACCGGTCCGGACCCGGAACCGGATGCCGTCGAACAGCTGCCGCCGGGGCCAGACAGGCGGCCGTCCTGTCTTCGTTCCCTTCGGCAACAACGGCTTCAGCACCGCCCACTGCTCGTCCGTGAGATCTCCCCGCCCCGTGATCCGTGATCATTCAAGGTTAAAGATCCACTTTCGACACACGGCCTAGTCCTCGCCACGAACCCCCTGCCCCCTGGCGTCGACCTCTCCCCGCGCGCCCCCGGCCACGACGACTGGGGCCACGACCCCGACTTCGACGAGTACTAGGGCGACGACCACGGCATCGCCGTCGCCCCCGACCGCCAGGTGTTTCTGGTTCAGGCGAAGTGGGGTCCCCAGGGGCCTGACGGCCCTCTCCCGCCTCCTCAGGCACCCCCACCCCACAGCCACCGAAACCACCTGGACTCAGCACCCACGCCGCCCGATCACCACAACACCCAGACAGCGCCAACCTGTCCGCGACTACGCATCAGGTTCCGCACGGGGAGCCCGGCATGGCCGACCGCAGCCGCCCAGCCACGGCACAGCCGCCGGCGTCCCGCGCCCAGCCCTCAGCCTTCCCCCGCGTCGGCAGGCGTCGGCTGCCTGGGCGCACCGAAACTATCTCCAGGTCAGCCGTTTTAACGGCTCGCCATATGATCGGGTTCGGCATGCCCTCACTCTGACGCGCGCTCCTCCGGCATCCCTCAGCCAACGGGACGCTGACCGGTGTGCCTGCCCGCAGCAGAGCCGCGCCGAGCCGCCGCGCCCCTTCCCGCGGAGGTCCGGTCAGTCGAGCCAGTCGGTGGGGATCAGGGCCCGGCGGCGACCGTCATGGGGCCTCCAGTTCTCCACGATGGATTCCTGGAACCAGGGGTGATCCGTCAGGTTGGCGTGGTCACAGACGATGATCTGCAGGGCGCCGTCGTTGAGATCCGCTACATCGCGCAGGAGTTCGAAGTAGGCCGTAACGGTGTCCCAGTCGGCGTCCCGCACGGTGGTGGCATCTTTGATCTTGGCAGGAAAGAAGGCCTGAGTGGGCTGGTCCAGCATGAGGAAAGCCGGGACCGGACGGTGGTGGCGCCGGAGGTAGGTGTGCAGGGCGAGATGGGCGACCATGTGGTAGCCGATCCAGTTTTTGGCGCTGCCAATGCGGTTGAGCGGCAGGCGTCCTTGAGGGCGGCGGAGGACCACGTTGAGCTGGCTGAGGCTGATGGTCACTTCGTCTGCCGCTGCGGCCTGTCCGAGGTTCAGGCGCCTGGCCCAGGTGGTCATGTCGGCGGCGATGTCGGTGAGGCGCCGTTCCGTCTCGGAGGCAACGTCGTCCTCGTCGATCAGGGCCTGGAGGCCGGCTACCTTCTCCTGCGCCACGACGAGATCGTCTTGGAGCTGAGCGATGCCACCGGTGGGTGATCCACTGCCGGTCGTGAGAGCTTGGTCGATGCGTCCCTGGACACGGGCGATGCGCACCTGCTGGTCCTGGAGGTGGCGCATGCGGTCGTCACTGGCGGTCAGCTCCCGCAGCTGGGTCCCGTTGACCTTCAGGCGTTCGACGACGGCGGCCCGCTCGCTCTGCAGGGACCGGCGGTGCTCGTCGCGGATGGGCTGGACGGTCCGGGCCTGGTCGAGTTCACCGGCCAGTTCCTCGGCCAAGGTGAGGATCTCGGCAGCCGGCGCATCGGGGTGTTCCAGTGGCTGCGTGCACATGGGGCAGACACTGTGGTCGTGATCGCCCTCAGGGCCAAGGAGGTTGATGGCTTTCAGTCGTCCGAGCTGCAGGCGCAGCTCTCCCGTGAAGTCCTCGCCCTGTTTCTGCCAGCGTTCCAGCAAGGCAAGTGTTTCGTCGAGTTGTTGGAGTTGCTCGCGCAGCGCCCGTCGTTCCTCGTCCAGTTGGTACCTGCGGTCGGTCAGGTCGACGGGGCCCACAACTGACGTGGTGACGGTGAGGGCCTGCTCCAGCAGCTGACGGATTTCTTCGGGCGCGGGTGCCTGGGGTACCTCGTCGAGCAGGCCTTCGTTCTGGGCCAGACGCAGCAGGGCCACCCCGCCGGCGTCCACCGCCTCGCGGTGGCGGTAGGCGTCATCGAGTTTGCGCTGTGCAGCGCGCTGAGCCCGCTGAGCCTCGTTGAGGTGGTGGCGGTTGAGTGCCTGCTGGTGGCCTGCGGCGCCGAGGAAATAGGGCAGCGTGTCCTTGATGGCCTGGGCCATGCCGTTCTCGGTCTGCCGGTGGAAGAGGGCCTTCTTGTCGGCGATCTCGTTCTGGTTCTGCAGGCACAGCAAGGTGGCCTGGGCGATGGAGACGTTGAACGCAGAGCGTGCGGCGCCCGCCGGGGGCTGGAAGCGGAAGTCCTCGATACCCAGACGGGCGCTAAGTTGGGCACGCAGTGCGGCGACGTTGGAGTTCGGGGTGAGTTGGTCCGCTCGCGGCAGATCGAGACTGGTGTCCCCGGTGAGGATCATGGCCTGTGTCGTGGAGGCACCCGCGGGGCGGGGTCGGGCGAGGAGCATGCGGCTGTCGGGGAAGGCGACCAGCAGTGCGTACCAGCCCACGGTCTGGTCGATCGGCTCGTCGGGCAGACTAGGTGTGCTGCGCCCCAGGCAGTAGTCGACGATGTCGAGGATCTCGGACTTCCCCGTTTCGGACTCGCCGGTGAGGATGTTGAGCGCCCCGGGGCGAAACCGCACGACCCGTGGGGTGGGCCTGCCGTCTCGGTGGTAGAGGGCCAGGGCGAGTAGCTGCATGGTGGTTCGTGGGCTCCTTCGAGAAAGTGGGGGGTCAGGGGCGAACGCCGAGCAGGTTGAAGGCCAGGGCGGGTTCGGTGACGGCAAGCCAGCGGCCGACGAGGCCAGCCCGGCGGGCGCAGTCCGCTACCTCTTCGCTCTCTGCTGCCGAGGCGGGCTTGGGGGCTCGGGGGCAGCGCAGGCCGTTCCCGGTGACGGTCAGCGCGCGGTGTCGCACCGCGGTGCGCAGGCTGGCGCGGGTGTAGTCGGACAGTGCCGCGGCCCGCTCGGCGAAGGCCGCCTGGTGCTGGGGATGTTCGGTGAGCCAGGCGGACATGGAATGCACCGCCTGGGTGGGCAGGTCGTTGCGGGTGTCGGTCGGCAGCACGAAGGGCAGCACGAGGAAGGCGCTGGTCCAGGGCAGAGGGTGACCGGCCTTTTTGACGGCGGCGTGGACGCCGGTGGCCAGGAGATAGGCGCCGAAGCCCGTGTTGAGCAGGGCTTGTGCTTCGGGGACACGGTGATGGGACATCGTCACGCATCTCCCGGTTCGTCGTGGTGGCCTTGGCACAGGTCTGGATAGTCCGGGTGCCAGCCGACCGCGTCCTCGTCGTCGTCGGTGCGGGGGCGACCGGCGAGGCTGTGCATGGCGCCGCGGCCGATCCATCGTTCGGTGGTGCTGCCGGGACGGGCGGGCAGGTCGGCGACCTTGTCCATGGTGTCGTGCAGCACGCGTTGGCCGACGGCCTGGCGTTCTTCCTCCGGGGTGTCGTCCTCGAGCCCATCAGTGTGCCGGGTGAAGACGTGATCCCACTCGTCCCACAAAAGCTGGTCGTAGTCCTCGAGGCCCTCTTCAGTGATTTTGAAGGACCGCAGCCACTTTGAACGTTGGGCGCGCGCGTAGTGGTAGTCGCGTAGGTAGGAGGCAACGGTGCGGTCCTTCAGACCGACCCACCGCATCTGGGCAACGACCAAGTCGTCTTGGTAGACGGCGATTTCGGCAGCCGTGAGGCGTCGCGCCGTCTCCGTGATGGGCAGATTCCTGCCCGCGAACCGGTCGGTGACCTCCTCCAGACGGCACTGCAGTTCCTGGGCGGTCACGGAGGCCCGTTCGCGGTTCTTGTCCAGCGACTCCACGGCCACGCCGTACCACCACCCCTTGATGTCGTCGAGGATGGCGCGGGCATGCTCGCCGGGCCTGATCCCCAGTGTCCGCGCCAGCGTAGGGTCGAGGTCTGACATCAGCGGAGAGCCGTCGTTGATCTCGACGGCAGCCACCAGACGATAGCGCTGCGCAGGCGTGAGGTCGGCAAACTTTTTACGGTCGTCGGCTGTGTTGGCGGGCTCCTCGGCTTCGGCTACCTGCAGCATGCGGGCCAAGGCGTCGGGCACGGATCGCTCGGATCCGGGGCGCAGCTGGAACAGGAAGGTGTTCTCGGCGGCGATCTGTGTGGTGACCAGGCGCAGCAGCGGCATGGGGCCGTCGGACAGGCGGTCCAGTGTCTTCAGCGCGTCGATCCACGAGGCTACGGATCGCCAGACGTCCTTGCCTGTCTCGCTGAGCCGGCCGGCCTTCTCGCGGTGTTTGGACTGGAGGAGCTCGTGCGGGTCGGCAGCGGCCCCGTAGAGGAACTCGACGTCGTCGAGGACCTCCATGCGTACCTCGATGGCTGGATCTTCCCAGCTGTGGCGGGCCAGCTCCAGGAGGGCCAGTTCGCACTGGTAGAGGTATCCGGTCATCTGGCCTGCCGCCGAGTGCGACCCTGCTTGTGCCACGTTCCCCACTTGCCGTCGAGCCTGTCTGGCGGCGGCCTTCTCTTTGGTGTGCAGCGGCCGCGTCGGGAAACAGTGCCAGTGCCGCAGGTCAGCCCGTAGGGCAACTCTGTACTCCCCCTGGCGTCGTAACGTAGCACCGGCTCCCGCAGGACATCTGGCGTTTCATGCGATCACTGGCAAGATCGCCGGGAATGTCAGGTGTGTTTTTTGGCCCGGCGGCGGTCCGCGAGGGCGGGGTTGGCCAGTTCTTTGACGCGTTGTTCGCCCCAGCCGGTCAGGTGGGCGGCGCGGCCGATGCGGCCGTGTTCGGCGCGGCCGGTGAAGGGGTCGGGAGCAAGGTAGGCGCGCAGTGCGGTGGTCAGGTTCTCTTGCGCGGTGTGCAGGGCGTGGACGGCGTCGGCGAGGTCGTTGACTCGTCGTGATGTGCGGGAACCGGCGCAGACCACTCCCACACATCACAGCCAAGACACCGCTGCAGTACGACACACGCGTGCTCTCTGCACGCGGGACGACCTCGCGAGCCATCGCAGACGTCACCGGTCGGCCAGTGAGCACGATCCAGTACCTCATCACCCCGCACGCCAGCAATCTTCTACCTGGCGGCCGCTGAAAGCCCGGTGTGGGAAGAGTGACCACGGGGTCGAGCACGGCGGTCAGGGCAAGAGCAGCCACGATTCTTCCGTGCACGCACGGCTCGACCGCCCCATGCGCCCGCGCCGTCATGGAACCGAAGCCTGTCCACCTCAGACTCGCGGCGGCGTCCAGGTTTCTGGTGTTCCGTTTCTGCGGGTGAACCGGTGTCGCGATCGGGTGACGTAGCGCCAGCACCGCTCTGGCCGGCGTGGGGGGGCTGCTACACCACATCGCGTGATGATCTCCCTGATGCGACGCGCTATGCCCGCGCTCGCCCTCGCCGCACTGCCACTGCTCGCCGCCCCCGCCTCCGCAGGCACACTCACCGCCCCCCTCCCCGTGGTGGAGGAGCCCTTCACCTCCTCCACCCCAGCACAGTCCCTCACCGGCGCCCCGGGAGCCCGGCAGATGCTTGGGCTGGTCGAGGCGATCGACCGGCTCCCGGTCGCCGAGGAGCACCGGGCGGGCTACAAGCGGACGCTGTACAAGCACTGGAACCGCGGACTGGACGCAGCGGACGGCTGCGACACCCGCAGGGAAGTGATCCTGTCCGAGGCGGTGGACGCGCCCGAGGTAGCGGCCGGCTGCAAGCTCACCGGCGGCTCGTGGCGCAGCGCCTACGACGGCCTGGTGGTGAATGACGCGGCGCGGCTCGATGTGGACCACTTCGTGCCGCTGGCCGAGGTATTCGACTCGGAGCAGACGCGGTGGAGTGCCGAGCGGCGCGAGGCGTATGCGAACGACCAGGGGTCCCCGGACACGCTGATCGCGGTCTCTGCCGCCTCCAACCGGTCCAAGAGCGACAAGGACCCGGCGCAGTGGATGCCCACGGATGCCTCCTACCACTGCACGTACGCGGCAACCTGGGTCGCGACGAAACTCCGGTGGGACCTGGCCGTGGACGAGGACGAACGTCAGGCGCTCCTCGGGACCGCGGAGGACTGCGCCGGCGCCACCGTCACCTACCAGCCCGCGTCGTAGCCGTCCAGAAGGAGTGGGAGACAATGATGCGTATCAGCAAAGCACTTGCCTCGATGACGGCAACAGGGGTTCTGGCGGTCGGCGTGATCGTTGCGGCAGGCAGCCCTGCCAGTGCGGACAGGTGTCCGTCAACCCGGTCGCCCCGCATCGACGGCGGTACTGCCCGGTGGACGCATGAGTGCGACCTCGGAGACCTGAAGGTTTACGGCTGGGTCGACGACACCCGTACCGACGGCAAGTGCGCGGTCGTCCGGATCGACCCCGATGCCGGAACCACCCGGGAGTTCGAGGCCTGCGGCTCCGGCACCCGCAAGACGTTCAGCGTCACCTTCGACCACATCAACAGCGCCCAGACCAAGTTGTTCCTGCGCTGACTGGGCCTTTCGCATGAAGGGGTGGGGGCTCGCTGCGGCCAGGGCTGGGGCAGCCCCGGCTACGGCGCGACACGTACCGTCCCCGGCAGTTCGAATGCCGGGGGCGGTGCGCTTGGGGCTGCGCGGTTCTCAGGCGGTCCAGCTGACCGAGAAGAGGTTGCTGTAGGCGTCGTAGTCCGATCCAAGGTTCTCGATGATGAGGTCCCAGACGGCATCGAGTTCGTCTCGGTCAGCGTTCATCCAGGCGTCGATGGCACGGTCCCAGACGCTGCGCTGGTTCATTCCGAGAGCCCCAGCGCCGGCCTGTGGTTCTCTTCGAGGCGGACGCCGTCGTCGTGGAGGTCAGCGCTGGATCGTGACGCATGGCATCCTGTCGTGCCCTCGGAACTCAACACAGAGCCGGGAGCGGTGCGGGAAGGTCTTGTTGATCTTCCATGCTGCGTACTCGTGCCGGTAGCCGCGCTCCTCCCGGGAGGAGCTGTACTTCCACCCCCGCACCATCCGGACGTAGCTACCGCCCTTCCAGAGACTGACACGGGCCTGCGCGCCGGCCTGCCAGCCGTCCAGGAGCGCCCGGACCTCCCGCACCCTCAGCCCGTCACCGATGACACCGATCCCCACCGGCCCGTCCTGAGCAGTACCGCTCGCACTCGCCGGAGCCTGGCCGAGGCCCACCAGAGCAACCATGGACACCGCCACACACATGATCTTTCGCATGACGTGCCCAACGCGCCCCACTCCCGGAAGGCACCGGAACTCCCTGCTTCTCACCCGCGAGAGCGTTCGGCGCCCCGGAACCTGTCGGCACTCCAGGGAGACCTGGCAGCCTGAGCGTATGACCGAGCACGCACGGCCCCGCATCTACGGGGCCGACCACGATGTCCCCGATGCCCATACCCCTCGCCCCGGCCACGAATACGTCGAGCTGACTGGCGGACCGCTCAACGGGCAGCTCCTGGACGTCACTGGGCTCTCCTTCAACGACCGTACTGCCGGTGCCTACCTGATCACCCCGCACGGTGCGTGCGGGCCAGGGCGCGCCTCCTACGGACCCACCTTCAGCCGTCCTGACGGCCCGTGGGTATGGGAGGGCGACGTGCACTGATCCCGGTAACGCTCTGTCTTGATGGGCGTTCAGGCAGTCCCGGGCTACGCGTTGGTCGTGCCGGCGTACGCGATCGTGCGGACGGTCATCGTCGATGTGTCGTGGCCGAGGAGGATCACCGCGGTGACGTGGCCCTGGGCGACGGTGCGGATGCCGTCGTCCTGCCCGTAGGGCTCCGAGTGCGCCAGGGGGTCCTGCTGGGCGTCGACCAGAGCGAGAGCGAGGTCCCGCCAGGCGAGCTCGGGGAGCTGCTTGTACGTGTCGAAGACGTCGGTAGGGAAGTTAAGCCGGTAGGTCACGCCGTTCCCCGGCAGCCGTCGCCCTGGCGCGGCTCGGCGTCCCTGAGCACGTCGGCCGTGGCGTCCCTGGTCTTCAGGTCTTCAGGTCTTCAGGTCTTCAGGGAGAACACCGCGCAGCTTCATGTGGGTGCGGGCGGCCTCGATGCGGGGCCGGGCCGATTGGAGCTGCTCGGCGGCCGAAGCCCATCCGCCCAGGACGGCGGGCAGGTCCTCGATCGGGGTGAGGTTGACGTCCTGGAGCAGCTGCTGCCGGGATACCGAGTGGGGCAGCGCGACGTGCAGCCGGTCCACGGTCCAGTCCTCGTGCGCCACATGCCCCCCTGCAACCCCGATAACCAGAGTAGCGCCAAGGGCAGCGTCGCTGGCCGCAGTCGTGGAGTCCGCATGGCGCCCACGTGATGCTCCGCTGCTCCCTGACCTGACCCGATGTGCAGAAGGCCTTCGCCTCGCTGATCACGGGGCTGGGCAGCGTGTATTTGAAATCGGCAGCCAGCACCCCGTCCCCGCCCGGTCCCCAGCGGTGGATCCTTAAGGGCATCGGTGGCCCGAAGCAGGATGGGCCATCCATATCGCGACGTCGGCGACGCGTAGCGCGCTGACCGTCTGGGGCAGGCCCGCGCACTGTCGCAGGTTGAGGAGCCGGTGGTGCAGGGCCCCGTCGTTCTCTCGCAGGGCGGTGCGCAGCTCGGTCCAGAAGGGCAGCGGACGGCCGAGCGCACAGCGCACGACCCGGTCATAGACCGGCAGCAGCCGGGGTCGTTTACGGGCCAGGAGTTTCCCCGCGATCACCCATCCAACCTTGTGCTGGTTCTCCAGCAAGGACCAGGCCTGGTACGCCGGCGAGCCGTCCACGACGACCGAGGTATCGGCGTCGGCGAGATCGGTGTCGGCAGGGATGCCGTACAGCAGGTGGGACAGTTGAGCGCCCAGCGGACCTTCAAGCAGGTTAAGGGCAACGGGGGCGGGGACGGTTACCGACAGGGTCTGCACGGCTATCAGGTCCTCCGCGGTGAATCTGTTCGCGATCTGCCGACGGTCGCCACCGCCCGCGAGGTGCTCGAACCGGCCTCCCGTGAACACGCCGGCGCCCGGGGGCAGTCCGATCCCGAAGTAGCGGCGCAGATCGTCCGTTACCCGCTCCGCATCCAGAAAGGCGTGTAGACGCTACCCCACCACCGATGGTGTCCCGGCGGAGGAAGCAGGCCCCGCGAGCTGCTCGTCCATCTCAGATACCTGCGCCGCACCGGTGTCCGTGGGCGCTCCAAGGGCGGCACAGGGCGATGAATTCCTTCTGGCGCTCGGCCAGGAGGTCGAGGGGGCGTTGGAGGTGGCAGTCGAGGAAGTGGACACCGTGCTGGAAGGGTTCGAAGCCGATCCTGGACCGCCCGCGTGCAAGCTTGGCCGCAGCTTCGCGGTGCTGTTCCTGGGCCATCTCACGGCCGTCGGCCGATCCCGGCTCGCACAGCACGGCGGTGCAGTCCGGGGAGAGGCGCCGGATGGCCACGCCCGCCAGGACGGGGCCCAAGCCGAAGCCGCGCCATACGGGCTCAAGGATGACCCGGCGGTCCATGACGAGCAGGTCGCCGACCGGGTGGGCGAGCAATTCCTCGAAGTCACGGGCAAATTCGCCGAGGACGACGTCCAGCACACACTCACCGATGCGCGAGACGTCCCCGGTGTAGGAGTCCATGGCGTTGAAGGGGTTGTCGGGGCCGAACATGCGCACCCGTAGAAACGACATGCGGCCGACCGGCACGTCGTCGATCGCGTCCAGAGTCTCCTGGTCGGCATCGCCACGGGCTGCCATGCCTTCGCCCAGGACGTCCACGTCGATCCGCGCGGTCACCGTCCAGCGTTCCAGCGTGTCATCGAACCCGTACGCCTGAGACGGGTGTTCGTGCTGGTAAGCGAGGCTGATCGGAGAGGGATCAGCGGGCAGAGGGGGCCGATCAACAGCGAGGGCGGTCGTCACCAGCCCACCGTAGTCACCTCCCCTGCCTCCGCGAGGCCCGATGCCCCGGAGAGGTGCGGACGGTGGCCGATGGGGTGTACCGAGGCTGCTTCGCCTTCGCCTTCGAGCGCACCCGCGACGTCCTCACTGCCCCGGGCCGTCGACTGGTGGTGCTGCGCTCGGCGGAGCCGATGCTCGTTCTGGGCGACAGCGGCGTGGCCTTGCGTCGCAAGGACGGAACCTTCGGCTTCACTCCCCCGCTGCTGCCCGAGGCGGTCGAGGTGTTCGCTCCGCTGTCACCGACGTGCCTGCTCATCTCCACACTCCGCGCGCACTACCGGCCGCAGGAGGGTCTCACGCGCAGGATTGCTGCCAAGGCCAACGCCGGTGCAGCACCCTGGTGTCAGGACGCCGTCTACCGGCTCCCGTCCATGCCCTGGCCCGCCCGGTTACAGCTTCCCGCCACACCGCTGGTGGTCTGGCCGCCGCTGCTGACAGCGGCACCAACCCAGCTGTGTCAGCCTCAAAACCGCCCACCCGCGGCAGTTCGCCGACAGCGTCCTGCGGATCATCTCGAACGATCAGCGGGAGCCGGCCAACTTTACCCTCGGGCTGCACCACGTTCCCACCGGCGGATCCTGACGAACTCTAGGGACGTATCCGGTTCCGCCACCACCGTCGGCGGCGCCCAGCCGGAGCCAGAGCCGGGTCCGGACCTGACTCGAGGGCCGGCGCGGTGGCGGGCGGAGGGGCTGTCCGTTCCGGCTGAAGCCCTACCCGGCCCGGATGCACGCAGACCGGAATCCTGCCGTCGGCGGTGTAGCGGACTCCGTCGGCAGCGTCGAAGGGCCAGCTCCTGCTGGGCCGGTCGGCGACCAGGAACCCCTCGCGCGGGAGCCGCAGGGCCGGGCAGTACCAACAGCAGGGGTAGTCCGACTCCGGGTCGATGAAGGGTGGCCGCGCCGCGTGCTCCATACCTCCTGGACGGTAGCGCACCGGGCGCGGCCCACCTGCAGCGGCTTTATCCCACCCCCGCCAGGGCGTGCAGCGTTCATATCCGGGCTGGAGCTCGGTCGGAGCGCGGAGGCCGGTCCCCTCTGCGACGGCCGCAGACCTGGTGAGGCCGGTCTGCGGGCCTGCCCGGTCCGTCCTGGGGTCTCTTCAGCGTCGGGGCTGTACCGGGGCACCAGGCGTAGCAGCAGGTCCAGGGTGCGGTCGGCGGCTGCCCGGCGGTGGGCGGTGCGGGCGAAGGTGGCGGTGAGCGCGATCGTCGTGGTGGTGGCGTCGAGCCGGTCTGGCGCGCGGTTCTGCCGTGGTGAGGGCTGTACCGGTCGTTGCCGCAGGAACTCGTCGGCTGCTCAAAGCCGACGCGTGGTCATACCCTTCAGTACCGTTGACGACCCATTCGCTGAGTGGCCGCGTCCATGCCTCTCCGGTGGAGACGCCTGGGGGCAGTCCCCGCCCGCAGCTGGCCACCCGGCTGGAGGCAGAGGTCCGCACGCGGTGACAGCCGCAGGTCAGAGCCCGGGCCCGGCAGAAAGCGGCCAGCACCGACGGCATCATGATCGACGTCCAGGCCCGCTTCGGCTACACCGCCGCCGCAGGCTCCACCGACCAGTCCCGCATCCGCCACCTCACCCTCGCCCTCCCACCCCACCACGCCGCCCGCCTCCTCGACGTCCAGGCCGCCGGCCTCGACGAGGACCAGCTGCTCCAGCTCACCGCCGAAGCACTCGGCGAAACCTACTTCCGTGACAACGGACGCCGCGCACACGGCCTCGAAGTCGAACTCACCGACCTCCTCGACCTCCAGTTCCGGTTGTAGGCAGGGGTGGTGTCACGACGCGTCCGCGCGCCGGGTTAACGACAGCACGGCCGCCGGTTCCGGTACCCCGGACGCCCCCGGCCGCGTTTCCTGACCGTGCTTTCCCTGTCCCCGGTAACGGCAGCGTCGCATGCCGTGTCCGTGGGCGAACTCGTTGACCGTGCCCTCCACCGGATGGGAACTGCGGAGGCGCCGCGGAGGCGAAGCCCGGCCGTCAAAGCCGCCCGGCCGTGATCGCGAAGGTCAGCAGTGCCAGGGACAGGGTGGCACTGCCAGCGAAGGCTAAGGCACCGCGCAACAGTGCAGCTGCATAGGTTGCTCCGTCGATCCGAGCAAGCAGGCCGGCCGCTGCTCCTACGAGTGTGCAGAAGAGTGTGAGGACCGCCAAGAGTAGGGCAAAGAGCATCAGGTGTGTGGGTGAGGCCATGTCTTCTTCCCGAGTGATCGGACGGTGGTGACCTCGGTGAATTTCGCAGTTCCGGTGTTCAGCGGGGTTCGGGCCGAACAAAGTTGAATGAAAACGGGCGCCCGAGGGACGGAGTGGGCAGGACATGGGGAACGTGCACGAAGATCCGTTGTTAGAGCTCGGGTTGAGGCTGCGCACGCTCAGGGCGCAGCGTGGTCTGCAGGTAAAGGGGCTGGTGGCGCAGACCAGGTTGGGGCGGACAACAGTCAGCCAGGCACTGGGTGGCAAGGTGGTGCCGTCCGAGGCCACGCTGGTGACCCTCGCCCAGGCGCTGAACACGGAGGCGAGGCCGTTACTGGAGCTGCGCCAGGACGCTGTGCAGGGTCGAGGGCAAGATCGCCAGCTCCGTCGCCGACAGCCGAGCACAGGACGGCACGCAGCTGGCCACCAGGCTCGGGGCGACGCTCGTGAGCGGCCAGGGCAGTTGGTGCGTGATCTCCGTGATCCATTCGATCTGGAGGTCCAGCGGGCGATCGATGTCTCCGCCGATGACGGCTCCGAACCTCTGCCGGTGTACGTGAAACGCGAACACGATGCGCTGCTGCGTGAAACGGTTCTCGGCGCCTTGGAGGGGCGCAGCGCGTTGGTGACCTTGGTTGGTGGTTCTTCCACCGGGAAGACCCGAGCCTGCTGGGAGGCGGTCCAACTTCTGCCGGACGAGTGGCGCTTGTGGCATCCGATCGCACCAAGCCACACCGATGCGGTGCTCGCGGGCCTGGCAGAGGTCGGGTCGCACACCGTGCTCTGGCTCAACGAGCTCCAGCACTATCTGCTGACCAGCGACCCGGCCGTCGGCGAGCGTGTCGCTGCCGGCTTGCGTGAACTGCTGCGCACACATGAGCGCGGTCCCGTCCTCGCACTCGCGACCGCCCACCCAGAGGACTGGGCCCGCCTCACCGCCACTTCTGCGCCCCGCGATGATTACCCCCAGGCCCGGGCCCTGCTCACCGGAGCCGGCATCCGCGCGCGGATCCCGGACCAATTCATCTGTGATCCTGTGGCCCTTGAGGAGGCGGCACAAGCCGACCCGCGTGTCGCCGAGGCCTCCGCGGTCGCCATTGACAGGCGGCTCACCCAGTACCTCGCGGGCGTGCCGGCGCTCCTGGAGCGCGTCGAGCACGCCACCCCGACGGCCTGGTATCTCGTCATCGCCGCGGTGCAGTTGCGCCGCCTCGGCCACGGCCCAATGCTGCCCCTGCCCGGGCTGGAAGCAACTGCGGCCTCTCTCACGCCTGACCACATCTGGAATGAACACGCTCCCCCTGGGCGGTTCGAGAGCGCCCTGGAGTACCTTTCCGCCCCGTGCCGGGGCGTCCCCGGCCCCCTGAGCCCGGTCCAGCCCAGGCCCGGCACTCCCCCACCGGACCAGCCGCTCTACCAGCTATCCGGATATCTCTTCGAAATCGGCCGCTACGAACTCCGCCACGACTGCCCGCCCGCGGAGTTCTGGGCAGCCGCCCTGCAGCATGCCTACACTGACGAGGACCGCCAGGCCCTCGCCACATCCGCGTACGAGCGAGGGCGGGTACGCCTGTCCGCTTCCGTCTCAGACGGCAGGGACCCGTTCGGTCTGTATGACCGCGGCTCCTCCTATGTGTTGGGGCAGGAAGCTGACAGGGCACGCGCGGAGAACGCTCTGGCCACGATCAGTGAGCAGCGAGCATCGGGGCAACTCCAGCGCAATCCCGTCCTCGCCTACTTCTACCAGCGCCAGGAAGCACACCACCTTGACCAGCTTGGGGAGCACGAGGGGGCCGCGGCCATCTGGCGTGAGCTGGCAGATCAGGGCCACCCGGATGCCTTCGTACACGTCGGGCGCCATCACCTGGAGTTCGGTCGGCGGACGGAGGCCGAGCGGTGGTTCCGGCAGGGTGCCGAGACCGGTGACGACGACGCCATGCAGAACCTCGTGTTCCTGCTCGCTGAGGACGGGCTGTTCGACGAGGCCGCCGAGTGGACCGAACGGATCGCACGGCCCGCGAAGAGCGGAGACATCTACGCCTACTCCCGGCTGGCCTACCGCTATAAGCGGGCAGGCATTCTGACGCAGGCCAAGATCTACTTCCGCAAGGCGATCGACGCCGGGCTCGTGGACTGCTACCAGGAGCTGATCGAGTTGTATCTCGAGGAAGGGAACATCGGGGAGGCCCGCCGCCTATATGCGGAGGCGATCGAGGCGGGCGAGACCAGTGCTCCCATGATGCGGGCCGAGGAGCAGGGGGAGCACGCCAAGGCGGACGAACTCGCTTTCACCGCCCGGGACCGCGGCCGTTCTGTGGGGCCACTTCAGCTCCTGCTGTGGCATCGGCTACAACGGCCAGACACGGTCGGCCTCGGAACGGCTCTCGCGCGCACAGTGATCGACGCCGGCGATGCCTTCGTCGTCCAGGGAGTGGCCAGCGAACTCTCGGCAGCCGGACACCACCGTGCTGTCGAAGCCCTGCAAAGCATCTTCGACGAAGTCGACGAAAGCGTTGACCAGTAAGGACGCACCCCCGCAGGCTCCGCTTCAACCGGTTGACCGGCGGGTCTGGAGTGGTCGGCGTGACCAGTGGCATCGCAGCCGTGCGGTGCCGCCGACGGTACGGCGTGCCGGGCTGCAGGAAATGTGGTGACCTCTCGGTCGAGCGCTCGACGTGGACCCGGAAGAGCTCTCGGTCCGCTTCAAGGAGACCGTCGGCGCCTTCGGCTCCACGTCCTTCGCGGACGATGAATCGCAGTGGAACCTCTCGTTGAAGAGCTGGAACACGGCATCTGGTAACACCGACGCCTCGGAAGAGGCTATGCGGGAGGTGGTGTTCCATCAGGGTGGTCGTTGATCCATGACAGGCCGCCCAGGTCGAGCTGTTGGCGGGCGCGGGTGACGGCGACGTAGGCAAGGCGCGCTTCTGTCTCGTCAACAGGACCGGGGACAGGCCGTCCGTGGTCGTCCTTCCCTTCGGTGCCGCGGGGTGGGGTGAAGTCGTCGGCAATTTTGACGCCTGCCCATTCCCGCCCTTTGGACTTGTGGGCAGTCGAGACGGTGACGTTGGCGGTGCTCTCAGGGTTGAGACGGTGAACAGCGTTGAGGACGGCGTCGGTTCCGTGCGTGTCGACGAGGTCGACGAGCGGCTGGAGATCTCGCCCCGCGGGATCGTTCGCGGCGTAGTCCTGCAGGTCTCCCCAGGTGGGGAAGAGAAGCAGTTCGGGGTGGAAGGTGCGTCGGCCGGCTCTGAGATCGTCGGCAGCGCGGGCGAGTGCTCGCAGAGATTCCCCTCCCCCGGTGAGGGCTACACGGTGTCCTGTGTCGAGGAGTTGCATGACTTCGCGCATGGCTCCGACGTTGGTGCGGCACAGGATGGCGTCAGGCTGGTCGACGGGGCCGAGGGTGGTGCGGATCGCTTCTGTGCCCGCGAGGCGAATGGGCGCGGCGGCGATGGAGAGCCAGCGGTTGGCCTCCGCGGCGAGGTCGGGGCCGAAGCGGAAGGACCGGGACAGGGTGAGCTCGGTGCCGCGGAAGGCGGTCATGATGTCGCGGGCGCCGCGCCACTGGTAGATGGCCTGGGCTGAGTCGCCGACCAGGACGAGCTGGGCGTGACTGCGCTGGGCGTTGAAGACCTGTTCGACGACGGGGTTGGTGTCCTGGGCTTCGTCGAGGAGGAGAAAGTCCGCGGGAATTCTCGGTTCGGTCAGTGCCCAGATCTTGAGGTAGTGGTCGTGGTCGAAGCGGACGGCACCCGCGTCGGGGTTTTGCAGGTCGGCCCATGCTTTGTGGGCGAAGGGCATGACCAGTGCGGTGAGTTCGCGGTGGTGGCTGGCGTCCTCGAGGTTGCGCAGTCGGGGGACGTGGTGGTCGGTGAGGGCGGGGTCCGCGGAGTGGCAGAAGCGGGTGATGGTGCGCAGGGTCGCGTAGGAGAGGGTGCGGGGTGAGAGGTCGCGGTCGCCGATGCGGAGGGTCTTGGTGATGCCGAGGTAATGGCCGGTTTTCCAGCTGGGTTGGCGAGGGCTGTTGAGGCGGGCGCGGTAGCGGTGGCCGACGGCGGCGTAGGCGAGGGCGTGTGCTGTTTTGCAGGTGACGGTGGCCGGGAAGCGGGTGGCTGCGTCGGTGGCGATGGCCCGGTTGTAGGCGAGGTAGCGGCCGCGGCGTTTGGTGCTGTGGGCGAGCAGGGCCAGGGTGCTGGTTTTGCCGGTGCCGGCACCGGCCTGCAGGGCCAAGTGCTGGCCATCAGTGAACGCGTCTGCGGCGGCGGTCTGTTCATCAGTTGGGTTCACGAGGTCAATTCCTTGGGGCGGGGGTGACGGCGGCAGAGGGAAGAGGGTGCTCGGCGTCGGCGTTCACGCCGGGATGGGGCTGCCGGGGTACGGGAGGTGGGTGTGGACGGTGTGTCGCACTGGGTCGAAGACCTGCCATCCGGTGTTCGTCAGATCCGGTCGGGCAACGGCGTGTTCGGGGCAGCGCTGAGCGCGCCAGCGTCGCTGATCGCCGGGGGTCGCCCGGGTGAGGTCGTAGACGGCCATGAGACGGGCGGGCCGGGCCGCGGCGCCACGCGGGTGGTGCAGGGGGCAGCAGCCTCCAGGTGCCCGTGGGGGTGTGCGGGTCTTGTACGGGGCGAAGGCAGCGAATGGCCATCCGGCCCGGCGGCGGAGACGCACTGGATGCGTTCGAAGGAGTCGTCGGCGAGGTAGCGGCCCAGTAGCTGCACCACCGGGTGGGAGACGGCCGACAGAGGGCCTGTGCGCGGGGCGCGGCGGAGTGGGGGGTGGGGTGAGGGATGCGGCATCGGTGAGGCGACGGCTGCGCAGGGCGATTTGGCGGCGCAGGTTGTGCACGGGGCGCGGAGTGTCGGACAGAGGCGTGCGGGCAGGGCACTGGGCTGTGTGCGGGATGCGGCACCAGGCCTGTTCGCCGAACGTGAGGGTGGGCGATTCCGCTGCTCAGATGCCAGCGCCAGGAGTCGGGGACGTGGGTGGTGGGCAGTTCAGCCGGGTGCAGCGCGATGGGCTGCTGGTCGGTGCGCGGCTGCCAAACGACCGGATAGGCGCACTGGCGGCAGCGGCCAGCCCTGGGCAGGCCGTCGGGTACGTGCAGGGTCATGCCCGGGCTTGGGTGCTGGCGGGTGTTCCGCCGGTGTGTGCAGGGCTGAGGGCGCATGGCCGAGACAGTGCCAGGGAGCGGCAACTAGGGTTCACGGGCTATCGGTAGGCGTCCCGCGTTCGGAGCAATGCGAAGGAACTCACGAGCCTGTGGGGAACTGGGGTTCGTCTTGGTCTCGCCTTTTCGGGTGATGTCGGCCCAGCTGCTTTGGCGTCCGGGCGGGCGGCTCAGGCGGGCAGGGTGCCGGGCGGGGTGTGGCCGGAGCACATCGCGCCGAGCAGCCGGTCCAGGGAGACGTCGAAGGCGTGGGCGAGGGTGTGCCAGGTGGTGAGGGTGCCGATGGTGTGGCCCTGTTCCAGGTCGATGACGGTGCGGCGGGACAGGCCGGTGCGCCCGGCAAGCTCGTCGTAGGTCCATCCGCGCTCGGCCCGCAGGCGCGCGAGTTCTAGGCGCAGCGCCGCAAGGTCGGGGTCGGGCGGGAAGATCGTCACCCCACCATCCGATGGTGCAGAGGTCTGCCCTGTCAGTGCAGACCTCTGCACTATTTGCTAGTGAGGGGGTGACATTCGCCGATGCGGGACGGTCCCGCGGCGCAGCACGGAACGGAGACCACGGGCCTGATGAGGCTCTTGACCCATGACACGGCACGGCGCGTGTGGACGGTGGAGGTACGCCCCTACCGGCCCGGCCCTGCGTTGAGGTGTTCTCAGTGCGCCTTGGCCCGTGAGGCGTTGCCCCCAGGAGCCGCCGCACGCTCGGCCGCGCTCTTGCACCTGGCACGGCACGCCCAGCGTGACACCCTGCCGACGCATCTGCGGACCTGCCAGTGCCGGGAGCGGGGCTGCTGCTGGCATCGGCGCCACCGTGGCTGCCACGGCCCGGTCCGGCTCGCCCTCACCGGCGAGCACGGCGGCCGCCGGTGGCGTCTGGCAGACGTCTGCACCGCCTGCGCCGCCGCCACCTCACACACGGCTCTCGTCCCCGAGGGCACGCCCGGATCCCTCGCGCCAATGCCGGCGCGCCGGAGGGATCCACGGCCAGGTCGCGACACTGCCGCGGAACACGCCGACGCACAGGCACGCGTGCGCCAGACGCTCACCTATCTCGCCTCGGCCCTTCCCCGATCCTGCTCCCCCGGCGCTCGGCTGGTGGCCCTCCAGTGCGCTCTGCGCGCGGACCTGAACGGCGAGGTTCGCCTGCCGCTCGGGCTACTGCGCGGCATGCGGCTGCACCAGCGCGCAGATCTGTGGGACGAGCTGGAGTACGCAGGCTGGCTTCGCCGCAGCGCACGCAGCCGGGTTCAGGTACGGGCCCACCTGCTCGACGCGGCCATACAGGGCCAGCCTCGGCGCCCGCAGCGCGCCCGATCCGCCCACTGGGCACTACAGCCGCTTCCCCGGGCCACTCACCGTTCGCTGCCCGGCGCCAGCCGGCTCGCCGCTCTCGCACTGGCCTCGCACACCCACTCCGACGGCACCGGAGCAGCGGACATGGAGCTCCTCACCCACTTGTGCGGGCAGACACCCCTGCAGCTCAGCGACCTATTCGATCGACTAACCAGCTCGAGGTTGTTGTCCTCATGGCACCGTAGAGGCTTGGAGGACGAGGTCCTGTGGGAGTTGCCTCACCTGACTCGAATCACCGGGCACCCGACGACTGGGCACCCCAGGACCGCGCACTCAACGCAAGGCAGAAGGAACACTCTCGTTGCGCATGAGGGTTCGCTCCAGATGAACTGGCACTAGCCACCCCCGACGGCGAAAGGAGCTGACCGCCACCCACGAGCACCCCTTCTGGTTAACCCGGGCAGGACCGATGGATCGCCGCCGGCAAACTCACCATTGACGCCACGCTTCTGACCGACGACCTCACCACCGCTCCGTCGAGGCGAGTCGACCCTTCTCGTAGCACGCCGGCACCCACAACCTCGCCTGCGCCTTTCTCTGGCTGCTTCTCACCTGCCGAGCAGCATGCGGCCAAGTACTCTTCAATAGAGGGGTGTTGTCTGCTCGGGGGACGTGCAGCGCTGAGGGGGTTGGGATGGATCTGGAGGCTTTGGCAGCACTCGCTACGGCGGGTGGTGCGGCTCTGGTGGCGGCGGCCGGGACCGATTTGTGGGAGGCCGTTCGTTCTCGGATCGCCCGGTTGACCAGCCGGGGTGACGGCGACGTCGAGCGGGTAACGCTGCAGCGGCTGGATCGCACGGCCGCCGAGCTGGAGTCCAACGACACCGACTCGGATGGAGTGGTGCGTTCCCGCGGCCGCCTGGAGAACGAGTGGACGGTGCGCCTGTCCGATGCCCTGGACGCCGCCGATGGTCCGCAGCGCAATGAGCTGGCCGACTACCTGCGAGAGCTGGCTGCTGCCGTCGCACAGCTTGGGCCCGCTGCGGCGGGTGGCACGGCGACAGCCGGTGACGGCGGTTTTGCAGCCGCTGGGGATGTGACCATCCGTGCCGAGCACGGGGGCTACGCCGCCGGCGTTCAGAACTTCGGGGGCGCGCCCGCAAACCCTACCCGGCCCGGTCAGTCCGGGCCCTGATTCAAGACGCCTCCACAGCGGATGTTCATCCAAGCATCACCACCATCGCGGCGACAGCACCAGGAGCCTTTGCCTCCGGGACCACTCATATCCAGCACCTGCACCTGGGTGGCACCGCGCCCGCTCAGCCTCCAGCGAGCGTGTCCGCACCGCAGACAGTGGCGGTCGGCGACCTGGACCCCTTCCTTCTGGAGGTCCACCGCGCTATCTCCCCCTCGGCTTCCATGGCCCTTCCCGCTCTGCCTGTCTATGTGGAGCGCGCCCACGACCGGTATCTGAAAGAGGCCGTCTCACGCGCGACGGCGGGAACAAGTGTGCTGGTCACGCTGGTGGGCGGGTCCTCGACCGGGAAGACACGGGCCTGCTGGGAGGCTGTACGGCGGCTGCCCAAGGGGTGGCGGGTGTGGCACCCCTACGATCCCACCCGGGCACATGCCGCCGCTGAGGCAATCTCTGCCGTCGGGCCACGGACCGTGATCTGGCTCAACGAAGCCCAGCACTACTTCCTCTCACCTGAACCGGCCGTTGCTGAGCGCATCACGGCTGGGCTGCGGACGCTGCTGCGGGACCGGCGCCGCGGGCCGGTCCTGGTCATGGCGACGATGTGGCCCCAGTACTGGGCCTCACTGACTTTGCGGCCGGTGACGGGCGAAGACTCCTTCAGCCAGCAGCGGGAGCTGCTCGCCAACACGGGCGAACACACCGTCGTGCCCACCGCGTTCACAGGGGCGGAACTGGTGGCCGTACGGGCCCGTTCTGCCGAGGATCCAAGGCTTGCGGATGCTCTGGCCAGGGCTGTGGACGGCGAGGTGACCCAGTACCTGGCCGGGGTCCCCGAGCTCGTCACCCGCTACCGCACAGCGCCTGCGGGTGCGTTGGCGCTGATCCATGCCGCGATGGATTTCCGACGTCTTGGGCACGCCCCTGCGCTCTCTCACGAACTGCTGGCCGAGGCCGCCGAGGGCTACCTCGGCGCCAGTACGCGCTACGAGCTCGGGCCGGGATGGTTTCAGGACGCGCTCCAGTACTGTGCCGCACCCTGCAAAGGGGCCCCGGGCCCCCTGGCTGCGCTCCCCTCGCGCAGCCCTTCGGCGGGGCGGGCCTCACAGCTCTCCGACTACCTTGAACAACACGGCCGGCGCACTCGTGGTGGGTTCTGCCCGCCTGCATCGTTCTGGGAAGCCGCCGTTCGTCATCCGCCCGACCTGATGAGTGTGCAGGCTCTGGCCTGGTCTGCCCAGAAGCGCGCGCGCTACCGGCATGCCGCTGGCCTTCACCTGATCGCCGCCGAGGCCGGCAATGTGTCATCACTTAGCGCCCTTGCCGTGCTACGCCACCAGACCGGTGACGTCGAGGGCGCGCTGCGCCTGGCCCACGCAGCTGCCGCAGCGGGTAACCCGAGCGTCCTGACGCGCCTCGCACTCACACACGACGGCGACGCCGAGGCGGCTGAGCGCATAGCGCATGCGGCCGCCGAAGCTGGTGACACTCGCGCCCTCGCCCAGCTCGGTCAGCGGCGCGAAAGCGTCGGAGACCTTGAGAGCGCGCAACAGATCTACCGCGCCGCCGCCGAAAGGCGGGACAGCTACGCACTCGCTCGCCTGGCTGCACTGCGGGCGCAGGCAGGTGACGCAGAGGAAGCAGAGTCACTGGCCCTCACGGCAGCCGAGCAGGGGGCCTTGCAGCCTCTCATCGACCTCGCCCTGCAGTGCGGAATCGCTCATGACTTCACGCGGGCTGAACGCCTCGCACGTACCGCGGCCGAGTTGGGGGCCTTGCGGCCCCTGATCGACCTCGCCCTGCGGTGCGGGGATGCCCATGACTTCACACGGGCAGAACAGCTCGCCCTTACCGCTGAGAAGAAGGGCGAACACGGTCTGCTGGCTGTCATGGCTCAGCGGAGGCAGGATGCCGGTGACGCCGAAGGCGCGAAACACTTCGCCCGTGCCGCCGCCAGCGGCGGGGACACCTCAGTGGCCATGGGGCTTGCCGAGCAACGAGCCGTGATCCACGACAAGGCGGGCGCCGAGCGGTTCCACCAGATCGCCGCGGAAGCCGGCAACTTGAAAGCGTTCGTCCTGCTTGCCCATCAGCGAGCCCAGCGACGGCTCGCCGAAGGGGACACCGATGGTGCTGAGCAGCTCCTGCAGGCAGCAGCCGAAACCGGGGACGCCGCCGCGTTCCGTCGGCTGGCTGAGTTGAGGGACCACGTCGGCGATACGGAGGGTGCGGACAGATTCTTCATTGCCGCCGCCAAAGCCGGTGCAGCCCCCGACTTTGTGAACCGCGCAAACTATTTGGACAACTATGCGAGTAATCTCACCCTCGCATCACGTTTTGCACGCTTTGCCGCGGAGGCCGGACACCCTGAGGCGCGCAGCTTACTGATCAGCCTGCTGCGAGAAATGGGCAGGGATGAGGAAGCCGCCCGGTGGACAGCCACCCCGCAGGGGGAGGCGACCCCGAATGGCGAGCTCCCTGTTCCTGACAGCGAGGAGCCTGCTTCCGCTGCAGGTGAATCCAAGGGCAGGCATGCACCCAACGAGCTCGCCCGTCATCGGGAACCTGCAGATGAAGTTGCGATTGCGGAACAGAGCGAGGGCGCGGTCGAGGAAGGGCACACGGAAACACCCACCCGTCTGGGCTACCGCCTCCTCAACGCAGGGGACATCGCAGGGGCGGAGCGCCTCGCCCGTACAGCAGCCGACGCTGGAGAAGTAAGCCTGGCGCTCCACCTCGGTGACCAGCGCGAGTCTGCCCGGGACCGTGCCGGCGCCGAACGTCTGTACCGAGTCGCAGCTGACGCAGGATCTACCATCGCTCTGGGCAGGCTGGCGGCGATACGAGAACGCACAGGCTTCCCCTCGCAGGCGGAGGAGTTGGCACGTTCGGCCGCAGACGCCGGCAACGTCGCCGCGATCACCTCGCTCATCCAGGCCCGGGCAAGAGCTGGCGACTTCGAAGGTGCCGAGCGCTTCGCTCTGGAAGCCGGTGCCGCCGGCCACGGCGACGCGCTCGTGTTCCTGGTCCAGTACCGAGAACGCTCCGGCGACGCCGCAGGCGCCGAACGCCTCTGCCAGGCCGCCGTGGATGCCGGGCACATCGGCGCTCTGGACGAGCTCGCGCGATTACGACGGCAGGCCAGGCCTTCCGACCTCTCGGTGGACGAGATCCTGCGGTTCGGGCTCGAACCGGACGGCAGAGTCTCGCCCCCGTGGTGACATCACGTAGCGAGAGCGCCATTCGCCCGGGCCATCTTGGAAAGGTTAGTTGCCATCACTCGGGTTCGGCATAAGGAACTGGCTCCGGCTGGGGCAGCCACTGCCGGAAAGTTGGGCCGCATGGATGTGTGCGTAGCATCAGGGGATCACCTGACCCACTTTCGCAAAGGACGAGGGCCTCATGTCCGAAGTCGCTGCTGTCTCCACAGTCACCGCAAGTTACGCGCAGAAGATCACCGAAGATCTCGCGGCTACCAGGAACGAACAGGAGCGGGTACGTGCCGAACTGGCCCGGCTGGAGGGCGAGCTCCGCCAGCTCGAGGAGGGCGAGCAGGTTCTGGTGAAGATGCAGGTCGTACTCGGCGGTCCTGGTGAGGCGGCCTCTGGGAGCAGCAAGAGCAGGAAGAAGGCATCCGTGCCTGCGGCACGCCACGGGAAGGCTGCTGCACCACGGAAGAAAGCGTCGGGCGAGGCGAAGCCTTCGAAGAGGGACGGCTCCAAGACGTCTGCCGGGAATACCGCCCCGGTCAAGGGTGCGGGTGAGGAGACCTGGGCTTCGCTGGCCAGCAGCTACCTGGCCGGGCAGAGCGAGCCGAGGTCCGCAGCCGAGGTTGCCGCCGCGCTGGCCGAGGCCCATCCGCAACGCAAGGTACAGGCGACGGTCGTGCGTAACTCCCTTGAGCAAGGGGTTGCCCGCGGTCTCCTGGAACGCTCCAAGCAGGGTCGCTCCGTGTACTACACCTCTACAGCGTCCGCGCCTGCCTCCAAGGGGTCTGCTGCTGCACCCGCGTAGCAGGAGATCTAGGGCCTTTCGCTTGGATCATTGCGGCGAGGGCGGGATGATGTCGGCCATGGCTTCTGAAGAACCGTTCCCCAGTCTGGCGACCAACGCCGGTGACAGCCTCATCGCGTGCCCTTGCTGCTACCAGAAGACCTTGGAGGAACGGGCCAACTTCGAAATCTGTCCGGAGTGCGGATGGGAGGACGACGGCCAGGATGACGCGGATGCGCACATCGTGCGTGGTGGGCCCAACGGCAGGCTGAGTTTGAGACAGGCCCGGCTGGAGTACCTGGAGGATGCAGCCGAGGGGTGTAATGAGTCCATGACGCGCGGCGGCGAAGGGTTGTGGATCTCGGAGGCGCGACGTCAGATGCCGGACGTGGCTGAATAGATGGGCATCCGGTCAACGAGGTACCTCGTTGACAGGTCATGTCGTTGACCGATGCGCAGTGGGCACGGATCGAGCCGTTACTGCCTGACCGGACTCCGAAACGGGGTGGCAGATGGCGGGATCACCGGGAGGTGATCGACGCGATTGCCTTCAAGTTCCGGACCGGAATGCAGTGGGTCCACTTGCCTGAGAAGTACGGCAACTGGCGGGGCGTTTACACCAGGCTGCGGACGTGGGCCCGCGACGGGACGTGGGAGCGGGTGTTCGCCGCCCTGATGGCCCAGGCCGACGCGGACGACGACCTCAACTGGGCGGTTTCGATTGACTCCACCATCGTGCGCGCGCATCAGCACGCGGCTGGCGCCCGAAAAAGGGGGCACCGGCCGGCGAACCGGTCGACCATGCCATCGGTCGGTCCCGTGGCGGACTGACCACAAAGATCCACCTTGCCGCAGACGGCAACTGTCGGCCTCTGGCTTTCGTTCTCACCGCCGGACAAGCGGGTGACGCCCCCGCCTTCACGGATGTCATGACGCGCTTGCGTGTTCCTCGCCCCACGGGACGGCCTCGGACCAGGCCGTTCGTGGTCCTGGCCGATAAGGCGTACTCCTCACGCGCCATCCGCGAGCACCTACGCAGCCGCGGCATCAGGACGGTGATCCCCGTGCCGAATGACCAGAAACGCCACCGTCTGCGTCGCGGGAGCCGGGGTGGTAGGCCACCGGCCTTCGACAGGGAGATTTACAAGCAGCGCAATACCGTCGAGCGCTGCATCAACCGCTTGAAGCAGTGGCGAGGCATCGCCACTCGCTACGAGAAGACCGCGACCATCTATCTCGCCGCACTCCACGTCGCAGGCATCTTTCTGTGGTCCGTCCGCTGATCCAAACGAATGGCCCTAGCTCAGAGTGCCTGTGAGGCAGCCGCTGGGGGAGAGCGGGTCACCGTGTTGGGTCCGGCCGCTCGCCCGGGCGAATTTGGGGGGCCTCCTCGGATGCCGTCCGGGTTCGGAGATGGTGAGGTTGACCCGCATGTGCTGACAGGCTGCGTTTTCACGCTCCGCGACGTCAGCGATCAGGTAACGAGCCGGACGACCAGGGCGAGGATTGCGAGCGCGCCGAGCACGATGGCAGTGATCTGCCAGGTTCGCTTCTGTGAGGGAAGCACCAGGACGTATGGCCCCGTGGCCGTGGGAAAGACGAAGTAGACCCTGTGCGGGTGCTCTGTCACGGTGATGCGTGCAATCCGCATATATTTGGCTGCTGCGCGACGTGCGATTTCGTGCTGGTGCGGGAGAAGTAGTGTCTGGAGGGTTGGTCCGAATTCCTTGGTGAGCTCTTCATGCAGGGGGTCGTTGTCGGTCAGCTTCGTCGGTGCCCACGCTCCGCGTTCGCGTGCTTGTTGCCGAGCGAAGTAGAACACTCCGGATTCAGGCAGCTTGACCTCGCTGGTGCTGGGCGTTCTGGCGATAACTCCTTCTGTCCAGGTCACAGTCCTGCCGGTGCCTGCGCAGCGCTTGTGTGCCACAGTGCCGTCCTGGTCGCAGTCGGGGCAGATTCTGGATCCCGTTGCCTGGCAGGCTGTGCACTGGAGGCGGCCCCGGCCGTGGCATGTACTGCATGCGGCGTTCTGCGCACCACACTGCCTGCACTGGACGCGGTCCTCTGTGTCTTTCGCGGTTTGGCCGGTTGCTTTCCCGGTGGGGAAGCCGGTGCCTGCGCATCGTGAGCAGCTGTCGAGGCTACGGCATTCGTCACATGGGCGGTATTGCTCGCAAGGGATGTCGCCTGAGCCTTTGCAGCGTTGGCAGGTGACTTCCCCGTTGCCGCAGTCGCAGGTTCGGTCGTCGATCGAACCTCGGCGTACCAGTTTCTCGGTGCTTTGCTCGGATGGGTCTCGAGGTGGCGGGAAGTGGTGCCGACTGATGGTCGTGTCATACACCGTGCGGCCTGAGAGGTCGATAGGGCCAGCGTGGAATCGCTTCTTTTCTGTTCGGGATTCCACACACCGGACGATCTTTCCCTCCAGAACGGGATGCCACGTGATCTCAGCCGCGCCCGGAAGAGTCAGTGTCAGGCACTCTCCTCGCCCTTGGATCTCTTTCTGTACGGCCATGAGGACGTCGTTGTCGCTCAGCATCCGTCTCCCCCCAACGTTCGTGTACGGCCGCCTCGGACTCCTCGCCTTGCGTTTGTTCCGGCGGCCGGACAGGACAGTATCCAAACGCTGTTTGTAGTGCTGGCGGTTCGCAGGAGAGCTACCGGAATAGGTGTAGTTGCCTTGCAGGTCTGTGCGGAGCGCCAGGGCTCGCTCGGGCGACATGGCGGGTCTGGTGCCTTCCCGTTCAGCGGAATTGGCAGTGGGTCAGGCGCAGGGGCAGGATCCTGATGCTTGTGTCGGTTCACGGGGCTCGGTCCGGGGGGATCTCTCCCTCACTGGAGGGTGCTGTCCCGTGGGTCGATTCACGCAGCTCGGCCCGGCGTACTTTCCTGGCGCGCGCGGTGAGGTCTTTTTCGGGCCGCTCGTCGCCCTGGCAGGTGCGGTTGTCGCCTCTGGGGTGGGAGGAGCCGGGGTGACGAGAGTTCTTGGCACTTGGGTCGGGGCGGGCCGGGAGACCGCTGGAGCGGTCAGGGTGCGGGGAGGTGGCCTTGTTGGTCAGCAGGGTGTTGATGTGGCCGGCGAAGTCGCTTCCAGGCGTGGGAAGGTCGATATCGGGTGCGCGTAGGTAGCCGGCCACGACTGCGGTGGGGACGTAGGCCATGAGTTCGGTGACCTTGGCTGTACGGGCGCGTGCGGTGCCCTTGGCGAGATGGCGCAGCATGCGCAGGATCGTGGGGGTGGTTGGGGGGTCGTGGGGGTCTTCCTGAGCCGTGGGTCGGGGCAATGGTTGCTGGTACGCGGGGAGTTGTGGATCATCGGCCTGGTCGTGCCACCAGTCGGCGGCGGTTCTGTCTCCGAGGGCGAGGTGGTGGAGGTAGAGGCAGTAGGCGGCTGCGGGCTGGCCGGCGCCTGCGGCGTACTGCCACCAGAAGCGTGCGCCGTCATCCGTTCCGGTCAGTTGCAGGATGCAGGCGAGAACGAGTGCGCTTCGTGGTTCGGGGACCTGGTCGGTGATGAAGTCGGCGACGGCTGCGCCGGGGGTGTGGGTCACGAGGGCCTCGCACAGAGCGCGGAGATCTTCTGTGGCGGTGGCGGCGGTTGTGGGTGTGGCCGTGGGTTCGCGGTCGGGGCGCGGTGTTTCGTGGGAGGGGACGATGTCTCGGGGTGTGGTGCGGTCCCGTACGAGCAAGGCTCGGGAGAGCAGTTCCTCAATGCTGGTCATGGCGTGTTGATGTTTCCTTCGGTCTAGGTGGGTGGGCAGATCACGCTGTCGAGGTGCTGGACGGCGTAGCGTTCTTCGGAGCGCACGGTGGCCAGGGAGACGCCCAGGAGGTTGGAGACGCGTTCGGCGTCCATCGCGTACAGGTGGGTCAGGACGATGATGTCGAGCTGGTGGTCGGGCAGCCGGCTGATGGCCTTGAAGAGGTTGAGGCTTTCCTCGATCTGGCTGATGCGGTCGGCTTCGTTGGTGAGGTCGTGCAGGGCGACGGTGTCGAAGGCTGCGTGCGCCAGTTCGGGCCGTCCGTCCAGGTGCAGGGTGCGGGACATGACGCAGGCTCGCAGGACCTGCCAGGCGTAGTGGCGGGTGTCGTAGCTGGCGAGGGCATCGTTCCAGGAGAGCCAGAGGATGTCGAAGGTGTCGGAGACTGCCGTGTCGCGCTGGTAGTCGTCGAGGAAGGCCTGTGCGTACAGGCGGTAGTCGTCTTCGACGAGTTCCTGGAAGGCCTGGTGTTCCAGGGGTGGTCCGCCGGCTGTCAGGAAGGGCTTCCCTCCGGAGCGTTCGATCCATTCGCGCGTCTTGTGTGCGTCGAGAGCGGCTTGCTGCCAGAGGCGCAGGAGAGGCCATTGTGGAAGGTCGAGCTCTGTGGCGAGGCTGAGGACGATCTCCCAGCGGGGGTAGAGGCCGGTTCCTCGCAGCAGTTCGGAGATTTTCGACTTGGCGAGGTTGACGCGGAGGCTGAGCTCGTTGAGTGTCAGCCCACTGGTCAGGTACTTCTCGCGGACCGGCATCAGCCAGGCGCGGTGGGTGCTGCCGACTCCGTGCACCACTGGGCCGAGCTTGCGCCCGGGGCGCCCAGGCGATGGAACGGGCGGGTCGGGGGGCGTGGTCACGGGGCGCTGTCCTCCTCGTCCGGGACGGCCGCGACACGGTGTCCCGAGGAGGGCTCGGTGGGTGACCGATGCGTCGTGACGATCAGCTGCGCCAGGACAGCGAGGGCGGGGGCGAGGGCGACGATCGCGTCCTCCCATCCGAGTGCCGCCATCACCACACTCCAGCCCATGACGATGACGGCCGTCGTGACGAGGACGGCCTGCTTTCGTTGCATAAGAACTCCTTCGTGTCGGCCTGTTGCCTGGTAGCCCATCCGGAAATGCCGTCGGAACCTCCCCGGGGAGCGGGTGCCGATCCGTTCCGCCGGGGAGGGCAACCAGAATGGCCTCACGGGGAGTTGTCACGCCACGTGATCATGGAATCACGGAACAATAGTCGCCATGGCTGTACCCCCGGCGTACGCCAGGAGCGGCCGCATCCAGGCCTGGCATCTCATGCCAGCCACGCATGCGGGTAGAAGTTCCCGGTTTTCCTTGCAATCCCGGCTCTTGCCCCCGTCAATGGAATCAGGACACCTCGCGTGTCGGCCTTCCCATCCGGAAGGGCCCGCTCCTGTGCCGAGAATTCTGGAGCGAGCAGGACCGCTCTCGCCTGGCCACTGCTGGAGGCCAGGCGAGAGCGGACCCAATGCCCCGCTGCACCAGCACGGCCCGAAGCACATGCCGGCTTCCGGCCCGCCCCGGGGCGCTCGGCATCGCCCTCAGGTTCGTGCCTTGGGAGGCTGGAGTCATCGTGCCACCCGCCACTGACAGCACCCCTTGGTGGCGCATGGGCCCGGCTTGGTGCGGGGCTTCGCGGGAGACAGATCGCGAACCTGCCGGCTGCTCACCGATGCCTTCTCTTCCGGATCTTGTCGCTGCTTTCCCCCGTCTCTCTGTTCCCACCCGCCTGGCGGCAGGATGGGCGGATGGCGACGAGTGAGACGGAACTACTGGCCCTCCTGCGTGAACTCGACGACCCCGAGCGGCTGGAGTGGCCGCTGAACTACAACCGTGCCGCGGTCAGCCTCGCGTTCGGCAAGCTGGTGCGCCGGCTGGAGACGGACTTCGGGGTCCAGTGCGATTTCGAGCAGGACACGCAGGACTCCAGCGAGTACGGGCGTGTCCGCGTGCCGGCCGAGGCAACAGTCTGCGGGACGCGGATCGTGGTCTGCGTGAGCAAGTTCGGCTCCCTTGCCGAGGTCTGCGCCGATAATCCAGGGGCCTACTTCGGCACGGACGACGCCCGAGAGGAAGGCGCGCTGGACCCCGCCGACCTCGCCACCGTGGAGCGGGCGCTGGCCGAGCTCGGCTACGTGAGCGTCCCCGAGGAACTACTGGAAGGCGACTACGAGGGCCCCACCGCCCTGGAGCGCTTCGAAGCGCGGCCCACTTGGTGGACGCGGTACTTCGGCTCTATGTGATCCCGCCTGCCCGAAGGGGCCTCCGCGGCAGGCTCCGAAAGAGACGGACTGGAGGCCACGCGGGGCGCCAGCCTGTTGCAGGGTCGCCGACAGGTGCCACTAGGAGCTCTGGTGAGGCAGCAGGTTGGGGCACAAGCAAGTGGGATCGGCTCAGCGAGGACGCCAGGTGCGGATTTCCAAGTGGGTGATGTGGGCGCCGGGGTGGATACGGCCAGTTTCCACGAGCCATTGGTGGATGGCTGCGGTGACGTCTCCGGCGCTCTGGTCGACTCGGCGGGCGATGTCCGCAGCATCGAACCCGCCGGTGGCAGCCGATCCGTAGGAGCGCTCTTCGGTGTGGTCGGTGCGCTGGATGACGTCGCGGCGGATACCGGGCGAGTCGGTGCGACTTCCGGAGGCGTGGACGTAGCCGCTCCTGGCGAGGCGCACAGTGAAGGCCAGGCGCAGGCCCTGACGGGCGGCTTCGGCGATCAGGGGGCGCAGGCGGGCGGATCCGGAGGCGATGGCCTGCGCTCCTGCGCGGCCGGTGCCGGTGCCGGTGGGGGTGATGAGGAGGGCTTTGGTGCGGACGCGGGCTTTGGTGCCGGCGGCGGTGGTGCGGCGGGTGATGTGCCCGGCGGCGATGGTTGCGAGTTCGGCGGTGCCGGTGATACCTGCGCTCTCGACAGCGGCGAGGACCTGGGTGAGGGCGGGGACGAAGGCTGCGCCTTTGTTCTTTGTGTAGAACTGGGAGACGAGGGAGGGGTCGCGGTTGATGATGCGGGCGATGTCGCGTTTGGTGTAGCCGGCTGCCTGGAGCTGGTCGGCGAGCTGGGCTGCGTCGTTGAGCTGTGGTGCGGGGGCGCGTCGGCGGCGGGGCGGCATCAGGACCCCTCGTTGTTGGAGGCGGTGGGCTGGATGGTGCGGCCCTTGTCGCGCAGGGTCAGGAGTTCGTCTTCGGTGGTGGGGGCGGTGAGGGGGCCGGTGAGGTGGGCCTTGTTCAGGTAGTCGCCGGGCTGGCCGTGGTAGGGCCATGCCTGGGGCTGGGTGAGGTAGACGGCGTCAGTGCGGAAGGCGACGACGCTGCCGGGCGGGGCATGGAGGGCTCCTGCGTAGGTGTTGTCGTCGCGGTGGCGCTGGGAGAGCAGTGCGGCTCGGGCGGAGGACCAGATGTGGGCGGCCCATTCGGGGTGGGCGTTGGGGTCGCGGGTGAAGCCGGTGGGGCGTTGCCAGGTGATGGTCTGGTCGTCGAAGCCGATAATCTCGGCATCGGTGGGGACGTCACGTTCTGCGGTGCGGGGGGTGGTGCCGGTGACGGTGCGGGGGCGCTGAGCGAAGGCTCCGATGCCGTAGAGGAGGATGGCGCGCACCGCCCGGGCTGCGAGGTGTGCGGCGGTGCGCTGGGCGGGGTCCCCGTTCAGGTCGGCCTGGGCACTGAGGGAGGACCAGGCTTCCTTGAGCTTCTTGGACCAGTCGTCCAAGGGCTTGCCGTCGTCGAAGAGAATGCCGTCGAGGATTTCGATCTTCCACGGGCTGCGCGGGTTGGACAGAGCGGTATGGATCTCGGGGCCGCCTGCCCAGGTGGTGAACGTGGCGCCGGGAGCGGCGGGGTAGTGCCAGGCCCGGTCGCCGGGGGCTGGCGCGGGGAGGATGCCGACGTGGTCCCAGTTCTGGGGGACGGTGACGCGGACGTGCCAGTGCCCGCAGGCGAACAGTGCCTTGGCCTGTTCCTTTTCCGACCAGGCGGCGAATCGGGCGGCAGTGATACGGCGGGGGGTGCCGATGCCAGATTTCCAGGTGTGCTTGGCGTAGGCGAAGGTCCGGTCGTACTCGACCAGGGCGGAGAGCTGTTCGGGGACACGAGGTGGGGTGATGAGTTCGGTGCGGCCCTGTCCGGCGGTCGCGTGGAAGAGGCCGCGCAGCTCTTCGGACAGGATGGGGTAGCCATCGGCGTACTGGCCCTTGGTGGGGATGGTGCGGGTCCACAGGTCCCGGCCGGTCTGGGACGGTGAGCCCATCAGGACGGCGTCGGGCCAATGGCGGCGCAGGGCTTTCCACAGCAGGACGAACGCGTCACGAATGACGGCGGGCTCGGTGCCCTCGGTGTCGAACCACTCCCCCGCCGAGCGGATCTCGACGTGCTGTTCGCCGTGTTCGCGCTGGTAGCGGCCGACGGGGTTGCGGGGGTGGACGAAGTGGCCGGCCATGCGGTCCTTGCCCCGGCCGGTGTCCGTGCGCCAACCGGGTGTGAGGGCGTTCAGCCAAGCTCCCACGGCATCTTTGAGGAAGGGGTGCTGGTCGGCCTGGCGGTGCCAGGGGGCGCCCGCGGTGATGTAGATCCGCTCGACACCGTCCGGCAGAACGTGGAAGACGGTGTTCAGGATTTCTGCGGCACTTGCGGTCGGCAGGTCGAGGCGGAACGTGTGGTCGCGGTGGACCAGCACACCGGTCCCTGTGTCGAGGAAGACGGTGCTGCGGGCCTGCTGGGTGAAGTTCGGGTGTGTGGAGGCCAGGTTCGCGGTGTGGGCGAACCAGCGGTCTCCGTCAGGGCCTTCCGGGATGCCGGGAAGGGTGCGCTGCGCTCCATGGGCCGCGAGAGGAGCAGCCGTGAGCGGGGCCGGCGCAGAAGACGACGCTGAGGGCGGCGCTGAAGGGGCTGCAGGCGGTTCGGGTTCCGCTGCCGGTTCAGGGGCGGGGCGGGTCATGGTCGGGGCGACCGTGCCTGCCTGGGACGGGGCCTGCTCCTGTGCGGGTTCGGGACCGCTGGGCGGTGCTGTCTGCCTGGCAGGCTCAGGGGTCGCGACGGCTGCGCCGTTCGGGGCTGCTGGTGCGGAGTTGGTGAGCTGGTCGGGGGCGAGGATCGGAGCGATCGCCACGATGTCGGCCAGGCTGAGTCCGGCTGCGGGCGCGATGCGCTCGGCCTTCGCCTTCTCGTATCCGGCCAGCGCGGTGATCTGCCGGGCGCGGTCCGTCTCGAGTTTGGCGAGGGTGGCTTGGGTCTTCTTGATGTCGTCGCGCAGGGCCCGCAGCTCGGCCAGCTGTGCGGTGTAGGTCTTTGCGTCCATCATGATCCCTTGTGCCTGCAGGTCAGTTGGCGGAACTGCTACGAGTGGTGACGTACGCGATCGCGCCGCTCGACTGCGAGGGCAAGCGGGTCCCCAGGAGGAGATCCGCGACGTCCCGGTCGGTCTGGCGCGGTGCGGTCAGATGTTTTATCGGGGTGGCCAGGTCGCTGACATATCCAGTGAGGACTGCATCGGGAAAGGCGTGCCGCCCGCCCTCGCCTTTCTCCCACCTGTCCAGGCCGGTCAGGACCGCCACCACGTAGCCCGATACCGTCACCGGCAGTACTCCCCCGGCCGCCACGCTCGCGGCATCACAGCGCCACCATCCTCTCAAGGCCTTGAGGAGGTCGTCGGGGCCAAGGTCTGCCGCGTAGCCTGCCCATTTCCGGCCGGTGTCGTGGACTTGTTGTGCCGCGTCGACACGCAGGACCCCGAGCAAGTCGGCGTCCAGGCAGTCCACGGGTGCATAAGCGCGTTTGTGCAGGGCCTGGACGACCCAGAGCGGCGTCATCACGCGAACACCACGCCGGGAAAGACCGGGCAGTACGCCTGCTCTGATGAGACGCCGGTATGTGGTGATCGCACAGCCCAGTTCCTCTGCGGCCTGTCCGGTGGTCAGCAGCATGGCCTGCCTCCTCGGATCCGGGCGTTGCCGCACTCGGACGCTATCGGCAGACCCACCACCCATGCAAGTCTGATCAGATATCTGATTCTAGTTGCTGCAGCCCTTGAACGGGCCGCAAGTTCCTTGGCCTGGCAGGTCGTACAGTCCGTCGCTGAGCAACCGGAGACGCCTGGAGGTACCCGTCCGGCCCGGCACTGTACAGCGCCGGCCGACTGCGGCTTCCGGGACGGCACCCCACCGCCTCCGGCCTCGGGGTGGCGGTCAGGAGCAGGCGGCCCCAGCGCACTGCGGCTGCGAGTACGCGCCTGCTGCATTTCGCCAATTCGCCATGGCTGGACCGTCGGCGTCACCGACCATCAAGTGTGCAGGTGGGGGGCTTCACTGGGGTGCTGGGTGTCGGAAGACCTGTGGGGTGAGGGCAGGGGGCTGGCAGGGAGCCGGAAAGCAGGTCGCCCAAGGTGAAGCCGCCTGGAGCATGGAAAGCCGGGACGGCAGGGTCGCGGAGGCGGTGGTGGCTTGATCGTGGCTTTGCCGGACTGTGCCCCGTAATGATCCACCAGTTTTTGTCAGTGCCTGCTGCTACACCAATTCCTCAAGGGACGGGCCGCATTCCGCGGCCCGTCGGCGGGAGGGGAACAGCATGTCGAAGGTGCCGGACGGGTTCCATCGCGTACGCGGGCACATCCGCCGCAACCCGAAGCCGCGCAGCGCGAAGCGGATGAGCGGCTGGATGATCGCCGGTCTGCTGGCGGGCGCGTGGCTGTGGGGGCAGGTATTCGGGTTCGGCGAGTCCACTGTCCCTACACCGGCTGCTGATCCGAAGCCGGCCGCCTCCGCGCAGAGCGCACACTGATGGCGCTGCCGCGGTTGCGGCGTCCTCGCGGCACGGCCGAGGTGGTCTCAGCCGCCGTTGTCGTGGTGGCCGTACTCGTGCTCGCCCTGCGGATGCTGGTGGCAGCGGCAGGTGCGTTGGCGCAGGTCTGGCCCGTTCTGCTGGTGCTCGTCCTGCTCGTGGGAGCGGTGGGCGCATGGCGCCTGCGGCAGGCGAGCTCACGGCGGCGCCGGGAGGGGGAGCGGGTGGCAGCGCTTCGGATCGCCCTCGTCGAGTTCGACGCGATGGACGACCGGCGCTTCGAGCATGCCCTGCGGGACCTGCTGGTCCGCGACGGTTGTACGGCCCGCAGGGTCGGAGGTGCCGGGGACCAGGCCGCCGATGTCATTGGTGACCATCCGCGGCTCGGTCGGATCGTGGTGCAGGCCAAACACACCCGCGTCGGCGGGAAGGTGGGCTCCTCGGTGATGTACGCGGTGAAGGGCACCGCCGGGCCGGTACACAAAGCGGCGCATGCTGTCGTCATCACCAACGGGACCTTCACCCGTGACGCCATGGCGTGGGGCGAGCGGCACGGCGTGCACTGGGTCGACCGCGACAGGCTGGAGCGCTGGGCCCGGGACGGCGCAGCGTTGCATGAGCTTCTCGGGCTGTCCGCAGGGGCTCGCGCGGGCCGGTTCAGGCGGGCTGCCTGAACCGCAGGATTCGGATTCTCTGTTTTTCAGGCCGGGAGGTGTGGTGTTCGACGAAGACGGGTCGCTCGACCCGCTGCTGAAGTTCCTGCTCTACTCCGTTCTTACGCTGGCCATCGGCAAGATGCTCTGGGAGTGGATCACCGAGGACGTCAGCCGGTGGGTCACCGTGGACCTGTGGGGTGTGATCACTGGCCATCCGTGGTGGACCGGGGTCATCGTGGCCGGCGGGCTGCTCGTGTTTCTCATGCTGGGCCGGCTGGTGGCGTTCGTTTCCGACGCCTCGTCCGCTGTCTACGCCAGCCCGCAGGACACGCTCGGTGCTCCTGATGCCTTTGCCGGACCGGACGTGCTCACCTTCAGGATGAAGGAGCTGTCCTCGATGAGCGCGACGGGCTTCGAGCAGGCTTGTTCTGATCTGCTGGCACGGGACGGGTTCCTCAGCCCACGCCGGGTCGGCGGCGCCGGTGACCTCGGTATGGACGTCACCGCCCGCGACAGCGACAACCGCCTCCTGATCCTCCAGTGCAAGCAATACCAGAGCCCCGTCGGATCGGGACACGTCCAGAAATTCAACGGGACAGCTCGCCCCCACCACGGAGCCGATCTACCGATCATGATCGCGCTCAACGGATTCACCCGGCCCGCGACCGACTTCGCCCAACACCACAAACTCATCCTCGTCGGACGCCCGGAACTCAAACAATGGGCCCACCGCCAGCACCTCTACGACGCCCTCGGCATCCGAAACACGACGCAGTGACACTGCATCAGCGCCGCCGTTGAACAGCACCAGGTCAGTCGCCGGATCTGCCAGGTTGTGTACGGGTTGCCGAACGGACAGGTCAGCACGAAGCCGTGGTCCGAACAGAAGGTTCACCCCCGCGTTCTACCAGCCGTACTACGCCCGGCGCATGCCCGGTAGCTAGCGCTCAACCGCACGGACGTGGGCATTCACCGCAGGAACGATTCGCGGACACACCCGTCGGGGCTGGAGGAGTGGTGCTGTCCGTGACGCGGACCTGGGCATGGGATAGCCCGGCGGTTGGGGAGGCAGCCAAGGCCGATGGGGGGTGCGGGGGCGGTCGCCTCTTGGCGGGGCTCCATGGGCTGCAGCCGAACGATCTTCCCCATGGGCTATAGGCGAGGCCTGGGGACACTGCCCTCCCTGCCGCACATAGATGCGCAGTCAACTACTACCGATCATTCCCCACACCGCGACCGCGGAAAGAACGGCGACGCGTTGCTCGGGTAGCGCTTGTTCAGTGTCTGCTCCGCCGGGTGGTCCGATGGTTGTCCTGGGGAATGCGCGTAGCGACGGTTATGAGCGTGGCGCTTTCCGCCCCTGGATCGACGAGAACGACGACAACTGCGAATCGCGGGCCGAGGCACTTACGGCGGACACCACCAAGCCGAGAAGTGCGACCCGACTCTCGGCCGACAGGCGCACCTTCCCGGCAAAGTGGGCGGCACGCTGCTCCGCACCGCCCACTACGGCCTACTCCTGGCGATCTTGGCGTTCCGGGATGGCTCGGCGGGCGTTGTCGCGAGCGCGGCAAATCTCAAGAGCGATGCCAAGCATAGAGCCGAAAACAGAGAGCACGTCAGCTGCGATGGAGAAGAGGTCGTTCATTGTCTGCCCTTCTGGTCGGGCCACTGGGCGTGGCCGCCAGGCAAACGATGCTGTGTGGACATGTTGTCCGGAATGGTCGGCCAGAACATCCGAGGTAGGTTCCGGATGCTGGGATAGTTGTCCCGAACGTGGCGGACAACTGCAGTGCGCACGAACGGGGTTGCACAGGGTGGGAACGAGTAAGCGCGGCCGGAGATGGGCGCCGATTCGGCCTGTAAACGAGCCGGCGAACCGTCTAGCGAAATGTCTGCGGTCCTGGGTGGACGAGTCGGGAAAAACGCTGGCGGTGCTTGCAGAAGAGATCCCCTTCTCCAAGACGCAGATCAGCACCTACCTGGGAGGGCGGGTTCCGTCAGAGCAGTTTGTTACTTCGCTGGTGAGGGCAACCGCCCCTTCACATCTTCGGGAGCGGCGGCACCGCGACGCTGCGTCGCTTCTCTATGAGGCGCAACATCCGCCGCGGCCGGCGACCCGGCAGGTGGCTTCACAGGCGCTGTCCGTGCGAGAAGCACTCGAGTCGCAGGCTGAGCAACTTGAAACCTACCGGCGGTTGACGCGTGCTCTGGAACAGGTAGCAGACTTGCGGCAAGCTGCGGATGATTCTGTCCGGCTCATCTGGGTCCTGCTGAGCATGATCCAGCGGTTGCACGAGCGGGTCGCTGCTCTCGATAGGGGCCGCGATGCCCTGCAGGACACCGAGGACCGGAGAGTGCTGGAAACCAGCCAGCACAAGCTCGCGCGAGCTCGGGAGCAGCAACACAGGGCAGAAGCAGAGCTGGCACGTGCCGAGGAGAGAAGGCGACAGGCAGAAGAGCTCTCCGTTCGGCTCCGTGAGCAGATTGTGCAGCTCACAGACGATCTGGACCGGCTCCGGGGCGATGGGCCATCACCCCACGACGATCTGAAGATGCCTGCAGTCCTTGCAGGCACTGGGCCGCATCCCGGTTCTGACGCCGAAGCAGAAGACATCGACGCAGCTCTCGCCAAAGCCTCCGCCGTCAATAACACCGGCACCGACACCATTACCCGGATCAGCACCGCAGTTACGGGCGCCGCGCGCGTCCCCCACCCAGACGTCATTGCGGACAACCCCGCGACCAGCACAAACGCTACGCACGCTGCCCCCGGCAAACAGCTCGGAGAGACCGACGACCTACGGGATGGCGCAAAGGTGGAGACTCCGTCGTCGGACGGTCCGTTCACGAGCGCTGGCCTAGCAACCGAGCACCCTGACATACCCATCGGGCACCAGGATGGCGGCTACGCCACTAAGGCATCCCATGAAACTCCGGGCGTCACACGAGGGGGCCGGTTCGAAGCCCGTTATCGCGAGTATCTCGTCCAACAGCACGCAGACCTCTCGATCTTCGGCGTGGACCTGGCCCAGCAACGGCACGCCCGCTGGTCACTGGATCTGGCCTACCTGAGTCTGGAGATGGCCGACGTCATGACGGGGCCGGCTGAACGGGCGGAGCAGGCTCTGGCCGGACGTCAGCGAACGGTCGTTATGGGTGATGCAGGCTCCGGCAAGACGACACTCCTGCAGTGGCTAGCGATCAACGCCGCGCGCGGAAGCCTGCCGAACCTTCTGGACCATCTTAACGGCAGCGTGCCGTTCATTTTGCCCTTGCGGCGCCTGGCCAACGAGGCCTCATTTCCCCGTCCAGCGGACTTGCTCGCCGCGGTTAGTTGCCCTCTCGCCAGTGAGCAGCCTGACGGATGGGCCCGTCGGGTTTTCGAACATGGACGCGCACTTGTGCTGGTGGATGGTGTCGACGAGATCGCCTTGGATGACCGGGCCCGAGCGCGGGAGTGGCTTGAGGCCATGCTGTCCAGCTATCCACGTGGATGCTACGTAGTGACGACACGCGTCAGCGCTGTACCCAAAGGCTGGCTGGCCAACGTCGGATTCCGGCATCTGATGCTGCGGCCAATGAGCGTGCACGACGTGGAGAGTTCCATCGCCCTTTGGCACGCAGCCGCTCGTTTCGAGGCAGACGACGAGGAGTTGCAAAACCTGAGCAGATTGGAGGAGGCGCTCCAATCCGTGGTTCGACACGACCCGAACTTGACTGCCCTGGCCACCTCACCGCTGCTCTGCTCAGTGTTGTGCGCTTTGAATCGTGACCGTCACGGTCTGTTGCCGCAGTCGGTGATGAGTCTGTATGAGGCCGCCCTAAGCATGCTTTTGGTGCGGCGCGACGCTGAGCGCGGCATCGGCGCTGCGGGAGTTCGGATCAGCGAGCGACAGAGCGTGCAGTTACTCCAAGCCCTGGCCTACTGGCTGATACGCAACGGCCACTCCCAGACCGATCCGACGACCGCCATACGGCTCCTCGGCCCAGTCCTCGCGGCCATGCCTACCGCACCCGGCGATGCCGCGCAGGTTCTCAGGCTCCTGCTCGAACGATGCGGTGTACTTCGAGAGTCTGCCCCCGACCGGCTGGAGTTCATCCACCGCACTTTCCAGGACTTCTTGGGTGCCCGGGCCGCCATCGAGGCCGAGGACATCAGTCTGCTGGTGGCCAACGCCCACGAGGATCAATGGCGCAACGTGGTGAAGATGGCCATCGGCCACGCCCGACCACGAGAGTGTGCGCAAATGGTCCAAGCCCTGGTGGCTCGCGGCGACCACGAAGAGCCGCACCGAAAACAGCTGTACGCGCTAGCCGCCTCCTGCGTGGAGTACGCCACGGAACTTGCCCCTGAGGTCCTGACGATCGTGCAGCAGCGGAGGCGTGACCAGGAGCTGTAGGAGGGGAGCAAGCCCGCTCGATGGCTCACCGCAGGGCGTCCGGGCCGCAGGACGCCACAGGAAGGGCTTGCGAGGCTCAGAGCCTTACCAGAACGGTGTTTCGGCACTCTGCGCTGCCGACTCACCGCTCGGCCCTCGCAACGCGAACGGCGAGCGTGCTCCCGACTCGGGGACATAGCTGGGTCTCCGGAACCGGTACAACGCTGGCGCCTGCGGGCTGGAGTGGGGTCAGTAAGAGAACTCGATGTACACGATGTCGGTAATCGCCACCATATGGACCTTGCCGATGGGCGAGACGTTGAAGTACGCCTCGCCGACGGCGTCGGCAATGATTTCTCGGAGTTCACTGTCGTCGGCGTTGCGGTATCGGGCTTGGAACAAGCGGGCCGCATAGGCCGTAGGAAGCCGTTCGGTGATGTGGCGGACTCGGCCGTCGTCGGAGGAGCCGGCTGCTCCGGTGAAACCGAACCATGCTTTGAAGTGCACGAGCATGCCATCGTGGCCGGTGGAGATCAGGTGGTGGGCGCGGCGTCGCACGCGCGGCTGCCAGAGGCGTACGACGTCTTTGGCAATGGCCTGGGATAGCACACTGCCCGGCGCGCTCCGCCGGCCCTTCATGACCTCCTTGACGAGGCGGGGCTTGGTGTCCAGTCGGCTGGCCAGGGTCCCTAGGTCGGCGTAGCGGGTTGCGAGAAAGCGCAGGCGGGCGCTGTCGGAGCGTGGCGGTTGGCGTGTCCAGTGGTGGGTGTCGGCGAAGTCGAGCGCTTCGGCGATGGAGGCGGTGTAGAAGTCGTCGAGCATGTTTTGGCCCTTTACAGGACGCGTGCCCGCAGCATGCTGCGGTTTGCACGGCGTGTTCCAGTGGTGACAGGTGCGGTGCGGTGGCGGTCAGGCGGTGTGGTCAGCAGGCGGCAGGCGCGCAGGGCTTGTTCGATCTCTGGGTGCTCCCAGGACGGGGTGGAGAGCACGTTGGGGGCGTCTGGATGGCCTTGCAGGTGGGTGAGGTGACGGGCGGCGTTCAGGAGGGGCTGTGCCCATGCGGGCATTTCGGCCAGACCGTTTCCTGATCTTTCGTGCAGGCTTTTGATCTGCTGGCTGCTGTAGCCGGTCAGGGCGCGCAGGGCGACGCACGCCGCGTGGACGGGGTGGGCGATGCGGGTGTGGATTCGGGCGGCGATCTGGGCGGTGTGGGGGTGGCAGGGGTCTTGGTGTGGTCCGGGTACTGGCAGAGGTGGGGTGGTGCTGGTCGGCTCGGAGCTGGGAATGAATGTGAGGGTGAGGGGCTCGCGCGGTTGCGGGGGCAGGCGGAACCAGAGTTCGGTATCGCGGGGTGGGAAGGCGGTCGTGTGCTGCCACCACGGGTGGTTGTCGGATTCCGGCGGACCGCTCGGGGGGTTCCAGTGGGTGGTCGCGGCGCGCGTGGTGTCCAGCATGCGGTGGGGAATCGTGTCGAGGAGGGCGGCGGTGGGGCGCGGGAGGGGGCCGTTGCAGAGGAGGGTGAGACGGGTGCCGGTGAGGGCGCTGAGTGCCAGCAGGTGTTCCCATTGGGGTTTGCTGAGGCGGTGGGCCCGGCAGACGGTCGTGTGGGTGATCCCGAGTGCGATGAACCAGGACGCGGCGATGCGCCAGCTGCGGTCGGAGTTGTTGGTCCATGCGGGTAAAGGGTGCGCTTCGTCGGGGACGGGCAGGTGTTTGCCGAGGGCGCGGATCAGGTCGTGCGCGAGGTATGCGCCGGTTCCGGCCAGGGGTGTGGGGTGGACGGTGATGCGTCCGTGGGGCGGCGTGTGTGCGGCGAAGGCGAGGCGCATGTAGTGCGGTTCGTCGTGTGGGGTGACGACGACGGTGACGAGGGGCAGTGCGGTGTGGTGATGTGACTGCCAGGTCGGACACCACTTTTCGTCTCCCTTCGCGTCGTCGGGTTCTGCCGTTTGTGGTGCTGTGGGGGTCAGAGTCATGTTTTGGCCGCTCTGGGGGTCAGTTGGCGCAGTAGTTCCTGCGGGCCTCTGGTGATGTGCTGGGTGCTGCGGTGGGTGAGGGTGGCCCAGCGTCGGAAGTTGCCTTGGGCCCATGTCTGGTCGAGGTCGCGGAGTACGGCGGGATCGGTTCGCTTCCAATGGGGGTGGAAGGCGGGGATGACGGTGGTGATCTCGTCCTCGTCGATGACGTCGAGTTCGTGCCAGCAGGTCACGCGGGATGCGAGTACAGGGGTCGTGCGCAGGGCGCGGAGGCGGTGGCTGCCGGCGGCCAGGGCGAGGGTCACGCGTGTGTGCGGGTCGTCGTAGAGGTAGCGCACGTATTCGAGGCAGGAGGGGGAGAGTTGGTGGGCTTCGTCGATGGCTAGGAGCCGTGGGGGGTGGTGCAGGGCGTGGCGGATGAGGTCGTCGCTGGTGCCGGGGTCTTTGGGTGGCGGGCTGGGCAGGCCGAGGGCGTGGTGGATGCTGTGGCGGAGGTCGTCGGGGCGGGCTTGGGGCTGGGGCAGGAGCCGGATGGGGTGCCAGGCGGGGTGCTGGTCCAGGACGGTGTGGAGGGTGAAGGTCTTCCCTGCTCCTGCGGGGGCGGCGATGCACAGCATGCCTTGTTGGGCGATCGTGGCGTTGAGGGCAGCCGTGGCGGCGGCGACCTGGCGGGTGCGCACAGTGCGGGCGCCGGTGAGGTCGAGGTGGTGGCGGGCGGAGCGGACGTTTCCGTGGGCGGTGCTGATGGTGGTGGTCCGCGTGGTCCGGTAGGAGGGGGCGGTCATCGGTCGTCGTCGCGCCGTACGGGGCGGGCGGGACGGGCGCGGCGGACGGCCCAGCGGGCGATGGTTTCGTCGACGTCGCTCAGTCCGCGGCGCTTCATGCCTTCGAGGACGTGGTGGGTGATTTTGGACCACATGCGGAAGGTGCCGCCGCCGGCTTCCAGGTCGATGAAGTTGATGAGGTCGGCGGGGGCGGAGGCCCAGACGGGGTGGAACAGGGGGATGTTCTTGAGGACTTCGTCCGGTTCCATGGGCGTGAATTCCTGCCAGATGTAGATCCGGGAGGCGAGAGCGGGCTCGTTGTAGAGGGTTTTGTAGCACTCTTCGCCGCCGACGAAGAGGACGGCGGGCCGGTTCTTCTTCCTGCCTGTGTCCCACAGGTGGCGGACGAATTCGAAGCACTCGCGGCTGAACTGCTGGGCCTCGTCGCAGACCAGGACGTAGGGGCGTCGGGCCAGGGATTGCTTGAGGAGCCGGTCGAATTCGCTGGGGTGGGCGGGGGGTTTGCCTTCCAGGTGGAGGGCTTCGAACAGTTCCATGCGGATGTCTCGCGGGGTGGGGCGGGAGCGGAACTGCAGGAGCAGGACGAGGTCGGGGGCGACTTCCTTGAGTGCGGCAAGGACGGAGAAGGTTTTGCCGAGCCCGGCGTCCCCGTAGATGCAGGACATGGCGCGAGCGTCGATGGTGTCGGCGATGTTCTCGCCCGCTTCCAGCAGGGCTTCGGTGGCCACGATGCGGGCGTCGGCCAGGTCGAGGTAGAAGTCGGGGTCGTCGTTGGTCTCGACAGTGGTGTCGGTGATGGTCATGGGCTCTGCTCCTTGGGTTGTGGGATGAAAGGGTGGTTCAGGAATCGCTGTTGGTTCGGGCTGTGGCGTGGTGGTGACCGGTACGGGCGGCGTGGGATGCAGGGCGTGTGCTGTGCCGAGGTCATGGCCGGTGGTGGGGTCGGTCAGCTCGATCTGCCCCTGTTGCGGTGAGGGGTGGACAGTGACCCGGGTTCCGGCGTGGGCTTGGGTGAGGGCGCCGGTGTAGGTGCGGCCCTGCCAGCGAATGTGCCCTTGGGGCCCGATCCGCCGGTGTACTCCTGGAGGTGGGGTCATGCGGTGTCCTCGGGGGTGCTGGCCGGCGGGGTCGGGATCGCCCAGCGGGCGCCGGGGATCACGCGGCGGGGCATGTAGCCGGCGGGGACGCCGTCGTCCTTGGGCCGCGCAGGGCGGGTAGCGGTCAGTTCTGCCACGGCTTGTTTGCGTGTCATCGTTCCGGCGAGGCGGGCTGGGCCCGGCTGGGTGGCGGGTTGGAAGCGGCGGCGGCGTCGGCGCTGTGCTTCGGCCAGGTCGCGGCGGATGCGTCGGACACGGTCGTCGCGGGCCTGGTAGACGGCTTGGATCTCCTTTTCGCTGGCCTCGTCAGCCAGGTGGGCGGTGCCCAGATGTTGGTGCGTCTGGGCGTGGAAGACCTCGATGGCACGGGGGTGGTGGGGCTGGTAGCGCACGGTGACCTGGGTGCCGGTGCGGCCGGTCATCCATGCGCCGATGTAGTCACGGCCCTGCCAGCGGATCCCGTGCCCGTGGATGATGCGGGTGGAGCGTTCGCCTTCCATCAGGAAGACATGCAGGTCCTTCAGCGGTGGCTCTCTCAGGGGGGTGGTGTCGCTGTTCCAGCTGTCCATGGGCGTCAGATTGCCGCGGCCCGCCATGCGGTGCTCGGTGTTGCGGGTGCGGACCCACTGGGCGAAGAGGTCGACGAAGTTCTCGAACGTCAGCGCCGGGTCCTTCTCCTCCGCCCGGTGCTTCGTGTCCAGCTTCTGGGTCTTGGTGTAGCGGGGCAGGGTGGAGAAGAACATGCTGGTCGCCGCACGGTTGAGGTTCTCGATGCTTCCTTTGAGGTGCGGGGTGTAGGGCGGCAGTACGTCGACGTGGACGCCGAAGCTGCCCATGGCCTGGGTGACGGCTCGGGAGAGGAAGTCTTTGCCGCGGTCGATACGGATACGGCGGGGCAGGCCGCCGGCCGGACCGTGGATGTCGTCGGTGAGGATGCAGGAGCGCAAGGCGGCCAGGATCGATCCGCGGTGCGGGTAGTGCGGAGTGACGGCCCAGCCCATGGTCACGCCGGTGTGGCAGTCGCAGAACCAGGTGATCCAGGGCTTGACCAGTCTGCCGTCGGCCCACACCAACACGGGTGCCTGTTTGTGGTCGCCTTCCCATTCTTCGTTCCGGCAGGTGGGCGGGCGCTTCAGGTGGGGGTCAAGGGCCCGGGAAGCGGGGATGCCAGATCGCAGGCCTGCCAGGTCGCCGGGGGCCAGGTCCAGTTTCACCGCCCGATGTAGCGTGGTCAGGCTGGGCACCTGCTTCGGGTCGTCAGCCTCCTCGAGCATCTCTTGATGCACGCGTTTGATGTTGCCGCGGTAGTAGGCAAGCTTGATGCGGACCTCGTCGGTGACGCAGTAGCGGCTGCGGGGCGCAAGGTCGGCGGTGCCGGCGGCCCGGGCCCTTTCCAGGCGCCGCCAGACGGTGCGCTCATGGACGCCGACCGTACGTGCGACGGTCTTCACCTCGGCGCTGGTCAGTTCCCCGCGTTCGCGCAGCACGACCAGTGAGCGGACTCCAGCGGTCAGCAACGCCCGCCTTTCGCGGGCGGAAGGCACCGGGGCGGGTTCGTCCGCGAGGGTGCCGATGGGGGCCCGGCGCATGAGGACAGCACTCCCTTCCTTGTTGATGCGGTCTGTCGGTAGGGCTGAAAGGGCTTGAGGGGCAGCACGTCAGCCGAGAAGGCCGATGTGCGAGACGTATGCGTAGCTGCGGTGGTCGGAGTTCAGGTCGCTGATCTCCCACTCCCACTGGTGCTCCAGTTCGAGGAAGTTCTGGCTGGCCCAGGCCTGCACGATCGGGCCCCAGCGGTAGATGTTCTTGTTCCTCACCCGCAGTGGGCGCCGATGGCGGGCTTCGACGCCCTGCTGGTCGACGGGATGGATCTCGATGCGGGTTCCGCCGTTGGCGTTGAGGTAGCGGGTCAGCCACGGGGCAATGTTGCGGCGCCGTAGGTCCCGGAAGGCATGCTGAACGCGTTGCTGTGTGTCCCGGTCCGGCACGTGGTCCGTCGACAGCCACTGAGTGAGAGCGGACGGATCCGTTGTGATGCGGTGAGCCTGAAGGGCTGCTGCTGCACCCTTCTTCGAGGACAGGTACTTCACCGCTTGCTTAAGGCGTTCCTGGTCGCTGCGGGTCCATGCGACGTCGTCGAAGACTCGCACGTCCAGGGTCTTGGCAAGGGCTCGTCCTCCTTCGAGGCCCTTGGCGCCCAGTTCTCCGAATCCCATCGCGTGCTCCGTATGTCGTTCGCTGTCCGGAATTGGCACGGCACAGCGCATGGTCGGACCGCTGTGTGACGCCAGGGGCAGAGGCGGGAGGCACAGGGAGCAAGTGGCGTGGGCCGTCGCCGGTGGCGTGTTGTTTCACACCGGCTGGCAGGACGATATGCCAGCACTCGGTTCGCTAACCGTTACGCGGACGTTGCGCAGGCGACCGCGCAACGCGCGTAGTCAAAGGCCGGAGAATTGTTCATTTCTGAATCATTGCAGAATTCTCCCTAGCGGCACCGAAGGAACAGCGCGGTTCGGCGTTGAAGCAGAGATGTGCGGCGCACAGTCCACAGCCGCTGCTGCGGTTGACTCAAAAGCCGAGGTGGGAGTGGGGTTGGCGGATGTTCTGCGGTGTCGCGTAGGAGGGTTGCCGAAGGGCTCAGGAAGCGATGCCAGGCCGATCTCTCGTTGTTCCGCGTGGCGACAGGGATGGGCACCAAGCCGACCGGTGGACCAAAAGGGCCGTCACCGTAGTACCCACCACTGACAACCCGCGCGACTACCAGAAAGTAACCTGATTACCCGTCACTGCATTTGGCGGAAAAGCACCCTACTTTGGCTTCATATCGACCAGCCGGGGGAATGCGCGTTCGACGTACGGCATCGCGCGGGTGCGCAACTACGTAGTGACCTGGAGGCCTGAACCACGTCCCCTGTCCGCCAAGAATTAATGGCTTGTAACTGCACCTAGACCGCCCTCCTTTCACTCACACATTGGAGAACCAGGCGTCTCTCGAGCTGCACAAGCACACATCACTTCCTTCCGCCTGGCCGGTTTCATTCCCTTCGGAAGGAGAGGAAACGATTCGCTCCTGACCCGTTGTCAGAGGTAGTCACAACGATGAATCGCATGAGTCTCACTTCCTGCCTGAAGGACCCCGCCTCCGCCATCTCGCGCTTCCTGGCGGAACACCTCCCCTTCCCTGACGTCGTGCTGTGCGACTACCGCGATCGCCTGGCCCTGTACTCACCTCCGATCAAGCCCGCACCCGAAACGGGCCGGCGCGCCGAGTACCGCATGCTCGGGCACACCATCGACCACCGGCTCCGTATCAGCCTCGGCGTGCCCACCGGTCAGCCGATCCGAGAAGGCGTGGTGCGCGCCGCGCTCGACGACGACGGGTGGCCCAGCGTGGAAGTCATCGACGCCGTGCAGGCAGCGGGACAGGTGCTCCTGGAGGAACTGTCCCGGTACGAGGACGCTGATGGTCGGCCGCTCACCCTCGACGACGCATCCGAGGTCCGTCTCGTGCGTCTGTGCCACGTCGCCTCCAGCTTCGAAGCGATCTTCCGCTGTGTGGGGTGGGTACGCGGCAACAATCTCGGTTCAACCCGCCCTGGGGACACTCTCGACGACATTGCCGCCGCGGTTCCCGATTACGTGGTGGCCGACATCCGCAGCCAGATGCGGCTGGCCGGCACTCCGGGCCCCTTCGACCGCTTCATCAAGCTGCCCGCCGCCGCACGGATCGGCGGCCCGGTGTTCGACGGCAGTCGCGATGTTGGCGGAGCGGACGCCGACTTCATCCTCGACAGGCAGCTGATCGACTGCAAAGCGACCATCCGGCCGGAGCGGATGAGCCGGGCCGAGATCTACCAGCTCGCCGGCTATCTCCTGCTCGACTACAGCGACGCCTACGCCGTCACGGATGTAGGGCTGTACCTGTCCCGGCAAGGCGCACTCATTAACTGGAGCGTGCAGGACTTCCTGGATCTTCAAGGATGCCGGCTCACGTTGCCTGAGCTACGGGCCGCATGCCAGCACGCATTGACCTCGGGCTCCGCCGGCGCGCCCGCGCCCGCAGAAGCGATGCGGCGCCCACTCCCCCGCCCCCGCAACGCGCCTGCCGTCCAGGAGAGCCTCTTCGACTGAAATTGCTGGCCGTGAGGCTGGGCTGGGCACTCAGCCAGCACACGCCACGTCTCCGGCCAGACATTGCCGCAGCCGTCGGCCCGCCGCCTCGCACGGGCCTTCGGACACCCAACCTGTAGGACAGCTCAGGTCTGCCGGACTGCACGGGGGCTCTCGTCGACGTAGTGGCCGACAGCCGCTTTGTGCCTACCGGGCAGGCAGCCTGCGAGAGTCAAAGACCGTGCCTGCGAGAGGATCGATCGGCTTTTCGAACCTGGTGACCTCACGAAGCACAGCCAGCGTCGCCCCAGTCGTGCACCAACTAGCTGGAGGGGCACTGCTGTCCAGCCTCACCGCACTCGCAGAAGGAACGCCTGTAGCTGATCAGCACGAGGCGCACCGCGATCGATGCGATACGTGGGCCCGGGACCGTCTGTCAGGCAGCACGGCCTACAAGCCCTAGCAGCTGACTGCCGCGCCCGAGTCCGCGTCGGCACTCCAACGGACGCTTACCGCAGGGCGAGCACACAACAGGAAGCCAGAACCTCAGCCAGCAGATCCTCCGCTAAGCTCTCTCCAGGGCCGGTCACTTCGGGTGTGGTGACTCGCAATCACTCCGGCCCACCTGGGAGAGACCAGGGTTCGAGTCCCTGTCCGCTGTGCGGGTCGTCCAATAGGCAAAGACACTCCCCTCCTTCCTCATCCGTCCGTCTTTCACGTCACAGTCGGTCGTGTCCGTTCGATGTGGGGCTGGTCAGGTGTGTGAACTGCAGGTCCACCACGGCAGCGTCTGCCTCAAGGTGACGGATCACGTCCTGCTGCCGTTTTGCTAGTTCGGTGATCACTCGGTGCGCTGTCCAGGTGGCTTCCGGAAGTTGAGCCGAACTGGCCACCGCATACCAGTTGCCCAGCACTTCCAGTGTGAGATCGAGAGTTCCGCGGGCCCCATGAGCGTCATGGCTGTCCGCGACTGACGCGAAAACCCCCTGGTGCAGTGCTGTGTTGCGCAGCACGTACATCCAGCTGAGCTGGGCTCGGCAGCGTTCTTCGGCGTCCCTGAGCCATGCTGCGCACTGCTTCGGGCTGCTCATGCGGGCTCGCCAGACGTCGATGTCATAGGCCGGCAGGCCGTGCAGGACGGTCCTTAGGCGTGACAGGGCTGCTGAGCCGATCTTCACTTCCTGAGCGGCTCCGGGTGGCTCGGCCAGCAAGTCGGCCCACCGATTGAGGTCGCTCAGCAGGCCATGGCCGTTGACCGGGACTGCTCGGTCGATTTCGTTCAGTGGCTGGAGATACAGGTTGTCGGCGTCTGCCGCCTCCAGTTCGGCAGTGGCCGCTCGGCCACGCGCCTCCCGCAGTTGCTGTTCCAGGGCCGACTGAGCGCCCTTCTTGGCGAGGTGCCGCTCCAAGCCCTCCACAGCACGACCGGCCCCCGCCGCACGCTCCGTCACCTCGCCATGGATAGCGCTGGCGACACGACGCACGCACTGATGGGAACTGAGCAGCTGCTGGCGCATTGCCTGAAGGCTGAGAGCGCGGGCGAGTTCCACATGAGCGGCACTGTCGTTGTAGCCGTGACGGATTCCGGCCGCTTCGATGGCGGCCCAGGACAGGGCTGCGCTGGTGAGTGGTGAGGAGGTGGAACGTGCGATGTGGGCCATACGGAGGCATTCGCGGATTTCCGCAGGCCAGTGCCTGGTCAGTGGCCACGCAGTGTCGACCGTGGGCCCTCGAGAGGTGTAACGACGCGAGCGGTCGTCTGACTCCTCGAAGACCAACGTCTCCGGCGCCAGGCGCAATTCGGCAAGCCGGTGGCCCGCGACATAAGTGTCGAGCGCCTCTTCAATCCGTCGCCTGGCCAGGTGAACGGCGACGCCCCTGTCAGGTGCCATGACGGACAAGGTCAACAGGACGGCAGCAGCAGCGCGTTCCCCTTCCCGTGGGTCCTCGCCAGGGTGACGGCCGTGTAGCGCTGCGAACTTCCTCAACTTCGCGGTCCCCTGGCCCCAGCCGTCCGGTGCCTTCTTGCCGATTGGAAACTGCCGGACATTGGTGTCGGCGTCGAACAGCTGGCCAAGCCCGGCCAAGGTGCGGGCACCCTCCACGACGGCAGCCACCCGGATCTGGCGATGCGCTGGCCGCAGCACCGAGAGTAGTCCCTGCCCGCAAGGCGCTTTCCGAAGGAAGCGCTGCAGATCCGCAACCAGGCATTCATAGTCTCGTCCACGCCACACGGCGAGACTCGCGACCTCGGCGATGGCGCGCTCGGCCGCCGTCACAGGCATTGCTGTGTCCCAGGCCTGCTGAAAGAGATCCAGAACGATGCGCTCGATCTTGGGTACGAACGCTGCCAGCTGATGAGCCAGAACGCCGCAGCGGGACGGCTCTTTGAGATCGTTCCGGCCACGGAGCACCATGTCTGCCAGCAGATTGTGGATATCCGCGAGCGGCTGCTTGGCCGGGATTACAACAGCCTCCAGTGCTAGCACTGACTTCAGGGTTCGCTCAATGACCGTGTAGGCCAGCTTCTCGTTCGGCTGGGCGTCTTTGCTGTCGCTCGCGCCGGCTCGGGATCGGAGCACAGCTTCGGCGCGGCTGAGGGAGAGTACGGCTGCTCCCCCGGCCGCCGCGTGCTGCGTGGCATACGCACCGGGATGCATCGCTCTCAACGTCGCCTGTATCAGCAGCCTTTGATGGCCAGCCAGGCCGGCCTCACTCATGCCGGCGACAAGCTCCGACTCAGATCCGGGATAGAACATCCCCGGACCTTACCCAGTGAGCCGAGCCAACAGCACGAGGGCCCGCGCCCCGCACCTCCTGGTCAGGTCAGCCAAAGATCTGCAGCATCTCTCGGCCTTGCGCTCAGCGCGATCCAGTCCGAAGTCTCCAAGTTCTCCACCTGCGCACCGTACCGAGACATGGTGCCCTTGCAGATTCCCGCTTGCCCCAGCGTGGCCTGTCGCGCCGCCACCCACAACAGCATCGGCCTGGCTACTGCTCCGTTCAGATTCCGGAGGCGGGTGCAGCCGCCTGGTGAGCGTGTGCGGTGACATGCAGGGCAGCCAAGAGCACGAGTGCCACCGTCTGAGGGGCCGTCTCCGTGTCGGATAGATCGTGGAGTTCGCTGTTGCGGAGGTTGAGTCCTCCGTCGCTGTCGACGAGCAGGAGACGCAGGAAAGCCTGCCAGTCGGCGTGCATGCCGGCGTCGGTCGCGCGGTCGATGAGGGTGGCCAGGAGGGTCACTCGGCCGCGACTGTCGCCCCGTGGCGGCTGGACGATCGGAATGCGGTGATAGCGCAGGGTCTCCCGGAGGATTCCTTCGATCCGGGGCAGGGCGATCGTGAAGGCTGCGTCGTACTCCCCGCTCCAGTAGTAGCGGAAGGCGCGCGCGAGCTTGGTGGCGCGGATCCCTGTGATGATGGGGTCGGCCGTGAACAGCTGGGCAAGCTGGGCGGTGGTCGGGTCGAAGCGGTCTCCCACCGTCTCCAGGAGGTGGTGCACGTAGACAGAGGTGATCACCATTGCGGTGACATGCCACTCGCTCTCGTCGTCCGCTGCCGTGCGCACTCGGGCCTCCGCCACAGGAACGGGGCCAGCGGCATTGATCCGGATGCTGGGGATGAAGGAGGACAACAACCCCTCGGATGCCAGCCTCCTTGCATGTTCCTGGGCAGCCTGCCGCGTTCCGCAGGGGGCCGGCAGGCTGGCCAGTGCGCTGAAGGCCTGCCCGAGGGTCTGCGCCTGGCCAAGGACCCTCTGGGAGTAGTCCTCGATCTCGTCTCGCCGCAGAGGTAGCTCGAAGCGGAAACTTTCCATGCCGAGTTGGTCCGGAGCGATCGCCTGCATCCGTACCCGAGCGTCATCGAACAGGTCCTCCAAACCGTAGTCACGTGCTGCGGTGGCTGCTGCGTTGAGCCTGTCCACGCGGACAAAGCCCGTGAACCGCTCTGCTTCGGTGAGCAGCGCTTCGACGATCTGTCGCTGTAGTGCCGTCCGTTCTTGCGGGTCTTGCGTCCCCGCGATACGCAGCTGCAGCAGTTCCGCCACCACCGGAACGTCCCCTCCGTGGATGCCGGTGGCCCTGCTGAGGAGTGCTTGCACGGCAGCATCTGAGGCGTGGCGGCCAACCAGCTTCCTCAAGATCTCCAAGACCAGGCCCGGCGCCGCTTCCTGGGAGTCGTCGAGAAGCTCAGACACAAAGCTGATCATGGCCTGCTTGGTGGTGAGTTCCAGGTCGCGCACGCTCAGCCGTACCGCAAGGTCGTACGCGAAGCACAGGCAGTCACTGGCCCGGCAGCGCCCCGCGGAGCGGTCCGCCATACCCAGAAATCGGGGCACAGCCTCCGTGTAGTCTTCGATCGCCTTCCGGGCATGCGGGAAACTCTTGCGCGCCTCCCACACCAGGTGATGCAGGCGGGCACGCAGCATGGGGTGGCCCACAGCCTCCGCATAACCGGCCCAGGTCTCCACGGCACTGTCCGAGACGGCCTGAGGGTTCGCAGGCCACCGATCGGCGCCCCGGCCGATGAAGTCCCCCGCCAGCCCTCCCCGTTCCGTGACGTGGAAACACAGGGCAGCCCATATCGCGTCAGCTTCGGCTGCGGCCTGACCTTGCCATGTCTCTGCGTTGGCATGCTCGATCCAGCGCTGCAACAGCTCCTGGAGAGAAGCGAACTCAGCAGCTGTCGCGTCGATGCAGGCAAGCACGGCCGGGTCGATTCCCATCTGAACCTCCTGGAAGACCAGTATCGGCCGCGTCGCATCTGCCACCCACCAGTTTTCATCTGCTGCCATACCACATAGGACTACGCCCGCGGCCCTTCCCCCGGCCCCGGCACCAGAGGGTGCACACCTGCACAAACGCGCGCAGCCGAAGATGGCACCAACCACCGCGCCCGTAGGGCCACATGGGAAGTGTCACCACGCTGCCCAGCAGAGATGTCTCACGTCCTGAGCACCGAGCTCGCGATCAGGCCGAACTTGCCGCGGAGACCCGCCGCTTCTTCCGCAGACGCCAGCGCCAGCCGCACATTGTCCGCGGCTACTTCGGCGGCCCACACGTCCGCTACGTCCTGAACGAGAACCCCATGAGTTTCTGATCAATAGCCTCGGGGCATGCCTACTCGCGCAAGAGCACGTGTCTGCGACACAGTCCGGTAGTTCAGAGAAGACCCGCTCTGCGGCGGCTGCAACAACCGCGAGTGCAAGAGCCTCGCTACCACTTCCTCCGGGGCGGCGGCACCCAGCACCTCCTGGAATGCCGGGGCTGCCTGGAGCAGCGGACCCTGCCGCCCCGGTTCCGCCTGGACGTCGTCCACGCATTTCGGCAGGTTCGGGCCGGACACTCGGCGGGTCAACGCCGGGTGACGGTGTATCCGGCGTCGTTGACGGCAGCGGTCCATACATCGCGGCGGTCGAACCACTTGGTGATGTTCGGCTGCAGCTCGCTGATCATCCGCATCCGCGCTTCCCAGTCGTGCCCGGAATCGCCGCGGCTGCCGTCGCAGCCGGCGCAGCCGTCCTCGCCGTGGATGTGGCCGGCCATCAAGGCGTTGACCGCGACGTTCAGGATGACCCCGTACAGGTCGCCGCCGGACTGGGCCGGGGAGTCCGGAACCCCGGCGAGGACAGGGCGAGCTCCGGGTTGTCGACCGGCGGCATCGGCGCCTGACCGACGTCCTTCTCGCTGCTGCTCTCCTCGAAGGCGGCCTGACTCTTCGCGAGGCGGTCGGCCGTGGCGGATGGGTCGAAGTACTTCCAGGCGGAGCGCACCTGGATCCCGAGCCGCCCGGACACGGCGGTGATCTGCTGCTCGATCGTGTCCGCCACGGTCGCGGGGGCGAACGTCACCCCGCGGCGGGCCAGATCCGCGAGCGTCTCGGCCACGGCTTCCTTGAACGCCTTCGTCTTCCGCACCACGGCATCGTAAGCGAGCTGAGCGGACGCCGTACGCGCGAGCGCCGTGCAGCGCCCGCCCCGGAGCGGACATCCGGACTGTCGGTGCCGCCGTCTACCTTGTCGGTAGATGTCACGAAGGGGTCGAGCATGAACTCCAGCTACTACCAGCACCAGTTGGATATGAAGAGGAGGGCCCGCGCCGCAGCCTTGAAGAGGGCGAGCGATCTGGGATTGAAGCAGGCGGACAAGCAGGGCAAGGCTACGCAGAAGGCGGCATCGGCCGGGAAGGCCAGCAGCCCCAACCTGGGGAAGAGCCGGCTGCGGGCCGCCCAGCGCTATGAGAAGGAGGCCAACACCGCCGCGGCCGGAGCCAGCACCTTGATGGCGAAGGCGGCCAAGCTCGAGAAGGAGATCGCCCTCCTGACCGCGAGGCTGGCCAAGGCGCAGCAGGTGGAACGGGAAGCCGACGAAGCGGCGCGTCGCGGTGAAGAGGACGAAGCCCGGCGGATCGCCGCCACGCAGCAGCAGGAAATCGAGAGCCGCCTGTCAGCGGCGGAAGGCCAGGTAGACATCGTGATGAAGGAACTCCGGGCCCCGAAGCCGGAGAAGCTGCGGATCCTGCTGCTGGGCGCGTCGTCCGCCGGGGACCTGCGCGTCGGCCAGGAGCAGCAGAGGATCCGCACAGCGGTGGAACGCGCCACTCACCGCGAGCTCGTGGAGCTGGATGCCCATCCGGCCGCGACCGCCGACGTGTTCCTGAACGCCCTGACCCTGTTCAGGCCGCACGTGGTGCATTTCTCCGGGCACAGCAGCCACGACCTGATCGCCTTCGAGAGGGGAGAGGACAACTTCCACGAGGAGGCCATCGTCAGCGCCGGCGCCTTCGCCAGTGCCATCGCGGCTGTGGACGAGAAGCCGCTCCTGGTGCTGCTCAACTCCTGCCACTCCGCGGCCCAGGCGCGGAAGCTGGTCGGCACGGTGCCGTTCGCGATCGGCATGTCCGACTCCATCGGTGACACCGACGCCATCACCTACGCCGCGCGCTTCTACGCGTCGGTGGCCGATGGCCAGTCGGTTCAGGGTGCGCACCTGCTCGCCAAGGCGGCCATCGCGCTCAACGGTCTCCTCGATGACGAGCTCCCCGTCCTCGCGCACCCCGCTGACGTCGACCCGGGCACGGCGAAGCTGGTGACCCCTCCGCCGGCCTAGCCAACACGTAGGGCGCGAGGGTGCCCTGTTCCGAGCAGGAGCCGGGAACCAGTCGCTGTTCCGGCCCCGTTCGGAAGAGGGCCAGCCACCGGCACCAGATGCGATCCGGTGCCCGACCAGAGGGAACGCGAGCGAGCCCGGACCAACCGGTTGTGACTGAGCGCTTCGGTTGGCGAGTGAGCGCCAGCGCGGAGGCCGGTAGCTGCCTCTACGCCTTCTGGCCGCCCGCGCCGTGCTTGTGGATTGCAGCGTCGAGCACCCCGAGAAGACGGAGTAGCAGGTCCGCGGCATCGTCCCCGTGCTCGGTCAGCGCCCAGGAGAGAGCCGCGATATGTCCGGGCACCGGGGCGGCTCCGCCGGACGCGGTCTTCAGGATCCGCGCCACCTGGCCGCGACTGACGGGCTGGCCCTGCTCGATCAGCGCGGTCAGGTCAGCCGTTGCGGTACACAGCCAGCCGAGGCCGTCGGCCGCTGTCGCAGGGACGGGCTTGTGTGCGGCTGGGCGAAGGTCGGCTTGGTCCAGGACCTCCAGTTCCAGCCCGGCCGCGTTGCACAGCTCCCGCGCGGTATTCCTGACGGTCTCGTCGACTGGGGTGATCGAGGCGAGCAGGTGCACATCCGCTCGGAGCCGCTGGCTCAGTGCGACGTCGCGCTGGAGTTGGGCCTCGTTGAACTCCGAGGCTGAGGTCTTCACTTCCCCGGAAAGGACCTTCCCGTCCCAGATACCGAAGATGTCCACCTCCTCCTGGGTGCCGTCTTCGAAGGTGACGTCGGTGCCGGGGAGGAAATGCGAGCGGGGTATGCGTCGGCAGAGCTCGGCGATGACAAGCAGATGCGGCAAAAGGCCGTTGTCGCTGGCCCGGTCGGTGAAGCTGTCGAGCCGGTAGTGCACGGAGGTCAGCGCGCCACCGGACTGGTAGGCGGACACGGCGCCGCACCCGGGGCACTGCGGGGAACCGCTGGTCTGGACGAGCGGAACGAACGACCGGCTGGTGCACGAGGGGCAGACGCTCTCCAGCCCGCGCTCGGCCCAGCCCAGCGCGCACAGCCGCTCCAGTGCCGCCGCCCGGTCTTCCGCCCTGACATCCTGCAGCTTGTCTGCGGGCAGATAGCGACGCTCGGACCGGCCACCCCACGTGGCGGCCAGCTCGGCGAGGTCGGCGTCCGGATGGCCGTCTGCCCGATGCTCCTTCAGCCGCCTCAACAGCTCCTTGGACCGCGGCGTGGTCAGGGCGATGGCTGCCTCGTAGACACCGGGTTCGAGAAGCGCGGAGCTTTCGGCGCGCTCGGCCAGGGCCGTTCCCAGCCGTCCTGCGGAGGACAGCTGGTGCCCGGTTGTGACATCGTCAAGAAGCTGTTCCGTTGCCTGCGGCAGCAGGGGGAACGTCATCTGAACGGCGATCTGGTGGGGCATCGGCTGGAACGCGAGCTGCAGCTTGCCGTCCCGCCACTGGGCATCGGGGTGGACGAGCCGGGCGATGGACGGGCGGGCTGGCAATCCGAGCAGGGGCTCGCCCCAGAACCTCACCAGGGCCCCGGCATACCCGTCGAACCGGACGGGCTGAATAAAGCGCAGGGTGCTCGGCCCGCCGGCGAAGACCTGGACGTCGAAGGACGTCGGCACGCCGTAGTGGCGTTCGAAGGTCACCCACGCCGTGGGGTCCAGGTCCGTCCGGAAGGTGAACGGGGCGGTCCGGGCCGGGGACGCGGGCATGCGAGCTCCGTCCCGCGGCTCCTCCTCGGTGGGCTCCAGACCGAGCGCCGAGGCGAGTTCCAGCAGATGCTCGGGCGACGCCGAGCGGCTGACGAGCACCACGTCGACGGCGAACTCGCGGGGGCGAGACTTGAGGAGACGGGCTACCTGCTCGGGGAAGTCAAGCCAGTCCTTGACCGTGTCGGCGCCCGGCAGCAGCAGCATCGGCATCTCGATCATGTGGGCCGGTCTCAGCGCCCTGGTGTTCCAGAAGTCGATGCTGTCGGTGAAGCCCTCGCCCTCGACGACCCACAGGACCGTCGGGGTGTGCCTCGCGGGGGTGCTTGGGTACTCGCCGAACTGCGCGAGCGTGCTATGGATCCGGGTGTCCTCATTCAGCTGGTACCGGCCGAACTCGTCCTCCCGCCTGCTCACCCTCACGTGTTCGAGAAAGTGGCGCGGCTCTACACAGCCGGCCGCCGCCAGCTGCCAGAGCGTTCCGGTCGGGCTCGCTGCGATCGGAGGGTAAGCCGGGTCGAATTGCATGACCTCGGCCAGGGAGCAGGTGGATGCCACGTTGCTCTTCCGTATGACCGCAAGGTCGACGATAGGCAGCCCGAGCCCCTGCGCGATCTTCTTGGCAGCCTGAAAGTCGGCGTCGATGTTGACGAGCGCCTCGACCTTGGCCACGCGGACGGTCTGCTCGTGCAGCGGGGACAGGCCCGAAGCCTGGGCTTCGACGATGGGCTCGGTCATGCCGCCCCACCGGCTGCTGGCCTGCGTTACGGCCGTACGGAACCCGGCCACACTGCCGCCCGCAATGAGGTAGGCCGCCCGGGAAGGGAGGACGGCTGCTTCCATGCCGGCCTGCCCCAGATATCTCCTCGAATCCACGGCGCCAGCCTCCCATGGCACTGGCCAGGACTGTAACGACAAGGTCGCCACCGAGAGTCGCCCCAGGGGTGGCACACCTGTTGCCAGTTCACAGCTCAGCGACGCGACGACCAGACCTCTACGTGCTCAGCTCGCCATCTCGACCGCTCACCCGCCACCTGAAGCGCCCAGTCACAGATGAGCCGAAGCACGAGAGATGTCACCGGTGAGAGGCGCCGACCTGTGCTTTTGTGTTGGGTGCAGCAAGGCAGCTGTCACTGGATTTGCACGCTTCTTGTCATCAGCCAGGGGCGAGCGAGGCAGGCGCGCTGTCACCGGAGACGTCGCGGCTGGTGAGGCATATGAATCGGATCGTTCGGGGGCTCAGTGGCGGTCCAGCGTGTCTATCAGCTTGCCGAGGTTCCGCATCGCACGATCGGAGGCGCCCTTGGCTGCCAAAGCTCCCACGATGATGTCCCGCTCCAGCAGCCCCGCGCCGCGCAGGTCCTGCAGGATGCGCCTGGCTTGCTGCTTGCCGAACTGGTCACCGAAGCCGTTGTTCTTGTAGAAGTCCAGCCGGTCGATCGCTTCCGTCAGCTCGGAATCGAACTGCTCGGGCTGCTCATCGGGCCGGGTGAGATCGATGGCGCCCAGTTGGCGAGCCCAGCCTTCGAGCGGGAATCCGTGGAAGCTCTCCACGATGGCCAGGGAGGACCCACGGGCCAGGCTCGCCGCGAAGTCGAGGGTCCTCTCGTCCGGAACATACGCCAGAACTGGACCCTTGCCACGGCCGACACGGTCGCGGGAGGCACGCGGTGTGGTGACAGTGTGTTCCGCCGCAAAGCGCCGGAGGGACGGGATCTGCTGTTCCACGCCGAAGGCGTTAAGCACGAGCACGCCGTCGGCGCTCTGCTCAGCGCATTCTCGCCGCACCCACTTCACAGCCAGATCGGCTGCGATCTCCCAATCCCGCTCGGGGTCATCATCGGGCACCCACGCTGCCCGCAGAATGCTGCTCGCGCTTGCCATGTTCGCGGTCCTCTCAAACTTCAATACGGCCGCGCGGAGGGCGCAGCCGTACCTGGTCACGCTACCCGCTGCCTCTGACAACTGGTCTCTGCACGAGTAAGGGGACGGAACGGGATGTGCCCGCCCTTCGACTGCCAACCCTCCACCGCCATGGGCAACTTCGATGGTCTCGTTGCCCCCAGGGCTGAGACGCGGACGGCACAACCGGACAGCTCGGCCTGACCGGGCTGTTCTTCATCCCTGCCGCCGCCTCCCGCCAGTTGCCCGACGCCATCCATCGGTACTCGCGTCGTTCGGCGGGAGCGCCGTACCGTGGGAAGTGTCACCACGCTGCCCAGCAGAGATGTCACGTCCTGCCACTGGTGACCTCACAGCCGTGCCATCGAGCGCAACTACAGAGGCACAGGTCACAGGGTCGAAGCCATCAACCTGACGCTGGCTCTGTAATGACACCACTGCGCTGGCATCGCAACGGCACTTCACACGGGTATGACCTCGCCGTCGGCGATCGCGTAGAGGTGCTCCACCCTCGCCGTCTTGGCCGCGTAGTCCGGATCTCGGGAGGTCTTCCAGGTCTTCACACGTTGAAAGGAGACGCCTTCCTCACGGAGCAGGACCCGAAGGCCCTCGTGGCTGATGTCGTCGACCACCCCCTCGGCGACCAGGAAGTCCGCCAGCTTGGTCAGGCTCCAGGCCGAAAACGGCAGGCCGTGCTCGACCGGCTTCGACTTCGCGATTTTCTTGATCTTGCGCCGCTCGGGCAGCGTGAACGTCCTTGGCCGGCCGCCCCTGTACTTCGGGTAGAGCGAGTCGAAGCCGTCGGCTTTGAAGTTGTGGATCACGTCCCGGACCCGGTCCGCACTGGTGAACGTCACCTCCGCGATTTTCGCCACATCCATGCGCTGAGCCGACAACAGCACTACCTGGGCCCGCCGCCAGGTCACCACCGAACCGGTGCCCCGACGGACGATCCGCAGCAGTCGTCGCCCCTCGTCGTCGTCAATCTCACTAACCCGCACGCGTTCAGCCACGTGATAATTCTGACTGCCCGCTTCCAGACCATGACGGGCCGCAGACCTGGCTGCTGACGTATCAGAGGGAAGGAAAAATGGAATCATGGATGCTGGACTCGCCGCTCTGCTCGGCGCCGCCGTAGGTTCTTTCGCCACCATCGGCGCGGCGATGGTGAACGGGCGTGCTACCGCACGCTCGCAGTTCCGCCAGTCGCGTAGGCAGCACCGCAGGGACGCCTACGCGCACTACCTCGGTGCTCTTCACGACCGAGACATCGCCATGGACGCGGTGTTGGGCGCGCTCCAGCTAGAGACTCCTGACCTGCGGGATGTGGACGAGAAGGTCCACCGCTTCGTCGCGCTGGCTCGGGACGTCCATCGTGCTGTTGAAGTTGTCAGCCTTGAAGGTCCGCCTTCGATAGTGGCAGCGGCCGACCGTGTGGCTCACGCATCCGGCGACCTCTCCGACGTGATGCGGCGGATGGTGAAGAACGCCCATTCAGGAGACTCCTCCCAGAAGGTGGTGGAAACCGCTCTCGCCGCCGAGCGAGAGCACGCCCTCTACCAGGCCGTGAAGGGCTTCCGCACTGCAGCCGGTGATGTCCTCGGCAATGCGAACTGACCAGTCCGCCATTGCACCACCAGGGCGACACGCATCATCGCGGTGTGATTCGGCATAGTCCGGTCACCAGGTCGATGCCGTCCAAACACGGCAACCGGACGATACGTCAAGTCGGGGCGAACGTTGCTTGATGCGGCACTACTGAACTTGAATGGGTGATGTCGGGGACGGTGAGTGTGGTGGTGCCCCGAGCTGCTCCGCGGATGGCTGCTGCGCCAAGATGAGCGCATGACCGAGAGTGAAGCCGATCTGCTGGCGTTGCTGCGCAAGCTCGATGATCCGGGGTGGTTGGAGCGTCCGCAGCACTACGACCGTGGCGAGACCGCGATGCACTTCGGTGTTCTGGTAGCCCGACTCGAAGAGGACTTCGCGGCCCGCTGCACGGCCGAGCAGGACACCCAGGACTCCAGCGAGTACGGACGCGTTGCCGTGCCCGGGGACGCGACCGTATGCGGTACTCGGATCGTCGTCTGTGTGAGCAAGTTCGGCTCGCTGGCTCTGGTCTGCGCCGACAACCCGGGCGCCTTCTTTGGAACGGATGACGCTCAGACCGAGGGCGAACTGGACGCCGCGGACCTTGCCAAGGTCAACCGGGCGCTTGTCGAGCTTGGCTATGTCGTGGTTGCCGAGGAACTGCTGGAGAGCGACTACGACGGGCCAAGCCAACTGCCATGGCACGTTCAGCGGCCCAGCTGGTGGCATCGCTTCTTCGGCATCTTTTGATGATCACGCCGACAGGGTCAGGCCGGTGCCGGCCAGGCATCCGTCGATCACCTCCGGCCTGTACTGCAGCATCTTGAGCTTGCGCTTCACAGCGCGGGTGACCTGGCCAAGGTCGGCGGCTGCCAGGTTGCCGATGTCGCGTTTGACCAGGGACCAGATGCCCTCCTGCGGGTTGAGGTCCGGGGCGTAAACCGGCAGCTGAAACACAGTGAGCCATGAGGCGTTCGACTCGAAGAACTCCCTCAGTGGCGCAACGAGGTGCATGCGCAGGTTGTCCCACACCAGCACGATCGGGCCGTCGAGCTGCGTGTGGGCGCGGATGACGAGGTCGCGGTAGTCCTTCCAGCCGAAGCCCTTCGGTTCGTTCTTGCGGCCCCGGTACTCACGGATCGCGTAGAACAAACGAGATCGCTCACCCGGCTTGTAGCAGGTCATCCCCGCAATGGAGACTCGACCCGATCCCCGCCCGCGCACGCGGACGACCGGAGTGCTGCCCCTGCGGCCCCAGGTCCTGGCACGCGGCGGCGTCATAGACTGGCCGGCCTCGTCTTCGAAGACCACCCAACCGCCGTTCGCCGCCGCGGTGCTCTTACCCGCGGCCACACCTCTCGTTTCCACAACTCCACCGCGTCGTCGTCACGCTCGATCGCACGCCGGGTCGGCTGCTGCCAGGACCAGCCACAGCGCCGCAGCAGTCGCCACGTGCCCTCCACGGTGTACGAGACGTGGAACAGCCTGCCGATCACCGCCTTCACGCGGGCCAGCGTCCACCGCTGGTCGGCCCACCCGTGTGCCAGCGGACCGAGCTCCAACCCCCGCTCCAACCTGGCCATCTGCGCTTCAGATAGTCGGGGTCGACCAGGTGACCCCTTGGAGGCCACGCCGGCGTAGCCGCCTTCGCGCCACTGGCGTCGCCAACGTTCCACCGACCGTTCCGAGACCCGCAGCATGGCAGCGATCTCCCGGGTCTTCCCGTCAGTCTCGAAGCACGTCACGGCCTGGCGCCGGACCCGCTCCCGCGCATCTCTCTCGACGTCGGTCAAGCCGCCGCCCTGCGGATATCTCACCGAACGAGGACTACCGAGGTCACCTTCACGCTGTCCGGCGAACAGCCCGACATCACCCGATCAAGTTCAGTAGCGAACTTCGCTCCGTCCCCAAACGCGTCCGCTTCGTCGAGCTCAGCGAAAAGGCGCTCCGGGCGCTCGCCGAGGGCGACCTCGCCTGCGGCAGCGCCGAGGCCGGGGTCGCCCTCGACGAGTACTTCGTCTCTGACCGGGCCCGCGGGATCTTCGGCTATCGCGCCGGCCAGCTCGCCGAGGACCCCTCTGTCGCGCCCTGGATCGTGCGGGCCGCACTGTCCGAGCCGGACGGGGCCGTTGTCGGCGACGCCGGGTTCCATGCGCCGCCGGATGAGGCCGGCATGGTCGAGGTCGGCTACACCGTCCTGCCCGGGTTCCGCCGCCAGGGCTATGCCCGCGCCATGTTGAGGGCGCTGGTCGTCAGGGCCGCCGCCGAACCCGGTGTCAGGACCGTGCGCGCCAGGATCGGATCCGACAACGACGCCTCCCTGGCCACCATCGCGGGCTTCGGTTTCACGTGCGTTGGCGAGCAGGGGAACGAGCGCGACGGGCTCGAGCTCGTCTTCGAGGTCCCAGCGGACGCGATCAAGGCCGGGTAGCTGTACGGCCGCGGCGGAATCGTGAGCGTCCTTGTCGGGCCGTGACATGAGAAGCGCCCCACAGGATGGGTGAGTTGTGGAGCTGACCTGGGCCCGTACGGTCTGTGACCCTGCGCACGATACGGAGCCGAGCCGGAGGCATACCCCTGAGCACGGGGATGAGGGGCGTCGGACGTGGTACCCGGATCGCACCGGGTCCCACACCCTCCGCGGCCGTCACCGGAGTTGTCCGTCGCACGCGGAGGCTCCAACTCACCGGCACCGGCACTCAGCCGTCGACGCGGAGGGCGCTCAGCAGCATCGGCAGTGAGGCGTGCAACTCGCTTTCCCAGTATGCCCAGGCGTGGGTTCCCGGGCCGTAGAAGTGAGTGGTCACGTGCTTCGCGCCCACGCGTTTCAGCTCGGCGGCGAGGGCGTGGTTCTGCCGGTTGAAGTCGGCCTCGAGGGCGCTGGTGCTGCCGGGAACGTCCAGGGGGCCGGTGGTGCCGTCGCCGCTGGACAGGTACACGGGGACCGACTTGAGCCGCTCGGCCAGGTGGAACGGGTCGTGGGCCTTCCAGATGCGGCGTTGCGCGACCGGGTCGCCCCAGACGCGCAACGGGTCGTCGCCCTGGCCGGCGAAGAACCCCAGGACGCGGTCGACCGACTCGTCGTTCAGGAGCGGGTGGGCGGAACCGGAGTACGCGGCGGTCGCCTTGAACATGCCGGGGTGCCGGGCGGCGTAGAGCAGGGCGCCCTGGCCGCCCATCGACAGACCGGCGACGACGCGGTCCCGGCCGGCGCCCCAGTCGCGCTCGAGGAGGTGCCGCAGCTCGACCGTGTGGAAGGTCTCCCACGCGGGGTCGCCGCCCTCGCCGTGGTTCCACCAGTCGCTGTACCAGCCGTTCCAGCCGGCCTCCGGCATGACGACCAGTACGTCGCGCAGGCTGTCCGTCTCCGCGACATCGGTCATGGCGGTCCACGAGGTGTAGTCACCGCAGCAGCCGTGCAGGAGCCACAGCGTCGGCCAGTGCCGGTGCCGGTCGTGGGGGTTCCAGCCGTCGGGGGTGAGCAGGCGGACCTCGACCGTACGGCCGCCCAAGGCCGCCGACTTCACCGACAGGTCGACCTGCCGGTCGGCGACCTGGGTGACCGCGACGACCTCGGCGCCGCGATGCTTCGGGTAGTGGTGCGCATCGGCGGCCACCGCCGGCACGGTCGGCGCGAGGGTGGCGAGGACTGTGCCGAGGACGAGCAGGGCTCTGGACCGGAGGGACAGGACGGCGGTCGTGGTCGCTGACAAGGCGGCTCCCTGGGATGCGGTTCGTCGCTGTACGTGCGGTGAGAACGGGCTGGACGCGCGAGGCGTCGGAACTGCCCTTCCCATGGACGGTCACGACGATGCGTCCGGGCTCACCTCATCGGACACCGGACGCCGCCGGGTCCGTTACCGGTGTACGGCAGTGAGGCGTTCCAGGACTTCCCGGAACCCGCGTCCACTCCGGGGGTTGTACGGCTCTCCTCCGACGGGCGGCATAGAAGCCGGTCGGCGCCTCGAGGCCGCCGAGGACGACGTCGGCGAGGTGGAGGCGAGATGGCGGCGCGGGGTGAGGGGCGTCGACGGCAGGACGCACCGCATGGCGAACCAGGAGGGGCCCTGCCTCGCGGGCGAGGCGGGCCGTGGCATTCCTGGTCACCGCAGCAACGGCGACCACGCCCATGCTTCCGCTCTGCGAGCAGCACGCGGGCCGGCCGAACCACTCGTGGGCGTCGCCCTCCGCTGCGTGGAAGCCCTGGCGGAGCCGCACGCCAGGGGCTGGGCGCACGGAGACGTACAAGCCTGCGCACTTCATCGTGAGCCCCCGAACGGACGCACCTGATCGACCTCGCCCTGGCGCGGGGCGGCCACGTACCCGCCGCGTACGACTTCCCGTTCCACGGTTGCCTCGTCCACCCCGAGGCACCGGAGATCTCGCGCAGTGTCCTCGCCACGGAACGGCCGAGGCGACCCAGTCGGCCTACGTGTACGCCCTGGGAGCCTCGCTGCTGATCTCCGCCACCGGCCGCCGCGCGATGCGATACCCGGACGACGCGCCGCGCCCCGTCCAGCGGCGGGCCGTCGCCGACGGAAGGCGCCGCACCGCAGGCATACCCGGTGGACTCGGTGCACTGGTCAAGGCGATGCTCAGCCTGACATCGGAGGACAGGCCGACCATCCACGAGGTGGGTAAGGCCTTGCGCTGAGAGAGCAGCCCGCTGCGATCCCACCGCTGCGCACAGGCTGATCGACCTCGCGCGCGTCACCGACCATGACGCCGGGGTCCCGGATGCAGTCCGTCCTCACCATCGGCAGCTGGGGGCCTCCGGCGTCGCGCTTGTCGTGCCGAGCCGTCGTCGAGACATGCTCACGTCCCAGGCCGGTCCTCGGCGGCCTGAGCGACGGCGGTACGCAGCAGCTCGGCCATCGATCGACCGGCCACCCTCAGCGGTTCGCGGTCACGGGCGGCCCGGCTGAGCATGAAGGCGCCTTCGAGCATCATGACCATCGAGTACGCGAGGGACTGCGCCGCCTTCGGTTGGGCCACCCAGCGACCGAACCACCGCGTCGCCATGCCGACCCATTCCTCGAAGACCTCCGCGGTCGCGGCCCGCAGCTCCTCGTTGCTGCTCGCGACCTCCAGGGCGACCGTCCCGATCGGGCACGCATCGGCATAGTCGGCCGCCGCGAGGTCATCCGCAGCCGCTTCGAACGCACGGACCAGGGATTCGGCCGGGTCCGGCACACTGTCGAGCAGTGCCATGACCATGCGGCCGTACTGGGTTCCTGACGTGCGGATCACGTCTTCGGCAAGCTGCTGCTTGCCGCCGGGGAAGAAGTGGTAGATCGAGCCGAACGGCGCGTCCGCCTCCGTCGCGATCCGCTTCAGACCGGTGGCCGCGTAGCCGTGCCGGCGGAACAGCACCGTGGCGGTTCCCTGGATCCTGGCTCGTGTGTCCGACTGCCCCATTGCCTTCCACCCCTTTCCCGTCCAAGATAACAGTAGATCGATCTATCAAATCGGAGACTGAGATGCCACGTATCGAGTTGTCGTCCGGACCGATCGACTATCAGGACACCCGCGGTGAAGGGCCCGTGCTGGTGTTCGGCCACGGTGCGCCGATGAATGAGACCCAGTGGCGCAAGGTGGTTCCCTTGCTGGACGGATACCGCTGCGTCCTGCCCACCCTGCCTCTGGGCGGTCACCGTCAGCCGATGAACCCGGACGCCGACCTGACCCAGCGCGGTGTCGCCCGGCTGCTGGGCGAGTTCATCGAGAGGCTCGGCCTCGACCAGGTGACCCTCGTACTCAATGACTGGGGTGGGGGCCAGTTCCTGATTTCGGAAGGACGGGACCAGCGCATCGCGCGCCTGGCACTGGTGGCCTGCGAAGCCTTCGACAACTTCCCTCCCGGGCCGGCCAAGGCCGCGGCACAGGTGTGCAGGATTCCCGGCGGCGTCCGGCTCCTGACGCAGCTCATGCGCATGCCCGCTGTCCGCCGCGCCCGGGGTGGATACGGCGGAATGAGCCTGCGAGGGATCCCCGACGAGATCATGGACGACTGGTTCGCCCCCGCCACCCGCAGCAAGGCCATCCGCAGGGACTTCGCGAAATTCGCCACCGGGGCACCTGATCGCAGGACCTTGCTCGCCTGGAGCGAGAAACTGCGGGACTTCGACCGCCCGGTGCTGATCGTCTGGGCTACGGAGGACAGGCTGATGCCGCGCGAGCACGGCCCCAGGCTGGCCGAGCTCTACCCGCAGAGCCAACTGGTCGAAATCGCCGACTCGTCGACCCTCGTCCCGGAGGACCAGCCCGAACAACTAGCCCAAGCACTCACCGGCTTCCTGACCCGAACCGGGGCGGAGCCCGTCCGGCACACCCCCTGAGCCCCGGGCCGGACGCCGGCAGCCCTGCGGTGACCGCTGACGCGATCGGGATGGCGCGCACGGTCCGGAACGTCGCTCGCACTCGCTGGTCGTACGAGACCCGACAGAGGTCGGCACAGGCCGCTCGCCCCTCACTTCCCGTCAGATTGCCGGACCTCGCTGCCCCGTACGAGGCTGCTCCATCGACCAGGCCGACGGCTCGTACGCCTGCTCGTACCTCTTCGTGCCGCGAACGGTGGCCCGGGCCCACTCGGGGCTCCCGCAGTCGCCCTGCGCGAGGAACGGGGAGCAGCGGAGGCACCGGAGACCGAGAGGGCACTGCTTGGGCGAATCGCCTCGGACCGGGCCCGAGGGAAGAGCCGAGGCGGGCGGGGACCGTACCCGTCCATCCTCTGTTCGACCGGACCGAGGAGCAACCGTGACTCGCCCGCTCCGCCCTGGCCCGGACAGGGGGCGGGCGGCCCTACGCGCGGCGAACGCCGACGAGCACCTGCCGCAGGACAGTCATGAGCCGCGCGAGGGCCCTGCACCGGTGCGGCCGGACCTATCACCCTCTGGCCGGTGCCGGGTCATGAAGGTCCGTCAGGCTCGCGAGGACGACACTGCAGGAGCGCTCGACCTCAAGGCCGAAAGCGACGGCGCCCGACCACAAATGCTCGCCGCGATGAGGTTGCTCAAGAGCGGCCTTGACCTGGGGCAGAGCGGGACGTGCGGCCGTACCCGTGCGGGCGAGACAGGCGACGACGTCGCGTGCGGCGGAGTCGTTGTCCTTCAGGGCGGCCAACAGCGCCGGGACGACGATCCCGGCCTCGTTCATGCCGCCTATGCCCCACAGGGCGGATGCGACGTGGACGAGGGCCCACAAGTCGTTCAGTACGGCCGAGCCGTACTGCTCGTTGCACGCGTTCTGCTCGACCCGCTCGCTCAGGATCTGCCGCACGCGCGGCAGGACGGCTGCGGGGCCAGGGCCGATGCGGCCGGCGAGGTCGATCGCGTGGAAGTTCCCGTGGTCGTCGAGGAGGTGCTGCAGCAGCGGCACGACGCTCACGGGACGGCGTTCAAGTTCCCAGAAAATCCTGGCGCAGCAGTGCGGAGGGGGACACCGTCTGCGTCGGCGAGGGAGCCCCGACTCGGTCCGCACCGCTAAGGTGTTCCTGCTTTGAAGAGGGCGGACATTGAGCATCTCGTCGCGTGCGTAGGCCCGCTCTTCCAGCGTTACCTCACCGGTGACCTGCCCAGGGCGCATCCCTGAGAAGGCACGACTTGCCGGCCAGGATGGGCACATTCGAGGAATCAGGCCGCCGCGCTAACAGTGCGCGTAGGGCTCGGCCTGGACGCGGTTGCGGTTTCAGGGGGGTGGCCACCCCGGACGAGGTTACGGGCCATCACCGCGCCCATCATGCCCGTATCCAGATCGCTCACGGTGAGCTTCCAAGTGGAGGACATGTAGGTCACCCCGGTGCTCGGATCCAATGAATTCCACGACCGTAGAATTCCACAGTTACGGAAGTCAACGCGGCGCCTCCCGACAGGCGAATCCCGCTGCGGGCCGCCGGGTCGCACGCTCGGCTCCATGCCGCCTCGGTCGCGGCCGGAGGACCCTCCGGCCGCGACCACCCCGGGCCGACGGCCGGGATGGCCCGGCATCCCGAGCCGCTGCCCCCTTCTCCCGCAGGGCTGTCGCAGTGAGGCGCGGGCCGGGCCTTGATAGGTTGATGCGGTGAACGAGACGGCGGGCGGCGGACGGTTCAGCGGGCGCAGGACCGGGGAGTCCGGGACCAGGCAGGCGATCCTCGGCGCGGCGCGCGACCTCTTCGCGCAGCACGGGTTCGACGGCGCCTCGATGCGCGCCATCGCCAAGCAGGCGGGGGTGGACGCCGGGCTGATCCGCCACTTCTTCGGCGACAAGGCCGGACTGGTCTCGGCGGTCATCTCCGGCGGCACCGAAGTGCCGGACCGCCTCAGCGAAGCGCTGCGCGGCGACGAGGCCGGGATCGGCATGCGGGTGACGACGGCCTACTTCGACCTGTGGGAGTCACCGGAGAGCGGCCCGGTGCTGGAGGCAGTCTTCCGCACGGCGGTCAACAGCCCCAGCGCGATGGACCTGCTGCGCGACGGCCTCATGGCCGTGATGCAGCAGCGGATCCTGACCGGCCTCGGCCTGGACCGTGACGACCCCCGCATGCACCAAATCGCCTTGGGCGTAGCCCACCTCTTCGGCGTGGCTGTCGCCCGCTACATCGCACGGGCCACGCCGGTGGCGGCCGTCGAGCGCCCGGAGCTCGACCGCTCCGTGGCCCCGGTCGTCCAGTTCTACCTGGTCGGCACCGAACTGCCCTGACCCGGACTGCCGCGGCCCGGCCGGCCGGCGTGGAGGGCCCCGCTGGGCGCGGCCACCGATCGGGCAGGGGCTCGGTCAAGTAGCGCTGCACCGCCCCTCCGACCACATCCGCCAGCAGGTCGCCCCTCCTGCCGGCCCAGGGGTTCCGCGCCCAGAACGTGGCGCATCAGCAGCAGGCCGACCATCTGCGAGCCGGCCGGCGCGGCGCGCAGCGCCGGGCGGTCCATCCCGAAGCCGTCCAGCAGGGGCGTCAGGAGCGCTCGGTCGACCCGCTCGCGGTTCAGGCGGGCTGCGACTGTCGGCCTCCTCGGTCACCGCCGCCCGGCGCGGCCCGGCCCCCTGCTGCGCTCCCTCCACCGTGCCGCTCGCGGACAGCACGTGCGCCACAAGCCGGCGGCCGACGCCTTCGCGCGGCCCCGCGGCGAGCTCCGGCAGGAGCATGCGCGGGTCGAAGGGCATGGGGGCGAACAGCTCCTCCTTGCGCCCGAAGTAGTGGTGGACGAGCGCGGCGTCGACTGCGGCGTCGGCGGCGACTGCCCGGATCGAGGTGCGGCGGTAGCCGAGGGCGGCGAAGCGGATCCGGGCCGCGTCGAGGATCTGCGCACGGGTGTCGGGGTTCCCCGGGCGGCGCCCCGAGCGCACGGGACGGCCCAAGGGCGTCCCTCCGGTGTTCGTTGACAACGAAATTCCACAGGTGCAGAATAAATTTCACTTTCCATTGAATAAAACGGGGCGGCCGCCACCGGGGCCGCCCCGTCCTGCCCTGGAGCGTGCTTCCGCGTGTCCCTCCCCGCCTCCCCCGCCTCCGCCCCGCCCGACCCCCGCCGCTGGTGGGTGCTGGCCGTCATCGGCGCCGCGCAACTGATGGTCGTCCTGGACGCCACGATCGTGAACATTGCGCTGCCGTCGGCCCAGGTCGACCTGGGCTTCTCCGACTCCGACCGGCAGTGGGTCGTCACCGCCTACTCGCTGGCCTTCGGCAGCCTGCTGCTGATCGGCGGCCGGCTCGCCGACCTCTTCGGCCGCAAGCGCGCCTTCCTCGCCGGCGCGGCCGGGTTCGCCCTGGCCTCCGCGCTGGCCGGAGCCGCAGGCAGCTTCGAACTGCTCATCCTGGGACGGGTGCTGCAGGGCATATTCGGGGCCGTATTGGCGCCGGCCTGCCTGACCCTGCTCAACACGACCTTCACCGCAGGCAGGGAGCGCGCCAAGGCCTTGGGCGTCTTCGGCGCCATCGCCGGCACCGGCGGGGCGATCGGCCTGCTGCTGGGCGGGGTGCTCACCGAGCACCTGAGCTGGCGCTGGACCCTCTACGTCAACCTGGTCTTCGCGGTGCTCGCCATCGTCGGCGGCATCCTGCTGCTGCACCCCGCCCGCGACCCCGGCCGCCCCCGCCTGGACGTCCCCGGCACCCTGTTCGTCTCGACCGGCCTGTTCTGCGTGGTCTACGGACTCTCCGAGGCGGAGTCCGACGGCTGGACCTCGGCCACGACGCTCGGACTCCTCGCAGCCGGGACCGTCCTGGTCGCCGCCTTCGCCTACTGGCAGACCAGGGCCGCCAGCCCGCTGCTGCCGCTGCGCATCCTCCAGGACCGCAACAGGGCCGCGTCCTTCACCGCCGTCCTGGTCGCGGCGGTCGGCATGTTCGGGATCTTCCTCTTCCTGACCTACTACCTCCAGGTCTCCCTGGGCTACAGCCCGGTGAGCACGGGACTGGCCTTCCTGCCGATGATCTTCGCCCTGGTGCTCTCGGCGCAGATCGCCACCAACATCTCGGTGCGCCGGACCGGACTGCGCGTCGCGGTCCCCGGGGGCATGTTGCTCGCCGCCGGCGGCCTGGTCTGGCTAACCGGCATCGGCCTGGACACCGGCTACGCCAGCCACGTCCTGCCCCCGCTGATCGTCATCGGCCTCGGCCTCGGCCACGTCATGCCCCCGGCGATCGGCGCCGCCACCGCCGGGGTGCTCCCCGCGGACGCGGGCGCCGCTTCGGCCACCGTCAACACCATGCAGCAGGTCGGCGGCTCGATCGGCACCGCACTCCTCAACACCCTCGCCGCAAGCGCTGCGACCCGGTACCTCACCGACCACCCCGGCGACCCCGCGGCAAGGGCCGAAGCCGGCATCCACAGCTTCACCACCGCCTTCTGGTGGTCGGCCGGCATCTTCGCCGCCGGAGCACTGGCCACCGCCGTCCTCTACCGCTCCGCCACCCCCGCCGAGGAGCCCGCCGAGTCCAGCGGGAAGACCGCCGCACTCCACCTGTGAACCACCCGCCGGCGGGTCCGCAACCGGACCCGCCCCCGGCGGCGCGCGCCCGCGCCGCCCATCCGGCACCGCAACCACCCTGCAACTCCCGCTTCCACGGAGGACACCATGAAGAAGACCTGGGCACGCACCATCGGCGGCGCGCTGCTGACCGTCATCGGAACCCGCTGGGCCCTCCAGGGCGCCGGAGTCTTCGGCACCACCGGGGGCATGAACGGCGAACCCGTCTGGCTGCTCATCGGCCCCGTCGTGGCCCTGCTCGGCCTGTCGCTGCTAGTCGGCGGCATCAAGCAGCTGCGCGCCGGCAAGCAGCGGTGAACCGCGACCACCCCACCGACGGCCCCGGCCGCCCGGTCGGACGCCGGGTCCTGCTCGGCACCCTGGCCCTGGGTGCGCTCGCCGTCCCGACCGCAGGACGCCTCCACACCCGCGTGGAGTCCCTCCTGGCGACCGCCTCCAGCAAGGACCCGACCGGACTGGTCGGCCTGCTGCCGGGCGGCGGCGGATTCCAGTTCTACTCCGTCACCGACAGCGTCCCCCGTCGCTCCGAGGCCGACTACCGGCTGACCGTCGACGGCCTCGTCGACCGGCCGGCCACCTACACCCTCGACCGGCTCAAGGCCCTGCCCCGCACCCGGCTGGTCCGCGACGTCCAGTGCGTCACCGGCTGGCGGGTCCCCCGGACCCCCTTCGCCGGCGTCCGGCTCTCCGAAATCCTCGACGCAGCAGGCGTCCAGCCGACGGCGAAAGCCCTCCGGTTCACCTGCTTCGACGGCACCTACACCGAGAGCCTGACCCTGGAGCAGGCCCGCCGCCCCGACATGCTCGTCGCCTACGAGATGCAGGACAGGCCCGTCAGCGCGGCCCACGGCGGACCCGTCCGCCTCTACGCCGCCCCCATGTACTTCTACAAATCCGCCAAGTGGCTCTCCGGGATCACCGTGACCGACAAGGTGGTCCCCGGCTACTGGGAGCGCCGCGGATACGACATCGACGGCTGGGTCGGCGAATCGAACGGACGCGACGATGTCCCCACTTCCTGACACCGAACAGCCCACGCCCGACAGGCACGAGGACCGCATACGCCGCTTCACCAGGGCCGAGCACTGGATCCACCGGACCACCGCCGCCCTCCTCGGAACAGCGATCGCAACAGCCGCCTTCCTCTACCTCCCGCCCCTGAGCGAACTTGTCGGCCGCCGCCCGCTCCTGGTCTTCCTCCACAAGTGGTCCGGCATCCTCACCCCCCTCCCCGTCCTCGCAGGACTCGCCTCACGCGCCTTCCGCGCAGACCTCACCCGCCTCAACCGCTTCACCGAGCACGACCGGGGATGGATCCGCGCAACCCTGCGCCGACAGGACCCCCCGGCCGGAAAGTTCAACGCCGGCCAGAAGCTCTACGCTGCAGGAACCGCCGGCGCCGTCCTCGTCATGATCGGCACCGGCGTCGTGAAGTGGTTCACCGAACTCACCTCGCTCACCGTCCGGATCGGCGCCACCTTCGTCCACGACTGGCTCGCCCTCCTCCTCGGCATCCTGGTCCTGGGCCACATCCGCATGGCCTACAAGGATCCCGAAGCCCGCGAAGGACTCCGCACCGGACTCGTCACCCGACCGTGGGCCCGCCACCACCACGCCCTGTGGGAGGCGGAGCAGACAGACACCCAGGGCCGATGAGGAAGACGAACCCTGTGCGGAGAAGGCGCACCGCCGGCGAAGGGCCTCACGAGCGCTGAAGTCCAGCGTCCGGCAGGCGCCGGTGCCGCCGCCCTGTGTGCGATAGCAAGCCCATGGGCAGCACCAGTGAAACCCGGGATGCCACCCGGGTGCCGGCGGTGCGCGGCCGCCGGCGAAGAGCCGCACGCACCCAGCCGCGGGTCGTGCGGCCCGAACCGGTTCAGGCGACTCAGGCCGGCACGAAACGTACGGGAAAGCAGACCGGCCAGCAACGGGACCGGAATGGCGATGCCTGCCCATTCGACCCCGGACCTGGGACGATACCGATGACCAGGGCAGACGCGGGAACCCGGAGGAGTTCCCGGGTTCCCGCGCCCCACACCTCGCGTCAGCCACATGGCGGGTAGTGACCTGTGCATGACGGTGGTGACGCCTACTTGGCGGCGTCGACCACTTCGAGGCCGTCCGCCACGACCCGGCCGTCGTGCAGGACCGTGCGGTCGGTGCCGCGGTCCATGACGGCGCTGCTCGGCGTCTCGCCGTCGACGAGGAGCAGATCGGCGCGGTCGCCGACCGCGAGGCCCGGCCGGTCGGTCACCCCGGCGAGGCGCGGGACGTCGTGGCTCATGATGGAGGCGCCGCCCATGCTCGCCACCGCGAGGCACATCTCGATGTGGTCGTCGCGGCGGAAGTTGTTGGTGAAGGCCAGCTGCCAGGTGCGGTCGAGCAGGTCGCAGTTGCCGTACGGGCTCCAGTAGTCGCGCTGGCCGTCCTCGCCGAGGCCGACGCGGACGCCGGCCTCGGTGAGCTGGACGAGCGAGAGTTGGCCGCGGCCCGCGGGGGCGACGGTCGCCATGGCGATGTCGAGCTCGGCGAATTCCTCGATGAGGCGACGGCTGGTGGATTCGTTGACCGAGCCGAGCTCGTAGGCGTGGGACATGGTGACCTTGCCCTGCATACCGAGCGCTCGTACCCGCTCCAGGATCAGGTCCGTCGAGAAGACGCCGAGCTCGCCGGGCTCGTGCAGGTGGATGTCGACCTCGACGCCGTACTTCTCGGCAAGGCCGAAGACCACGTCGAGGTGGCCCTTGGGGTCACGGTCCAGTGTGCAGGGGTCGATGCCGCCCATCACGTCGGCACCCGCCTTGAGCGATGCCTCCAGGTAGTCGGCGGTACCGGGCTCGCGCAGGATGCCTGCCTGCGGGAACGTCATGATCTGAACGTCGGCGAGGTGCCCGAACTTCTCCTTGGCGGCGACGACCGCCTCGAACTTCTCCAGCTTGCAGTCCACGTCGACCTGCGCGTACGTGCGCACCCGCGTCGTACCGCGGGCGATCATGCGCTCCAGGGTGCCGGCCACCCGCTCGGGGAGAGGGACCTCGGCGTCGCGCCAGTTCTCGCGGTCGTTCATCATCATCGTCCACACGCCGGGGCCGCCGGTGTGCGGGCGGAACGGGAGGCCGACGCGGGTGGAGTCCAGGTGGACATGGACGTCGCTGAAGGCCGGCAGGAGCAGGCGGCCGCGGCCCTCGACGACCTCCGGAGCGGGCGTGGCCGCCGGGTCGTGCGGGCGGATCGCGGCGATGCGGGTGCCGTCGAGCTGGACGTCACTGCGCTCGCCGCCCCAGGGGCGGACGTCACGGATGAGCATGTTGTGCAACTTCCTTACATTTTCTGTCGGTTGGCGCGTGCCGGGTGTCGGGTGCCGGGTGTCGGGTCAGTTGAGGGCGACAACGGCCTGGTCGGCGAAGTGGCAGGCGGGCCCTTCGTCGCTCGCCACTGACGGCACCTCCCCCGCACAGCGCGCCTGTTCGGCCTCGCCAAGGGTGGGGCGCAGCGGGCAGCGCGTACGGAACACGCAGCCGGAGGGAGGGTTCGCCGGGGTGGGCAGGTCTCCGCTGAGCCGGATCCTGCGGCCCCGGTCGGCGTCCGGATCGGGCTGGGGCACGGCGGAGAGCAGGGCCCGGGTGTAGGGGTGGCGTGGGTGGTCGAAGACTTCCCGGGTCAGTCCGCTCTCCATGACCTTGCCGAGGTACATGACGGCGACGCGGTCGGCGAAGTGCCTTACGACGGACAGGTCGTGGGCGATGAAGAGGTACGAGACGCCGGTGTCGGCCTGGATGTCCTGGAGGAGGTTGACGACCTGTGCCTGGACCGAGACGTCGAGGGCGGAGACCGGCTCGTCGCAGATGATCAGGCGCGGTTCGAGCGCGAGGGCGCGTGCGATGCCGACGCGCTGCTTCTGCCCGCCGGAGAACTCGTGCGGGAACCGGTTGTAGTGGTCGGGACGCAGGCCCACCCGGTCCATCAGTTCGCGTACGCGTGTCTTGATCCCGCCGGCCGGGTCGATGCCCTGGGCGTGCAGCGGGGCGGCGATGGCGGCGCCGACCGTCTGCCGGGGGTTCAGGGACGAGGTGGGGTTCTGGAACACCATCTGGACCTGGCGCCGGTACTCCTGTGCCTCTGCCCGCTTCATCGCACCGATGTCGCGGCCGTCGAGGCGGACGGTGCCCGAGGTGGGTTCGAGGAGGCGCATCAGGAGCCTCCCGGTGGTGGACTTTCCACACCCCGACTCGCCGACGATGCCGAGGGTCTGTCCCGCGCCGACGGAGAAGCTGACACCGTCGACGGCCTTGATCGGGGCGCCGCCGCGGCCCATCAGGCCGCCCCTGCCCGGGAAGTGCTTGGTCAGGCCGTCGGCCTCCAGCAGCGGGGTCTGCTCGGTGGTGGTCATCGCGCGGCCTCCTCGGTGGTGTCGCCGACGGTGTCCCCGGTGGTTCTCCCCGTGCCGGCGAGATGCTGCTGGTGGCACCGGGACGGATGGCCGGCCGCCCCGGCCGTGATGAAGGCCGGCCGCTCACTGTGGCACAGCCCGCCTGGCACGAGGTGGGTCTGCGGGCAGCGGTCGGCGAAGAGACACCCGGTGGGCAGCGCGGTGAGCGACGGCGGGAAGCCGGGGATGGGCCGCAGCCGGTCGCCGTCGTCGCCGAGCGTCGGCATGGAGGCGAGCAGGCCCTGGGTGTAGGGGTGGCGCGGGTCCCGGAACAGTTCGCGCACGCTGCCCCGCTCCACGCACTGTCCGCCGTACATGACGGCGACGTGGTGGCAGACCTCGGCGACGACGCCGAGGTCGTGGGTGACGAGGACGACGGCGGTGCCGGTCTCCTGCTGGAGTTCGGCGAGCAGGTCGAGGATCTGCGCCTGCACGGTGACGTCGAGCGCGGTCGTCGGTTCGTCGGCGATGAGCAGCTCGGGTTCGCAGACGAGGGCCATGGCGATCATGGCGCGCTGGCGCATGCCGCCGGAGAACTCGTGCGGGAACGCGCCGGCCCGCCGTTTCGGGTCGGGGATGCCGACCCGGCCGAGCATGTCGACGGCGACGGCGAGTGCGGCCCTGCGCGACACCTTGTTGTGGACGCGGTACGCCTCGGCGATCTGCGCGCCGACGGTGTGGAAGGGGTGCATCGCGGAGAGCGGGTCCTGGAAGATCATGGCGATCTTCTTGCCTCGCCAGGTCCGCATCCGGTCCTCGGACAGGGAGTTGAGGTCCGTGCCGTCGAGAAGTATCTCGCCGGTGACCTGTGCCCGGCTCTCCTTGAGGAGGCCCATCAGCGCCTGGCTGGTGACGGTCTTGCCGGAACCGGACTCGCCGACGAGGCCGACGGTCTCGCCCCGGTGCAGGGTGAGGTCCATGCCGTTGACGGCGTGCACGAGTCCGTCGTCGGTGGGGAAGGCGACGCGCAGGTCGTTCATACGGAGCAGGGGTTGCTCGGTGGGAGTGGACATCAGGCGGCCCTCACTCGCGGGTCGATGACGGCGTAGACGGCGTCGACGACGACGTTGGCGACGATGATGAAGAAGGCGGCGAGCAGGGTGATCGCCATGGTCACGGGCAGATCGCCGGCCTGCGCGGCGCGTACGGCGGTGAATCCGACTCCGGGGACGGAGAAGATCTGCTCGGTGAGGACCGCGCCGCCGAGCAGCAGGCCGATGTCGAGGCCCAGCATGGTGACGACGGGGGTCAGCCCGGCGCGGGCGCCGTGCCGGACGACCATCACGTTCTTCGACAGGCCCTTGGAGCGGGCGGTGCGCATGAAGTCCTCGCCGAGCGTCTCCAGCATGGAGCTGCGGGTGACGCGGATGTACTGGGCGCTGAACAGGACGGCGAGCGCGACCCAGGGCAGCAGATAGTTCTGGAACCAGCCGCCGAACCCGGCGGGGCCGAACGGCGAGGTGATGGCGTTCGTCGTAAACGGCAGCAGGTCGAACGTCGAGACGAAGACGAGGAGCAGAAGCAGACCGGTGACCGGAATCGGCAGGGACACGCCGATGGAGGCGGCGCCGACGATCACCTTGTCGGTGAGCTTGTTCTTGCGCAGCGCGGCCACCGTGCCGAGGGTGACTCCCGCGACCGTCCACAGGACGATCGCTCCGACGGCGACGGAGACCGTGTACGGCAGGGCGCGTTCCAGTACCGCGGTGACGTCCTCGTTCGTCTGGAAGGACTTGCCGAAGCAGGGCCACTCGCACAGCGACTGCGCTCCGGCCGCGCCGACCGTCCGCCCGTGGAACAGGCCGGACATGTAGGTCAGGTACTGGGTGAGGAACGGCTTGTCCATGCCGAGGGCGACGCGCGCCTCGGCGACGCGTTCGGGCGTGCACTCCTGGCCACAGGCCGCGGCGGCCGGGTCGGCGGGCCCGAACTGGAACAGGCTGAAGGTGACGAAGCTGATGACGATCAGCAGGACGACGGTGGCACCGAGACGCCGTAGCAGAAAGGCGGGCATGGTCACCCCTTCTTGGACACGACCGAAACGGTCGACAGGTCGATGGAGCCGAAGAAGTAACCGACTTGGGCGTTGCGGATGCGGGACCCGACGACGCTGCGGGTGACGTTCCTGATAAGCGGGACGAGCGGGTAGTCCTGCATGCCCCGGTCGAAGAGCGTCGCCCACTTGCGGCCGAGGTCCTCGCTGGTTCCGTTCTCGCCGCGCAGTTCGTACATGGCGCGGGCGATCTCCGGGTCGTGGTAGCGGGGGATGTTGGAGAAGCCGAAGGACTTGCCGTCGACGCTCGGGCCCAGGTTCGGGTCGACGGTCGTGCGCACCGAGCCGCTGTCGGCGCCGCCGCACCAGCCGCTGCGGGCGATGTCCGGCATGTTCTCGCCGGCGAGCGTCGTGTAGTAGTTCGCGGCGGGAATGGCGCGCAGTTCGAGGTCGATGCCGATCTGCTTCAGGTTCTGCTGGAGCGAGGTGCCCATGTTCTTGTAGCGGGGCGTCGCGTCGGCGTACCCGTAGACCAGCTTCTTCGGGTAGTCGCGGCCCTTGAGGAGCTTCTTGGCCGCCGCCACCCGGGGCTGCCCGGACGGCGCGAGGGCCGTGTGCTGGGTGACGTATCCGCGCTGGTCGGGGTTGATGTAGGACTGGGTGAGTTTGCCGAAGCGGGCGCCGCCGTACTGGAGGTGGATGGCCTTGCGGTCGATGGCGATGGCGATGGCCTCGCGCACGACCGGGTCCTTGATGGACTCGGTGTTGAAGTCCAGGACGTCGGTGCAGCCGATCAGCCCGGAGGCGGTGCGCCGAGCGACGTCCGCCGTGTCCAGCTTCGCCGCGTCGGACGCCTGGAGGCCGCCCGCGCTGTCGAGGGTGAGGGCCGTCGCGTCGAAGTCGGCGAGCAGTTGCTGGCTGATGGTCGACTGGGCGGTGGAGAGACTGAAGGTGAAGGTGTCCGGCAGCGCGGTGCGGTTCGGGTCGGTCGCCGGGTCCCATTCGGGGTTGCGCACGAGTTGCATGGAGCGGCCGCGGTCGTAGTGCTTGATCTTGTACGGGCCGGTGGACACCGGGTGGTTGGTGTAGTCGAGCTTTGTGTCCTTCGCCCGGGGCACGGGGGCGGTGTTGGAGCGCGAGACGAGCGCGGGGAACTCGGCGAAGGGCTGTTTCAGCCTGAAGACGACCGTACGGTCGTCGGGTGTCTCGATGCCCTTGAAGTCACTGGCGGAGCCCTTGGCGTAGGGGCCCTTGTAGCCGTCGTCGGACAGGGCCGCGTTCAGTTCCTGCGGCGCCTGTGTGTAGACGTCGCGGGCGTAGGTCCGCTCGACGCCGTACTTGACGTCCTTGGCGGTGACCGGTGAGCCGTCCTCGAACTTGAGCCCCTTCTTCAGGGTGTACGTCCAGGTCAGCCCGTCCTTGGACACCTTGCCGAGATCGGTGGCGAGGTCGGGGACGATCTTCGGAGGCTTGCCCGCCTCCTCCTTCGCCATGGTGAGGGTGCGGTAGTAGAGCTGGCCGACGTTGGCCGTCTGGACGTAGTTGCTGTTGCCCGGGTCGAGCGTCTGGAAGTCGGTGGACATCAGGACGTTGATGTTGCCGCCCCGGGTCGTGTCGCCCTCGCCGACCTTGACTGCCTCGAAGGCGTCGGCGGGGGCGCGGGAGCCCGAGCCGGGCGCGGGCTTGGGGCCACCGCACGCGGTGAGGGTCAGTCCGGTGACCGCCGCCAGGGCGAGCACCGCTGTGGCGCGTCGATTCACTGCTGCTCCTGGTTTTCCTGGTGGTGCCGCCCGGGGTCAGCCACGGGAGGACTTGGGGTCGAGTGCGTCGCGGACCGCGTCGCCGAGCAGGTTGAAGGCGAGGACCGTGATCACCAGGGCGCCGGCGGGAACGGCGAGGAACCAGGGATCGGTCAGGTACCAGTTGCCGGCCTGGGCGGCGTTGAGCATCTGGCCCCACGACGGGGTGGGGTCCTTCACGCCGACGCCGAGGAAGGACAGCGCGGCCTCGGCGGTGATGTTCGTGGGGATCATCATCGTGGCGTAGACGAGGACTACACCCATGACGTTGGGGACGATCTGGCGCAGGATGATCGATCGGTGCGAGGCCCCGTAGGCGCGGGCCGCCTCGACGAATTCCTGTTCGCGGATGGACAGCACCTGGCCGCGGACGACGCGTGCCAGATAGGCCCAGCCGAAGAAGCCGAGGATGATCACGAGCGAGGCGATCGGCAGCAGGCTGCCGTCCCCGAGCGCCGTGTCGCCGAGCCTGGACTGCAGGATCGGCGTGAGCGAGAGCACGAGCAGCAGGTGCGGGAAGGCCAGGAACAGGTCCATGATCCGGCTGATCACCATGTCGACCTTGCCGCCGAAGTAGCCGGCGGCCGCGCCGAGCACGGTGCCGAGGACGACGGAGACGGCGGTCGCGAGCAGCGCGATGATCAGGGAGACCTGAGCGCCGTGTGCCATACGGGCGAAGAGGTCGCGCCCGAGACCCGGTTCGACGCCGAGCCAGTGGTCGACGGACGGGAAGCGGTAGTAGGACAGCGGGAGTCCTGGCGTGCGGTAGTCGTCGAGGACGTCCGGGCTGGTGCGGGTGGTGTAGGGGTCCTGGCCTTCGATCGCGGTGAGCAGCGGGGCGAGCGCCGCGAACAGGATCATGAGGACCACCACGGCGAGCGCGGCGAGCGCGATCCTGCTGCGCCGGATGCGCAGCCATGCCGTGCCGAGCAGGGAGCGGGCGGCGATCGCGGGCGGGGCCGAGGTCGCCGCGGGCGTCGTGGAGTCGGGCATGCCTCCGGCATCGGCGTCGGAGGGCTGCCGTGCGGGCAGCACAGGGGAATCCGTCACGTCGGGAGATCCGTTCGGCGCTCGGGGGAAGGTTGACCGGACGGTATACCAGGAAGTCACCGGCACGGAAGGGGTGACCAGTTATTGGTATACCAACACAGGCAACTGCTGGACATAATGGTGCAATTCATCGGAGATGAACTTCCGGCCGTCGCAGCGATCCACCCGGTCTTCCACTTCGGTATACCAACTCGTACGATCGGGAACCCGACGGACGGTGAGCCCCACCTGTCCGCGGCCATGAATCCCAGGAGGCAACATGCGCACCCGCTGGCGCGCCCGGCACATCCTCGCCCACCAGGGCGGCGGCCACGCGCTGCTGCGTGACGGCGAGGTGGTGTGGGAGGACGACACCGTCGTCTACGTCGGGCCGCGCTACGAGGGCACTGTCGACGAGGAGCGCGACCTGGGCGAATCCCTGGTCATGCCGGGGCTCATCGACCTGGACGCGCTCACCGACGTGGACCATCTCGTGATCGACTCCTGGGCCGGCCCCGAACGGGGCAAGGGCCTGCAGTGGTCGCTCGACTACTTCACCCACCGCCGCCACGACGTGTTCACCCCGTCGGAACGGGCGACGATCCGCGCGTACGCCCTCGCCCAGCTCGCGCTGCACGGCATCACCACGTTCATGCCGATCGCCTCCGAGGTGCACAGCCGCTGGGCGGAGACGTACGAGGAACTGGTCGACATGGCGCGGACCGCGCGCGGGATCGGGCTGCGCGGATACCTCGGTCCCGCCTACCGTTCGGGTGTCAACGTCGTCCTGCCCGACGGCACCCGCGATGTCGCCTTCGACGAGGAGGAGGGCCGTGCGGGCCTGCGCGAAGCGGTCCGCTTCCTCGATCATCTCGCCGAGCTCGACGACCCGCTGCTGACCGGCGTCCTGCTGCCCTGCCGCATCGAGACGCTCACCGAGGAACTGCTCGGCGAGACGGCACGGATCGGGCGGGAACGCGGCGTCCTCATCCGGCTGCACGCACTCCAGGGCCTGGTCGAGCGCGATATCATCCGGCGCCGGAACGGCCTGTCGTCCCTCGAACTTCTCGAGAAGCACGACCTGTTGAACCCGAACCTGCTGATCCCGCACACCGTCACCATCGACCGGCACCCCTCGGTCCACGGTGAGGACCGCGGCGATCTGGCCCTGCTCGCCGACAGCGGAGTGTCGGTGATCCACTGCCCGCAGACGTCCCTGCGCTACGGCGAGATGCTGCACTCGTTCCGCGCGTACCGCGAGGCAGGGGTGAACCTGTGCCTGGGCACGGACTCCTTCCCGCCGGACCTGATCCGCGGCATGGACGTCGGTGTGCACCTGGCCAAGATCGCCGAGGGCCGCTCGGACGCCGCACCCGCCGAACAGTATGTGGAGGCCGCCACCCTGGGCGGTGCACGCGCCCTGGGCCGCGACGACCTGGGCCGGATCGCGCCCGGCGCCCAGGCCGACCTGGTCGCCTTCTCGCTCGACGACATCCGCGACGGCGTGATGGACGACCCCGTACGGACGTTCCTGCTCAACGGTACGGCGCGGCAGGCGACGAACTCGGTCGTCGCCGGCCGTCCGGTCCTGGTGGACGGCGGTCTGCCCGGAATCGACCTGGAGGCCCTGCGTCGCGACTCCCAGGCTCTCTTCGAGCGGATGCGGGCGGCCTACAGCGAGCGGGACGTGGAACGCCGCGAGACGGCCGAGCTCTTCCCGGCCACCTTCCCGGCGTTCCGCGCTCCGAAGCGGGAGGCCTGTGCGTGACGCGCGTCGAGGCGGCCGAACTGCCCGGCTCCCACGTGGCACGCACCGAGGAGCTGATCAGGACCGGCATCCACTCCGGGGCGTACATCCCCGGCGCGCGGCTGCGTGAGCGCGAACTCGCCGAGGCGCTCGGCGTCTCGCGCGTCCCGGTACGCGAAGCCCTGATGCGGCTCGCCACCGAGGGGCTCGTCGTCCTGGAACCGCGGCGCGGCGCGCGCGTACGCCGGCTCACCCTCCGTGACGTCGACGAACTGTTCGACCTGCGGCTGAGTCTGGAGGTGTTCGCCGCGCGGCGGGCGGCCGAGATCGTCGCAGGCGGCGGTTGCCACGACGTGTTGCGCAAGGTGCTGAACGAAGCCGGGGCGGCGACCGCGCGCGGGGACGCGGCGGGCATCGCGGCCACGAACACCGCCTTCCACGCGGAGCTCATCGCCATGACCGGGAACCGGCTGCTCCAGTCCTCCTTCCAGCCTTCCCTGGGCCTGATGCACTGGCTGTTCCGGCTCACGGGCACCGAGCGCGGCGCCGAGCAGCACTGCGCCGAGCACCGGCAGATCTGCGACGCGATCGGCGCCGGCCGCCCGCGTCTCGCCGAGGCGCTGACGTTCTCCCACATCGACATCCGGCGCGAGCCCGTCATGCTGTCCTTGGCACGGACGCTGCCCGCGGACTGATCCCGGACACGGCCACCATCTCGGCTCCGCGGAGACCGTCTGCGGCCAGTGGGAGCACCGGACGTGGAGCGTCCAGCCGAGACGTGTGGGCCCCGGAGCGCCACACGGTGTGCGAGCTGTGCCGCAGGACGGAGGCTCAACGGGTTCGGGGGGAATCGTGGGGTGAGCCGCGAGTCCGGTACCCCGCGGCTGCCGGACACCCGGCTCACCACGACGCTCCCGGGACAGACGTCACCCCGACAGGCCCGGGGCGGTCTCCCGGGCCGGTGGCCTCGATGCCGGGCGGTCCGGCCCGTCCTCCGCGGGTGCGGCGGCTCGCAGCGCCGCTTCGACCCGGCGGTTGCTGGTCATGGACGCCGTGACGGCCGTCATCGCCAGGAGGAGACCGGCGGCGGCGTAGAGCGGGGTGCGGACGCCGTGGGCGGTGGCCAGCCAGCCGCCGAGGAAGGCCCCGAGAGGGGCGGCGCACATGGCCAGCATGCGGGAGGTGGAGGCGACCCTGCCCATGAGGTGGGCCGGGACGATCGTCTGCCGGAGGGAGGGGGCGAGGACCATCGTGGCGCCCATGCCGGCCCCGCAGGCTGCGAGCGCGAGCCCGGCGGAGTACGGGTTCGAGGCGGAGGCGAGGCCCAGCACGGCGAGCCCTTCGATCGCAGCTGTGCAGGTCAGCGCAGTGCCGGTGCCGAGCCGTCGGCCGAGGCGGGAGGCGATGCCCGCGCCGAGCAGGCCACCGGTGGCCTCCGCGGTGAGGAGCAGGCCGAAGCCGTAGGTGTCGATGCCGAGGCGGTCGTGCGCGAAGAGGGCGAGGACGGTTTCCACAGCGAGGAAGGCGACGTTCCCGACCGCCGGGCGGAGTGCGAGCCCGAGCAGTAACCGGTCCCGGAAGACGTACGAGGCCCCGGTCCTGGCCTGGCGGAGGAGCGACTCGCGGGTCTCCGGCACGGGGCGGGGGACGGCGGGGAGCGACCGTACGAGCAGTGCGGAGAGCGCGAACGACACCGCGTCGGCGAGGAGCGGGACCGCTCGCCCGAGCACGAGCAGCGCGCTGCCGGCAGGCGGACCGGCGAAGCCGGACATGGCGGTCTGGGTGCTGCGCAGCCGGGAGTTGGCACGTTCCAGGAGAACGGGATCGCGGCCCAGCAGATCGGGCAGGTAGGCCGTGGCGGCGGTGTCGAAGAAGAGTCCGCCGAGGCCGAGCAGGAAGGCGGTGGTCGCGAGCAGCGGAATGCTCAGCACGTCGAAGGCCGCCGCTGCCGCCGGTATCGCGAGCACGGCCCCGCGTGCCGCGTCCACAATCCACATCGTGCGGCGGCGGTCCCAGCGGTCCACCAGCGCCCCACCGAGCACCCCGAAGAGCAGCCACGGCAGGGTCCCGGCAGCCGTGACGACGGCGAGCGCCATCGGATCCCGTGTCAGGGTCAGCGCGATCAGCGGCAGCGCGGCGTGCGACACCCCGTCACCGAGCGAGGACACCGTCTGTGCGGTCCACAGCCGTCTGAACCCGGTCGGCAACTTCTCTACCGATACGGTCACTTGACGTCCTCCTCGGCCTGGTCACGCGAATCGGCCTGTTCACGCGAATCGGCCTGTTCACGCGAATCGGCCTGTTCACGCGAAGTCGGATGGAACAGTGCGAAGAGGAGAGACGCGTCCGGCAGCGACGGGTCGGACAGCTCCCGGTACTCGTCCGCCAGGGCCTGCAGCCGCTCCCCCAGCTCCGCGAACTGCTGCTCGGTGAGCCGCAGATGCGCCATCCGCACCTGCCGGTCGTCCACCGGCGACGCCTCCAGGTCGGCCACCGCGTGGCGCATCAGCACATCCGGCCCTCCCTCTCCCGGATCCGGCATCACGATCGACCGCGCCGCCATCGCGTAGTACCGCTCGGTGACGCCCCGCACCTTCCGAGTCCGGACCACCTTCACCAGGCCGGCCCGCTCCAGCAGCCGCACGTGGTAGCTGGAGCTCCCCTTCGCGAGGCCCACACGACCGGCGATCTGCGTGATGGTCGCCGGCTCGAAGCGGAGCACGGCCATGATCCGGTGGCGGGTGAGGTTGGAGACGGCGCGGAGCTGCTCGTCCGTGGTGACGTGAAAGGTCTCGGGAACGTCGTCGGCTGGCATGCGAGTAATGGTCAACGATTCTTGACCATTGGGCAAGGGGTTTCCGCGAGTCTCCGGGATCTGCTGTACGCGGGCTGCGTGGAGATGGGGCGACGCCCCGAGGCTCCGGCACGCCCAGCCCGGTCTTCTGGTCGGCATGATCATCGGCGTTCCCCTGGTGGTCCCGGTTGCCCACGGCCGGCCAGGCGCCCCAGCCTCCTCCCGTTCGCCCTCGCGCCGACTGGGCGCGCACATATCCGAAACCCCCCCTGCTGGGCCGGCCCGGTGGATAGGCTTCCCTGGGAATCCTCGGGAGGCGTCATGGCCAAGGTCACCATCAGCTTGGACAGCGATCTGGCGATCGAGGTGATGCTGCTGGCAGGCACCCGGACGCCCCAGGACGCCGTGGAGTTGATCGTCCGGGACTACCTGGCGCGGGGCCACCGCACCGAGGCCCGCACCGGTGACGCAGCCGACGCGGATCGCCTCAGCGACCGGCGGTCGACGCCGGAAGAAGGCAGATGAGCGCTGAGGCGTCCGTCACGACGGCCGATGGTCGAACGCCTCCAGCATGGGAGCGGCCGGGCACGACGCTGCGCCCCGCCGCAGGAAGCGCTGGAGCACACCGGGAATCGGACACCGAGTGAGTGGGTTGTCCTGGTCGGATGCGGTGGCCGGCGACTACTCGCGTGGGGTCAGGGTCCCCTGAGTGGATGTTAGGTTCCTTCCCGTGGTGAATCACCAGGATGAGACCAAGGCGGCCTATGACGGTGTCGTCGAGGTGTACGCGGCCATGTTCGCCGACCAGCGCCTGGAGACACAGCCGTTCGCGCGCAACATGATCGGCACCTTCGCCGAGCTCGTACGCGGAACAGGAAACCTTCGGGCAGCCGACGTCGGGTGCGGACCGGGTCATCTGACGGCCATGCTCGACGACTTCGGCCTGGACGCCTTCGGGCTCGACCTCTCCCCGGCCATGGTCGCCCATGCCCGGCAATCCCATCCGGCGCTCCGGTTCGGCGAAGCACGGATGGAAGCCCTGCCGGTCAAGGACGGCGTCCTGGGCGGAGTTCTGGCCCACTACTCGGTGATCCACACCCCACCGGACGAACTACCCGCGTTGCTCGCCGAACTGGTGCGCGTCCTGGCACCGGAGGGCCTGCTTCTGCTGTCCTTCTTCGGGACCGAGGGGCCGGAACCCGTCCGCTTCGACCACAAGGTCGCACCGGCATACAACTGGCCGGTGGAGCTGATGGCCGAGTCGCTGGCGGGGGCCGGTCTCGTCACAGTCGCTCGGTTGCTCCACGACCCCGCCTCCGAGCGGGGCTTCCTCGACGCCCACGTGCTGGCCCGCCGACCGTAGGGTGCCCCCATGGCCCGGTGTCGGGGAAGTGCGCGACTCCTGTCCGGAAGAGCTCTGTCAACTCGAAGGCGGAGGCTCGGATCCTTCCGCCCCGCGACCCGAACCGGACGGAGAACCGCGCCATGCCGAGGTCGCTCGGACAGGTGAACCGCGCCGAGACATCCGTGTCAGAAGCACGTGGGACCCGATGACCGGACGGCATCGACGGTGCGCCCACCCCCTACGGTGAGCACCGCGATGGCAATCGCCTTGTTCTACCGGCCGTGTTCAAGTGTCACTCGGCCTTCTTGGAAGTCGGGTCGGTGTCGGCTCCCGGCAGGTCTCGGTCGGGCAGGACCGCGGTACGACGGTGCAGCCGTCGGTGCGCGCAACAAGAGGGCCGGCCTGCCCTCGGCGATGGCCGCCCTCACGGGAACGGAGCCGACGGGACAAGGAGGGACACGCCGCCCCGTCCGCTCGGTCAACCGCAGAGGACGCTCACGCGCCGCGAGGTGTGCCGTCCCGGAGCATCACACGTCGCTCGCGGACGGCACCAGGAGGATCTCCGGTTCCCCCGCTTCCGCACCTGCCGACCCCCGTTCGTGTACTGCCGGGTTAACAGCCGTTGCACAGAACGACCTTGATGCTCGTTCCCCAGGTCGTGAAGCTTGACCGGGAGGGCAGGCCCCGAAGCGACGCGGCCGAGTCTCCGGCCCCTACGCCACCGGGACGACCGGAAATTCGGGCACGGCGCGGAACGTACCGCCCTCGGAGAACCGAACGCCTGAGGCCATGATCCCTGCCTTGCGACGCTCATTTCCGCCCGTCCACGGGCTTACGAGAAACCCGACAGGAGCACGCTGAAATGTCCCTCATTCATTCCACCGAAGGCCGCCCGGAGCTGCAGAGGATCATCGACAGCATGATCGGAAAAGGCTTCACAGGGGTGGCCCTGCGAGTGAACGACGAGAAGGGCGAGTGGGCGGGCAGCGCCGGGTCGAGTCAGCTGGGCGAGGCGGCGAAGCCACCGGTGGAGGGGCATATCCGGATCGGCAGCAACACCAAGACGTTCGCCGCCACCGTGGTACTGCAGTTGGTGGCCGAGGGCGCGATAGGACTGGACGCCCCTGCCACCGGCTATCTCCCCGCCTTGAGGCTGGACCCGAGGATCACCGTCCGGATGCTGCTGCAGCACACGAGCGGGATCTTCAACTTCACGGGTGAGTACTACGAGGACGGGACGTTCACACCGGGAATCCCTGCCACGACCGCGGGCAGGGAGTGGGTGGAGAACCGTTTCCGGACCTACCCGACGGAGGAACTCGTGCGGCTGGCCCTGTCCAAACCGGCACGGTTCGAGCCTGGCACCGACTGGAGTTACTCCAACACCAACTACGCGCTGCTCAGACTGCTCGTCGAAGAGGTCACCGGCAACTCGCTCGCCGAGGAGATGGAGCGGCTGATCCTGCGCCCGCTCGGGTTGACGGGCACCTCGCTGCCGGGCACGGAGACCGGCATCGCGGAGCCGCACGCACACGCCTACTACCGGTACGAGGAGGACGGCGGTGGGCAGACGACGGTCGATGTCACCCGGCAGAACCCCTCCTGGATCTCCACCGGGGGCGACATGATTTCGACCACCCGGGACCTTCACACCTTCATCTCCGCGCTGACGGGCGGCAAGCTCCTCCCGGACGCCCTCCTTGCCGAGATGTGCAAGCCCGAGGCGAAGGCCGGTTACGGTCTCGGCGTCTTCGTTCAGGACACGGGCGAGGACGGAGGCAAGGTGATCACCCACAACGGCGGAATGGCGGGCCACGCGGCGCTGATGTACAGCACCCCCGACGGGGCCAGTACCTTGACCGCCGCGCTCAACTACGTCGACGATGCCGCGTTGTCCATGGCCCAGGCCTTCCAGGAAGCGACCCAGTTGCTCGTCCGGGAGGTTTTCGCCGCCGACCCGGCCACCGCGGCCACGCGCGATCTCGTCGAACAGGAATGATCGGCCCCGGCCCCGAGCACTCTCCGCACGGGGGCCGCCCCTCGACAGGTTCGGCGGTGGTATCCCTGAGGGCTGTCCCGCCGGGTCTTGGTGAGTCACGCCGTCCTCGCCGCTCCGTCCGATGGCCGACCCGCCTGGCCGAGGGATCTCCTGTCGCATGACCATCCCGACTTCGTCGTACTCGAGTCCGGTCCCGTCCTCGGGTTCTGGTCGAGGTCACTTCCTGGCAGAGGAAGCCGAACCAGTCGCGCAGCCTCACAGTTCCAGGAGCACCGGGACAGGTGCCGGGCCGGGCGAGAACTCGTATACCCGTGCCGCCGATCCGGGAGGTGGCCCTCCCGTCCGGACCAGCCGTTTACTCATCGCCCATGACCGCGAAACGACACCGATACACGCCCCGCCTAACGTCCGACACCTGCTTACGAGATGAGGGGTGCGGCGGATGTGGACGAACCGGCGGTCGTTTCTGGGACTCGCGACGGCAGCGGGCGCGGGGGCACTGGTCGCCTCAGGCGGAACTCCGGCAGCCGCGGCGACCAGGGCCGGCCGGAAGCCCGCACCTGACGCCGCCGTGTCCGAGGAGCCCGATCCCACGGTGTGGCGTGAGTTCGGCGACCCGTTGGTGCGCCCGACGCGATTCGGCCCGCTGGCCGGACTGACCGTGGCCGTCAAGGACCTGTTCGCCGTCGAGGGGCACCGGGTGGGCGCGGGAAATCCCGCATGGCTGGCCGGGAGTCGCCCCGAGAGCACCAGCGCCTCGGCGGTTGCGGAGTTGCTCGCGGCAGGCGCCGCCGTGGCCGGGATCGCCCGTACCGACGAGTTCGCCTACAGCCTGGCGGGCACGAACGGCCACTACGGTACGCCGCCCAACCCGGCTGCCCCGGAACGCATTTCGGGTGGCTCGACCTCGGGTCCCGCCAGTGCCGTCTCACTGGGCCAGGCCGATATCGGGCTCGGCACCGACACCGGAGGCTCGATCCGCATCCCCTCCTCCTACCAGGGCCTCTACGGAATCCGCCCGAGCCACGGCGCGGTGTCCACCGAGGGGCTGCTGCCGCTCGCGCCGTCCTTCGACACGGTCGGCTGGATCACCCGTGACGCCAGGACGCTGCGCGCCGCGGGGCGGGTTCTGCTGCCCCGCGGCGGCGGCCGGGCTCCGTCGGGGGTCGTACTGGCGCAGGAGATCATCGACGTGGCCTCGCCGGAGGTCGCCGCCTCGGTGCGCCGGGCGGTGGCAGGCTGGCGCGGCGCCGGACTGCCACGCGTCCGCGGTGTGCGGTTCGACGCCGACGTGCTGCCCGACTGGGTGCGCGCCTTCCAGACCAAGCAGGGTGTGGAGGCCTGGAGCCGGTGGGGGTCTTGGGTCTCACGGCACTGGGAGTCCCTCAATCCAGACGTCAGGTCCCGCTTCGAGACCGCGTCGAAGTACACACGGGACGATCTCGTCGCGGCCGAGCGTGTCCTGCGCGAGGCGCGGGCCCGCGTCGACGACCTGCTCGGCGACCGGATACTCATCCTCCCGTCCGCGTCCTCGGTGGCCCCGACCCGCGCGGAGGCCGCGCTGGGCGGCCCTGTCATAGAGCAGGCCAGGGCTCAGACCTTCCAGCTGACGTGCCTCGCCGGTCTGTCCGGCCGCTGCGCGGTCAGCATCCCCGTCCGCAGCCGCACCGCCCCCGTAGGCCTGTGCATGGTGGGTCCGCGCGGAAGCGACCGCCACCTCCTCGACCTCGCGGTGCGCGTGGAGGCGGCAGGGCTGTGAGCGTCGGTGTCCGGGGGCGTCACATCCCCCGGGCCTGGGAATATCGGCTCCCGGGGCGACGGTCGGCGGGCAGCCTCGGGACCGGTGCGATCATCCCACATTCTGGACCCCTTAACCGGTAGGTGAGATGGGCATGAGATCGTTACGGCGCCCGCACCGGTCGCGCGGCCTTGCCACGAGGGGACCTGTGCCGCCTTGCGGGACCGTCGGCCTGTCCGTCGACGGCCGCTCACCGCCCTCGTGGGAAAGCCCCAAAGATGCACGCTCCCACCGCCGGGCCCGATCAGGCCCCGTCGCAGTCCCCCACCGACGCCGCGCCGGCCAATTCACGGTCCCGTGTACTGATCGCCAGCCTCATCGGCACGACGATCGAGTTCTACGACTTCTACGTCTACGCGACCGCCGCTGTCCTGGTCTTCCCGAAGCTCTTCTTCCCCAGCAGCGACGCGACCACGGCCCTGCTCTCCTCCTTCGCGGTCTTCGGCGCGGCGATGGTCGCCCGCCCCATCGGCGCGATCGTCTTCGGTCACCTCGGCGACCGTCTCGGCCGCAAGGGCACGCTGGTCGCCTCACTGCTCACGATGGGCATCGCCACCTTCCTCATCGGCGTGCTGCCGACGTACGCGCAAGCGGGCTGGGTCGCGACCGCGCTCCTGGTGCTGATGCGGCTCGCCCAGGGCTTCGCCCTCGGCGGAGAGTGGAGCGGTGCGGCCCTGGTCGCCACCGAGAACGCACCCACCGGTAAGCGCGCTCTGTGGGGCACCTTCCCGCAGTTGGGTGCTCCGCTCGGGTTCATCATCGGCAACGGCCTCTTCCTGATCATCGGCGCGCTGCTGCCCTCCGCGGCCGGCGCCGACCCCTCACAGCCTTCCGACGCCTTCCAGAGCTGGGGCTGGCGGATCCCGTTCCTGTTCTCGGCCGTGATGGTCGCGATCGGCCTGTGGGTGCGCATGCGCCTGGTCGAGTCGCAGGTCTTCGCGAAGACGCAGGAGACCGGCAAGGTCCGCAAGCTCCCGCTGGCCACCGTCTTCCGCCATCACTGGAAGCAACTGGTTCTCGGCAGCTTCGCGATGCTGGCGACGTACGTCCTCTTCTATCTGATGACCACGTTCTCGCTGAGCTACGGCCGCACCGCCGAGGACGCGGACGTCCCGGGCCTCGGCTACAGCTACACCACGTTCGTGCTGATGTTGATCTTCGGCGTGCTGTTCTTCGCCGCGTTCACTCTGATCTCCGGGCCGCTCGCCGACAAGTACGGCCGCCGCAGGACGCTTGCCTGGGTCACCGCCGGCATCATCGTCTTCGGCCTGGTCTGGGTGCCGCTGATCAACCTGGGCACACTCGGCGTTGTCCTGTGGCTGGTTCTCGGCTTCACGCTGATGGGCTCGACATTCGGCCCGATGGGCGCGATGCTCCCGGAACTCTTCCCGACCAGCGTCCGCTACACGGGCTCGGGCATCGCCTACAACGTCAGTTCCATCCTCGGCGCGGCCGTCGCCCCGTTCGTCGCGGTCGCCCTCTGGGAGGCCGGTGACGGGTCCCCGTGGCTGGTCGGCGTCTACCTCTCCGTCATGGCGGTCCTCACCCTGACCGCCCTGCTCATCGGCAAGGAGACGAAGGACATCGCCCTGGACGAGGGCGAGGCCCCGGCGGCCCCCGCCCCGTCCGGGACGTCCGCCTGAGGCGGACCCGGTGCCGCGCCGCGCTGGGAGTCGCGGGCCCTCTCGACCGGGCCGACAGCGCTGCGTGCCAGCCCACCTGACCCAGACGTCGTCGTGCCGCAGTTGGTCCCGCCTCGGCTCCGGGACCGCACGGCCTTCGGCCTGGTGGTTCTCCTCCCGCACCGCCGGAAGCGGACGGATCACCGGTGGCTGCCCTGCAGGGCAGCCACCGGTGATTTCCGTGTCGGGCTCGCACCCGGAGCCCGGCGAATTCTTGGCAGTACTACGGACTCCCTGGGGCCACCAGCCCCGAGGAGACCTGGGTCGCATTCCCGGGATCGGCGACCGCCGGCCGATCCCGGACCGCACCACGGGCCACCGGGGCACGCCGTCGGCCGGTGGGCCGAGTTCGTGGCTGGTCCCGCTACTACTGCCCCCCGGGCACCTTCCGCTCATGAGTGGTCATCATCAGCTTGCCGGGCCGCACGGTCGCCTGGGCCACGGGTCGCACCACCGCGTGGTGCGACGGGAGGTCGAATCGCACTCGCCGGATGATGGTCGCGACCGCGGTGACCAGCTCGGTGAGGGCGAACCGGTCTCCGATGCACTTGTGCTTGCCCGCCCCGAAGGGAAGAAACGCACCAGGGATGATCGCATCCACCTGCGCAGCGTCCAGCCACCGGTCCGGGTCGAAGGTGAGGGGGGCCGGGAAGAGTGCGGGGTCGCGGTGCAGGGCGTGCTGACAGTAGGCGAGTTCCGTGTCGGCGGGGATGGACCACGGCCCCAGCCGGGTCGGGGTGACGGTGCGGCGGGTGATGTCGGCCTCCGCACCCATGAGATCGACGTAGTGGGCGATCTTCGGTCGGCCGAACGCCGGTTGGAGTTGGCGCCGCTTGCGGACGTGTTCCTGGCCTGCGGCCGTGACCACGGAGTCGCCGAGCAACTGGCCCATCTTCTCGAAGAACCGGCCCTTGTCGAGACTGGGGCCGAGGTCGGTCAGCATGGTGCGGATCAGTTCGGGGTCCTGAACGATCAACGTACGGGTGCCGGGCGGAGGGTTATCTCGACCAGCGGGCCGTAGTCGGCCCTGAGCGAGGCGATGAAACCGAGGTTGTCGCGTATGAGCTGTATCGCGTGACCCAGCAGCGGCAGTGATCCTGCTGCCCTGGGTATGGGGGGAGGCGCTACGAGCGTCATGGGGGCATGCTCCTTGCGAGTCGATCTTGGGCGCCCTATGGCTTCCCTGATCGCTCCCGGAGGCAATCCGGCCCCCAGAGTGGTCTATGCCACTCCGAAAGGTGTTTCGCCGCGTACCCGACAGGGCATTCGCCGGCCCTCGGCAGGAGGCTTCAGGACTGCTCGGGACTCAGGGCCCGCGAGAGCACTCGGCCTGCGGACCGGCGATCCCCTGGCGGAGTCACCCGACAGCCGCGGAAGGCGACGAACCGATGCGCAGACGTCAAGCATCGTGTCCGCCCCTTGCCGGGAGGCCGTGCGGACTGCTCTTGTGTACCCGTAGGTAACAGACGGGTGCGCCTTCGGACCGGGAACCATCCTGGCCTGGAGATCCAGCAGGAGAGCGGGAGCCGAGTGGAGCCGATGGTGGGACAGGACCGACAGGACACGCTCCCTCACGGCCTGGCCGATGCGATTCGCGCGACAGCTTCGGACATAGCGGAGATCCTGCGTGGCGCCCCCGGCACCACGGGGCCGGTGCCACGCTCGCAGTGGAACGTGGGAGAGGCCGCGGCTCACCTTGCTCAGGCCAACGAGCTGATGGCCGACATCGCAGCCGGACACTCGCGTAGCCATGGGGATGGAACCCCGCAGAGCCTGGCCGAGGCCAACGCGCGAGCGCTCGCGTCGTTCGGGGAACGCGACGCGGAACCCCTGGCCGCGATGATCGTGGAACAGGCGGAGGCATATCTCGGCGCCGCGGCGGAGCGTCCCTCCCACGAGACGCTGATGACGCCGCTGGGCCCGATGACCCGCGCGGTACTGGGCTCGTACCTCCTGACGCACATGCTGGGCCACGGCTACGACCTGGCCCGGGCCCTGAAGCGCCCGCACATGGTCGACCGGGCGAGAGCGGTTCTGACCCTGCCGTTCATGACCGGGGTCATGCCCCGGGTCACCGACGCGAAGACCACCGTCGGTCTCACCGCCCGCTATAGCGTCCGCCTTTGGGGTGGCGACCACTTCGGAGTGACATTCACCGACGGCAGAGCGACGGTCGGCAGCCGGGTGCCGGAGCGAGCGGACTGCACCATCTCCATCGAGCCGGCGACATTCCTGCTGATGGCTCTCGGCCGGTGCGCCCCGGCCAACGCGATCGCCAGAGGCCGTGTGTACGTCTGGGGTCGCAAACCCTGGATCGGCCCGCGGTTCCCCACGTACTTCAAGGCGCCGTAGAGCCCGCGCGACAAGATCAGGAGGCCGGAGCGGGGCTGCGTGAGTCCGACGTCGACCCCACCGTGGACGAGCCGGCCCGTTCCGGTGAAGTGCCGTGTCAGGGTAGTACCCTCACAGGCCTGCCGCGCCCGCGCCGTGACGCGTTCGGGTCTTCCCCGCCGTCGCCCCGTCGGAGCTGAGCGGGAACAGCCGGTCCGGTCGGAACCGTTGTGTCCGAGGGACCGGCGCCACGAGGGTGGACGTCCCGGTCCTGACACGATCGATCCTGGACGAGCAGCGCCCATCGCGCGTTCGGACAGACGCACTTCTACTGGAGAACCGATTCATGACTGACCGGCCTTTGACGCTCATGGCAGTGCACGCCCACCCCGACGACGAGGCCACCAGCACCGGCGGGATCCTCGCGCGGTACGCGGCCGAAGGCATCCGCACCGTTCTCGTGACGTGTACCGACGGCGGGTGCGGTGACGGACCGGGAGGCGTCAAGCCGGGCGACCCCGGGCACGATCCGGCGGCCGTCGCCGCCATGCGCCGCCAGGAACTCGAGGTGAGCTGCGAAGCCCTGAAGATCAGCGACCTGGAGACCCTGGACTACGCGGACTCCGGGATGATGGGCTGGCCCAGCAACGACGCCGCCGACGCGTTCTGGCAGACCCCCGTGGAGGAAGGCGCTGCCCGATTGGCCGCTCTCATGCGGCATTACCGGCCCGATGTGGTCGTCACCTACGACGAGAACGGCTTCTACGGCCACCCCGACCACATCCAGGCCCATCGCATCACGATGGCGGCTGTCGAGATGTCCGGGCTCGCGCCGAAGGTGTACTGGACGACGATGCCCCGTTCGATGATGGGACGGTTCGGCGAGATCATGCGCGAGTTCCATGAAGACATGCCCGAGCCGGATCCCGTCGAGGCCGCCGCGATGGCCGAGATCGGCCTTCCCGACGACGAGATCACCACCTGGGTGGACACCACCGAGTTCAGCGGGCAGAAGTACGACGCGCTGGCCGCGCACGCCAGTCAGGGCGAGAACATCTTCTTCCTCAGGATGGGCAAGGAGCGCTTCGCCGAGTTCATGGGCATGGAGACCTTCGTACGCGTCCAGGACCCGACCGGCGCGCCCGTACCCGAGAAGGATCTCTTCACCGGCCTGCGCTGACCGACCCGCCGGGCCTGCGCCGATCCGCTCCTCGGCTCAGGCCTCCGCCCGGCGGAATGAAGAAGGTCGGCACGGTAGCGGAGCGTGCGGTCGGTGGTTCCGGTATGCGTGGGTTCAGTGCTTGGCCCCCGTTGCGCGTGGCGTCCTGCTCACCGACCTCTCGCAGGTGAGTATGTGGGGACCCAGTTCGATTCCCCCACCGAGGCGATGCGATGCCTGACCGTGCCGACCACGTCCGCCGGCGGGACATCTCTCCGAGACGTCCCCTGCGGCGCCGACCGACGGAGCAGTCGCTGTTCAGCTGCATCTACGGCCTGGTGCTGGCCAGCGCACTGGTGGCCGCGTTGGACGCGACCGGCGACCAGGCTGATCCAGGACCTGACGCACTGTGGGTGGTTCTCACCGCTCTGGCGGCCGGCGCCGCACATGGATACGCGCACGTCATCGCCCTGCGTGCGTCCGCGGACGGAAGAGCGGCCTCGAGCAGACTGCGGTTGGTGCTCGCCGAATGGCCGCTGGTCGCCGCCACACTGCCCACCGTGGCGATGCTGCTCGCCGCAGTGGCCGGGTGGTGGTCGGAAGCCGCCGCCGTGGACACCGCCCTGCTGTTCAACACGGCCGCACTGTTCTGCTGGGGCGCCTGGGCCGCCCGCGTCTCCGGGTACGCATGGCCGTCCGCCTGCCGAGCAGGTGCCATGGACATGCTGATCGGCCTGCTGATCATCATCGCGGACACCCTGATCGACTAGGTGTATTGATCACGAGCGTTGTTGACACGGGGGTCTTGCTCAAAGGCGAAGACCTCCGGTGTGGTGGAGCTGTCTAGGAACGCACCACACGGAGGTCTTCGTGTCCCACCGTAATGCCCGGCTGACGGTCTTCGGGAGGCGCCTGCTGGTCGAACGTGTCGCGTCCGGCCGTCCGGTCGCCCATGTCGCTGCAGAGATGGGCATCTCGCGGGCGACCGCCCATAAATGGGTGCGGCGGTGGCGGGCCGAGGGCGAGGCGGGCCTGGCCGACCGCTCCAGCATGCCGTTGACGACACCGCACCGCACTGCGGCCGCGATCGAGGCCCGTGTCTGCGACCTGCGCAGGTCCCGCAAGCTCGGACCCGCACGGATCGGCCCGGTCCTCGGTCTGCCCGCCTCCACCGTCCACCGGATACTGACCCGGCACGGGCTGAACCGTCTCGCCTGGATGGACCGCCCCACCGGCTCGGTGATCCGCCGCTACGAACGCGAGCGCCCCGGCGAGCTCGTCCACGTCGACGTCAAGAAACTGGGCCGGATACCCGAGGGCGGCGGCCACAAGGTGCACGGCCGCGAAGCCGGCCGCCCCATCCGGGGCATGGGCTTCGGACGTGATCACGATCGACATGGGCTTTTGGCCCTGCTCGACGGCCAGGTGCAGCTTGGTGGTGAACCCGCCACGCGCGCGTCCCAGCCCGTGATCACCGAGCTCGATGAAGTGACACCGCCCGGCGGCTCCTTCTGCGGATCACCCTGCGTCCGGGCCCCAGCCGCATGCGGTTCACCGACGACGAATTACTTGAGTCAGTGTTCAGCCCGGCCACGAGGCCTGAGGACGTGCTGACGGTGGGAAAGGTGAGGAAGAGGATGGAGAATGGAAACGATCGGCAAGCCTCCTGATCGAAGCTGCGATGAGGAATGCCCTCACCGGAGAAGGCAAAATTGCGTGGGACACGCCTGTCCAGATCGGGGGGTGGGAGCATTGGCTCGGCTGATCTGGCGGCTGTTCAGGCGGTCCGGCAGTGCCGCCGCTTCCGTTGACGCGGCTGACGTAGTGACTGCCTTACTGATGGCAGGGTTGCTGGAGATTCGGTCACTGGCGAGGCAGGCTCCGGCCGAGAACGGTCTGCCTGACAAGGAAGCCGTGTTGGCGCGTGTCCTGATGATCTCAGAGGTCTGTCACAGCCTTCCGGCAACTGCTGACAGCTCCCGAGCCCTGCGTGAGCGCCGAGCCGCACATGCGCTGGCCTGGAGGTACTCGTGCTCGGATGCTGATGCCAAGCAGTGGATACGGGAGAGCCTGCAGGACCGAGGCCAAGAGTATGTGCAGGCCCTAGACGTGGTGTTGAAGGCCGGTAGCTAGAAGAGTTGCTGTCGGCGCGAGTGGTAGCCAATGGGGGCGAAGGCAGTGAAGCTGAACAGAACCATCGCTCGCTACGGCCGCGTCGACCTCCTCTGCATCGACGAACTCGGCTACAAGGAACTCGACCGGCACGGCGTCGAACTCCTCTTCCAGGTCCTGACGGAACGCGAGGAGAAAAACAGCGTCGCCATCGCCTCCAACGAGTCGTTCGGCGGCTGGACCAAGACCTTCACCGACCCCCGCCTCTGCGCGGCCATCGTCGACCGCCTCACCTTCAACGGCACGATCATCGAGACCGGCACCGACTCCTACCGCCTCGCCGGCACACGGGCCCGAGCAGAAGAGCCTGCTGCGGCCAGCTGACTCCTGCGGGTTCCGACTCGACGGCCCGCCGCACTCACGGGCGGGGGGCGTCCCCATCTGGCAGTCACGGACGTATGGTCTGGCCCTGCACTGTTCCTTCCACGGCCTCCACATACGCACGGGCTACCTCGGAGACGGGAGTGCCCTCAGCCGAGTCCGCCCCCATGCCTTCCAGAGACTCCTTGATCCATCCGGGGCTGATGAGATTGATGCGCAGGCTCCGCGGCAGCTCACCAGCCACGTTGCCGACAAAGCCCTCCAGACCAGAGTTGATGAGAGCACCCAGCGACCCGCCAGCAAGCGGAGCGGAGAAGGTGCCTCCAGTCAGAGTGACGGAACCGCCATCCCGAATATGACGCACGGCTCGCCGGGCCAGCGCAACCTGCCCCAGGAGCTTGCCTCGCACTCCGGCCGCGAACTCGTCATCCGCCGCTGACGCCAAATCCACCAGCGGGCCACTGGCGGCACAGCACACCACCGCGTCGAGGTCCGGCACCTCAGCGAGGAGTGCGTCCAGAGAGGAAGGATCTTCCAGATCCACCTTCACCGGTCCGCTACGCGAGGCCTTCACGACCCTATGAGAACGCTCTAACGCGCTGGCGACAGCACTGCCGATCGTTCCGGTCGCCCCGATAACAAGTACTTTCACGTCATCGATCATGTCAGGGGTGGCACCCCCGAGCGCCCGTATTGGCAAACACGGCCAGACCGACCAACGAGTCAACACCGCGACACGCTTCCGCGTCTCACTGCCGTCTTTTCTCCTGGACACCCACGAGCCTCAAGATCGCCAACTGCTGCCCGAATCGGCAGACGAACGCTGCTACTTGAAGTGAAAGAAGCCAATCGTGATCACGGCAGGCCGGCGCGGGGGCTCGCCGCAGTTCGAGTCCTTGCTGGAGAAGGGCCGCGCGCCCCGAATCGGTCCAGGCCGGCCACGCGTCCGCCCCGATCGAGTGCGTGCTGACAAGGCGTACGCCTCTCGCAAGAACCGCGCCTACCTGCGCCGCCGCGGAATCCGCTGCACCATCCCGGACAAGGCCGCCCAGGCACGTAACCGGCGAAAGCTCGGCGCCTGCGGCGGCCGGCCGCCGCACTTCGATCCGGTCGACTACCGGAAGCCGGTGATCGCCCGCCGAGGCACCGAGCACGGCTCGGGCCTGGGCGCCCAACGCTGGGTCGCGGAGAAGGCCTTCGCTCATCTGCTGGTTCCGCCGCCTGCCTTCCTGGTCCTCGGATGTGCGCTGATCTGCCGGCGCAGACTCGCGGCAGTTCAGCGGCGCCACTCGTAAGCACCGGGCGAAGTCTCCAGAACCTCGCGCGGCCACTCCTGCCGTACCTGGTGGAGCAGCCTCCGCTGATCGTCGATCCATCCCTCTTCAAGGCAGAGTGGGAGGAAGACGTGCACGCCGGAGCCGGTCACGTCCTCAACCCGCACGGCAGAGGTCTCGTGCTCCTCATCGAGCGCCTGGACCCGAATCTCGGGGCTACGGTCGCCGTCGATCCAGACGACGTCATGCCCTGCGGCAAGCACGTCCAGGGCGCGGTCCCAGCCGTCCACGTCCGCAGGGAACAGGCCGAGTGCCAGTCGTCCGCCGACGAAGCCACTCTTGATGAGCACCTCCGCATCAAGAAGGTCGTGCAGCGGGAGCACTCCGGGCATCCGGCGGCCCAGCACCCGGACTCGGAAGCTGTTGTCGCCATCCGAGAGTTGGATCAGGTCCACTGGATTACCTCTGCTCTGCCGTACCCATCGACTGTCACAGCCCATGATGCGAGCCTCAGCTTCTTCGCCACCACCGCATTACTCGGACCTCATTCCGACAGGGGTTCTTAGGGCTTGCCGGGAAACAAGTCGTAGCTTCCATCTGTGGGGCTCGTTGGTCTGGTATGGGGAGACCGGAGGGGATCGGGGCCGTTCTGGCG
>NZ_JBICWC010000014.1:0-144393 GCF_043199535.1 Streptomyces sp. NPDC048590 | reverse complement strand
CCGCACCACCCCAAACGACGACGTCGGCCTTCAAGACCACAACCAGGTCTCGAAGGCCGACGTCACGCGAGGCCCCGAAAAAACCAACAGCATCCGTTCACACGGTCCGGGGCCACTCGTCGCTACGGGGGACGCGCCGGGCTCAGAGCTCCGTGCGCCCCGCCTCCGCGGCCTGGGCGGCGCTCTGCGCGGCCTTCCGGTCCTTCTCGGCCTGCTCCTCCGCCTCCATCTCGGCGAAGACGTCGATGGGCGGCGGCGCCTTGGCGAGGAAGACCCAGGTCAGATACACCGCGAGCAGGAACGGCGGGATCTTGAGCGCGACGAGGACCCAGCCGAGCTGGGTGGTGTCGGCCCACCAGTAGAGCGGGAAGAGGATCGCGCACTTGGCGAGCAGGATGAGGCCCCAGGCGTAGCTGGCCTTGGCGTACGCCTTCTTGCGCCCCGGGTTCCTGGTGCGCCAGGAGAGGTTCTCCTTGAAGACCGGGCCGAGGATCAGGCCGATCAGAGGCACCCCGGCGACCGTCGTGACGAGGTAGGCGAGGGCCAGTCCGAGCGTGTAGATCATGCCCGGCAGGTAGAAGTCCTTGGCGTTGCCCGTCATCTTCGCGAAGAGCACACCGAACGCCACGCCGAAGACGCCGCTGAAGGCGTGCTTGACGGTGTCCTTGCGGAGCAGTCGCACGACGACGAGGAGCAGGGAGACGGCCAGTGCGGCGATCGCCGAGGCCGTCAGGTTCTTGTTGATGGTGAAGATCGTGACGAAGAGCAGCCCGGGCAGGACTGTCTCCACCATGCCCCGCACGCCGCCGAAGGCCTCGAAGAGCGCGGCTTCCGTGACCGCCTTCGCGTCGGCGTCCTGCTGGTCGGTGCGGTGGGGCTGGTCCGTGTCGGACGTCGGCTTGTCGAGAGACGTCACCGGCTACTCCTTGCCGAGCGGTCGCAGTTCGTATTTGGGGTTGAACAGCACCCGGCGCCCGTGGCTGACGGCCACGCGTCCCGAGGCGATGAGCTTGCGGCCCGGTTCGATGCCGACGATGGACCGCCGGCCCAGCCAGACGACGTCGAGCGGCGCGGTGCCGTCGAAGAGTTCCGCCTCCAGGGCGGGCACTCCGGCCCGCGGGCGCAGGGTGACGGTCCGCAAGGTACCAGTGACCTTGACGATCTGGCGGTCCGAGCACTCGGAGATACGGGTGCACCCCGATGCGTGCGAGTCCTCCCGCAGCTCCTCGGACTCGAGGTCCTCCTGGGAGCTGGACAGGCGGTCGAGCATGCGGCGGAAGCGGCCGGACGGCCTGGAAGCCCTGCCTGACTTCTCGGATCGGGGAACAGCGCTCATACCCGAAGGGTACCGGTCTCCCGTGGCCGAGGCGGGCCCCCACAAACACCACCCGAACGAGCTAATCCCCATCAGTCCGGAACTCTTCACCCTCGCTCGAAGCGGTATCCCATCCCGGGCTCGGTCACGAAGTGTCTGGGGTGCGAGGGGTCCCGCTCCAGCTTGCGGCGGAGCTGCGCCATGTAGACCCGCAGATAGTTGGTCTCGGTGCCGTACGAGGGTCCCCAGACCTCCTGGAGCAGCTGCTTCTGGCTGACGAGGCGCCCCGCGTTCCGTACGAGCACCTCCAGCAGGTGCCACTCGGTGGGGGTGAGCCGTACGTCTCGGCCCTCCCGGTGGACCTTCTTCGCCGCGAGGTCGACGGTGAAGCCCTCGGTCTCCACCATCACCACGTCGTCCCCGCCCTCCGGTCCGGCCGGTTCCGCGCGGCGGACGGCCGCGCGCAGCCGTGCCAGCAGCTCGTCCATGCCGAACGGCTTGGTGACGTAGTCGTCGGCCCCGGCGTCCAGGGCCTCCACCTTCTCGTCGGAGGTGTGCCGGGCGGAGAGCACGAGGATCGGGACCCGGGTCCAGCCGCGCAGGCCCCGGATGACCTCGACGCCGTCCATGTCCGGCAGTCCGAGGTCGAGGACGACGACGTCGGGATGGCGCGCGGCGGCCAGCTGCAGCGCCGTCGCCCCGTCGGGCGCCGCGTCCACCTCGTACTTCCGCGCCTTCAGGTTGATCACGAGGGCACGAACGATCTGCGGCTCGTCGTCGACCACGAGGACCCGGGTCATCGCGGACCTGCCTTTCCGGAATACGTGAGCGGGGAGTGGGCCCCTGGAAAGGGGCCGGAGGCGGGATGGTCCCCGGGTCTCATGAGGTGAGGTGTGCGGGCGGTACGGGGCCGGCCCGCGTCTGCCCTCCCGCGGCGGTGAGGGTGAGGACCATGGTGAGCCCGCCGCCCGGGGTGTCCTCGGCGTCCAGGGTGCCCCCCATGGACTCGACGAAGCCCCGGGCGACGGCGAGGCCGAGACCGACCCCGGCGCCGCGCGGTGCGTCGCCGTACCGCTGGAAGGGCTCGAAAATGCGTTCCTTGGCCTCGTCGGGGACTCCGCGGCCGCGGTCGGCCACCCGCAGCTCGACGCGTTCGCCGAGCGTGCTGGCGGCCACGGTGACGCGTTCCCGCCCGGGGCTGTACTTGACCGCGTTCTCGACGATGTTGGCGACGGCGCGCTCCAGCAGTCCCGGGTCGACGGCCACCATCGGCAGCGTCTCCGGGATGTCCAGGTCGACGCTTTCCTCGGGTACGCCGCCGAGCGCCATGGGGACCACCTCGTCGAGGTCGATCTCCCTGATCAGCGGGGTGACCGTGCCGGTCTGGAGGCGCGACATGTCGAGCAGGTTGCCGACCAGGTGGTCCAGGCGGTCGGCGCCGTCTTCGATGGCCGCGAGGAACTCCGCCTCGTCCGCGTCGGACCATGCGACGTCGTCGGAGCGCAGCGAGCTCACGGCGGCCTTGATGGCCGCCAGCGGGGTACGCAGGTCGTGGCTGACGGCGGCGAGCAGTGCCGTCCTGATCCGGTTGCCCTCGGCCAGGCGTCTCGCCGCCTCCGCCTCCCCCACCAGGCGCTGGCGGTCCAGCACGACGGCGGCCTGGGCGGCGAACGCCCCGAGGACCCTGCGGTCCTCGGCGGGCAGCACACGGCCGGACAGCGCCAGCGCCATGTGGTCCCCGACGGGCATGTCCACGTCCGCGTCGTCGGGCCGGGTCACGGGCGCCGGTCCCACGGATCCGGCGCAGGTCCAGGGGTCGACGTCGCTCCGCCGCTCCAGGAGCGCGACGGACTCCATGGCGAAGGTCTCGCGGACCCGGTCGAGCAGGGCGTCCAGGGCGGTCGCACCGTGCAGCACGCTGCTGGCGAGCGCGGAGAGGATCTCCGACTCGGCGCGGAGGCGGGCCGCCTGGTGGGTACGGCGGGCCGCGAGGTCGACCACGGAGGCGACCGCGACCGCCACCGCGAAGAAGATCACGATGGCGACGAAGTTCTCCGGGTCCTGCACGGTCAGGGTGTGGGTGGGCGGCGTGAACCAGTAGTTCAGCAGGAGGGACCCCGCCGCGGCCGAGGCGAGGGCCGGTGCGAGACCGCCCAGCAGTGCGGCGGCCACGGTCAGGAAGAGGAAGAGCAGGACGTCGTTGGCGAGTCCGGGGCCGTTCTCCATCCCCTGCAGCAGCAGCGTCAGGAGGGCGGGCCCGGCGACGCCGGCCAGCCAGCCCCAGACGATCCGGGTACGGCTGAGCCGCGCCCCGCGCGCGATGGGCAGCCCGCGCCCCTTGGCGACCTCGTCGTGGGTGACGATGTGCACGTCCAGGTCGGGCCCCGACTCGCGGGCGACGGTGGCGCCCACCCCGGGCCCGTAGACGTACTGCCAGGTCTTGCGGCGGCTGGAGCCGAGGACGACCTGGGTGGCGTTGACGCCACGGGCGAAGGCCAGGAGCGCGGTGGGTATGTCGTCGCCGATGACGTGGTGGAAGGAACCGCCGAGGTCCTCGACGAGGGTGCGCTGCACCGCGAGCTCCTTCGGTGAGGCCGAGGTCAGTCCGTCACTGCGGGCGATGTACACCGCCAGAATCTCGCTGCCGGAGCCCTTGGCGGCCATCCGGGAGGCCCGGCGGATGAGGGTGCGGCCCTCGGGGCCGCCCGTCAGTCCGACGACGATGCGCTCACGGGCCTGCCAGGGGGCGCTGATGTCGTGCTCGCCCCGGTACTGCTGGAGGTACTCGTCCACCCGGTCGGCGACCCAGAGGAGGGCGAGCTCACGCAGGGCGGTGAGGTTGCCGGGGCGGAAGTAGTTGGACAGGGCGGCGTCCACCTTGTCCGGCTGGTAGACGTTCCCGTGCGCCATGCGCCGTCGCAGCGCCTGGGGCGACATGTCGACGAGCTCTATCTGGTCGGCCCGCCTCGCCACCTCGTCGGGGATGGTCTCCTGCTGCCGCACCCCGGTGATGGACTCCACGACGTCGCCGAGGGACTCCAGGTGCTGGATGTTGACGGTGGACACCACGTCGATGCCCGCGCGGAGGAGTTCCTCGACGTCCTGCCAGCGCTTCGCGTTGCGGGATCCGGGCACGTTGGTGTGGGCCAGTTCGTCGACGAGCGCGACCGCCGGTGCCCGCCGCAGGACCGCGTCGACGTCCATCTCGGCGAAGACCGCGGAACGGTACTCGATCTCGTGGCGCGGGACCTGCTCCAGGCCGTGGAGCAGGACCTCGGTGCGCGGCCGGTCGTGGTGTTCGACGATCGCGACGACGCAGTCCGTGCCCCGTTCCACCCTGCGGTGGGCCTCGGCCAGCATCGCGTACGTCTTGCCGACGCCGGGTGCCGCACCCAGGTAGATCCGAAGCTTGCCGCGTGCCATGGCCCCATTGTCTTCTCTGAACGGGCTTCCGCCGACACGGGAGCCGTTCACGAAGTTACCCCGCGAAATTCGGGCATATAGGACATGGGTCGTGCGAGGGGGTCCGTATTGACGCGATTCTGATGGGGCGGCCGCCGGGGCCGGTCCTCACGTCTGCGGGTGTTCCACGATGTGACCGTCGCTGAGTTCCAGGACCCGGTCGGCGAAGCCGAGCAGCTGCGGGTCGTGGGTGGCGACGAGCACGGTGACGCCCTCACCCCGTACGACCGCGCGCAGCAGCTGCATGACCGCGAGCCCGGTCTCCGCGTCGAGCTGTCCGGTGGGCTCGTCGGCGATCAGGAGAGCCGGGCGGTTGGCCAGTGCGCGGGCGATGGCCACGCGCTGCTGCTGGCCACCGGAGAGCTCACCGGGGCGCTGCTGGGCGTGGTCGCCCAGACCGACCAGGGAGAGCAGCAGCGCCACCCGCTCCTCGCGCTCGTGCGGGTCGGTCCTGCGCAGCCGCATGGGCACGCCGACGTTCTCCGCCGCGGTCAGGATCGGGATCAGCCCGAACGACTGGAAGATGAAGCCGATCCGGTCCCTGCGCAGCTCCAGCAGACCGTCCTCGCCCAGCCCCGAGAGGTCGGTGCCGTCGACGGTGATACGGCCGCTGTCGGGGGTGTCGAGCCCGCCCACGAGGTTGAGCAGGGTGGTCTTGCCCGAGCCCGAGCGGCCCTTGAGGGCGACCAGCTCACCGCGCGGGATCTCGAAGGAGACGCCCCGCAGCGCGTGCACGGCTGCGGCTCCGGAGCCGTAGGACCGGTGCAGCTCCTCGATCCGCACCATCGGTCCGTCGGCCGGCCGTTCGGCGAGGGCCGCGCCGCTGCTCGCGTCGCTGCTCCGTGTCATCGTTCTCCCCCATGGGTGCGCGGCTGCCGTCCACGGTCGGCTCGGCAGCCGCCAGTATCCCCAGGGGGTGCCCTCCCGGGCAACGGACCGGGAAGACCGGTGGGCCGCACCCCTGTCCGGGATGCGGCCCACCTCCGGGTACGGCCCGGTCGCCGTCAGCGGACCTCGGTGATCTCCGGTCCGCGCTGGAGCTGGCCCATGCCGCCGGAGAACTTCGAGCTCTCCTGGTCCTCCTGCTGCACGCCCTCGGGCACCATCTGGGCGTCGTCGGGAAGCTTCAGGACGATCGGGTCACGCGGGGCCATCGGGCCCTCACCGCGGACCACGACGGTGTCGCGGAAGACGGTCTCCAGCAGCCCGGCGGCGTCCGGCTGCACCGCGCCCTGGCCGGAGATCACTCCGCGCAGGAACCAGCGCGGTCCGTCGACACCGACGAAGCGCACCAGCTGGACGCCGTTCTTGCCGTCCGGGAGCTGTACGGGGACCTGGGCACGCAGTTCCCAGCCGAGAGGGCCCTCGACCTCGTCGATCACGCCGCCCTGCTGGGTGATGCCGGAGGCGATCTCCTCGCGGACCTCGCCCCAGATGCCCTCCCGCTTGGGAGCGGCGAACGCCTGGAGCTGGATGGCGCTGTCGCGCAGCACGACCGTCGCGGCGACGATGGCGTCACCGGCCACCTCGACCCGGAGCTCCATGCCCTCGACGCCGGGCACGAAGATGCCGCCGAGGTCGACGCGGCCCTCTCCGGGCCTGGAGACCTCGGAGCTGTCCCACGGCCCGTCGGGCCGGGGTGCGGGCGGAAGGTTCGTGCGGTGCGAGCCGCTCTCGGCCCCGGTGTCGTCGAGCTCGTCGGCGACCTGCTCGGCCTCGCGCGCTTCGTCCGCCGAGTCCTTGGCGGAACCACTGTTCTTGCGACGTCCGAACACGTCAACGTCCTTCCCGGTCGGATACGACCGAAGCGTAGCTGTTCCCACCCTGGGTGTTACCGCCCGTGACGCCGTCCACTGCGGCGTGACCGCCGGTGGATCCGAAGCCTCCCCCGGCCCGTGCCGAGCCGGGGAGTTCCGTCACCTCGTGGAAGCGCACCTTCTCGACCTGCTGGACGACCAGTTGGGCAATCCGGTCGAACCGTTCGAACCTCACGGTCTCGCGTGGGTCGAGATTGACCACGATGACCTTGATCTCCCCACGGTACCCGGCATCGACCGTCCCTGGGGCGTTCACGAGGGCCACTCCGCAGCGGGCCGCGAGGCCGGAGCGGGGGTGCACGAAGGCCGCGTACCCGTCGGGCAGGGCGATCGACACCCCGGTCGGGAGCACCGCCCGCTCACCGGGGGCGAGTTCCGCGGCCTCGGTGGTGACCAGGTCGGCACCGGCGTCCCCCGGGTGCCCGTAGGCGGGGATCGGCACGTCCGGGTCGGTACGGCGGATGAGTACGTCGACGGGATGGCGCATCAGGGGTTCACCTCGAAGGCGCGGGCGCGCCTCAACTGGTCCGGGTCGGACATGGCCGCCTGGATCTCCTCCGGCCGTCCGTTGTCGATGAAGTGGTCGACCTTGACCTCGATGAAGAGGGCTTCCGCGCGTACCGCGACAGGCCCTTCGGGGCCTCCGGTCCGCCCCGTGGCGCGGCAGTAGATCTTCCGGCCCGCGACGGCGGTGACCTCGGCCTCCAGGAAGAGCACCGTGCCCACGGGGACGGGCAGGACGAAGTCCGTCTCCAGCCGTCCGGTCACCGCGATGACACGCAGCAGCCAGCTCAGCGAGCCGAGGGTCTCGTCCAGCGCCGTGGCCAGCACCCCGCCGTGTGCGAGGCCCGGTGCACCCTGGTGGGCGGGCTTCACCGTGAACTCGGCGGTGACGCCCACACCCTCACCGGCCGTGGTCTGGAGGTGCAGTCCGTGCGGCTGACCGCCCCCGCAGCCGAAACAGTGTTCGTAGTGGGAGCCGAGGATCTCACCGGGCGCGGGCGCGTCGGGATGCCGGACGGGCGCCACCGCGCCTTCGGGGGGTGTCAGACGTGCAGATGTTCCACTCACAGGCGCAGACCTTACCCGCGCCGCCGCCCGGGGGGCGCGCCGTGCCAAGCTTGCTTCCATGCAGCCTTCCGCACCTCCCTTCGACGAACGTCTCACCACGCCCCGCTCGTGGTGGCTCATCGCGTTCGGAATCGGCGTCGCCTGCGCTCTGATGCTCCTGCCGATCGGCCTGCTGCCCATGCTCGGCGGCCTCGTCGCCGGTACGGCCGCGGCGTGCGCGGGCGTGAGTTCCTACGGCTCCGCGCGGATCCGGGTCGTGGCCGGCGCACTCGTCGCGGGCGATGCCCGCATCCCGCTGGAGGCACTCGGTGACGCCGAGGTGCTCGACGGGGAGGAAGCGCGCGCCTGGCGCACGTACAAGGCGGACACCCGCGCGTTCATGCTGCTGCGCAGCTACATCCCGACGGCGGTGCGCGTGAAGGTGACCGACCCGGCCGACCCGACGCCGTACGTCTACCTGTCGACCCGGGAGCCGCAGGCCCTGGTGGCGGCGCTCGCGCACGTACCCGCCTGAGGGACGGGCGGCCCCAGAGGAAGCCGGCGCAGGCCCTCCGGTCCGCGGATCAGAGGCCGGGGTCGTCGAGGCCCTTGGGAAGCTCCTCGGCGGGCTGTGAGGGCTGTTCCAAGGGGGGAAGCTCCGTGAGGCGGTCCCAGGGCACCTGGTGGCGCCGCAGGTCGTTCCTGACCCGGTCGGCCAGCTTCCTGGTGTCCCGCCTGTTCATCATCGCGCCGACGGCCGCTCCGATCATGAACGGGATGAGGTTGGGCAGGTCGCGCACGGTGCGTTTCATGATCTGCTGACGCAGTTCGCGCTTCATCTGGCCGCCCAGGGCGGCGTTGAGCGTGGTGGGGCGCGAGACGTCGATGCCGCGCTCCTCCGTCCAGGCGGTGAGGTACGCCGTGCTGCGCTGCCCGAGGTTGCCCGGGGGGCGGCGGCCGTAGACCTCGTGGAGCTCGGCCACGAGCTTCATCTCGACGGCGGCGACGCCGGTGATCTCTGCCGCCAGCTCGGCGAGCATCGCCGGGGGTACGGGCATCATCGCCGCGGCCCCGATGCCCGCTCCGACGGCGGCGGTGGCGCCGCACGCGCCTGCGACGAGTTTGTCGGCGAGCTCCTCGGGACCGAGCCCCGGGAACTGCCGGCGCAGGGTGGCGAGGTCTCGTACGGGGATGCGGGGAGCCGTGTCGATGATGCGGTCGGCGACGACGCCGACGGCGGCTCTGGCGCTCTCCCTGCTCCTTCGCACGCCTCGCTTCAGTGTGTGCAGCCGCCCCGCGTTCTCCGGGGACGGCGGTCGGTCCTGACCGGCCCCCCGGGACCGGCCGTCCGCCTCCATGGCTTCGAGCGAGGCCGGACGGCCCCGCTCGTCGTCAGGTGTGCCGGGAGAGGCGTGCAGGGCGGCCTGGTGCTCGGCATCGGGGCTGTCGCCCTCTGCCGGGACTGCGCCGCCCTGTCGGGCCTCCGACGACTTGGTGCGCCGCAAGCGCCGCTTCCGGAACGGTGTGTCGCCTGCCACGGCCGACCGGCCTCAGTCGCAGTCGCGGCAGATGGGCTGGCCGTTCTTCTCGCGTGCCAGCTGGCTGCGGTGGTGGACGAGGAAGCAGCTCATGCAGGTGAACTCGTCGGCCTGCTTGGGCAGAACCCGTACGGCCAGCTCCTCGTTGGAGAGGTCCGCGCCGGGCAGCTCCAGTCCTTCTGCGGCGTCGAACTCGTCGACGTCGACGGCCGATGCCGTCTTGTCGCTCCGACGGGCCTTGAGCTCCTCAAGGCTGTCCTGATCGACGTCGTCGTCGGTCTTGCGTGGGGTGTCGTAATCCGTTGCCATGTCGCTCTCCCCCTCTTGGGTGTCTGCGGTGTCTCAGCGCACGTAACGCGTGAGAGGCCGGACTTGTGCCCGACCTGAGGCGGAGATTTTGCCTCACATCAAGGTCTGTTACTCAATCGACACCCAACCGGATCCCTCAGGAGCGATCAGCTTGGGTGGCGATGGGGACCGTACACGGTCCGATTACTGCGGTTCACGGGCGCCACCCCGTGTACTTCCCGTGATATCGCCCCCCGGAAACCCGGACGTTTCCAGGCTTTCGGGCGGAGATGCCATCACGGAGAGTAGAACTGTGGAAATTCGCTCCTGTGATCGATCACACAGGGGCGGAAGGGGAACACGGTTCGAAAATTCCGCCCAAAGCGAACAGAGTCATCGAATGCGACGTCACCACGTGAAGCCTCTCAGACCGGCAGGGTGACGCGCATCACGAGACCACCGCCCTCGCGGGGCTCCGCGATGATACGGCCTCCGTGCGCCCGCGCGACGGATCGCGCGATCGACAGGCCGAGCCCGACGCCCTTGTCGCTGCCCGTCCGCTCCGTGCGCAGCCGCCTGAACGGCTCGAAGAGGTTGTCGATCTCGTAGGCGGGCACCACGGGGCCGGTGTTCGAGACGACCAGCACCGCCTGCCCGTGCTGGAGCTCGGTGGAGACCTCCACCCAGCCGTCCTCCGCCACGTTGTAGCGCACGGCGTTCTGGACGAGGTTGAGCGCGATGCGCTCCAGGAGGACCCCGTTGCCGAGAACGACGGCCTGGGCGCGCTCGCCGCGCACCTCGACCCCCTTGGCGGCCGCCTCGGCCCTGGCCTGGTCGATGGCCCGGTCCGCGACCTCGGCGAGGTCCACGGGCTTGCGCTCGATGATCTGGTTGTCGCTCCGGGCGAGCAGCAGCAGCCCTTCGACCAGTTGCTCGCTGCGCTCGTTGGTGGCCAGCAGGGTCCGGCCCAGCTGGTGCAGCTCCGGCGACGCCTCGGGATCCGAGAGATGGACCTCGAGCAGCGTCCGGTTGATCGCCAGCGGTGTGCGCAGCTCGTGCGAGGCGTTCCCGACGAACCGCTGCTGGGCCGTGAAGGCGCGCTCCAGGCGGTCGAGCATCTCGTCGAAGGTGTCGGCGAGCTCCTTCAGCTCGTCGTCCGGCCCGTCGAGCTCGATCCGCCGCGTGAGGTCGGTGCCCACCACGCGGCGGGCGGTCCGGGTGATCCTGCCGAGCGGGGAGAGCACGCGGCCCGCCATCGCGTACCCAAAGGCGAACGCGATGATGCTGAGGCCCACCAGGGCGAGCAGGGAGCGGTTGAGCAGGGAGTCGAGCGCGTGCTCGCGCTGGCGGTTGACGCAGGCGTTCATCGCCGCGTTGAAGTCCGCCGGGCTCGCCTTCGTCGGCAGGTCGCACACCTCGCTGGTGACCTGCCCGTTCACGACCTGGAACGGCAGGTCGCTGCCCACGTTCAGGGCCTGGGCGGCCAGCATGTAGATGATCGAGAGCAGCAGGATGCCGGCGATCAGGAACATGCCGCCGTAGAGCAGGGTGAGCCGTATCCGGATGGTGGGACGCAGCCAGGGGTACGGACCGTCCTGCTGCTTGGGCTCCCACGTCGGCTTCGGAGGGGCCGTGACCGGCCCCTGGGACGCTGCCATCATGCCCTCAGATCCGGTATCCGGAGCCGGGGACGGTGACGATGACGGGCGGCTCGCCGAGCTTGCGCCGCAGGGTCATGACCGTCACCCGGACCACGTTGGTGAAGGGGTCGGTGTTCTCGTCCCAGGCCTTCTCGAGCAGCTGCTCGGCCGAGACGACCGCGCCCTCGCTGCGCATCAGGACCTCCAGGACGGCGAATTCCTTCGGGGCCAGCTGGATCTCCTGGTCGTTGCGGAAGACCTCGCGGCGGTTGGGGTCGAGCTTGATGCCTGACCGCTCCAGCACGGGCGGCAGGGCGACCGTGGTGCGGCGCCCCAGGGCGCGTACGCGGGCGGTCAGCTCGCTGAACGCGAAGGGCTTGGGCAGGTAGTCGTCCGCGCCGAGCTCGAGGCCCTCGACGCGGTCGCTGACGTCGCCGGACGCCGTGAGCATCAGCACCCGGGTGGGCATGCCCAGCTCGACGATCCTGCGGCAGACGTCGTCCCCGTGCACCACCGGGAGGTCCCGGTCGAGCACGACGACGTCGTAGTCGTTGACCCCGACGCGTTCGAGGGCCGCCGCTCCGTCGTAGACGACGTCCACGGCCATCGCCTCCCGGCGCAGCCCGGTGGCCACCGCATCGGCGAGCAGCTGCTCGTCCTCGACGACGAGTACGCGCACGGCGCAGTCCTTCCCTAGATGTCCGAAAAACGGCGAGCGGCCCTCGTTCCGGCCGCTCGCCCGCACGCCGGCGGCACCGACTGTGCGCGTCCATCCTGCCCGTTACACGCATAAACCGGCGGTAAGGCGGGTGCGACGGGGGCGGGTGCTCCGGGAATCGATCGGATTCACGGGCCAGTTGAGGTTTCCGCCCGTTCCGCGGCGGGGAGGACGGTCTCACACCCGCGATCACGCCATGCATGTGGCGTACCACAGCCCGTCCTGCTTCCAGAGGGACTGCGTGATCACCCGCACTCCGGTCCGCGGACCGGAGGACCACCGGGCACACCCCCGTGCCACCGACCCACGACGAGGGGGCGCTTCATGGACGCTTTCACCGCAGGTCTGCTGCAACGGATCAGGACCACCGAATCCGACCTCACCAAGGCTCGCGAGACGGGCGACGACTTCCTCGCGGACGTCGAGCAGGGAGAGCTTGACGACCTGCACCGCCTGGCCGCCGAGCACGGCGTGGAAATCGGCGCTTCGAGCGTCTGAGCCGCCACTGGAGGGCCTCGGGGATCCGTTGTGGATCCCCGAGGCCCTCCAGTGCGTCCAGGAGTCGTCAGGTGGGTTCAGGTCGCCTGACGGGGCGGCCTGGCGGCCTGCCGGAGCCGCCTCCGGGGCCTCAGTCGTGCCAGGCGCCGAACTCCTCGAGCAGCGCCTGCAGCGGTTCGAAGACGCCGGGGGAGGCCGCGACGGTCAGGTCGCCGTCCCCGGGCCGCCCGGGCCTGCCTCCGGTGAGGGCGCCCGCCTCCCGGGCGATCAGGTCACCCGCGGCGACGTCCCACGGGTGCAGTCCGCGCTCGTAGTAGCCGTCGAGCCGGCCGGCCGCGACGTCGCAGAGGTCGACGGCGGCCGAACCGCCCCGCCTGATGTCCCTCAGCAGGGGGATCAGGCGCTGGGCCACCGCCGCCTGGTGGGTGCGTACCTCGGTGACGTAGTTGAAGCCGGTCGACACCAGGGCCTGGTCGAGGGGTGCCGCGGGGCGGCAGCGCAGCGGGTCACCGTTCCCGTAGGCTCCGCCGCCGAGCACCGCGTGGTAGGTCTCGCCGCGCATGGGAGCCTCCACCACGCCGACGACCCGTTCGCCGTCCCGCTCGGCGGCGATGGAGACGGACCAGGTGGGAAGGCCGTACAGATAGTTCACGGTGCCGTCGAGCGGGTCGATGACCCAGCGGATGCCGCTGCTGCCCGCGGAGCTGGCGCCCTCCTCGCCGAGGAAGCCGTCGTCGGGGCGGCGCTCGGAGAGGTAGCCGGTGATCAGCTTCTCCGCCGCGATGTCCATCTCGGTGACGACGTCGATCGGGCTGGACTTCGTCGCCGCCACCCCGAGGTCGGCGGGGCGGCCGTCGCGCAGGAGGGCGCCCGCCCTGCGGGCCGCCTCCAGGGCGAGATCGAGCAGTTCGGACAGGAGTGGGTCGGTCACAGCGCTCCAGAGTGTGTCGCGGGGCCGGGCGGGCCGTGTGCGCGCCGCCCGGCGGGAGATCGGGTTCGGGGAGCAGGGACTCAGAACGGGCTGTCGGCGCCCGCCGCCGCGGGCTTGGGCGCCCTGGCCGGGCAGCAGTTCACCGCGCACAGGTCATGGGACGCGCCCAGTGCTCCCAGGGCGCAGGGGGTGGCGGCGCGGCCCTGTTCGGCGGCGGCCCGCTCCAGGACGAGCTCACGCACCGCGGCGGCGAACCGGGGGTCCGCCCCCACCGTGGCGGAGCGGCGTACCGGCAGTCCGAGCTCGGCGGCCTTCGCCGTGGCCTCGGTGTCGAGGTCGTACAGCACCTCCATGTGGTCCGACACGAAGCCGATGGGGGCCATCACGACGGCGGGGACTCCCTCGCCGTGGAGCGCCTCCAGGTGGTCGCAGATGTCGGGCTCGAGCCACGGGATGTGGGGAGCGCCGCTGCGCGACTGGTAGACGAGCCGCCACGGATGCTCGACACCCGTCTCCTCGCGGACTGCCTCCGTGATCAGTCTGGCCACGTCCAGGTGCTCGGCGACGTACGAACCGCCCTCGCCGTGGGTCTCCACCGGGCCCGAGGTGTCGGCCGCCGCCGTCGGGATGGAGTGCGTGGTGAACGCGAGGTGCGCCCCCGCCCTGACGTCCTCGGGGAACTCGGCCAGGGAGGCCAGTACGCCGTCGACCATGGGCCGGACGAATCCCGGGTGGTTGAAGTAGTGCCGCAGCTTGTCCACCCGCGGGACCGGGAGCCCCTCGGCCTCCAGCACGGACAGTGACTCCGCGAGGTTCTCGCGGTACTGGCGGCAGCCCGAGTAGGAGGCGTAGGCGCTGGTCGCGAGCACGGCGATCCGGCGGTGCCCGTCCGTGACCATCTCGCGCAGGGTGTCGGTCAGGTAGGGGGCCCAGTTGCGGTTGCCCCAGTACACCGGCAGTTCGAGGCCGTGGTGGGCGAAGTCCTCGCGCAGCGCGTCGAGCAGCGCCCTGTTCTGGGCGTTGATCGGGCTCACGCCGCCGAAGAGGAAGTAGTGCTTGCCGACCTCCTTGAGCCGTTCTTCGGGGATGCCCCGGCCGCGGGTCACGTTCGCGAGGAACGGGACCACGTCGTCGGGGCCTTCGGGACCGCCGAAGGAGAGCAGCAGGAGGGCGTCGTACGGAGCGGGATCACGCGGATCGGACATGCACCCGATCCTGCCACCCGGCGGCGACGGTGCGGCAACCGCCGTCGCCGGGGCCACGGCGCGGCGGGGCCCGTAAGCTGTGTCGGCCCTCGCACACCTGACAGGCCCTTCCGGAGTCCCCCTTGCCCAGCCCCTACCGCGCCGTCTTCGAGGCCCCGGGAACCGTGAAATTCTCGGCGGCCGGGTTCCTGGGCAGGATGCCGCTCTCGATGATGGGCATCGGGGTGGTGACGATGGTCTCCCAGCTCACCGGGCGCTACGGCCTGGCCGGGGCACTCTCGGCGACGCTGGCCATGGCCGCGGCGGTCATGGGCCCCCAGGTCTCGCGGCTGGTCGACCGGCACGGGCAGCGCCGGGTGCTGCGCCCCGTCGCGCTGTTCGCCGGTGCGGCGGTCGCGGGGCTGCTGATCTGCGCCCAGCAGCGGTTCCCGGACTGGACCCTGTTCGTCTTCGCCGTGGGGGCGGGCTGCGTCCCCAGCCTCGGATCGATGGTCCGGGCGCGCTGGGCCGCGATCCACCGGGGTTCCGGGCGGCTTCTGCACACTGCGTACTCCTGGGAGTCGATCGTCGACGAGGTGTGCTTCATCTTCGGGCCCATCGTCTCGATCGGCCTGTCCACCGCCTGGTTCCCGGAGGCGGGGCCCTTGCTCGCCGGGGTGTTCCTGCTCGTCGGGGTCTTCTGGCTGACGGCCCAGCGGGCGACCGAGCCCCGGCCCCACCCGAAGGAGACCCGCACCGGCGGATCGGCGCTGCGGTCGAGGGGCCTCCAGGTCCTGGTGGTCACCTTCGTCGCCACGGGAGCGATCTTCGGGGGGATCGACGTGGTGACGGTGGCCTTCGCCGAGGAGAGGGGGCACAAGGCGGCCGCGAGCCTCGTGCTCGCCGTCTACGCGCTGGGCTCCTGTCTGGCCGGAGCGGTCTTCGGACTGCTGCACCTGCGGGGAGAGGCGTCCGGGCGGTGGCTGGTGGGAGTGTGCGCGATGGCCGTGAGTATGATCCCCCTCCAACTGGCCGGGAGCCTGCCGTTCCTGGCCGTGGCGCTCTTCGCCGCGGGCCTCGCCGTCGCACCGACGATGGTCACCACGATGGCTCTCGTCGAGCAGCACGTACCCCGCACCGAGCTGACCGAGGGCATGACCTGGACCAGTACCGGACTCGCGGTCGGAGTGGCGCTCGGCTCCTCCGCCGCCGGCTGGGTGGTCGACGCCCACGGGGCGGAGTCGGGGTACGTGGTGCCCGTCGTGGCGGGAGCGGCCGCGGCCGCGGTGGCGCTCCTGGGGTATCGCCGGCTCGCGGAGCCGGTTCCTAGGGGAGGGCGCGGGCAAGATGACCGACACCTACGCACGGACGGCGAGCACGTGGCGTAACTGGGCGGGAAACGTCACCGCCCGGCCCGCCCGGGTCGCGTCCCCCGCCTCCGTCGACGAGCTCGCCGACGTGGTGCGCAGGGCCGCCGCGGAGGGGCTGACCGTCAAGCCCGTCGGCACCGGCCATTCCTTCACCACGACCGCGGCCACCGACGGCGTCCTGATACGACCGGATCTGCTGACCGGAATCCGGGACATCGACCGGACGGCGATGACGGTGACGGTCGAGGCCGGCACCCCGCTGAAGCGTCTCAACGCGGCGCTCGCCCGGGAGGGGCTCTCCCTCACGAACATGGGCGACATCATGGAGCAGACGGTCGCCGGTGCCATCTCCACGGGCACCCACGGCACGGGCCGCGACTCGGCGTCGATCTCCGCGCAGATACGCGCGCTGGAACTGGTCACCGCCGACGGCTCGGTACTGCGCTGCTCGGCCGAGGAGAATCCGGACGTCTTCGCCGTGGCGAGGGTCGGCCTCGGGGCCCTCGGCGTGGTCACCTCGGTCACGTTCGCCGTCGAGCCCGTCTTCCTCCTCACGGCACGCGAGGAACCGATGCCCTTCGACCGTGTCACCGCCGATTTCGATCAGCTGGTCGCCGAGAACGAGCACTTCGAGTTCTACTGGTTCCCGCACACCGGCAATTGCAACACCAAGCGCAACAACCGCAGTTCGGGTCCGGTGGCGCCTCCTGGCCGGATCAGCGGCTGGATCGAGGACGAACTCCTCTCCAACGGGATCTTCCAGCTCGCCTGTTCGGTCGGCCGGGCGGCCCCGGGGACGATCCCCGCCATCGCCAGGATCTCCAGCCGCGCCCTGTCCGCCCGTACGTACACCGACATCCCCTACAAGGTGTTCACCAGTCCCCGGCGCGTGCGCTTCGTGGAGATGGAGTACGCCCTGCCCCGCGAGGCCGCCGTCGGCGCCCTGCGCGAGCTCAAGGCCATGGTGGAGCGCTCACCGCTGCGGATCAGCTTCCCCGTGGAGGTCCGTACGGCGCCCGCGGACGACATCGCGCTCTCGACCGCCTCGGGTCGCGAGAGCGCCTACATCGCGGTGCACCTGTACCGCGGAACCCCGCACCACGCGTACTTCACCGCGGTGGAGCGGATCATGACAGCCCACGAGGGACGCCCCCACTGGGGGAAGCTCCACACCCGGGACGCCGACTACCTCTCCCGGGCCTACCCCCGGTTCGGCGAGTTCACCGCCGTGCGCGACCGGCTCGACCCCGACCGGCTCTTCGCCAACGACTACCTGCGCCGGGTCCTCGGGGGCTGAGCCCGTACGCGTCCTCGCGGACCGGGGTCACCGGTCCGCGTCCGCGCCCGCCCCGTCCTGCTGTTCGGGTGCCTGGCCGGCGCCGCTCGGATCCGGCGCCGGCGGGGGCGTGCTCCCGGTGTCCGGGGTCGTCGGAGCGGTGGTCTCCGGCGTGGTGGCCCCTTCGGAGGCCGAGGGGGCGGGGGCGGGTTCGGTGGCCGTGTCCCCTTCGCCGGGTGTGGGGGAAGCGCTTCGGCCGCCGCCGGGTTCGGTTCCCGTAGCCGGAGACGTGGCGTCCCCGCTGCCCGGGTCCGTCCCGTCGTCCTCGCCCGTCCCCGTGTCCGGGGTGCCGGAAGGGGACGGCGGTGTTCCTGTCCCGCCGCGGCGTTCGCCGCTCACGACGGAGCCGATGGTGGTGCCTCCGTTGCCTCCAAGGTCGTGGCCGGAGGCCATCTCGTACACGGTGATCCCCGCCATCGACAGGACGAAGACCCCGGTGGCCGCGAGCGCGGACCTCTTCCAGCCCCGGACCCGGGTTCCATGGGTACGGGCGTGCGACCAGGAGTCGTCCGCTCCGGTCCCGTCCGCCCCTGCACCGTCCTGGCCTCCGTCGGCCGGCACCTGCCGGAGCACCGTCGTGCGCTCCGCGTCCGTCTCCGCGCCGCCGGGCCGGACCTGCCGGAGCACCGTCGTGCGGTCGGCGCCGGGATCCACCGTGCGCAGCATCCGTGTGGCCTCGTCCTCGGGGCGCCGCGACGCGGGGTACGTCTCCCTGGTGCGCACGGTGACCTGACGGCCCGCCGGGTGCTTGACCTGGACGGTGACCTCGCGGATCTGCTCGCCGGTACGGCGGAAGAAGTGCTGGAAGACCGAGCCCCCGCAGGTGGCCACCACGCTCATCACACCGGCGCCAGCGATGGTCCCGTAGACACCGAGCTGCGAGGCCATCACCGCCGCGGCCACCGCGGCGAGAGCGCTGCCCGCGACCTGCGGCAGACTGAGATCTATGCGCCCTTCCTTCTTTTCCGCATCACCCTGCGGCTTCTGAACCATGATCAGCCCCTGCTAGACAACTACCCCACCTTGCACCAGTAAGGGACATTTGAGCGAACGCGATAGTTCCATTTCTGGAGATTGTGTGAAGCAGCACACGGATGGGAGGGATGTCCCGCGCGACGGGGTAGTCCAACTCCCGTGCCCGGCGACAAGTTCGACGGCGCGCCGGTCCACCCAGGTGGCCCGAATGGAGTACTGTGGCGAGCCCTGGGGGCCGGACTCCCTGACGGTGTCCGGGACCTGCGGGAGGGGGCCGGAGGAGGCTCCCGAACCGGCGGCGCCGCGGCATCGCACGGGCGCCTGCTGCACGGAGCGACCAACCGGTCACTCCGCGCCGCAAACAGGCAACCGTGCCATCCCGGCGTTCCAGGGCCAAGGCCCGACACGCCGGGTAACTTGGAAACGTTGTGGCAGGCTGAACCCGGGCAGGTCACACTCGACTAGCGGAAGCAGCGACGCACGTGACGTCGGCAGGCACCACCCGGGAGGTTCCCATGCCCGAACTGCGTGTCGTGGCCGTCTCGAACGACGGCACACGACTGGTGCTCAAGGCTGCGGACAGCACGGAGTACACGCTTCCGATCGATGAGCGGCTGCGTGCCGCCGTGCGCAACGACCGCGCCCGGCTCGGCCAGATCGAGATCGAGGTGGAGAGCCATCTCCGCCCGCGCGACATCCAGGCGCGTATACGTGCCGGTGCCTCCGCCGAGGAGGTCGCCCAGTTCGCCGGGATCCCGGTGGACCGGGTACGCCGCTTCGAGGGCCCGGTGCTCGCGGAGCGTGCGTTCATGGCCGAGCGCGCCCGGAAGACGCCGGTGCGCCGCCCCGGCGAGAACACCGGTCCCCAGCTCGGCGAGGCGGTCCAGGAGCGGCTGCTCCTGCGCGGCGCCGACCGGGAGACCGTCCAGTGGGATTCCTGGCGCCGGGACGACGGCACCTGGGAGGTCCTCCTCGTCTATCGAGTGGCGGGGGAACCGCATTCGGCGAGCTGGACGTACGACCCCCCGCGACGGCTGGTGCAGGCCGTCGACGACGAGGCGCGCTCGCTGATCGGCGAGACCGACGACGTCGCCGCCCCGGAGCCGAGCTTCCCGTTCGTGCCCCGGATCGCCCGGCTCCCGCGCGACCGGCCTCTGGACCGTTCGCTGGACCGGCAGATCGAGCGGCCGGCGCCCTCCGCGCCGGAGCCGGAGGAGCGCGTCAGCGGCTCCGCCGGTGAGCGTGACTCCCTGACGAGCCTCCTGGAGGCGGTCCCGAGCTTCCGCGGCGACATGGTCGTGCCCGAGCGGCCCGCCCAGCCGGAACCGCCGGCCCTCGAGCCCGCCGCCCAGGAGGAGACCGAGGCGGACGAACCGCCGGCCGCCGCGGCGTCCGCCGGAGCCGCGTACGCCGACGTCCTGATGCCGCGGGCGGTCGCCGGGCACCGCGACCGTCTGACCGGGACGACGGACCGGCAGGCCGAGGCCGACGGCGTGCGCCCGGGGCGCCGTGCGGCCGTGCCCAGCTGGGACGAGATCGTCTTCGGCACACGCCGCAAGAAGCAGGAATGATCGCGCCCGTGGGCGGGTGAACGAACGGGAGGGGGCCCGTACGCAGTCGCGTACGGGCCCCCTCCCGTTCCCTGATCCGGTATGACCCGAACGACAGAGGCCAGGGGCCGTCAGAACGGGTTCGGGCCCGTGGCGACGGGGCGGGACTCGTCCGAGGACCACTCCGACCAGGACCCGGCGTAGAGGGCGGCGCGGTGCCCGGCGAGCTCCAGCGCCAGGACCTGATGCGCCCCGGAGACACCGGAACCGCAGTAGACACCGACCTCGGTGGAGGCGTCCGCTCCCAGCTCAGCGAAGCGGGAGGCCAGCGACGGGGCGGGCAGGAAGTAACCCTTGTCGTCGACGTTCTCCGTGGTCGGGGCGGACACCGCTCCGGGAATGTGGCCGCCGACCCGGTCGATGGGTTCGACGTCCCCGCGGTAACGCTCCGCGGCCCGGGCGTCGAGCAGCAGGCCCGAGCGGGCCAGGCCCGCGGCCGCGTCGGCGTCCAGCAGCCCGAGTCCGCCCGGCTCGGGCCTGAAGTCGCCCTCGGCCGGCTCCGGAACCGTGGTGGTCAGCTCGCCCGGCCACCCGGCGAGGCCGCCGTCCAGCACCCGGACGTCCTGGTGACCGGCCCAGCGCAACAGCCACCAGGCCCGGGCAGCCGCCCAGCCCTGCCCGCCGTCGTAGACCACGACCGGGGTGGCGCAGCCGACTCCCGCGCGTCGCATCACGGCACCGAACGCCTCGGGGTCCGGCAGCGGATGACGGCCTCCGCCGCCCGCCGGGCCGGCGAGCTCGGTGTCGAGATCGACGTACACCGCGCCGGGGATGTGCCCCGCCTCGTAGTCGGCGCGGCCGTCGGGTCCGCCCAGCTGCCAGCGGATGTCCAGGAGCACCGGCGGACGCTGCCCGGTCGACTCGCTCATGTATTCGGATGACGTGATGATGGGCTTCATGGGTGCCATCTTCGCGCAGCTCCGCAAGACGACGCACCTAAATGGATGTACCGCATCAAAACGGTCCGCGAGCTGAGCCGGGGCCGGAAAACGCGGCGCGGCCGGGGTGCCTCACGGCCTCAGTGGTGCGAGCATCTGCACGGAGCGTACGCGCCCGTATGCGTACCGCTGGAGTCGTACGGACCTCGTCCCCCCGTGCGGCCTCACCCCGAAGGTACGAGGAGAGAGTGGAAGATGACCGAGGCTGCCACCCGGCGCCCGCCCGGAACACCGTGCTGGGTGAGTCTGATCGTGCACGGACTGTCCGCCACCCAGGAGTTCTACAGCCGCTTGTTCGGCTGGGAGTTCCGCCCCGGTCCCGATCAGCTGGGGCCGTACGTCCGCGCGTTGCTGTCCGGCGGGGAGGTCGCCGGCATCGGGCAGCTGCCTGCCGGACGTCATCTTCCGATCGCCTGGACCACCTACCTCGCGTCCGACGACGCGGACGCCACCGCGGAGGCGATCCGTTCCTGCGGCGGGACGGTGGCCGTCGGACCCCTCACCGCGGGGGACGCGGGCAGGCTCCTGATCGCCTCCGACCCGAGCGGCGCGGTGTTCGGTGTCTGGCAGGCCGCCGAACACCTCGGTACCGCCGTCGCGGGGACCCCGGGCTCCCCGGTGTGGAACGAGCTGGTGACCCGGGAGACCGCCTCGGTCGCGAAGTTCTACCAGATGGTGTTCGGGTTCGGCACCGAGGCGGTCGTCTCGGCTGACTTCGACTACCAGACCCTGCACATCGAGGGCCGGCCGGTGGCCGCCCTGCACGGTGTGGGGCACGCGCTTCCGCGCGACCGGGGGCCGCACTGGATGACCTACTTCCAGGTCGCCGACACCGACGCGGCAGCGGCGCGCGTGGTGGAGCTCGGCGGACATGTGCTGCATCCGCCGAGGGAGGGGTCCACCGGCCGGCTGGCGACGGTGTCGGACCCGGAGGGCGCGGTGTTCACGATCGTCCGGCCTTCGGACAGCTGAGCTCCCGGCCGGCACGGAGACGGACACCGGGCGTCGCGCGGCAGCGGCGCGACCGCCGCCCCAGGCCCTCGCGTCGCGATGTGCCACCCGATGGACGCGGGGCCATTGAGGGGATTGGCCGCACCGGACAGGCGCGTCGGGGGACTCAGGCGGGACGAACCCACAGGGTGAGGGGAGCCGTCGCGTGAGGCGGCGGCGTCCACACGATGCGGGAGAGTACATGTTCAAGATCGGAAGCGCGGCCGTCGCCGTCGCGGCAGGTGCCATGCTGTTCGCCGGAGCGGGCACGGCGAGCGCCGACGCGGGCGCCCAGGGCGTCGCCTACGGCTCCCCGGGCGTGCTGTCCGGAAACGTCGTCCAGATCCCCATCAGCATTCCCATCAACGTGTGCGGGAACTCGCTGAACATCATCGGCGCGCTGAACCCCAGCGCCGGCAACACCTGCGTCAACGGCGGCGGCCACCAGGACCGCAAGGGCGGGCACCACGAGAGCCACGACGACGGCAAGGGCGAGGAGTACGGCCACGGCGAGTAGAACCGCGTGGTACCTCCCGCTGCCCGGCCGAAGCCCCGCGAGGGGCGCTCGGCCGGGCAGCGGCGCGTCTGCCGCCGCACGCGGACCGGTCGGCGGAACAACTCTGGCGTGGGGGTGGCTCAGCCCGCGTGCGCCGTGAATTTCACATCGGGCGTGCCGACCGTGGCCGCACGGCGTCCGGGGCCGCTCTGCCACCGCCAGTAGAGGTTGGTGTGGGCGATCACCTGCTCCGGGGCCGGTGCGCCGTACCGCGTGAGGTCCTGCGTGGTGTGCGCGTCGCCGACCAGCGTCACGTCGTATCCGCGGACGAACGCGCCGTGCAGCGTCGCGCGGATGCACCCGTCGCTCAGCGCACCGGTCACGACGAGCCGGCCCACGCCGCGCTCGGCGAGCAGCGCCTCCAGGTCGGTGTCCTCGAAGGAGTCGCCGTGGATCTTGTGGACGAGCGGCTCCGTCTCGTGCCGGACCAGCTCCGGCACGTACTCCCAGGGCTCGCTGGCCCGCACGAGGTCTTCGGCGGAGTGCTGGACCCAGAGCACCGGGACGTCCTCGGCTCGGGCCTTGCCCACAAGGGTGTCGATGTTCGCGATCACGCCGTCACGGTCGTGGGCACCTGCCATGACCCCTTTCTGGACATCGATGACGAGCAGCGCGGTGTTCGGCCGGTCGGGCAGAGTCGTCAAGGGGAACTCCTCCTGGCTTCAGGGGACTTGTGCGGACTCCACAGTAGGCGGGCAGCGCGACGGAAGGCGGGCGTACGCCTGTTGCCGTCCCGTGCCCCGACAGGGGCGGCGATGTCCGGTCAGGTCCGGGGGACCGGCAGGACGTCCGGGGAGAGTGTCCCGGCGTTCGCGGCGGCGCTGGTCAGTCGACGGCGGTGGTGGCGCCGGCACAGCACCTCGTAACCGACCTCCGCGGGCCGGTTCACATCGCCGACGACCACCTGCTCGCCCTCCGTCACCATCTCGCCGTCCACGGTGCGCGCGTTGTGGGTGGCACGCGCCCCGCACCAGCACATCGCCTCGACCTGGAGCGTCTCTATACGGTCGGCGAGCTCGATCAGCCGCTGCGAGCCGGGGAACAGCTTCGTGCGGAAGTCCGTGGTGATCCCGAACGCGAAGACGTCCATCTCCAGGTCGTCCACGACCCGCGCCAGCTGATCGATCTGATCCGGGGCGAGGAACTGCGCCTCGTCCACGATCACGTAGTCGATCCGGCCGCCCTTGGACAGTTCGGCCACCAGGTAGGCGTAGAGGTCCATTCCGGTCGCGGCCTCGACCGCTTCCGTCACCAGGCCGAGGCGCGAGGAGAGCTTCCCCTCCCCCGCCCTGTCGTCCCTGGTGAAGATCACTCCCTGGAGCCCGCGTGCCGACCTGTTGTGGCCGATCTGGAGAGCCAGGGTGCTCTTTCCGCAATCCATCGTTCCGGAGAAGAACACGAGCTCGGGCATGAGGGGTCGGGCGCCTTTCGGGGTGTGGTGCGACGGGGGGAGGGGGTTACGAACGTACTTCGAGGAGCGGCACGAGCTGTTCCACGGGCGTCAGGGAGCCGTGCATGCCCACCATGGCGGACTCGTTGGGCTCGTTGACCGAGGCGGTGATCACCACGTCGTCATGGGCCGCGGCGACGACATCACCGATCCTGCCGTGCACCCGCTCGTCGATCCTCGGGCCGAACCAGCCGGCGGCGACGGCCTCGTCGCGGCTCGCCACCCAGAACTGCTCGCCGAGCACCTCTCGCCAGACGGTGAGCACGTCGGACTCCGCTCCCGGTACGGCGTAGACGTGGCGGGCTCGGCCCTCGCCGCCGAGCAGGGCGACCCCGGCGCCGAGCTCCCAGTCCTCGTCGAAGTCGATCCGGGAGGCCTCGTCGAACGGGATGTCGATCATCCCGTGGTCGGCGGTGATGTAGAGCGCCGAGCGCGGCGGCAGCTGTTCCGCGAGGCGCCTGGCGAGCCCGTCGACGTACATCAGCTGGCCGCGCCAGGCGTCGGAGTCGACGCCGTGGCGGTGCCCCTGGCCGTCGACCTCGCTGTAGTAGGTGTAGACGAGCGACCGGTCCCCCGCGGCGAGCCGCTCGGCGGCCAGGTCCATCCGGTCCTCGCCGGTGAGGCGGCCGAGGAAGGAACCGCCGCTGAGGGCGACTTTGGTGAGCGGGGTCTGTTCGAAGCCGGGGGCCGAGACCTGGGCCGTGCGTACGCCCGCGGCGTCGGCGAGGGCGAAGACCGTGGGGTGCGGCTGCCAGACCTTGGGTTCGGTCCATGGCTTCCAGCGGAGCTGGTTCATCAGCGCGCCCGCGTCGGGGTTGCGCACCGTGTAGCCGGGCAGCCCGTGCTCGCCCGGGGGCAGGCCCGTGCCGACGGAGGCGAGCGAGGTCGCCGTGGTGGACGGGAAGCCGGCGGTGAGCGGACGCCCGGTGTTGCCGCGGGAGGTGGGGAGCAGGGAGTGCAGGAAGGGCGCCTCGTCGGGGTGGGCCTTGATCTGCTCCCAGCCGAGGCCGTCGATCAGGAAGACGCAGTTGCGGTCGGCGGGGGCGAGCTCGGGGATCGACGCCTCGAAGCCGGGGACGCCCTGTCCGGCGACGAGTGTGGGCAGCAGGTCGGCGAGCGAGCCGCTGCCGTACTCCGGTGCCGGGGCGGACTCCGGGGCGAGCGGTACGGGTTCCTCCTGCCAGACGGGCTGTGCCATCAGCGGGTGGCCGCGGCGGTCGCGGCCGTGGCCTCGGAGAGGGACTGGGCGAACGCCAGGGTCTGGCGCACGGTGTCCGGGCCGTCGCCGGCCTCGCTGACCCGCAGGCTGAGGTCGTCGGCGGTGGAGCTGCCGGTGTAGCCGTGGTCCGCTTCGCAGTTGGGGTCGCCGCAGGCGGCGGGTTCGAGGTCGATGCGGGAGACCGCGCCCCAGCCGATGGTCAGGACGACCTCGCGGGGCAGGGTGCCGGGCACGTACTTCTCGGGGTCGGCGACCACACGGCTGACGACGACGGAGGAGATGCGGTCGAGCTTGACCGACTCGGTGGACGTCGTGGCGTACGGCGTCGGGGAGCTGGTGTCGGCCGCCTGTTCGTCGGTGTGGCTGACGATGAAGCGGGTGTCCGTGAGGACGAGGACCGTGACGTGACGGCGGACCTCGTTGGAGTCGAAGGTGGTCTCCTGGTGCACCAGGTACGAAGCGACCGGCTCACCGCCGACGGCGGCCTCCACAGCCTCGGCCACGAGGGCCGGGTAGTAGCCGCTGCGCTCGATCGCCGCGCGCAGCCCCTGGGTCGTCGTACCGGTCTTAGCCATGAGGACCATCCTACGGGGGGCCGGTGGCTGCCGGGGACGCCGTGGGCGAGTCCCCGGGCGGGCCGCGGACAGCTTCAGTAGCTGGGGAGCGTCCGGGGGCCGAGGTCACCGCGCGCGGGGGGCGGCGCCAGCCGGACGCTCGCTCCGAGCACCGTCAGGCCGTGGGTGGCCACGACCACGGGTTCGAGGGCCACCGACACCACCTCGGGGTGGTCGTCGACCAGCCTGGACACCCTCAGCAGGAGCTCTTCGAGCGCCGTGGTGTCCGCCGGCGCGGAGCCTCGCCAGCCGAACAGCACCGGAGCCGCCCTGATGGAGCGGATCAGGTCGGCGACGTCGCGGTCGGTCGCGGGGACGAGCCGGTGGGCGGTGTCACCCAGCAGTTCCGAGGGCGCACCGGCCAGGCCGAACGAGAGTACGGCGCCGGCAGCCGCGTCGATGGACGCCCGGACGACGGTGTCGACCCCGCGGGGGGCCATCGCCTGGACGACGGGCCTGATCTCGGCCGGTGTGCCGAGCAGATCGGTCAGTTCGTCGTACGTCCGTCGCAGGGCGTCCTCGCCGGCGAGGTCGAGCCGGACTCCGCCGAGGTCGGCGCGGTGGCGGAGGTGGGGCGCGGTGGTCTTGAGGGCCACGGGATAGCCGAGCTTCGCGGCGGCGGCCACCGCTGCCTCGGGGTCGGGGGCCGGGAGGGCCGGCCGCACCGTGACGCCGTAGCGGGCGAGCAGCTCACGGGCCTCGTCGGGGCCGAGGGAGCGGCCGCGCGGGCCGGGGTCCGGGCCGAGCAGCGTCTCGATGAGGGTCGCGGTCCCCTGTTCGTCGATGGTCTCGTCGAGGAACTCGGGTACCTTGCCAGGGTTCGCGGCCTGGCGCCGCCACTGGGCGTACCTCACGGACTCGGCGAGCGCGCGGACGGCTCGTTCGGCGGCGGGGTACGCCGGAATGCGCCCGGCGGCGGAAGCGGTCGCGTCCGCGGCCTCGGAGGTTCCGGCCGGTGTCCCGGTGGCGGCCGGTGCGGGAGGCTCCGGCGCGACGGCGGGGACGGCCGGCCGGGGCGCGGCCGGGGCGGCCGTGCTCGCGGCGGCGGCGAGTGCCTGCGCCAGACCGCCCATCTCGACGTGCACCACGGCCACCGGCTTGGCCGGCCCCGTGGCCGCGGCCTCGCGCAGCGCCGCCGCCAGGACCTCCCCGTCACCGGTCTGCGCCTCGCCGTTCTCCCCCACCCAGGGGATGGCGGTCACGATCACGGCGTCGCACGTACCGTCGGCGAGCGCCTCCGACAGGGCGTCCCGGAAGTCCCGGGGGCCGGCCGCCGTGGTGAGGTCGCGCGGCGGACGCGGGCGCAGGCCCTCCGCGAGGCAGGCGTCGTAGGTGAGGAGGCCGAGCGACTCCGAGTTGCCGAGGATCGCCACGCGGGGGCCTTCGGGCAGGGGCTGGCCGGCCAGGAGCAGGCCGGTGTCGGCCATCTCGGTCACGGTGTCGACGAGGATCACACCCGCCTGCCGCATCAGGGCCGACACCGTCGCGTCGGGGATCCGGCTGACCGGAACGGCGTGACCGGGCGGGGTGGATCCGCTGTGCCGGGCCCCCTTGACGACGACCACGGGCTTCACCGCGGCCGTCCGGCGGGCGAGCCTGGTGAACTTGCGGGGGTTGCCGAGCGATTCGAGGTAGAGCAGGGCGACGTCGGTGCCCTCGTCCTCGAACCAGTACTGCAGGAAGTCGTTGCCCGAGACGTCCGCCCGGTTGCCCGTGGAGATGAACGCCGACAGTCCGGCGCCCCGGCGGTGGAGTCCGGACAGGACGGCGATCCCGATGGCGCCGGACTGGGTGAACAGTCCGATCCGCCCGGCCTTCGGCGATTCGGGGGCGAGGGAGGCGTTGAGACGGACCGCGTCGGAGGTGTTGATGATGCCGAAGGCGTTCGGGCCGATGATCCGCATGCCGTACGACCGGGCCTGGCGGACGAGCTCCCGCTGCCGCTCACGGCCTTCGGCGCCGCGCTCGGCGTACCCGGCCGAGAGGACGACGAGGCCCTGGACCCCGTGCTCCCCGCAGTCGGCGACGGCCTCGGGCACGCGGTCGGCGGGGACGGCGACGACGGCGAGGTCGACCCGCTCACCGATCTCTCCCACGGAACGGTGCGCGGGCACCCCTTCGACCGTGCCGCCGTCACCGGCGAACGAGGTGTTCACCGCGTAGGCGCGTCCGGTGAAACCCGCGCCGACGAGGTTGCGCAGCACCGTCCTTCCGACACCTCCCGGCGCGCGGCCGACACCGACGACCGCCACCGAGCCCGGGGCCAGCAGGCGCTGCACGGAACGCGCTTCGGCACGCTGCTCACGGGCCCGCTGGACGGCGAGGGACTCGGCCGTGGGCTCGAGGTCGAGCGTGAGGTGGACGGAGCCGTCCTCGAAGCTTCGCTGCTGGGTGAAGCCCGCGTCCCGGAACACCTTGATCATCTTGTTGTTGGCGGGAAGGACCTCGGCCGCGAAACGGCGGATGCCCCGCTCCCGCGCCACCGCCGCGATGTGCTCCAGGAGTGCGGACGCCACGCCCCGGCCCTGGTGGGCGTCCTGGACGAGGAAGGCGACCTCGGCCTGGTCCGCGGGCGCGGACGCCGGCCTGCCCCGCTCGTCGATCCGGTCGTAGCGGACGGTGGCGATGAACTCGCCGCCGATCGTCACGGCAAGCCCCACCCGGTCGACGTAGTCGTGATGGGTGAAGCGGTGCACGTCCCGCGCGGAGAGGCGGGGGTACGGGGCGAAGAAGCGGTAGTACTTCGACTCGTCGGACACCTGCTCGTAGAAGCTGACCAGCCGGTCGGCGTCGTCCGTGGTGATGGGCCGGATGCGGGCGGTGCCACCGTCGCGGAGCACCACGTCCGCCTCCCAGTGGTCGGGGTACGCGTGGTGCGGACTCTGCTCCCCAGTGGGCTCCATGCGCAAAGCCTACGGCCGGTACCCCGGTCGCGGCAGGTCCGAGGCGGGGGCACGCTGAGGGCCCGCGGACGGGGGACGGGCCGGTGGCGACGCCGGGCACAGCAGTGCGCACCACATGAGACACTGGTCTAGACAACCCATTGATACGTGAAGGGCAGAACCATGGCTGAGCGCCGCGTCAACGTCGGTTGGGCCGAGGGCCTGCACGCCCGCCCCGCTTCCATCTTCGTCCGGGCCGCGACGGCCTCCGGCGTCCCGGTGACGATCGCCAAGGCCGACGGCAACCCGGTGAACGCCGCCTCCATGCTCGCGGTTCTGGGCCTCGGCGCCCAGGGCGGCGAGGAGATCGTGCTGGCCTCCGAGGCGGACAACGCCGAGGCCGCCCTGGACCGCCTGGCGAAGCTGGTGGCCGAGGGCCTCGAGGAGCTCCCGGAGACCGTCTGATTCCAGCCGTTCCCATCCGGAACAGCCCTGCGGAAAAGCCGCGGCACCCCATCGGGAGCCGCGGCTTTTCCAGCTTCCGGACGACGTCGAAATAAATCCGGACAGACCTTCGGAATTACCGGATCAGGGCAGCAGAAATAAAGCCGTCCGGCAATTACCTTCTTTGTATACGGCCCCATTGTTAATGACGGGCTCCGGCGATGTTTACGGGGTGTTGCGAAGTTCTCACCCTGGGAGCACCCTCCGGCCTCCCCTGCCGCTCCGTACGCCGCAGGCGGTGTGCGGCGGCGGCCCGCTCCGCGTGCTGCGTCGCGATGGCCCTGGCCCGCTCGGTGTCGCGGCGCGCCACCGCGTCCACGAGGGCCCCGTGCTCGGCCCAGGAGTCAGCGGGACGGACCGGCTGCTCGACGGCGTACATCCAGGCGATCTTGTGCCTGAGCTGGGTAAGCAGCGCGATCAGGGCGGGACTCCCCGAAGCCTGGGCCAGCGTCTCGTGGAACCAGCCCCCCAGGGAGCGCAGATCCTCCCCCTCGCCCCGGCGCACCCGCTCCTGCCCCAGTCTCACCAGACCGCGGAGCACCTTGAGGTGGGCGTCGCTGCGGCGCTGAGCCGCACGCGCGGCCCCCAGGGGCTCCAGGAGCATCCGTATCTCCAGCAGGTCGGCGGCCTCCTGCTCCGTGGGCTCGGCGACGCAGGCACCCGCGTGCCGGCGCGTCACGACGAACCCCTCGGACTCCAGGGTGCGCAGCGCCTCGCGCACGGGGACGCGGGAGACGCCGTAACGGCGGGCGAGCACCTCCTCGGTGAGGCGGCTGCCGCGCTCGTAGACACCGGAGACGATGTCGTCACGGATCGCCGTGCATACCGAATGCGCGGGAATGCGCATGTCCGAACCTCCGCCTTAATCCCCGCGAAACGCGGCCGATCGACGCCTGTTCTGTGACTCTATTGCAACCGGCGGGAATTTCCGATGGCGGGGCGGAATCCATGTATATCTTTTGGCCGGAACGCAGTTCGGCCGAGCCTTCCGCGCGGTCCGTCGTCACAGCACGGCGAAGGCCCCGGCACAGGGTGCCGGGGCCTTCGCCGAAGTGGTGTGCCCAAGGGCTGAGCGGACGTCAGACCTGGACGCCGTGGGCCCGGAGGTAGGCGACGGGGTCCATGTCCGAGCCGTACTCGGGGGTGGTGCGGGCCTCGAAGTGCAGGTGCGGTCCGGTCGAGTTGCCGGTCGAGCCGGAGAGGCCGATCTGCTCGCCGGAGCCGACGCTCTGACCGACGGAGACGCCGATGGAGGAGAGGTGACCGTACTGGGTGTACGTGCCGTCCTTCATCCTGAGCACGATGTTGTTGCCGTAGGCGCCGCCCCAGCCGGCCTCGACGACCGTGCCCGCGCCTACGGCGACGACGGAGGTGCCCGAGGCAGCCTGGAAGTCCACGCCGGAGTGGCTGCCGGAGGACCAGAGCGAGCCGCCGGACTTGTAACCGGTGGTCACGTGAGATCCGGCGACCGGGAGGTGGAAGGCGTTCAGCCGGGCACGCTCGGCGGCGCGCGCCGCACGCGCCTTCTCCTCGCGCGCCTTCTCGGCGCGGGCTTCCGCCTTGCGCTCGGCCTCTGCCTTCGCCTCCGCCTTGGCCTTCGCCTTGGCGGCGGCCTCGGCCTGGTGCTGCTGGACCTCGGCCTGCGCCTGGATCTGGGCGGCGAGGGAGGTGTCGAGCGCGACGGTCTGGGTGAGACCGGTGGAGGCGGGGGCGGCCTCGGCGTCCGCGGCGAGGGCCGGGGAGGCGGTGGCGCCGACGACACCGACGGTGGCCAGGGCCGCGATACCGGCGACCTCGGCGCCCTTGCGCGTCAGGCGGCTCGGGGCACGGTGCTTCCCGGTGGCACGGATGAACGCCATGGAGTGGCTGGTCCTTTCCTTCCTTCTCGCCTACCGGGTTAGCTGACGGGTTCGGAGCAGGAAGGTCTCCTACGGGCACCCGGGCCTCGTGCGAGGTACGGGGGTCCGATTCACCCCAGGGACTTCATGGGTCCCCGGCTCCCCAGGCTCGCGCCTGACGGGGACTCGGCGATGGCTGCCCGTCGCCGCGGTTGCGGCATTCGTCCGGCGGACAGCCGAGCCGACGCTAGATCGGGCGGCTCATCCGCTCCAAACGGATAGGGGCCTTTGTCGGACATCCCACAGGGCAAACAGCTGCGATACCGGGCGAATCGGACAGATGACGGAACCCCGGCGGTCGAGACCGCCGGGGTTCCGGATGTGCTGTGGTGTCAGCCGGTGATGTGCTGCGGTGTCAGCCGGTGACGACCGACACCTCGCCGATACCGAGCGCCCTCACGGGCTCGGCGATCTGTGAGGCGTCGCCGACCAGGACCGTGACCAGCCGGTCCACGGGGAAGGCGTTGACCACCGCGGCCGTGGCCTCGACGGTGCCGGTCGCCGCCAGCCTGGCGTACAGCTCGGCCTGGTAGTCGTCCGGGAGGTGCTGCTCGACCTGGTCGGCCAGCGTCCCCGCGACGGAGGCGGCCGTCTCGTACTTCAGCGGGGCGACGCCCACGAGATTCTGCACGGCGGTCTCACGCTCGGCGTCGGTGAGCCCCTCGGCCGCGAGCGTCCGCAGGACCTTCCAGAGGTCGTCCAGCGCGGGGCCGGTGGACTCGGTGTCCACGGAACCGCTGATGGCCAGCATCGCCGCGCCGGTTCCCCCCGACGCCGTGCCGGGAGACGTGGAGCGCAGGACCTGTCCGAAGGCCCGGACCCCGTAGGTGTAGCCCTTCTCCTCGCGCAGCACGCGGTCCAGCCGCGAGGTGAGCGTGCCTCCCAGGCAGTACGTGCCGAGGACCTGCGCGGGCCACACGCTGTCATGCCGGTCCGCGCCGATACGGCCGATCAGCAGCTGCGTCTGCACGGCTCCGGGACGGTCCACGATGACCACGCGGCCGGCGTCGTCCGCGGTGATCGGGGGGACCGGGCGCGGCTGGCCGGCGTTGCCGGACCAGTCGCCGAGCGTGTCGGAGAGCAGCCCGTCGAGGTCCACCTCGGTGAGGTCTCCGACGACTACCGCGGTCGCCGTGGCCGGACGGAAGTGGGCTTCGTAGAAGGCCCGCACCGCGGCGGCGTCGATCCGCCGGACCGTCTCCTCGGTGCCCTGGCGGGGGCGCGACATCCGCGCGGTGGCGGGGAAGAGTTCCTTGGAGAGCTGCTTGGCGGCGCGCCGCGCGGGGTTGGCCTGCTCGTGGGGGATCTCGTCGAGGCGGTTGGCCACCAGCCGCTCGACCTCGCTCTCCGCGAAGGCGGGGGCCCGCAGCGCCTCGGCGACCAGGCCGAGGGCCTTGGCGAGCCGCGAGACCGGGACCTCCAGCGAGACGCGGACCCCCGGGTGGTCGGCGTGGGCGTCGAGCGTCGCCCCGCAGCGCTCCAGCTCCGCCGCGAACTCCTCGGCGGAACGCTTGTCCGTGCCCTCGGACAGCGCTCGGGCCATGATCGTGGCCACGCCGTCCAGCCCCTCGGGCTCGGCGTCCAGGGGTGCGTCGAGGAAGATCTCCACGGCGACGACCTGCTGGCCGGGGCGGTGGCAGCGCAGCACCGTCAGCCCGTTGGGCAGGGCGCCTCGCTCGGGCGCGGGAAAGGCCCAGGGCCTGGCCTCGCCCGCGGTCGGCTGCGGGTGGTACTCCATCGCTACTCCAGTCACGGCGGCGTCGGTCACTTGTCGGCCCCCTCGTGCGTTTCGGTGCCGTCCGTCTCGTCGGCAGGTTCGACCGGCTCGTACACCAGGACCGCACGGTTGTCGGGGCGCAGGTGCGCCTGTGCCGCGGCCTTGACCTCGTCGGCCGTCACCGCGAGGACCCGGCCGACCGCCGTCAGGGCGAGCTGCGGGTCCCCGAACAGGACCGCGTAGCGGCACAGTTCGTCGGCACGGCCGGCGACCGTGCCGAGCCGGTCGAGCCACTCGCGCTCCAACTGCGCCTGCGCCCGCTCCATTTCCTCGGGGGTGGGCCCCTCCTCGGCGAAGCGCGCGAGCTCCTCGTCGACGGCGGCCTCGATCTGCGGCACCTCGACACCGCCGGAGGTCTTGACGTCCAGCCAGCCCAGCGAGGGCGCTCCGGCCAGGCGGAGCAGCCCGAAGCCCGCGGCGACCGCCGTACGGTCGCGGCGTACCAGGCGGTTGTGCAGACGGGACGACTCCCCGCCGCCGAGCACGGTCAGGGCGAGGTCCGCGGCGTCGCACTCGCGGGTGCCGTCGTGCGGCAGCCGGTAGGCGGCCATGAGCGCACGCGCGGGGACCTCCTCACGGACGACCTCACGCAGCTGTTCGCCGATGATGCCGGGGAGTGTGCCGTCACGCGGGGGCTGCTTCCCGTCGTGGGAGGGGATGGAGCCGAAGTACTTCTCGATCCAGGCGAGGGTCTGCTCCGGGTCGATGTCGCCCACGACCGAGAGCACCGCGTTGTTAGGCGCGTAGTACGTGCGGAAGAACGCCTGCGCGTCCTCGAGCGTGGCCGCGTCGAGGTCGGCCATCGAGCCGATGGGCGTGTGGTGGTACGGGTGGCCCTCCGGGTAGGCGAGGGCGGTGAGCTTCTCGAAGGCCGTGCCGTAGGGGACGTTGTCGTAGCGCTGGCGGCGCTCGTTCTTCACCACGTCCCGCTGGTTCTCCATGGACTCCTCGTCGAGCGCGGCGAGCAGCGAGCCCATGCGGTCGGCCTCGAGCCACAGGGCCAGCTCCAGCTGGTGCGTGGGCATCGTCTCGAAGTAATTGGTGCGCTCGAAGCTCGTCGTGCCGTTCAGGGACCCTCCGGCCCCCTGCACCAGCTCGAAGTGCCCGTTCCCCTTGACCTGGCCCGAGCCCTGGAACATCAGGTGCTCGAAGAGGTGCGCCAGGCCCGTGCGTCCCTTGACCTCGTGGCGGCTGCCGACGTCGTACCAGAGGCAGACCGCGGCCACGGGGGTCAGATGGTCCTCGGAGAGCACCACGCGCAGGCCGTTGGCCAGGCGGTGTTCGGTCGCCGTCAAGCCGCCGGAACCGGCCTGGGCTGTGGCCGTGTGACCCATGGGCATGTACGTCCCTTCGATCGGTACAGGTTTTCCTGCCGGACCTGCCACTCTAGGCAAGCGCACGGGCACCTGGCGAAGTTCCCGTCGGGTGAATGTTGTCGTAGATGCTGCCGTAAACAGGGGGTCCGCGGGGCCGCCGGGGGGCGCGGGGCGGCCCTTACGGACGGGTCGAGGTCGGCGTTGTCGGCGGGGCGGTCCACAATGGTCGGCGTCAGAACCTGAGGTTGCCCGACAGAATCTGTGAAGGAGTCGCAGCCGCGATGGCCCGCCGCAGCACGAAAACCCCGCCGCCGGACGACTTCGAGGAGAAGATCCTCGACATCGACGTCGTCGACGAAATGCAGGGCTCCTTCCTCGAGTACGCGTACTCGGTGATCTACTCCCGGGCGCTGCCCGACGCCCGCGACGGCATGAAGCCCGTGCACCGCCGCATCGTGTCCCAGATGCACGAGATGGGACTGCGCCCCGACCGCGGATACGTCAAGTGCGCCCGCGTCGTCGGCGAGGTCATGGGCAAACTGCACCCGCACGGCGACGCGTCGATCTACGACGCACTGGTGCGCATGGCACAGCCGTTCTCGATGCGCCTGCCCCTGGTGGACGGACACGGCAACTTCGGCTCCCTGGGCAACGACGACCCGCCGGCCGCCATGCGGTACACCGAGTGCCGGATGGCCGACGCCACGTCCCTGATGACGGAGTCGATCGACGAGGACACCGTCGACTTCCAGTCGAACTACGACGGCCAGGAGCAGGAGCCCGTCGTCCTCCCGGCGGCCTATCCGAACCTCCTGGTCAACGGGGCCTCGGGGATCGCGGTCGGCATGGCGACCAACATGCCCCCGCACAACCTCGGCGAGGTCGTCGCCGCGGCCCGCCACCTGATCAGGCACCCCGGCGCGGACCTCGAGACGCTGATGCGGTTCGTCCCGGGTCCGGACCTGCCGACGGGCGGCAGGGTCGTCGGACTCGGCGGCATCAAGGACGCCTACGCCACCGGGCGCGGCACGTTCAAGATCCGCGCGACGGTCGCCATAGAGAGCGTCACGCCCCGCCGCAAGGGTCTCGTCGTCACCGAACTCCCCTTCACCGTCGGGCCGGAGAAGGTGATCGCCAAGATCAAGGACCTGGTCGGCTCGAAGAAGCTCCAGGGCATCGCCGACGTGAAGGACCTCACCGACCGGGCGCACGGACTGCGGCTGGTGATCGAGGTCAAGAACGGCTTCGTCCCCGAGGCGGTGCTGGAGCAGCTCTACCGGCTGACGCCGATGGAGGAGTCCTTCGGCATCAACAACGTGGCGCTGGTCGACGGACAGCCGCTCACCCTGGGGCTCAAGGAGCTCCTGGAGGTCTACCTCGACCACCGCTTCGACGTGGTGCGCCGGCGCAGCGAGTTCCGCAGGACCAAGCGACGCGACCGTCTCCACCTGGTCGAGGGCCTTCTCGTGGCGCTCCTGGACATCGACGAGGTCATCCGCCTCATCCGGGACAGCGACAACTCGGCACAGGCGAAGGAGCGCCTGATGGAGCGCTTCTCGCTGAGCGAGACCCAGACGCAGTACATCCTGGACACGCCGCTGCGCCGGCTCACCCGCTTCGACCGGATCGAGCTGGAGGGCGAGCGCGACAAGCTCACCGAGGAGATCGCCCAGCTGACGGCGATCCTGGAGTCGGACGCCGAACTGCGCAAGCTCGTCTCCTCCGAACTCGCCGCCGTGGCGAAGAAGTTCGGCACGGACCGGCGTACGGTCCTGCTGGAGTCGTCGGGTACCCAGGTCGCCTCGGTGCCGCTGGAGGTCGCCGACGACCCGTGCCAGGTGCTCCTCTCCTCGACGGGCCTGCTGGCCCGCACCGCCGGCCCCGGGCCGGTCGTGCAGGCCGAGGACGCCAGGCGGGTGAAGCACGACGCGATCGTCTCGGCCGTCGCGGCCACGGCGCGCGGGGACGTGGGCGCGGTGACGTCCGCCGGGCGGCTGCTCCGGCTCTCGGTGATCGACCTGCCGCAGCTGCCGGACACGCACGCGGCTCCGAACCTGGCCGGCGGCGCCCAGATCTCGGAGTTCCTGACGCTGGAGGCGGACGAGGAGCTGATCTGCCTGACGACGCTGGACGAGGAGGCCCAGGGCCTTGCCATCGGCACCCTGCAGGGGGTGGTGAAGCGCGTGGTGCCCGACTACCCGGCCAACAAGGACGAGTTGGAGGTCATCTCGCTGAAGGACGGTGACCGGATCGTCGGCGCGACACAGCTGCGTACGGGCGAGGAGGACCTCGTCTTCATCACCTCGGACGCACAGTTGCTGCGTTATCCGGCCTCGTCGGTGCGTCCTCAGGGGCGGGCTGCGGGCGGCATGGCGGGTGTCAAGCTCGCCGCGGGCGCGGTCGTCCTGTCCTTCTCCGCGGTGGACCCCGCCGAGGATGCCGTGGTGTTCACGGTCGCCGGTTCGCACGGCACTCTGGACGACTCCGAGCGGACGTGGAAGCTCACCCCCTTCGATCAGTACCCACGCAAGGGCAGGGCGACCGGCGGGGTGCGCTGCCAGCGCTTCCTCAAGGGCGAGGACGTCCTGGTGTTCGCCTGGGCCGGCGGGACCCCGGCGAGGGCCGCGCAGAAGAACGGCTCGCCTGCTCAGCTCCCGGAGCCGGATCCGCGCCGGGACGGCTCGGGCACGCCGCTCACCAGCCCGGTCGCGGTGATCGCCGGCCCTCTGTCGTAGGGCACCGGCCGGTCGGCGAGGGGGCTCAGGCCTCCTCGCCGACGGGCTGCGGTACGTACCGCAGGACGCCCCACATGGCGCGCTCAAGCTCCTCCGTGGCGACCTGTGCCGGGTCCTGGCAGGCGTCGAGCTCCTTGTGGAGCGCGGCGGTGTCGATCCCGGACCCGATGAGCACCAGTTGTGTCAGGCGTGCCTCGCCTCGGCCCCAGGGGCGGGGTTCGAAGCGGAGGAATCGGCCGACGGCGTGCAGGGTGTACCGGTTGCCCGGGTCGCCCGCGCCGAAGTCCGCGAAGCCCTTGATCCGGTAGAGGCCGGCGGGCCTGGAGTCGAGGAAGGCCATGAAGCGGCGCGGGTCGAGCGGCACGGGAGCGGTGAAGGAGAGGCTCTCGTAGGTCGCGTGCAGGTGCTCGTCGTGCATCCGGTCGGTCTCGGGAAGCAGGTCCTCGAACGTCAGCTGACGGGTCCCCTCGTCGTCCTCGGGCCGCAGGACGGGATCGATCAGCAGCTCCGGGTCGATCCGCCCGTACACGGTGCTGACGACGGCCGCCCTGCCGCCCGCCGCGCCGGCGGCCTCGCGTACGGCGAGCAGGTCCTCCTCCGTGGCGCGGTCGGTCTTGTTCAGGACGATCAGGTCGGCGACCGCCAGATGCCGTTCGATCTCGGGGTGCCGCTTCCGTGTGGCCGTGAACTCGGCGGCGTCGACGACCTCGATCAGCCCGCCGTACCGGACACGGGGGTTGTCGCTGGCCAGCAGCATCCGTACGAGTTCCTGGGGTTCGGCCAGCCCGCTCGCCTCGATGACGATGACGTCGAGTGCGGCGGAGGGGGCGGTCAGGGTCTCCAGGTAGCCGTCGAGCTCACTGGCGTCGACGGCGCAGCACATGCATCCGTTGCCGAGTGAGACGGTGGATCCCACCTGCCCCGCGACGGTCATGGCGTCGATCTCGATGGAACCGAAGTCGTTGACGACCACGCCGATCCGGTTGCCCGCCCTGTTCCGGAGCAGGTGGTTGAGCAGCGTCGTCTTGCCTGATCCGAGGAACCCCGCGAGGACGACGACCGGGATCTGCGGGGCGTGGGGCGGGGTCAACGGGGGCCTTCCTCGGGTCGGTCAGGGTGCCGGTACGGGGCGGGGCGGCGGGGTACCGACATAGCGGGCCGCCGGGCGGATGATCTTCGAGTCCTCCGCCTGCTCCAGGATATTGGCGCTCCATCCGACCATGCGTGCGGCACAGAAGGTGGGGGTGAACATCTCGCGCGGCAGACCGGAGAGCTCCATGACCACACCGGCGTAGAACTCCACGTTCGTGTGCAGTTCGCGTCCCGGTTTCAGCTCGGCCAGGATCGCCTCCACCTGACGCTCCACCTCCACGGCGAAGTCGACGAGCGGGCCGCCGAAGCTCTGCGCGACCGAGCGGAGCATGCGGGAGCGCGGGTCCTCGGTGCGGTAGACGGGGTGGCCGAATCCCATGATTCGCTCGCCGGCGAGGACCCGTTCACGGATCCACCCGTCGATCCTTTCAGGTGTCGCGATGGCGTCAAGAGTGTCCAGAGCCCGGCTCGGCGCACCTCCGTGCAGCGGCCCGGAGAGCGCGCCGACGGCCCCGGTGAGGCAGGCGGCGGTGTCGGCACCGGTGGAGGCGATGACGCGGGCGGTGAACGTGGAGGCGTTGAACCCGTGGTCGACGGTGGAGACGAGATACCGCTCGACAGCCGCGGCCCGTGCCGGCTCGGGCTCCTCACCGGTGAGCATGTAGAGGTAGTTCGCGGCGAAGGGGAGATCGTCGCGCGGTGCGACCGGCTCGAGCCCCTGGCCCAGGCGGTACAGAGAGGTCAGCAGCGTGGGGACCGCCGCGCACACGGCCAGGGCGTCCTCCCGGCGCCGGTCGCTGTCTATGTCGTACACCGGGCGGAACCCGGCCGACGCCCCGAACAGCGAGAGGGCGGTCCGCAGTCCGGCGAGCGGGCCCGCCGTCGCTCCCGCTCGCGCGATCGCCGGCAACGCGTCCCGCACGTCGGGCGGCAGGTGGCGCAGCCCGGCGGTACGGGCGGCGAAGGCGGCGCTCTCGGCCCGATCCGGCAACCCGCCGTGGAACATCAGGTACCAGACGTCCTCGAAGGGCCGGCTCTCCGCCAGCTCGACCGCGGAGTACTCCCTGTAGTGGTAGAAGCCCTCCTGTCCTCGCACATCTCCCAGTGCGGTGTCGGTGACGATCACTCCGGCGAGGCCGCGAGGGACGTCGGACGGTGCGGCGTGTGTGCGTGGGTGCGCGGCAGACATGGCTGTTCTCTCCTCCGGGGGTCCATGAGTATTGATTCGACCATCCTCTGTCGCCCATATGGATGTCAATATTGATTGAATCAATACATGGCCTTCGGGGCGGGACGGGGTATGGACCAGTCATGAAGGGGGATACGGTGACGTCATGACCCATGACGCGCCACCTCCACCCGGCCCGCTGCCCGTGACCGGTGCGCACGGCGCGGAGGCCGACGGGCGCAGGCTCACCACCCGGGAGGCCGCCGAACGTCTCGGCGTGAAGCCCGAGACGGTGTACGCGTATGTGAGCCGGGGGCAGCTCACCAGCAGGCGCGCGCCCGGCGGCCGCGGCAGTACGTTCGACGCCGCCGAGGTCGACTCCCTCTCCCGCCGGACGGGACGCAGGGAGTCCTCGGCAGCGGCCGCGGGTGAGCTGGTCTTCCGCACCGGCATCACCCTCATCCAGCCGGACCGGTACTTCTTCCGGGGCGTCGACGCGGCGGAGCTCGCCCGTCGCCACAGCTACGAGGAGGTCGCCGAGTGGATCTGGACCGGTGAACTCCACCGGGGCGTGCGGTTCACCGCGCCCCCCGAATCACTCACGGCCGCCCGGCGCACGGCCGCGGCGCTCCCGCCGCACAGCAGTTCGACGGACCGGCTCCGGGCAGCGGTGGCCGCCGCCGCGGCCACCGATCCGCTGCGCTTCGACCTCTCCCCGGAGGGGGTGCTCAACAGTGCGCGCGGTCTGCTGCCGACGCTTGTGGGCGCGCTGCCGACGACCGAAGGCGCGGACGTGGCCCCTCGCGACCGAGACTCGCTCGCGTCCCAGCTGTGGCCGAGGCTCTGCGGTGTGCGGGCGGACCCCGCGTCACTGGCCGTGCTCGACACCGCGCTCGCGCTGCTGGCCGACCATGACCTGGCGGCCTCGACCCTGGCCGCGCGGGTCGCCGCGTCGACCCACGCCCATCCGTACGCCGTGGTCTCGGCCGGGCTCGGCGCTCTGGAAGGGCCGCTGCACGGCGCCGCGAGCGGTGCGGCGCACCGGATGCTCTCGGAGGTGGTCGGCCGGGGCGGCGCGGCTCCGGTCGTCGCGGACCATCTGCGGGCGGGGCGTCGCATCCCTGGGCTCGGCCATCGGCTCTACACGGGCGAGGACCCCCGGGCGACCGTGCTGTTCGCCCTGCTGGACGAGGTCCCCCAGGCGGCTCCGGCACTGGAGGCGGCCCGTGCCGTGGTCGCGACGGCTGCTCGCCACACGCCGTTGCACGCCAATGTCGACCTGGCCATGGCTGTCCTCTCGGTCGCCTGCGGCATGCCGGCCGAGGCAGGCGAGACGGTGTTCGCGGTGTCCCGCACGGCAGGCTGGATCGCACACGCGATGGAGGAGTACGTGGAACGTCCGCTGCGACTGCGCCCGAGCGGGCAGTACACGGGCCCGCGCCCGCCGCAACCACTCCCCCCGGCCGGCTGATCCTGCAAATTAGCTACAGCCGACGCAAAAACTCGCGGGCCCCACCGGGCTCGCGTACGGGTGCTACCTGGACGGGCGGGCCGTCGAACCGCGGACGACGAGTTCCGGCTCGAAGAGCAGCTCGTCGGAGGGCACCGTCCGCCCGGCGATCTGCACCGAGAGCAGTTCGACCGCCGCCCTGCCCATGGCTTCGATCGGCTGGCGCACGGTGGTCAGCGGCGGTTCGGTGCAGTTCATGAACGCCGAGTCGTCGTAACCGACGACCGAGACGTCCCCGGGCACGGAGAGTCCGCGGCGCCGCGCGGCCCGCACGGCGCCGAGTGCGAGCGGGTCGCTGGCGCAGATGATGCCGGTGACCCCGTCGTCCAGGAGCCGCGCGGCCGCCGCCTGCCCTCCCTCGATCGAGAACATCGCCCGCACCACCCGCTCGTCGGGTACCGACACACCCTCCTGCCCGGCCAGCGCCCGAGCGGCGGACAGCTTGCGCTGGGAGGGCATGTGATCGGCCGGGCCGAGCACGAAGCCGATCTTCTCGTGGCCGAGGGAGACGAGATGGCGCCAGGCCTGCTCGACGGCCACCGAGTCGTCGCACGAGACGGCGGGGAAACCGAGGTGAGCGATGGCGGCGTTGATCAGGACGACCGGGATCTTGCGGTCGGCGAGCACCTTGTAATGGTCGTGCGGGGCGTCCGCCTGGGCGTAGAGCCCACCGGCGAACACGACCCCGGAGACCTGCTGCTGGAGCAGGAGCTCGACGTAGTCGGCCTCGGAGACCCCGCCCTTGGTCTGTGTGCAGAGCACCGGGGTCAGCCCTTGCTGGGCGAGCGCGCCGCCGACGACCTCGGCGAAGGCCGGGAAGATCGGGTTCTGCAGCTCGGGCAGGACGAGTCCCACCAGCCGGGCGCGCTCACCGCGCAGCTGCGTCGGACGCTCGTATCCCAGCACGTCGAGGGCGGAGAGGACGGCCTGCCGTGTGGCGTCGGATACGCCGGGCTTGCCGTTCAGCACGCGGCTGACCGTGGCCTCGCTGACTCCGACCTTCTGGGCAACCTGAGCAAGTCGTCGCGTCATGAACGCAAGATTAGCGCAAGAAACGCAAGAAGATTGCGTCGCTGCGAATACCCATAGAACGCTCACAGATGAGGGCCGTCGTGGCAAGCCCCGAGGCCGTGCTCCGGCAGGAGACTCGGGGCCTCACCACGCCCGCGAACCGGTTGGCCACTGCCCTGGCCGGGCCAGCGCGTCGCCGAACGGCACGAGGAGCGGTGCGAGGTGCCGTACGGCGGTGTCGTCCCGGTCCCGGGCCCGCAGCCGCCGGCCCGGACGGGCCGTGGTGCCGTGGACCTCCACCAGTCCTGCCAGCCTCGTGTCTTCCGGTGACCCCGAGCGGCAGCGGAGATTTCGGTCCGCACGGTCCGCCCTCTACGGTTCGTACGATGAGCGCCCCACCGACGACCAGCGCCCCGTCGGCCGACTCCCGCAGACATCGCGGCTTCGGCTGGCCGCGGAGGGTCTTCTCCCAGGTCCTGCTCATGCAGCTGGCCGTACTCACCGGCGTCACGGCCCTCGTCACCGGGCTCTTCCTCGCACCGCTCGGGGCCCAGCTCGACGACCAGGCGATGCGCCGGGCGCTCGCGATCGCGCAGTCCACCGCCGCCCAGCCGGGGATCGCCGACTCACTGCTCACCACCCGGCCCCGCCCGGACGGGCCCGTCCAGAGCGCCGCTGAGCGCGTCAGGCGGGCGACGGGGGCCGAGTACGTCGTGATCATGGACAGTCGGGGAGTGCGCTGGTCACACCCTGACACCTCCCGCATCGGCGGCCACGTCTCCACCGACCCCGGCGCGGCACTCGGCGGGAGGTCCGTGATGGAGATCGACAGCGGCACCCTGGGACGTTCCGCGCGCGGCAAGGTGCCCCTGCTCGACGGCTCGCACCGGGTCGTCGGAGCCGTCTCGGCCGGAATCGCCTACGACAGTGTCCGCGCACGGCTTCTCGCCGCGATCCCGGAGCTGCTCGCGTACGCGGGCGGGGCCCTGGCGGCGGGCGCGCTGGTCGCCGGCCTGATCTCCCGCCGGCTCCAGCGGCAGACCCACGACCTGGCCTTCTCCGACATCTCGGCGCTGCTGACCGAGCGGGAGGCCATGCTGCACGGCATCCGCGAGGGCGTCGTCGCGCTGGACGGGAGGGGCTGCATCCGGCTCCTGAACGACGAAGCACAGCGGCTGCTCGGCCTCGGCGCGGATGCCACGGGCATGCGTCCGGACGATGTCCTCGGTGCGGGCCGGACGGCGGACGTACTTGCCGGGCGGGTCCTCGGCGACGACCTGGTGGTGACCGTACGCGGCAGTCGCGTCCTGCTCGTGAACAGGATGCCGACCGGCGACGGCGGGGCCGTGGCCACCCTGCGCGACCGTACCGAGCTCGAGTACCTGGGCCGTGAACTGGACTCGACCCGCGGTCTGATCGACGCGCTCAGGGCCCAGGACCACGAGCACGCGAACCGGCTCCACACCCTCCTGGGGCTGCTGGAGCTGGAGATGCACGACGAGGCGGTGGAGTTCGTCACCGAGGTGGTGGGGGTCCACAGGGCGACGGCCGAGCAGGTCACCGAACGGATCCACGACCCCCTGCTCGCCTCCCTGCTCGTCGGTAAGGCCACCGTGGCGGCGGAACGCGGGGCGGCGCTGCGGATATCCGCGGAAAGCCTGCTCCCGGACCGGCTGGTGGACCCTCGCGGTCTCGTCACCGTCCTCGGCAATCTGGTGGACAACGCGATGGACGCGGCCGCCGGGTCGGCGGAGGTGTGGATCGAAGTGGAGATCCGGGCCGAAGACCGTACGGTCATCATGCGCGTGAGCGACAGCGGTCCCGGTGTCCCCGTGAGCGACCGGGAATCGATCTTCCTGGAAGGCTGGTCGACCAAGGAACTCCCGGCACACGGCAAGCGAGGGCTAGGCCTTCCCCTGGTGCGCCGACTGGCCGAGCGTCAGGGCGGCAGCGCGACCGTGTCCGCCCCGCTCGGGGGCGGCGCGGTGTTCACCGTCGTCCTCCCGGACGCGCTGTGCGAATCGGAGCAGCCGGTCATTCCCGGCCCCGGGGATGTGTGCGGTCACGGTCACGGGGATGGTGCCCGCGGGTTCCGCGTCCCCGATGAACCAGAGTTCGATGAGCCCGACCTCGACGAGCCCGACCGCACGGAAACCGGCCGCACGGATGAGAGGGCAGAGCTACGCGGAGTCCCGCCCGGCCCACGAACGCCCGTACGCCCCACGACACAGGGAGAAGACCGATGATCGAGGTTCTGGTCGTGGACGACGACGTGCGCGTCGCGCGGATCAACGCGGCCTATGTGGCCAAGGTGCCCGGATTCCGGGTTGCCGCGCTGGCGTATTCGGCGACCGAGGCTCTCGCCAGGCTCGGTGAGAGTCCCGTCGACCTGATCCTGCTCGACCACCACCTCCCGGACCGCAACGGACTGTCCGTGGTGCGGGAGTTGCGTGAGCTCGGACTGCACTCCGATGTGATCATGGTGACGGCCGCCCGCGACGTCACGACCGTCCAGGCCGCGATGCGTCACGGAGCCCTCCAGTACCTGGTCAAGCCCTTCACGTACGCGGGGCTCCGGACCAAGCTCGAGGCGTACGCGGCCCTCCGCCACTCCTTCGAAAGCGGTGGCGAGGCCGAGCAGGCGGAGGTGGACCGGTTGTTCGGGGCCTTGTGGGCCACGGACGGTTCCGAGCTCCCCAAGGGCCACTCCACCACCACCGCGGAACTCGTCCGCCAAGCCCTGCGAGAGGCCGGCGGTCCACTGTCCGCGCAGCAGGTCGCGGACGGCGCGGGAATGAGCCGGCAGACGGCGCAGCGTTACCTGAAACTGCTGGAGCGTACGGGCCGGGTGCGGCTGTCCCTCAGATACGGGGAGACAGGCCGCCCCGAGCACCGGTACACCTGGGCCGACGGCTCCTGAATCGGCCGGGCACTCCCGCAACGGATCAGACAGGCCGACGGTACGGGGGAGGCGACGGTACGGACACGACCGATGAACCAGACAGGCCGACGGGCCGGAGGGGCCGCCCGATCGGGCCTGCCGCAGATCGGCTCCCGCCCCGGTGGCCCACGCACCGGCGATACGGGGCCACCATGCCTGCGACGGCCTCCGCCGAGCAGGCGGGCGCTACGCCGCCCCCGCCCCGGTCAGTGACCGCACCTCGGTCTCCGCGTGCTTGGCCGGATCGGGAGGCTCCGGCGAGGTGACGGTACCGGCCCAGCCGGCCAGGAAACCGGCCGGGATCGACACCAGGCCCGGGTTCTCCAGGGGGAACAGTGCGAAGTCCACACCGGGGAAGAGTGAGCTGGGGCTACCCGAGACGACCGGGGAGAGCAGGACGAGCGCGAGGGCGGGGAGCAGCCCGCCGTAGACGGCCCAGACCGCACCCCGGGTGGTGAAGTTCCGCCAGAACAGCGAGTACACCAGCGCCGGCAGGTTCGCGGAGGCCGCGACAGCGAAGGCGAGTCCCACCAGGAACGCGACATTCAGGTCCTGGGCAAGGAGACCAAGCCCGATGGCCAGCACCCCGATCCCGGCGGCGGCCGCCCTTGCCACGCCCACCTCACTCCGCTGTCTGGCCCCCGGGCGCCGGAACGAGGCGTAGAGGTCGTGGGCCACGGACGCGGACGAGGCGAGGGTGATGCCGGCGACGACGGCAAGGATCGTGGCGAAGGCGATCGCGGCGACGACGGCGAAAAGCACAGTGCCCCCCGTGGAGCCCTCGCCGCCGCCCAGGACGAGGGCGAGGAGCGGGACAGCCGTGTTCCCGGAAGCGTTGGACGCCCGGACATCGGCGGATCCGACGAGTGCGGCGGCCCCGAAGCCGAGCACGATCGTCATGAGGTAGAAACTGCCGATCAGCCCGATGGACCAGACGACCGAACGCCGGGCCGCACGGGCGGTAGGGACCGTGTAGAAGCGCGACAGGATGTGCGGCAGGCCGGCCGTGCCGAGGACCAGGGCCAGACCGAGGCTGATGAAATCGAGCCGCGCCGTCCAGCTCCCCCCGTACTTCAGCCCGGGCGAGAGGAAGTCCCGCCCGTGCCCGCTGCGTTCGGCGGCGGATGTGAGCAGTGCGTTGATGTCGCCGTGGAAGCGGACGAGGACGAGGGTGGTGAGCGCGACGGCTCCGCTCATCAGCAGGACCGTCTTGACGATCTGGATCCAGGTCGTGGCGCGCATGCCGCCCAAGGACACATAGACGACCATGAGCGCCCCGACGCCCACCACCGTCCAGGAGCGCGCCGTGTCGCTGGTACCGCCGAGCAGGAGGGCGACGAGGCTGCCCGCACCCACCATCTGGGCCACCAGGTACAGGACCGAGACCGTGACCGACGAAGCGCCCACCGCCGTGCGCACCGGGCGCTCCGCCATACGGGCCGCGACCACGTCGGCCAGCGTGAAACGCCCGCAGTTGCGGACGAGTTCGGCCACGAGCAGCAGGACGACGAGCCAGGCCACGAGGAATCCGACGGAGTACAGCATGCCGTCGTACCCGAACAGGGCGATCAGCCCCGAGATACCGAGGAAGGACGCGGCGGACATGTAGTCGCCGGCGATGGCGAATCCGTTCTCCATCGGAGAGAAGAGCCGTCCGCCCGCGTAGAACTCCTCCGCGGATCCCTGCCGGTTGCGTCCGACCCAGGTGGTGATGCCGAGGGTGACGGCGATGAACACGCTGAACAGGAGCAGGGCCAGCGTCTGGTGGTCCTCTCTCACAGTTCGGCTCCTCTGGTCATTTCCTGTGTCTCCCAACGGAGTTCGAGCGCCGCCCGGTCACGGTGCAGCCGGGCGTGGCGCACGTACGCCCAGGTGAGGAGGAAGGTGGTGAGGAACTGCCCGAGCCCTGCCACCATGGCCACGTTGAGCGCACCCACGACAGGCCACGCCATCAGGTCGTGCGCTGTGGTGGCCGCGATGACGTAGGCGAGATACCAGAGCAGGAAGGCGGCGGCGGCCGGTGTCACGAACCTGCGGTAGCTACGGCGCACTTCGCGGAATGCGGGACTGCGCTGCACCTCCAGATAGATCTCGGCCGCGCTGAGCCCTCCCTGCTCCTCCGGCCGGGACCACCGCTCCTCGGCCGGGATCACCCTCGGGCCGTCCGGCTCGCCCCATCCGGCGGCCGGAGCCTCGTGCCACGGGTCCTCGAGCCGCATCGCTGCGGCGTCAGGCCCTGCTTCCTTCTCCACCCACAACTCCCTTGTCCGCGAGCCTTTTCGGCCGCGTAGCCAAGAATGGGCAGATCGGGAAGATCCCGGGCACATCATTCGCCGTGCTTCACCATTTCAGGTGACGGAAGTGCCAGGCGGCTGTGCGAGACCCTTGCCGTACGCATAGCGCACAGCACCGGTTCTGTCTCGTGCCCCCGTCTTGGCGAAGAGGTTGTTGATGTGTGTCTTGACGGTGGCCCGGGAGATGTGGAGAGTCCGGGCGATCTCGGTGTTGGACAGTCCGTCGGCGATCAGGACCAGTACCTCGACCTCCCTGGGAGTGAGACTGTCGGGAAGCTCCGCCGGGGGCGGCGCCCCGCTCGCGGTGACCTGCGCCGTGACCCGCTCCAGCAGCCTGCTCTGGACCTTCGGTGAGAGGCCGGCGTCACCGGCGAGCACCGCTTGGATCGCCTGGGCGATCTCCTCACCCCGTGCGTCCTTGGTGAGGTAACCCCTCGCCCCCGCCTGCAGGGCGGTGAAGAGCGAATCGTCGTCCGCGAAGGTGGTGAGCACCACCACCTGGGTGCCGGGGTAGTCCCTCCGGATCCGCCGCGTGGCCTCGACACCGTCGCATCTGGGCATCCGGAGGTCCATCAGAACCACGTCGGGCGACTTCTCGGCCACCAGAGCCACCGCCTCGTCGCCGTCCTTCGCCGCTCCGACCACCTCGATGTCCGGCAGCAGGCCCAGCAGCATGACGATGCCCTCACGCACCACCGACTGGTCGTCGGCGACCACCACCCGTGCGCTCACGCCGGCACCCGCAGATTCACCACGAACCCCTCCTCGCCCGGTCCTGCCTCCAGGGTCCCGCCGAGCAGTTCGGCGCGCTCCCTCATCCCCACAAGACCGTAACCCGAGCCACTGACAGCGAGTTCACCCACCGGTCGGCGACCGCCACTGTCCCGCACCTCCAGGACGATCGCGTCCGGTTCGTACTCCAGTCTGACGGTGACCGCCGCCCCCGGTGCGTGCTTCCGGGTGTTGGTCAACGCCTCCTGGGCGACTCTGCGCACGGTCTGCGAGGCCTCCGCGGTCAGCTCACGGCCCTCCCCCACCACGGACACCGTCGCGGGCCCGCCGGAGGCCAGCTGATGCAGGAAGTCCTCCACGGGGGTCATCTCCCCACGCAGGGCGGACAGCGCCTGACGGGTCTCCGCGAGGCCCTCACGCGCCATGGAACGCGCCGCCACGACCCGTTCCAGCACCTGGTCGCGGAATTCCCCGGCGGGCTCCCGCTCGATCAGCAGGCGTGCGGCCTCCAGATGCACCAGTTGGGCGGAGAGGCTGTGCGCCAGGACGTCATGGATCTCGCGGGCGATCCTGGACCGCTCCGCCAGGGCCGCCGCCCCCGCCTCGGCCTTCCTCGCGGCCCGCTCCTGGTCGAGCAGCCGCCGGGAGGCGCCCCGCGCCTCGGCATCGAGCCGCAGCACGTATCCACCCAGGCAGAGGCTTCCCGTCGTGATCACGGTCGTGAGCCAGCCGTCGCCCTTGACCACCGCGTACGCCAGGAGCGTCACCGCCGTGAGCGGCACCGCCGCGTACAGCGGGAGGCGCCCCAGCGCGACCACCGCGCAGCCGCACCACAGCGCGACGGCGATCGCTCCGGCGCCGGCCTCCAGGGAGAGGAACGCCACCACCGTCAGCAGGGCCAGCAGCCCGACGGACGGCCACAGGCGATGTTCCCTGGTCATTTGGAAGAACGCTCTGGCCGCGAGCGCACAGCCCGCCGTGACCACCAGGCCGAGGGCGACCTGCCAGAGGGTGAACCGTCCGTCCGCGAAGGCGTTCCAGAGGAGGCCGAGGGCCACCGCGGCCCACACCAGGCGCTGGAGCACGGCACGGAGCCCGGTCCTGGGAGTTTTGGTGAGGGCTTCCCGGCTGGGCCAGCTCATCCACGTGGCGCGGTTCACGCCCCGCCCTTCGACATGTGCCGAACGGGCGCCTCGGAAACGCCCCCGGCGGCGACGAACGCGGCGCCACCCCTGCGGCCACGGAGTTCCTTGGCTCGCAGGGCCAGTACGCCGCCTCGGGCGAACAGCATCGCCGCGAGCGAGACCAGCAGGGCCGCCGTCCCCTGATGGACGCCGAGCAGAACGGCCGCCACCGCCAGCGAGACACGCACCGCGATCCCGCCCGCCCACACGAAGGCGGTTGCTCTGGTGCCCCGGCTCCAGACGGAATCGTCCGGACCCTGCCGGAGGCGGGCGGTCCACCCCCACCCCGCGCCCGTGGCCAGGCCCGTCACGAGAGCTGCACCCAGCATCGTGGCCGAGAGCGTCTCGTGGTGGGGATCGACGGCCCCGTCGGACCGGAGTGCGACGACGAGGAGGACCGCGGGCAGCAACCACCAGCGCCGCTGCTCCCCGACCCGTCGGTCGGAGAACTGGCGCACGACGACAAACGCGACCACCGCGATGATCACCAGGACGTTGAACAGTTCCGACATTGCAGCCTCCGTGGGGCGTGAAGTTCGATGCCGTCAACGCTATGGAGGTGGAGGCGTCCTGAGATCGGCTCCAGGGCTGACCGTGGGTGGAGAATTCCTCTCCACCCACGGGTGGAGAGGCTCAGACGTCGATGCGGGAGCGGTCGAGGGTCGCCGCCGAGCTGGTGATGAACTCCTTGCGGGGCGCGACCTCGTTGCCCATGAGCAGGTCGAAGACCTGCTCCGACGATTCCAGGTCGCCGATGTTGATCCGCCGCAGGGTGCGGTGGCGCGGATCCATGGTGGTCTCCGCCAGCTGGTCCGCGTCCATCTCGCCCAGCCCCTTGTACCGCTGGATGGAGTCCTTGAAGCGGACGTTCTTCCGCTGGAGCTCCAGCAGCGTCTGCCTGAGCTCGCTGTCGGAGTAGGTGTAGATGTACTTGTCCTGGCCCTTCTTGGGCTGGACGAGCTCGATCCGGTGCAGCGGGGGCACTGCCGCGAATACCCGGCCGGCCTCGACCATGGGCCTCATGTAGCGCTGGAAGAGCGTCAGCAGCAGGGTCCTGATGTGCGAACCGTCGACATCGGCGTCGGTCATCATGATGACCTTGCCGTACCGGGCCGTGTCGATGTCGAAGGTGCGCCCGGAGCCGGCTCCTATGACCTGGATGATGGCACCGCACTCGGCGTTCTTGAGCATGTCCGAGACGGACGACTTCTGCACGTTGAGGATCTTGCCCCGGATGGGCAGCAGAGCCTGGAACTCACTGTTGCGCGCCAGCTTCGCGGTGCCGAGTGCCGAGTCACCCTCGACGATGAAGAGCTCGCTGCGCTCCACGTCGTCGCTCCGGCAGTCGGCGAGCTTGGCGGGCAGCGAGGAGGACTCGAGCGCTGTCTTGCGGCGCTGGGCGTCCTTGTGCTGGCGGGCCGCGATGCGGGTGCGCGCCGCGGCCACCGCCTTGTCCAGAACAGCCCTGGCCTGCGCCTTGGCGTCGCGCTTGGTCGACGTGAGGAACGCCTTGAGTTCCTTGGCGACCACGTTGGCCACGATCCGGTTGGCCGCGGAGGTGCCCAGCACCTCCTTGGTCTGACCTTCGAACTGCGGCTCCGCGAGACGCACCGTGACGACCGCGGTCAGCCCCTCCAGCGCGTCGTCCTTGACGATGTCGTCCTCGGCGACACGCAGGAGCTTGGCGGAACGCAGCGCCTCGTTGACGGTCCGGGTGAGGGAGCGCTCGAAGCCCGTGACATGGGTGCCGCCCTTGGGGGTGGCGATGATGTTCACGAAGGACTTGATGTTGGTGTCGTAGCCGGTGCCCCAGCGCAGGGCGATGTCCACGCCCAGTTCCCGGGTTACCTCGGTCGCCGTCATGTGCCCGCGGTCGTCCAGGACCGGGACGGTCTCCTTGAACGTTCCCGTCCCGCTCAGCCGCTGGACGTCGCACACCGCCTTGTCCTGCGCCAGGTACTCGCAGAACTCGCTGATCCCTCCGTCGAAGCGGAAGGTCTCCTCCGTCTTGCCCTCGCCGTCGATACCGCGCTCGTCGCGCACGACGATGGTCAGGCCGGGCACGAGGAAGGCTGTCTGGCGCGCCCGCTGGTAGAGCGTCTCGAGACTGAGCCTGGCGTCCTTGAGGAAGATCTGGCGGTCCGCCCAGTACCTCACCCGTGTGCCGGTACGCGTCTTCGGCACCCGCTTGCCCTTGCGGAGGCCGTTGGCGGGGTCGAACGGGCTGTCCGGCCCCGACTCGGTGAACATGCCGGGAACACCGCGGCGGAAACTGATGGAGTGCGTCGCGCTGTTCCTGTCGACCTCGACGTCCAGACGGGCCGAGAGAGCGTTCACGACCGAGGCGCCGACACCGTGCAGACCACCCGAAGCGGCGTACGAGCCGCCGCCGAACTTTCCGCCGGCGTGCAGCTTGGTCATGACGACCTCGATGCCGGAGAGCCCCGTCTTGGGCTCCACGTCGACCGGGATGCCACGGCCGTTGTCACGCACCTCGACGGAGCCGTCGTCGTGGAGGATCACCTCGATGGCGTCGCAGTACCCCCCGAGCGCCTCGTCCACGGAGTTGTCGATGATCTCCCAGAGGCAGTGCATGAGCCCGCGACTGTCCGTGGACCCGATGTACATCCCGGGGCGCTTGCGCACCGCTTCGAGCCCCTCGAGGACGAGAAGGTGCCGCGCGGTGTAGTTGGAGCTGTCCCTGTCTGCGCCGCCTGCTCCGGTCAGCAGCGCAGTGGACGGCACGGAATCGGCGGTCACGCGGTTCGCTCCTCGCTGAATTTCATTGGGGGCCCGATGGGTGACGGGCTCGGCCTCGGTAGCCGCTGAGAGCCTACCGAGGCCTGGTAGAGCGGTTGTAACGCCACCCATGGGGAATCCTTATGCTAGTGCAGCCTCGCATACACGTTCGATCATTCGTTGGAGTGACGTGCACATCACGTTCCCTTCGAGGCATGAACCATTTAGGCTCCGGGCACGTCCTCAAGAACAACCGGCAAGCCAGCCGGGGGGACCGGCCCACACAAGCAACGCGAAACCGTAGCGCTACGCAATACGGCACATTCGCCGCCAACCGGCGACAGACAGCCACTCCGAGAAGAAGTTTCGAAGAAATGCCACGAGCGGGAACGTTTTCGGCCTGGTTGGATGTTGACCCTGGTACGACAGCTCGTCGAGCTAGAGAAGAGGCGACGTGACTACTGTTCTGACCCCCGCGAGCCCGCTGACCGCAGCAGACCGCTGTGACCGTTGCGGCGCCCAGGCCTATCTGCGCGTCGTGCTGATCAGTGGCGGTGAACTGCTCTTCTGTGCCCACCACGGGCGCAAGTTCGAGCCGGAACTCAAGAAGATCGCCGCGGAAATACAGGATGAGACGGACCGGCTCACCGCCGTACAGGCAAGTGCCGCCGACGAGGAACACTGACACCTCGCATCCACGACGAGCCATGGGCACGGTCCCCGACCGGCCGACGGGCGGTCTCCCTCAGGGGAGGCCGCCCGTTCTCGTGCGAGCCGGAGTGTCGGTCAGGGGTTCACCTCTCCGCCGCCATCCACCGGATCGCGGCGGAGACCCGCGTGTACACACCGGGGCTGCCCGGCGCCCCGCAGCCGCTGCCCCACGAGACGAGCCCGATGAGCCGCCCACGGGCCACCAGAGGGCCTCCGCTGTCTCCCTGGCAGGCGTCCCGCCCTCCCGCCGCCACACCGGCGCAGAGCATCGACGAGGGCTCGTACGCGCCCTGTGTGCCCCCCGGGTAGGCCCTCGCGCAGTCACCGTCCGGCAGTACCCGTACCTTCGCGGCACGCAGGCCTGCCGCGTACGCCCCGTATCCGGTGGTGTCCCCCCAGCCGTACACAGTGGCGGAGGTACCCTCCGTGTACGCCTTGTCACCGGAGCCCGCCATGGGGATCACGCTCTCCTTCGGCAGCGCCTCTGCCAGCGTGAGGACGGCGAGGTCGGCGGAGTTGGTGCGCGGGTCGTAGACCGGGTTGACCCACACCGAACGCACCGGGATCTCCCTGCCGCCGGGCTCGTCCAGTTCGTCCCGCCCGGCTATGACCCGCAGGTCCCGGATCTCCGAGGGGGCGCCCCCCAGGACGTCCTCCCCCATGCAGTGCGCGGCTGTCAGCACCCGGGTCGGCGCGACCGCCACTCCCCCGCAGAACTGGCCTGCCCTGGTTCCTCCGAACCGGTCACGGCTGGAGACGGCCACGGCCCACGGACTGTCGGCGACGGCCGCCGGCCTTCCTCCGACGATGATGCTGTCCGCTTCTGCGAGGGCCGGGGTGCCGAGGGGTATCGCCGCAGCGGCGAGAGCCAGGGTGAACACGGCGGGAAGGACACGGACGGGAACGCGGTGCATGGGGGCTCCTGACACCTTGGTGAACGGTTCCCACTCAGCGTCATCCTCCGCGGTGCCCGCCGCACGTGGACATGGGCCGGGCCCGGAACCTGAGGAGGTTCCGGGCCCGGCCCATGTCCACGTCGCTCTTAGTCGAGGTAGTCGCGCAGCACCTGCGAGCGCGACGGGTGGCGAAGCTTCGACATCGTCTTCGACTCGATCTGGCGGATGCGCTCACGCGTCACTCCGTAGACCTTGCCGATCTCGTCCAGCGTCTTCGGCTGACCGTCGGTGAGACCGAAACGCATCGACACGACGCCCGCCTCACGCTCGGAGAGGGTGTCGAGCACGGAGTGCAGCTGCTCCTGGAGCAGCGTGAAGCTCACCGCGTCCGCGGGGACGACGGCCTCGGAGTCCTCGATCAGGTCTCCGAACTCGCTGTCCCCGTCCTCACCCAGCGGGGTGTGGAGAGAGATCGGCTCGCGGCCGTACTTCTGGACCTCGATGACCTTCTCCGGGGTCATGTCGAGTTCCTTGGCCAGCTCCTCCGGGGTGGGCTCACGCCCGAGGTCCTGGAGCATCTGACGCTGCACGCGGGCGAGCTTGTTGATGACCTCGACCATGTGCACCGGGATACGGATGGTGCGGGCCTGGTCGGCCATGGCGCGGGTGATCGCCTGGCGGATCCACCACGTGGCGTACGTGGAGAACTTGTAACCCTTGGTGTAGTCGAACTTCTCCACGGCACGGATCAGACCGAGGTTGCCCTCCTGGATGAGGTCCAGGAAGAGCATGCCGCGGCCGGTGTACCGCTTGGCCAGCGAGACCACGAGCCTGAGGTTGGCCTCCAGCAGGTGGTTCTTCGCCCGACGGCCGTCCTCGGCGATGATCTCCAGCTCGCGCTTGAGCTTCGGCGCGAGCTTGTCGGAGTTGGCGAGCTTGTCCTCGGCGAAGAGGCCGGCCTCGATGCGCTTGGCCAGCTCGACCTCCTGCTCGGCGTTGAGGAGGGGAACCTTGCCGATCTGCTTCAGGTAGTCCTTGACCGGGTCGGCCGTGGCGCCGGCGACGGCGACCTGCTGCGCGGGCGCGTCGTCCTCGTCGTCGTCGGAGAGGACGAAGCCCTTGTTCTCGCCCTCGCCCTCCTCTTCCTCGCCCTTGCCGACCTTGACCTCCTCGACGACGTCGTCGCCGTCGAGGAGCTCTTCGTCCTGCTTGCCGGACTTCTTCGCCGCGGTCTTCTTGACCGTGGTCTTCTTCGCGGCGGCCTTCTTGGCGACCGTCTTCTTGGCCGCGGCCTTCTTGGCGGGGGCGGCGACGGAATCGCCGGCTGCCGCGTCCGTGCTCTCTGCCGCCGGGGCGGCGGATGCCGCGACGGTCCGAGTCACGGCCGTCTTGGCCGGGACTGTCTTGGTGGCGGTGCGCTTGACCGGGCTCTTCGCTGCGACGCTCTTGCGGGCGCGCTTAGGCGACTCCGCGGCACTGACCATCAGCGTCACACCCTCTTCCTCGAGGATCTGGTTGAGGCTGCGCAGAACATTTTTCCACTGGGTTGGCGGAATCTGGTCAGCCTCGAAGGCCCGACGCACGTCATCGCCGGCGATCTGCCCATCAGCCTTTCCCCGCTCGATGAGCGCCATCACAGACTCGGACTCGGCGATCTCCGGCGGGAGCGTACGGGATGTGCTGGCCGACACGAACAACCTCTCGGAACGATGGAAACGGCTTCCGGCCCGGCCCTGAAGGGGGCTGGTACCGACGACCGTCGACTGGGGATGTCGCCGACGGCGCGGGCTTGGCCTCAGAACTGCACAGCGCACTACGTGGCTGCTGTATTCCTTCCGCGGCGGTCACCTCTTAAGTCATCGCACTGTTTCGAGGAGTGTTACGCCCAATTCGCGTGGCCCGAGTCACACCTCATTCGCGACAAACATAACCAGAGGCCGCATGTCCGCCCGACGCGCCGCCGAGCTGTCAGGGCTCGGCGGCACCACGGAGCGCACACACCCCGGCCCGGCGGCGCTCAGTGCTCGCGAGGCGCGGGAACCACCCGGTCCCCGTCGGCATGGCCGACGAGCAGTTGCCGCATCGCGGCCTCGGCGCCGGCGGCATCCCCCGACGCGAGGGCCTCCACGATCCGCGCGTGGTGGCCGAGAGACGCCTCCGCCGGCCGGTCACATCCGGTGACGGGGCCTCCGGAGACATGCAGCGCCGCCGACACGATTCCGGAGAGGTGCTCGAGCATGCGATTGCCGGCCGCCTGGATGAGCAGGCCATGGAACTCCGCATCGGCCCTGGAGAACGTGAGGGCGTCACCCTGCCCCATCGCGTGCCCCATGATCTCGATCATGTCGCCGAGACGCTGCTGAACGTCCTCGCGCCCGTGACCGGCGGCCAGACGGGCGGCCAGCGGCTCGATGGTCCAGCGGAGGTCCTCCAGCTCGCGGCGCTGGTCATCGCGCTGCGGCCCGAAGGCACGCCATTCGATGATGTCGGGGTCCAGCAGATTCCAGTCGCTCACCGGGCGCACCCGGGTGCCCACATTGGGCCTGGCACTGACGAGGCCCTTGGCCTCGAGAACGCGAAGGGATTCCCTCACAACGGTACGGGAGACCTCGAATCGCTGGCCGATCTCCTCCGGCACGAGCGGCCGGTCGGCACCGAGGTCACCGGAAACGATCATCTGGCCGAGCTGCTGAACCAGTTGGCCGTGCAGCCCACGCCCCCTCCCGGCCGTGCCGCGGCGGCCCGCCCGCCCCAGCTCCGTATCGGCACCGCCCCAGGAACGGAGTGCGGTGGCGCGCTCGCCGGCCGGCGTCTCCGTGTAGGGGTAGCGGTCGAGTTCGCCCGGACCGGCGAGGCCGGAATCGGCGGAGCGGGCGGCGGTCATCATGGTGTGCGCAAGGGTACTCACGCATCCTTTGTCGGCGCCGCCCAGGCACCCCTTGAGGTCTTTGCTGAAAAGCACACGAAAGGGTGATCGGCACCCACCTCTCAATTGACGCGTTATCGGTATAAATCGCACCCTTGCAAGAGAGTTGAGCCTGTGACGCTGTCGAACTGGCGTTCCGCAGTCACCAACGAGCTCTCCCCCGAAGGCCGGTGAACACATACGCGCAGACCAGTGCGGCCAACGACAGGGAGAGCGCCAGTCCCACGGGCTGGGCGACGACCCTCACCACGGCCATCGCCCATCTGTCGACCTGGTCAGGCCACTGCAGCCACCCGAGTTCACGCAGACGACCCGGCAATCCGACGATCGAACGGACCGACGGCCCTGCCAGGAGCTTCTGCACGAGCGGCAGAACGAGCACCGGAATCGCCAGCACCGCGGCGACACCGGCGACAGTCAGCCGGAACACGCCTGCCCCGAGCAGGCCCGCCCAGGCACAGCCGATCGAGAGCCCCAGCCAACTCGCCGCCATCTGCGGGGCGTTCACCGGTACGGCCACCAGGCCTCCGCCGTAGAGGAGGCGCAGGGTTTCGGCGTTGACCAGGACGGACAGCGCCGCGAGCAGCACGGCGACGCCACCGGAGACCACAAGTTTGGCCACCAGGAGTCCGAGGCGGCGCGGGACCGTGCCGCGCCCGGCAGCGAGCGCCGGGTAGCGGAACTCGTCGCCGAAGCAGAGGGCACCCAGCAGACCCGCGGCGAACGCGGCCGGGGGCAGCGGCAGCAGGTCAGGCCACGCCGCCAGGAGGTCGGGGAGCGGCGTCGTTCCGGAACGTGCGAGCAGCACGGAGAGACCTGCGGAGACGGCCAGGACACCCGCCAGGATCAATGCCGTCGTCCTCACGCCGAAGAGGCGACGCAGTTCGTAGCGCAGGGGGCGCAGCGGGCCCCGCGCCGGGCGTACGGGGATCGGAGGGGGCAGCTGGGAGATCGCGACGGCCGAGGCGGGCCCCGGCAGGACGATCCTGTGCGGGCCGACACCCGGGCCTGCGACGGGAGCGGGGGGCGGACCCGCGTCCCCGGTCTCGTCGGCGAGCTGGTGAACGGGAACGCCGTGCCGGTAGGCCGCGTCCCCGACCTCCGCACAGCTGCTGCCGTACACCGACAGCCTGGTGCCGTCCTCCGCGACAACCTCGACCGAGCGCCGGGCCGCTCGGGCCTCACGGCTCACCACCGAGGCCAGCCGTGCCGCCTGCGGCGTGCGCACAGCGACCCTGGGGCGCAGCCGCGTACGCGAGAATTCCCGGACATCCTGGTCCGCGACGAGACGCCCGCCGTCGATGGTGATCACGCGATCGGCCGCCTGGGCCGCCTCCTTGGGGTCGCTGATCGCGTGGAGGACGGTGCCGCCTTCGGCGGCGTGGGCGCGGAGCAGACCGTGGAGCCAGCTCCTCTCCCGCGGCGAGAGCCCCTCGGCGGGCTCGTCCAGGACGAGCGTGTGGGGATCACCGAGCAGTGCAGTGGCGAGGCCGAGCCTCCGGTCCATGCCGGCGGAGAGGGTTCCGATGCGCTGGTCCCCCAGGCCCGCCAGCCCTACCACCTCGAGCAGCTCATCCGCTCTCGACGCCGGGACGCCGGCTGCGGCACAGAGCATGCGGAGCTGGCCACGAGCGGTACGCGCGGGATGCCCCGGTACGTCGCCGAGCAGCACTCCGACCTCGCGAGCGGGATGGCCGATGCGGTGCAGCGGCCTGCCCTTGAAGTAGGTAACACCTCGCCCTGCTTCGATCTCGAGCATCAGACGGAGGGCTGTGGACTTGCCGGAGCCGGGGGCGCCGAGCAGCGCCGTGACGCAGCCGGGCGGCGCTTCGAAGGTCAGGTCGTCGACGATGGGAGGACGGTCGCGGCGTGGGGCGCTGGTGAGTCCGATGGCCTGGAGCATCGCTTCTCTCGCGGAGGGTGTGACCGCTCGGCGGCAGGGTGAGTACCCCAGCAAGATAACGCGACATTTCGGACTTTTTGTGCACCGGTGGTTCCGTGGGCGTTCCGCAGGTCCCACAGGACGGGACCTGGGGACCCTTGAGTGCTCAGACCTCCGGCCTCAGCATCGGCGGGTTGAGCACGGTCGCGGCACCGGCGCGGAACAACTGTGCGGGGCGGCCTCCCTGACGCGTCGTCGTCCCTCCGGACGGCACCAGGAAGCCGGGCGTGCCTGTGACCTTGCGGTGGAAGTTCCTCGGGTCCAGCACGACTCCCCACACCGCCTCGTACACTCTGCGCAGTTCACCGACGGTGAACTCGGGCGGACAGAACGCCGTGGCCAGCGAGGAGTACTCGATCTTCGAGCGGGCCCGCTCCACTCCGTCGTCCAGGATGCGCGCGTGGTCGAAGGCCAGGGACTCGGAGTCCTCGCCCTCGCGCGCGAACCCGCCACCAGGGCCGAGCAGATCTTCCACGGAGGCCCAGCGGGCGCTGTTCGCGTCCCCTCCGGCACGCGGCGCCGGCAGGTCGGGCGCCAGCGCGAGATGCGCCACGCTGACAACCCGCATCCGAGGGTCTCGGTCCGGGTCACCGTAGGTGGCCAACTGCTCAAGATGAGCGCCGCTCCCCGGAGCCGGGGCGGACGGGTCGTGGACGCAGAGCCCCGTCTCCTCGACCAGCTCACGTGCGGCGGCGGCGCCGAGGTCCTCATCTGTCCTGACGAATCCACCGGGGAGGGCCCACCGCCCTTTGAACGGTGTTTCACCACGGCGCACGACCAGGGCGCACAGCGCGTGACGTCGCACCGTGAGGACAACCAGATCGACGGTGACAGCGAAGGGCGGGAAGGTCGACGGGTCGTAGGGCGGCATGCTGAAATCATAGTCGTCTCCCTGACGATAAACACTCCCCTGACGACACCTGTTCCGTTCCGGGCCCGGTCCGCCTGCCCTCGCTGTGGCGGATCCTGTGGCCGACACGGCGGCTCGTCAGCTGGGACCACCCGGCGATCGCCCGCCGCCGTCCGTGCCGCGCCGGCTCAGACGCCGCGGGTCCCGAGCCTGTCCCCGGTTCATGTCCCTGCCCGGCCGGGAGCCGGAGGGTACCCTCCCGCCTGTCGAACGCCGCTTCCGTTTCGCGTCCCGACCATCCGACGGGCACGGCGCCGACCGCCGCCTGGCCGCTCGCCGCGCGCGGGTTCCGGACGCGCGGTCATCCTGCTGCCCTGCCCGCGCGGCCCGCTCGCCACGGAGGCAGCGTCGCAGCGTCTCCGGGTCCAGGCCCTGGTTGCACGCCTGATGCAGCAGTTGGGCGAACGTGTAGTGCGGATCGGCCCGCAACGCGAGCCCCAGGGCGACCCTCGCTCCCGCCTCGTCACCGGTGGACCACGAGACCCAGCCGGCCAGCGTCAACGGGGCGGCGGCGTGTTCGACGAAGGGACCGACACAACGCCGCGCCAGTGCCCGCCACAGCCGCAAGGCCGTTTCCGCCTCGTGCCCCTCCATCCACTCGGCCGCGCGGTCCCGGGTCTCGCGGTCCTGGAGACCGAGGATCACCGCGGCCGCCTCCTCGGCCGTGATCAGACGGTCGTCCGCGATGTCGGCGAGGGCGGGGCCTGCCGCAGGAGCGCTCCCGAGGCGCTCCCTGAGCCTGCCTGCGAGCGCAAGGGTCTCGGTGGCAACCACTCCACGCCCCTCGGGATCCAGGATCCGGGACACCAGAACGGCGCCCGCGCTGTCCAGAGCACGCTCCTGCTCCCGGGCCGCCTCGCTCTCCCGAGGCGTGAACCGAGCCTCCATGTCGCTCAACGAGCCCCGCACCTGAATGCCCGCATACGCAGCCGCGGCGGCCATGACCGTCGTGCCCGGCAGTGCCATCGGGTTGCCCTCCGGAGGGCAACAGCGGTCATCCGGGCAGCAGTAGGACCAGTAGCGGCCGTCCGAGATGCACAGCGCCTCCAGCACGGGGACGTCGAGCGATCCGCAGGCCGTGCGCAGGCACTGGGCGAGCGGCCTCAGCCGCTCCATCGTCCGGGGGGCGTCCTCTCCCCCGCCCGGGTCCTGGCAGAGGAAGACGATGATCGCGTCAGGACGGGAACCGCGTTTCTCGCTGCCCTCGATCAGACTGCGTGCGAGCTGGCCGGAGACCGGCTCCCACTCCTGAGGATCACGCGGGATACCCAGCCTGAGCCGACCACCGAAGCGGCCCCGGCCGCCGTGGAGGGCCACCATGACCACGCTGTCGTTCGGGTGGAAACCCATCAGGTACGGGAGTGCGTCGGCGAGTTCGGCAGGGCCGCGCAAGGTGATCTGCTGCGCGTCGGACGGACTGGTTTCGTCGTGCTCGTTCATGGCATGACCGTCCCGCGTGGCGCCGAATTCCGCGACCCCTGTGGATAACTTTGTCCACAGCTCTTGCCCGCCAGGTGCGGGAAGTCCGTGTGATCGGGTTGCATGGCGGCATGAAGCAGCACGGTTTCCGCCGCCACTCTGTTCGGAACAAGGGGCGCGCCGGTCCGCCGGCCGCGCGCTCCTCGACCGCCGCACCGCGCCCTGCGGCACCACGGTGCGCGGTGCGCGGTGCGCGGTGCCGCAGGGTGCGGTGCGCGGTACGCAAGAGGGGACCCGCGTCCGGTAGGCCCTCCGCTGAATTCAGCTCGTACGACCGCCTGATGACTCGTGCACCGCAGTGCGGCGTGCCCGTGCGGGCCGAATCAAGCCGTCCACCAGCGGGGTGAGCCGGGCAAAGCCTTGCCGGGCGGGAATGCGTGCGCCCTTCTGCCACCGCGCGAGTCCGGCCCGCCGCACTTGTGAACTCGGTCCCGCTGCCGGACACATGACCAGGGGAGGTGAGGCCCGGACGATCAAGTCGGTTGAGGTATCAGCCCGTCCGGCGTACCGGTTGCCGCAGGATGGTCCGGAGCCGTGCCGGATCGGTCCGGCGGGGGTCGCTGAGGTAGATCTCGTGGTGCAGTCCGGTCATCCGCAGATCGTGGGCGGTCAGGTACTCCCCGTGGAGTTCGGCAAGTGCGGGCCCCTCGTCGTCGTAGGGCCCGATGTGCAGGCACTGGGCGCTGGTCCCCTCGTTCAGGGACTCGGAGCGGACGTCGGCGATGGTGGGAAGACTCTTCTTCTCCAGCGCCGCTCGCCGGGCGTCCTCCACGAGTTCCTCGGTGATCCAGTCGGGCCGGCTGATGAGCATCCGCCAGTGCCACGTGTGTTTCGCGCGGGTGGTGAACGCCTCCGGGGTGTCCGCCCACCACAGCCCTTCGAGAGGCCCCACGACGAAATCCCGGTCGAGAGCTCGTCTGCCGGTGAACTTGAGTGTGTAGGCGACCGAGTAGAGCGCCTCCACCGCCCGGGTGTACGAGGCATCGGTGTTGGGATCTCCACGTCCGTCGACGGCGATGAACCGCTGCGCGGGAACATCGACGAGTGCCCACTCGGAGTTCGTCGGCGCGTAGCACCGTTTGAGATCGCGTTTGACGTCGTAGGGCGGCACAGGGGTCCTTCGTCGTGGTGAGGACGGGCAGGGGCATCGTGGCCGGTGACCAGATGGGTTCGAGCCGAGGGGCCGGCAGCCGCTACGGCCTGCGGAGTCCATCGTCTCGCGGGCGTCGGACCGGCCTTCCGGTCAAAGAACCAGCTTCATGGTGGCGTTCCGTGTCGTTCGCCTTTCGGTCACCGTTCACCGTTCCACGTTCCCCGGTCCCCCGTCCCCCGTCCCCCGTCCCCCGTACGATATCCGCGTGGCCGCAGCGCTCCACCGTCTACCGGAGCGGGTCCGACACACCGCGGCTGTGGGACCGGCGGTGGACGCTGCCGGGTTCCCAGGTGCCCCGGCAGCCCACGCGCTCGTGGTCGCGATCGCACCGCGGCATGCCGGGCCCGATCCTCCGCACGGACGGCCCGCCCCGGTCCCCCAGGCACACTGCGGCAGATCCCGAGGTCCGGGCCCACCACCGTCCCGCTCCAGCAGGACGACTACGCGGATTGGGCCAGGACGAGCGGAAGCACCGGGCCCGCTCCGCTCTGGCGCAGCAGGCGCGCTCCCACTGCGAGGGTCCAGCCCGATTCGGTGAAGTCGTCGACGAGGAGGACCGGACCAGGTGTACCGGCCAGGGCGGCGGCGAGGTCCGCAGGAACCGCGAAGGAGGCTGCGAGAGCCCGCAGCCTCTGGGCGGAGTTACTGCGGTGGGACGCGTGCTGGTCCGCCTCCGGGGTGTGGACGAGGGTCCCCAGCAGCGGCAGTCGGCCGACCCGGGCCAGCCCGTCCGCCAGCGAGGCCACCAGCTGCGGGCGGGTACGGGAAGGCATCGCGACGATTCCTACCGGTCGCTCCATCGCATCGGCCCCACCGGTGGCCCAGCCGCCGGGCGAGCGGGCCCAGTCGGCCACCACCGTGACGACCGCCTTCAGCACGTCGTCGGGAACCGGCCCGTCCTGTGCCTGCTCCGAGAGCAGCGGACGCAGCCGGTTGCCCCAGCCGATGTCCGAGAGCCGGCCGAGGGCACGGCCCACGGCCGCCTGCTGACCGGCCGGGATACGGCCCTTGAGTTCGACACCGACGGCTGCCATACCGGTGGGCCACATCCGGCGCGGCTCGACCTCGGTGCCGGGGCGCTCCAGTTCGCCTGCGGCTCCGGCGAGGGCCCCCGGGGACACCGCGGCGTCCAGCCACGGACCGGCACACGTGTCGCAGCGGCCGCACGGAGCCGCCTTCTCGTCGTCGAGCTGCCGTTGCAGGAACTCCATCCGGCATTGCGCGGTCGCCACGTAGTCCCGCATGGCCTGCTGTTCGGCCTTCCGCTGGCGATCGACCCAGGCGTACCTCTCCGCGTCGTACGTCCAGGGCCGGCCTGTGGCTGTCCAGCCGCCCTTCACCCGCTTGACCGCCCCGTCCACGTCGAGGACCTTCAGCATCGTCTCCAGGCGCGAGCGCCGGAGATCCACCAGCGGCTCGAGGGCGGGCAGCGAAAGCGGGCGTCCCGCGTCCTGCAGAACCGCCAGGGTGCGCCGCACCTGTTCCTCGGGCGGGAAGCCGACCGACGCGAAGTACGACCAGATCGCCTCGTCCTCCCTGCCCGGCAGCAACAGCACGTCCGCGTGGTCCACTCCGCGGCCCGCACGCCCCACCTGCTGGTAGTAGGCGATGGGCGATGAGGGCGAGCCCATGTGCACCACGAAACCAAGGTCCGGCTTGTCGAAACCCATGCCGAGTGCCGAGGTCGCGACCAGCGCCTTCACCCTGTTGGCCAGCAGGTCCTCCTCGGCCTGCAGCCGGTCCGCGTTCTCCGTCTTCCCTGTGTACGAGGCCACCGGATACCCGCTCTGCCTCAGGAAGGCGGCGACCTCCTCCGCCGCCGCCACCGTCAGCGTGTAGATGATCCCCGACCCGGGCAGGTCGCCCAGCCGCTCCCCGAGCCACGCCAGACGATGCGCGGCGTCCGGCAGCTCCAGCACACCCAGCCGCAGGCTCTCCCGGTCGAGTGGTCCCCGCAGGACCAGCGCCTCACCGCCACCCGTGCCGAGCTGCTCCGCGACATCCGCCGTCACCCGGGCGTTCGCCGTCGCCGTGGTGGCCAGGACCGGGACACCCGCGGGCAGCTCGGCCAGCATCGTGCGAAGACGCCGGTAGTCGGGCCGGAAGTCGTGGCCCCAGTCCGAGATGCAGTGGGCCTCGTCGACGACCAGGAGGCCCGTCGTCGCGGCCAGCCGCGGAAGCACCGTCTCTCGGAAGTCGGGGGAGTTCAGACGCTCAGGGCTCACCAGCAGGACGTCGACCGCTCCGGCCTCCACCTCGGCCTGGATCGCGTCCCACTCCTCGGGATTGGCGGAATTGATCGTCCTGGCCGCGATTCCGGCCCGGGCCGCCGACTCGACCTGGTTGCGCATGAGGGCCAGCAAAGGCGAGATGATCACCGTCGGGCCCGCGCCCCGGTGGCGCAGCAGAGCCGTGGCGACGAAGTAGCCGGCCGACTTCCCCCAACCGGTCCGCTGCACCACCAGCGCGCGACGGTGCTCCAGCACCAGCGCTTCGATCGCCTGCCACTGGTCCTCGCGCAGACGTGCCTCGCCGTCTCCGCGCCCCACCAGACGGGACAGCACAGCGTCGGCCTCGGCACGCACATCCATGTCGCTCATGCCCCCATGCAACCCGACAGCACCGACATCACGCGAACCGGCGACCGTCCACGTCACCCGCGCCCCACCGCCCGCCGCTCCGCCCGGCAGGGGCGTTCTTGCTGGTCGCTGCGGTCCGGCAGCCGTGCAGGGCTTCGTTCCGCGCTGAGCGGGCAGGGATATCCGTGTCATTCCGTCAGATACCAGTCAGCCGGACCAATTGCTCGTTGCCGCCTGCCGATACGACAGGAAGAATTGGAGTCGCTCCCCGCACGGTCTTTCGCGGGCCCGGAAGGGCTGTGCCGCGGCGCGCCCTCATTCGACCCTGCCCGCCCGGTGGGCGCGTAGCGAAGGGAGGACCGTGACCTTCGGATTCGCTCCGTCCGCAGCCACTTCACTGTCGGCGTCCGCGGGCTCCGTCAACCATGTCGCCAGGATGCTCGAGCCTGCCGAGTGGGCTGCCGCCGGGATACCCCTGCTGCGCAGTCCGCGCGAGGTCGTGGGCGGTCTCCACGCGCGGCACCGTCCCGCACCCGCCACCGCGATCGTCGCCGTGCTCGATCACGAGGAACGGCTCACGGCCAGTGCCTCTTTCGCCCGGAGAGCCGGCCTGGCCACCGACGGCTGGGAGTTCCGCAACGCCCTGCTGGCCCATCTGCGCCGGGTGATCCCTCACGACCTCCGACGGCGCACCCCGGTGCGTACGGCGGTTCTGCTCTACTGCCGCGAGGGTGACGAGCGCTGGACGGAGGAGGACGGGGCGTGGATGTGGGGGCTGCGAGACGCGTGCACCTTGCACGGCCTGCGCTGCGGCGCCTACATCACTCTGACGCGGGGCGGCTGGCAGGTGCTCGGGGAGGGCCGCACCGGGCGCAGCCCGACGCTGCTGTCCCGGCCGTCCGCCCTCGCGGACACCTCTTCGCTCAACGACCCGGTGCCTCTGCGCACCGGAGGCGGAGCCGCCGACGCGCTGCGGCGGACCGCCGCGCGGTGAGACGCGGTGTGGGGCCCGCACGTCCGACCGGACGTGCGGGCCCCACAGCCGAGCGGCTCAGACTCCGGCGCCGAGCGCGGAGTTGATCTTCTCGGGGTCTCCGCACGCGATCATCAGCGCACCGGCGCGCTCCCGCACCTCGGACAGCGCACGGGTCGCCGCCGCGTCGAGGTCGCCGTTGACCGCCACGACGATCACGGCGCGCTGGGCGCAGCGGCTCGCGTCCGCGGTACGGGCGAAGAAGACGTCGTCACCCGCGTCGTGCTGGGCCCAGTAAGCGGCCTCCCCGAAGGAGAGCTCGTGAGCCGCCCACGGGTGCTGCTCGCCGGTGGTGAGCACCAGGATGTCGCCGGGTGCCCGACCGGTGTCGAGGAGCAGGTCGACGGCTTCGTCCGCAGCGTCGACCGCGCCGCCCACCGGAGCGGGGATGAGCTGGAACTGTGCTGCGGAACGGTCCTCGGGCAGCTTCCGCGCGGCCGGAGCCGGAGCTGCGGGACGCGGGCGCTGTGCCGGGGGCGCGGGCCTGGCGGGGCCGCGGCCGGGGTTCCCGGGACGCGGGGTGGCCGCGGAACGCGGTCCGGGTACGGGGCGAGGGGTCGGCGCGGTGCGGCCGGCGGCCGGTGTAACGCGGGGACCCTGGGCGCTCTCGGAAATCTGAGGCTCCTCGGGGGATGAGAGGCATGAATGGTTGTCTGTCACTGCCGACGCACACACGTCGGCGGATGGGTACGCCTGCGCGATCAGAAGTCGAAGCCGAGCTGGCCCCCGCTTTCCAGTGCCGCCGCCTCGGCGGAGAATCGGACCTTCTTCAGGTGCTGCCACCGGGGCAGCGCGTCGAGGTAGGCCCAGCTGAGGCGGTGGTGAGGCGTAGGCCCCAGCTCCTCCAGCGCGGCCCGGTGTACCGGTGAGGGATACCCGGCGTTCGCGCCGAAGGCGAAGTCTGCGTACTGCCCCGTGTCCGCGCCCAGTTCGGCCATCATCGTGTCCCGCCGGACCTTGGCTATCACCGAGGCCGCGGCGACGGCGACACAGGACTGGTCGCCCTTGATCACGGTACGGACGTTCCAGGGCGCCCCGAGGTAGTCGTGCTTGCCGTCGAGGATCACGGCGTCCGGCCGCACCGGCAGGAGCTCGAGCGCCCGGACCGCTGCGAGACGGAGTGCCGCCGTCATGCCGAGCTCGTCGATCTCCAGGGGTGACGCGTGTCCCAGCCCGTAGGCCGTGACCCACTTCTCCAGCGTCGTGGCGAGTTCCGCCCGGCGCTTGGGGCTGATCAGCTTGGAGTCGGTGAGGCCCTCGGGAGGTCGGCGGAGCCCTGTGACGGCGGCGCAGACGGTGACGGGGCCGGCCCACGCTCCGCGTCCGACCTCATCGACACCGGCGACGGTCCTGGCACCGGAGGTAGCGCGCAGTGAGCGCTCGACGGTGTGCGTGGGTGGTTCGTACGGCATGGCGCCTGCCAGGGTACGCCGCTGGAACCGGCAGGAACACCCCGGGGCGCCGTGCAGCACTCCGGCTTCCTCCCGAGAGCATTCGGAATCACACATTCCGGTGCCCGAGGACGCGCGGTCGACAGCTCCCGAAGCCCGGGCACGATGCCGCCACCGACGGCGAACTCAGCAGGTCGTTCACTTACGCACACGATGAAACAAGGCGAACCTGAGCCAACATCCAACCCACAGCGCAGATAGGGCATGACATCCCTACCCTCCATCACAGATGCGAATACACCCTCGCAGGGGCTACATCGGGGCGATACCGGTTGTCCGCAGGCCTCGCATCCGAACAACGTCCGCCAAAGTCTCAGGCCGACGGCCGCACCCGAACTCGTACACACGTCTCGAACGTCACTGACGCAAGCGGGTGTTCGACCCTCCGCGGAAGTGCGCCCGCACCGGCAGCACCGGGCCGGTCACCACGCCCGGATCAGGTCAAGATCCGGATCACGGGCGCGGCTCCCCGGCGGCGCCCGCTCAGTACGGGTCGTAGGTGCTCTCGCCGTCCCGGTCGTCGACGTCCGGGCCGACGCGGTAGCACTCGGTGCCCTGGTTCAGGACGGGACGCCCCTCGATGATCTCCCGCGCCCTGGCCTCACCCCAGCTGGTGGCGTACCAGGGGGTTTCGCGGAGAGAGAGGTCCCTCTGCAAGTACTCCAGCGCGCAGGACCTCAACGGTTCAGGAAGTTCGTCCAGGGCCGGGACGGCATCCGCGGAGAGCCCCCTGAGGTAGTCGATGTCGATCGTCCCGTGACTGCCGTATCGCTGGACGTTCTGTTCGGCGATCAGCCCGTCGGGCGAGATCAGCCCGAAGGCGAGCACACCCGCGGCGGCGCTCGCCGCGATCGCCCGGGGCAGCATCCTGGCTCCGAAGATCCCGGCGGCGAGGATCAGGACGAGCACCACACCCAGCCAGAGCTCCACCGCGGCCACGGAGATCCTCAGCCGGGTGAGCCCGAACGCGTCCACGTAGAGGTCCATACGGCGCAGCGCGGAGGCCACCACGATCAGCGTGAGCAGGCACAGGGTGCCCAGGACACTCCTGACAAGGGTGCGGTCGCCCTGACCTCCTCGCGGTGCCCAGCGCAGTGCGAGCGCGATGACCAGCAGGGTGAGCACGGTCGCCCAGAGGAGCTGCCAGAAGCCCTGCCGGGCGTACTCGGCGGGCAGGAGCCCCGTCTCCTCCAGGACCTTGTCGTACCCGCCGAGCAGGACGACCAGCTGGAGCGCGATGAACGCGGCGAAGAGCAGGTTGAGCACGATCAGCGGTACGGCCCACTCGGCCCTGCTCCGGGCCGTTCCGGGGCGCACGGTGATGCGGTCCCAGCGCACCGGCGCGACCGCGCTGTAGGAGGCCGCGAGCGCTCCGGCCGCTCCGAGGAGGAAGAGGAAGACGCGCCAGGGAGCCTCTCCCACCGAGAGGTCCGGGGTCAGGTCGCCGAGCAGGTCCGCGAAGGCGGCGTCCGCCGAGGCGAAGAGCGCGCCGAAGACGAAGAGGAGCACGACGGCCATGACCGTGGTGCGCACCACGGTCCGCAGGCGGCCGCGGGAGTCGCCGGTGCGCTCACGCACTCCCCGCCAGCCCCAGCGCACACCGCCCGCCGCGGAGGTGAACAGTCCGACGGAGCCGAGCAGCACCCCCGGCCAGCTGCGACTGCCGTGCAGAGCGAGCGAGCCCAGGGCGATCGCCGACACCACGGCCAGGAAGGCCGGCCACCCGGCGTCCCGGAGGGCCGGGACGGTAAGCAGAGCAAGCCCGCCCACGGCCCACACAGCGGTCCACGGCCGCAGGACCCGACCGGCCGAACGTGCGGCGAAGAAGGCCGCCAGAGCGGCGGGCACCGCCACGACCAGCAGATTGATGCCCAGACCGTCACCGAGCAGCAAGGCACTCACCAGCGCCGTGGCCAGGACCGACCAGAGCGTCCCCGGAGTCACTCCGGGCGGCGAGGCAGGTCTCAGACGGGACAGCACCCCGGGCTGCGGTTTCCGAGCCCGCTGCTGCCAGACGTCCCCCTGCTGCGGGCCCCTCATGTAGGCAGGCACTTCGGGCACGTCCGGACCGGGTTTCTGCGACGGTACCGGACGGGTGGTCGAGGCACGGGCAGGCCCGTCGGTCGCCCCGCTCTCCCGGGCGGAGGACCCGGAAGCCGGACCGGCTTCAGGTTCAGGCGCGGCGCCGGAGGCGGCGGTCGCCCCCTGCGCGGGTTCGGACGGTGTTCCAGCTGTGCCGGACGCGTCGGACTGCTGATCGGACATGAGGCCCCTCCCCCACCGGGCCGCTCGCACAGCCTTGCGGCGGGGCGGCGGTTCCGGCATCTCCAGGCGCCACCCACCAAGATCGATGTGGGTGGCGTGGGCGAAAGCGTAGGGCCTGCCCGGCCCGCAGAGCCGTTCGAGGCCCCGCTGTGGCAGGACCGTGACAAGAGAGCGGCCGCCGGACGCCGGGAGCAGCGCCCGAGGCGGCCCGCGCTCGGGTCAGTGGCGCGCCGGGGCGAGCGGCAGCCAGCCGGGCAGGGCCTCCGTACGGTCCAGCCACTCGTCAGGAGGGGAGCCGGCCGACCCCGCGGCGACGATCCCTCCGACGATGGCACAGGTGGTGTCCACGTCACCGCCTGCCTGCGCCGTCACCCAGAAGGCCCGCTCGAAGTCACCGAGGCCCCGGGCGGCCGACCACAGGGCGAAGGGGACCGTGTCATGGGCACTCGTGCGACGGCCGTTGCCGAGCACCGCCGCGACAGTGCCGGCGTCCTGGTAGTCGAGCATGTCGCGTGCCCTGCGCAGACCGGCACCGACCGCGCTGCGCGGGATCAGCGCGACCACTCCGTCGAGCAGATCCTCGGGGGTGGGCGGCCCTCCCGGCGCGGCGACAAGGGCGGCGGCCGCGGCCACCGCCATCGCGCCCACGACGGCCTCACGGTGCTGATGGGTGGTGTACGACGAGATCTCCGCCTGGTGGGTGGCCTGCTCCGGATCGTGCGCGTACCAGGCGCCCAGGGGCGCGATGCGCATCGCCGAACCGTTGCCCCAGGAGCCCTGCCCCTTGAAGAGGGAGGAAGCCAGCGCACGCCAGTCGCCGCCTTCCCTCACCAGCCTGAGCAGGCGGTTGACCGCGGGACCGTAGCCCCGGTCGAAGTCGTGGTGAGTGGCGAAGGACTGCGCGAGGGCGTCCTGGTCGATCCGGTCATGAGAGGCGAGTACGGCGAGCACGGAGCAGGCCATCTCGGTGTCGTCGGTCCACTGCCAGTCGCCGGGAGGCAGGTCCTGGGTCTTGAGCAAGGGATAGTTGGCCGGGACGAAGAACTGGGATCCGAGGGCGTCTCCCACGGACAGTCCACGCAGGGCGGCCAGAGCGCGTTCGAAGCGGACGGAAGCAGAATCAGCGGTCATGGTCATCGCCCTGTCACTCTATCCGCCGTAGGGCTCGGGGGTGCGCCAGCGCTCGAAGGGCCGGTCCAGCGTGTAGCGGCCGTCGTCACCCAGGAGAAGGGTCCGTGACTCGCCGTTCCCGGGGTTGGACAGCGATTCGAACTCGGCGACCGACCAGTGGAACCAGCGCATGCAGAAGAGCCGCATGGTCAGCCCGTGGGTGACCAGCAGGACGTTCGGTGGATGATCCGGCGCCTCGAAGCTACGGTGGAGGCTCTCCAGGAAGGCGTCGACCCGGTCGTACACGTCGGCGCCGGACTCGCCCTGGGCGAAGCGGTAGAAGAAGTGGCCGTAGGCGTCCCGGTAGACCTTCTGCAGCCTCACGTCGTCCCGGTCCTGCCAGTTGCCCCAGTCCTGCTCGCGGAGCCGTGGCTCCTCCCGGACCCGTACGTTCTCCGGTGCCAGACCGAACGCCCTGAACGTCTCGTGGGTGCGGCGGTAGGGCGAGATGTAGACGCTGACGCCTTCGTCACCGAAGGTTTCGCGGAGCCGGTCACCCGTCACCCGCGCCTGTCCGAGACCCTTGTCCGTGAGCCGGAGCGCATGGTCGGGCTCACGTTCGTAGACCGTGTCGTCGGCGTTTCCCTCGGATTCACCGTGCCGGACGAGAACGATTCGCTGCGGACGTGCCATGCACCGACCCTAAAGGCTGTCCCGCGCTGCCCGGTGGGAACAGCCCGCAGGCCGGTTCAGACCATCCAGGACGGTTCGAGGCGCACCACGTCACCGCTGAGCGTCTCCACGTCCTTCTCGGTCTCCGCCCGGGCCGAGAGACGGGCGATGCTCTCGGGCCGGTACTTGCCGCGCTCGGCGCTCGACTGCCACATCGACAGCACCAGGAACTCGTGCCCCGGTGCCTCCCCGAAGACGCCGCGCAGCATGCCGGGAGATCCCGCCATGGCCGGGTTCCACACCCGCTGCTGCATCAGGGTGAAATGCTCGACACGATCCTCGTACACCCGGCTGTGCGCGACCCTGGCCACGTCCGCGTCGGTGAAGTCCGGTTCGAATCCGGTCTTCACGTCGAAGCGGTACTCGAACAGCTGCACACTCAGGTCCTTGTAGGTGCCGGCCTGGGGCGCCGCAAGCCGGTCGTGCCCGCGGGCCATGAAGGAGTCGTAGAAGACCCGGTTCTCCCAGAAGGAGAACACGTGGGCGACGTCGGGTGTGCCTCGGCTCCACCCGCCTCCCTGCGCCCGGAATCCCGGCTCACCGAGCAGCCCCGCCCACTTCCGCTGCCCCCGCTCGAAACCGTGGCGGTCCACCACGGTGCAGCGAATCCACTTGACCAGCACTGCGCCATCGTACGGCGCGCGGGTCGCGCTCCGGACCGGTCGGCGGCCCTCACCGACCGTGCGGCACGGCCTCGCGGCGCGGTGGCCCGAATCCGACGTACGTTCCCAACGCGGTTGGATCCACGGGACGTTACCGACATCATCTGGGGTGGAGCAGGTCTGTCGACCCGTCAGCGAGGAGGCACATCCGATGAGCGCACCCAACAAGGACATCGAGAAGGTCGAGGTGAGGGTCAAGTGGGACCCCAGCGCTGTCGGGGAGCCCGCCAACGACCTCGACATCATCGCGGCCACCTACGGGGTGGACGCGCCCTACGGCAGCCCTGTCTATCTCGTCCACTTCGACAGCAGGTCACCGGACGGGACGATCACTCTGAACCGGGACAGCCGGACGGGGCAGGGCTTCGGTTTCGACGAGGTCATGACCCTCGAACTCGGCCGCCTGTCGGACAGCTTCTCCAGGGTCGTGGTCGGTGTCGCCATCCAGCAGCGCGAGGGCCGCAAGACCTTCGGCCAGATAGCGCACACGGCCGTGCAGATCCGCGAGGGCTACACGAACCTGGCGGAGGACGACTTCTCCGCCGTGGCCACCGCCACCGCCGCGGTCGTCGCGGAATTCGCGCGGGACGCCTCGGGGTCCTGGGGCTTCGACGGAGTCGTACGCGGGTTCGACGGCGATCCCGGCGCATTCGCCGAAGCGATGGGAAGCCGTGACGGCTGACATCCGTCGGGGCGGGCGCCCCGAGCACCTCGTGAGGACGCATGAGAAAGATCATCCTGATGATTTCGGTCTCCCTCGACGGCTTCTTCGAGGACGAGAACCGGGGCATCGAATGGCACGACGTCGACGAGGAGCTGCACCAGCACTTCAACGACCGCATGAGATCGGTGAGCGCCTTCCTGGAAGGACGGATCACCTGGGAGCTGATGGCTGATTTCTGGCCGACCGCCGACGAGGACCCCTCGTGCTCCGAGGTGATGGCCGAATTCGCCGGGATCTGGCGGGACATGCCGAAGTTCGTGTTCTCACGGACCCTGGAGGAGGCGGACTGGAACACCACCGTCATGCGTCACGTGGACCCCGGGGAGATCCGCGCCCTCCAGGAGCAGCCGGGCGGGGACATGACGGTCGGCGGCCCCGACCTCGCCGCGTCCTTCCTGCGCCTGGGGCTGATCGACGAGTTCCACCTGTACGTCCACCCGGTCGTCCTCGGCCGGGGCCGGCCGCTGTTCCCACCGTCGGACACGACCCCGATGACGCTCCGGCACACGGGCACCCGGTCCTTCGGCAACGGCGTCGTGCTGCTCCGCTACGAACGCGCGGACTCCACGGCCTGACCGCGCGCCGACGCCGAAGGCGACCGCCTCCCCGGGCCGCCCCGACGAGGACGTACCGCGGCGCACCGACCCCCGTCGTGCGCACCGGACGCACGGCCGTTGCCTGCCGCGGGCGCACCTGTCAGGATCACCGCATGATCAAGCGAAAGGACTACCGGGTCCCCACCCGGTGAGCCGCCCCGAACAGTGGGATCCGCGCGGCACTCTCAGCGGCGGGCCCTCCCTCTACGAATTCGCCCTGGAGGTGGGACGTCGGCCTCCCGGCCGACGAGCGCCCGGTCGGCTCCCCGGCGGGGCGCCCCGGCCCAGCCGCCGCACCAACACCGCGGCGGACACCACCTCACGCATGGTCGCCACCGCCGCGTACCTGACGCGCTCCGGACCGGATCACCTCGCCCTGTCCGTTCTGGACGGACAACTCAGGCGCATCGTCTGGGGGGACCACGAGAGATCCCTGGAAGCGGGCCTTCGCCGGCGTGGCCTTCCGTCGGACCGCCTACGGCTGCTCGGGGGCTGGTTCGCGACCCGCGGGGAGCATCCCAACGCCGTGAGATTCGGGATCCTGCTCCTGGGTACGGCCGGGCACGACGGTGACAGTGGCGTCCTGAAGACGCTCGGCATCCTCTGGGAGTTCTCGGCCCAGGCCTGCGACGCACTGGTCCGCTCCGGGACGGACCCCCACCGCGCCCTGTTCGAACTGGCCCGGCAAGCAGAGGGCTGGGCACGCGTCGACGCCGTCAGAGGGCTCGTCGACGCCTCGGATCCCGAGATCACGCTGTGGCTGGTCCGCGACTCGTGCACGGGCGACACGCTTGACAGCTACCTCGCGCTGACCGCGGCGAGAACCGGCGATCTCGCCGGGATCCTCGCCCGCGACACGCTGGACGAAGAAACGCTGGACGGCGCGGGAAGGCTCATCGAGGCGCTCACCGACATCGACGGGCCCGGGCCGGCTCTCGCCTGGTACGACGACGCCTTGCGGGCCCTGGAGGGCTGTCTCGTCCACTTCACAGCAGGAGCCTTGACGCTGAGGCGGCTCTGGACCCTCCTGTCCGTCCACCGATTTCTGCACAGCTCCGACGCGAACACGACATGCCGGAAGAGCCACGGGTGGCAGCGGATCCGGCACCGGGTCGCAGCGGTGGTCCACGACCCCGCGTCACGGGAAATCGTGCTCCTCGGCCTCACTGCGGAGGACCGGTCCGTATTCCGCCTGGCTGCCTGGACAGCGCGCCTGACGGACATACCGGTCCGCCCAGCCCTGTTGCGGAGGGTGGAGTCGGAGCCCGACAACGCCTCCGCCTGGACGATGCTCGCCGACGACTGCACGGGCGAGGAGATCGAGGCCGTGGTCGCTGCAGCGGCACGGCTGCTTCCCCTGCGGGAACTGCGGAGCGGTCCGACGACGGAGACCGGCCTGGGCAGGGGGTACGACACCGACGGCATCCTCGGCCTCGTCGTGAGCCGATTGGACCAGCACCCTGGTCACGGCTGGGAACTCGTGGAGACGGCGCTCGGCAACCGGACGTGCCGGAACCGGCGCACGGCTCTCCGGGTGCTCAGCAGCTGGCCGACCGGGTGCGTGCCGTCCACGGCGCGGCACGCCCTTCTCACCGCCGCGGCCCGGGAGCCCCTCCCCGAGCTCGCCGAGGCAATGGCGCGCGAGGCCCGGCGCCTGTGAGGCGGGGAGGCGATCTCGCCCCGCGCGGGCAGACCTCCCGCCCAGCCCTGCGTCCGGCGTACGACCAACGACGGGAGGGGCACCGGCCTTCGCCGGTGCCCCTCCCGTCTCACTGCTCGCTCGGGCTACGCCCTCGCTCCGATGCTCAGCTGCAGCCGCTGGTCGAGCCGCAGCCCTCGCAGATGTAGCAGGAGCCGGCGCGCTGCATCTTCGTGCCGCAGGAGAAGCACAGCGGCGCGTCCGCGCTGATGCCCAGCTGCATCTCGACCAATTCGGCCGAGGTGTGCGCGGCCTTGGGAGCCGGCTTCTCCGCGGCGCCCGCCTCGGGCGACGCGACGGCCTTCAGGGGCTCCACCCGGACAGGCGCGGACTGGGCCAGGCTGTCCAGGTCCTCGTCGCCGAACGCGGGCTCGTACGACCCGGTGTCGAGGTGGCGCTGACGCTCCTCGGCCGAGTGGATACCGAGCGCCGAGCGCGTCTCGAACGGCAGGAAGTCGAGTGCCAGGCGGCGGAAGATGTAGTCGACGATCGACTGCGCCATGCGCACGTCCGGGTCGTCCGTCATACCGGCCGGCTCGAAGCGCATGTTCGTGAACTTGGAGACGTAGGTCTCCAACGGCACGCCGTACTGCAGACCGACCGAGACCGCGATCGAGAAGGCGTCCATCATGCCCGCGAGGGTGGAACCCTGCTTGGACATCTTCAGGAAGACCTCACCGAGACCGTCGTCCGGGTAGGAGTTCGCGGTCATGTAGCCCTCGGCACCGCCGACCGTGAAGGAGGTGGTGATGCCGGGACGGCCCTTGGGCAGACGCTTGCGGACCGGGCGGTACTCGACGACCTTCTCGACGGCCTCGCGGATCGTCGCCTCGGTCTTCGCGGTGACCTCGGTCTTCTCCTGCTCCTTCTTCTTCGCGGAGAGGGGCTGGCCGACCTTGCAGTTGTCGCGGTAGATGGCGAGCGCCTTGACGCCCATCTTCCACGCCTCGAAGTAGACCTCCTCGACGTCCTCGACCGTCGCCGTCTCCGGCAGGTTGACGGTCTTGGAGAGGGCGCCCGAGATCCACGGCTGGATCGCCGCCATCATGCGGACGTGGCCCATCGCGGAGATGGAGCGCTCGCCCATGGCGCAGTCGAAGACCTCGTAGTGCTCGAGCTTGAGGCCGGGTGCGTCGATGACGTTCCCGTTCTCGGCGATGTGGGCGACGATCGCCTCGATCTGCTCGGGCTGGTAGCCGAGGCGGCGCAGCGCCTGCGGCACGGTGCCGTTGACGATCTGCATCGAGCCGCCGCCGACGAGCTTCTTGAACTTGACCAGCGCCAGGTCGGGCTCGAGGCCGGTGGTGTCGCAGGACATCGCGAGACCGATGGTGCCGGTCGGCGCGATGACCGAGGCCTGGGCGTTGCGGAAGCCGTTCTTCGCGCCGAGGCGGATCACGTCTTGCCAGGCCTCCGTGGCGGCGGCCCAGACCGGCGAGTCCAGGTCGTCCGTGCGCACGGCCACGGCATTGGCGTCCGAGTGCTGCTTCATGACGCGCTGGTGCGGCTCGGCGTTGCGGGCGTAGCCGTCGTACGGGCCGACGACCGCGGCGAGCTCGGCGGAACGGCGGTAGGACGTACCGGTCATCAGGGAGGTGATGGCACCGGCGAGGGCGCGGCCGCCGTCGCTGTCGTACGCGTGACCCGTCGCCATCAGCAGGGCGCCGAGGTTGGCGTAGCCGATGCCGAGCTGGCGGAAGGCGCGGGTGTTGTCACCGATCTTCTGCGTCGGGAAGTCGGCGAAGCAGATGGAGATGTCCATCGCGGTGATGACCAGCTCGACGACCTTGGCGAAGCGCTCGGACTCGAAGGACTGGCGGCCCTCGCCGTCGTCCTTGAGGAACTTCATCAGGTTCAGGGACGCGAGGTTGCACGAGGTGTTGTCCAGGTGCATGTACTCACTGCAGGGGTTCGAGCCGTTGATCCGGCCGGACTCCGGGCAGGTGTGCCACTTGTTGATCGTGTCGTCGTACTGGATGCCGGGGTCGGCACAGGCCCAGGCGGCCTCGGCCATCTTGCGGAAGAGCGACTTGGCCTCGACCTCCTCGATGACCTCCCCGCTCATGCGGGCCCGCAGTCCGAACTTCCCGCCGGCCTCGACGGCCTTCATGAACTCGTCGTTCACGCGGACCGAGTTGTTGGCGTTCTGGTACTGGACGGACGTGATGTCGTCGCCGCCCAGGTCCATGTCGAAGCCCGCGTCGCGCAGGGCGCGGATCTTCTCCTCCTCCTTCACCTTGGTCTCGATGAAGTTCTCGATGTCGGGGTGGTCGACGTCGAGGATGACCATCTTGGCCGCGCGGCGGGTGGCGCCACCGGACTTGATCGTCCCGGCGGACGCGTCGGCGCCCCGCATGAAGGAGACCGGGCCGGAGGCGTTGCCACCGGAGGAGAGCAGCTCCTTGGAGGAGCGGATACGGGAGAGGTTCAGGCCGGCGCCGGAGCCGCCCTTGAAGATCATGCCCTCTTCCTTGTACCACTCGAGGATCGACTCCATGGAGTCGTCGACGGCCAGGATGAAGCAGGCGGAGACCTGCTGCGGCTGGGGCGTACCGACGTTGAACCACACCGGGGAGTTGAAGCTGAAGATCTGGTGCAGGAGGGCGTAGGCCAGCTCGTGCTCGAAGATCTCGGCGTCGGCGGGGGAAGCGAAGTAGTTGTGGTCCTCGCCGGCCTTCCGGTAGGTCTTCACGATCCGGTCGATCAGCTGCCGCAGGCCGGTCTCGCGCTGCGGGGTGCCGACCGCGCCCCGGAAGTACTTGCTGGTGACGATGTTGACCGCGTTCACCGACCAGAAGTCGGGGAACTCGACGCCACGCTGCTCGAAGTTGATCGAGCCGTCGCGCCAGTTGGTCATGACGACGTCACGGCGCTCCCACGCGACCTCGTCGTACGGATGTACGCCGGGAGTCGTGTGGACGCGCTCGATGCGCAGGCCCTGCTTGGTCGCAGTCGACTTGGCTCCCTTGGTGCGGGAACCCCGTGCCGGGCCGCTCGCCGTCTCTGTCATGCCGCCTCCCATATGTGGGCAAAAACGCCCTGAAGTGCCCAGTTCTTCCCAGGGCACAGTGTGTGTCCGACGCTCCGGACGCCGCGCACAGCGTCTCGGAACAGGTGTGGTACGCGCGCCGCCATGGCCCGGCCACCCCATGGGGCGGCCGGGTGATCAATCAGCGGCCACCGCGGCGGGGGCGGGGACCTCGGAGGTCTCGCCGCTCCCGCATTGTTCTGCGCGAGGCCGCTGTTCGCGGAGTTCCGCGATGGCGGTCTCGAAGTCCTCGAGCGAGTTGAACGCCCGGTACACCGACGCGAAGCGCAGGTACGCGACCAGGTCGAGCTCCCGCAGGGGGCCGAGTATGGCCAGACCGACGTCGTGCGTGGTCAGCTCGGCACTACCGGTGGCCCGTACGGCCTCCTCGACCCGCTGGCCGAGCTTCGCCAGGGCGTCCTCGGTGACGGGACGGCCCTGGCATGCCTTACGGACCCCCGAGATGACCTTGGTGCGGCTGAAGGGCTCGGTCACACCGCTGCGCTTGACCACCATCAGCGAGCAGGTCTCCACCGTGGTGAAGCGACGGGAGCAGTCCGGGCACTGGCGGCGCCGGCGGATCGACGTTCCGTCGTCCGTCGTACGGCTGTCCACGACCCGGCTGTCGGGGTGCCTGCAGAAGGGGCAGTGCATGTCTCCGAACCCTCCTTCCACAGCACGACTGAATAGCCTTCGCGGGTCCGGCAAGGACCCCGAAGACAGCCACAAGCATAGGCGATGAACTCGCCCCCGAAGGACCAGGTACCACTACTTGTGGGTGGCCGTAACAGTGCAACCACTACATCTAGGGTTTCGCTCGATCTCGCACTCCCGCGCGTGTCGCGCTTCCCCGGGGAACGCGGGGCAGCCTACGGCCCCGGAAGAGGGTACGGGAAGCACTCTGCGCCGGGCGCTCCCACCCCACCGGATCGAGCCCCCACGACCCCCGCGGCCCCCTTCCCCGACGCCACAGGCGAGCACCGCCGCACCGCAGCGTCCGGGACGCGCCGGACACACACCCCCGCACACCGCGAGGGCGGGCAGAACGCTAGCGTTGACCTCCGGATCCGACCGGCGGCCCGAGTCCGCCGCGTCGGCGCATACACCCCCCGGCAGGTCGGCAACAGTCCTTTATTCGTTTTTCACTCGAACGTGTGTTTGGCGCAACCTTTCGAAAGCTACTACCGTTGCCTAACCAGGGAGACCATTCGAGAGGGGCCGACGTGACCACCACCGCAGACAGTGCCACCATCACCGCCCAGGACCACCGCTCCCAGGGCCGACTTGAGCCGGTACACGCCATGAATGACGCAGTCATGAACGCGGAGGGGCCCGAGCCCACGCGACCCGCACGCTCCTTGCCCGGCCGACCTCCCGGCATCCGGGCGGACAGCTCCGGGCTCACCGACCGGCAGCGGCGCGTGATCGAGGTCATCCGGGATTCGGTGCAGCGGCGGGGATATCCCCCGTCGATGCGCGAGATCGGCCAGGCGGTGGGACTCTCCAGCACGTCGTCCGTCGCCCACCAGCTGATGGCCCTGGAGCGCAAGGGATTCCTGCGCCGCGACCCGCACCGCCCCCGCGCGTACGAGGTCAGGGGCTCGGATCAGCCCAGCACCCAGCCGACCGACACCACCGGCAAGCCCGCGGCCTCCTACGTTCCTCTGGTCGGCCGGATCGCGGCCGGAGGACCGATCCTCGCCGAGGAGTCCGTCGAGGACGTCTTCCCCCTCCCCCGCCAGCTCGTCGGTGACGGCGAGCTCTTCGTGCTGAAGGTCGTCGGTGACTCGATGATCGAGGCGGCGATCATGGACGGCGACTGGGTCACGGTCCGTCGCCAGCCGGTCGCGGAGAACGGCGACATCGTCGCGGCCATGCTGGACGGCGAGGCCACGGTCAAGCGCTTCAAGCGCGAGGACGGCCATGTCTGGCTGCTCCCTCACAACTCCGCCTACCAGCCGATCCCCGGTGACGAGGCGACCATCCTGGGCAAGGTCGTGGCGGTGCTGCGGCGGGTGTGAGCTCCCGCCGGTTCGGACTGGGCCCCGGGATCTCTGCGCCGATCCCGGGGCCCTGACATGCCCGGCCCAGCCCTGCTCACCTCGCGGCTTTGGCCGCCTCATCGATCGCCGCGAGAGAGCGGCGGACCTGGTTCCTGTCGGTGGTGTACCAGAAGTCCGGCAGGGAGGCGCGGAGGTAGCTCCCGTAGCGGGCGTTCGCGAGACGGGGGTCGAGCACCGCGACCACCCCCTTGTCGCCCATGGCGCGCACCAGTCGGCCCGCTCCCTGGGCCATCAGCAGCGCGGCGTGGGTCGCCGCCACCGCCATGAACCCGTTGCCGCCGGATTCCTCCACCGCCTTCTGCCGCGCGCTCATCAGCGGGTCGTCGGGCCTGGGGAACGGAATGCGGTCCATGACCACGAGCTGACAGCTCGGTCCGGGGACGTCGACGCCCTGCCAGAGGGAGAGCGTCCCGAAGAGGCAGGTGTCGGGATCTGCCGCGAAGTTCTTGATCAGCTCACCGAGTGTCTCCTCGCCCTGGAGGAGAACCGGCCTGTCCTGCCGGCCCCGCATGTCCTCCGCCGCCGCCTGCGCCGCGCGCATCGACGAGAACAGGCCCAGGGTCCGGCCGCCCGCGGCGTCCACCAGTTCGGCGAGCTCGTCGAGCATGTCGGTGCGTGAGCCGTCCCGGCCGGGTGTGGCAAGGTGCCGGGCGACGTAGAGGATCCCTTGCTTCGGGTAGTCGAACGGCGAGCCGACGTCGAGGCCCTTCCACTGCGGGATGTCGTCGCCCGCCGTGCCCTCCGGCGCGAGCCCCAGTGAGGCACCCACCCCGTTGAAGTCGCCGCCGAGCTTGAGGGTGGCCGAGGTCAGGACCACCGAGCGGTCGGCGAACAGCTTCTCGCGCAGGAGACCGGAGACGGACAGCGGGGCGACACGGACGGAGGCGCCGAAACGGTCGTGGCGCTCGTACCAGACGACGTCGTACTCGGAGCCCTGGGTGATGCGCTCCGCGACATCGTGGATCGACTCCACGGAGGCCATGGCCTGCTTGCGCACCGCGTCCTCGTCCTGCACGGACTTGTCCCGGGTGCCTCCCAGGGCGGAGATGACCGTGCGCGCGGCGTCACGCAGCGCCATCAGCGCGTAGCCGAGGTCCTCGGGTACCTCTTCGAGACGCCCCGGGAGCGCGAGCTCCATGACCCTCTCGAAGCCCTCGGAGGCGGTGAGCAGAGCGTCGGCCGCCTTCTCGTTGACCAGCTTGGCCGCTCGGCGCACCGCACGGTTCACCTGGCCAGGGGTGAGCTCTCCGGTGGCCACCCCGGTGACCCTGGAGACCAGCTCGTGGGCCTCGTCCACGATCAGCACCTCGTGCTTGGGGAGCACCGGGGCGCCCTCGATCGCGTCGATCGCGAGCAGGGCGTGGTTGGTGACGACGACGTCGGCGAGCTTGGCCCGCTCCCTGGCCGCCTCCGCGAAGCATTCGGCGCCGTAGGCGCACTTGGTGGCGCCGAGGCATTCACGCGAGGAGACCGAGATCTGCGCCCAGGCCCGGTCCGAGACGCCCGGTGTCAGGTCGTCCCGGTCGCCGGACTCCGTCTCGTCCGACCAGTCACGCAACCGCAGCAGGTCCTGTCCCAGCTTGCTCGACGGTGCCGCTGCCTCGAACTGGTCGAAGAGCCCCTCCTCCTCGTCCTGCGGCGCCCCCTCGTGCAGCCGGTGGAGGCAGAGGTAGTTCGACCGGCCCTTGAGCATCGCGAACTGGGGCCGCCTGCGCAGCAGCGGCTGGAGGGCCTCGACCGTCCGTGGAAGGTCGCGCTCCACCAGCTGTCGCTGGAGTGCCAGGGTGGCCGTGGCGACCACCACGCGCTCGCCGTGCGCCAGGGCCGGCACCAGATAGCCGAGGGACTTGCCGGTCCCCGTTCCGGCCTGGACGAGCAGATGGGCGTTGTCGTCGACGGCCTCGGCGACGGCCTCGGCCATGGAGACCTGGCCGGGCCGTTCCGTACCGCCGACTGCGGCGACGGCGGCGTGGAGGAGCTCGGGGAGAGATGGCTTCGTCATAGCGCGTCCACCCTACGGCGCCCCACCGACAACATCGATCGGTCCCGGACTCACGCGGAGAGGTGCAGGGGATTGGGCACCACTCCGTGGACCGCTGCGTGCGGACGCTGCGGCCGGTCTCGGTAACCGTCCAGATGCAGACGGTTGCGGTTGAGACAGAGCCGTTCGATCGTCGGTGTCAGCATGTCGAAGATCTCGAACCGCTCCTTGAGTTCGGGGAAACGGGCGTGATGGCGCAGGATCTCCGCTCGGACGAGTGACCAGAATTCACCCTCCGGCACACCCAGTTGCTCCTCGCAGAGCGGGGAGAGGTAGCGGAAGACGCCCACGAAGAGCCCGGAATGGATGAACTGGGTGAGGAACGCCGGGTCCTCCGTGAGCAGCACGTCCCTGACGTCCTGCGGCATCGTCCCGTGCTCGGGGAGGGGCCGCGAGCTGACGTTGACGTCGTCCACGAAGTCCTTGATCGCCAGACGGACGGGGACGTCGTGCTCGTCGAACACGACGATGGCGTTCTCTCCGTGCGGGGAGAACACCGTCCCGTAGCGGTAGAGGAAGTGCAGCAGCGGCGGGAGCAGCGAGGCGAAGAGCCTGGTGAGCCAGGCCGTCGGACTCAGTCCCGAGCGGGCGACGAGCTCGGCGGTGAAGGAACGGCCCTCGGGGTCGGTGTGCAGCAGGGAGGCGAGCGTGCGGGCACGTTCTCCTGGAGCGAGACGCGGCTGGAGCGGCTCCCGCCAGATCGCCCCGAGGATCTCCTTGAACTGGTACGGCACCTCGGGGAGATGGTCGTACAGAGGGTGCTCGACCGCCACGGAGGCGACCTCCCCCAGGAGGATCACCCCGCAGGTGTCCCGCAGGAAGGGATCCGCGTCCCGGATCCCCTGGACCCACGCGGTGACGGCCGGGGCGGCGAGAGTGCGTTCGGTGGGCAGGCCACGCCAGACGAGGGTGTTGAGGATCGAGAGCGGCAGTTTCACCGTGTGCCGCTCGGGGTGGCCCACGTTGGTGAAGGTGCGGATGGACTGCTGCGGCAGCCGGAGGTCGCCGTCGGTGTGCAGCGGGACGATGTCGCCGTCGGCGATCGCAGGCGCGAACAGCGGGACGATCCATTCGTCCCACTGCCAGGGGTGTACGGGCAGGAAGAGGTAGTCCGCCGGGTCGTGGCCGCGGTCGCGCAGCGCCGTGGTGAAGGAATCCCTTACGGACGGGCTCAGTTCATGGGCGTACAGGTCGTCGGAGGTGGCGACCCGGCCCACGCCCCGGAAGCCGGCTATACGGGTACTGACGGCGATCCAGGGCAGCGTGGTGGCGGACCTGGACTCCGGGGTGAAGCGGCCGGAATCCGTGGCCGAGAATCCGAGTCGGCCCTTGTTCGCGACGAGCCAGGGGTGGCCCGTCTGATGTCCTTCGAGCTCGGGGTAGGGAAGGTCCGCCAGCTGGGCGGCGCCCAGTGCCGTGTGGTCGAGGCGGGCGTCCGCGGTGAGCGTGGCGGTGAGCTCACGGATGAGATGGCCGAGGGTTGCCCCGTCCAGTCCGAGAAGGCCCCGCCCCCGGGCGAGGAAGCGCAGCGGGTCCCGGAAGGGGGTGCCGTCGCTCTCTCCGTCCCCCATGCCGGTGGATTCCCCGGTGCCGGGGAGCTCGTGGATCGTCCTCGGGTCGACGCGCCAGCTTCCGTAGACACCACGCCGGGCGTGGAAGCTCAGGGTCGCGCCGTCGTCGAGCCGCAGGGTGTGGTGCCCGCTGCGCCCTGCCCCGTCCCGCTCGCGCGGCGTCGGTTCGATGACTTCCTCGTAGGCGAACTCACCGATCATCTTGGCGAGCAGTCTGGCCCCCGCACGGTCCCAGACGGTGCGGTCGAGCTCAGGGGCGGCGAGTGGATCGTGGCCCTCCGCAGGACGACGGCTCGCGGGATATGTCGGCACGTGGACTCCTCCGGGTGGGACCGATGGGGTTCGAGCGGGCTGAACGGTGCGGTGGGGCGCTCACAGGCGGCCGCGAAGAGCACGGTCACGCACCATCAGGGCGGCGCGCTTGTCCGGCAGGTCCACTTCCTCGCAGAAGCGGAAGCCGGCGCTCAGGAAGGCCGATACGGACGGGGTGTTGCGCAGGTCGGGCTCCGCGACGACCCGGCCGCAGAGAGGACGGTTGTCGAGGACGAGGTCGGACACGGCTCGCAGCAGCAGTGTCCCGATGCCCCGTCCTCGGTCGCCCACACCGCCGATGAGGAGATGGAGGCCGATGTCGTGCGGCCGTGCGGCGTAGTGACGGGCCAGCGGGTCCAGATCCGCGCGGTAGATCTCCCAGTAGCTCATGGGCACGCCGTCGAGGATTCCGAGACAGGGGACGCCCCGTCCGTCCCCTTCGAGCTGGGTCCTGACGTGGCCGGCCGTCACCGACTCCGGCCCGGCGAGCTCCCAGAAGGCGGCGACCGCCGGATCGTTCATCCACCGGCTGATCATCGGCACGTCCCGTCCGGCTTCGACGGCGGCCAGCTGGAACACTCCCGCCGGTGTGGTGACGGGGCTCCAGGAACCGGGGTTCCCCACGAGCGCCGAGTCGTCGGCCGCCTCGCCGCCGGAGGGAGAGTCGCCGAGCAGAGCGAGGAGCTCCTCGGTGAGGCGCAGTTCGAGGGTGTCCTCGGTACCCGAGGCGTCGTACGGGGCTGCCCCTGATCCGCTTCCGGCATCTGCGTGCGCATCGGCCTGACGCACCTGGTGTGCTCCTCTCGTGGGGATGCGGACTGTTCGCTTCCTCGTCGTTCAGCCGTGGAGCGGGTTGTCGATCGTGACGTAGACGGACTGGGTGTCCACCGGCCCGACCAGCTCGTCGAGCCCGTGCATCCGGGTCAGCATGTTGGCCTTGCACCGCAGCCGGTCCGTCTCCAGGAGATAGCCGGGCAGGGACGAGCCCAGGGGCACGGCCCGCTCGAGGAATCGGCGGAAGGCGGCGAGCAGCAGTTGTTCGTCGCAGAGCCGCTGCGCTCCGAACGCTCCGATCAGCCCGAACACGTTGTTGATGCCCAGGTAGTAGGCGAGCCGCTCGTCGGTGACGGCGTCGGAGACGAAGGTGTCGCTGACGGCGCCGATACCCGGAAGCCGGCGCTCCAGTGCGGATCGGTGCGACTCGCGGAAGTAGTAGCCCTGGTTGTCCCGGTACCGTCCCCCGACGGGCCAGCCGTCTGAGTCGAGGAGGACGAGGGTGTTCTGCTGGTGTGCTTCCAGGGCGACGCCCGCGTGCGCGTCGAGCCAGAGGACCGGCAGGACGACGCGGTCGAGGTAGCGCAGGAACCACTCGGCGCATACGGCCCCGGTGGTCCTGCCGGTGCGGGCGGCCAGCGAGGAGACCGTGTCGGCGAGTCGTGAGTGCGTGCCGGAACGGCCCGGCCAGGGGCGGGGGGCGGTGAGTCCCGCGATGCACACCGGGTCGTCCGAGGGTCCGAAGGGATTGTGGCGGAGGATCACGTCGAGTCCGTGGACGGGGCCGCCGTCGGGGTGGTCGACGGCCAGCCATGCCGGGTCCCGGACGATGTCGAAACCCGGGTGGGCCGTCTGCCACAGCTCGGCAAGCCCGGTGCGGAGCAGGCGGTGGACCTCGGCTCCGCGGTGGAGCTCCTTGCGGAGGTTCTCCCTGCGTGAGTTGGTGATGCGCACGCCGAGGGAGAGCTTCAGCATGAGGTCGGCGCCGGGCCGGTGCACGGTGCGGACGGACGAGGTGGGGTGCCAGTGCTCCCCGTGCGGACCGAGGTCGTGCAGCAGGCCCTTCTCGCAGAGCGCCACGACCTCGGGGCGGCGGAGCACCTCCGTGGCCTGCCAGGGGTGGAAGGGGATGGCCGCCGTGCCCTCGGGGAGTCGCAGCCCCTGGCGGTGGGGGGCGAGGAGCGCTTCCGCGGTGACCGGCCTGCCGGCTCTGGTCCAGGAGGAGTCCGTGGCCAGCACGGAACGGTCGACCGCCATCCAGTGGAGCGGGAACGATCCGCGCAACTCCGGTGAGTAGAGCAGGGTCTCGGACTCCGAGAGGCCCTCGCGGCTCTTAGGTGTGGGGTGCAGGGGGTGGCCCAGGACGAGGGACTGCTCGGCGGTGAGGAAGCGGTCGGGCTCGGAGTCGAGTACGGGTGCGCGGCGCCGGTCGGCGAGGAAGACGGCGGTGTTCCGCGTCGAATCGGCCACCCTGGCGACCAGGTCGAGCCCGGTGTCGCGCCCGCCCTCACGGCTGAGCAGCGCCGCCGCGGTGGCCGCGTCGACCGCCGGAGCCCCGTCGGGGGCGTTCTCCAGGACGGGCGGGCCGAAGCGGTGCCAGCCCGTACTGGACCAGTGGGCGACCGGGACCAGCAGCGCCGCGCCGCTCGCCGGGAGAGGGATGCGCAGGGTGTCCCTCGGCGGGCGGGGCAGGTCGTTCTCCCTGATCCAGCAGCGGAGGAGGTTCTCCGAGCCCGCGTGGTCCGCGGCCCGGAGCGGGTCGGGGTGGTCCAGCGGGTCCTGCCACCCGGGGCCCGGGGCCTGCTCCGGAAGGGCGCCGGCTCGCGTGTCAGCGACGGGACGCGGGCTTCCGTACGGTCCGGCCTTCTGGCGCGGCACGGTCGTCGACTCGACGGCGAGGTGCCCGTCCGGCGGTTCTTGTCCTCGCTGCTGCCCGGGGCGAGTGCCTTCGGCGTCGGACGCGGGGGTGGGGTTCACGGCGGTCTTCCTTGTGAGAGGTCCGGGATCAGCGGGTCGGCCCGGCGACTGCCCGGCGGGACGGAGAGCGCTCGGCCGCTCTCAGCGCGTCGGCGAAGCGGTCGACGACCGCGGTCGCCTGCTCGTCGGTGAGCGTGAGGGGAGGGAGCAGTCGGACCACTGCGCTGTGGCGTCCGCCGAGCTCGACGATGAGCCCTCGGTGCAGGCACTCCTGCTGGACGGCCGCGGCGAGGGCGGGGTCGGGCGGCGGGGCGGAGCCCGTCTCGGCGGTGACGGTGAGCGGTTCGGCCTCGGGGTCGACGAGCTCGATGCCGAGCATCAGGCCGCGGCCGCGCACATCGCCGATGCTCGGGTGTTCCGAGCCGAGTGCCTGCAGCCGGGCCAGCATCCTGGCGCCGAGGATCCCGGCGCGCTCGGCGAGTCGGTTCTCCCGTACGAATGCGAGCGTCGCTGCCCCGGCGGCCATGGCCAGCTGGTTGCCGCGGAACGTGCCGGCGTGGGCACCGGGCTGCCAGCGGTCGAGCTCGGACCTGTAGACGATCACCGCGAGGGGCAGCGAGCCACCGATGGCTTTGGAGAGCACCATGACGTCGGGCACGACCCCGCTGTGCTCGACCGCCCAGAACGTGCCGGTCCGGCCGACACCGGTCTGTACCTCGTCCGCGATCAGCGCGATCGAACGCTCCTGGGTGATCCGGCGCATCCGGCGCATCCACTCGTCCGGTGCGGGATTCACCCCTCCCTCGCCCTGTACCGGCTCGAGGATCATGGCCGCCGGGGCGGGTACCCCTCCCTTGGGGTCGTCCAGGAGGTGTTCGGTCCAGCGCGCGGAGAGATCCGCGCCCCGCTCGCCGCCCACGCCGAACGGGCAGCGGTAGTTCTGCGGGAACGGCAGCCGCGTCACCCGTACCTCCGGCGCGCCGCCCGACGCGCCCAGGGCTCCGGCGGTCATTCCGTGGTAGGCACCCGTGAAGGCGAGCAGTTCGCTGCGTCCGCCGGCCGCCCGGACGAGTTTGAACGCCGCCTCGACGGCGTCCGTGCCGGCAGGGCCGCAGAACTGGATCCGCGCGTCGTCGGCCAGCTCCCGCGGCAGGGTGGCGAACAGCTCGGTGGTGAAGTCGTCCTTGACCGGGGTGGCGAGGTCGAGCACGTGCAGGGGTGCCCCGGAGTCGATGACCTTCCTGATGGCCTCGAGCACCACGGGGTGGTTGTGGCCGAGCGCCAGGGTGCCCGCGCCCGACAGACAGTCCAGGTAGCGCCGGCCGTCGGCGCCCTCGATCGTCATACCGCGAGCGCGTACCGGCACGATCGGCAGGGACCGCGCATAGGTGCGGGCCGCCGATTCGCGTAGCGCCTGACGTCGCAGAATCCCCTCGTGCGCGGGGGGCGCTGCCACCGGAGCTGGTTCGGTCACGGCCACGGCTGTCGGTCCTCCTGCGATAACGGTTGCGTTGCGTCTTGGTGCTTCTTCCGAGGACGTACCGCGCCGATGAACGACGTACGGAGGTCCCCCGCACGTACCAACGACGCGGAAGGCGGGAGATCACGGGTAAATCGGAAGATCCTTGCGCAGGGGAACCGTGGACCTGCCGAGCGCCGTCCCCAAGGGCACCGGCATAGTAGGGGCCGCACGCGGGGTGGGGCCGCCTCTCCCGGAGTGTGCGCCGCGCCCCCGAAGGGCCGTGCAGCGCACGCCTGTTCCGCGGTGCGGCAACGAAGTCAGTGACGAAGTCCCAGGGGGATCACCAGATGCGACCCATGCGCCCGACCGACACCGCGCCTCGCGGGGCGGTTCTTCGCCGAACGCCCCGGGTGTTCGCCGCCACCGCTCTCGCCGCCGTCCTGGCCCTCACCGCCGCCGCGTGCGGGCCGGAGGAGGACGGGGCGGCCGGCGAACCGAGCAGCTCCGCCGAACAGTCCGCGGACGGGAAGGTCGTGATCCCGGACGATCTGAAGGACCGTCTGAAGGAGCACGGGATCGACCTCGACCAGTGGCGGAAGGGCGAGTGGAAGAACTGGGACAAGGACACCTGGCTGCGCGAGGCGAAGGACTTCGTCAACCCGATCATCGAGGACCTCTGGGACCCGGACCGGATGAGGGACGCGGACAAGCCTCCGGAGAACCCCGTCGCCCCCGACATCTCCGGTGACGAGGGCGTGACGGACCCGACGCCGGTACCGGTCAGGGCCGCGAATCTCGCGACGCCGTACCACGACAGCGCGCCCGCCTCGGGGAAGCTGCTGTTCGACGGCCCCGAGGGATCGATGGTCTGCTCCGCGACGGTGGTGCAGGACCCGGCCCACCCGGGCAAGTCCAACATGGTCTGGACGGCGGGCCACTGTGTGCACGCCGGCAAGAACGGCGGCTGGTACCGCAACATCGCCTTCGTCCCCTCGTACAACGACAGCGGCATGTCGACGGCGGAGCTGCAGAACGCCTCCAAGGAGGAGATCGCCCCGTACGGCGTGTGGTGGGGCCAGTGGGCCCAGACGTCCGACGAGTGGATCAACCAGGGTGCCGCGACCGGCGGCCAGGGCGCCCCGTACGACTTCGCCGTGCTCCAGGTCGCGCCGGAGAAGGGTTCGACGGGCAAGTCCCTGGAGGAGACCGTCGGTTCCGCGCTGCCCGTCGAGTTCAACGCTCCGGCGGTCCCCGAGATCGAGAGCATGACGGCGACCGGCTATCCGGCCGCCCCGCCCTACGACGGCCAGAAGGCCCTGCAGTGCGCCGACAAGCCGGGGCGCCTCACCGTGTTCGAGCAGCAGCCGACGATGTACCGCATCGGGTGCACGATGACCGGTGGCTCCTCCGGCGGCGGCTGGGTCGCCGAGGGACAGGACGGCAAGCCGGCCCTGGTGTCCAACACCTCGATCGGCCCGGTGACCGCGGGCTGGCTGGCAGGTCCGCGCCTGGGCAAGGAGGCCGAGGGGGTCTACGAGGCGGTCAGCAAGAAGTACGCGGGCCGGTAGGACCGCGCAGGCCCGCTCCGGGAACGGCGGTCGCCGTCCGGGGCGGGCACGACGGAGGCCGGGCTCCCCACGTGATGCGGGGAGCCCGGCCTCCGTCGTGTGCGGTCCGTCAGTGGGCGGCCGGGACGAAGACGGCGAGTTCCGCCGCGAGTTCTTCGTGGACCCGTGCCTTGAGCAGGGTGCCCTCCGGGGTGTGCTCCTCGGAGATCATCTCGCCCTCGGCGTGCACCCTCGAGACGAGTGCGCCCTGGATGTAGGGCACGAGCGCCTCGATCTCCACGGAAGGCCGCGGGAGCTCGGCGTCGATGAGCGCGAGCAGCTCGTCGATCCCGGCACCGGTCCGCGCTGACACCGCGATAGCGTGCTTCTCGGTGCGCAGCAGCCGCTGCAGCACCAGCGGGTCGGCGGCGTCCGCCTTGTTGATCACGACGACCTCGGGCACGTCGACCGCGCCGACCTCCCGGATCACCTCGCGTACGGCCGCGAGCTGCTCCTCGGGCACCGGGTGCGAGCCGTCGACCACGTGCAGGATGAGGTCGGAGTCGCCGACCTCCTCCATGGTGGAGCGGAACGCCTCGACCAGGTGGTGGGGCAGGTGCCGGACGAATCCGACGGTGTCGGCCAGGGTGTAGAGCCGGCCGCTCGGGGTCTCGGCCCGGCGCACGGTCGGGTCAAGGGTGGCGAACAGGGCGTTCTCCACGAGGACGCCCGCTCCGGTGAGCCGGTTGAGCAGCGAGGACTTGCCGGCGTTGGTGTAACCGGCGATCGCCACGGAGGGCACCTTGTTGCGCTTGCGCTCCTGCCGCTTGATCTCGCGGCCGGTCTTCATCTCCGCGATCTCCCGGCGCATCTTCGCCATCTTCTCGCGGATCCGTCGCCGGTCCGTCTCGATCTTGGTCTCACCGGGTCCACGGGTGGCCATGCCGCCACCGCCGCTGGAGCCACCGCCGCCCATCTGACGGGAGAGCGACTGACCCCAGCCGCGCAGCCGCGGCAGCATGTACTGCATCTGGGCCAGCGACACCTGCGCCTTGCCCTCACGGGACTTGGCGTGCTGGGCGAAGATGTCGAGGATCAGGGCGGTTCTGTCGACCACCTTGACCTTGACGACGTCTTCCAGATGGATGAGCTGGCCGGGGCTGAGCTCACCGTCGCAGACGACGGTGTCGGCCCCGGACTCGAGCACGATGTCACGGAGCTCCATGGCCTTGCCCGAGCCGATGTACGTGGCCGGGTCGGGCTTGTCACGCCGCTGGAACACGGCGTCGAGCACCTGGGCGCCCGCCGTCTCGGCGAGGGCCGCGAGCTCCGCGAGGGAGATCTCCGCGTCGTGGACGGTCCCCGATGTCCAGACACCGACGAGCACCACACGCTCCAGGCGCAGCTGCCGGTACTCGACCTCGGTGACGTCCTCGAGCTCGGTGGAGAGGCCCGCGACACGACGCAGTGCCGCACGCTCGGAGCGGTCGAACTGGTCGCCGTCCCGCTCTCCGTCGATCTCGTGGCTCCAGGCGACGTCCTCTTCCATCAGGGCGTCGGCCCGAAGGCTCTCGGTGCGGCTCACGGATTCGTTCTCCGGGGCGCTCTGCGCGTCCTGCGCGTCCTGGGGAAGGGAGGAAGAGGAGGTCATTGGATCCTTACGTCGATAGAAGTCCGATACGCCAGTCACAACGCGTGACCCCGCCGGAAGATTCCCCTGTACCGGGACGACCGGCCGGCCGCCGTGCCGACGGGTCGATAGTGGCATGTCCCCGCTCAGCGCGTCACTCGGGTTTCGGTGCCCGCGGCGTGTCCGGGCCCGCGGTGCGGGGTGTCTCGCTGCGCCAGTCCGGGTGCCCCGGCATCGGCGGGGTCTTCGTGGCGTACAGCCAGCCGTCGAAGAAGTCCGTCAGATCGCGTCCGGCGATCCGCGAGGCCAGCGCCGTGAAGTCCTCGGTGGTGGCCGAGGCGTCACGGTGGGTACGCACCCAGGTCCGCTCCAGGCGGTCGAAGGCCGCCTGGCCGATCTCGGCGCGCAGCGCGTACAGGATGAGCGCGCTGCCGTCGTACACCACCGGCCTGAAGAGGCTGATCTTGTGGTCGGGGGTGGGTACGTCGGGTCGTGCGGGCGGGCCTCCGGCGGCACGCCACGCGTCCGAGCGGGCATACGCCTCACGCATCCTGAGTTCGAGCGGCTTCTTCGCGTGCTCCTCGGCGTAGCGGGCCTCGTACCAGGTGGCGTGGCCCTCGTTGAGCCAGAGGTCGGACCAGGAGCGGGGGGAGACGCTGTTGCCGAACCACTGGTGGGCGAGCTCGTGCACCATGACGGAGTCGACGTACCACTCGGGATGTCCGGTCCCGAGGAACAGGGAGCGTTCGAAGAGCGACAGGGTCTGGGTCTCCAGCTCGAAGCCCGTCTCGGTGTCGGCGACGAGGAGTCCGTACGTCTCGAAGGGGTACGGCCCGACCTGCTTCTCCATCCAGGCCAGCTGCGCCGGGGTCTTCCTGAGCCAGGGCTCCAGCTTCGCGCGGTCCGCCGCGGGGACCACGTCGCGGACCGGCAGTCCGCGCGGCCCGGTCCGGTGCGGGACGGCGGAGCGGCCGATGGAGACCTGGGCCAGTTCGGTGGCCATCGGGTGCTCGGTCCGGTAGGTCCAGGTGGTCGCGGTCCCGTGCTCGCGCTTCCCGGCGGGGAGGCCGCCGGCGACGACGGTGTACGCCTTGGGCGCGGTCACCCGGAAGGTGAACCATGCCTTGTCGGACGGGTGGTCGTTGCCGGGGAAGACGCGGTGCGCGGCGTCGGCCTGGTTCGCCATGACGAGCCCGTCGGAGGTGGGCACCCAGCCCCCGTTGTCCTTGTTCCCGGAGGGATCGCTCGTGTGCCGGACGGTGATCCGCAGGGGCGCGCCGGCGGGGAGCGGGGCGGGCGGTTCGACGACGAGGTCCTCACCGGCGGTGGCGAACTCGGAGTTCAGCCCGTTGATCTTCACGGAGCTGACGGTTCCGCGGGCGAAGTCGAGGTTGATCCGGTCCAGGTGCGCGGTGGTGCGCGCGTCGATGCTGGTGACCGCGGACAGGGGCTTGGTGTTGGTGCCCTGGTAGGTGAGCGAGATGTCGTAGGCGAGGACGTCGTAGCCCGGGTTGCCGAGGTGCGGGAAGAGGCGGTCGCCGAGGCCGAGGGGTTCGGGTGCGGGCAGTGTGGCGGCGACGAGGCCGACCGACGCGGTGGCGAGCAGGGCGGCGCGCAGTCGGCGCGAGGTGAGCGGCATGGACTACGGCTACCAGCGCCCACCGGCCGCGCGGAGGTGGCGCGCGCCGCGCCACCCGAACGGGTCGCCTCGTCGGCGGTCAGCCCGCCGAGGCGGCCTGCTGGGCGCGGCTCACGTCGTACACCCCGGGTACGTCGCGCATGGCCCGCATGAGGCCGGGCAGCCCGGCGGCGTCCGGCAGCTGCAGCGTGTACGTGTGCCGGACGCGCTGTTCGCTCGGGGGCTCGACATTCGCCGAGACGATGGCCGCGTCGGCGGTCGCGATGGCCTCGGTCAGGTCCGCGAGGAGCCTGGGCCGGCCGAAGGACTCGGCGACGAGGGTGACCCGGTAGTCGGCGCTGCCGCTCAGGTCGCCCGGGTCGTTCCAGCGTGCCGCGACGGCGGTCCGGCCGGCCCCGCGCATCCGGGCCACGGCCGGGCACTCCTCGCGGTGCACGGTCACGGTGCCGCCGCGCACGGTGAACCCGAGGATGCGGTCGGGCGGGACGGGCGTGCAGCACCTGGCGAGCCTGACCGGTGCACCCGGCGTCTCGACGGCCACGCTCAGGAGCCTTCCCCCGGTCCGGCCCCGGCCGCCGGGCGGCTCCTCGGAGGGCTGGGCCTGGAGCCTCGGTGCGTCAGGTCCGCTCCTGTGGGGTCCCTGGGCACCGACGGGGTGGGCGTCGAGCCATGCCGAGATCGCGATCCGGGCCGCCGGGGTACGGGCGTGGTCGAGCCACTCGGGCGAGGGCCCGGAGGAGGCGTCCTGGGCCAGCAGCAGTTGCACCGTGTCGCCGTCGTTCAGTGGGGTGCTCAGCGTGGCGAGGCGGCCGTTGACGCGTGCGCCGATACAGCCGTGGGCCTCGTCGCCGTGCTGCGCGTAGGCGGCGTCGACGCAGCTGGCGCCCGCCGGAAGTCCGAGTGTCCCGCCGTCGGTGCGGAAGACGGTGATCTCCCGGTCCTGGGCCAGGTCGGCACGGAGTGTGGCCCAGAAGGTGTCGGAGTCCGTCGCGGACTCCTGCCAGTCCAGCAGGCGGGAGAGCCAGCCCGGCCTTGTCGGGTCCGCGCGCTCGCCGTCCGCGGGTTCGGCCTGGTTCGCGGCGGCGCTGCCGTCCTGTGCGTACGGATTGCCGAGCGCGACGACGCCGGCCTCCGCGACCTTGTGCATCCGGTGCGTCCGGATGAGGACCTCGGCGACCGCGCCTTCGTCACCGACGACGGCGGTGTGGAGGGACTGGTAGAGGTTGAACTTGGGTGCGGCGATGAAGTCCTTGAACTCGGAGATCACCGGGGTGAAACAGGTGTGGAGTTCGCCCAGGACGGCGTAGCAGTCGGCGTCCTCCCCGACCAGGACCAGGAGGCGCCCGAAGTCGGTGCCCCGCATCTCGCCGCGTTTGATCCTCACCCGGTGCACGGAGACGAAGTGCCGCGGCCGGATGAGGACCTCGGCGCTGATGCCCGCCTCCCGCAGGGTCGCCCTGACCCTGTCCGCGATGTCGGTGAGCGCGTCCTGTGCGTCATCCCAGGCGGAGATCAGCGCGCGGGTGCTCTCGTACTCCTCCGGGTGGAGGATCGCGAAGACGAGGTCCTCGAGCTCCGTCTTGAGTGCCTGCACTCCGAGGCGCTCGGCCAGCGGGATCAGGACGTCGCGGGTGACCTTGGCGATCCTGGCCTGCTTCTCGGGACGCATGACGCCGAGGGTCCGCATGTTGTGGAGCCGGTCCGCGAGCTTGATCGACATGACCCGGACGTCGTTGCCGGTGGCGACCAGCATCTTGCGGAAGGTCTCCGGCTCGGCGGCCGCGCCGTAGTCGACCTTCTCGAGCTTGGTGACGCCGTCCACGAGGTAGCAGACCTCGTCCCCGAACTCCTCGCGTACCTGATCGAGCGTCACATCGGTGTCCTCGACCGTGTCGTGGAGGAGCGAGGCCGTCAGGGTCGTGGTCTCCGCGCCGAGTTCGGCGAGGATCAGGGTCACCGCCAGCGGATGGGTGATGTAGGGCTCGCCGCTCTTGCGCATCTGGCCCCGGTGCGAGGACTCGGCGAGGACGTACGCCTTGCTGAGCACCGACAGGTCGGCGTCCGGATGGTGCGCGCGATGGGCCTCCGCGACGTGCCCGATGGCGTCGGGCAGCCGGTCACGGGAGACCGGCCCGAGCAGGGCGACACGGCCCAGCCTGCGCAGATCGATCCGTGGACGACCGCGCTTGCGAAGGGGAACACCTGGATTGGTGGCCTCTGCGCTCATGGGGGCACCTCCGGCAGCGTCGACCGGCGGTGGAGGGGTGCGGTTACACCCCCGGGCCGGTGCTTGATGCTATCGACCCCACCACGTGGCGCAGTCCGCCTCTCGCCCAGCGTGAAACGGATCACCCATTCGAGCGAAGCTCTAACCGATCATCGTTTCGAGCCAGGCCGGGTCGATGACGCCTTCGGCGACGATCACGGCAGGGCCCGTCATGTCGATCCCGCCGTCCGGGTGCTCGGTGATCACCAGCGTGCCACCGGGCAGATCCACCGTGTACGTCGCGGGGGCCCCGGTCAGCGCGGGGTCGACACCGTCCCTGCGGGCGGCGGCGACCGCCACGGCGCAGGCGCCGGTGCCGCACGAACGGGTCTCGCCGGAGCCCCGCTCGTGGACGCGCATCGCGACGTGCCCCGGTCCCCGGTCCACGACGAACTCGATGTTGACCCCGTCCGGATAGACCGACTCAGGGCTGAACGGCGGTACGGAGCGCAGCTCACCGGCGTGTGCGAGGTCCTCGACGAAGGCGACGGCGTGCGGATTGCCCATGTTCACGTTCCGGGCCGGCCAGGAGCGTCCGTCGACGGTGACCGTGACGCCGTCGCCGGGGAGCTCGGCCCGGCCCATGGAGACGGTTACTGCACCGTCCTTGGCGAGGTGCACCCGCTTGACCCCGCCCCGGGTGGCCACCGCCAGGTCCCCTTCGGAGACGTGGCCGGCACTCTGCAGGTAGCGGGCGAAGACACGCACCCCGTTGCCGCACATCTCGGCGACCGAACCGTCGGCGTTGCGGTAGTCCATGAACCACTCGGCCTCCGCGGCCATGGCCCGGGCCTCGGGGTGCGCCTCGGACCGCACCACGTGCAGCATTCCGTCACCGCCGATGCCCGCACGGCGGTCGCAGAGCCGCGCGACGACGGATGCCGGCAGGTCGAGGGCGTTGTCCGGGTCGGGAACGATCACGAAGTCGTTCTCCGTGCCGTGGCCCTTGAGGAAGCTGATCTGCGGAGTGCTCACCCAGCAACTGTACGAGGCCACGTGGGCTGCTCGTATCCCCGGGCCCCCGTCAGCGGAGCCGGGCCACCCGCCAGACGGCAAGGGCGACGAGCACGGCGCAGACGATCACGTACAGCGCGATCATCCGCCAGTCGGGGCGCTCGTCCTCACCACGGCCGGGGAGGCCGGGCCAGGTGTGGCCCACGCGGCGGGCCGCCATCATGCCCCAGCCGGCGGCGCAGCAGCTGATCAGGAGCCCCAGCATGGCGACGACGGCGCCGCCGCCGCCGAACTCGAAGGCGAGCGGGAAGGCGAACATCAGGGATCCGACGGCCGCCAGGGCCACGATCGGCGCCAGCTGCCAGATCCTCATCCGGCGTGCGGGGCGCAGCTCGACCTCGACCTCGGGAGCCACCTGCGGCTCGTCCGGCCCGTCAGGGCTCAGGCGCACCTCGTCGTGGTGCGTGATCGCTGCTTCCCGGTCTGTGTCGCGAGGGCCGGCCTCCATCGCCACGCGCCCTCCCAACTCGGACTCCACTGGTGGATCGATGCTCGATGATGGCACGCTCCCGGCTGCCGAAATGACGGCCGGAGCGTCCCGATGCCATCACGTGATCAGGCTGTAACCGCTCGTTCGACCAACGCCAGCGCCCGCTGCGGGAGTTCCTGCCGCTCCGTTTCGGCGCCGCTCAGCCATCGCACGCGCGGGTCGCGCCGGAACCACGAGTCCTGACGGCGCGCGAAGCGTTTGGTGGCGCGTACGGTCTCGGCGCGCGCCTCGTCCTCGGTGCACTCCCCCGCGAGCGCCGCGAGGACCTGCTGGTAGCCCAGCGCGCGGGAGGCCGTACGCCCCTCGCGCAGCCCCACGGCCTCCAGGGCGCGCACCTCCTCGACGAGGCCGGCCTCCCACATCCGGTCCACCCGGGTGCTGATCCGTTCGTCCAGTTCGGGCCGGCCGACGTCCACACCGATCTGGAGTGCGTCGTAGACCGCCTCGTCGCCCGGGAGGTTCGCCGTGAACGGCTTTCCCGTGATCTCGATGACCTCGAGGGCGCGGACGATACGGCGCCCGTTGCTGGGCAGGATGGCGCCGGCGGCCCCGGGATCCGCGGCGGCGAGCCGGGCGTGCAGGGCACCGGAGCCGAGCTCCGCCAGCTCCTGTTCCAGCCTGGCCCGGACCTCCGGGTCCGTCCCGGGGAATTCGAGGGCGTCGATCGCGCCCTTCACGTAGAGACCCGATCCGCCCACCAGCACAGGCGTGCGCCCCTCGGACAGCAGTCGGTCGATCTCGGCGCGCGCGAGCCGCTGGTACTCGGCCACGCTCGCGGCCTCGGTGACGTCCCAGATGTCCAGGAGGCGGTGCGGGACCCCGTCGCGTTCGGCGAGGGTCAGCTTCGCGGTTCCGATGTCCATGCCCCGGTAGAGCTGCATGGAGTCGGCGTTGATCACCTCACCGCCGAGCTGCTGGGCGAGGAACACTCCCAGATCCGATTTACCGGCGGCGGTGGGACCGACGACGGTGATGACATGGGGGGCGGGAGGTGGTCTTCTCACCGGGACAGTCTCCCAAACTCCAGGACACCCGCGGACCGGGTGAGGAGGCGCACGGTGGTTCCGCGGTGACGGACGGATACGACGAGTCACGCATGATTGACCACAGACGGGTAAAATGTGACCCACAGTCCCCCAGCACGGAAGGTGACCCATGGGTTTCCTGGACAACCTGAAGGCCAAGCTGGCCCCGGCCAAGGAGAAGGTCGGCGACCTCGCCCAGCAGCACGGGGGCAAGATCGACCAAGGACTCGACAAGGCCGCCCGCACCGTCGATCAGAAGACCAAGGGCAAGTACAGCGACAAGATCGTGTCCGGTACGCAGAAGGCCAAGGACGCGGTGGACCGTCTGGGCAACAAGGACACGGGCGGCACCCGGCCGCCGACGCCCCCCGCGTCCTGAACACGGAGGACCCGTACGTCTGAGGGTCGGAGAGCGATCCGCTCTCCGACCCTCAGACGTACGGGCGGGGGTTCACGACCACGTGGCGACGGTGTAGCCGACGCCGTACGGGGCGTCCTCGTACAGCAGCCGCCCATCCAGTCCCGCGGTACGGGCCGCACCGGCGAGCACCTGCCAGGGGGCCCGTCCCGCCGCCTTGAGTTCGTGTGCCAGGGACGCGTCCAGGGCGCCGAGCGCGGCCACGTCCGCCCCGCCGAGCGCACGGGCGGCCGCGGCGTCGAAGCCGGTGGCACGCTCGTCGAGGTAGCCGGGCGCCTTGACCGTGCGGCAGGCGCTGCCGTCCCCCATGACGAGCATGGCGACCCGCTCGGCCCGGGACGAAAGTCCGGCCCCGCCGGCGATGCAGTCCTCCGTGGGGAGCGTCTCCTCCACACCGAGCCCTTCGACCGGTGCCCCCTGCCACCGGACGCGCTCCAGCAGCCACGCGGCGACAGCGAGGGACGGCGGGAGCGGGCGCGCCGGTGCGTCCGCATCGGCGGCGGGCTCCCCCAGCCGCACCGTCGTCCCCACTCCGAAGCCGGCGAATGAGCCGACGGATCCCGGGGCGTACACCCCCGCCTCACCGGGCCCGGTGGGTCCGGTCACGACGAGCAGCTCCGGCTGTGCGGCAGCGAGTACGGCGAGGGCGTCGAGGCAGGCGTTCCTGGCGGCGTCCAGTTCGGGACCGGCTCCTGCGGCCACCTCGGGGACCAGCAGCGGCGGGCAGGGGCAGACGGCGGCGGCGACAAGCATGCCGGTCAGCGTACTCAGTCGCAGCCGCACCCCGGGGTGGCGGCCACGGGCAGGGGCGCGGGCGCGCCGATGCCGGGCAGGCCGAGCATGACGCCCGCGGGCCGGTCGGCGGGGGCGGCGTTGCGCTTCTCCCAGGCGTCGCCCGACCGGGTACGGCGGACGCCGAGCGGTGCGCCCTCGGCGAGCAGGTGGTGCGGCGCGGCGTAGCTGATCTCCACGGTGACCACGTCTCCGGGACGTACGTCCTCGGACGGCTTGGTGAAGTGGACCAGCCGGTTGTCGGGGGCGCGGCCGGAGAGCCGGTGGGTGGCGCCGTCCTTGCGTCCCTCGCCCTCGGCGACCATCACGTCGAGGGTGCGGCCGACCTGCTTCTTGTTCTCCTCCCAGGAGATCTCCTCCTGGAGGGCCGACAGGCGCATGTAGCGCTCCTGCACGACCTCCTTGGGGATCTGGCCCTCCATGTCCGCGGCGGGGGTGCCGGGCCGCTTGGAGTACTGGAAGGTGAAGGCGTTCGCGAAGCGGGCCTCGCGCACGGCGTGCATGGTCTGCTCGAAGTCCTCCTCGGTCTCCCCCGGGAAGCCGACGATGATGTCGGTCGAGATCGCGGCGTCCGGCATGGCGGCGCGCACCTTCTCGATGATTCCGAGGAAGCGCTCCTGGCGGTAGGAGCGGCGCATGGCCTTCAGGATGGTGTCGGATCCCGACTGCATCGGCATGTGGAGCTGTGGCATCACGTTGGGGGTCTCGGCCATGGCGGCGATCACGTCGTCGGTGAAGTCGCGCGGGTGCGGCGAGGTGAAGCGGACGCGCTCCAGGCCCTCGATCGTGCCGCAGGCGCGCAGCAGCTTGGAGAAGGCCTCGCGGTCGCCGATGTCGGAGCCGTAGGCGTTCACGTTCTGGCCGAGCAGGGTGATCTCGCTGACGCCCTCGGCGACGAGGGCCTCGATCTCGGCGAGGATGTCGCCGGTCCGGCGGTCCTTCTCCTTGCCGCGCAGTGCGGGCACGATGCAGAAGGTGCAGGTGTTGTTGCAGCCCACGGAGATCGACACCCACGCGGCGTAGGCGGACTCCCGGCGGGTCGGCAGGGTCGAGGGGAAGGCCTCCAGGGACTCGGCGATCTCGACCTGCGCCTCCTCCTGGACCCGGGCGCGCTCCAGGAGGACCGGCAGCTTGCCGATGTTGTGCGTCCCGAAGACGACGTCGACCCAGGGAGCGCGCTTCACGATGGTGTCGCGGTCCTTCTGCGCGAGGCAGCCGCCGACGGCGATCTGCATGCCGGGGCGCTTCGTCTTCATGGGAGCGAGGCGGCCGAGGTTGCCGTAGAGCTTGTTGTCGGCGTTCTCGCGGACGGCGCAGGTGTTGAAGACGACGACGTCGGCGTCACCGTCGGAGCCCTCGGGTGCCCTCACGTATCCGGCGCCTTCCAGCAGACCCGACAGGCGCTCGGAGTCGTGGACGTTCATCTGGCACCCGTAGGTGCGTACTTCGTAGCTCTTCTGGACGTCCACTGCATCGCTCCGGTTGCCGCTGGTCATGGAACAAGGGTAGGCGGTGGCCGGGGTGCGGCCGTACGGCGGAGCGGCCGGGGGGCGTGCGGGGAGGCGACGGGGGCCGGGGACAGGGTCCCGGGCCCGGTGAACACGGCGTTCCGGCCGGTTTCTATGCTGATCGTTCCACGCTCGAAAGGTGCATGTGATGGTCCTCTCTCTCCTCCGCGGCAGGCGATCCAGGACGGCCTCCGACGGCGGCGCGAGATTCGCCCTCCCCGTCCCCGACGGTGCCGGAACGGTCACCTGCGAGGTCGTCGACCCCATGGGCCAGCCGCTCGGCGGCGCGGAGATCAAGGTCACCGCACAGGAGTCGGCGCGGACGGTGGCCAGGGGGACCACGGACCTCTTCGGGCTGTTCGTCGCGGCGCTGCCTCCGGGTGACTACCGACTGCTGATGACGGCGGAAGGCATGCAGCCGGCCAGCTGGACCTTCGAGATCGCGGCGGGCGAGACGCTGTCGATGGGCCGGGTGCAGCTGGACGTCGCGCGACAGCTGGAGCCTCCGACGCCCGGCACCTGGCTCTTCGACCCGCCGCACACCGCGATCCGGTTCATCGCCAAGCACGTCGGCATGGCCAACGTCCACGGGCGCTTCACCTCGTTCGAGGGCGGGGTCCGGGTGGCTCCGTCGGTCGAGGACTCCCAGGTCGAGATACGCATCGACGCGTCGAGCATCGACACCGGGAACAAGACCAGGGACAACCATCTGCGCTCGGCGGACTTCCTCGACGTGGAGAACTTCCCGTACCTGCACTTCGCCAGCAGGCGCTTCATCAACCGGGGCGGGAACAACTGGACCGTCCAGGGAGGGCTGACGATGCACGGCGTCAGCCGCTCCGTCTCGCTGGACACGCACTACCTGGGCGCGGTCAACGGCGGTTACGGCGAGGAACTGCGGTGCGCGGCGCGGGCCACCGCCGAGCTGCACCGCGAGGACTACACGCTGAACTGGCGCAACATGCTGGCCCGGGGCATCGCCATCGTCGGGCCCACGATCCAGCTGGAGCTCGACATCCAGACGATGTTCCAGGGCCCCGACACCCCCACACCGCCGGAGTAGCGGCCACCGCCCTGGCCTCCGGGGGCACGGAAATGGCAGTATCGCGCCATGCTGCACGCACTGTCCGGATTCGGCCGACGACGCACCCTGCAGGGGGGCGCCGCCGCCGCCGTCGTGCTCGGACTGCTGCTGTGGTGGGTCCTCCCCATCGGCGAGGAGGAGCCGAGCGGCTCGCTCACCTTCTCCACCGGTGTGCGCAGCGGTGTCTACCAGCGTTACGGGCAGCGGCTCGAGGGAGCGCTGGCCAAGGACATGCCCCAGGTGTCGATACAGCTGCGGAACAGCGAGGGTTCGCAGCAGAACATCGAGCGGGTGGCGACGGGGAAGGCCGACTTCACGATCGCCACGGCCGACGCGGTCGCCACCTACCTGCAGGGCGAGAAGCCGGGCTTCGAGCGCCTGCGGGGCTGCGTCCGGCTTTACGACGACTACGTGCAGCTGATCGTGCCCCGGGACTCCCGTATCAGGACGGTCGCCGATCTGCGCGGGGCACGGGTCGGCGTCGGGCAGTCGGGTTCGGGGGTCCTCCTGGTCGCGGACCGGCTGATGCGGGCGGCGGGCCTCGACCCGGCGTCGGACATCACCCCGGTGCACGCCGGGATCGACACGATGCCGCAGCGGCTGACCGATGGCGGTCTGGACGCCTTCTTCTGGTCCGGCGGGCTGCCGACCGCGGCCGTGGAGAACCTCTCGGAGAAGTTCGCGATCCGCCTGGTGCCGCTGGAGGACCCGCTGATCACCGAGCTCCAGGCGGTCGGCGGATCGACCCGCTACTACCGCTCGGCGGTGATGCCGGCGGACGCCTACCCCGGCGCCCAGCAAGGCATCTCCGTGCAGACGGTCGCGGTCTCCAACATGCTGATCACCACGGACCGGATGGACCCGCTGACGACCGAGGCGTTCACCCGGACCGTCATCGACAGCCGGGACCGGATCGGCCGGGAGGTGCACTCGGCCCAGCTGGTGGACCTGCGCACGGCGATCTACACAGATCCGCTGCCTCTGCACGAAGGGGCCAAGCGCTACTACCGCTCGGCCAAGCCCTGACGTTCCGGCCTCGTCGCCCTCAGTTCTGCGGGGCGTTGCGCGGCACGGTGACGGTGACCTTCAGCCCGTGCGGCTCATGGGCGGCGTAGCCGATCGATCCGCCGCCCGCCGAGAGCAGTGCCCGGGATATGGAGAGGCCGAGTCCGGATCCCTTGACGTTCTGGTGCCGGCCGCTGCGCCAGAACCGGTCGCCGACGCGTTCCATCTCCTGCTCCGTGAGGCCCGGCCCCCGGTCCGCGACCACGACCATGGCCCCCGTACCGTCGGCCCCGGCCGCGACCCGGACCTCCTCGCCCTCCGGGGTGAACTTGAGGGCGTTGTCGATCACCGCGTCCAGGGCGCTGGACAGGGCGATGGGGTCCGCCCAGCCGGTCACCGCGGGCGATCCGTCCAGGGTGAGCCGTACGCCCTTCTCCTCGGCCAGCGGGCGCCAGGAGGCGACCCGTTCCGCCGTGAGCGCGGCGATGTCCGTGAGCCGGAGATCGGCTGCCGTGTGCTCGGCGAGCGCGAGGTCGAGGAGGTCGTCGAGCACCTGGGCGAGCCGCTTGCCCTCGGTCCGTACCGAGGCGATCTCCTCGTTGCCCTCGGGGAGTTCGAGCGCGAGGAGCTCGATCCGGAGCAGCAGCGCGGCCAGCGGGTTGCGCAGTTGGTGCGAGGCGTCGGCGACGAACGCCCGCTGCTGCTCCAGCACGTCCTCGACGTTGTCCGCCATCTCGTTGAAGGACCGGGCCAGGCGCCGGAGTTCCGGTGGGCCGCCGGAGGCGACGACCCGCGACCTCATACGGCCGCTCGCTATGTCGTGGGTGGCCGCGTCCAGTACGCGTACGGGCCTGAGCACCCACCCGGTGAGACGGAACGCCGCGCCCACCGCCACCAGCATGGCCACGGCCTCTCCCAGCGCAATGAGCAGCCAGCCGCGCAGGGTCCGGGAGCGCATGGCACCGGTGGGCGAGTCGGTCACGACGACGGCGACCACGTCCCCGTCCCGTACGACCGGGGAGGCGACCACGATCCGGCCGTCCTGCCAGGGCCAGACCTGGGGCGGGTCGTGGGACCGGCGGCCGAGGAGCGCCTCCTGGAAGGCGGCCCGGCCCTCCCCGTCGACGGGCAGGGCCCAGGACGCGGGAGCCTTGGCCAGAGCCACGTCGTCCCGGTAGAAGACTCCGGCCTTGATCCCGTACACGGAGTCGTAGGCCTCGAGCTCGGTCTGCAGGGTCCGCTGGCGCTCGTCGGTGCTGATGGCGGTCTCGCTGACGAACTGCGCCAGCGCGCCGAAGCGGGCGGTGTCGTCGATCCGGTCGACGACGACCTTCTGCTGTTCGGCGGCGGCCACCCGCACGGCGAGCGGGAAGCCGAGGGCGAGCAGGACGGCCGCCATCAGGACGATGAGCAGGGGGAGCAGGCGGGTGCGCACGGGTGATGTACGTCCTCAGCCCGCCGGGGACACGAGCCGGTACCCGACGCCCCGGACGGTTTCGATCAGGGCGGGAAGAGCCAGCTTGGAGCGGAGCGAGGCGACGTGGACCTCCAGCGTGCGGCCGGTCCCCTCCCAACTGGTCCGCCAGACCTCGCTGATGATCTGCTCCCGGCGGAAGACGACTCCGGGGCGCTGCGCGAGGAGGGCCAGCAGGTCGAACTCCTTGCGGGTGAGCTGGACCTCCTGACCTTCCACGCTGACCCGGCGGGTGGGGAGCTCGATGCGTACGGGACCGAGCAGCAGCGCCGCGAGCGGGGTCTGGCCGGTGTCCTCGCCTGCGGTCCTACGCCGGGCCACGGCGTGGATGCGGGCCAGGAGTTCGCCGGTGTCGTACGGCTTCACGACGTAGTCGTCGGCGCCGAGGTTCAGACCGTGGATGCGCGAGCGGACGTCGGACCGGGCAGTCACCATGATCACCGGGATCGCGGAACGCTTCCGGATCTTGCCGCACACCTCGTAGCCGTCCTGGTCGGGGAGCCCGAGGTCCAGGAGGACGACCCCGAAGGGCTCCTTCTCGGCCGGCAGCAGCGCCTGGAGGGCCTCCTCGCCGTTGCGGGCGTGCACGACCTGGAAACCGTGCCGGGAGAGCACGGCGGAGAGCGCGGCGGCGACGTGATCGTCGTCCTCCACCAGCAACAGCCGCATGTCCCCTCCTGTTCTCCGCTCGACGTGTCCAAGACCCGGGATTCTCCGGAGCCGGCCTCCGGGGCAGCCGGAACTTTCCGTGACGACGGACAGACGCCCCACCCCGTGAACCTTCGCGTAGGCGACGATTCACGCCATCCTGCACCAGAGCATCCACCCCGATGACAGGTGTGCCAGTCAAGGCCCTCCCCGTTACCAGAGGATTTCCGTTACCCACCCGGTACGGCGATCCACCCGTCGTGACGTCCAGTTCACGCGGTGTGTCCGGTTGAAGCCGGATCGTTATGCTCAATTTCCGCTCAGATGTAATGACGTTGGTAGCACTGCGTCACTAGGGTCCTTCCCTAACCGAGGAGGACGGAGCAAGAAGCCGATGAGCGGAGTTTCAGTGACCAAGGCCGCCGAGGATGCCGCGCCCGCGGGCGACGACCTTGTCGTACTGAGCAACGTCAACAAGCACTTCGGCGCGCTGCATGTGCTCCAGGACATCGACCTGACCATCGCCCGTGGCGAGGTCGTCGTAGTCATCGGGCCCTCCGGGTCCGGGAAGTCCACGCTGTGCCGCACGATCAACCGCTTGGAGACGATCGACTCGGGCGCGATCTCGATCGACGGCAAGCCGCTGCCCGAGGAGGGCAAGGAGCTGGCCAGACTGCGCGCCGATGTCGGCATGGTCTTCCAGTCGTTCAATCTCTTCGCACACAAGACGGTGCTCGAGAACGTGATGCTGGGCCAGCTCAAGGTCCGCAGGACGGAGAAGAAGCTCGCCGAGGAGAAGGCGCGGGCGCTGCTCGACCGGGTGGGCGTCGCGACGCAGGCCGACAAGTACCCCGCCCAGCTCTCCGGCGGCCAGCAGCAGCGTGTGGCGATCGCCCGGGCGCTGGCCATGGACCCCAAGGTCATGCTCTTCGACGAGCCGACCTCGGCGCTCGACCCGGAGATGATCAACGAGGTGCTGGAGGTCATGCAGCAGCTCGCCCGGGAGGGCATGACGATGGTCGTCGTCACCCACGAGATGGGCTTCGCGCGCTCGGCGGCCAACCGCGTCGTCTTCATGGCCGACGGCAAGATCGTCGAAGAGGCCACGCCGGACCAGTTCTTCAGCAACCCGCGCAGTGACCGGGCCAAGGACTTCCTGTCGAAGATCCTTCACCACTGATGGAGCCCTCAGCACCCGGCTTCCGTACACGCTGATCACTCACATCGCGTCAAACTAGGGAATTTCACCATGCAGCTTCGTAAGGTCACCGCCGCCTCGGCCGCCGTGCTCGCGCTCGCCCTCACCGCCACCGCCTGTGGTTCCGACGACAAGGACGACGCGTCCGGTTCGGGCGGCGGCAAGAAGATCACCATCGGGATCAAGATCGACCAGCCGGGTATCGGTCTGAAGACCCCGGACGGCAAGTTCACCGGCTTCGACGTCGATGTCGCCACGTACATCGCCAAGGAGCTGGGCTACGACGCCAAGGACATCGAGTTCAAGGAGACGAAGAGCGCCGACCGCGAGACCGCGATCTCCCGCGGTGACGTCAAGTTCATCGCCGCCTCCTACTCGATCAACGACGAGCGTCTGCAGAAGGTCGACTTCGCCGGTCCGTACCTCCTCGCCCACCAGGACATCCTGGTCCGCGCGAACGACGAAACGATCAAGTCGCCCGAGGACCTGAACAACAAGAACCTCTGCTCGGTCACCGGCTCGACCTCCGCGCAGAACGTCCACGACAAGCTCGCCCCGAAGGCCCAGCTCCAGGAGTACGGCGGCTACTCCGAGTGCCTGACCGGCCTCGAGAACAAGGCCGTGGACGCGCTGACCACGGACGACAGCATCCTGGCCGGCTACGCCTCGCAGGACGCCAACAAGGGGAAGTTCAAGCTGGCCGGCTTCAAGATGACCAACGAGAACTACGGCATCGGTCTGAAGAAGGGCGACGCCGACCTCAAGAAGAAGATCAACGACGCGCTGACCAAGATGGTCTCGGACGGTTCGTGGCAGAAGGCGGTCGACGCCAACTTCGGCCCCGCCGGCTACAAGAACGAGCCCGCCCCGAAGATCGGCAACGTCGTCAAGTGAAGCAGGGCTGACCGGGCGCGCCGCCACTGAACGGCGGCGCGCCGTGCCCTCCTACACGCGGAAGCACGGGAGATCGTGTTCGACTTTCTTGATGGTTACGACCTGCTGGGGGCCTTCTGGGTCACGGTGAAGCTCACCGTGTTCTCCGCCCTCGGCTCCCTCATATGGGGAACGCTGCTGGCCGGCATGAGGGTCAGCCCGGTCCCCCTGATGCGCGGTTTCGCGACCGCCTACGTGAACGTGGTCCGCAACATTCCGCTGACCGTGATCATCGTCTTCGCCTCGCTGGGCCTCTTCCAGACCCTCCAGATCACGCTCGGGGGCGGAGGCGACTTCAAGGTCATCAACTTCCGGCTCGCGGTGCTCGCCTTCGTCGTCTACACCGCGTCGTTCGTGTGCGAGGCCCTGCGTTCAGGCATCAACACGGTGCCGGTCGGCCAGGCCGAGGCGGCCCGGGCACTCGGGCTCAGCTTCACCCAGGTCCTGCGACTGATCGTGCTCCCTCAGGCGTTCCGGTCCGTGGTCAACCCGCTGTCCAACGTGCTCATCGCGCTGACGAAGAACACCACGGTCGCAGCGGCGATCGGGGTCGCGGAAGCCTCGTACCTGATGAAGGAAATGATCGAGAACGAGGCCCAGCTGCTGCTGATCGCGGGTGTGTTCATCCTCGGCTTCATCATCCTGACCCTGCCGACCGGCCTCATCCTCGGCTGGGTCGCCAAGAAGGTGGCGGTGAAGCGATGAGTTCCGTCCTCTACGACGCGCAGGGGCCCCGAGCCAAGCGGCGCAACATCCTGTACACCGTGCTGTTCGTGCTGGCCGCCGCGGCGGTGCTGTGGTGGGTGTACGACGGCCTCGCGGAGAAGAACCAGCTCGACTGGGTCAAGTGGGAGCCCTTCTTCACCGGCACCCAGGCCTATGAGACGTACATCTGGCCGGGCTTCCAGAACACGATCAAGGCGGCGTTCTTCGCCCTGATCATCGCTCTGCCGCTGGGTGCACTGTTCGGTATCGGGCGGCTCTCGGACCACCGCTGGATGCGCGTACCGAGCGGCGTGGTCGTGGAGTTCTTCCGCGCCATCCCCGTACTGCTCCTGATGGTCATCGCCAATCAGGCGTACTCCGAGTACGCCGATTTCGACCCGGACACCCGTGTGCTGTACGCCGTGGTGACGGGCCTGGTGCTCTACAACGCCTCGGTCCTCGCCGAGATCGTGCGGGCCGGCATCGCTTCGCTGCCGAACGGGCAGACGGACGCGGCCAAGGCCATCGGCATGCGCAAGGGTCAGACGATGGTCCACGTGCTGCTGCCGCAGGCGGTCACCGCCATGCTTCCGGCCATCGTCAGCCAACTCGTGGTGATCGTGAAGGACACCGCCCTCGGCGGCGCGGTGCTCAGCTTCCCCGAGCTGCTCGCCTCGGTCCGACCCATGTCCGCGAACTACGGCTCGAACACCATCGCGTGTTTCACGATCGTCGCGGTGATCTACCTCGCCCTGAACTTCGCCCTGACCTCTCTCGCAAGCTGGCTCGAGGGCCGACTGCGGCGCGGCAAGAAGAGCACCGGCGCGGTGGTCGGCGCCGCACCCGGTGGCGGCCACGAGATCATCGAGGCGCCTGTGACGAAAACCGGTGGCACTGACCAGACCTGACGCCTGGTAGGCACTGTCTCCGAACGGGGGCGCGGCGAGCACGCCGCGCCCCCCGCCACGTTCCCGGGTCACTTGACGCACGCACCCACAGTGGGTTGCATACGTTCTGTGATCCCGCCCCGAACGACCCCTGCCGCTGCCTCCCTCTTCCCCTGGACATCGACGACCGGCGCCGGAGGGATCACCCCGTGGACCCGGTGATCGTCGTCGGGTCGGGTCCGGTCGGGCTGGCCCTGTCCCTCGCCCTGGCGGCCCAGGACGTTCCCTCCGTGCTCCTCGACGAGGGCCCGGGCAAGGACGAGCCCCGCCCTGCGCGGACCGTCGTGCTGCGCGAGGACACCGCGGAACTCGTGGCACGGCTCGGTTTCCCGTCGGTTCACGAGGTGGGCCTGCGCTGGACCGGCTGGCGGTCGGTGCGGCGCAAGCAGTTGGTGCGGGCCGTCCCGCTGGGCGAGCGGGAGGGAGCCGTACAGCTCCCCGCCCCCGTCCATCTGCCCCAGCACACACTGGCGGGAGGGCTGAGGGCCGCTGCCGCCGCTCACGATCTCGTCACCATGGTGCCGTTCAGCAGGATCGACACCCTCGAGCAGGATCCGCACGGGGTCACCGTGCACACCAGGGGCCCCGGATCGACCTGGTGGCGCGGGAGTTACCTGGTGGGCTGCGACGGCGCACGGTCCACCGTGCGCAAGCTCCTGGACATCCGGTTCCCCGGCCGTACGGCGGTGGAACGCCATGCCGTCGCCGCCCTCCGTGCCGAACTGCCCTGGCCGGGGGAGGCCGTACTGCACCGCTCCCCGCCCTGGCGCTCCGGAGGAGCCGAAGTCACCGCACGCCCGCTGCCCGACGGGGTCTGGCGGCTGGACTGGCTCCTTCCGCCGCGCGGTGAACTCGTCACCCCCGACGCCCTGATCACCCGGATCCGGGACACCCTGGAGGGCTGGTGCGGCGAGACCCCGGCCTACGACCTCCTGGACACGGGCGTGTACACCCTGCACCACCGCCTGGCCCGGCGCTGGCGCTCCGAGCGGGCCTTCCTGGCGGGGGACGCCGCCCATCTGCTGGGCGCACTCGGCACCCAAGGGCTGGACGAAGGACTGAGGGACGCGGAGAACCTGGCCTGGAAACTGGCCCATGCCTGGCACCAAGGTGGCTCCGAGCAGCTGCTGGACAGTTACCAGGCCGAGCGCAGGGCGGCGGTGGCGTCCCGTCTGCGCGCAGCGGACCAGTCTCTGCCGATACTGCGGGGCGGAGCCGGCCTCCGGGCTCTCGTTCCCGGCAGCGCACGCGGTCACGACACCCTGCTCGCCGACGGGCACCTGGGCTGCGGTCCGCTGGGCGCACCGCCGTCCTACGCGCACTCCCCCCTTTCACCCCCTTCCACCGAGGCGCACACCGCCGTGGGCACGCTCCCCGGCGCGCCGGTCGCCGACGTACGGGTGACCGCGACCGACGGGGAGACCTCACGGCTGCGCGACCGGCTGGACCGGGGGCACCTGCTCGTGGTCCTCGTCGCGCCGGGGACCGGGGTGTGGGACCGGCGGCACTGGCTGACCGCAGGGGTCATGCCGCGCCTCGTCGACGCGGTCGACGCCCTCCCCGCCCAGGCCGAACTGCTGGTGACCGAGAGCTACCCCGGGGCAACGGCCCACACGGTGCTGCTGGTCAGGCCGGACGGTCATCTGGTTGCAGCCTTCAGCGGGGTACGTCCCACGGAGCTCTACGCGGCGGCCGACGCGGCGCGCGGGGGCGCGGACACGGCACAGAACGACGGCGCACGCGCCACCGAGAGCTCCGACAGAACCGCGGACGTCAATTGACCCTCACAGGAGTGCGTGGTGTACTCCAGATCATGACCGACACCGATGTGCGCCTGTGGCGGAGGGTCCATATGGACCTCGTCCGTTACGCGGGCTGCGTGTGTCGCCCGTCCAGCTGAATCGCCTCCCCCGGCACGCCGTGCTCTTCCGCGCGCGGTCGTGCCTCCACGCGAACTTCTCTGGATGGTCCCGGTGTCTTCTGTCTCCTCTCCCGCCACACCCACGTCTGCGTCCGCCGTGACGGCTACGGCTCCCGCTCCCCCGCCCGGTGGTTCCGCCGCCGCGGACGAGTTCCTGCCGGCGTCGGACACGCCCGCTTCCGTGTCCGCTGCCGATGGGATCACCGACGGCGGAGCCCCCACCCCCACCACCGCCGAACTGCTGGACTTCGTCCGCAGGACTGCGCAGGACAGCGCCTTGGTCGCCTCGCTCCCCCTCGATCCCGAAGGCCGTACCTGGATCCGGCTCGAAGGCCCGGGCGGCAGTGAGGCATGGCTGATCGGCTGGCCGCCCGGTACCGGCACCGGCTGGCACGACCATGCCGAGTCGACGGGGGCGTTCACCGTCGCAGCGGGGACGCTGCGGGAACACTCGCTCGCCGCCCGGCTTCCGACGGACGGCTGGAAGACACTCGAACTCAGCGAGGGCATCGACCGGACCCGGCATCTGGAAACCGGCCAGGGCAGGGCCTTCGGGCGTCATCACGTGCACGAGGTGCTGAACGAGTCGGCCGAGGAGCACGCCGTCTCGGTGCACGCCTACTACCCGCCCCTGCCTCAGATCCGGCGCTACAGCCGCAACGGGGCCGTGCTCCGCCTGGAGCAGACCGAGCGACCGGAGGACTGGCAGTGAGCGACGGCACCGGATTCAGCGCTCGGCCCACGGTCCGGCCGACGGATCCTGATCCCACGGACCACGAGCCCACTGGCATCGACGAACTCCTCGAACGGGTACGGGCCGGCTACGAGCGGATCGGCCCCCAGGATGCCTCCGCAGCCGCGGCCGCGGGCGCGTTGCTGGTCGACATCCGCTACGCGGCGCTGCGGGAGGCTGACGGCCTGATCCCGGGTGCCCTGGTCATCGAACGCAACGAGCTGGAGTGGCGGCTCGATCCTCGGGGCAGCCACCGCGCTCCACAGGCGACGGGGCACGATCTGCGCATCGTGGTGATCTGCAACGAGGGATACGCCTCCAGCCTCGCCGTCGCCTCGCTGCGCCAGCTGGGGCTGCACCGGGCCACGGACCTGACCGGCGGATTCCAGGCTTGGCGCGAGGCAGGGCTCCCGGTCATCACCTGATCCGGGACCGATCCCGGGGGCATGCCGACGGTCCGGCCCGGGGTGCCGCCCCGGGGCCCAGGGTCCGCACGCTCGGTCCGAGGTGCGGCCTGGGGCCCCGGGGACCTGCCTGTGTTCAGCGCGCTCAGCCCGGCCCGGCCAGGTGTCCGGCCTGTGGAGGCTGTCCTTCACCGGCCGGACCGGGGCGCCCCCACACCGGACAGCGGCGCCCCGCAGCCCCGAATGGCACACACGCACACCCGAACGCTGCTCCCAGGTGGAGCGATCCCCATGCGCGACGGACATTCGCCTCATCACCGAGGACCGGAATGTACGGAGATGCCGCGCCGATGGAAACAGCCCCGCTCACCCCGGACCAGCTCGACTCACAGGCCGCCCGGCTACACGACTCGGACGCCTGGCAGCACATCGTCGCGGGCTGGCCCCGCACCGCGCAGAAGCCCGCGGCGCAGGCGTCGACACCGTTGGCCCACGTGCCCGTGGAGACCCCACCGGAGGAGGGACAACCGGACGGAAACCGCCCGCACAGCAAGGAGCGGGGCCGCCGGCACCAGGACGGCGAGCAGCTGGACTTGGCACCGGCCGCCCACCCGTCCGACTGGCGTGAGCTGCTGTCCGTACCCGTGGAGCAGCTGATCTCGGAGTCCCTCGAAGCCACGCCCGCACGGCTTCCTCGCGAGCGCCCCTTGCCCGGTCGCTTCGGCGCCGTACTCCCGGAGCGCCTGCACATGTGGCGGCGGATCGGGCAGCCCGACGTGCGGCCCTCGGTTCATCTCGGCTACGCGCGACTGATCCTGACCGAGTGGGGCTGGCAGAACACCCCGTACCGCCTGCGTAACACCCGGGGTGCGCGTTGCGTCTGCGGGGCCATGCTGACCGCCCACCGGCTGGGTTACGGCTCGCTGGAGACCGTGGACCGCGCCGGTGCCTGGATCATGACCGAACTGCGCTCCCAGGGCTGGCCCGACCTCATCGGCCCGTGGAACCGGCATCCCGGACGCACCGCCGAGGACGCCCTGGGCCTGCTCGACGCCACGATCCGGCGGGCCTCGATGGCAGGGCACTGATCCCGAACCAACGATCCCGAAGGCTGCTCGGGCCTTCGCGGCCTGCGGCAGTTTCCCCCTCCGTCACTGCCCCGGACCTGACCCGCGCGAGACCGCTCCCCTCCCCCGCTCGACTGCCGCGGCTACCTACCGCAGCCCACATCGGCCGGAGGGCGTGAGGAAACACCGATGTACCGACCGGGTTCGGCGGCAAGCGGTCAGAAGGGCTCGTCCAGCCCGTCCAGGTCCTCCCCCTCGGCCTCGATCGCCTGGCGCACCACACGCAGGGCCATCCCCTCCCCGTAGCCCTTGCGCGCGAGCATGCCCGCCAGGCGGCGCAGACGCTTGTCGCGGTCCAGCCCACGGGTGGAGCGGAGCTTTCGCGCGACGAGCTCCCTGGCTGTCTCCTCCTCCTGCTCCGGGTCGAGCTGCCCGACCGCCTCGTCGATCAGCGCCGAATCGACGCCCTTGGTACGCAGCTCCCGCACGAGGGCTCGACGAGCCAGCCCTCTGCCGTGGTGACGGGACTCGACCCAGGCATCGGCGAACGCCGCGTCGTTGATCAGCCCCACGTCCTCGAAGCGAGACAGCACTTCTTCCGCCGCCTCATCCGGGATCTCCCGCTTGCGCAGCGCATCAGCCAGCTGCTTCCGGGTACGCGGAGTGCCCGTCAGCAGCCTCAGGCAGATGTTGCGCGCCTGTTCGACCGGATCTCGCGGTTCCCCCTTCTCGGCCCTCGACGAGGAGGGGGAACCGCTGCTTCTGGAGCGGGAGCGCCGACCAGCTCCCTCGCCGAACCCGGCCCCCCGACCGGGCTCCGTGAGGCCGCCGAACGACTCCGCCGCTGATTCAGAGCCGGGATCCGCACCGGTGTCGGCGCCCGGCCACTCCGTGCGACGCGTCACGGCCTAGCTCTTCGCCGCCGCTGCCTTGGTCGCCTTCGCCTTGGTGGCCGGGGCGGGTACGGACTTCGCCGCCCCTTCCGCCGGAGCGGCACCGGCTGCCTCATCGGCGGCGGGTTCGGCGGCGGCGTCCTCCGGACGGACCCCCACACCGAGCTTGGTGAGGATCTTCTTCTCGATCTCGTTGGCGAGATCGGGGTTGTCCTTGAGGAAGTTGCGGGCGTTCTCCTTGCCCTGGCCCAGCTGATCGCCCTCGTACGTGTACCAGGCGCCGGCCTTGCGGACGAAGCCGTGCTCCACGCCCATGTCGATCAGACCGCCCTCGCGGCTGATGCCCTGGCCGTAGAGGATGTCGAACTCCGCCTGCTTGAACGGCGGGGCGACCTTGTTCTTGACGACCTTGACGCGGGTGCGGTTACCGACCGCGTCCGTGCCGTCCTTGAGGGTCTCGATACGGCGGATGTCGAGGCGCACCGAGGCGTAGAACTTCAGCGCCCGGCCACCGGTCGTGGTCTCCGGCGAGCCGAACATGACGCCGATCTTCTCGCGGAGCTGGTTGATGAAGATCGCGGTGGTCTTCGACTGGTTGAGCGCGCTGGTGATCTTACGGAGCGCCTGGCTCATCAGGCGGGCCTGCAGACCCACGTGCGAGTCACCCATCTCGCCCTCGATCTCCGCACGGGGCACCAGGGCCGCCACGGAGTCGATGACGATCAGGTCCAGCGCGCCGGAGCGGACGAGCATGTCCACGATCTCCAGTGCCTGCTCACCGTTGTCCGGCTGCGAGAGGATCAGGTTGTCGATGTCGACGCCGAGCTTCTTCGCGTACTCCGGGTCGAGGGCGTGCTCCGCGTCGATGAACGCGACCGAGCCGCCGAGCCGCTGCGCGTTCGCCACCGCGTGCAGGGTCAGCGTCGTCTTACCGGAGGACTCCGGGCCGTACACCTCCACCACACGGCCGCGGGGCAGACCGCCGACGCCGAGCGCGACGTCGAGCGCCGTGGACCCGGTCGGGATCACCTCCACGGGTTCGTTCGGCCGCTCGCCGAGGCGCATCACCGCACCCTTGCCGAATTGCCGTTCAATCTGTGCGAGCGCGGCGTCGAGCGCCTTCTCGCGGTCGGTTCCTGCCATGGGTTCCACCCGATTTGCTTGAGTCGATCGCTTCACGTCACAGACGCTAACCCCTGCCACTGACAATGGGCCTCGACGTCCTCCCGGCCTGTGGACAACTCCACGGCCGGCACCGGAAAACCCGGCCGGAATTCCATGAGAATGGATGTTCGATTTTGGTGTCAAGCGAACCACGCCGGGTCGACACCATCGAGCCTAAGGGCTGTCCCACCATGCCGGCGGGACAGCTCTCAGCCCCGGGAGAGCGGTCCCCGGCTCGCGAGCGGCGAGCCCCGCCGGACCCGCGCCCCGTCACCTGCCACGTGTGGCGGGACGGCGAAGTACGCCCGAGCCGCCCGACGGGCCCGTACCGCCTCGGCCTTCCCCGAGAGGCCCTCACGTCACCCGCGGCGGCGCCTCCGGACGGTACGGAGGATCCTCGGCAGCACCGGTTCACCGCGGTGCCACCGGTGGCCGCCGTGCACCCTGGGGTCGTCGGTCACGTCGTAGCGCTTGACGTACGCGCCGAGGAACGCCTGGAGCGTCGCCACCGCCGGGATCGCGATCAACGCACCGACGGCGCCCATCAGCGCCGTGCCGGCGACGACCGAACCGAAGGCGACCGCGGGGTGGATGTCCACCGTCTTGGACGTCAGCTTGGGCTGCAGGACGTAGTTCTCGAACTGCTGGTAGACCACGACGAAACCGAGTACCCACAACGCGTACCAGGGGTCGACGGTGAAGGCGATCAGCATCGGCAGCGCACCGGCGAGATACGTGCCGATCGTGGGGATGAACTGCGAGACGAGGCCCACCCAGACGGCGAGGGCCGGGGCGTAGGGCACCCCGAGGACCACCAGCAGGACGTAGTGCGCGGCCCCGGAGATCAGCGCCATGAGCCCGCGCGAGTAGATGTATCCGCCGGTCTTGTCCACCGCGATCTCCCAGGCGCGCAGCACCTCGGTCTGCCGCGAGGGCGGCAGCACGGAGCACAGCGCCCTGCGCAGGCGGGGGCCGTCGGCCGCGAAGTAGAAGGAGAACAGGAAGATCGTCAGCAGCCGGAAGAGTCCGCCGAGGACGGTCGTGGACACATCGAGCACACCTGTCGCACTGTTCTGCACGTACCTCTGGAGCCAGTCGGAGTGGAGCAGGCTGTCCTGCACCTCCACACGGGAGAGTTCCGTGTGGAAGGTGTCGTTGACCCAGCTGATCACCGAATCGAGGTACTTGGGAAATTCCTCGACCATGTCGACGATCTGGCCGGCGAGCATCGAGCCGAGCAGTACGACGAATCCGGCCCCGAAGACCAGCACGGCGAGGAAGACGAGGAAGGTGGCGAGTCCCCGGCGCATCCCGCGGCCGGCCATGCGGCTCACGGCGGGCTCGATGGCCAGCGCCAGGAAGAAGGCGATGAGGACGTTGGTCAGCAGCCCGACGAGCTGGTCGAAGGCCCAGCTGCCCAGCTGGAAGCACCCGTAGAGGGCCAGCGCCAGGACCATCGCCCGCGGCAGCCACCCGGGCATGCGGACAGGTCCGGTGCCGGGCGGCGGATTCGGCGGTGCGGCCGGCGGGACGGGCGGCGAGGAGGGCGGCTGCGTCTGGGCGGTCTCGTCTGTCGGTGCCACGGGACAAGTCTCGCTCACGCGATGGCGGCCGGTCTCCAGGCCCTGCTGCCGGCGGCGAGGACGAAGGTGTCTCCGGTGGGTGCGGGACCGGTCTCAGCTCGTCCCGGCAGGTAGAGGACCGGTCTCAGCCCTTAACCGTCGGTACGGGACCGGCCTCGGCGCTTCTCCGCCGGGTACGGGACCATGCTCAGCGCTTCTCCGGGGGGATGCCGACCGCCGCGCAGACTCCGCGCCACACGTCCTTGGTCTCCCAGCCCGCGGCCAGGGCCTCGTTCACCGTACGCCCGCCGAGCTCGGACATCACATGATCGCGCGCGAAGGAGTCGGCGTACGCCACGCCGAAGTGCTCGGCCATCCGTTCCCAGAAAATCGTCAACCGCATGCCCTCAGTATCCCGCTCCTGAGAGTGCAGCCGGGCCCGGAGAGCCCTGCCGAGGGGTGTTCCCCTCTACGGTCGGTCCATGGCTGGAACCGGAGCACATCCCCTCGCCCGCGCTGAGCAGTTCATCTGGCTCACCGCACGCGTCCTCGAGCAACGGCGGTTCGCCCATCTCTTCCTGGGCGGAGATGCGGAGAGCGTCGAGACCGCCCTGAGCGCCTACCGCAACGAGGACGGGGGTTACGGTCACGCACTCGAACCGGATCTCCGCGGTCCGGTGAGCCAGCCGCTGCACACCGCGCACGCGCTGAGCGTTCTCGATTCGATCGGCCGCTGCGGTGGCCTGCGGGTGGAGCGGATCTGCCGCTATCTGACGGACGTGTCGACGAAGGAAGGCGCCCTGCCGGCGCTCCATCCCTCGCAGCGGGGCTATCCGGCGGCCCCGTTCATCCCCGTCGTCGACGACCCGCCCGCCGATCTGCTGGCGACGGGCCCCGTGGTGGGGACGCTGCACCGCAACCAGGTGTGGCATGCCTGGCTCTTCCGCGCCACCGACTTCTGCTGGGCGGTCGTCGAAGGACTGGAGCAGTCACATCCCTACGAGATCGAGGCGGCGGTCGCCTTCCTGGACGGCGTCCCGGACCGCGCACGTGCGGAATCGGCCGCCGAGCGGCTGGGCCTGCTGGTGCGTGAGCAACGGCTGGTGGTGCTGGATCCGGCCCGCCGGGACGACTTCCCGGTGGCACCCGGCTACGCACCGGGTGAACACCATTTCCCTTACGACTACGCCCGCACCCCTGGTTCTCTCGCCCGGCGCTGGTTCAGCGACGGGGAAGTGCGGGACTCCCTCGATCATCTGGCGGCCGAGCAGCAGGAGGACGGCGGCTGGCCGGTCAACTGGCGGCAGTGGGCTCCCGGAACCGCGCTGGAAGGACGGCCCATCGTGACCCTACGGGCGTTGCGGACCCTCAGGGCCTACGGACGTCCACTGCACTGACCCGCCCGGAAGGTGCACGGCCACGCGCGGCTCGCTCAGAACAGGGCCCGCGTGAGTGCGGTGACGACGACGGCCGCGCCGACGACCACCAGGAACGGGGCCCGCAGGACGAGCGCGATAGCCGCCGCGCCGAGACCCGCCGCTCGGGCGTCGAGCACCAGGTGCTGTGCGTCGCCGAAGGTCTGCTGCGCGGTGAGTGCCGCCAGCAGCGCCACGGGCAGGAGCGCCGCCATCCGCTGCACGAGGGGACGTTCCAGGGCTCCCGCGGGAACCAGCAGGCCGAGGAGTTTGGCGAGATAGCAGCCGACAGTGGTGAGCCCGATCGCGATCCAGATGTTCATCGGCCCTCCCCGGGCTCGTTCTCGGTGACGGTGCTGTTCGTGGTGCCCGTGCCGTGGCCGCTCTTCCCGGAACGGCCACGCAGGAAGAGGACCACCGGGGCGGCCAGCGCGGAGACCAGTACGGGCGCTCCCGCCGGGAGGACCGGCAGAAGGCCCAGGACCAGCAGGACGGCGAGTCCCGCGGTGACACGTTCGGTGGTGGTCCTCAGCATCGGCGCGAGCAGCGCGAGGAACACCGCGGGGCTGGCCGCGTCCAGTCCCCAGGCGTCGGTGTCGCCCAGGGCCTCGGCCCCCAGCGCTCCGACCAACGTCGTCAGGTTCCAGAGGGTGTAGAGGGTGAGACCGGTGACGGTGAACCCGATGCGCGCGGCCCTGCGGGTCGGCTGCGGCAGGGTGACGGCGGTCGTCTCGTCGATGACCCACTGGGCGGCGAGGGGGCGCAGCGCACGCGGCAGCGCGAGGAGCTGGGAGAGCCGCAGTCCGTAGAAGGCGTTACGGATCCCGAGGAAGAAGGCACCTGCCGCCGCGGTGTACGGGTTTCCGCCGGCGGCGAGGGCTCCCACGAGCGCGAACTGCGACGCGCCGGTGAAGACGAGGAGGCTCAGGGCGCAGGTCTGGAGGAGGGTGAGTCCGGCGCCGGCGCTGGTCACGCCGAACGCGAAGCCGGAGAGCCCCACGGCTATGCCCACGCCGAGTGCGTCCCGGACGACCGCGGCGTCCGGCTTCTCCGTGGCCGCGTCCGGGGCGGCCGTGCTCTGAGGGGGTGCTGTCTGTTCTGCCACGCCCGGAAGGTTACGGGGAGGCATTCCCGCTGGTCTTGTACGTTCCTGCGCGCTCACGCCGGTACGCGCCGGGAGGCACCCCGACGATCCGGGTGAAGTGGCGGTTGAGGTGAGGCTGGTCGGTGAAGCCCACCGCGATCGCGGCCTCGGCCGGTGTGGTGCCGGCGTCGAGCAGGCGGCGCGCACGCCGTACCCGGGCATCGGTCAGCCAGGTGTGCGGGGGCATCCCGTACTGGTTCCGGAAGGCGCGCAGCAGGGCGAAGGGGCTGGTGCCGAGCTCGGAAGCGAGCGCTTCGAGGGTCGGCGGACGTTCCATCCGCTCCTCCAGAACAGCTCGGGCGCGTGCGGCGTCCCGGGCTCCGGCGGACCGTGGTGCCCTCGCCGGCATGGTCCCGCCGTGGCGGTCGAGCAGCTGGGCGACCATGACGCGCAGGACACTGTCCGCGGCCAGGGGGTTGCCCTCCTCCGCCGCCCGGTGGACCTCGGTGATGAGCCGTGCGGCGCGGGGGTCGCTGACCCCGGTCTCGGTGAAGGCGGCCGTTCCCCGCGCACTCGACATCTCCGCCGCTACGTCGTTGACGACCTGCGCCGAGGGGTAGAGCGTGTTGTAGACCCATCCCTCGGGTGTTCCGGCGCGCGCGGTGTGCGGGACCTCCGGGTTGATCATGAGGACGGTGCCGGGCCCCGCGCGCACGGTGCCGTCGGGGACGCCCACCTCCTCGACGCCGCTGGTGATCGCGGCGAGGACATAGCCCTCGTGGCTGTGCCGGGGGAAGGTGTGGCGGACGTACCGGGCGCTGAGCAGATCGACACCGGGCAGCTCGGCGTGCTGCCAGTGCCGCGCCCACTCCGTGTCCCTGCCCTTCTCCGCCATATGCGCATTCTCGCAGGTCCGGGCCGTGGACGACTGCGGGGACGAGCGGCCGCGCCGTGAGCGGAGGGGCCGACGGCGGTCACGTCCAGCGGCTGTTGTCAGTGGCGGGGTGCACGATGGGGGGCATGGCCGGTTCCGCACTCGATTCGTTCTCGCCCGCGACCCGCGGCTGGTTCACCTCCGCCTTCGACGCGCCCACCGCGGCGCAGGAGGGTGCCTGGCGGGCCATCGGTGAGGGATCGGACGTGCTGGTCGTCGCGCCGACGGGGTCGGGCAAGACCCTCGCCGCGTTCCTGGCCTCCCTGGACCGGCTGGCGGCCGCCCCGCCGCCCGCCGAGGCGAAGAAGCGCTGCCGGGTGCTGTACGTGTCCCCGATGAAGGCACTCGCCGTGGACGTCGAGCGGAACCTGCGTTCTCCGCTCACGGGAATCCGTCAGGAGTCGGTGCGTCTCGGCCTTCCCGAGCCGGAGGTGCGGGTGGCCATCCGTTCCGGTGACACCCCCGCGGCCGAGCGCCGTTCGATGGCGACCAGGCCGCCGGACATCCTGATCACCACCCCTGAATCCCTGTTCCTGATGCTCACGTCCTCGGCCAGGGACGCGCTGGCCGGGATCGAGACGGTGATCGTCGACGAGGTGCACGCCGTCGCGGGGACGAAACGCGGCGCGCACATGGCGGTGTCCCTGGAGCGCCTGGACGAGTTGCTCCCGCGGCCGGCGCGCCGGATCGGTCTGTCGGCGACGGTCCGCCCGGTCGACGAGGTCGCCCGGTTCCTGTCGCCGCAGCGCAAGGTGGAGATCGTCCAGCCCCCGTCGGCCAAGGAGTTCGATCTCTCGGTCGTGGTCCCGGTCGAGGATCTGGGCGAACTGAGCGGCTCACCGGCTACGGGCGACGAGGGCGGGCAGGCCGAGAAGCCGTCGATCTGGCCCCACGTGGAGGAGCGGATCGCCGATCTCGTCCAGTCGCACCGCTCCACCATCGTCTTCGCCAACTCCAGGCGTCTCGCGGAGCGTCTGTGCAACCGGCTCAACGAGATCGCCCACGAGCGGGCTCTGGAAGCGGCGGCCGGAGAAGGTGGCGAGGCCGGGGAGAGCCTGCCGGAGGCGCACTCCCCCGCCGAGGTCATGGCGCAGTCCGGCGCCGCGAAGGGGGCGCCCGCCGTGCTCGCCCGCGCCCACCACGGCTCGGTGTCCAAGGAGCAGCGTTCGCAGGTCGAGGAGGACCTCAAGGCCGGGAGGCTGCCCGCCGTGGTCGCCACCTCCAGCCTGGAGCTGGGCATCGACATGGGTGCGGTCGACCTGGTGATCCAGGTCGAGTCACCCCCGTCCGTCGCCTCTGGGCTGCAGCGGGTGGGCCGGGCCGGCCACCAGGTCGGCGCCGTGTCCACCGGTGTGGTCTTCCCCAAGTACCGCGGTGATCTGGTGCAGGCGGCGGTGGTGACCGAGCGGATGCGGGACGGCGCCATCGAGGCCCTGCGGATCCCGTCCAATCCGCTCGACGTGCTGGCCCAGCAGATCGTCGCGACGGTCGCGCTCGACAGCCGGCAGGCCGACGACCTGCTCGCCCTGGCCCGCCGGGCGGCCCCGTTCGCCTCGCTGCCCGAGTCCGCGTTCACCTCCGTGCTCGACATGCTCGCCGGACGCTACCCGTCCGACGCCTTCGCCGAGTTGCGCCCCCGAGTGGTGTGGGACCGCGTCACCGGCACGGTCACGGGCCGCCCGGGCGCCCAGCGCCTCGCCGTTACCTCGGGCGGCACCATTCCCGACCGCGGGCTCTTCGGCGTCTTCCTGGCCGGTGCCGACCCGAAGAAGGGCGGCGGACGCGTCGGTGAACTGGACGAGGAGATGGTCTACGAGTCCCGCGTCGGCGATGTGTTCACCCTGGGCACCACCTCCTGGCGGATCGAGGACATCACCAGGGACCGGGTCCTGGTCTCCCCCGCGCCCGGAGTCCCGGGCAGACTGCCGTTCTGGAAGGGCGACCAGCTGGGCCGCCCGCTGGAGCTGGGCCGCGCACTCGGCGCGTTCCTCCGGGAGGTCGGCGCCCTCTCCGACGAGGACGCCAGGCTGCGGTTGCTGGCTGCCGGGCTGGACGGCTGGGCCGCGGACAACGTCCTGTCCTACCTCGACGAACAGCGCCGCGCCTGCGGTCATGTCCCCGACGACCGGACGGTGCTCGTCGAGCGGTTCCGTGACGAGCTCGGCGACTGGCGGATCGTGGTGCACTCGCCCTTCGGCGCCCAGGTGCACGCCCCTTGGGCGCTCGCCCTGTCCGCCCGGATCGGCGAGCGGTACGGCGTGGACGCACAGGTCATGCACGCGGACGACGGCATCGTCCTGCGGCTGCCCGACGCCGATCTGATGGGTCTCGACCTCCTCGACTTCGATCCCGCGCAGACCGATCAGGCCGGCGCGAGCGCCGGTTCCGCGCGCACCGGTCCCGGTTCTCCCGCCTCGGGCCCCGACGGCGACCAGCCGCCGGTGAGTGCCACGGATGTGGTGTTCGACCAGGGGGAGATCAGCGATCTGGTCACCGAACAGGTGGGCGGCTCGGCTCTGTTCGCCTCCCGTTTCCGTGAGTGCGCCGCGCGCGCCCTGCTGTTGCCCCGGCGCAGTCCGGGCAAGCGCACACCGCTGTGGCAGCAGCGTCAGCGCGCGTCCCAGCTGCTGCAGGTGGCCTCCGAGTTCGGCTCTTTCCCGATCGTCCTGGAAGCGGTCCGCGAATGCCTCCAGGACGTGTTCGACGTCCCGGGCCTCACGGAGCTGATGGGCGATCTGGAGTCGCGCCGGGTCCGCCTGGTGGAGGTGACCACGCCCGAGCCCTCACCGTTCGCCCGCTCCCTCCTCTTCGGTTACGTCGCGCAGTTCCTGTACGAAGGTGACTCGCCCCTCGCCGAACGGCGCGCCGCCGCGCTCTCCCTCGACTCCCATCTCCTGGCGGAGCTGCTCGGCAGGGCGGAGCTGCGCGAGCTGCTCGACGCGGATGTCCTGGGTGAGCTTGAGCGTGAGCTGCAGTGGCTGACCGACGACAGGAAGATCAAGGACACCGAGGGGGTCGCCGATCTCCTGCGCGTCCTCGGGCCGCTCACCACCGCCGAACTGGCGGAGCGTGGAGCGGAGTCCGGATGGGCGCAGGAGCTGGAGGCGTCGAGACGCGCCATCCAGGTACGCCTCGGCGGAGCCCCGCACTGGGCGGCGGTCGAGGACTCGGGCAGGCTGCGCGACGCACTCGGCACGGCGCTTCCGGTGGGTGTCCCCGAGGCGTTCACCGAGCCGGTCAAGGATCCGCTCGGAGACCTCCTCGCCCGGTACGCCCGTACACACGGCCCGTTCACCAGCGCGCAGGCGGCGGACCGCTTCGGCCTGGGGACAGCCGTGACCGACGGGGCACTCCAGCGCCTCGCCGCGTCGGGCCGTGTCGTCCAGGGTGAGTTCCACCCTGCGGGCATCGGCCAGGAATGGTGCGACTCGACGGTTCTGCGGCGGCTGCGCCGCCGTTCGCTGGCCGCGCTCCGCGAGGAGCTGGAGCCGGTGGCCCCCTCCGCCCTGGCCGGCTTCCTCCCCCAGTGGCAGCACCTCGGCGACAACAGCCTGCGCGGAATCGACGGACTGGCCCGTGCCGTCGAGCAGTTGCAGGGCGCTCCCGTCCCAGCGTCCGCGCTGGAGAAACTGATCCTGCCGAGCCGCGTCATGGGCTACTCCCCGGCGATGCTCGACGAACTGACGACCACCGGGGAGATCGTCTGGGCCGGAGCCGGGGCCCTGCCGGGCAAGGACGGCTGGCTCTCCGTCTACCCGGCCGACAGCGCGCCCCTGCTCCTTCCGCCTCCCCACCCGCTGGAGACGACCGCACTGCACGACTCGGTGCTGACGATCCTCTCCGGCGGTTACGGCCTCTTCTTCCGGCAGATCGCCGACCAGGTCCGCGCGACCACGCACCCGGACTGCACCGAACCCCAACTGGCGGACGCCATCTGGGACCTCGTGTGGTCCGGACGCCTCACCAACGACACGCTCGCTCCGCTGCGGGCACTCCTCGGATCGGGCCGCACGGCCGGGTCCACCGCTCACCGGGCCAGGCGCTCAGTCCCGCGCGGACGCTACGGCTCGCTGACGGGATCCGCACGGCCCGCCTCCCGTACGGGTCCGCCCACGGTGTCGGGGCGATGGTCGCTGTTGCCTCCGGCCGAGCCCGAGCCGACCCATCGCGCGCACGCCCTGGCGCGCACGCTCCTCGACCGCCACGGGGTGGTGACCCGCGGCGCGGTTCAGGCCGAGGGCGTCGAGGGCGGGTTCTCCGCGATCTACCGTGTACTCGCCGCGTTCGAGGACAGCGGTCAGGCGCGGCGTGGGTATGTGGTGGAAGGCCTGGGGGCGGCCCAGTTCGCCATGGACGGAGCCGTGGACCGTCTCAGGGCCGCCGCCACCGCACGGGACCGCGCCGCCCCGGGCTCCGCTCCCCGCGCCCTCGTCCTCGCCGCCGCCGATCCCGCCAACGCGTACGGCGCGGCCCTCTCGTGGCCCGAGTCGCCGGACGGGGCGGGCCACAAACCGGGCCGGAAGGCGGGCTCCCTGGTCGTCCTCGTGGACGGTGAGCTGACGCTGTACATGGAGCGGGGCGGCAAGTCCCTGCTCTCCTGGTCCACGGATCCCGACGACCCGGCGCTCAGGGCCGCCGCCGAGGCACTCGCTTCGGCAGCCCGCGCGGGGAGGCTCGGCACGGTCACCGTGGAGCGCACCAACGGCGCCTCCGCCCTCGCCTCGCCGCTGGGCCGCACCCTGGAAGCGGCGGGCTTCCTCGCCACGCCCCGCGGTCTGCGGCTGCGTGCCTGAGGCCCGGCTCCCGACAGGTACGCGTTCGGACACGGACCGGGGTGTGGGCGCGGGTCACCGACGGTGCTGTGCGCGCATCATGGAGGCATGCCCGAAGGCGACACGGTCCTGCAGACGGCGCGGCGTCTCGACACCGCGCTGTCGGGTCGGGTCCTGACCGCCTTCGACCTGCGGGTTCCGCGCTTCGCCACCGCCGATCTGACGGGCAGCCTCGTCCTGGACGTCACGGCGCGCGGCAAGCATCTGCTCACGCGGTTCGAGGGCGGACTCACCCTTCACAGTCATCTGCGCATGGAGGGGGCCTGGCGCGTGTACGGCCCTGGTGAGCGCCCCCGGGGAGGGCCGGCCCATCAGATCCGTGCCGTGCTCGGAAACTCGGAGCGGACCGCCGTCGGCTACCGCCTGCCCGTGGTCGAGCTTCTCCGCACCGAGGACGAGGACCAAGCGGTAGGTCATCTCGGCCCCGATCTCCTGGGGGCTGACTGGGATCCGGACACCGCTCTGCGCAACCTTCTGGCCGATCCGGGACGCCGGATCGCAGATGCCCTTCTGGACCAGCGGAATCTCGCCGGTATCGGCAACGTCTACATGTGCGAACTCTGCTTCATGGCCCGTGCGACACCTTGGCTGCCGTTGGGCGAGCTGGCGCCGCCGGTCCCCGCACTCCTGGTCAGCACGGCCAAGCAACTTCTCGAGGCCAACCGCGACCGTCCGATGCGGACGACCACCGGGGCGACGCCCGCTCTGGCAAGGAGCCGGTCGAGGGAGCGTCTCTTCGTCTACGGACGTGCGGGCCGCCCGTGCATGCGTTGCGGGACCCTCATCCGTGTGGCGGAGCGGGACGATCGGCCCACCTACTGGTGCCCTGGGTGCCAGTCCGGCCCCACAGGCTGAGGGCGACGGGGCAGGTACCGCCGTCCGGATCCCGGCACGACGCCACTTCCCCTCCGGAGGTGGAGCTACGGGGATATGTCCCTGCGGTCCGGCTCCTCGGCCGGCCTCTCCGGCTTCGCGACCGCGGCCACGTGGACCGGAAGGAGGCTCAACCCCCACCCCCCGGCCACGACCGCGCCTTCTATCAGCCCGGCGCGCTCCGGCTCGACGAGGAGCCTGAGCACCGCCCACCACCACACACCGCCGAGGGCGAACGCCGGCACCCATCGCCGCACCATGGCTGCCTCCTCCGGCCGACGCTAGTACGGCACGATCGCCCGACGGGAGGGCGTACCGATGCGTGACCGGCGTGCGTCACGCTGATGGAACGACTGTGCGCGCCCTCTCCTGGGCCGTTGTCGAGAAGGGTGGTTCCCGGCCCTCTCCCGCAGTTTCCCCCGGGTCGGCGCCCACTGCATCCGGGGCCGTGCCTCCCCCGCCCCGGGACAGACCCCCTGGCCCAGGGCAGGATCGGGAGACCGATGGCCTGAGCACACGTGTGTCCCCGGGCGTTCGCCCGGGGACACACGTGGCTGGATCGAGGCGGCTGAGGCACGTTTCGAAGTGGCGTCGTCCGCCTGTGGGGCGGACGGGACCTCCGAAACACGCCTCAGTGCTTGTCCTTGTCCGTCAGGGAGTCCTTGATGCCCTTGGCGCGCTCACCGGCCCCGCCCAGAGCCTCCTCGGCCTTGGCCTTGGTCTGGTCGGTCTTGCCCTCGGACTCCTTGCGGCGGTCGCCCGTGAGCTTGCCGGTGGCCTCCTTGGCCTTGCCCTTGAGCTTGTCCATGGCCTTGTCGTCGCTCATGCCGCACTCCTCACTCTCCGACCGGCACCGCCGGTCGCCGTTTCACGGTCCTCGTCGCAGGTCAGGCGCTCGAAGGTCAGGCGCTCTCGGCCTGGAACATCCACGCGTGCTTCTCGAGATCGGCCGTCAGCGCGATCAGGATGTCCTGGCTGACGGGGTCCGGGTCCGCGGTCGCCTCGATCCGCTCCCGCATTCGGTCGATGACCACCCGCAGGGCGTCGACCAGTACCCGTACCGCGTCCACGTCCTTGATCCAGCCGTCGGGCACCAGGTCGATGGCCGTGGTCTTCGCGAGGGTCTTGGACCGTCCGTCGGGGTTGACTCCGACCGCCGAAGCCCGTTCCGCGACCGTGTCCGAGTGCTGCCGCGCCGTGTCGACGACCTCGTCGAGCTGCAGATGCACGGACCGGAAGCGGGGACCGACGACGTTCCAGTGGACCTGCTTGGCGACCAGGGAAAGGTCCACCAGATCCACCAGGGCGCCCTGCAGTGCGTCACCCACGACCTTCCGGTCGCCCTCGGTCAGCGCACTCTTGACGACAGACATGCAATTCTCCGTTCGGATAGCTGCTGGCTATGGGGCCTACCACCCGTCCACGATTGCACAAAAGATGCAAAACGGTCATTCGGATGGGCTCCCTCCAGGAGAGCCTTCAACCGGCCTCACGATGCGCCTGCCCTGCAACGCGCTCCGCACACTCCAGGCACACAAAAGTCCCGGCCGGCCCACGAGGGCCGACCGGGACTCCGTACAGCACGAACCATGCGGTCAGGCAGCGACCACATCCACAGCTTCCGCGGGCGCCTTGATGGTCACCCGTCCTGTCGGCACGCCGGCGACCGACGCGACGGAGACGGAGTTCAGCATCGGACGTACTGGTACAGGCACCGCATCACTGGCTGCCGCCGACTCGGCCAGCTCAGCCAGGGACAGTTCATCGCTCACTTCACGCATGAGCTCGGACATCCGTACGTCCAGCGCGTCGCAAATGGCGGAGAGCAGCTCGGAGGATGCCTCCTTCTGCCCCCGCTCCACCTCGGAGAGATAGCCGAGCGAGACTCGGGCGGACGAGGAGACTTCGCGCAGAGTACGGCCTTGGCGCTGGCGCTGCCGACGCAGCACGTCACCAAGCAGGCGACGGAGCAGAATCATCGGTGGCTCCCTCCTCGGACCGCGTAGCCGCATCCTTCACGCCCCACCGTACCGCCTCGCGCTGCGGCCGTGCGGGGAGCGATGTCGTGTTCACTCAGGGCTGTAAACATCAATTCCCCCCGTTGTGTTCCGTATCCTGTGCCCTCGCATTTTCGCCGAGTTCGCCGGAGAGCAGCTCGAGCAGGCCCCGCACACTCTCCTTACGGATGTCCGCCCGACCGCCGTTCAACCTCAGCTCGGCGACTTTCTCCGTACCGCCCGGTCCGGCCACGGCGATGAAGACCGTGCCCACAGGCTTTCCGTCCTGGGCTCCGGGACCCGCCACCCCTGTCGTCGCGATCCCCCAGTCCGCGGAGAGGACGCGGCGCACGCCGGTGGCCATGGCCTGTGCGACCTCGGGATCCACGGCTCCGCGCTCGGCCAGGAGCGTGCCGTCCACGCCCAGGACATCGCGCTTGAGCGGCGTGGCATAGGCCGTGACGGACCCACGGAACACCTGTGAGGCCCCGGGCACGGAGGTGAGCTCCGCGGCGACCAGACCTCCGGTGAGGGACTCGGCGACGGCGAGCGTCTCCCCGCGCCCCTGAAGCCGCAGCAGCACCTGGGCCGCCCCGGACGTCACCGTTCGGCCTCCGCCGTCCCCCGGCCCCCGGCGACGCCCCCGCCGATCTGTCCGCCCAGCGGCTCCACGACCGGCTCCACGCGGTCCGCGCGCTCACCGTCCACGGACTCCGCGACGCATGCGCCCCCGGTGGCTCCCTCGGTGTCCGCTGCCGCCGCCACCGCCTCCAGCGCGGCGGCCCGCTCGGCGGCCAGCCCACGCCGGCGCAGGACGACAGCCTGGCGCACGTAGTCGAGGCCTGTGACGACCGTCAGCACGACGGCGGCCATCATCACCCAGAAGCGCATCGTGGCCAGCGGGCCGGTCAGCGCGAGGACGTACATGCCCACGGCGATGCCCTGGGCGAGTGTCTTCAGCTTGCCGCCTCGGCTGGCCGGGATCACCGAGTGCCGGATGACCCAGAAGCGCATCAGCGTGATGCCGAGCTCCCGGAAGAGGATCACACCGGTGATCCACCACGGCAGGTCACCGAGCGCGGACAGGCAGATCAGTGCCGCACCCATGATCGCCTTGTCCGCTATCGGATCGGCGATCTTCCCGAAGTCGGTGACGAGGTTGTAGGTGCGCGCGAGATGTCCGTCGAAGACGTCCGTGATCATCGCGACGGCGAACGCGGCCCAGGCGAACGACCGCCAGACCGGGTCGTAGCCGCCGCCGTGCAGCAGCAGCAGGACGAAGACCGGCACCAGGACCAGCCGCACCATGGTGAGGATGTTCGCGATGTTCCAGAGGCCGGCCTGGTTGACGGCGGCCGCACCCAGCTTGCCGCCGCGGGGCGCCGGCGTCGCGCCGGTGCCGCCTGCCGCGGATGCCGGGGCTCCCGTCATCTGGCTGCCTCCGCGAGCTCGTGGTGTTCGGCCACGAGGTCCACTCCCTCGGTGCCCACTGCCTTCGCTTCGACCATACGGCCCGGAACGAGCCCTTCGCGTGTGGTGAAGACGACCTGGCCGTCCGTTTCCGGTGCCTGGTGCGCCGCTCTGCCCACCGCGACGGGGCCGTCCTCGTCGGACTCGACCGATTCGACGAGGACCTGCAGCGTCTCGCCGACCCGCTCCTCCGCCCGCTGGGAGGTCAGCTCCTCGGCGAGCTGCGAGATGTGGGCGAGACGCTCCGCGATGACGTCGGCGTCCAGCTTGTTCTCGTAGCCCACGGCCTCCGTGCCCTCCTCGTCGGAGTACCCGAAGACGCCGATGGCGTCCAGACGCGCTCCGGTGAGGAAGCGTTCCAGCTCCGCGAGGTCCGCCTCCGTCTCACCGGGGAAGCCCACGATGAAGTTGGAGCGCGCACCGGCCTGCGGCGCCTTGCTCCGGATGGTGTCCAGCAGCTCGAGGAAACGGTCCGTGTCCCCGAACCGCCTCATGGCCCGCAGGACGCCGGGAGCCGAGTGCTGGAAGGAGAGGTCGAAGTACGGCGCGACCTTGGGCGTCGAGGTGAGTACGTCGATCAGCCCCGGCCGCATCTCGGCGGGCTGCAGATAGCTGACGCGGATGCGCTCGATCCCGTCGACGTCGGCGAGCTCGGGGAGCAGGGTCTCCAGGAGCCGGATGTCCCCGAGGTCCTTCCCGTAGGAGGTGTTGTTCTCGGAGACCAGCATGACCTCCTTGACGCCCTGCTCGGCGAGCCAGCGCGTCTCCTGGAGGACGTCGGACGGGCGCCTGGAGATGAAGGAGCCGCGGAAGGACGGAATGGCGCAGAAGGAGCAGCGCCGGTCGCAGCCGGAGGCGAGCTTCACCGAGGCGACCGGGCTGGTCCCGAGCCTGCGGCGCAGTGGCGCCCGGGGCCCCGACAGGGGCGCGATCCCTTCCGGCAGGTCCGCGGGGGCCGGAGCGGCCTCCTGGGCGTGCCCGGGCAGCGAGACCGCGGCGTCCTGCCGCTCGGCCGGGCTGATCGGCAGCAGCTTGCGCCGGTCGCGGGGCGTGTGGGAGGCGTGGACGCCTCCGCTGAGGATGGTCTGCAGACGGTCGGAGATGTCGGCGTAGTCGTCGAATCCAAGGACGCCGTCCGCTTCCGGCAGCGCCTCGGCGAGGTCCTTGCCGTAGCGCTCGGCCATGCAGCCGACGGCCACGACGGCCTGGGTTCTGCCGTGGTCCTTCAGATCATTGGCTTCGAGCAGGGCGTCGACGGAGTCCTTCTTGGCGGCCTCCACGAACCCACAGGTGTTGACGACGGCGACATCCGCGTCCGTGGCGTTCTCGACGAGCTCCCAGCCGTCCGCTGCCAAGCGGCCTGCGAGCTCCTCCGAGTCCACCTCGTTACGGGCGCATCCGAGAGTGACAAGGGCGACGGTACGGCGTTCGGGCATGGACTCAAGACTACTTTGTCCCGGCACCGCCGCTGCCGTGCAGGGTTCACCGCTACGGGGAGTGACCGAACAGCGGGTGAAACGGAGGTGAAGGCGACCCGCACGAAGACGGCGAGTGCCCGGCAGGACTGCCGGGCACTCGCCGTACGAGGAGAGGGGTGGGCGGAACGGGGCCGTCCGGGTCAGCCGACCTCGGGGTCACCCTTGGTGTACGAAAGCCGCTCGACCTGACCGGGCTCGAACTCGTCGTCGACCTTCTTGCCGTTCACGAAGAGGTCGATCGCCCCGGCGTCGCCGAGGACTAGATCGACACGCTCCTTGTCCTGGAAGGTCTTGGAGTCACCTTCGTTCAGCAGCCCGTCGAAGAGCAGCCGTCCGCTGTGGTCCTTGGCCGAGATCCAGCTCTTGCCCTCGGTGGCGCTCAGCCTCACCGTCACCTTGTCCCGGGGAGCCGCGGCGATGGCGCTCTCGGAGGGTGCGGGCTTGGGGTCGGCCGGCTTGGTGGGGGTGGGTGTGGGGGTGGTCTTGTCAGGTGTCGAGCCCTCGGCGACCTGCGCCGAACCCGACCCCTCGTCGTCGCCGCTGAAGAGCGTGAAGCCCACGAACCCGACGACGGCCACGATCGCCGCGACCATGGCCGCGGTCCAGTTGGGCCGACGGGGTTCCGAGCGGATCCGCTCGGCCTCGAACAGCGGCGCCGCGGGGGTGGGCGCCGGACGGCCGCCGTGCTCGGCGTCGAATTCCTCGATCAGTGGATCGGGGTCGAGCCGGACGGCGCGGGCGAGCATACGGATGTGGCCGCGTGCGTAGACGTCGCCGCCGCAGCGGGAGAAGTCGTCCTCCTCGATCGCGTGCACGATGGGGATGCGCACCCGGGTGGAGCTGCTGACTTCCTCGACCGTCAGACCTGCGGCGATACGAGCCTGCTGAAGCGCGCGACCGATCGAAGGCCGGTCGTCTTCGGGGGAGTTGCCGATGGACACGGGGGCGCCTTTCGAGCGTGAGCCACCTGCTGGATGTTCAGTCTAGGGGTGGTACGAAAGGGTGGGGCAACCGGGAGCGACGACTTTGTACGCCATCGGGTTCGCCGGACAGCCCCTCGGGCAGGACGGAGGACGGAGAGCAAGACGGAGCATCCCGCTGCTCCTCCTTTCAACTTGACGTACGGCCGGGCGAAACGGTTGCCCGCAAAACTCCTACGAAGCGGTTTCCCCACGAATGACGGCCAACACACCGTCCAGTTCGTCCGGCTTCACCATGACATCGCGCGCCTTGGATCCCTCGCTGGGACCCACGATGTTGCGGGACTCCATCAGGTCCATCAGCCGTCCGGCCTTGGCGAAGCCCACCCGGAGCTTGCGCTGGAGCATCGAGGTGGACCCGAACTGGGTGGAGACGACGAGCTCGGCCGCCTGGCAGAGCAGGTCGAGGTCGTCGCCGATGTCCTCGTCGATCTCCTTCTTCTGCTTGGTGCCGACCACCACGTCCTCGCGGAAGACGGGGGCCATCTGGTCCTTGCAGTGCTGGACGACGGCCGCGACCTCGTCCTCGGTGACGAAGGCCCCCTGCATCCGGGTCGGCTTGTTCGCCCCCATCGGCAGGAACAGTCCGTCACCCTTACCGATGAGCTTCTCGGCGCCGGGCTGGTCGAGGATCACCCGGCTGTCGGCGAGCGAGGACGTCGCGAAGGCGAGCCGGGAGGGCACGTTGGCCTTGATCAGACCGGTCACCACGTCGACGGAGGGCCGCTGCGTGGCCAGCACCAGGTGGATGCCCGCCGCGCGCGCCAGCTGGGTGATGCGGACGATGGAGTCCTCGACGTCGCGCGGGGCCACCATCATGAGGTCCGCCAGCTCGTCGACGATGACCAGCAGATACGGGTAGGGCGAGAGCTCACGTTCGCTGCCCTCTGGCGCCTTCGCCTTGCCGTTTCGCACCGCGTGGTTGAAGTCGTCGATGTGCCGGTAGCCGTAGGCCGCGAGGTCGTCGTAGCGCAGGTCCATCTCGCGCACGACCCACTGGAGCGCCTCGGCGGCCTTCTTCGGGTTGGTGATGATGGGCGTGATCAGGTGAGGGATGCCCTCGTACGCGGTGAGCTCCACCCGCTTGGGGTCGACGAGCACCATGCGTACGTCCTCGGGGGTCGCCCGCACCATGATCGAGGTGATCAGGCAGTTGATGCAGGAGGACTTGCCGGAGCCGGTCGCACCGGCGACCAGGACGTGCGGCATCTTCGCGAGATTGGCCATCTCGTAGCCGCCCTCGACGTTCTTGCCCAGCGCGACGAGCATGGGGTGGTCGTCCTCGGCCGCGTCCGCGAGGCGCAGGACGTCGCCGAGATTGACCATCTCCCGGTCTGAGTTGGGAATCTCGATGCCGACAGCGGACTTGCCGGGGATCGGCGAGATGATCCGGACGTCCGGGCTCGCCACCGCGTAGGCGATGTTCTTCGTCAGGGCGGTGATCCGCTCGACCTTCACGGCGGGACCGAGTTCGACCTCGTACCGGGTCACCGTCGGACCGCGCGTGAAGCCGGTGACCCGCGCGTCGACCTTGAACTCGGTGAAGACGTTGGTGAGCGAGGCGACCACCGCGTCGTTGGCGGCGCTGCGCGTCTTTCCCGGGCCGCCCCGCTCCAGAAGGTCCAGCGAGGGCAGCGAGTAGGTGATGTCGCCGGAGAGCTGGAGCTGCTCGGCCCGGGCGGGCAGGGACTGCGACGGCTCCGGGGCGGGCTTCGTCAGGTCCGGCACGCCACCGGTCCCGGAGTCCTTGTCCTGACCCGCGCCGCCCGGCCGGGTCTTCTCCGCCGACCTGGCTCCGGGTACCGGTGTGCCGGTCCGCTCGCGCTCGGCGGAGACGCCCTGGGTCAGGTCTGCCACGACCGGCGAAGGAGGCATGCCGTTGAGCACCGCGCCGTCCAGCGCCGCCGCGGCTGCCGCTGCCACGTCGACGGCGTCCATGGTGCGGTTCATGGCCGGCTGGGCGGACGGCCTGCGGGGGCGCCGCCGCTTGGCCAGTGCCTCGCCCTCGGCCTGGTCCGGGTCGTAGGCGTCGTCCGCGTCGGACCGGCGTCCCGGGGTGCGCCGCGCACGCTCGGGCAGCGCTTCGCGCCACTGCTCGTCGTACCGCTCGTCGTCCTCCCCCAGCTCGTCACCCGGTTCGTGGGCGGGGTCGACGATGCCGAGTCTCACCCCGAGCTGGCGCAGCCTGCGGGGGATGGCGTTGACGGGGGTGGCGGTGACGACGAGGAGTCCGAAGACCGTCAGCAGCAGGAGCAGCGGGACGGCGAGCACCTCGCCCATGGCGAACACGAGGGGCTGGGACGCCGCCCAGCCGATGAGCCCTCCGGCGTCCTGCAGCGCGGCGGTTCCGTCGTCCCTGCCGGGTGAACCGCAGGCGATGTGGACCTGTCCGAGCACCCCGACGACGAGGGCGGAGAGCCCGATGACGATCCGGCCGTTGGCCTCGGGCTTCTCCGGATAGAGGATGAGCCGTACGGCAACGGCGCCCAGCAGTATCGGGACAAGGAGGTCGAGCCGGCCGAAGGCCCCGGTCACGAGCATCTCCACGAGGTCCCCGACAGGACCCTTCAGACGCGACCAGGTACCGGCGGCGACGACGAGCGCGAGACCGAGCAGCAGCAGGGCGAGCCCGTCCTTGCGGTGTGCCGGGTCAAGTCCCTTCGCACCGCGCCCTATGGAGCGGAAGACCGCCCCCACCCCGTGGGCGGTGCCCAGCCAGACGGCACGCACCAGCCGGTACACGCCCCCCGTGGGGGACGGTGCGGGCTTCTTCACCGCCGCCTTCTTGGCGGGCGCCTTCTTCACGGGCACGGTCTTCTTCGCCGCCGCCTTCTTGGCGGGCGCGGCTTTCTTGGCAGGTCCCTGGGTACGGCCGGCGCGCTTGGCGGTGCCCGCCGCACCCAGGGAACCCTTGCCGGACGTACGTGAGGCCATGTGACTGAGGTTACCGGTGCCGACGCCGGTGGACACGTGTGCCTACGGCTTCACCCGTCCGTGTCGCCCTTGCAGGGGCGCAGAACTGACGCCCCCTCAGCAGCGGTGGTCAGCCCTGGGAGGGAAGAGCGGCGGCGGAGCCGCCCGCACCGGGCTCCAGTGCGTCGAGTGCGCGACGCAGGCCCGTCAGCTTTCTTTCGAGATGGGCAGCGGTGGCCACGGCCGCCGCGTCCGCCGACTCGTCGTCCAACTGCTTGGAGAGGGCCTCAGCCTGCTCCTCCACGGCGGCGAGCCGCGCCGAGAGCTCGGCGAGCAGCCCGGCAGGTTCCTTCTCCTCGGCACCGTGGTGGACACCGCCGCCTTCGAGCTGGAGCCGCAGGAGCGCCGCCTGTTCGCGGAGCTGGCAGTTCTTCATGTACAGCTCGACGAAGACCGAGACCTTGGCGCGCAGCACCCAGGGGTCGAACGGCTTCGAGATGTAGTCCACGGCGCCGGCCGCATAACCCCGGAAGGTGTGGTGCGGGCCGTGGTTGATCGCGGTCAGGAAGATGATCGGGATGTCCCGTGTCCGCTCCCGCCGCTTGATGTGCGCGGCAGTCTCGAATCCATCCATACCGGGCATCTGTACGTCCAGCAGAATGACCGCGAAATCGTCCGTGAGCAGCGCCTTGAGCGCTTCCTCCCCTGACGATGCCCGGACCAGTGTCTGATCGAGCGCAGAGAGGATGGCCTCCAGCGCCAGCAGATTCTCCGGCCGGTCATCGACCAGGAGGATCTTGGCCTTCTGCACCATGGCCCGTCCTCCTCGCCCCGGAATCGCACCGGGTGCCGCCCCAGGGGACGACTCCCTTACGCCGTCCGTCCTTGTGCCGGTCATGGTAGCCGCACCCCGCCCATCACCACACCCTGTCACCGCGATGTCACTGTGCACAGAGCGAAAACGTGGCCGAAGACCAGAAGGTTCCCCGGAATCCGCTCGGTCACACCCGCACGGTGACAACCGGCGGGCCGATTCCGGAGATCACCTCCGTGGCCGGTCACTCTCCGCTCATCCACTTCTCCATCACGGACAGCAGGTGGTCGGAATCGACCGGCTTGGTCACGTAGTCGGAAGCCCCGCAGTCGATCGCCTTCTCGCGGTCGCCCTTCATCGCCTTGGCCGTCAGCGCGACGATCGGCAGCCCGGCGAACTGCGGCATCCGGCGGATCGCCGTCGTCGTCGCGTAACCGTCCATCTCGGGCATCATGATGTCCATCAGCACGATCGTCACATCGTCGTGCTGTTCGAGTACTTCGATGCCCTCGCGCCCGTTCTCCGCGTACAGCACGGACAGGCCGTGCTGTTCCAGCACGCTGGTGAGGGCGAACACGTTGCGGATGTCGTCGTCGACGATCAGCACCTTCTCCCCCTGGAAGCGGAACGTCCTGCGGGGCTCCGGCTCTTCCTGGGCGCTCTGCACCCACTCCTCCGGCGCCGCGGAGGGAGCAGCCTCGGCCTGGCCGCCGTTGGGCAGCGCAGGACGCCCCGCACCCCCTCCGAGCGCCTTGCGCCGGCGCCTGAACACACCCGCGGAGCCCGCGGGGTCGCCCAGGGGCAGCTGCGCCGCACTGTCCTGCGGGGCCTCCAGGTGGAGGGCTCCCTCACCGGAAGCGCCGTGCGCCTCGATGGGGCCGGCCCCCGCCTGCGGATACCCCTGAGGCGGCAACTCACTGGCGTGCAGCGGCAGATACAGCGTGAAGGTCGAGCCACGTCCAGGTTCGCTCGCGGCGTGGATCTCACCGCCCAGCAGCCGTGCGATCTCCCGGCTGATGGAGAGGCCGAGACCCGTCCCGCCGTACTTGCGGCTGGTCGTTCCGTCGGCCTGCTTGAACGCCTCGAAGATCACCAGCATCTTGCTGGAGGCGATGCCGATCCCGGTGTCCGTCACGGAGAACGCGATCAGGTCGCCGTCCGCGTCACGCAGCGAGCCCGCCTCCAGCAGGTGTTCCCTGATGGAGTTCGGCACATCGGCTCCGGCCGGCCTGATCACCAGCTCCACGGCGCCGCTATCGGTGAACTTCACCGCGTTGGACAGGAGGTTGCGCAGTACCTGAAGCAGCCTCTGCTCGTCCGTGTGCAGCGTGGCGGGGAGCTCGGGCGACACCCGTACGGAGAAGTCGAGCCCCTTCTCCGCCGTCAGCGGCCGGAACGTCGCCTCCACGTAGTCGACCAGCTGGACCAGGGCGATCCGGGTGGGGCTGACGTCCATCTTGCCCGCCTCGACCTTGGACAGGTCGAGGATGTCGTTGATCAGCTGGAGCAGGTCGGACCCCGCTCCGTGGATCGTCTCGGCGAACTCCACCTGCTTCGGCGAGAGGTTCCCCTCGGCGTTGTCCGCGAGCAGCTTGGCCAGGATGAGCAGGGAGTTGAGCGGGGTGCGCAACTCGTGCGACATGTTGGCCAGGAACTCGGACTTGTACCGCATGGAGACGGCGAGCTGTTCGGCTCGCTCCTCGAGGACCTGACGCGCCTCCTCGATCTCGGTGTTCTTGACCTCGATGTCGCGGTTCTGCTGAGCCAGCAGCTCGGCCTTCTCCTCCAGTTCGGCGTTGGACGCCTGGAGGGCCTTCTGCCGGTTCTCCAGCTCCTGGGAACGGTCCCGGAGCTGCTCGGTGAGCTCCTGGGACTGTTCGAGGAGCTTCTCCGTCTTCGTGTTCACGCTGATGGTGTTGACGCTCGTGGCGATCATCTCGGCAAGCTGGTTGAGGAAGTCCCGCTGGATGTGCGTGAACGGCTGGAACGAGGCGAGTTCGATGACCCCGAGCACCTGGCCCTCGAAGACCACCGGCAGCACGATCACATGGGCGGGCGGCGCCTCGCCCAGGCCCGAGGAGATCTTCAGGTACCCCGGCGGAACGTTGTCCACCTGGATCGTCCGCTTCTCCTCGGCGGCGGTGCCGATGAGGGTCTCGCCCGGCCTGAAGGACGTCGGCATGGAGCCCGCCGAATAGCCGTAACTGCCGCGCATCCGCAGCTCGTACGAGTTCTCCTTGCCGGTGTCGGACCCGACCTCGTCCCCGTCCCCGGTGGACATGGCGAGGAAGAACGCCCCATGCTGCGCGGAGACGACCGGGGTGAGTTCGCTCATGATCAGCGAGGCGACGTCGTCGAGGTCGCGGCGGCCCTGCATCAGGCCGGAGATCCGGGCGAGGTTCCCCTTGAGCCAGTCCTGTTCCTTGTTGGCGAGTGTGGTGTCGCGCAGGTTGGCGATCATCGTGTTGATGTTGTCCTGGAGGACCTGGATCTCGCCGGCCGCGTCCACGTCGATCTTGAGGTTCAGATCGCCGCGCGTCACCGCGGTGGCCACGGCCGCGATGGCGCGCACCTGCCGGGTCAGGTTGCCGGCCATCTCGTTCACCGACTCGGTGAGGTCGCGCCAGGTGCCGTCGACGTCCCGGACGCGGGCCTGACCGCCCAACTGCCCCTCGGTACCCACCTCGCGGGCGACGCGGGTCACCTGCTCGGCGAAGGAGGAGAGCTGGTCGACCATCGTGTTGATGGTGTTCTTCAGCTCCAGGATCTCACCGCGCGCGTCGATGTCGATCTTCTTCGTGAGATCGCCCTTCGCGATGGCGGTGGTGACCGCGGCGATCTGCCGCACCTGCCCGGTCAGGTTGGACGCCATCGAGTTCACCGACTCGGTGAGGTCCTTCCACGTCCCCGAGACACCCGGCACACGAGCCTGGCCTCCCAGCGCCCCCTCGGTGCCCACCTCACGCGCCACGCGCGTGACCTCGTCGGCGAACGAGGAGAGCGTCGTCACCATCGTGTTGACGGTGTCGGCGAGTTCGGCGACCTCGCCGCGTGCCTCGACTGTGACCTTCTTCGTCAGATCGCCGTTGGCGACGGCGGACGAGACCCGGGAGATGTTCCGCACCTGGCTGGTGAGGTTGTTGGCCATCAGGTTGACGTTCTCGCTGAGGTCCTTCCAGATGCCCGTCGCACCCCGCACCCGGGCCTGGCCGCCGAGGATGCCCTCGGTACCCACCTCGCGGGCGACCCTCGTCACCTCGTCGCCGAAGTTCATCAGCTGGTCGACCATCGTGTTGACGGTCGTGACCAGTTCGAGGATCTCGCCCTTGGCGTCGACGGTGATCTTCTTGGAGAGATCGCCCTTGGCGACCGCGGTGGTGACCTCGGCGATGTTGCGGACCTGGAGGGTCAGGTTGTTCGCCATGCCGTTGACGGACTGGGTCAGGTCCTTCCAGGTGCCGGATACGCCCTGCACCTCGGCCTGGCCGCCGAGGATGCCCTCCGTACCCACCTCACGGGCGACCCTCGTCACCTGCTCGGCGAAGTTGGACAGCTGGTCGACCATCGTGTTGAGGGTGTTCTTCAGCTCCAGGATCTCGCCCCGGGCGTCCACGTCGATCTTCTGCGACAGGTCACCGCGGGCCACCGCCGTGGCGACCTGCGCGATGTTGCGGACCTGGGCGGTGAGGTTCCCGGCCATGCCGTTCACGGAGTCCGTCAGGTCGCGCCACACGCCCGCGACACCGGGTACCTGGGCCTGACCGCCCAGACGGCCGTCCGTGCCCACCTCTCGGGCGACGCGGGTCACCTGGTCGGCGAAGGCAGAGAGCTGGTCGACCATCGTGTTGATGGTGTTCTTCAGCTCCAGGATCTCGCCCCGGGCGTCCACGTCGATCTTCTGCGACAGGTCACCCCGCGCCACCGCCGTCGTCACCTGGGCGATCTGACGCACCTGGGAGGTGAGGTTCCCGGCCATGAAATTGACGGAGTCGGTGAGCTCCTTCCACGTCCCGGACACACCGTCGACGCGTGCCTGGCCTCCCAGGCGGCCCTCCGTGCCCACGTCTCGCGCCATCCGCGTCACCTGGTCGGCGAAGTTGGACAGCTGGGCCACCATCGTGTTGACGGTGTTCTTCAGCTCCAGCATCTCGCCGGCCACGTCGACGGTGACCTTCTGCGACAGATCGCCGTTGGCGACGGCCGTGGTCACCTGCGCGATGTCGCGCACCTGACCGGTGAGGTTGCGGAAGGCGGTGTTCACCGAGTCGGTGAGGTCCTTCCACGTGCCGGCGGCCCCCGGTACCTCCGCCTGACCGCCGAGACGTCCCTCGACACCGACCTCGCGGGCGACGCGGGTCACCTCGGAACCGAAGGCCTGGAGCTGGTCCACCATCGTGTTGACGGTGTTCTTCAGCTCCAGCATCTCGCCGGCCACGTCGACGGTGACCTTCTGGGTCATGTCACCACTGGCCACGGCCGTGGTCACCTGCGCGATGTCACGCACCTGGGTCGTCAGGTTCCTGAAGACCGTGTTCACCGAGTCGGTGAGGTCCTTCCACGTACCCGCGGCCCCCGGCACCTGGGCCTGCCCGCCCAGCAGGCCCTCTCCACCGACCTCGCTCGCCACACGGGTCACCTCGTCGGCGAACGTACGCAGCGTCTCGGTCATCTGGTTGATCGTCTCGGCGAGCTGGGCGACCTCGCCCCGCGCGCTCACGGTGACCTTCTGGGACAGGTCTCCGTTGGCCACCGCGGTCGTCACCTCGGCGATCCCTCTCACCTGTGAGGTGAGGTTCCCGGCCATCGTGTTGACGGAGTCGGTCAGGTCCTTCCAGACCCCGGCCACCCCGGGAACCGTGGCCTGCCCGCCGAGTTCGCCCTCGGTGCCGACCTCACGGGCGACCCGGGTCACCTCCGACGAGAAGGACGACAGCTGGTCGACCATCGTGTTGACGGTGTTCTTCAGCTGGAGCATCTCGCCGGCCACATGGACGGTGACCTTGCGTGACAGATCGCCCTTGGCCACGGCGGTGGTGACGAGGGCGATGTCCCGTACCTGAGCGGTGAGCCGGTAGGCCATGGTGTTGACGGAGTCGGTCAGGTCCTTCCAGGACCCGGACATCCCGCGCACCTGGGCCTGCCCGCCCAGTTTGCCCTCGGTACCCACCTCGACGGCGACGCGTGTCACCTGCTCGGTGAAGGCCGACAGCTGGTCGACGAGGTTGTTGACCGTGCGCGCCACCTTCAGGAACTCACCGCGCAGCGGGCGTACGGTCTCGTCCGCGGCGTGGGTGCGCAGCTCCATCCGCTGCTCGAGATCACCATCGGCGACCGCGGAGAGTACTCGTCCGACCTCGGACACCGGCCGTGCCAGGTCGTCGACGAGCTCGTTGGAGGCGTCGATCGCCGCCGCCCAGGAGCCCTCACAGGCTCCGGTCTCCAGCCGTTCGGTGAGCTTCCCCTCCCGCCCGACCACGCGGCGCACCCGGGCGAGCTCGCCCGTCAGGTGGAGATTGCGGTCGGCCACCTCGTTGAAGACGGCGGCGATCTCCGTGAGCACGCCGTCACCGGAGACGGTGAGCCGCCTGCGGAAGTTTCCGTCACGCATCGCCACGAGGCCCGAGAGCAGTCTGTTCAGAGCTGCCGCGTCGACCTCGACGGTTCCATTGCGCTGCTTTTTCACGGACTGCCCGCCTTTTGTGCGCGTTCCTGAACCCCGCGCCGCCACGCCAGACTCCACCGTGTCCCTCCCGCCGGGGTTGACCGTATCGCTCGGCCGTTGTCGGAAGCTTGCCCACTTCCACTTTGGCTCACCGCCACAGGACACCGTCTTCGGGTGACTATGCGGTCGTCAAATCGTTGAAACGTACCAGGCCGGAACGGGAGAGCGAGGAAGGTCTCATGGTCAGCCCATTTCCCTCACCGGGAGACCCATAGTTGTGCGCCGGGCGCACAACCGCTGCCCGCGCAACGTACCCAACTCCGCCCTCGTGTACCCGGGACTCCCGGCGAGCGTCTAGCCTGGCAGGGCGAATCGAAGCGGCGAAATACGGGCACAGGACTCGGGGAAGCGACGAGACACCAAATGGGGAGTGCTGTGATCACCGCGCGCGCGGCTGCCACCTTCGATCCGGTCGGACGCTCGGTCGCGACCGCCCGCGCATTCGTCCGCGACACCCTTCAGGGGTGGGGTTACACGGATGTGGTTGACGACGCCGTCGTTCTGACCAGTGAGCTCGTGACCAACGCGGTCGTACACGCCGGTACGGCGGCGGACGTACTGTGCCTGCGCACCGAGGACGGCGTGCGCGTCGAGGTCTCCGACCACTACCCGGAGCGGGAGATCCCGCTGCAGAGTTCCGGTCTGGACTTCGGCAGTCCCGACCGTGAGGGCGGGCGGGGCCTGCTCCTCTGTGCGGCGCTCGCCGCCCGCTGGGGCGTCGAGTACACGCCCACGCACAAGCACGTCTGGTTCCAGCTGGACCTTCCCGAACGCCCGGTGGGTATCCGCTCGGCGAGCCCGGTACTGCCCACGTCCCTCCTGCCGGTGGCGGAGCAGCGGGTCCGGGTGGCCGTGGTGCAGATCGACGGCTCCGGCTCCGTCGCGGCCTGGAACGACGACGCCTCCTTCCTCTTCGGTTACGCCGCGGAGGAGGTCGACGGCAAGCAACTGACCGATTTCGTCGCGTGGCCCCACACTCCGGGCACCAGCACCGGGATCGCCGACGCCCTGCAACTCTCCCGCTGGGAGGGCAGCTACGGCATCCGCGGCGCGGACGGCAGGGTCATCCCGGTGTACGCGTCCCACCTGAGGGTTCGCGACGCGGACGGCGAGCCTTCGACCGTCTGCCTCCTCGTGCGCGACTACGAGCGTGCCGTGCTCCAGACGCCGGTGCGCGCCCCGGTCTCCGACGCCTCGGCCGAGAACCGCAGCTCGGACCCGTTCGAGATCTTCATCGGGTCCCCGGCCCCGGACGACCTTGACGGTCTGCTGCAGCGCACGGTGGAGCGTGCCCGCGACATGCTCGATGCGGACGCGGCTTTCCTGCTCCTGGCCACCGATGACGAGACCGAGCTCGAGGTCCGGGCGACGACCGGCCTGCCCTCCGCCCGCCAGCGGTTCGCACGGGTGCCGGTCGAGGCCGGCACGGGCCGCTACCAGTCAGCCCGCATGCCCGCAGTCCACGAGGACCTCACCGTGGTGCCGGGGGCGGTGCCGCTGCTGGTGGACACCGGGATGCGTTCCGTCGTCACCGTCCCGCTGAAGGTCGAGGGACGCCTCACCGGTTCCCTCGGAGTCGCCGCCGAGTCGGCCGGCCGGTACTCCAACGAGGAGGCCCTGCGTCTCCAGTTCTCGGCCGACCGCATCGCCCTGGCCGTCGAGTCGGCCAGGCTCGGCGAGCTGGAGCGGCTGCGGCGCGGTTCGCTCTCCTTCCTCGTCGAGGCGTCGGACCTGCTGGCCGGCACCCTGGACCGGGACCAGACCCTGGCGCTGATGGCGCAGATGACCGTCCCCACGCTGGCCACCTGGTGCGCCGTCTACACCATCGCGGACCAGTCGTCGGAGCCGTATCTCTCCTACGTCCTCCATGAGGACGAGGAGCGCATCGACGGCCTGAAGGCCCTGCTCTCCTCCATCGACCCCCCGGAACCCGTTCCCGCCCCTGGTGCCCGCATCTGGCCCGCACCCGCGGAGGCCGGTCACCGGGCCGCCCTGAGCATCTCCAAGCGCACGCTCGGCAGCGACGTACCCCTGAGCATGGGGACCGCCGCCCGCACCACTCTGGCCACCGCGGCCGCCGTGGGCGGTGAGACCGTGGTCCTGCCCCTGGTGGCGAGAAACCGTGTGATCGGCATGCTCACACTCGGGAAGCCGTCCGACGAACACTTTCGCCAGGAGATTCTGGAGCTCGCCGAGGACCTGTCCCGGCGGGCGGCCCTCGCCCTCGACAACGCCCGCCTCTACTCGGAGCGCATGGCGATCAGCCAGTCGCTCCAGCGGAGCCTGCTGCCGCCCGGCCTGCCCGACGTACCCAATGTCGAGATCGAGGTCATCTACCGCGCGGCGGGCGAGGGCAACGAGGTCGGTGGCGACTTCTACGACGTCTTCCCGATCCGCGACGGCGCCTACGGCTTCGCCATCGGAGATGTCTGCGGCACGGGCCCGGAGGCGGCGGCCGTCACCGGGCTCGCCCGGCACGCACTGCGGCTTCTCGCCCGCGAGGGCTTCGGAGGCCCGGCGGTGCTGGAACGCCTCAACGCGGCGATCCTGGACGAGGGTGCGCGCAGCCGCTTCCTCACCCTGCTCTACGGGGAGCTCTGGCCCCAGGAGGACGGCAGCGCCCTTCTGAAGGTGGTCTGTGCGGGGCACCCTCTCCCCCTGCGCCTGCGGCAGGACGGTTCGGTGGAGCCGGCGGCCGAACCGCAGCCTCTGCTCGGCGTGATCGAGGACCTGGAGCTGTACGAGCAGGAACTCACACTGGAGCCCGGAGACGTGCTGCTGTGCGTGACCGACGGCGTGACCGAACGCCGCGAGGGTGCCCGCATGCTCGGGGACGACGGTCTGGCCGATGTCCTCGCCGTCTGCACGGGGTTGACGGCCGGAGCGGTCGCGGGGCGCATCCTGCGCGCCGTCGAACGGTTCGCGGCCGAACCGGCGTCCGACGACATGGCCATCCTGGCCATGCGCGTACCGGAGCCGCACAACGTCTGACGGCTGTCCGGCCGCGGTGCTCCGCCGGCCCGAATCCGTCTCGTAACCGGCAGGTGTGACGTGAGATCGGTCGGCGCTCGATGCTGAGCTCGCGCCGACCGACCTCACGTCCGACGCGACTACCGCCCCGTCCCCCGGCCCCTTCCTCCTCCTGACGGGCTGTGCGGGCGTCCTGTGCCCGCGTGCCGATGTCGGGGCGGACTCGGAGCAGGTGGAGGTCGATGATGGTGCGGTCACCCGGCACCGGCCGCAGCGATGAGTTCGTCCGGCCCGGGGAGTCCCATCTGTGTTTGTCGGTACCAGGAGGACCACATGACCCAGCTGTTGAGAGTCCAGAACTTCACCGTCTCGAGCGACGGCGTCGGCGCCGGCGAGGAGCAGACCCTGGAGAGGCCGTTCGGCCACGTCGATCCAGGGGCCCTGTTCTCGTGGGCGACCGCCACCGCCAGCTTCCCCGGGCGCGCGAACCAAGGTGGCAGCCGGGGCCTCGACGACTACCTGACCCGGGACTTCTCGCACAACATCGGCGCCGAGATCATGGGCCGTAACAAGTTCGGTCCTCAGCGCGGGCCCTGGGCCGACGAGGAGTGGCAGGGCTGGTGGGGCGAGGAGCCTCCGTTCCACACCCCGGTCTTCGTGATGACGCACCACGCGCGTCCTTCGTTCACCCTGTCCGACACCACCTTCCACTTCGTGGGCGGTGAACCGGCTGAGATCCTCGCGCAGGCTCGTGAAGCGGCCGACGGCAAGGACGTCCGGCTCGGCGGTGGGGTCGGCACCATCCGCCAGTTCCTGGACGCCGACCTGATCGACACCCTTCATGTCGCCGTCTCACCCATGAAGGTGGGCTCCGGCCTGCGGCTCTGGGAGTCGCCGGAGGAACTTCGCGACCGGTTCCACCTGGATGTCGTGCCCAGTTCCAGCGGGGTGGTCCACCACCTCTTCTGGCGAAAGTGATCCGCTGCAGGGGCGTGAGTCGGTGAACTCGCCCGCATAGCTCAGGAACCCGCACAACAGGAAAGGCCCCCGCCTGTGGCGGGGGCCTTTCTCTACCGAGCCCCAATGCGGAATCGAACCGCAGACCTTCTCCTTACCATGGAGACGCTCTACCGACTGAGCTATTGGGGCCTTGCTGCCCTGCGGCAACGAGCTAAAGCATACCCCGAAAGAAGGGGTACTCAAAACCATCCTGACGAGGCATCGGCCGACGCGCACCCAGGACTCCTCGTGACGCCGTAAGGAGTGTGCCCTCAAGAACGCCTCATGGCCTGCCTGCGGGCTTCGCCGCAGTGGGAGAGGGCCTCGTCGGCCGGCCCTCAGGTCCTCCTGGACCGCGCACAGGCTCCGCCTCTCCCGGCCGTCGAAGGACGCCCGGTCGACCGCGGCTCGTGGGGCGTGCCTCGAAAGGTGCCCGGAACGCAGAAAAGCCCCGTGCCACAAGGGCACGGGGCTTTCCCGGAATAATTGTTCGGCGGCGTCCTACTCTCCCACAGGGTCCCCCCTGC
>NZ_JBICWC010000013.1:0-207648 GCF_043199535.1 Streptomyces sp. NPDC048590 | reverse complement strand
GCCGTGTCCAGGCTGGTGAACTCCCTCAAAGGCGTGTCCTCGCGCAGGCTCCGCCAAGAGTTCCCCGACCTCGTGCGCCACTACTGGCGGGCCCAGCGCCTGTGGTCCGGCTCGTACTTCGCCGGGTCCGTCGGCGGTGCGCCGCTCAGCATCGTGAAGCAGTACATCGAGCAGCAGAACCGGCCGCACTGACCCGGGCTGAGGTGAACAGCGCGGATCCGTGCACACAGCCGAGGTCAGAGCAGCTCTCAGATTCGCTTCATCACCGGGCTGAAGCCCGGTGCACTGCGAATAGATCCGGTAGCGGGTGATCGCGGTCGGGCCGGACGCCGTCCCGACCGCGATGTGCGGACGCCGGGCCGGATCGGCCCAGCCGAGGATCCGCGCCATGGCGGCCGCCGGCACCGAGACGCAGCCGGCGGTCGCTCCCCTGCCGTCGACATGCAGGAAGATCCCGGCGCCCCTGCCGCGCACCGGGCGGTGGTAATTGAAGCCGATGACGAGTGCGCGGGCGTACTGGGTGGGGTAGTCCGCCAGGTGCTCGGCCTCGTCCGCACGGCAGTCGCCCGGCCTGGGCTCCACCCAGCGGTTGTACGCACGGGAGTCGTTGTCCTGGCACCACCACGAGTCGGCGCCGATCCGCCGGTACGGGTACCGGGTCCCGGCAGGCGTGGCGGCCGTACCGAAGGCGTACGGCACGTCGAACAGTCCGGTGGGCGTCGTGTTCGTGCCCTGGGCGCGGGTGGCGCCGTCGGCCAGGCCGCCCGCACCGAAACGGGCGGGCGCAGACCCCACGGCCACCCAGCCGCCGGCCCGCCGGTCCCACCAGGTGACGGTCCCGGTGGTGGAGGTGGTGGCGGGAGCCTCGGCGGTGATCAGCTGGGTCCCGCCGCCGGTGTCGGCCAGCCGTCCGGGGAGCGGGCGCGGCCCCGGCGGCACCGCGGCGAGCGAGCCGGCCGTCGCCAGCAGGACCGAAACCGTCACCAGGAGTCTGCGCATGCCCCGGACCGTACGGGGCGCGGGGAAGCGGCCCCACCGCGCCTGCTCCGTACGGCCCAGCGCCTCACCCGGCGGAGGGGGAGGGCATCGCGGGCAGGGGCAGCGGGACACCCGGCAGCCCGTCGATGCTGGTGGCGATGTCGGGCTTCTTCTCGAAGTAGGCGCTCAGGCTCTCGTCGTCCTCACGCCGGAAGCGGTCGGCGTGCAGGGAGCGGTCCTCGTCGTACGACATGAACGGCACCGCGTAACCGCAGGTGTCCCGCACCAGTTCGGCGGTCACCACGATGATCGCGCGGAGCCCGTGGGGGGTCGGGTCCACCCCGGGGAAGTGGTCCAGCAGACCGGGGAAGCGCGGGTCGTCACGGAAGACCGGCTCGCCGCGGCCGTGGACGCGGACGATGTTCGGCGGGCCCTGGAAGGCGCACCACATCAGGGTGATGCGCCCGTTCTCCCGGAGGTGGGCGACCGTCTCGGCGTTGCTGCCGGCGAAGTCGAGGTAGGCCACGGTCAGTTCGTCGATCACCGCGAACGAACCCCGCACGCCCTTGGGCGAGAGGTTGATCGTGCCGTCGTCACCCAGGGGCGCCGTCGCGGTGAAGAAGAGCGGCTGCTCCTCGATGAACGTCCGGAGCCGGCCCTCGATGCGTTCATGTGTTTTTCCCATGAGGGCATTCTGCTGCGGATCTTCCACGGCGAGCCGGTGATTTCACACTCCGGGCAGCCCGCGGACGCGGGCACGGTCCTGGGCGTCCAGGAGCCGCCGCGCCGCCGTACGCGCGGCGCGTGGCCGGTCCGGCCCGAGCCGCGCGAGCAGCCGGGTCCGGTCGAGCCCGGCGGCGTACGGGAGCAGAGCCCGCGCCGCGCCCCGCACCACCGCGGGTACCGGGTCGTCGAGCAGCGGCTCCACCGCCACGGCCCGCACGGCGTCCAGGGCGCGCAGCCCGGTCAGGGCGTGGGCGCGCACGGACGGGTGGTGGTGCGCCATCAGGGTCTCGACGACGCCCGCGTCGTCCCGCGTACCGCACTCGCCCAGCCCGGCCGCCGCCGCGGGGTGTTCCGACGGCTCCGCGCACATCGACCGGTACAGGGGGAGCGGATCGGTGCCGCCCTGCCGCAGGACGTACCGGGCGCATGCCCTTACGAGGCCCGACCGGTCGGCCAGGTACGCGGCCGCCTCGCCGTGGCGCCCCGTGCGGCGCAGTCCGGTCACCCCGGTGGCCCGGACCTGCGGTGACCTCGCCGACAGCAAGGGCCTGACCACGGAGTCGAAGCCCTCCCCGTCCGGGGTCAGGGCGAGCGCCGCCTCCGCGCAGATGACCTGGAGCCGAACGTCGTCCTGGGCGCCGGCGGCGGTCGCGGCCAGCTCGGCCGCGCTCAGCAGCCGGCGGTCGACGGCGACGCGGTGCGCGAACCTGCGTACGGCCCTGTCACCGCTCTCCAGCAGTGGCCTGACATCGTCCGCCGGGCACTCGCGCAGCGCGCCCTCAAGCGCCGCGAGTGCGAAGCCGCCCCGGTCACGCCCGGCCAGGGCCAGGACGAGCGGTGCCAGCGGGGCGAGTTGCGCAGCGGTGGTGCCGGCGAGCAGTTCCCGGGCCCGGTCGCGGACCGGTGGCGCCCAGTCGGTGCTGCGCACCAACAGCAGGGGAAGCAGGCCGGGGACGCCGGCCGCCCGCTTCAGCGCGGCCTCGCGCACCCTGCCGTTCGGGTGGCACAGGGCGAGCGCGATCAAGGGCTCCTGCGCGGCGGACGGCGGACCCTCCGGGAGTGCGCGGAGGCTGTGGCGCGTGGGGAGGGGACTCGCGGGACCGGCGCCGCGCGCGCGTATCCCCGAGTCGAGTTCGGTCCAGGCAGCCGGGACGGACGTGTCCAGCGCCTCGTGGAGCGGGACGCCGCGCGCGAGGCGGTCGGCGGGTTCCTCTTCGATGTACATCCGTCCCCCGGGCGGCTCGTGTGCGGTCCGCCGAATCGTACGGGCGGACGTACGGGCGTGGCCTGCCCTTTTCCGCCCGCCCCGGATTCCGCGGTTCCGGCGACGGCGGACCGACTGCTTTGACAAAGCATGCAGACCATTGCATAGTTATGCCATATGCGATGGCGCCGTGAGGCGACGCACACCCCTTGTACTCCCGAGGAGCACGCAGTGAGCAACGGCACCGGAAACAGCGACGTACGCCTCTGGGGTGGCCGGTTCGCCGACGGTCCGGCCGAGGCGCTGGCCAAGCTGTCCGCGTCCGTCCACTTCGACTGGCGGCTCGCCCCCTACGACATCGCCGGTTCCCGTGCCCACGCGCGCGTGCTCACCAAGGCCGGTCTGCTCACCGAGGACGAGCTGACCCGCATGATCGAGGGCCTGGACGCGCTCGAGGCCGCGGTCGCCGACGGCTCGTTCACCGGCACCATCGCCGACGAGGACGTCCACACGGCCCTGGAGCGCGGCCTCCTGGAGCGGCTCGGCCCCGACCTCGGCGGAAAGCTGCGGGCCGGCCGCTCCCGCAACGACCAGGTGGCCACCCTCTTCCGGATGTACCTGCGCGACCACGCCCGGATCATCGGCGGACTCATCGCCGAGCTCCAGGACGCGCTGGTGGGGCTCGCCGAGGCCCACCCGGACGTGGCCATGCCCGGTCGCACGCACCTCCAGCACGCGCAGCCCGTCCTCTTCGCCCACCACGTCCTGGCGCATGTGCAGCCCCTGTCCCGGGACGCGGAGCGGCTGCGGCAGTGGGACGCGCGGACCGCCGTGTCGCCCTACGGCTCCGGGGCGCTGGCCGGTTCCTCCCTGGGGCTCGACCCCGAGGCGGTCGCGGCGGACCTCGGCTTCGAGGGCGGCTCCGTCGCCAACTCCATCGACGGCACCGCCTCCCGCGACTTCGTCGCCGAGTTCGCCTTCATCACCGCGATGATCGGCGTCAACCTCTCCCGCATCGCCGAGGAGATCATCATCTGGAACACGAAGGAGTTCTCCTTCGTCACCCTCCACGACGCCTTCTCCACCGGCTCCTCGATCATGCCGCAGAAGAAGAACCCGGACATCGCCGAGCTGGCGCGCGGCAAGGCCGGCCGTCTCATCGGCAACCTGACGGGGCTGATGGCGACCCTTAAGGCCCTGCCGCTCGCGTACAACCGTGACCTCCAGGAGGACAAGGAGCCCGTCTTCGACGCCTGCGACCAGCTGGAGATCCTGCTCCCCGCCCTCACCGGCATGATGGCGACGCTCACCGTGAACCGGGAGCGCATGGAGGCGCTGGCCCCGGCAGGCTTCTCGCTCGCCACCGACATCGCCGAATGGCTGGTCAAGCAGGGCGTTCCCTTCCGGGTGGCGCACGAGGTCGCGGGCGAGTGCGTGAAGGTGTGCGAGCAGGAGGGCATCGAGCTCGACGAGCTGACGGACGAGCAGTTCGCGAAGATCTCCCCGCACCTCACCCCGCAGGTGCGCACGGTCCTCAACGTGCCCGGCGCGCTGGCCTCCCGCGACGGGCGCGGCGGGACCGCCCCCTCCGCCGTCGCCGTCCAGCTGGCCGAGGTGAAGGCCGACCTGGTGACGCAGCACGCCTGGGCGACCGCGCGGGGCTGATTCGCAGGCATCGCGGGCTACCTTGCCGGGAAGGCGTTCGGAACGACCGACCCAGAGGAGCCCGCGATGCCCTTCGCCCGCCTGAACCGAGCGACCACCCCGACCTCCCACATCGGGCTCGGCCTGGCCGCCGTCGGCAGGCCCGGCTACATCACCCCGCACCGTGACCGCGACCTCCCGGACGACCGGAGCGTGGACGCGCTGCGCGCCCGTACCCACGAACTCCTGGACGCGGCCTACGCCCAGGGCGTCCGATACGTCGACGCCGCCCGCTCCTACGGGCGCGCGGAGGAGTTCCTCGCCGAGTGGCTGACCGCCCGCCCCGAGGCCGCGGACGTGGTCGTCGGCAGCAAGTGGGGCTACACCTACACCGGCGACTGGCGCCCGGACGCCGAGACGCACGAGGTGAAGGACCACGGCCTCGCGGCCTTCGAGCGCCAGCACGCCGAGACGGCCGCGCTGCTGGGCGACCGCCTCGACCTCTACCAGGTCCACTCGCTGACGGCCGACAGCCCGGCCCTCGGCGACAAGGACCTGCACGCGCGCCTCGCCGAGCTCGCCGCGACGGGTACCACCGTCGGGTTCTCCGCGAGCGGGCCCGGACAGGCCGACGCCATCCGGGCGGCGCTGGCCGTGACCGTGGACGGCGAACCCCTGTTCCGTACCGTCCAGGCCACCTTCAACGCGCTGGAGACCTCCGCCGGGCAGGCGCTCGCCGAGGCCCACGAGGCCGGGGTCACCGTGATCGTCAAGGAGGCCATGGCCAACGGCCGCCTCGCCGGAACGGAGGCCCCCGCCGTCCTCAGGGAGATCGGCGACGAGGCCGGGCTGGACGCGGACGCGGTCGCTCTGGCACTCGTGCTCCACCAGCCGTGGGCCGGTGTCGTCCTGTCCGGCGCGGCCACCGCCACCCAGCTCGCGGCCAACCTCCACGCCCCGCTGCTCGACCTGGACCCGGACCGGCTCGACCGGCTGGCCGCGCTGGTGGAGGAGCCGGAGGCCTACTGGCGCCACCGCGCCTCGCTGCCCTGGAGCTGAACCCGCACCGGGACCGGGCGGCCGCCCACCTCCGCACGGCCGTCCGGCTCACGCCCAGGCGGCGAGCACCTCGAAGTCCTCGCCCGCCAGCCCCACCCCGGGATCGATCCGCCGCAGCAGGGCCTGACCGGGGTGGTGCGCCTCGACCCAGGTCCGGTCGTACCCGGAGATCTCGTCGTCGACCCAGGCGAAGGGCCTCCCGTCCGCGTAGTCGACGACAGGGCGGGTCTTCCAGTGCACGCCGTCCGCGCCGGCCGAAGCGGGCGGCGCGGGCCAGTCGATGTACGGCAGCGTGGGCAGCCCGATGCGGGGGCCGACCCACCTGTTCGCCTCGTCCTTCCAGGTGGTCGCCCAGACGAGTTCGTACCGGTCCGTGAGCGCCCGGAGCCCGTCACCGTGTGCCGGGCTGAGCAGCACGGGCAGCGCGGGGCCGTCCTGCCATCCCGTCGGCCGCATCCGGTGGAGTTCGTACCCCTCCGGGAGGGGGCGGTGGGCCAGAGCCGCGTAGGGGTTCAGCGGACCGTCGATGTCGATCAGCAGCAGCGGCTTCATGGCCCCATGGTGCCCGCTCGCCCGGCTGCCACCGGCAGATTCACCGGTACGGCGGTGAGGATCACGGGCATGGGACGATGATGTCTCATGTGGGCTACTCTCGTCTCATGCCTCTTGATCGTGACCAGGTGCTGCGCAGTGCCGCGGCGCTGCTGACCCGTAAGTCCTCGGCGACCATGGACGAGGTGGCCCGCGCGGCGGGCATCGGACGCGCCACCCTGCACCGGCACTTCGCGGGGCGGGACGCCCTGGTCGGCGCGCTCGAGGAGCTCGGGATCCGGGAGTTCGAAGCCGCGCTCGACTCCGCCTCGCTCGACGAGGGGCCCGCCGAGGAAGCCCTCAGGCGGCTCGTCGCGGCGGTGGAACCGAGTGCGGGACTCCTGTCCTTCCTGGTCTCCGAGAGTCAGCTCTTCGAGGGCGACGGGATCAACCCCGGCTGGGACCGGCTGGACGCGCGCGTCGCCGCCTTCTTCCGCCGCGGGCAGGAGAACGGCGAATTCCGGATCGACCTCTCCCCGGCGTGGCTGACCGAGGCGCTGTACGGCCTGATCGGCAGTTGCGCGTGGGCCGTCCAGGCGGGACGGGTCGCCGCCCAGGACTTCTCCTACATGATCGTCGAGTTGCTGCTGGGCGGAGCACGCCGGAGCGTGGAGGAATGAGCAGCACCTCTCGACAGGCGGGCGTCACGGGCGACCCGCACCATTCGGGCCGATGGATCGCCCTCGCCGTCCTCGTCCTCGCCGTGCTGCTGGTCGCCGTCGACGCGACGGTGCTCGGACTCGCGACGCCGTTCCTCAGCGAGGACCTGGAACCGACGGGTACACAGCTCCTCTGGATCGGCGACGTCTACTCCTTCGTGATCGCCGGACTCCTCGTCTCCATGGGCAGTCTCGGCGACCGCATCGGCCGGAAGAAGCTGCTGCTGACGGGTGCCACCGCCTTCGGGGCGGTGTCGGTGCTCAACGCCTATGCGTCGAGCCCCGAGATGATGATCGTGGCCCGTGCGCTGCTCGGCGTCGCGGGCGCCACCCTGATGCCCTCCACGCTCGCCCTGATCCGCAACCTCTTCCACGATCCGCGGGAACGCAGCCTCGCCGTGGGCATCTGGGGCGCCATGGCCTCGGCGGGCGCCGCGGTCGGACCGGTCGTGGGAGGGCTCCTGCTGGAGCACTTCTGGTGGGGATCGGTCTTCCTGATCAACCTGCCCGTCATGGCGGTCCTGGTCGTCGTGGGCATCAAGATCATCCCCGAGTCCAAGAACCCGTCCCCCGGCCCCTGGGACCTGCCCAGCGTGGGGCTGTCCCTGGTCGGCATGGTCGCGGTGGTCTACGCGATCAAGGAGGCCGCCGCACACGGGCTGAGCTGGATGAACGTCGTCGTCGCCGTCGTGGGGTTCCTGGCGCTGCTCTGGTTCGTGCGCCGTCAGCTGAAGCTGCCCTCCCCCCTCCTGGACATGCGGCTCTTCCACCACCGGGGGTTCTCCGGCGCCGTCCTCGCGGACCTGCTGACGATCCTCGGCCTGTCCGGGATCGTCTTCTTCCTCTCGCAGTTCCTGCAACTGGTCCAGGGCCGCGGACCGCTCGAAGCCGGTCTCGCCGAACTCCCCGCCGCGGTCGGCGCGGTGACGGCGGGGCTCCTGGCCGGCCGGGTCGCACGCCACTGGTCGGTACGCTCCGTGGTCGCGGGCGGCCTGGGGGCCATCGGCGTGTGCCTCGCCGTGGTCACGGTGATCCACAAGGAGACCGGCTACCCCCTGATCGGGGTGCTCCTGCTGGTGGTGGGCGTCGGAGCGGGCTTCGCCTTCACCGTCACCTCCGACGTGATCCTCTCCAGCGTCCCGAAGGAGCAGGCGGGTTCCGCTTCCGCCGTCTCCGAGACGGCGTACGAGCTGGGTGCCGCGCTCGGCATCGCCCTGCTCGGTTCCATCGTCACGGGCATCTACCAGGGCTTCGGCACGCCCGCCGGCATCCCGGCCTCCGCCGTCGAGAAGGCCCACGAGTCGCTCGGGGGTGCCGTGGAGACGGCCGAACACCTGCCCGCGCAGCAGGGGAGCGAGCTCGTCCTCGCCGCGCAGGAGGCCTTCGTCAACGGGCTGAGGGTGTCGGCGGCGGTCGGCGCGGTGGTCCTGCTCGCCACGGCGACCGCGGCGTGGTTCCTCCTGCGCGGGCAGAAACTGGAGGAGGGAATCATCCCCGACGAATGAGCCCCGCGGTCCCGTCCCGGGAACACGCGGGGCTCGGCGGACACGACCCGGGCCGGCCGGGGCGGAGTCCGAAGCGGATCAGGCCGCCTTGGCCTTGGTCGCGTACATGTCCACGTACTCCTGGCCGGACAGCCGCATCACCTCGGCCATCACCGAGTCCGTCACCGCCCGCAGCACGTAGCGGTCGCGGTCCATGCCCTCGTAGCGCGAGAACTCCATGGGCTCACCGAAACGCACCGTCACCTTGCCCGGGCGGGGCAGCCCGGCGCCGCCGGGCTGGAGCTTGTCGGTGCCGATCATCGCGAACGGCACGACCGGCGCGCCGGTCATCAGGGTCAGCCGGGCGATACCGGTACGGCCCCGGTAGAGGCGGCCGTCGGGGGAGCGGGTGCCTTCGGGGTAGATGGCGAAGGCGTTGCCCTCCTCCAGCACCCGGCGGCCCGTCATGAGCGCCGCGACACCACCGCGCCCGCCGTCCCGGTCCACCGGGATCATGCCGCAGCCGGTGAAGAACCACGCCATCAGCCGGCCCTTGAGGCCCTTGCCGGTGACGTACTCGTCCTTGCCGATGTAGAACACCGGCCGGTCGCAGCAGATCGGCATGATCATCGAGTCGATGAAGGTCAGATGGTTGCCCGCGAGGATCACCGGACCGGTCCCCGGGATGTTCTCCACGCCCTCCACCTGGGGCCGGAAGAGCAGACGCAGGATCGGTCCGAGCACTGCCTTGATGACCGTGAGTCGGGACAACGCATCCTCCGGTGTCGTGGCCGGGTGGCCGGTACGGGTGTTCGCGAGGGTATGTGCAGGTGAGGACGATACTCGCGGGTACCGCCTCGCCGCACATCGGGTTCACCCGGTGGATACGCAGTGTTGACGTGTGTTTCCGCCATGTTCGTCCACCCGCCGCCCCCCGGACGGCGTAGCTGCTTACGCTCAGGCCTCGCTCGAAGGTGCCGGACATCACATGCGAGGAGCATCCATGACAGAGCGCACGCAGGACGGGCCTGGCCGGCGGAGACTGCTGGGAGCCGCGGTCCTCGGTACGGCCGCCCTCGGTGTCACCGGAACGGCGCACGCCGCCGGGCGTGGCGCCGCGGACCGCGGGGAGAGGGGCCGCGGCTCCTACCGCGACCTGCCCGTGCCCACCGTCATCGGCCACCGCGGTGCCAGTGGTTACCGGCCCGAGCACACGCTGGGCTCGTACCAGTTGGCGCTCGACATGGGCGCGCACATCGTCGAGCAGGACCTCGTCCCGACGAAGGACGGCCATCTGGTCTGCCGCCACGAGAACGACATCACCGGTACCACCGATGTCGCGGACCACCCCGAGTTCGCCGGCCGCAGGACCACCAAGAAGGTCGACGGTGTGTCGATCACGGGCTGGTTCACCGAGGACTTCACGCTCGCCGAGCTGAAGACCCTCCGGGCGAAGGAGCGCATCCCCGCCGACCGCCAGGAGATCACCCTGTACGACGGCCGCTGGCAGATCCCCACCTTCGAGGAGGTCCTGCGCTGGGCCGACTCGGAGGGCCGCCGGCGCGGCCGGCCCGTGTGGCTGTACGTCGAGACCAAGCACCCCTCCTACTTCCGCGGCCTGGGGCTCGGCCTGGAGGAGCCCCTCGCCAGGCTGCTGCGCAGGTACGGCCGGCACCGGGCCGACTCCCCGCTGATCCTCCAGTCCTTCGAGCCGGGCTCGGTGCGGCGGCTCGCGAAGCTGGTCGCCACTCCGCGGGTGGTCCTGCTGTCCGGCCCGAAGGAACGGCCCTGGGACTTCGTGGAGTCCGGGGACCCCCGTACGGTCGCCGACCTGGTGACGCCCGCCGGACTGAAGTGGATGGCCTCCTTCGCCCAGGGCATCGGGCCCACGCTGGACCTGGTCATCCCCAAGGACGGCGCGGGCCGGCTGACCACCCCCACCACCCTGGTCGCGGACGCGCACGAGCTCGGCCTGGTCCTGCACCCCTACACCCTGCGCAACGAGAACAGCTTCCTGCCCGCGGACTTCAGGCGCGGCACCGATCCCCACGCGTACGGCGACGTGTTCGGCGCCGCCCGCGCGTACTTCGAGGCGGGCATCGACGGAATCTTCTCGGACAACCCGGACACCGCCCTGCTCGCCGCGGCGGACTTCGCCCGGGACTGAGCGGTACACGGTCAGGGCCTGTCCGGCGGATCTTGTCGCGGGCGCGGGGTCTGGTGCGCCGACCTGCGGCGTTGTCGTCGGTTGCCAACGCTCCTTCCTCCAGCTCTCAACTCCGTTCGAGCAGGGGAGACCCCATCTGCGCCCTCCTCCGCCTTGCATCTAGGCGCACCAGACCCCGCTCACCAGCACAGAAGCGCGCGGGCCACCCCACCGCGACCTGATCCACCGGACAGGTCCTAGGCGCGTCAGCCTCCGGCCTCCCGTGCCCCGGTCGGGTGGAGCTCCCCGCGTGCGGCAACCGCCCGCGCGCGGGGAGCGTTGACGGGGCATGGTTCTTCTTGATCATGATTCCGCCGCTCCGGCCGAGAAGCCCGTCCCCGCTCCGGGATCCACCGGGGCGCCGCTGCCGGCTCCCGGGCCCGCCCGCGCCCCGAAGGAGGCGGAGGGCGAGGTGGGTCAGGCGCTCGTCGAGGCGCTGGAGGCACTGGTGCGCGCGGAGGCGGGCGCCGAGGCCCAGGCGGCCGGCGCCGAGGCCGCCGATCTCGAACAGGGGGTCTGGCTGCGTCTGCTGGAGCGCCGGACAGGCCCGGCGGCCGTGCTCGCCGATCCCGTCCGCTGGGTACGCGCCGCGGTCAGGGCGGAGGCGCGGGCGGCCCGCCGCAGAAGCCTCCGTGAACGCGGATACGCCGAGGAGGGGCCACCGGGCGACTGGGGCGGCTGCCCCGAACGCCTCGCGGTGGGCGCGGCCGAACACAGGGCGCTGCGCGCGGCGGTGCGCAGGCTCCCCGGCAGGTGTCCTCGTTTACTCGAGGCGATGATGGCTCCCCACGATCCGACGTACCGGGAGATCGCAGGGGAGTTGGGTATGTCACAGGGCAGTTTGGGTCCTATGCGCTCCCGATGCCTGGGATGTCTGCGCAGAATGCTCGCGGCCGAGGTTGCGGCTCCTGAACGGTGGGGAATGGAGCGGTAGACAACCGGTGGACAGGTGAGCGGGAGGCATGCACACATGGGCATGAGTGTGACCATCTCGGCGGCGGAAGCGCGGGACGTCGAGCAGATCTTCAGGCTCCAGTACCTCTGCTTCCAGAGCGAGGCGGAGCTCTACGGCAACTACCGGATCGAACCCCTGGTCCAGAGTCTCGACTCGGTCCGCGGTGAAGTCGCCGCGGACCTGGTGTTCGTGGCCAGGCTCGGTGACGAAGTGGTCGGCTCCGTACGCGGATCCAGCGATACCGACGGCACGGGGCGGATCGGCAAGCTCTGCGTCCACCCGAGGCTCCGCAACCACGGACTCGGCAGCCGCCTCCTGCGGGCCGCCGAATCCGGTCTGGCGGACGGACGTTCGGCCACCCGCTTCCGTCTGCACACGGGGGAGCGGAGCGAGGGCAACCTCCGGCTCTACCGGAAGGCGGGCTACACCCTGGTGGGTAGCACCACCGGGGGCGACGGCGTCAGGCTCGTCCTGCTGGAGAAGGACGCCGAAGCCCCGGCCTTCGCGACCAGCGCCTGAACGGCCCCCGCACGCCTGGTCCCTGGCTCGCCCCGCACCTGATCCGCCGGACAGGCCCTAGGCCTGGCGGGCGCGGCGCAGCCAGATCATCCCGGTGACCGGAAGGATCACCGGGATGAACAGGTAGCCCATCCCGAAGCCCGACCACACGGTGCTGTCCGGGAAGGCGGAAGGTTCCACCAGGGTCCAGGTGCCGACGATCAGCACACCCGCAAGCTCGGCGGCGCAGCACATCAGCGCCGCCCTGCGCGCCTTCTCGCCTCCCCGCACCAGCGAGTACGTGATGAAGCCGTATACGACCGCGGCGACCGCCGACAGGGTGTAGGCCAGAGGTGCCTTCCCGAAGTCGAGGATCATCTCGACGATCGAGCGGGACGCCGCGGCCACGGTGAACACCCCGTAGAACCAGACGAGTACCCGTCCCGGGCCGCTGCCGAGCTCGAACTGCTGCCTCTGCTCCGGGGCGGAAGAGGTGGGCGCGTCCGCGCGGCCGGTGTCGCTCATGGTCAGTTTCCCCAGATGTCGTAGAGCCGCACTTCGAGGACGGCGAGCACGACCGCACCGGCCGCCACCGTCACCGAACCCCAGCGGGTCCGCTCCGACAGCGACAGGAGACCTGCCGCCGGTACGGTCGCGAACGCGCCGATCAGATACGCGATGAAGATCGTCATGCCCTGGTCGGGCCGCTCGCCCCGGGCCAGCTGCACGACGCCCACGAGCAACTGCGCCAGTGCCAGGACGGAGACCACGGCCATGCCGATGAAGTGCCAGTCCTTGGTGGGCTGGTCGCGGTAGGCGGCGAATCCGCACCAGGCGGCGAGGGCGAGCGCGGTCACGGCGACCGCGACCGTCAGGGCGTCGAGCATGAGGTCGAGGGTATTACGGCCCGAAGGCCGCCCGGCGTGCGGCCCCGCCGCCGCGGGCCCGACGGGGCGCGGACGCGGCGATCGTGGCCTTTGCCACAGGGGTCGGAGGGCATGATCGCCGGGCTCTCCGTACGGCGTCGAGCCACAGATCTTCGTTTTCGCAGGTCAGGGCGGTGTGCGCAGAGGGAAGAGAGAGGGAGGCGCCGCGTCCAGGGGTGTCCGCTATACGGACACGGCGGATCGGTGGCTTGTTACGTCTGTTTTACTTGGGCCATGACCACGACGAGCTACCGCACCCCTGCGACCGAGGCGATCCCGACGCCCGGTGCTCGTTGTATGTGTCGAATGCGCGCCTTCTGAGGGCCCCCGCCTGAGCCTCGCGCCCCGAAGCGAGACCGAGCCCGAGCCGTCCGCACCCAGCGGACCGAGCCGGCCCGGGCATGCCCCGCACCCGGCGGCTGCCGGGGCCGGACCATGCCGAGACTCCCACCGGTCGACCACTGAGAACAGTCTCACCAGACGAATGCCCCGTGCCCGGCGGACACCGCGCCGCGCACTCGACAGTGACGGAAACCCTGTGATCACCACTTCGGGCCTCACGAAGGTCTACCAGTCACGCGACCGTGAGGTCACCGCCCTGGACGGGGTGGACCTGCACGTCCGCGAAGGCGAGGTCTACGGCGTCATCGGACAGAGCGGCGCCGGAAAGTCCTCCCTGATCCGCTGCGTCAACCTCCTCGAACGCCCCACCTCCGGCACCGTGACGGTCGCCGGGCAGGACCTGACCGCCCTCGCCGGCCGCGGCCGCCGCGCCGGCAAGGAGCTCCGCCAGGCACGCAGCCGCATCGGCATGGTCTTCCAGCACTTCAACCTGCTGGACTCGCGGACCGTGCGCGACAACGTCGAGCTCCCCCTGGAGATCCTCGGCCTCTCCGGCCAGGCACGTACCGCCAAGGCGCTCGAACTGCTCGACCTCGTCGGCCTCGCCGACAAGGCGAAGTCCTACCCCGGCCAGCTGTCCGGCGGGCAGAAGCAGCGCGTCGGTATCGCCCGCGCCCTCGCGGGCGACCCGAAGGTCCTCCTCTCCGACGAGGCGACCTCCGCTCTCGACCCGGAGACCACCCGCTCGATCCTCCAGCTGCTGCGCGACCTCAACCAGGAGCTCGGCCTCACCGTGCTGCTCATCACGCACGAGATGGACGTCGTCAAGACGATCTGCGACTCGGCCGCACTGATGAGGAAGGGCCGCATCGTCGAATCGGGGACGGTCAGCTCCCTGCTCGCCACCCCCGGTTCCGAGCTCGCCGACGAGCTGTTCCCCGTCGGCGGCACCGCCTCCGGCCCGGGCTCCACCGTCGTGGACGTCACCTTCCACGGTGAGGCCGCGGCCCAGCCCGTCATCTCGCAGCTCTCCCGCACGTACAACATCGACATCTCGATCCTCGGCGCCGCCATGGACACCGTGGGCGGCAAGCAGATCGGCAGGATGCGCATCGAGCTTCCCGGCCGCTTCGAGGAGAACGTCGTGCCCATCGGCTTCCTGCGCGAACAGGGACTCCAGGCCGAGATCGTCTCCGGCGGACCCGCCGACGCCACGGACACCCCCGCCCCCACCGCACCGCTCACCAAGGAGGTGGCGAAGTGACCTGGTCCGAGATGCAGCCACTGCTCACCCAGGGAACCATCGACACCCTCTACATGGTGCTCTGGTCCACGCTCGTCACCGTCGCCGGCGGTCTGCCCCTCGGCATCCTGCTCGTGCTCACCGACAAGGGCGGGCTGCTGCAGAACACCCTGGTGAACAAGGTCGTCGGCGCGATCGTGAACATCGGCCGCTCGCTGCCGTTCATCATCCTGCTGATCGCCCTGATCCCGTTCACCACCTGGGTGGTCGGCACCTTCATCGGGCCGTCCGCGATGATCGTGCCGCTGGCGGTCGGGGCCATCCCCTTCTTCGCGCGGCTCGTCGAGACCGCGGTGCGCGAGGTCGACCACGGACTCGTCGAAGCCGTCCAGTCGATGGGCGGATCCATCCCGACGATCATCCGCAAGGTCCTGCTCCCGCAGGCGTTGCCCTCGCTCGTCTCCGCCGTGACCACCACCGTGATCGTCCTCATCGGATACTCCGCGATGGCCGGCGCGGTCGGCGGCGAAGGGCTCGGCTCCAAGGCGGTCACCTACGGATTCCAGCGCTTCGACGACCAGTTCATGCTGATCACCGTCGTGCTGCTCGTCGTCATCGTGACCGTCGTCCAGCTCATCGGCGACGGCGCCGTGCGCCTGCTGGCCCGTCGCGGCCGCACCGCCTCCTGAGACTTCCCTCCCCATGAAGCCCGAACTCCTTGTCCGGGCGCACCACCATCACCACCGGAAAGAGGCACTCTTCGTGCGTAAGAACATCAAGATCACCGCTGCTGTCGCCGTCACCGCCGCCTTCGCCCTGGGCCTCAGCGCCTGCGGCACGGACTCCGACCCGGCCGCCAAGGGCGAGACCGGCGCCGGCGCGGACACCTCCAAGCCGCTTGTCGTCGGCGCGTCCCCGACGCCGCACGCCGACATCCTGAACTTCGTCAAGAAGAACCTGGCGGAGAAGGCGGGCCTCAAGCTGGAGGTCAAGGAGTTCACGGACTACGTCCTGCCGAACACCGCCACCGAGAGCGGCCAGATCGACGCCAACTACTTCCAGCACAAGCCCTACCTGGACGACTTCAACAAGAAGAACGGCACCCACCTCGTCCCGGTCGTCGACGTCCACCTCGAGCCCCTCGGCCTCTTCTCCAATAAGGTCAAGGACCTCAAGGACATCAAGCCCGGCCAGACCGTCGCCGTGCCCAACGACACCACCAACGAGGGCCGCGCGCTCCAGCTGCTCGCCGCCAACGGCCTGATCACCGTCAAGGACGGCGTGGGCACCAACGCCAAGCTCAGCGACATCACGGACAAGAAGGGCCTGGAGTTCAAGGAGCTGGAGGCCGCCACCGTGCCCCGCGCCCTGGACGACGTCGACGCCGCCGTCATCAACGGCAACTACGCCATCGAGGCGGGTCTCCAGCCGGGCAAGGACTCCCTCGCCCTGGAGAAGGCCGAGGGCAACCCGTACGCCAACGTCCTGGTCGTCAAGAAGGGCAACGAGGCCGACCCCCGGGTCCAGAAGCTCGAGAAGCTCCTCAACAGCGACGAGGTGAAGAAGTTCATCGAGGACACCTACAAGGGCTCGATCATCCCCGCGTTCGGACAGCCCGCCAAGTCCTGACCCGGGCTCACCACTTGACGCGGAGCCCCGCGCGACCCGCCAGGGCCGCGCGGGGCTCCGTCGTACCCACCCGGCGATGCGGGCACCCGGCGCGATGCTGCATGCTGGAACCTTTACACGGTCTTCGGCATGGAGCTGCGCATGACTGCAACCTTCCCGTCCATCTCCATCAGCACGGACAGGTTGGTGCTGCGCCCCTTCGACATGGCCGACGTCCCGGCGTACATCGAGATGATGAACGACGAACTGGTCACCGCGTGGACCGAGGCGCCGCATCCCTACACCCAGGTCGACGCGGAACGCTGGGTCCGCCGGATCGCGCCCGCCGAGCGCACGCAGGGCGGCGGCATCGTCTTCGCCGTCACGGAGTTCCTCACCCAGCGCCTCGTCGGATCCGTACGCCTCCTGAACACCGACCGGCGCACCCTGGCCACCGAGGTCCGCTACATCACCGCCCCCTGGGCGCGCGGTGAGGGATACGCCACCGAGGCGGTGCTCGCCGTGGCCGAGTGGCTCTTCCGCGACCAGGGCTTCGAACGCATCGAGCTGCGCACCCCTGCCGGGAACACCGCGTCCCAGCAGGTCGCCCAGAAGCTGGGCTGCATCAGCGAGGGAGTGCTGCGCAACGCCCGCATAGCCAGGACGGCGACCGAGGACGGAGGCTGGACCGACATCAGGACCGACCTCATCGTCTGGGGCCTCCTGCCGGAGGACCTGGAAGGTGTCGCCGAGCAGCTGGCGGAGGCGGGCGGATACGGCGCCTACAACGACTGGAACTGACCTCCGCGCGGACACCGGGAGCCCCTGGCGGGGCGTGGGCGCGGATTGGATACGCTCACCCTTGCTCCGCACACCTCGCGGAGATCCCCGCCTGCCGAACCCCCAGGAGACTGACGACGATGGCCGACCGCGTCACGGTGATCGGCTGGGACGGTTCACCACTGACCAGCGCGGCCACGGCGGCACTCTCCGCCGCCACGCTCGTCGCCGGCGCCGCCCACCACCTCGAACTCCCCGAGGTCCCCGGGCGCGCGGAACGCATCCGCCTCGGAAGCGTCGACCTGGCCGCCCGCAGGATCGCCGGGCACCGCGGGAGCGCCGTGGTCCTCGCCGACGGCGACCCGGGCTTCTTCGGGGTGGTGCGCACACTGCGCAAGCCCGAACACGGGCTCGAGGTCGAGGTCGTGCCCGCAGTGTCATCCGTGGCCACCGCCTTCGCCCGGGCCGGAATGCCGTGGGACGACGCACAGATCGTCGTGGCCCACCCCCGCACCCTGCGGCGCGCCGTCAACGTCATCCGCGCGCACCACAAGGTCGCGGTGCTCACGTCCCCCGGCGCCGGCCCGGCCGAACTCGCCCTGCTGCTCGAGAACGTGCACCGCACCTTCGTGATCTGCGAGGAACTCGGCACCGTACGGGAGCGGGTCACCGTCCTCACCTCCGACAAGACGGCCGATCACACCTGGCGCGACCCCAACGTCGTCATCGTCGTCGGCAGCGGCCCCGAGGCCGCCGCGGGCGGCGCCTGGATCGCCGGCCGGCGCCCCGCCCACCCCGAGGGCGTACGCGGATGGGCTCTGCCCGCCGCCTCCTACGGCGGCTCGGGGGAGAACGGCGAGGGGGAGTCCCCGGGCCTGCGCGCCGCCCAGCTCGCGCGGCTCGGCCCGCGCACGGGCGACCTGGTCTGGGACATCGGCTCCGCGAGCGGCGCCCTCGCCGTGGAGGCGGCCCGCTTCGGCGCGGCGGTCATAGCCGTGGACAAGGACCCCGCCGCCTGCGCCCGGACGGCCGAGGCCGCCCGTACCTTCCAGGTCGGTGTCCAGGTCGTCCGGGGCGTCGCCCCGCACGTGCTGGAGAGCCTGCCCGAGCCCGACGTCGTACGCATCGGCGGCGGTGGCGCCCGCGTGGCCACCGCGGTGGCCGACCGGCGGCCGGAACGCATCGTCACCCACGCCTCGAACCGGGACGAGGCGGAGGCGCTGGGCGCCGCCCTCGCCGGGAACGGGTACACCGTGGAGTGCGCCCTGCTCCAGTCCGTCGAGATGGACACGTCCGACTGGGCGGAGCGTGAACGCTCCGTGGTCTTCCTGCTGTCCGCGGTGCGTACCGACCTCGCCCCCTGAGCGGCCTGCCGAGAGGCGCGAGGTAGGCTGACCGATTGTTGTACCGCGCCCGGACGTTCGACATTTCGTTCGTCAATGTCCGGAAAAGCGGACCGTTTTGGTCCGTGATGTGGTACGGCGTGACCGGGGGACGCGCAACGTGGCGCAGTCCACAGCGAGCCGAGGCAGAACTGTCTGTCGCGGCGGCGAACGACCGCGAGAATGTATACCTCCGCGCGCGTTTCGTGCCGCGCGGGGAGCCCGCTCGTTCTTGTTGACGAGCACCGGCGTGCCGTGGTTCGGGCATCCCGGGCGAAGGGCGAAGGAGCACTGACGATGGGCGAGGGGTACGCATGACTGACACCGGCCAGATCCCGGGCGAGGGACTGCCGGAGAACGCAGGCATGGTGGAGCAGCCGGGCATCCCCGCCCAGGACGCCTACACCTACCTCGAACCCTCCGAGCACACCGCAGAGGACGACGACCTCCTGCTGATGCCCGCGGCCCAGGGCGCGTGGAGCGACGCTCCGGCCGCCTCGCCCGAGCAGTACCCGGGGCAGGAGCCGACCGCGAACGGCACGTACGGCGCAGGGGTGGCAGAGGTCAACGGCGTACGCATCCCGGCGCACACGCCGGTCCAGGTGCCCGCCGCCGCCGCGGCGCCCGCCCGCCGCCCGCTGCACCGCGGTCCCGCATCCACGGAGGCGCCGTCCTACGGCGGCCCGCAGACGGGTGGTGTGGTCCGCTCGCTCGCGGACCGGGGCCCCGCCGGACCGCAGCACTCCGTGCCGGTCAGGCACGCCGGGCCGCCGACGACCGGCCCCGAGTACTTCGACTTCCCCGTGGACGAGGCGCCGCTGCCCGGCCCGCAGTTGGGCGAGATCCCGCCGCAGGCGGCGACCGCCTGGGCGCCCCAGGAGCCCGTGGCGCAGCCGGAAGCCGAACCGGCTCGCGTGCCTGAGGCGACCTCCGCCGCCGCGGAGCCCGCTCCCGCCGTCGAACACTTCGTACCCGAACCGCATGCTGTCCCCGAGGAGTCCGTCGCACCGGCGGAGGCGGCGGCGGCGGTGGCCCCGGACACCGCACCGGCGGAGGCGGCGGCGGTGGCCCCGGACACGAACGCGGTTCCCGAAGCCGCTGTCGAGCCGGTGGCCGAGCCCGCCGAAGAGCTCCCCGCACAGGCCCCGTCCGAGCCCCACGTCTTCGAAACGCCTGCGGCGCCCGCGGAGCCCGCCGCTCCGGTGCAGCCGCCGGCCATGGGCGAGCCCGAGGTGAGCCCCGAGGCCGACCCGTACCCCGCCGAGCCTTCGGTGGCCGTGTCCGCGCCCGACCCGGTCGTCGCGCCCGAGTCCCCGGCCGCCTTCACGCCGGCACCGCAGCCCGCGGAGCCGGTGCGGCAGGCCGTCCCGGAGGAGCAGGCGGGCCCCGGACACGTGGCCCACTCCGACCAGGTGCCCGCTGACCAGGCGCCCGTTCCGGCACAGGCTGCCGTTCCGGCGGAGACGGCCCTTCCCGAGCAGACGGCCCTTCCCGAGCCGCAGGCCGCCGCCGAGGCGGCGCCGGTCGAGCCCGCGGTCGCCGAGTTCGCGCCGGTCGAGCCCGCGGTCGCCGAGTTCTCGGGGCCGCTCGTCGCCGAGCAGCCCGAGGCGCCGGCCGAAACCCCGGCCCCGGTGGAGCCCGAGACCGTGGAGCCCGAGACCGTCGAGCCCGTGCCGGCCCCCCAGGCAGTCGTCCCGTCGCAGGCCGGTCCCGAGGCACCCGGCGCCCTTCACGGCCTCGCCGGGCAGGTGCCCGAGCACGGCCCCCGTACGCTCCCCGGTTCGACGCCCGAGCACGGTCCCCGGACCTTCGCCGATCGGACGCCGGAGCACGGCACGGGTCCCGAGATCATCGAGACCCCGGACGCCGGCCTCCCGGCGGACGCACCCCTGGAGGAGCAGGCCCCGGAGGCCGAGGCGGTCCAGGAGGCCGTGGAGCCCCAGGAGCCGGTCGAGTCGCCGGACGCCGCGGGGACGCACGCTCCGGACTCCGGCGCCCCCGGTGAGCCCGAACCCGTGGACGTACCCGGCGCGGCCGAGACGCCGGACGGCGGCCCGGCGGTCGTCCCCGCCGCGGCCACGGACCCGGCGTCGGCTCCCGCCCCCGGCTACGACGACGCGGAGCGCGAAGCGGTCCTGCGCGTGATGCGCGAGCGCCGGGACATCCGCAACGGCTTCCGCAGCGACCCGATCCCGCACGAGGTGCTCCTGCGGGTCCTGGAGGCGGCCCACACCGCGCCCAGCGTCGGCCACTCCCAGCCCTGGGACTTCGTCGTCATCCGGTCCGCCGAGACCCGCCGCTCGATGCACGAACTGGCCCAGCGCCAGCGGGACGCGTACGCGAAGTCGCTCCCCAAGGCCCGCGCCAAGCAGTTCAAGGAACTGAAGATCGAGGCGATCCTCGACACCCCGGTGAACATCGTCGTCACCGCCGACCCCACCCGCGGCGGCCGCCACACCCTCGGCCGGCACACCCAGCCGCAGATGGCCCCGTACTCCTCGGCCCTCGCCGTGGAGAACCTGTGGCTCGCCGCCCGCGCGGAGGGCCTCGGGGTCGGCTGGGTCAGCTTCTTCGACGAGCGTGAGATGGTCCGCGCGCTCGGTCTGCCCGACCACCTCGAGGTCGTCGCCTACCTCTGCGTCGGATACGTCGACGAGTTCCCCGACGAGCCCGAGCTGATGCAGGCCGGCTGGTCCAAGCGCCGCCCGCTGTCCTGGGTCGTCCACGAGGAGACGTACGGCCGCCGGGCGCTGCCCGGCGAGGAGCCGCACGACCTGCTCCAGGAGACCATCGCCGGTATCCGTCCCCTCGACGCCAAGGCGCTCGGCGAGGCGTGGGAGCGCCAGAAGAGGATGACCAAGCCCGCCGGCGCGCTCGGCATGCTGGAGATCATCTCCGCGCAGCTCTCCGGGCTCTCCCGGCTGTGCCCGCCGCCCGTACCGGAACCGGCGGCAGTCGCGATCTTCGCCGGTGACCACGGGGTCCACGCCCAGGGCGTCACCGCGTGGCCGCAGGAGGTCACCGGCCAGATGGTGGCCAACTTCCTCGGCGGCGGCGCTGTCTGCAACGCCTTCGCAGCCCAGGTCGGCGCCGAGGTCTGCGTCGTCGACGTCGGTGTCGCTGCCGAACTCCCCGCGACACCCGGCCTCCTGCCCAGGAAGGTCCGCCCCGGGACCGCCGACTTCACCACCGGTCCCGCCCTCACCCGCGAAGAGGTCCTCGCCGCGATCGAGGTGGGCATCGAGACGGCCCGCGACCTGGTGGCGGCCGGCAACAAGGGCCTGCTCACCGGCGAGATGGGCATCGCCAACACCACCGCGTCCGCCGCCCTGATCTGCGTCTACACCGGTATGGACCCGGCGGAGGTCACCGGCCGCGGGACTGGGATCAACGACGAGATGCACGCCCGCAAGGTCGACGTCGTCCGCCGCGCCCTGGAACTGCACCAGCCCGACCCGAACGACCCGATCGGCGTGCTGGCCGCGGTCGGCGGCCTGGAGCACGCCGCGATGGCCGGATTCCTGCTGGGCGGAGCCTCCCTGCGTACCCCGGTGATCCTGGACGGTGTGAGCGCCGGGGCCGCAGCCCTGGTCGCCCGGGCGATCGCTCCCGAGGCGCTCGCCGCGTGCATCGCCGGCCACCGCAGCGCGGAGCCGGGCCATGTGGCGGCCCTCAACAAGCTGGGCCTGCGGCCCCTGGTCGACCTCGACCTGCGGCTCGGAGAGGGCACGGGCGCGCTGCTCGCGCTCCCCATCGTCCAGAGCGCCGCCCGCGCCATGCACGACGTCGCCACGTTCGACTCGGCGGGCGTCACGGAGAAGTAGCCCCCGCCCCTCCGCGCCCGGACGAGCACCTGCCCGTCCGGGCGCGGTCCGGGCTCCAGGGCCCGCCGGTGCGCCGCCCGCGTATCGTGGTCGCACGCGTCACCGCCTCACCCAGCTCACCTCACCGCCGCTCCACCGCCGCAGCGGCCCGCAGCACACCGCACCCGTACGAGGAGCACGCACGACCATGGCCGAGTACGACGATCACCCCGCCTACCCCGTCGGACTGCGCCTGCACGGGCGCCGCGTCGTCGTCGTCGGCGGCGGCCAGGTCGCGCAGCGGCGGCTGCCCGCCCTGATCGCCGCGGGTGCCGACATCACGCTGGTCTCCCCGTCCGCGACCGCGTCGGTCGAGGCGATGGCCGACTCGGGCGAGATCCGCTGGGAGCGCCGCCGGTACCAGGACGGGGACCTCGCCGACACCTGGTACGCCCTGGTGGCGTCCTCGGACCCCGCGGCCAACGACGCCGCGTCGGCCGAGGCGGAACGGACCCGCACCTGGTGCGTCCGCAGCGACGACGCGGAGGCCGCCACCGCGTGGACACCCGCCACGGGCCGCAGCGAGGGCATCACGGTCGCCGTGCTCACCACCACCTCCCAGGGCCGCGACCCCCGGCACTCCGCCGCCGTCCGCGACGCCATCGTCGAAGGGCTCCGCGACGGCACCCTCGCCGCCCCGCACCACCGCACCCGCGCTCCCGGCGTCGCCCTCGTCGGGGGCGGACCCGGCGACCCCGACCTGATCACCGTCCGCGGCCGCAGGCTGCTCGCCGAGGCCGACGTCGTCATCGCCGACCGCCTCGGCCCGCGCGACCTGCTCGACGAGCTCCCGCCCCACGTCGAGGTCATAGACGCCGCGAAGATCCCGTACGGCCGCTTCATGGCCCAGGAGGCGATCAACCAGGCGCTGATCGACCACGTGAAGGCCGGCAAGTCCGTGGTCCGCCTCAAGGGCGGCGACCCCTTCGTCTTCGGCCGCGGCATGGAAGAGGCCCAGGCGCTGGCCGCAGAGGGGATCGCCTGCACCGTCGTGCCCGGGATCTCCAGCTCCATCTCGGTGCCCGGGGCAGCCGGGATCCCCGTGACCCACCGGGGTGTCGCCCACGAATTCACCGTGGTCAGCGGCCATGTCGGCCCCGACGACCCGCGCTCCCTGGTCGACTGGGCGGCCCTCGCACAGCTGCGCGGCACCCTCGTCCTGCTGATGGCCGTGGACAAGATCGGTTCGATCGCCCAGGCACTCATCGCCCACGGGAAGTCCCCCGACACCCCGGTGGCCCTGGTCCAGGAGGGCACCACCGCCGCCCAGCGCAGGGTCGACGCGACCCTGGCCGACGTCGGGGAGCGGGTCGTCGCCGAAGAGGTACGGCCCCCCGCGGTCATCGTCATCGGCGACGTCGTCTCCGTCGGCCCGGACCCCGAAGGCCGGCTCGCCGGCTGAGCGGCCCTAGGCCGTGTCTTCGAAGTCCTGTCTGCCCGGCGGCGTCCGGCACGCACCCTCGCGGCGTTGTCGTCACTCGCCAATGCTCCGCAGTGGCTCCCTCCTCCGCCTTGCGATCGCACGCACCGGACGCCGCCGGCCCCGCCCTCCGGGCGGACGACACTACTTTGAAGACACTCCCTAGTCCCGCGCTCCTCCCACCCACCTGACAAGGCAAGTAGCACCCCGTGGCAGAACTCATCACCGTCGACGACCCGGACGATCCGCGCCTGAGCGACTACACCGGCCTGACCGACGTCGAACTCCGGCGACGGCGGGAGCCCGCGGAGGGGCTGTTCATCGCCGAGGGCGAGAAGGTGATCCGGCGCGCCGCGAACGCCGGTTACGCCATGCGGTCGATGCTGCTCACGCCCAAGTGGACCGACGTCATGCGCGACGTCATCGAGGAGGCCACGGCGCCCGTCCACGTGGTGACACCCGCACTCGCGGAGAAGGTGACCGGCTACCACGTCCACCGGGGAGCCCTCGCCTCCATGCAGCGCAAGCCGCTGCCCGACCCCGGCACGCTGCTCGACCCTGAGCGTGGGAGTGTCCGGCGGGTCGCCGTGTTCGAGGACATCGTCGACCACGCCAACCTCGGAGCCGCCTTCCGCAACGCCGCGGCGCTCGGTGTCGACGCCGTCCTGCTCACCCCGCGCTGCGCCGACCCGCTGTACCGTCGTGCGGTCAAGGTGTCGATGGGCTCCGTCTTCCACGTCCCGTGGACGCGTCTCACCTCGTGGCCCGACGACATCGGTCTCCTGAGCCGAGCAGGGTTCACGACGGCGGCCCTCTGCCTCAGCGACCGCTCGATCACCCTCGACGAGCTCGTCGCGCGACGGTACGAGAGGCTGGCCCTCGTCTTCGGGACGGAGGGGGACGGGCTCACCCCGGAGGCGCTCGGCGCCGCGGACGCCCATGTGCGCATCCCCATGGACGCCGGGGTGGACTCCCTCAACGTCGCGGCGGCCTCCGCCGTCGCCTTCTACGCGACCCGCGTCTGACCCGCCGGAGGAGCACGAGGCCCCCTCGGCGGCCGGGGCGCGCCCACCGGTACCGGCCGCCCGGCCGGGGCGGTACCGGGTCAGCCAGGCGCTCCGGCGGAGCCCGCCGGTGGGGTGAGGACCGCCGCCCCGTCGTAGGTGTGCGACGGGGCGTCCCCGAGGCCGCGTGCCGGTCCCTGGCAGCCCTGCGCCGCCGCGATCCCCAGCGCGACCAGGAGCGTCACCACGACGAAGACCACCAGCCGCTGACGCAGCAGCCGTGGATTGGCGGGACGCCGCTTCCCGCCCTTGCCCGTGGACGTCGTCCGCACCCCGGGCCGGGACGCCTGGCCGCCGTTCGTCCGCCTGGGTCCTGGCGGCTGCTGACCGGAGCGAGGCCCGCCGCGCGTGCCCCGCGGCTGTGAACCCCCGGTGCGAGGCGCGGCAGGCCGCGACGACGCGGGACGCCGGCCCTGCGTCCGCTGCGCCGGGGAGGGGCCGGCGGAGCGGCGGGTGGACTGTTCGGTGTACTGGCCCTCCAGCCGGCCCGTCGGCCGGTCCAGCTCCTGATCGGCGCGCTGTGCGGGCGGCCTGCGTTCCTGGAGCCCCTGAGCCTCACGGGCCGCGATCTCCTTGAGCCGCATGGAGAGCTGCAGCGTGCTCGGCCGCTCCTCCGGGTCCTTCGCCAGGCAGGCGCGGACCAGCGGGGCGAGCGCGTCGTGCACGTCGAACAGGTGCGGCTCCTCGTGGACGACCCGGTAGAGCATCACCTCGGAACTGCCGTGGCCGAAGGGAGAGTCGGCCATCGCGGCGTAGGCCAGGGTGGCACCCAGGGAGAACACGTCCGTCGCGGGCGTCACCGCCGCGCCCCGGACCTGCTCGGGCGCCAGGAAACCCGGCGAGCCCACGGCGGTCCCCACGTGGGTGAGCGTGCTGGCCCCGGTCGCCCAGGCGATGCCGAAGTCGATGATCCTGGGGCCCTTGGGGGAGAGGAGGATGTTGGACGGCTTCAGGTCCCGGTGCACCACGCCTGCCTCGTGCACCGCCACCAGACCCTCCGAGAGCGCCGCCCCGATCGAGGCGACCTCCACGGCCGACAGCGGCCCCTCCTCCATCACCTTGTCGTGCAGCGAGGGACCCGGCACGTACTGCGTCGCGAACCAGGGGCGATCGGCCTCCAGATCGGCGGCCACCAGCCGTGCCGTACAGCCGCCACGGATCCGCCGGGCGGCGGACACCTCGCGGGCGAAACGCGAGCGGAACTCCTGGTCCTCCGCCAGATCGGGGCGGATCACCTTGAGCGCCACCCGCTGGCCGCGCCGGTCGGAACCCAGATAGACGACGCCCATGCCCCCGGCACCCAGTCGCCGGTGCAGCCTGAACGATCCGACGACACGCGGGTCCTCGCGCCGGAGCCGCATCATCGCCATCGTCTGCCCATCCCCGCTGCCGGTCCGCCTGACGAGGCACAGCTTACGTATCCACGGCGCGGCGCGCTCAGAGGCCGCGCCCTCGCCCACCCATCGATTGTCAGTGCCCGATGGGAGAATTGAGGAGTGGTCAGGGAGCCGGAGATCCAGGCCCCGTGGCCCGTGCGATTTCTCAACGGACCGTCGCAGAAGGGGGATTGGATCAATGAAGGGCGATCGTGTGGAGATAGTCGTGGACGCGGGTGACACGACGAGGACGTACGAGATGGTGGCTTCCAGGGCCGGTCGGAGGGTGGAGACCGCGGTCCGCCGAGGTGTGGTGGAAGTGAGTGAAGTCACCCGAAGTGGATCAGTTGTCCGTACCGCCCGCTTCATGGCGAACAGGGTGCTCGCCCTCGTCGAGCAGCCCGTCCCCCGCGAGGACGCGTCGGAGCGCGCCGTCCCGGAGCGGGGAGCCTGACGGCCCCGGCGGCACCTTCGGCGCACCTGCGGCGGCGCACCCCTCCAGGCCGGGAGGGGTGCGCCGCGGCATGTCCGGGCCCGCCCGGTTGCCCGGCCCCGCCGCCACGTCGCCTGTCCGGTCCCCGGGACACCCTTGACACCCGGACGGCGCGCCCGCATCCTGTCGCCGGAAAACGCAACGCCGTTGCGATTTCCGCACCGACAGGTGCCGCCGACACACCGGGCGGCACGGGAACCACCCGCACGAAGGAGGCCGGCCCATGGCGGACCACGGCGACGGCACCACCCCGGCCACACCCCAGGCACCGGGCGTCCTGCAGACCGTGGACCGCGCCCTCGCCGTCCTCCTCACCTTCACCGAGCAGCGCCCCGAGTGGGGTGTCAGCGAACTCGCCCGCCACCACGGCTGGGACAAGGCGGTGGTCCAGCGACTGCTCACCACCCTGACCGCGCGGGCCTTCCTGATCTGCGACGACGTCAGCCGTCGCTACCGCCCCGGCCCGGCCCTCTCCCGGCTCGCCCGGGTCGGCGAGCACAGCGGGGTCATGCCCTCGCTCGCCCGGCCGATACTCGCCCGGCTGCTCCGTGAGACGGGCGAGAGCATCGTGCTCAACGTCCCGCACGGTTCCAGCTACCGCTGCGCGGCGGCCGTCGACGGCACCGGCCCCGTCCGGTACACCGCCATCATCGGCGCGGTCATGCCCGGCCACGCGGGAGCGTCCGGCCACACCATCTTCGCGTACCACCCCGAACGCGAGATCCGGCAGATGTTCGACCCCGCGGGGCTGGCCCGCTTCAACGACCGGACCATCACGGACCTGGACGCCCTGCTCACCTGCTACGCGCAGGTCCGCGCCGAGGGCCACTGCGTCAGCTACGGCGAGTACGACGAGGCCGTCACCGCGGTCTCGGCCCCGGTCCTCCAGGGCGGAGCCGTCGCGGCCTCCCTCACCGTGATCGGGCCCTCCCACCGCGTGGACAGAGCCGTCGACACCCTCGTACCGCTGGTACGCGCCGGAGCCGCGGAGATCACCGCGGCGCTCGGCGGCTGAACCCTCCCAACCGCACACCGCTCGATCCCGCGGCACTCCCGTGCCGATGGTGCGCCCCGCCCTGCCCGCGCACCGGGAGACAGCGCTCCCCAGTCCCGCTCACCGAAGGGGGTGCCCCGTGGCGCACCAAGCCTCCGCCCCGCACCACCACGTACCACCGCCGTCCGGCTCCCACGCCGAGGAGACGGGGTCCCACCCGCGCGTCCTCGAGCCCGTGCTGCTGGTCATCCTGGTGGTGCTCGCCGCGGTCGGCGCCGTGATCGGCATCGACCTGGTGTCCAAGCTGGGCATCTCCGCCAACACCTCCGTCGTCGGCGCCCTCGTGGCCATGCTCATCGGCCGCATCCCGCTCGGCTTCCTGCGCCGCATGAAGTCCGTGCACCGGCAGAACCTCGCCCAGAGCGCCATCTCCGCGGCGACCTTCGCCTCGGCCAACGCTCTGCTCACCTCCGTGGCCATCCCGTACGTCTTCGGGCGCCAGGACCTGGTCTGGCCGATGCTCGCCGGGTCCTTCATCGGCCTCATCGTGGACGCCTGGGTGCTCTACCGCGCGTTCGGCTCCCGGCTGCTGCCCGCCGACGCCGCCTGGCCTCCGGGCACCGCGGCCGCCGAGACCATCAAGGCCGGCGACCGGGGAGGCCGTCGCGCGCTGATCCTGGCGGGCGGGACCGTCGTCGGACTGGCCGGAACGCTCCTCAGCCTGCCGCTCTCCGCCGCCGGCGTGGCCTTCCTCGGCAACGTCTGGGCGCTGATGATGTTCGGCATCGGCCTCATGCTGCGCCAGTACAGCCCCGACTTCTTCGGCACCGACCTCGGCGCCGGGTTCATCCCGCACGGCGTCATGGTCGGTGCGGGGATCGTCGCCCTCGGGCAGGCCGTGCACCTGCTGGTCGGCCGACGCGCCCGCAAGAAGGACGCCGAGGCCGCGCGTGCCGAGGAGTCGGCCGCGACCCTCGCCGTCACCGACCCGACCGTCGAGTACACCGTCGACGAGCGGGCCCTGCGCCTCGCCCTGGTCCGCGGCTACGCGCTCTTCACCGCCGGCGCCGTCGTACTCGCCGTCCTCGGTGGCCTCCTCGGCGACATGAGCCCCCTGGGCATCGTCGGCTGGGTCCTGTTCGCGGCCTTCGCCGCGCTCGTCCACGAGCTGATCGTCGGGCTCGCGGCGATGCAGTCCGGATGGTTCCCGTCCTTCGCGGTCACCCTGATCTTCCTGATCCTGGGCCTCGCCATGGGCATCCCCTCCGTGCCGCTCGCCCTCCTGATCGGCTATGTGTCCGCCACCGGCCCGGCCTTCGCCGACATGGGCTACGACCTCAAGGCGGGCTGGCTGCTGCGCAGGGACCACCGGCCCTGGAACCCGTACGAGCGCGAGGGGCGCCGCCAGCAGTTCCTGGCCGCCCTCATCGGCTTCGGTGTCGCCCTGGTCGTCGTCGCCGTCGCCTGGCGCTCCTACTTCGGACAGGGCCTCATCCCGCCCGTCGCCAAGGTGTACGCCGACACCATCAAGAGCGGGCTCAGCGACCCCGACGCGGTACGCACCATGCTGCTCTGGGCGATCCCGGGCGCGGCCGTACAGCTGATCGGCGGCACCCGGCGCCAGATGGGCGTCATGCTCGCCACCGGCCTCCTCATCCTCACCCCGCAGGCGTGCTGGCTGGTCCTCGGAGCCCTGGCCGTCCGCGTCGTCTACCGCAAGCTGCGCGGCCCCGCCGCGGACGAGGAGCTGAACCTGATCGGCGCCGGCGTGATCGCGGGCAGCTCGCTCGGCGACTCCGCCCAGATTCTCAAGGCCTGACCCAGAGGCCCCCAAGCCACCACCCGCACCACTCGCACCACCCGCAAGGCAAGGAGAACCCATCGTGGACATGTACAGCAGGCTCGAACCGCGTTCCGAGTACCTCAGCTTCGAGCTGGCCCTGGCCGCCCGCAAGCTCGTCGAGGAGGTCATGCTCGTCAAGCGGGGCGAGCACGTCGTCCTCACGGGTGACACGAGCAGCGACCGGCGGGTGCTCGAAGCCACCGCGCAGGCCGTCGCAGCGGCCGGCGCCCACCCCGTCATCGTCTGGTACGAGACGCTGCCCGGCGCCTCCATGGAACCGCCCCGCCCCGTCGCCGGAGCGATTGCGGACGCCGACGTCTGGATCGAGTTCGCCGTCTCGTACCTGATGCACTCCGACGCCTTCCGCGCCGCGATGGCCAACGGCTGCCGCTACACCAACCTCACGGCGATGGACGTCCAGATGCTCGTCGCCACCGTCGGCCGTCCCGACTTCCAGGGCGTCATCCGCCTGGGCAAGGCCCTGGTCGCGCTCCTGGAGGCCGCGGACGAGGTGCGCATCACCTCCGCCAACGGCACCGACCTCGTCGGCCGCAACGGCGACCGCCCGATCAACCTGCGCGGCAAGCCCGCCGAGAACCCGGGCGAGACGGTCATGCTGTCCGGCCAGATCTCCTGGAACCCGCTGGAGGAGACCCAGGACGGCGTCCTCGTCTTCGACGGCGCCCTGTGGCCGCCGGACGAGATCGGCCTGCTGCGCTCCCCGGTCCGCTGCACCGTCGAGAAGGGTGTCGTCACCAAGATCGAGGGCGGCGCCGACGCGGACACCTTCCGCCGCTGGATGGAGTCCTTCGACGACCCGAACATGTTCCGCGTGGCCCACTGGTCGCTCGGCTTCAACCCGGGAGTCCTCGCCCCGACCGGCCGCATCGTCGAGGACGAGCGCGTCTTCGGCTGCGTGGAGCTCGGCATCGGCACCAAGGGCGCCTGGATCGGCGGCGAGCCGTGGGTCGCCGCCGCCCACACCGACGGCAGCGTGCTCGGCCCGTCCATCTACCTGGACGGGGTCGCCATCGAGGAGAACGGGCGCTACGTGCACCCCGAGCTCGTCGAGATCTGCCGGGACCTGGGCGTCGCCGGCTACTGAGTCCGGTCCGTGGCGGGCAGGCCCGAAGGCCTGCCCGCCACTGAGGGCTGTCCCGCGATCCCCGGCCGCGCGTCCGCCGGGGATCGCGGGACAGCCCTCAGCCCGCCCGCTCACCGGCCCGCCGTCCCCGAGGACCGGCCCGCCGCCACGCCCCTCCCCGCGACAAGGAGCGAACATGCCCACGCCCCAGCCCGTCTCCTACCGCCACGGCGGCCTGGTCTGCACCGACCACACCATCGACGTCCCGCTCGACCACGGTGCTCCCGGCTCCCCGGCCATCAGCCTGTTCGCCCGCGAAGTCGTGGCCGAGGGATGGGAACACGAGGACCTGCCCAGGCTGCTCTGGCTGCAAGGAGGCCCCGGCGGCCGGGCGGAACGGCCGAACGCCTCCGGCGCCTGGCTCCGCCGCGCACTCGCGGACCACCGCGTCGTCCTCATGGACCAGCGCGGCACCGGACGGTCCACCCCCGCCGACCGGCGCACCCTCGCCCGGTTCGGCACGGACCACGAGGCCGCGGCCGCCCACCTCGGTCACTTCCGCGCCGACTCGATCGTCCGGGACGCGGAACTGCTGCGCCGGTACTTCCAGGGCGAGCGGCCGTGGAGCGTACTCGGGCAGAGCTTCGGCGGCTTCGCCACGCTCACCTATCTCAGCCTCGCCCCCGAAGGCCTGTCACAGGCCTACATCACCGGCGGACTGCCGACGCTCACCGGCCACGCCGACGACGTCTACCGGGCCGCCTACGCCCGCACACTCGCCCACAACGAGCGCTACTTCGCCCGCTACCCGGCCGACCAGGAGATCGCCGACGCCGTCGCCGCCCACCTGGAGGCGCACGACGTACGGATGCCGACCGGTGAGAGGCTCACCGTGCGCCGCTTCCAGACGCTCGGCATCACGTTCGGCACCTCGGCGAAGTTCGACTCGCTCCACTACCTCCTGGAGACGGCCTTCACCGACGGCGGGACGGGCCCGGAGCTGACGGACACCTTCCTGCGCGGCGTGGACGCCGCCGTCTCCTTCGCCGAACGCCCGCTCTACGCCGCCCTCCACGAACCCATCTACGCCCAGGGGGACCGCGCCACCGCCTGGTCGGCGCACCGGGTACGGCAGGAGTTCCCCGCCTTCGAAGCGGGGAACGGCGGGCCGCTCCGCTTCACCGGAGAGATGGTCTACCCCTGGCAGTTCGAGGAGGATCCCTCACTCGTCCCGCTGCGGGGCGCCGCCGACGTCCTCGCCGCACGCACGGACTGGAGCGCGCTCTACGACCTCGACAGGCTGGCCGCCAACGAGGTACCGGTGGTCGCCGCCGTCTACCAGGACGACATGTACGTCGACCGTGAGCACTCCCTCGCCACCGCCGACGCCGTCCGCGGGCTTCGCACCTGGGTGAGTGCCGACCACGCCCACGACGGCGTCCGGGCCGACGCGGCGGTCTTCGACCGGCTGCTCGCCATGGCGGACGGGAAGCGCTGAGCCGTCGCCCGCGAAGGTCCGCCCTCGCCCGCACCTCGCCGGCGGGGGCGTCCTCTTCCCCGAACCGACCCGCCCCTTCCGACGGGAACCGCGGGGATCCCCTAGGTGCCGGGGCCTCTGATTCCGTCCCGTCTCCACCCAGGGGAGTACGCGGCGCCGCGCCGGCTCATCCTCCGGGAGGCCCGCCATTCGGTACGCGGGCATGACGCTGCGCGCCTCCGCTCTCCCTAGTCTTGGAGTCAGCGGCGGGTGGTGAACTCGTCCCCCGAGGCCATACGCCCGCCGCTCCGGAACAGGTCAGGAGAGGAAGCATGGCGGACACGGCTGCGCGGCCCATGAGCCGTACGGGAGGGCGCAAGGCGTACACCTCCTTCGGCGTGCGCCCGTCCGGCACGCGCCACCCGCTGGTGGCGACAGCCATGGTGCTTCCCCTGGCGGCCCTGCTGGTCGTCGTTTTCGGCGGCTGGGACGCAGTGGTCACACAGGCGTCGTCCGTGGGCGTGATGATGGGGCGCTGAGCGGCGCCCCGGGTCCGGAAGAGCGGTCCGGACCGGGACATCCGGCCAACAGCCCCGTGGGGACGGGGGTGCGGCGGACGGCAGCGTTTGTCCGGCCAGCTGGGGAGCTGGCCGGACATCGCGCTGTCAGGACCCTTTGCCGAAGCCGAAGCCGAAGCCGAAGCCGAAGCCGAAGCCGAAGCCGAAGCCTTTGCCGGAGCCGGACTCGTTGCCGACGCCGAAGGGCCGGCGCGTGACACGCGGCGGCCACGCCGCCGCACGTCAGCGGTGCCGCCGGCAGGAGTGCCGCAACCCGTGCCCGCGCCGTCCCCCGCGTACGATCGCCGCTGGGGCCGGTCACGGGGCCGTCCGATCACCGCTGCGGGAGCCGAGCCGATGACCACCGACGCCGTCGTCCGCGCGCTGGGCGAACTCGCGCACGGCAGCGCCCACCCGGCCGCCGAGGTCTGCGCGTGCGCGCCGCCCCAGGTGCTCGCCGACCGACCGGACGGCACCGTGGTCCGCAGCGGCACGGTGGTCGCCAAGGCCCATGCCCCGGACACCGGCACATCCGCCCTGAGGGCCCGGCTCTCCCTGGCCGCGTCCCCCGCGCTGCGGGGAGTCCTGCTGGCTCCGCTTCCCACATCGAGCGGCCCGTACCGTACGGTCCTGGACCGGCCGGTGACCCTCTGGCCCTACGGCGCACCCGTCGACCCCTCGGACCCCGACGCCGCTCCCTGGGAGGAGACGGCGGTCCTGCTGGCCCGCCTGCACCGCACCCCACCGCGTGGCCCGCTGCCACCGATGCGCGGACCGGTGAAGGTGGCCCGCGCCGTCGCGCGGATGCGTTCGGCGCGCCCCGGCGACCCCCGGCTCGCCCCGGTCACCGCGGCCTGGCGGGCGCTGCCCGGCTGGGCACGCGGGGAGGGCCCGGCGCCGGCGGACCGGGGAGGGTTCCTCTGTCACGGCGACCTCCATCTCGGACAGCTCGTGCGTCATCCGCAGCCGCACGGTGCCTGGCTGCTGATCGACATCGACGACGCCGGCACCGGAGACCCGGCGTGGGACCTCGCGCGCCCGGCCGCCTGGTACGCGGCGGGGATCCTCCCCGCGGAGATCTGGCTGCGCTTCCTGGACGCCTACCGGGCGGAAGGGGGACCGGCCGTGCGGGCCGAAGGGGATCCGTGGCCCGAGCTGGACATCCCCGCCCGCGCACTCACCGTGCAGACCGCTGCCATCGCCCTGGCCAAGTCGGCGGCGGAGGAGCGCAGTCCGGATGAGGTGGAACAGTTGATGATCGACGCATGTGTCCGTATTGCCTCCCTCCCGCCCGAGTTGGTGTCCGAAGGTGCGTCGTAGGGTGAAGCGATCGCCGCCGGGCATGCTTTCCGGCGACGTCGTCACGACCTGAGGAGCCGACCATGATCCAGTGCCCCAAGTGCCATGCCCAGATGCACACATACAACCGCAACGGTGTCCAGATCGAGCAGTGCAGCGGCTGCCGGGGGATATTCCTCGACTACGGCGAGCTGGAGTCCCTGACACGCCTGGAATCGCAGTGGGCGCAGCAGGCTCCGCCCCCGCCGCCGGCCCCGCAGGCATACCCCTCGGCACCGGCCCCCGCCTGGGGAGCGCCGCACCAGGGTGGTCACTACGGCGGACACCACCACCGGCAGAAGAGCTTCGGCCGGATGCTCTTCAGCTCCTGACCCGGCTTCCCGGGCGACGATGCCCACCGGCGGGTCCGGGCCGCGCGCCCGGGCCCGCCTGGACACCCGCCCTGGCCACTCGGGCCCGTCGAAGCGTCCTGGCCGCGCGCCCGGGCTCGCCCGCACGCGGACACCACCCCGGCGCCGCCATGAGCGCCGGTGCGTGAGCCGGTGCCGCGCCAAGCGGCGCGCCTGCCGTCGCGAGGCCCCGCCCGGCGCGCACTCCCGCCGCACCGGGCGCCGGCCCGGGCCTCCGGTCAGGCGCACGCGACCGGCGCTGCGCGCCCTCGCACCGGACGCCGTCCCCCGACGCCGAACCGGGCCCGGCGCGCTATCAGGGCCTGTGCGGGGGATCAAGATCGAGCAGGCCCTAGTCATGGCCATGACCTGTGCCTAGAGTGCGGCCCCATGAACTTCCTCGACAGGTCCCGAACTGTCGCGCCCCCGGGGTGGAGCCGCTGGCTCGTACCGCCCGCCGCGCTCGCCGTGCACCTTTCCATCGGACAGGCCTACGCCTGGAGTGTGTTCAAGCCCCCGCTCGAATCGGCCCTGGATCTCTCCGGCACCGCGAGCGCCCTCCCCTTCCAGCTGGGCATTGTCATGCTCGGCCTCTCGGCCGCGTTCGGCGGCACGCTCGTCGAACGCAACGGTCCCCGCTGGGCGATGTTCGTCTCGCTCGTCTGTTTCTCCTCCGGATTCCTCGTCGCCTCGCTCGGCGCCGCGACCGGCCAGTACTGGCTCGTGGTCCTCGGCTACGGCTTCATCGGAGGCATAGGCCTCGGCATCGGCTACATCTCACCGGTCTCCACGCTCATCAAGTGGTTCCCCGACCGCCCCGGCATGGCGACCGGAATCGCCATCATGGGCTTCGGCGGCGGCGCGCTCATCGCGTCCCCCTGGTCCACCGGGATGCTGGAGAGCTTCGGCACCGACCGGTCCGGCATCGCCGGCGCCTTCCTCGTCCACGGACTCGTCTACGCCGCCTTCATGACCCTCGGCGTCCTCCTGGTGAGGGTGCCGCCGGACGGCTGGCTCCCCGAGGGCTGGGTACCGAAGCAGGAGACCCGCAGGCTGGTCACCGACGCCCAGGTCTCCGCCCGCAACGCCCTGCGCACACCTCAGTTCTGGTGCCTCTGGGTCGTCCTCTGCATGAACGTCACCGCGGGCATCGGAATCCTGGAGAAGGCCGTACCCATGATCCAGGACTTCTTCGCGGACACCTCCACCCCCGTCTCGGTCTCCGCGGCGGCCGGCTTCGTCGCCCTGCTCTCCCTGGCCAACATGGGCGGCCGGCTCCTGTGGTCCTCGACCTCGGACCTGATCGGCCGCAAGAACATGTACCGGGTCTACCTCGGAGTCGGTGCGCTGATGTACGTGATCATCGCGCAGCTGGGGAACGACTCGAAGCCGCTCTTCATCTGCTGCGCGCTCGTCATCCTGTCCTTCTACGGCGGCGGGTTCGCGACCGCCCCCGCCTACCTGCGCGACCTCTTCGGCACGTACCAGGTCGGAGCCATCCACGGCCGGCTGCTGACCGCCTGGTCCACGGCGGGAGTCCTCGGTCCGCTGATCGTGAACCGGGTGGCGGACGCGGGGGAGCGCGCCGGACACAGCGGCCCCAGCCTCTACACGACCTCCCTGACGATCATGATCGGGCTGCTGGTCGTCGGCTTCGTCGCCAACGAATGCATCCGCCCGGTCCACGCCCGCTTCCACGAGACCCCGGAGGAGAGCCCCCGTGTCCACCAGCAGTCGTAAACCGCTCATGGTGTTCGTCTGGCTGTGGGTCGCCGTGCCCTTCGCCTACGGACTGTACGAGCTCGCCCGCAAGGCGACCCAGCTCTTCACCGGCTGAATCCGCCCCCGACGACGAAACCCCCGGTCGTGTGGACGACCGGGGGTTTCGACTGGTGCGCGATACTGGGATTGAACCAGTGACCTCTTCCGTGTCAGGGAAGCGCTCTCCCGCTGAGCTAATCGCGCAGGGTGAACCTGCGTGTACTGCGTGCGCGATACTGGGATTGAACCAGTGACCTCTTCCGTGTCAGGGAAGCGCTCTCCCGCTGAGCTAATCGCGCGGGGATCCTTGCGGATCGGTGGACGATACTGGGATTGAACCAGTGACCCCTTCCGTGTCAGGGAAGTGCTCTCCCGCTGAGCTAATCGTCCTTGGAGGTGGAGACGGGATTTGAACCCGTGTAGACGGCTTTGCAGGCCGTTGCCTCGCCTCTCGGCCACTCCACCAGGGGTGGGGGTTCGGGAAGATCCCCCACCTTCTGCGAGCGGACGACCAGGTTCGAACTGGCGACCTCAACCTTGGCAAGGTTGCGCTCTACCAACTGAGCTACGTCCGCTTGTCTTTCCCGGTCCGCTTGCGCGTCCCGGCGACGTGTTGAACTCTAGCGGATTCCCGGGCCAGCACAAAAACGCGTTTGCGCAGCGTGCTGCGTCACCGTTGCCCGCCGCAGGTCACCACGGGCCGTCCTAGACTCGGTCGCGTGCGCCACCTCACCCCCCTCGCCCGCTTCGGTGGCCTCGTCGCCACCGGTCTGCGGGACGTCACCAGCGACCCCGCAGCCCTTGAATCAGCAGGATTCTGGGCCGTCTGCGCCGATTTCGAAGGCGGCGGTCCGGTCTGCGCCCGCTTCGACTCCGTCAGGCGGGAAGAGGTCCCGCTCCCCGTGCCCGGGGCCTGGCGGGGGCCGGCCCCGGCGGACTGGACGTCCTCGCTCGACAAGGACGCCTACACGGCCGGTGTCCGGCGGATCCGTGAACACATCGCGGCCGGAGAGGTCTACCAGGCCAACCTCTGCCGCGTTCTCTCCGCGCCGCTGCCCGGCCCCGACGCGGACGTGGACGCCCTCACCGCCCTCCTCGCCCGCGGCAACCCGGCTCCGTACGCCGGCACCATCAGGCTGCCCGGCCACGGTGTGGAGATCGCCACCGCCTCGCCGGAACTCTTCCTCTCCCGCGACGGAGGCACCGTGGAGTCCGGACCGATCAAGGGCACCGGGCGCACCGAGGACGACCTCCTGGAGAAGGACCACGCGGAGAACGTCATGATCGTGGACCTCGTCCGCAACGACCTCGGCCGCGTGTGCGAGCCCGGGAGCGTGAGCGTCCCCGATCTCTGCGCCGTGGAGAAGCACCCCGGGCTCGTCCACCTCGTCTCCACCGTCCGGGGGCGGCTCGCCGCCGGCGAGGGATGGCCCGGGCTCCTCGACGCGGCCTTCCCGCCCGGTTCGGTGACCGGTGCGCCCAAGTCGAGTGCGATGACGATCATCGAAGCGCTGGAGACGGCTCCGCGCGGGCCCTACTGCGGGGCCGTCGGCTGGGTGGACGCCGATCGGGGCACCGCCGAACTGGCCGTCGGCATACGCACCTTCTGGATCGACCGCACCGGCCCCGTCCCCCTCCTGCGCTTCGGGACGGGCGCCGGGATCACCTGGGGGTCCGACCCCGAGCGTGAATGGGCGGAGACCGAGCTCAAGGCGTCACGGCTGCTCGCGGTAGCGTCGGGCGCACACGAGGAACGAGGAAGGACCGCGTCATGAGGATCTGGGTCAACGGCGCGCTGCGTGACGCGGACGACGCCCGGCTGTCGGTGCTGGACCACGGGATCACCGTGGGCGACGGCGTCTTCGAGACCGTCCGGGTCGCGGTGGGACGACCGTTCGCTCTCACCCGGCACCTCGACCGGCTGACGCGTTCGGCCAGGGGGCTCGGCCTGAGCGACCCCGACCACGACGAGGTCCGCCGCGCGGTCGCCGCCGTAGTCGAGGCCGAGCCCATGGAACTCGGCCGGCTGCGGATCACCTTCACCGCCGGCCTCTCCCCGCTCGGCTCGGACCGCGGCGACTCCGGGCCCAGCCTCGTCGTCGCTCTTGGAGAGACGACCCGTCGCCCCGACACCACCGCGGTGGTCACCGTGCCCTGGACGCGCAACGAGCGCGGCGCGGTGACCGGGCTCAAGACCACCTCCTACGCCGAGAACGTGGTCGCTCTGGCCCGCGCCCACGAGCAGGGCGCGTCCGAGGCGATCTTCCCCAACACGGTGGGCCGGCTCTGCGAAGGAACGGGCTCGAACATCTTCGTCGTGCTGGACGGCCGTATCCACACCCCTCCGGTGAGCTCGGGGTGTCTCGCGGGTATCACCCGGGCGCTGGCCGTCGAGTGGACCGGGGCCCAGGAGACGGATCTCCCGCTGGAGGTGCTGGAGCAGGCCGACGAGATCTTCCTGACGTCGACCCTGCGCGACATCCAGGCCGTGCACCGGGTCGACGGGAGGACGCTCGGAGACACTCCCGGCCCCGTAACGGCGAAGGCCATGCGGATCTTCGACGAGCGCTCGGGGGACGATCTCGACCCGTAGAAGCCGGGGCGGGCGGTCCGCGATCCCCGAAAGGGGATGACGGCCCCGCCCTCCAGGGGATACAAATCCCTGATGACCACCACGATCCGGCCGACCGGTCCGGTCCAGCAGAGCACCGACGGATCCCGCTCCCGCACGTACGACGTCTGCGACAACGGGCGGCCCGTGGGGTCGGTCGCCGTCTCCACCGACCCGGCCTTCGGCCCTTCCGCGGGAGTGCTGCGCTCACTCACCGTCGAGGAGGACCGCCGCAGGCGAGGCCGGGGCACCATCGCGGCGCTGGCGGCCGAGGAGGTCCTGCGCGGCTGGGGCTGCAACCGGGTCCGCCTGGTGGTCCCGGCGGACAACGCCGCCGCACGGTCGCTCGCCGCCGTCCTCGGCTACACCGAATACAGCCGGAACATGGTGAAGACCCTCCGCCGCACCGCGCCCGCGCTGCCGGAGGGGATCACCGGGCGCCCCATGACGGAGACGGAGTACGCCGAGTGGGCAGCCACCGCGGTCGAGTCGTACGCACGGAGCTGGGTGGAGCGCGGCGTCCCGGAGGAGCAGGCCCGGCACAAGTCGGAGACCGACCACGCCGCGAACCTCCCCGAGGGCCTGGACACCCCGGGCATGTACTTCCACGTCCTCGCCCGTGAGGGGGAGGTAGTGGGCCACGTATGGGTGGCACGGCGCCGGACACCCGACGGCGCCGACCTCGGCCATGTCTTCGACGTCGAGGTGCGCGAGGAGCACCGGGGGAGCGGTCACGGCCGCGCCCTGATGCACCTCGCGGAGGACATCACCCTCGACGCGGGCCTCGGCGTCCTCGGCCTGCACGTGTTCACCAGCAACACGCCGGCCCTCCGGCTGTACGAGTCGCTCGGCTACGAGGTCACGCAGTACAACCTCGCAAAAACGCTGTAGCCGCCGGAACCGTGCGGGACCCCCGATGGCTCCGGCGGGCGGTCCCGTCAGCCCAGCCCGGCGAGCAGGCGGTCCGCGATCTCCTCGATCCGCTCGCGAAGCCCTTCCTGGCTCTTCCCGCCGTCCAGTCGTTCCTCGCCGATCACGTACGTGGGAGTCCCGGTGACGCCGATGGCCTTGCCCTCCGCCTGGTCGGCGTCCACGATCAGCAGATGCCGGCCGTCGATGAGTGCCGTGTCGAACTCTTCGGCGTCCAGGCCCAGTTCGCCGGCCACTTCCAGCAGCACCGGCTCGCCGCCGCGAGCGAGGTCCGCGGTGCGGGCCAGCAGGGCCTCGGCGTAGGGCCACGCCCGGCCCTGTTCGGCGGCCTCCTCGGCGGCCTGTGCCGCGGCGTAGGCGTGCCGGTTCTTCTCCAGCGGGAAGTGGCGCAGCCGGATCTCCAGCCGGTCGCCGTAGCGTGCGCGCAGCGCGCGGACGTCGGTGAGGGCCTGGTGGCAGTCGGGGCACTGGAGGTCGCACCAGAGGTCGAGGACGACCGGCGCGGGGGAGGAGGAGTTGCTCATGGCGGTCAGTCTTCCAGGCGGGACCCGCTCGCCCCAATCGGGACCTGGGGAGGACCCGGGCCCTGAGATGTCCCTGATGTGCTCCCGTACCGTGGCCCCTTCCCGCGTGTCCGGTGCAGGATGGAAGGGACATCGTTCCGATCCCTGGAGGCTCCGATGCTTGCCGAGACCATCTGTTCCGCGGTGTCGGCGGCGGGGCTGGGGATCGCCGCGATCACCGCGTACCGCAAGCGGTTCCTCACGGCGACGCGGATCGCCGCCTACTCGCTCGTGCCGGTCGGCCTGGTGATGACCGGTGTCGTCGAGTGGGTCTCGGACATCGTCTTCAAGCCGAGCGTCTGGATCGGCTTCGGGCTGCTCGGGGCGGCCTGGCTGCTGTTCATGATCACGCGCACGGTCGAACGCCGCCGGGGAACCACCCGCAAGGAGCGGAAGGCCGCGACGGCGGCCGGACAGGGCGGCGCGGTCGCCCCGTCCGCCTCGTCCCCGTCGCTGACCACGGGCGCCGCGGACCCGCGGACCGGTGAGCGTACGGGGAAGAAGCCGCAGCAGGCGGCCGCGCCGGGCGACGACTTCAGTGACATCGAGGCGATCCTGAAGAAGCACGGGATCTGACGGGCTGAAGCGGCTCACGGCCGGAGAAGCACGGGGCCCGTCCGCCACTGGCATGAATCGATTCATGCAGTCAGGGGGGCGTGGTCCGCGAGTGGCTCGGTATATTCGGCGGCCTCATCACCTTCGTCTTGACGCTGCTGTGTTCGTCCGGTTAGCGTCCGACCCGATTGAATCATTTCAAAACGGATGGAACGGTGATCGATCCGGTCGTGGGGACCTCGACGCTACGGTCCCGTGTTCCGTCCGAGGGCCAGGACCCGGCGTCGACGCGCGGCGCCGCAGCATCAGTGGGGCAGGGCAAGTGGGGCGTGTGGCAGGCATCAAGGACGTGGCCCGCCGGGCCGGAGTCTCCGTGGGAACGGTCTCCAACGTGATCAACCGTCCCGAGGCGGTGCTGCCCGACACCCGGGCCCGCGTGCTGGCGGCGATCGACGAGCTCGGCTACGTACGCAGCGAGTCCGCCCGGCAGCTCAGGGCGGGCCGCAGCCGCATCATGGCGCTGCTCGTGCTCGACATGGGCAACCCCTTCTTCGTCGACATCGCCAGGGGCGCCGAGCGCGCGGCCCGGGAAGCCGGGCTGGGCGTGATGGTCTGCAACAGCGGCCAGAGCCAGGAGGAGGAGGCCGAGTACCTGGGACTCTTCGCCGAGCAGCGGGTCTGCGGCGTGCTGGTCACCCCGGCGGACGCCACCGGCGGAAACCTCGAGGCCTTCGCCCGCCACCGGATCCCCTACGTGCTGGTCGACCGGGTCGCCCCGTCCACCGACACCTGCGCGGTCTCGGTGGACGACGTACGCGGCGGGATGCTCGCGGTCGGCCATCTGGTCTCGGCCGGTCATCGCTCGGTCGCCTATGTGAGCGGCCCCGGTGATCTCCACCAGATCAGGGACCGGCGGGAGGGGGCCCACGCGGCCCTCGCCGAGGCGGGGCTCGGCCCCGAGGCGCTCGTCGAGATCCCCTCCGAACGCCTGGACGTGGCCGCGGGCCGTGACGCCGGTGCCAGGCTGCTCGGCCTGGTTCCCAGGCCGACGGCCGTCTTCTGCGCCAACGACCTGCTGGCGCTCGGTGTCCTGCAGTCCCTGTACGCGGCGGGGGTGCGCGTGCCGCAGGACGTCGCCATCGTCGGCTACGACGACATCGAGTTCGCCGCGGCTGCCGCCGTGCCGCTCACGTCGGTGCGTCAGCCCGCCGTGACCATGGGCAGGATGGCGGCCGAACTCCTGCTGGAGGAGGCGGACGACGAGAAGGGAAGCCACCGGCACCGGAGCGCGGTGCTCCAGCCGGAACTCGTCGTGCGTGCCTCCAGCGCCGCACCGCGCTGAGCCCCGGCCGCCGGGGCGGCCCGGCGGCGAACGTGTGCCGGGCGCTCGGACGCGGGAGCGATTCGGGCCCTCCGGTGTGGGTGAACCAGCCCTGCAAAAAGCTCAGTTGATCGCCCGCAGGGGCCTCGCTGCGTCATGATCGCTACGAGATGGTGGACACATCACGGGGCGAGGCCCCCGCATCCCCTGCCGAGGAGCCGCGTGGCTGCCTCTTCGCGCTGTCCCAGCCACCGCTGATGATCTTCTTGACGGTGGTCGGAAGCCTGTTGCTGATGGCGGCACTGCACGATCTCTTCCTGCTGTGACCGGCGTTCGCCGCCCGTCGGCCACCGGGCCCCCGGGCCGCCCGCCTCCACGGACCGGAGCGGTGCGCCGTCAGCGCGCGGCGTCCCGGCGCCTGGCCCGGTACGCGGCGACATGGAGCCGGTTCCCGCAGGTGCGGCTCGAGCAGTACCGGCGGGAGCGATTGCGTGACAGGTCGACGAAGGCGTCCCGGCAGTCCGGGGCCTCGCAGCGGCGAAGCCGTTCCTGTTCGCCCGCCACCACGATGAAGGCCAGCGCCATGCCGCAGTCCGCAGCCAGGTGGTCCGCGAGGGACGCGTCCGGTGCGAAGTAGTGGACGTGCCAGTCGTAACCGTCGTGGTCGGTGAGCTGGGGGGTGGTGCCGGCGTCGGCCACCAGGCTGTTGACGAGACCCGCCGCGGTACGGGCGTCCGGGGCCGCGAATATCTCGGCGAACCGGCTCCGGACGTCGTGCACGGCCCGTAGGTCCTTGTCGCCGAGGGCTCCGACACCGCTGATGTGATGGCGCTCGGCGAAGGCGTACAGCGCGGAGAGATCCGCCAGCCCGTCGCCTCCGGCGCTCTCCGGCGCGGTGTTCACCAGATCGACCACCGTTTCGAGGGCGATCCGGGTGTCGTGTGGGATCAGCACGCTTCGCTCCCTGGCCTCCGGCGGACGGGCTCCGCCGATGCGGGCAGACTCTACTGGCTCGCCGAGGGCGCTCAGGGCCGGGGCGCGGGCTCGCGAGGGGCCTCAGGGCCCTGTGGGGCGCCCGCCGCGCCCCGCGGTGGGGCTCCGACGCTCCACGGGCGCGTCAAGGGCGTCAGGGGGGTCTGCCGGGAACGGGACACCCCGGCGCCGCCGCCGCGGTGGGTTCCGCGGCGACGGCGCCGGTGCCTGCCCTATGAGGTTGTCCGCGCGACGCCGTCTCCCCGAGTCGGACGGCGTCCCGCAGCTCTCTGCCTGGCTCAGCTCTCGGCCAGGATGTGTGAGAGCTCCGTATCGAGGTCGAAGTGACGATGCTCGGTGCCGGGCGGGACCGCGGCGTCGGTCCTCTTCAGGAACGACTCCAGGGCCCGCGCCGGCGCTTCCAGCAGGGCTTCTCCCTCCGGGGAGCTCAGTGCGATGCAGACGACGCCTTGGCCGTGACTCCGGGATGGCCAGACGCGGACGTCTCCGGTGCCGGTGGGCCTGTGCAGCCCTTCGGCGAGGAGGTCACGGGCGAAAACCCATTCGACCGTCTCCTCCGCTCCGGTGTGGAAGGTGGCGTGCACGGCATAGGGATCGGCCGTGTCATACCGCAGGCCCGCGGGTACAGGCAGTGAGGACTCGCTCGACACAACGAGGCGCAGGTGCAGCTCGCAGCTGACCGTGGTGTTCATAAGCGCCAGGGCCTTTCGCTCAGTGTGCGCTCGGGGATTCGCACGTCGGCGAAATCGACATGCCACCTACGGTGGCGTTGTAAACCCCTCTGACCTATTTGTGATGCTTCAGGTCCCTCGTACAGCGGTGTGTAACTTTGGGTCATGCGTCCATTCCGGTGACGATCGCGACTCCGGTAGGTTGGGATGCATGAACGCGGAGAGTGACGAGCGGAAGGAGGTCGCCGTGACGGTGGCTTCCGGGTCCGCCGCGGGGGACGAGGGCAGGACGGAACGCGAGCTCGGTTCGCGGGCTCCGGGATTCATCCGGGGGTCGAGGGTCCTGCATCTGAGCTGGCAGGTCGGGATCTTCGTCGTCGGCCTCGCCGTGGTCGGGGCGGGCATCGTGATGCTTCCGCTCCCCGGCCCGGGGTGGCTGGTGATCTTCGGGGGCATGGCGATCTGGGCGACCGAGTTCGTCTGGGCGCAGCTCGTGCTGCGCTGGACCCGGCGCAAGGTCACCGAGGCGGCCCAGCGGGCGCTCGACCCCAAGGTCCGCCGGCGCAACATCATCCTCACCACGGTGGGCCTGGTGATCATCGCCGTGCTGGTGGGGATCTACGTCTGGAAGTTCGGCGTCGTGATGCCGTGGAAGATCGATCAGTGACCCGGCGGCGGTCCGGCGGCATGTGGTCCGGAGGCACCCCTGACATGGGGTAATGTATGCCGTGCGCCGGGGCGATTAGCTCAGTGGGAGAGCGCTTCGTTCACACCGAAGAGGTCACTGGTTCGAACCCAGTATCGCCCACCCCGGACCGATGGCCCGGAAGCTTCACAGAAGCTTCCGGGCCATCGGCGTTTCCGTCTCGTGACCGCCGCTCCGCCTGTTCGGCCCGTCGTCACACCGCCGAAATTTCGCCCTAACCGTTGACGTGCCCCGTGTGGCTCCCTACTTTGACCCAGCAAGCGCTTTCTAAAACGATTCAATGAGAACGGTGGGGGCGAGCTATGTCTCGGAACAACGGCATGGACAGGCGGCAGCTGCTGAAGCTGGCCGGGCTCTCGGCGGCCGGTCTCGGGCTGACCGCGGCGGGCTGCGGCTCCGGTGGCAGCGGCTCCGGAGGTCCGGTCACGATCCGGCACTCGTGGTGGGGCGCGGACGACCGGGCCAAGAAGGTCCAGCAGTGCGTCGACCTCTTCGAGAAGAAGCACCCGAAGATCAAGGTGAAGACGGACTTCCAGCAGTACGCCGACTTCTGGAAGAAGTTCAACACCCAGGCAGCCGGCGGCAACCCCCCGGACGTCATCCAGAACGCCGTGACCTTCCTGCGCAAGTACGAGGCGAAGAACGTCCTCCTCGACCTCAAGCCCCAGGCGGACAAGGGCAACCTCGACCTCAGCGGCTTCCGCGCCGGACTGGAGAAGTTCGCCGAGATCGACGGCAGGACCCTCGGTGTGCCGGTCGGCAGCAACTCCATGGCCCTGGTCATCGACGAGAAGGTCTGGGACAAGGCCGGTATCACCCCCGAGCTCGGCTGGACCTGGGACGACTGGTACGCCGGACTGCAGAAGATCCAGAAGGGCCAGGGCATCGCCGGCGACGCCGGGCCGCACGGGGTCATGTACCTGTACGACCTGATACTCCGGCAGAACGGCAAGGCCTTCTTCACCGAGGACGGCATGGGATTCGGCGAGGCCGAGCTGCTGCCCTACTGGACCGAGGCGCTCGCCCGGGTCAAGTCCGGCGTCTACGCCGACCAGAAGAAGGTCGAGCAGATCAAGCCGGCGTCGGCCACCGCCAAGGGCCTCTCCGCCGGCGAGTTCACCTGGGACAACTTCTCGGTCCGCTACAGCGCGGAGGGCAGGAGCAGCTACGGACTCGCCCCCATCCCCAGCACCGACGGCAAGAAGACCGGACAGTACCTGGGGTCGCTGATGCTCAGCGGCACGGCCCGTACCAAGCACCCCGCCGAGGTGGCGACCTTCATCAGCTTCATGACCCACGACCCCGAGGTCGGCCGGATCATGGGCTACGACCGCGGGGTGCCCGCCACCACCGCCCAGTTCGAGGCCTACGAGCCCACCGACGCCCCCAGCAAGGCCATCGGGGCGTACGAGACCGAGATCGCCGAGGCGGGCGTGCTGGAGACCATCACCCCGCACCCGGCGGGAGCCGATGTCATCGAGGCGGCGTTCCTGCGCATCGGTGGCGATCTGTCCCTGGGCAAGACCTCGCCGAAGGACGCCGTCAAGCAGTTCTTCTCCGAGGCGAAGACCGCCCTCGCCGCGAACTGAGAGGACCGTGGTGACTCACATCCAGACCTCCCCGGGTGCCCTCGCCACCGGGGACGACCGCTCCGTCACCAAGCGGAACGGTCCCGGAGGAAACGCGCCCCCCGCCGCCGGGAAGCGGCGGGACCGGCGGGAGAACCTCTCCGGCTATCTGTTCATGTCGCCCTGGATCGCGGGCTTCCTGTTCCTGATCGCCGGACCGATGGTCTTCTCGCTGTACCTGTCGTTCACCGAGTACAACCTGTTCGAGGCACCCCGCTGGATCGGCCTGCAGAACTTCACCGACATGTTCGCCGACCCCCGCTGGCGCCAGTCGGTCAAGGTCACCTCCTGGTACGTGCTGATCGGCACCCCGATCAAGCTCGCCGCGGCACTCGCCGTCGCCATGCTGCTCGCCCAGAAGCGGTGGGGGCAGTCCTTCTACCGGGCGGCCTTCTACGCACCCTCCCTGATCGGCGCGAGCGTCTCGGCCGCCATCGTCTGGCGCGCGCTCTTCTCGGACGACGCGCTGGTCGACCGCACCCAGAAGGTCTTCGGGATCGAGGTCGGCGGCTGGATCGGCGACCCCGGCATGATCATCTACGCGCTGATCGCCCTCACCGTCTGGCAGTTCGGCGCTCCGATGGTCATCTTCCTCGCGGGCCTGAAGCAGGTTCCGCGGGAGCTGTACGAGGCGGCCGAGGTGGACGGGGCCGGGGCCTGGCGCCGGTTCTTCCACATCACCCTGCCGATGATCTCTCCGGTGCTGTTCTTCAACGTCCTGCTGGAGACCATCCACTCGTTCCAGATCTTCGGCTCCGCCTACATCGTCTCCAACGGCAGCTGCGGCCCGGCGGACGCGACGCTCGTCTACACCTGTTACCTGTACGAACAAGGCTTCGTGAACAGCCGCATGGGCTTCGCGTCCGCCATGGGGTGGCTGCTGCTGCTCGCCGTGGGCCTGGTCACCGCCGTGCTGTTCTGGTCCCAGAAGCGCTGGGTGCACTACGAGGAGGGCGGCCGATGAGTCTCCTGACAACAGGCCTGCGGCGCCGCGGCGCCGGCGCGATCGCCTGGCACATCGGCGCGCTCGCCATCCTCGCGGTGGTCCTGTACCCGGTGGTGTGGACGATCGGGGCCTCCTTCAAGCCCAGTGCCGACATCATCGGGGCCCTGGACCTGTTCCCGGCCGATCCGATCGGGGACAACTACGCCCGGCTCACCGAGGGCATCGCCGACATCCCGATCTCGACGTTCTTCCTGAACTCGACCTACATAGCCGTGGGTTCGGTGATCGGCGTGGTGCTGTCCTGCTCGCTCACCGCCTACGCCTTCGCGAAGGTCCGCTTCGCCGGACGCAACATCATGTTCGCCATCATGATCGGCACCCTGCTGCTGCCGTACCACGTGCTCATCATTCCGCAGTACGTGCTGTTCCAGAAGCTGGAGCTGATCAACACCTTCACCCCGCTGCTCATCGGCAAGTACCTCGCCACAGACGCCTTCTTCGTCTTCCTGATGGTCCAGTTCATGCGCGGACTGCCGAAGGAACTCGACGAGGCCGCGAGGCTGGACGGCTGCGGGCACCTGCGGACCTACTGGTCCATCGTCATGCCGCTCTGCCGGCCCGCGCTCGTCACCAGCGCCATCTTCACCTTCATCAACGCCTGGAACGACTTCATGGGCCCGCTGCTCTACCTCAACGAGCCGGGCAAGTACACGGTCTCCATGGGGCTGAAGATGTTCATCGACCAGGACGCGGTGGCGGACTACGGCGGCATGATCGCCATGTCGCTGGTCGCCCTGCTCCCGGTGCTGGCCTTCTTCGTGGCCTTCCAGCGCTACCTGATCGACGGCATGGCCACCTCAGGGCTGAAGGGCTGACGCGCGATGGTGACGAAGTCCCGTACCACGGCCAGGCGTTCGCGCGTGATGGACCGCTTCGCCCTGTTCTCCGAATGCCTGCTCGTCGGCGTCTGGATCACCGCCGCCTCCCTGCCCCTGCTCACCTTCCCCGCGGCCTTCGCCGCCGGGACCCGCCACCTGCACCGCTACCTCGCCGGGGAGCGCGGAGGCCTGCGCGAGTTCGCGGCCGACGCCCGGGAGGCGGCACGCGGCGGGTGGCTGGCCGGCGCGGCCGTCTGGGCCGCGGCCGCACTGCTCGTGCTCGACCTGGCGGCCGTCCGGGCGGGGCTGCCCGGAGGCCCGCTGGTGGGCGCGGTCGGCATCGTCGCGATGATCGGCCTCCTGGTCGCCGTCGTACGCGCGGCCTCGTGCTGGGCGCCCGGTGCCCGCTGGCGTGCCCTGCTGGCCGAGTCCGGCCGCACCACGGTCCGCGACCCGGCGGGATCCCTGCTCCTCGTCTGCGGGATGGCCGTCGTCGTGATGTCCGGCGCCCTGGTACTGCCGCTGGCCGCTCCCGTTCTCGGGGCCGTCGCCGCCGCGGCCACGGCGGTGAGGCAGCGCGATATCTCGCGCTGACCCCGTCCCCCGGCGACCCCGTTCCTGTTCGTCCCCCTGTTCCGCAATCAGCACGGAGGAAGGCACACCCATGTCCAGGATGCCCCGCAGGACGCTCCTGAAGGCCGCCGCGGCGGCCGGCGCGGCAACACAGCTCAGCTGGTCCCTCGGTACCACGTCCGCCTCGGCGGCCCAGAGCGAGAAGGGCGCCGCCGAACCGTTCGCCCTCACCTGGCTCGAGTCCGGCGGCCTCGGTGCCGCGCCCGGCTCCACGGTCGGCGTGCCCTGGCCCAAGGGGCAGTATCCGAAGGACCAGACGTTCGCGCTCTCCACGGAGGACGGCAAGGACGTCCCCGTGCAGTCGTGGACGACCGCCACCTGGCCGGACGGTTCCGCCAAGTGGACCGCGCACGCGGTGGGCCCCGAGGCAGCGGGCGCCAAGAAGTTCGCCCTCACCGCCGGCACTCCCGCGGCCCCCGCCCACAAGGTCACGGTCAAGAACAGCGGCGGGACCATCAGTGTCTCCACCGGCGTCATCACCGCGAAGATAGGGAAGACCGGGTCCTCCCTGATCACCTCGATCACCCGCGGCTCCACCGAGATCGCCAAGGACGGCCGGCTGGTCCTGATCCGCCAGGGGGAGATCGAGGACGGGGACCAGGGGCGCGAGTCCTACGAGCGGTTCGAGAGCGCCGTCACCACCGCCGAGGTGGAGCAGAGCGGCCCCGTCCGGGCCGTCGTCCGGATCGAGGGCAAGCACCGCCGGGGCAACAAGGCGTGGCTGCCCTTCTCCGTGCGGCTCTACTTCTACGCCGGCGGCGAGTCGTTCCGCATGGTCCACACGATCACCTTCGATGGCAAGCAGGAGCCCGGCAAGGCGAGCGGCGACTTCATCCGCGGTCTCGGCGTCCGCTTCACCGTCCCCATGCGTGACGAGGCCTACGACCGCCACATCCGCATCGGCGGCGAGGGCACCGGCATGCTCCGGGAGGCGGTCAAGGGCATCACCGGGCTGCGCCGCGACCCCGGAGCCGCCGTCCAGGCCGCCCAGTTCGAGGGCACGAAGCTGCCGGACCCCGCCACCTGGGACCAGCGCGTCACCAGCCGTCTCCACCTCATCCCCACCTGGGGCGACTACACCCTCAGCCAGCTCTCCGCCGACGGCTTCTCCCTGCGCAAGCGCACCAAGAAGGGCCACGGCTGGATCGCGGCCGGCGGAGGCCGCAGGGCCTCGGGCTTCGGATACGTCGGAGGCGCGAGCGGCGGACTCGCCTTCGGACTCCGCGACTTCTGGGAGAAGTTCCCCGCCCAGCTCGACATCCGCGACGCCCACACCGACGCCGCCGAGGTCACCATCTGGCTCTGGTCGCCCGAGGCCGAACCGATGGACCTGCGCTTCTACCACGACGGCCTCGGACAGGACACCTTCGCCGAGCAGCTAGAAGGTCTCAACATCACCTACGAGGACTACGAGCCCGGCTTCGGCACCCCCTACGGCATCGCCCGCACCAGCGAACTCCTCTTCTGGGCCCACGACTCCACCCCCGGCGCCACCGCGCTCGCCCAGCAGACCCAGGCCGTCCGCACCCTCCCGCAGCTCGCCGCGCCGCCGTCCCAGCTGATGGCCGCGAAGGTCTTCGGCGGCCTGTTCTCCGCCGTCGACCGCTCGACCCCCGCCAAGGCGAAGATCGAGGACCACCTCGACTTCCTCTTCACGTACTACAAGGACCAGGTCGAGATGCGGCGCTGGTACGGGTTCTGGGACTACGGCGACATCATGCACTCCTACGACCCCGCCCGCCACCAGTGGCGCTACGACGTGGGCGGCTACGCCTGGGACAACTCCGAGCTCTCGCCCGACCTCTGGCTCTGGTACGCCTATCTGCGGTCCGGACGCGCCGACATCTTCAGGTTCGCCGAGGCCATGACCCGGCACACCGGCGAGGTCGACGTCTACCACCTCGGCGAGTGGGCCGGACTCGGCACCCGCCACGGCATCCAGCACTACGCCGACAGCGCCAAGCAGCAGCGCATCGCCAACACCACCTACCGGCGCTTCTACTACTTCCTCACCGCCGACGAACGCGTCGGGGACCTGATGCGCGCCAACGTCGACTCCGACGAGACGTTCCTCGCCCTCGACCCGCTCCGCAAGGTCCGGACCGACGTCTACACACCCGACAGGAACGCCCTGTCCGTCGGCTTCGGCACCGACTGGAGCGGACTGGTCTCCGCGTGGCTCACCGAATGGGAGCGCGGCGGGCCACAGGCCGCCAAGGCCAAGGCCCGGGTCATCGGCACCATGGAGACGATCGCGGCCCAGCCCAACGGCTTCGTCCAGGGAAGCGGCCTGTACGACCTGGACACCGGGAAGTTCGCCGTAGCCGCCGAACCCGTCGTCAGCGTCTCCCACCTCTCGGCCGTGTTCGGTCTCAACGAGCTGTGCGCCGAACTCATCGACCTCGTCGACGTACCGAAGTTCAAGGAGGCCTACCTCGACTACTGCCGGTACTTCAACGCGACCAAGGCCGAGCAGAAGGAGCGCTACGGCTCCGACTTCGGAAGCCTCATCCTCTTCCAGGGACACTCACGGCTCGACGCGTACGCCGCCGTCCAGACGGGCGACGAGAAGCTCGCGGCCCGCGCCTGGGAGAAGTTCTACAACAGCGACGGCTACAAGGAGTCCTCGCCCTGGAAGACCGAGGAGGTGACCGGCCCGGTGACCACCGTCCCCGGCAGCGAGGCGAACTGGGTCTACACGAACGACACGGCCCTCTACGGCCTCGCCGCCATCGAGAACCTCGCGCTCCTCGGTGACAGGATGCCGGCCGGCGCCTGAGAAGCGGGCGGGCCCCGGCTCCGTACGGAGCCGGGGCCCGCCAGGACCGCCGCGTCACCGCATGCGGCCGAAGCTCTCCCGCACCCGCCGCGCGTCGCGCAGCCGCTGCTCGTACGTCGCGCCGACGGCGAGCAGCAGCAGCCCGGCGAGCGCCGGGGGCGCCCAGCGGGGAAGAGCGTCGAAGACCTGGACCACGTGCGGGGCCAGCTCGTGCAGACCGTCGAGCGCCAGCACCGAACCGCCCAGTACCAGGGGAGCCTGGAGCCGTAGCCGGGCGCCCGCCAGCGTGATCACCAGCGTGCTCAGACCCAGGAGCAGAGGCCGCAGCCAGTGCGGGTCGCCCCACGCGACGAGGAGACTCGGCACCAGCGTCATCGACAGAGCGGGGCCGTAGGCCACCCACGAGGACACCGCCGGGTCACTGCGGCGGCGCAGGTGCCCCACCACGAACGCCGCGAGCGACACCGGCAGGGTGTACGCCTCCGGGTCCGTCACCCCGGAGGCCGCGAGCCGCACCCACGTCGCGGCGACGAACAGACCGGCGGCCGTCCACCCGGCGACCCGACGGCGCTCGGGCCGCAGTGCCGAGGCCGTGGCCAGCACGCCGGAGACGCCCAGCACCAGCGCCAGGAACGGTGCGTCCGTCAGCGACAGGCAGACCGCGACCAGAGCGGCGAACGCCCCGGCGCACTCCACCGGGACCGAGACCGCCGGCACCCGAGAGCGTGCCCCGAACAGCACCGTCGCCGCCGTGACCGCCAGTACCAGGGGAGCCGCGTGCGGGGCGCTCCACCCCAGTGACGCCCCGGTGGCACAGGCGGCGGCGACCGCCCACAGCACACAGGCGCACGCGAGCACCGACCGAACCACGGGCACCCGCGAACGGGCAGCCCCCGCACCGAACATCACCACCAGCGTCGCGCACACCACGTGCGTGGCCGGTTCGGCGGCCAGCCCGAGCAGACCCGCGCTCGCCGCTCCGGCCATGGCACTCACCAGCCAGGTCACCGCGAGGGCATCCGCCCCGCGGCGCACCGCCAACGCCAGCAGTGCCGCGACCAGCAGCAGTTCCGCGCCCAGCGCGACCGGGAAGGGCACGTCCGCGACGACGAGCAGGGCCAGGGCGGCGCACCAGCCCAGGACCGACGCGGCGGCCCCCGCGGCCGCCCGCCCGCCCTTCTCCCGCAGCGCCTGAGGCCACCGGACGTGCAGCGCGGCGGCCAGGCCCGCCGCCAGGGCCAGCACCACGGGGGAGGAGTACGACCACGGGACCGAGAGTCCCAGAGCGGCCCGGATCCCCTCCGGAGCCCCCGCCCACACATCGACCGTGAGGGACGAAGGCCCCAGCAGGACGGCGGCGGGCACCGGCGACGCCCGGAGCGTCGCGGCCGCCACGACCGCCACCGACGCGCCCATCACACCCCACACGACGGGACGCGGCACCGGGAGCCGCAGCACCGCGGCGAGAGCCGCACCGCACACCAGGTACGCCACGACCGCCCACTGCCACGGCAGCCCCGCACCCAGCACCCCGCCCACGGCGGCCACGGCCGCCGAACCCGCCACGAAGCCGCCGGGCACCGCCAGTTCGCGCGGGGCGCGCCACACCCCGAACAGAGCCACGCCCGCCCCGCCCAGCAGCAGCACCGCGGGAGCGGCGGCGGCGAGGGGGCCGCCCGCCGACACGGACAGGCCCAGGCCGAGGGCCATCGAGATCAGCCCCGTCAGCCATGCGGCCACGCACGCCGTGACCCGCACGCCGGGGCCACGGCCCCATCGGGCGGCCAGGACGTCCGCCGCCGCGGTCACCAGGAGCGCCCAGCCGAAGCCGGTCGCGGAAGCTCCCGCCGCCCAGGCGGTGAACACCAGCGGCAGCTGCCCCGCCACCACCGCCGCCGGCAACGGGGTCCGCAGCCGGCCGAGCACCAGCCCGTACAGCACCCACAGCACGGTCAGCACGGCGGACGCGACCGCCGTGAACACGAGACCGTCCGTGCCGGGAGCCGCCACCTCATGGAGGGCGATCGCGTCCAGCACCGTCAGCACCAGGGCCAGCACGGCCACCGCCTCCGCCGTGGAGGGCAGCCCGCGGGCCAGCAGCACGGCGGGCGCCGCCATCGCGCACGCCGTCACCGCCGCCAGCACCGCCGAACGCCCGGCGATGCCCATCTCCCCCCAGCTGAACAGGGTGAACGCGATGGCCGCGACGGCCAGCAGCAGACCACCCAGGACCAGCAGAACGTTCTGCGTGCCGTGTGCGGGAGCGGCCGGGCGGGCCGGAGGCCCGAATGCCTGACGGGCCGGAGCCGCGGGCACGGGGAAGGGCTGCGGGGCGGCCGGCGCGTGCAGCACGCTCAGCAGCCAGGAGCGCCGGTTCAGCAGCTGCGCCCGGCGGGCGTCCAGCTGGGCCAGTTCTCGGTCGAGGAGGGCCAATTCCTCGGCGGGCGGCGGCACATGTCTCATGAGGGCGAGTGTGGCGGCCGCCACAGCGCCCGGCATGCGCGCTGATACTCAGACCCCGGGTGAGTAGCGGTTTGAACCCGGGGCGCCGGGCCCTGTATGGTTCAACCCGTTCCCGGGCGATTAGCTCAGTGGGAGAGCGCTTCGTTCACACCGAAGAGGTCACTGGTTCGAACCCAGTATCGCCCACCCGGGAAGAGCCGGTCCGTCAGAACCATCGACGGACCGGCTCTCGCGTACCCGGGGGACGTCAGGCTGCCGCGGGCAGCGCGGGGCGGAGCGGCCACGCGGTGTCCACCGCCTCCGGTGTGCCGTTCTTCTCGAACCAGGCCTGCAGCCCACGCGCCTGAGCCGCGTGCCACACCGCCTGGAGCGAGTGCACCTCGGCGGGCGACAGCCGCTCCAGCCGTGCCGAGAACCGCCGTCCCACCGCCCGCACCAACTCCAGCGACGCCGCCGCGTCCGCCGCCGCGTCGTGCGCGCCGTCCAGGGGCACCCCGTACAGCTCGCAGAGATCCGTCAGGGTGCGGCGGCCCTTGCGGTAGCGGTCCAGGTGCTTGTCCAGTACGCGCGGATCCAGCACGCACAGCGGCTTGTTCCGCAGGTAGCCGGCCAGTGAAGACGCCCGGTGGCGCCTCAGCTCACGGTCCAGCAGGGTCAGGTCGAAGGGCGCGTTCATCACGACCAGCGGCCGCCCCGTGGCGCACTGCTCCGCCAGCGCCCGGGCTATCTCCTCGACGACCGGTGAGGGCCACCGGCCGTTGCGCTGCAGATGGTCGTCCGTCAGGCCGTGGATCTCGGTGGCGCCGGGCGGCACCGGGATGCCCGGATTGACCAGCCAGCGGGTGACGCGGAGGCGTCCGCCCGCCGCGTCCTGGACGACCAGGGCGGCCGATACGATCCGGTCCTCCTCGACGTCCACGCCTGTCGTCTCGGTGTCAAAAGCCGCCAGCGGCCCCTCGAACCAATGCATCATCCCCGAACTCCTCGCGCCTGGAGGGCAGATGACGGGATTCCTCCGCCCGGTTCGGTGATACCCGCACCCTATGCCTGATACGCCGTTTACGGACGGGCTCCTGCGGTGACAACAGAAGGGACGGGCACGGAAGTTGACCAGCCCGCCAGCGGAGACCGGGCAACCGGTCGGCACAGCCCGGAAGGCACGGAGCCATGGCGCTCGCGCAGCCGAACCCAGGGAGTCCCGCCCGCACCGAGGACCACGGGGGAACGCCGCCGCAGCAGCGGAACGCACCACCGCTGCGCGGCACACTCGCCACCACCGCCTGCATGGAGACCCTCCAGGTGGGCTACCTCCACGCGGTAGCAGCCGCGGCGGGCTGCTCGCTCTCGCAGCCCTTTCCCGACAACGGCATCGACTGGCACGTCAGCCACGGTGCCCCCGGACACGTCGTCGACGACGAGGTGACCATCAAGGTGCAGCTCAAGTGCACCTATCAGATCCCGCCGCACCCGCCCGGTCCCGCCTTCTCCTTCACCCTCGACAACGCCCACCTGGTGAAGCTCGCGCGCACCCCGGTATCGGTGCACAAGATCCTCGTCGTGATGCTCGTGCCCCGAAGCCAGGACGACTGGCTCCGGGCCGGGCACGAGGGCCTGGACCTGCGCCACTGCTGCTACTGGACGAATCTCGCCGGCCACCCCGTGACGGGCCGGTACCGGACCACCGTGAAAGTCCCGACCTCGCGGATCTTCGACGACCGCGCACTCTGCGACATCATGGCCCGGGTCGGGGCGGGAGGGAGACCCTGATGCACCGGTCGATGGATGAGCCCACCGGGGGAACGGTCCCGGCGGGCAGCCGCGCCCACCCCTGCGCCGACGGCCCGGAGGCCGGCCGGACGCCCGACCCGGCACGCGTCGACCCCGCCGTCCTCGTGGCCCTGCTGCTCCGGCACGGCTGGCACCGCAGCGGGGGAGCGCGGGGGCGGTACAGCCGCTGGACCCCACCCGGGCCCGCCCAGGCCGGTACCAGCCTGCTGGTACCGGACACCGCCGCGTTCCCGGACAGCGAGGAACTCCTCGAAGAGGCCCTCACCGCCCTCGCCCGCGGTTCCATCCCTTCCGCCCGGGACATCCTGGTGGCCCTCACCGTCCCCAGCGACGAGATCCGCTGGTGGCGCGAGGTCCCCGAGGAGGCCGCCGGCGCCGCCGAATGGACCGGCGCCGACCAGCTGCGCACCGCCGCCCGGCAGATCCTCCTCGCCGGCGCCCTCGCCGTACGCGGCCGGGCGGGCTACCACGGCTCCCGCCACCGGAGGAAGGCCAGGAGCGCGCTGGACGGCACCCTCGTCGGGCCCGCGGGGGACGGCCGCGGCCTCACCGCCTTCCTCCCCGTCACCTCGGGGCGGCCCGTCGCCGTACAGCTCTACGCGGCGCTGCACGCGACCCGGGAAGCGGTCGACTACCAGCGTGCGACCGGGGGCATGGAGGCCTTCGACGCCGCGGTCGCCGCCGGGGTGTGCCGGGAGCTCACGGAGGCGGTCGTCGACCTCGTCCGGGGTGCCGAGTCCACCAGGATCAGCCTGGCCTGGGCGCCCGCCGCGGGGACTCCCGAGGGATGCCCGGCCCGCCCCGGCCCCGTCGAGTTCTCACCGGGCGACCTGCCCGCCCTCCGTCTCGCCGGAGCGCGCTATCTGCGCGACGAGCCCGCCGTGCCCGTCCGGATCACCGGGGCCGTCGTACGGCTGCGCCGCTCCGGGCCGCGCGGCCCGGGCGTCGTACGGCTGCGGGTGCTGGCCGGGGCCGAGGTCGCGCACGTGCGGATCGAGCTGGACGAGGAGGCGTACCGGATCGCCGGGCACGCCCACCTGGTCGGCCTTCCGCTGCGGGTGGAGGGCAGGCTGGAGAGGCGGGGCGGGTTCCGGCGGCTCACCGGCGCCTCGCAGGTGGCGCCGGTCCAGGTGGACGAGGCGGAGCGCGACCGGCTCATGAAGTCGCTCCACGAGAACGTCGACTTCTTCGAGGAGGCCTGCGGCGCGGGGGAGGAACGGTAGCCGCGGGTATCCCTTTCGCGTCGAGGGCCCCCGGCTCGGTACGATTCCTCTCGCGCGCTAGAGGAAAGCGACGCACCCCCCTGAGTCAGGAGAGACCGGTGTCAGACGTCCGTGTGATCATCCAACGCGATTCCGAGCGGGAAGAGCACGTGGTGACGACGGGCACGACGGCCGCCGAGCTCTTCCCCGGGCAGCGCACCGTCGTGGCCGCGCGGATCGCCGGGGAGCTGAAGGACCTCGCGTACGAGCTGGAGGACGGGGAAGTCGTCGAACCCGTCGAGATCTCGTCCGAGGACGGCCTGAACATCCTGCGCCACTCCACCGCCCATGTGATGGCGCAGGCGGTGCAGGAACTCTTCCCCGAGGCCAAGCTGGGCATCGGCCCGCCGGTCAAGGACGGCTTCTACTACGACTTCGACGTCGAGAAGCCGTTCACGCCCGAGGACCTCAAGGCCATCGAGAAGAAGATGCAGGAGATCCAGAAGCGGGGCCAGCGCTTCTCACGCAGGGTCGTCACCGACGAGGCCGCCCGCGAGGAGCTCGCCGACGAGCCGTACAAGCTCGAGCTCATCGGCATCAAGGGCTCCGCCTCCACGGACGACGGCGCGGATGTCGAGGTGGGCGGCGGCGAGCTGACCATCTACGACAACCTCGACGCCAAGACCGGCGACCTGTGCTGGAAGGACCTCTGCCGAGGCCCGCACCTGCCCACCACCCGCTTCATCCCGGCCTTCAAGCTGATGCGGAACGCGGCGGCGTACTGGCGCGGCAGCGAGAAGAACCCGATGCTCCAGCGCATCTACGGCACCGCCTGGCCCACCAAGGACGAGCTCAAGGCGCACCTGGAGTTCCTGGAGGAGGCCGCCAAGCGCGACCACCGCCGCCTCGGCAACGAGCTGGACCTGTTCTCCTTCCCCGACGAGATCGGCCCCGGTCTCGCGGTCTTCCACCCCAAGGGCGGCGTCATCCGCCGGGCGATGGAGGACTACTCGCGGCGCCGCCACGAGGAGGAGGGCTACGAGTTCGTCTACAGCCCCCACGCCACCAAGGGCAAGCTCTTCGAGAAGTCCGGGCACCTGGACTGGTACGCCGACGGCATGTACCCCCCCATGCAGCTCGACGACGGGGTGGACTACTACCTCAAGCCGATGAACTGCCCGATGCACAACCTGATCTTCGACGCGCGCGGCCGTTCGTACCGTGAACTCCCCCTGCGCCTGTTCGAGTTCGGCACGGTCTACCGCTACGAGAAGTCCGGTGTCGTCCACGGCCTGACCCGCTCGCGCGGCTTCACCCAGGACGACGCCCACATCTACTGCACCAAGGAGCAGATGGCGGAGGAACTCGACCGGACGCTCACCTTCGTCCTCAACCTCCTGCGTGACTACGGCCTGACCGACTTCTACCTGGAGCTCTCCACCAAGGACCCGGAGAAGTACGTCGGCTCCGACGACACCTGGGAGGAGGCGACCGAGACGCTGCGCCAGGTCGCCGAGAAGCAGGGCCTCCCGCTGGTTCCGGACCCGGGCGGCGCCGCCTTCTACGGTCCGAAGATCTCCGTGCAGTGCAAGGACGCCATCGGCCGGACCTGGCAGATGTCGACCGTGCAGCTCGACTTCAACCTGCCGGAGCGCTTCGACCTGGAGTACACCGGCCCGGACGGCTCCAAGCAGCGGCCGGTCATGATCCACCGCGCGCTGTTCGGGTCCATCGAGCGCTTCTTCGCCGTGCTGCTGGAGCACTACGCGGGCGCGTTCCCGGTGTGGCTGGCCCCGGTCCAGGCGGTCGGCATCCCGATCGGCGACACCCACATCCCCTACCTCCAGGAGTTCGCCGCCGAGGCCCGGAAGAAGGGGCTGCGGATCGAGGTCGACGCCTCCTCGGACCGGATGCAGAAGAAGATCAGGAACCACCAGAAGGCAAAGGTCCCGTTCATGATCATCGTCGGTGACGACGACATGAACGCCGGCACGGTCTCCTTCCGCTACCGCGACGGTTCGCAGGAGAACGGCATCGCCCGTGACGAGGCCATCGCCAAGCTCGTCGACGTGGTGGAGCGCCGCGTGCAGGTCTGACGGTGACACGGGAGGCCCCCGGGGAACGGCGCTACGCGCTCCCCGGGGGCCTCTTCTCGTCCTCCCGCCGGAACAGCTCCACCAGCCACGACGAGAACGAACCCGTCACCGCGCCCAGCAGCGCCAGCCCGCAGGCCATCAGAAAGGCCGCGATCGTCCGGCCGCCCGGTGTCACCGGAACCGCGTCGCCGTAGCCCACCGTGGTGAGCGTCGCACACGCCCACCACACCGCGTCGCCGAACGTACGGATCGTGGAGCCGGGCGCGCCCTGCTCCTGGTGGTACACCGCGAGTGCGGCGGAGAACCCCAGGAGGCCGGAGGTGAGGCTCGCGTACAGCATCACCCGGGCGTAGAGACTCAGCTTGGGCTTGTCCGTACGCCGCTGCACCGCCGTGTACACCTTGACCATGCGCAGCGGACGCAGCAGCGGCAGGATCACGACCGCGGTGTCCAGCCAGTGGGTGTGGACGAAGCGCGCTCCCAGGCCGCTCAGCCGGAGCCGGACGACGTAGTCCACCACGAAGAGCAGCCACGTCGCCGCGACGAGCGCGAGCGCGATGTCCCGCCAGGGCTGCGAACCGAGCGGGGCCAGGACACGGACCGCGTAGCCGGTGAGGAAGACCAGTGCCGCGGCGAAGAGCGGTACCTCGGTGCGGTCCTCCCATTCCTTGAGCCGGCCGGTGTCGGGGGCGCTGCGGTCACTCATGGCGTCAGCATCGCGGTGCGCCGGCGGCCCCGGCCCCGGCGACACGCGCGGCGGGAGTGACGCAATATGCTGACCGGCATGACGAGTGAGCCGGAACAGCAGATCGGAGTGGGGACGCCCGACGCGTTCCAGCGTCTGTGGACGCCCCACCGGATGGCCTACATCCAGGGTGAGAGCAAGCCGAGCGGCCCGGGGGCGGGGGACGGCTGTCCGTTCTGCGAGATCCCGTCGAAGTCGGACGAGGACGGGCTGATCGTCGCGCGGGGCGAGAAGGTGTACGCCGTGCTCAACCTGTACCCGTACAACGGCGGGCACCTCATGGTGGTGCCGTACCGGCACGCGGCCGACTACACCGAGCTGGACGGCCCGGAGACCGCGGAGCTGGCCGACTTCACCAAGCGGGCCATGGTCGCGCTGCGGGCGGCGTCCGGGGCGCACGGCTTCAACATCGGCATGAACCAGGGTGCGGAGGCGGGCGCCGGCATCGCCGCGCACCTCCACCAGCACGTCGTGCCCCGCTGGGGCGGGGACACCAACTTCATGCCCGTCGTCGGGCACACCAAGGTGCTTCCGCAGCTGCTGGGGGACACCCGGTCGATGCTCGCCGCGGTGTGGCCGGCCGCTTGATGTCTGCAGGCCTCCCGGGCGCGGCGGTCGTACGCCGAACCCGGGAGTGCGGGCCGCGCCTCAGGCGTCGTAGAGGTCGGCCTTCCTGGGGGAGGCGTCCTGCACCAGGCCGCTGAGGATCGACGAACGGGTGTCGAAGCGCTCGGTGTCGACGCCGTGCTCCTTGAGCACCTGCTTGGCGGCGGAGTGCACCACGCGCAGTACGGGGGTGGCCGTGCGCATGGCGTCGTCGGCCATGAAGCGGTGTCCCCACGGCTGGGCGGCCCATGCGTGGCGCAGGCCGAACGGCTCCGGCAGGACGATCTTGCCGCCGAGGTAGTCCAGCAGCGGCGGATACCAGGTGAGGGGGGCCCTGAGGGACAGCCGGACCACCTCGCTCGCTTCGATGAGCGGGAGCGCGACCTTGCGGGTCTCCCAGAACCTGACGGTCTTCTTGACCGTCTTGGTGGGCGCCTCCGGCTTGCTCAGGAAGAGCGAGTGAACGGGCCCCAGGGCATGCCCGGTGACCTCGATCCGCAGGGTCTCGTGCAGCACCGTGACGGTGATCAGCATCGTGACCACCAACTGGCCGTCCCAGAGGGTGAACTGGACTCCGAGATAGTGGCGGTCGCCGCTGCCGAACTGCTGGTGGTTGCAGATGCGCTGGATCTCGTGCGGCTTGACCTGGAAGGTGGCCACGTCCTCGCCCTCGGGGCGTGAGACCGAGTCCGCGTTCTCGCCGATGGGCGAGACGATCCAGTGCTTGACGGACGGCGTCGGGAAACCGCCGGTGTTCAGCGGGCCGCGCTCCAGCAGTTTCAGCTGGTCGTGGATGGCGCGCACGACGTCCCAGCTGCGGAACTGGTGGATCTCCTTGGCGGGGTCGGCGGGAACGAGTTCTTCGGCGAGATGCCAGCCTCCCCATCGGGTGCCCATGCCGAGGATGCCCTTGGGGCCCGCGTAGAAGACGGAGTTCGACTGCTGCTCGGCGGCGAGCTTCTCCAGACTCTGGCGCAGCGCCTCGCGGGCGGTCTCGTTCGGATTCTTCGGTGCGGCCTCGGGGATCTTCGCGATCACGCCGGTGCCGGACAACAACCCCTCCCACCGCGCCCGCAGGTCGCGCACCGAGGTCTCCGCGATCCGCTTGGCCAGCAGCCAGCCGATGAGAGGGGCGATCGCGGCGGCGCGCAGGTACAGCGCCGGAAGACCGGTCAGCGGCATCGCGATGAGGAAGACCGCCGCTAGTCCGCCGAGCACGACCAGCAGCATGCCGCCGAGAGCCTGGAAGAACTTGTCCGTCGACTTGTTCAGGGAGTCCCGCAGCCGGAAGGCGAGGACCCAGAACAGCAGGCCGGGCAGGAAGAGGACACCGAGAACGGCGGTGACCAGGGTCAGCTTGGTGTCTCGGGCCTTGCGCAGCCCGGTCGCCGACAGACAGTGCTCGACCACGGTCTGGGGGTCGGTGCCGAAGGACTGGATCAGCGCCTTGCGGTCCCCGCCGAGCATGCGTTCCTGGACGGCACGGGAGTACGCCTCGCCCAGATTCGGCTTGAAGTAGTCGGACTTGAACAGCTTGGAATCACCGGGTTTGACCTCGGACTTGTGCCATTCGCTGTTGGCCTTGAGGATCTCCGTCACATCGCTGTCGCGGTACGCGGCCGACGCGAGGGCGTTGGTCGCCACCGCCTGCGCACCCGCACCCTGGAGCGGGATCTGCGCTCCGGGAGAGAAATCGAATCCGTCACTGGCCACTGTCGCCCCCACTCGCCCGCACGGCCTGCTCCTGCGGCTGTTCCCAACTACCGTACGTCGCACACCTTCTGAGCTGGGACCACAGAATATCGCCCGGGGGCCCCGGGGCGCTCCGGGTTCACGTACGGGGCGGCTGCACGAGGACATTACCGGTCAGGGGCGGCCGGTAGACGCGTTCTCACCCTTCGCGCAGGCGTTCGGCGAGTTGTGGGGGCATCGGCTCATGCCGGGCGTACGCCCGCTCGAACCGGCCGGTGCCGTGCGTCAGGGAGCGCAGGGTGACGGTGTACGTCCCGATCTCCGCCTCCGGCACCTCCGCCCGCACCAGCGTGCGCTCCCCGGTGTCCTGCTCCGTTCCGACGACCCTCCCGCGCCGTCCCGCGAGGTCGCTCATGACGGCGCCCACGAAGGAGTCCGGGACGAGGACACCGACCTCGGCCACCGGTTCGAGGAGCTGGACCCGGGTGCCGGCCGCCGCCTCGCGCAGGGCGAGCGCCCCCGCGGTCTGGAAGGCCGCGTCCGAGGAATCCACCGAGTGGGACTTCCCGTCGAGCAGGGTCACCCGTACGTCCACGAGGGGATGCCCCGCGGCGACACCGCGCGCGGCCTGGGCGCGTACGCCCTTCTCCACCGAGCTGATGAACTGCCGCGGCACCGAGCCGCCGACCACCTCGTCGACGAATTCGACGCCCGTCCCGGGTGCCAGCGGTTCCACCTCGATCTCGCAGACCGCGTACTGGCCGTGGCCCCCCGACTGCTTGACGTGCTTGCCGAGGCCGACGGTCCTGGAGGCGAACGTCTCGCGCAGGGGTACCCGATGGGGCTCGGTGTCCACCCGTACCCCGTACCGGGTGCGCAGGTGCTCCAGAGCGACCTCGGAGTGGGCCTCGCCCATGCACCACAGGACGGTCTGACCGGTGTCCTGGTTCTGCTCCACGCGCAGGGCGGGGTCCTCCGCGACGAGGCGGGACAGGACCGGCGAGAGCTTGTCCTCGTCCGCCTTCCCGTGGGCGCGGACGCCCACCGGCAGCAGCGGGTCCGGCAGGGGCCACGGCTCCATCAGGAGCGGATCGCCGTCGCCGGACAGGGTGTCGCCGGTCTCCGCGCCGCCCAGCTTGGCGACGCAGGCCAGGTCTCCGGCGACGCACGCGTCGAGGGGGCGCTGCTGCCGGCCGAAGGGTGAGGAGAGGGCGCCGATCCTCACATCGGCCTCGTGGCGGGGGCTCTCCGCGTCCCGGGGGTGGGTGAGCCCATGACCGCACACGTGCACGGTGTCGTCCGGGCGGAGAGTTCCGGAGAAGACGCGTAGCAGGGAGACCTGACCGACGTAGGGGTCGGACGAGGTCTTCACCACCTCGGCCAGCAGGGGTGCCTCCGCATCGCACGCGGGCGCGGGACGCGGGGTGCCGTCCGGGGTGGTGACACCGGGCACGGCCCGTTCCTCCGGGGACGGGAAACCACGGGTGACGAGATCGAGGAGCTCCACCGTGCCGACGCCCTGCCGGCCGCCGCCGGAGGCCGGCGCCGCGGCGAGTACGGGGTGGAAGGAGCTGCGCGCCACGGCGCGCTCCAGATCGTCCATCAGCGTCGCGGTGTCCAGTTCGTCACCGCGGAGATAGCGGTCCATGAGGGTCTCGTCCTCGCTCTCGGCGATGATGCCCTCGACGAGCCGACCGCGGGCCGCACGGTAGGACTCCAGCCGGCCCCCGGAGGGAGGCGCCTCGACCCGCTCCCCGGAGGAGTGGTCGGAGACCCGGCCGGTCAGCAGCCCGGTGAGTCCCGTCAGCGGAGCGTGCCCGTCCGGACCTTCGGGACCCCGTACCGGCAGGTACAGCGGCAGAACCGCGTCCGGATCGCCCCGCCCGAAGATCCGGCCGCAGATCCGGACCACCTCGTCGAACGACGTGCGCGCGGTGTCGAGGTGGGTGACCACGACGGCCCGCGGCATCCCGACCGCCGCGCACTCCTCCCACACCGCGCGGCAGGCACCGGCGACCGCGTCCGCCTCCTGGGCCGCAGAAACCACGAAGAGGGCGGCGTCCGCCGCCCGCAGACCGGCCCTGAGCTCTCCGACGAAGTCCGGGTGGCCGGGTGTGTCCAGCAGGTTGACCTTGTGGTCGTCCCAGGCGACCGGGACCACCGAGAGCTGTACCGAGCGCCCCCGCCGCTGTTCGATCTCCTCGTGGTCGGAGAGGGTGGCGCCGTCCTCGACCCGGCCCGCCCTGTTCACCGTGCCGGCGGCCAGCGCCAGGGCCTCCACCAGCGTGGTCTTGCCCGAACCGCTGTGGCCGACCAGCACCACGTTCCGCACGGAGGCGGGCGGGCCGGCCTTCGGCGCCCCTCCCGCGGCCCCGGTGCCTGTGTGCGTCCTGTCTCGCATGACGTGTGCCTCCCGGTCGCTTGCGCGTGCGCTCGGCCCGCGAGGAGCGGGCAGCGGATGCACGGGCGGGAGGGAGCCGGCGCGGCGGCTTCTGCGACGCCCGCGGTCATTCGAGCTTTTCACCCGCGCGCGGGGCCGTCCATCCGACGCGAGCCCCCGGGCTTCCGGGACACCCGCGGGACGGGGTACCCACCTCTGCCCGGTGCCGCGCGTGACTACGATGGGCCAGCCGACGGCCGAAGGGGCCGCTCGGCACCGAACCCTCGGGAAGGCCATGCTGAACAAGTACGCGCGTGCATTCTTCACGCGTGTCCTCACACCGTTCGCCGCTCTGCTGCTCCGTCTCGGCGTCAGCCCGGACGCGGTCACCCTCGTCGGCACGGCCGGGGTGATGGCAGGTGCGCTGGTCTTCTTCCCGATGGGGGAGTTCTTCTGGGGCACGATCGTCATCACCCTCTTCGTCTTCTCCGACCTGGTCGACGGCAACATGGCCCGCCAGGCGGGGATCTCCAGCCGGTGGGGCGCGTTCCTCGACTCGACCCTCGACCGGGTGGCGGACGGCGCGATCTTCGCAGGGTTCGCGCTCTGGTACGCGGGCAGTGGCGACGACGACGTGCTGTGCGCCGTCGCGATCTTCTGCCTGGCCAGTGGTCAGGTCGTCTCGTACACCAAGGCGCGCGGCGAGTCGATCGGCCTGCCCGTCGCGGTGAACGGTCTCGTCGAGCGCGCCGAGCGCCTCGTGATCTCCCTGGTGGCCGCCGGACTCGCCGGACTGCACGGCTTCGGCGTGCCCGGGATCCAGATCCTGCTGCCGATCGCGTTGTGGATCGTCGCCGCGGGCAGCCTGGTGACCCTCGTCCAGCGCGTGGTGACCGTACGCAGGGAGTCGGCGGAGGCCGACGCGGCGGCCGCCCGAGGCGGGAGCGCGGGGCAGGAGAGCGAGGCCACCCCGTGAGCTCCACCGGATCGGACCTGCGGGGACGGCTGACCGACGGGCTCTACGGTCTGGGCTGGGGCGCGGTCAAGAAGCTGCCGGAGCCGGCCGCGGCCGCGCTCTTCCGCACCCTGGCCGACCAGGTGTGGAAGCGGCGGGGCAAGTCCGTGCTGCGCCTGGAGTCCAACCTTGCCCGGGTCGTCCCGGACGCGGACGCTGCCCGGCTGGCCGAGCTGTCGAAGGCCGGCATGCGCTCGTACATGCGCTACTGGATGGAGTCCTTCCGGCTGCCGGCCTGGAGCCCGGAACGCATCAAGGCGTCCATAGAGGTCGCCGACGCGCACCGGCTCACCGAGGGCCTGGACGCCGGGCATGGCGTCGTCCTCGCGCTGCCGCACCTGGGGAACTGGGACCTGGCGGGCGCCTGGGTGACCACGGACCTGAAGGTCCCGTTCACCACGGTCGCCGAGCGGCTGAAGCCCGAGACGCTCTACGACCGCTTCGTGGCCTACCGCCAGGGCCTCGGCATGGAGGTCCTCCCGCACAACGGAGGCGCCGCCTTCGGGACCCTGGCCCGCCGGCTCCGCTCGGGCGGCCTGGTCTGCCTGGTCGCCGACCGAGACCTGTCCGCCTCCGGCGTCGAGGTGGACTTCTTCGGCGACACCGCGCGCATGCCCGCCGGCCCCGCCCTGCTCGCCCAGCAGACCGGTGCCCTGCTGCTGCCGGTCACCCTCCGGTACGACGGCACACCCGTGATGAAGGCCCGGGTCCATCCACCGGTCCCCGTACCCGGGTCGGGCACCCGCGCGGAGAAGACCTCCTCCATGACCCAGGCGCTGGCCGACGCCTTCGCCACCGGGATCGCCGAGAGCCCGCAGGACTGGCACATGCTGCAGCGGCTCTGGCTCTCCGACCTGGAACCGCAGGGAGAAACTCCGTGAAGATCGGCATCGTCTGCCCGTACTCCTGGGACGTTCCGGGCGGGGTGCAGTTCCACATCCGCGACCTGGCCGAGCATCTGATCCGTCTCGGCCACGACGTCTCGGTGCTCGCGCCCGCGGACGACGGGACGCCCCTCCCGCCGTACGTGGTCTCCGCGGGACGGGCGGTCCCCGTCCGGTACAACGGCTCGGTCGCCCGGCTGAACTTCGGGTTCCTGTCCGCGGCGCGGGTCAGGCGCTGGCTCGCCGACGGCACGTTCGACGTCATCCACATCCACGAACCCACCTCGCCCTCGCTCGGCCTGCTCACCTGCTGGGCCGCCCAGGGGCCTATCGTGGCGACGTTCCACACCTCCAACCCCCGCTCCCGGGCCATGATCGCGGCCTACCCGATCCTCCAGCCCGCTCTCGAGAAGATCAGCGCCCGGATCGCCGTCAGCGAGTACGCCCGGCGGACCCTGGTCGAGCACCTCGGAGGGGACGCCGTGGTCATCCCCAACGGCGTCGACGTCGACTTCTTCGCCCGCGCCGAGCCCAAGGCCGAGTGGCAGGGCGGGACCATCGGCTTCATAGGGCGCATCGACGAGCCGCGCAAGGGGCTGCCGGTCCTGATGAAGGCGCTCCCCGCGATCCTGGAAGCCCGTCCGGAGGCCAGGCTGCTGGTGGCGGGGCGCGGCGACGAGGAGGAGGCGGTCGCCACGCTCCCCGCCCGGATGCGAGAGCGCGTCGAGTTCCTCGGCATGGTCAGCGACGAGGACAAGGCGCGCCTGCTGCGCAGCGTCGACGTGTACGTCGCGCCGAACACCGGTGGCGAGAGCTTCGGCATCATCCTGGTCGAGGCGCTGTCGGCGGGTGCGCCCGTCCTCGCCAGCGACCTGGACGCCTTCGCCCAGGTCCTCGACCAGGGCGCGGCGGGCGACCTCTTCGCCAACGAGGACGCCGACGCGCTCGCGAAGGCGGCGATCCGGCTGCTGGGCGACCCGGAACGCCGCGCCGGACTGCGCGAGCGGGGGACCGCCCACGTGCGCCGCTTCGACTGGGCCACGGTCGGGGCGGACATCCTGGCGGTGTACGAGACGGTCACCGACGGGGCCGCCGCCGTGGACACCGACGAGCGCACGGGCCTCCGTGCGCGCTTCGGTCTCGCCCGGGACTGACCGAGGCCCTTTCGTACCGGGGGAACCTGGCCGGCTCCGGCGACGGTAGCCTTGCCGCCCGTGATCGAAATCCTCATCTGGACGGTCGTCGCGCTCTTCGCGATCGGCCTGTACCTCAGCTGGACCGCCGGGCGGCTGGACCGTCTCCACGCCCGTATCGACGCGGCCCGCGCGGCGCTGGACGCCCAGCTGCTGCGCCGGGCCTCGGTCACCCAGGAGATCGCCACGTCCGGGGTCCTGGACCCCGCCGCGTCGATCGTGCTCTACGAGGCGGCCCACGCGGCGCGGCAGGCCGAGGAGGAGCAGCGAGAGGTCGCCGAGAGCGAGCTGAGCACCGCCCTGAGGGCCGTCTTCGGCGAGACCGCGCAGGTGGAGGCGGTGAAGGAGTTCCCCGGCGGTGAGGACGCGGCCAGGGAGCTCGCCGCCGCCGTCCGCCGCGTACCGATGGCGCGCCGCTTCCACAACGACGCGGTGCGCGCCGCCCGCGCTCTGCGCAGGCACCGGACCGTCCGGCTGCTCCGCCTGGCCGGACACGCCCCGTTCCCGCTGGCGTTCGAGATGGACGACGCTCCGCCGGTCGCGCTGGCGGACCGCCCCGGCACCTGAGGACCGGGCGGCACCGGGGACAGAACGATCCACCGGGTACTCATTGGCCCTTGCTGTGGACTGCTCACGCGGCGTTTGCTCAGCACTGCAGCATCCCGCTCTTTCCACCCCCAGTGAGGTCGATCCGTGTCCACGCTTCCCACCACCACGCAGTCCACCGAGGCCCCGGCCACCGGCACCGCCCGCGTCAAGCGCGGCATGGCCGAGCAGCTCAAGGGCGGCGTGATCATGGACGTCGTCAACGCCGAGCAGGCGAAGATCGCCGAGGACGCGGGCGCCGTCGCCGTCATGGCCCTGGAGCGGGTCCCCGCCGACATCCGCAAGGACGGCGGAGTGGCGCGGATGTCCGACCCGAACATGATCGAGGAGATCATCGAGGCCGTCTCCATCCCCGTCATGGCCAAGTCCCGGATCGGCCACTTCGTCGAGGCGCAGGTCCTCCAGTCGCTCGGTGTCGACTACATCGACGAGTCCGAGGTGCTCACCCCGGCCGACGAGGTCAACCACAGCGACAAGTTCGCCTTCACCACCCCGTTCGTCTGCGGCGCCACCAACCTGGGCGAGGCCCTCCGCCGTATCGCCGAGGGTGCCGCGATGATCCGCTCGAAGGGCGAGGCCGGTACGGGCAACGTCGTCGAGGCCGTGCGTCACCTGCGTCAGATCAAGAACGAGATCGCCCGGCTGCGCGGCTTCGACAACAACGAGCTGTACGCCGCGGCCAAGGACCTGCGCGCCCCGTACGAGCTGGTCAAGGAGGTCTCCGAGCTCGGCCGGCTGCCCGTCGTGCTGTTCTCGGCCGGTGGCGTCGCCACCCCCGCGGACGCGGCCCTGATGCGTCAGCTGGGAGCCGAGGGCGTCTTCGTCGGATCCGGCATCTTCAAGTCCGGCGACCCGGCCAAGCGCGCCGCCGCCATCGTGAAGGCCACCACCTTCTACGACGACCCGAAGATCATCGCGGACGCCTCGCGCAACCTCGGTGAGGCGATGGTCGGCATCAACTGCGACACGCTGCCCGAGACCGAGCGCTACGCCAACCGCGGCTGGTAAGCCCCGATGACCGACACCCCTGTCATCGGAGTCCTGGCTCTCCAGGGCGACGTACGGGAGCACCTGATCGCCCTGGCCTCGGCGGACGCCGTGGCCAGGCCGGTCCGGCGGCCCGAGGAGCTCGCCGAGGTGGACGGCCTCGTCCTGCCTGGCGGCGAGTCCACCACCATGTCCAAGCTGGCCGTCCTGTTCGGCATGCTCGAACCGCTGCGCGAGCGGGTCGCCGCCGGGATGCCGGTCTACGGCACGTGCGCGGGCATGATCCTGCTCGCCGACAAGATCCTCGACCCCCGCTCCGGCCAGGAGACGGTCGGCGGCATCGACATGATCGTGCGCCGCAACGCCTTCGGGCGGCAGAACGAGTCCTTCGAGGCGGCCGTCGAGATCGACGGCATACCCGGGGGTCCCGTCGACGGAGTCTTCATCCGGGCGCCCTGGGTGGAGTCGGTCGGAGCGAGCGCGGAGGTCATCGCGGTGCACGGCGGCCATATCGTGGGCGTACGCCAGGGAAACGCCCTGGCGACGTCGTTCCACCCCGAGCTGACCGGTGACCACCGGGTGCACGCGCTCTTCACCGACATGGTGCGCGCCGCGGGCTGATCCGATCCCGGTAGGATCTCTCGGGTTCGGATCGATTTTGGTGACGCGAAGGAGAAGGCAGATGTCCGGCCACTCTAAATGGGCTACGACGAAGCACAAGAAGGCCGTGATCGACGCCAAGCGCGGCAAGCTCTTCGCGAAGATGATCAAGAACATCGAGGTCGCCGCCCGTACGGGCGGTGCCGACGTGTCCGGCAACCCGACCCTCTTCGACGCCATCCAGAAGGCGAAGAAGAGCTCGGTCCCGAACAAGAACATCGACTCTGCGGTCAAGCGCGGGGCCGGTCTCGAGGCCGGCGGCGCCGACTACGAGACGATCATGTACGAGGGCTACGGTCCCAACGGTGTCGCGGTGCTCATCGAGTGCCTCACCGACAACCGCAACCGCGCCGCCTCCGACGTGCGTGTCGCCATGACCCGTAACGGCGGCTCGATGGCCGACCCGGGCTCGGTCTCGTACCTGTTCAACCGCAAGGGCGTCGTGATCGTCCCCAAGGGCGAACTGACCGAGGACGACGTGCTCGGAGCGGTGCTCGACGCCGGTGCCGAGGAGGTCAACGACCTCGGTGACACCTTCGAGGTGCTCAGCGAGGCCACCGACATGGTCGCGGTGCGCACCGCGCTCCAGGAGGCCGGCATCGACTACGACTCGGCCGAGGCCAACTTCGTCCCGACCATGCAGGTCGAGCTCGACGAAGAGGGAGCACGCAAGATCTTCAAGCTGGTCGACGCGCTCGAGGACAGCGACGACGTGCAGAACGTCTTCGCCAACTACGACGTCTCCGACGAGGTCATGGAGAAGGTCGACGCCTGAGACGGCGCACGGGCGACGGGCCGACGGGACACACCCCGTCGGCCCGTCGCATTGTCGGTGGGAGCCGATAGCCTGCGGGAACAGATGACCGAGAGCCGGAGGGGGCCATTCATGCGGGTGCTGGGCGTGGACCCGGGTCTGACCCGTTGCGGTGTGGGAGTCGTCGAAGGCGTCGCGGGTCGGCCCCTCACGATGATCGGCGTCGGCGTCGTACGCACCCCGCCCGACGCGGAGCTCGGCCACCGGCTCGTCGCCGTCGAACAGGGCATCGAGCGATGGCTCGACGAGCACCGACCCGAGTTCGTCGCGGTGGAGCGGGTCTTCAGCCAGCACAACGTGCGCACGGTGATGGGTACCGCACAGGCCAGCGCCGTCGCCATGCTGTGCGCGGCCCGCCGCGGAATCCCCGTCGCCCTGCACACCCCCAGCGAGGTCAAGGCCGCCGTCACCGGATCCGGCCGGGCCGACAAGGCGCAGGTCGGGGCCATGGTCACCCGGCTGCTCCGGCTCGACGCCCCACCCAGGCCCGCGGACGCCGCGGACGCCCTCGCCCTCGCCATCTGCCACATCTGGCGCGCACCCGCGCAGAACCGACTGCAGCGGGCCGTCGCCGCCCACCGCACGCTGAAAGGCCGCACCGCATGATCGCCTTCGTCTCCGGCCCGGTGGCCGCCCTCGCGCCGGCCACGGCCGTGATCGAGGTCGGCGGCATCGGCATGGCAGTCCAGTGCACCCCGGACACCCTCGCCGGCCTGCGTATCGGACAGGAGGCCAGGCTCGCCACCTCCCTCGTCGTCCGTGAGGATTCGCTCACGCTCTACGGTTTCGCGGACGACGACGAGCGCCAGGTCTTCGAGCTGCTCCAGACGGCCAGCGGCGTGGGCCCCAGACTCGCTCAGGCGATGCTCGCCACCCACAGCCCGGACGCCCTGCGCGCCGCCGTGGCCACCGGCGACGAGAAGGCGCTCACCGCGGTGTCCGGCATCGGCAAGAAGGGGGCCCAGAAGCTGCTCCTCGAGCTGAAGGACCGGCTCGGCGAACCGGTCGGCGCCCACATCGGCAGGCAGGGCATCGGCACCGCCGTCAGCACCTCCTGGCGGGACCAGCTGCAGGCCGCCCTGATCGGCCTCGGCTACGCCACCCGCGAGGCCGACGAGGCGGTGCACGCCGTCACCCCGCAGGCCGAGGCCGCGATCGCCGACGGCGGACAGGCCCCCGTACCGCAGCTGCTGCGAGCGGCCCTGCAGACCCTCAACCGCGCACGCTGACCCGCCGGACACCGCACCCACCGGCACCGAAACACCCGAGGCGGGACTGACGAGATGAACTGGGACGAGACCGGGCCCGACACCGGCGACCTCACGGAAGAGCGGTTCGACGACCGGCTGGTCGACGCGGACGCCGACGGCGAGGACACCGCGGTCGAGGCCGCCCTGCGCCCGAAGGACCTCCACGAATTCGTCGGCCAGGAGAAGGTGCGCGAACAACTCGACCTGGTCCTCAAGGCCGCCCGCGCCCGGGGTGCCACCGCCGACCACGTGCTCCTCTCCGGCGCCCCGGGTCTCGGCAAGACCACCCTCTCCATGATCATCGCGGCCGAGATGGGCGCCCCCATCCGGATCACCTCGGGTCCCGCGATCCAGCACGCCGGGGACCTCGCGGCGATCCTCTCCTCGCTCCAGGAGGGCGAGGTCCTCTTCCTCGACGAGATCCACCGCATGTCGCGGCCCGCCGAGGAGATGCTCTACATGGCCATGGAGGACTTCCGCGTCGACGTCATCGTCGGCAAGGGCCCGGGAGCCACGGCCATCCCGCTGGAACTGCCGCCCTTCACCCTCGTCGGCGCCACCACCCGGGCCGGGCTGCTGCCGCCGCCGTTGCGGGACCGCTTCGGCTTCACCGGTCACATGGAGTTCTACGCCCCCACGGAGCTGGAGCGGGTCATCCACCGCTCCGCGGGCCTGCTCGACGTGGCCATAGACACAGCCGGCGCGGCCGAGATCGCCGGACGTTCCCGTGGCACCCCCCGCATCGCCAACCGGCTGCTGCGCCGCGTCCGCGACTACGCCCAGGTCAAGGCCGAGGGGAGGATCGACCGGGACATCGCGTCAGCCGCGCTCAACGTGTACGAGGTCGACGCCCGCGGACTGGACCGGCTGGACCGCGCGGTCCTCGGAGCCCTGCTGAAGCTCTTCGGCGGTGGTCCCGTCGGTCTCTCCACCCTCGCCGTGGCCGTGGGGGAGGAGCGCGAGACGGTCGAGGAGGTCGCCGAGCCCTTCCTCGTACGGGAGGGACTGCTCGCGAGGACGCCGCGGGGCAGGGTAGCCACCCCCGCGGCCTGGGCCCACCTCGGCCTCGTCCCACCTCAGCACGGCGTAAAGGGACAACAGGGCCTGTTCGGGGCGTGAGACAGGACGGGTTGGCCACCAGGGGAACTCCGGTGCCATGCTGGACGTTGTTCCAACGATGCGGACTCGCTTAGACTCCGCCGATGCCGCCCGTACAGGTCGGTGTACCCACCCCCGTAGACCAGGCCGCGTGAATCCGCGTGGTCGTGCGAAGGAAGTTCCGTCCCGTGAGTCTCGTGACCCTCCTCCCCTTCATCGTGCTCATCGGGGCCATGTTCCTGATGACCCGGTCCGCCAAGAAGAAGCAGCAGGCCGCTGCGCAGATGCGCAACGACATGCAGCCCGGCACCGGCGTCCGGACGATCGGAGGCATGTACGCCACCGTCAAGGAGATCCAGGACGACACGGTCCTCCTCGAGGTGGCGCCCGGCGTCCACGCCGTCTACGCGAAGAACGCCATCGGTGCCGTCCTGGAGGACGCGGAGTACAACCGCATCGTCCACGGCGACGACGCGTCGGAGAGCGAGGGCACCGTCGTGCCCGACGACGCCTCCTCGCTCACCGAGGGCGAGCCCGCCGACGAGGACGTGGCCAAGATCGACCTGGGCAAGAAGCCCGAGGGCGACGCCAAGGCCGACGGCGAGGGCGACTCGAAGTAGTTCCACGACCTGGAGACGCCGGACACCCACAGGTGTCCGGCGTCTCACGGGCCGTGCGGTCTTCTGCGGGGGGCGGGTCCCCACAACACTTCGTGGCCGCTCGGGCGCGTACCCGGCGCGGAGCGGTTGGACAGGGAGAAACGAAAAGGTGGCAGCACCGAAGAAAGGCCGGGGCTCATCCGGTGGACAGGGCAGGCCGGGCCGTGCCCTGGCACTGATCCTGATCGCCATGGTCGCCCTGACCGGCGGGATGTTCCTGTCAGGTCACACCACGCCTCGGCTCGGCATCGACCTGGCAGGCGGCACCTCGATCACGCTCAAGGCGAAGAGCCAGCCCGGCAAGCCTGACGCGATCAACGAGACCAACATGAACACCGCGGTCAGCATCATCGAACGCCGTGTCAACGGTCTCGGTGTCTCCGAGGCCGAGGTCCAGACGCAGGGCGCGTCGAACATCATCGTCAACATCCCCAAGGGGACGAATTCGAAGCAGGCCCGGGAGCAGGTCGGCACCACCGCCCAGCTGTACTTCCGGCCCGTGCTCACGGTCGCGGGGGGCACACCGACCCCCGAGGGCTCCGCGAGCCCTTCCGCGAGCGGCACCGGGAAGCCGAGCGCCACGCCCAGTGCGAAGGCGAGCGACCCGGAGACCGCGTCGAACTCGAAGACGACGCCGTCGGCCAGCGCCACCACCCAGGGGCGCGCGGTCACCGACGCCCTGAAGAAGGACGCGACGCCGACCCCGTCCGGAAGCGCCAAGGCCTCGGAGTCGGCCGCCGCCACCCAGACGCCCGACCCCGCCACCGCCGCGCTGGAGAAGAAGTTCACCGCGCTGGACTGCACCGACAAGGCCGCCCGCGCCAAGGCCGGCGACGGTGTCAAGCCCGAGGACCCCACGGTCGCGTGCAGCTCCGAGGGTGACGCCAAGTACCTCCTCGGCCCCGCCGAGGTCTCCGGTACGGACGTCGACGACGCGAAGGCGCAGTTCGACCAGCAGCGCGGCATCTGGCTCGTCTCGATGGACTTCACGGACAAGGGCTCCAAGAAGTTCCAGACGATCACCAAGAAGCTCTCGACCCAGCAGTCCCCGCAGAACCAGTTCGCGATCTCCCTCGACGGCGAGGTCGTCTCCGCGCCCCAGGTCAACGAGACCCTCAGCGGCAGCGCCGAGATCTCCGGCAGCTTCACCCAGCAGTCCGCGGAAGACCTGGCCAACGTCCTGTCCTACGGCGCGCTCCCGCTGTCCTTCAGCGAGGACACCGTGACCACCGTCACCGCGGCGCTGGGCGGCGAGCAGCTGGAGGCCGGTCTCATCGCCGGTGCCATCGGACTCGCCCTGGTAGTGATCTACCTGGTGGCCTACTACCGAGGGCTCGCGTTGATCGCGCTCCTCAGCCTCATGGCCTCCGGCATCCTGACCTACACGATCATGGCCCTGCTCGGCCCGGCCATCGGCTTCGCGCTGAACCTCCCGGCCGTCTGCGGTGCCATCGTGGCGATCGGTATCACGGCGGACTCGTTCATCGTCTACTTCGAACGCATCCGGGACGAGATCCGTGAGGGCCGGACCCTCCGCCCGGCCGTCGAGCGCGCCTGGCCCCGTGCCCGTCGCACCATCCTCGTCTCCGACTTCGTGTCGTTCCTCGCCGCGGCGGTCCTCTTCCTCGTCACCGTCGGCAAGGTCCAGGGCTTCGCGTTCACGCTGGGTCTCACGACCCTGCTCGACGTGGTCGTGGTCTTCCTCTTCACGAAGCCCGTCATGACGCTGATGGCCCGCACGAAGTTCTTCGCCAGCGGTCACCCCTGGTCCGGTCTGGACCCGAAGCGGCTCGGCGCGAAGCCCCCGCTGCGCCGATCCCGCCGCGTCAACGCACGCACCGACCACCCGAAGGAGGCGTGAGATGTCGCGACTCGGCAATCTCGGCGCCCGGCTCTACCGAGGCGAGGTCGGCTACGACTTCATCGGCAAGCGCAAGATCTGGTACGGCGTCTCGATCCTGATCACCATCACGGCCATCGTCGGCCTGGCGGTCAGCGGCCTGAACATGGGCATCGAGTTCAAGGGCGGTGCCGTCTTCACGACGGACACCAAGGCCAAGGTGTCCGTCTCCCAGGCCCATGACGACGCGGTCGCGGCCTCCGGCCACGAGGCGATCGTCCAGGAGCTCGGCAACGGCGGCCTCCGGATCCAGATCACCGAGGTCGACACCCAGAAGGCCGACGAGATCAAGGCCCAGCTCTCCGAGGACCTCGGCATCCCCGAGTCGAAGATCAACGCGGACCTGGTCGGCCCCAGCTGGGGTGAGCAGATCGCCAACAAGGCCTGGACCGGCCTCGGCATCTTCATGATCCTCGTGGTGGTCTACCTGGCCATCGCCTTCGAATGGCGCATGGCCGTCGCCGCGCTGGTCGCGCTGATCCACGACATCACCATCACCGTCGGTGTCTACGCCCTCGTCGGCTTCGAGGTCACCCCCGGCACCGTGATCGGTCTGCTGACCATCCTCGGTTACTCCCTCTACGACACGGTCGTCGTCTTCGACAGCCTCAAGGAGGGCACGAAGGGGATCACCAAGCAGACCCGCTGGACATACAGCGAGATCGCCAACCGCTCGATCAACGGCACGCTGGTGCGTTCCATCAACACCACCGTGGTCGCGCTCCTGCCGGTCGCCGGTCTGCTGTTCATCGGTGGCGGTGTCCTCGGCGCGGGCATGCTCAACGACATCTCGCTCTCGCTGTTCGTCGGCCTCGCCGCCGGTGCGTACTCCTCGATCTTCATCGCCACTCCGCTGGTCGCCGACCTCAAGGAGCGCGAGCCGCAGATAAAGGCACTGAAGAAGCGGATCCTCGCCAAGCGCGCCTCCGCGGCGGCCAAGGGCGAGTCCGTCGAGGACGGTCAGCGCGACGAGACCGTCCTCGACGTCGAGGACGACGCGGAGACAGCCGGCGCGGGCGCCGTGATCGGTCAGCGCCGTCAGCCCGGCGGCCACGGCAGGACCCCCAGGAACCGGCGATGAGCAGCACGGACATCGACGTGGCCACCCGGGAACTCCTGCTCAGCCGGATCCGTGACGTACCGGACTACCCGAAGCCGGGGGTGCTGTTCAAGGACATCACCCCGCTGCTCGCGGACCCGGTCGCCTTCACGGCGCTCACCGACTGGTTCGCGGAACTGTGCGTACGCCACGGGGCCACGAAGGTCGTCGGCCTCGAGGCACGCGGATTCATCCTCGCCGCGCCGGTCTCGGTCCGGGCAGGGCTCGGGTTCGTCCCCGTTCGCAAGGCCGGAAAGCTGCCCGGGGCGACCCTCGGGCAGGCCTACGACCTGGAGTACGGAACCGCTGAGATCGAGATCCACGCCGAGGACCTGTCCGCCGACGACCGCGTCATGGTCATCGACGACGTCCTCGCCACCGGGGGCACGGCGGAGGCCTCGCTGGACCTGATCCGGCGGACCGGCGCCGAGGTCGCCGGGGTTTCCGTCCTCATGGAGCTCGGTTTCCTCGCCGGCCGGGGACGGCTGGAAGCCGGACTGCGCGAAGCCCCGCTGGAGGCTCTGATCACCCTCTGACCTGCACCGCGCCCCCGAGGCGCGGGTAGCGAAGTCCAGGACGGGTACCCGGGAACATCCGGGTACCCGTCCTGTGTCGTGAGGGGTTCCACACTCCCCGGGCGATGAGCTGCCCGAGGCTCGATACCATGGGCTTTCCGGTAGCCCGGATCCGCACGAGGAGCGCTCTTGCCAGACGAGGCCCAGCCCGCCGCCGCCCCGCAGCCCGAAAGGCCCGAGGCGGCCTCCGCCACGCCCGGGAAGGCGCGGCCGGACGGCGGGCCCGCGACCGAGGGCGGGAACACCCCGGGGCCTGCCCAGGCTCCGGCCTCCCAGGCGGCCGCACAGGCCAAGCCCGCGCCGCCCCCCGGCACGAAGGCCGTGCCGGCATCCGGGACCAAGGCCGCGACCGCCGCGAAGTCCACGCAGCCTCCAGCGGCACCCAAGCCCCCGGCCCCCGCTCCGGCGGCGAAGCCCTCGGTAAGGCCCGCCGCCACCCCGCCCGCCGCCCCCGTACGGTCGGGCGGCTCCTCCAGCCGCGTCCGGGCCCGGCTCGCCCGACTGGGCGTACAGCGCTCCAGCCCGTACAACCCGGTCCTCGAACCCCTGCTGCGCACGGTCCGCGGAAACGATCCCAAGATCGAGTCCGCCACACTGCGCCAGATCGAGAAGGCCTACCAGGTCGCCGAGCGCTGGCACCGGGGCCAGAAGCGCAAGAGCGGCGACCCCTACATCACGCACCCGCTCGCCGTCACGACGATCCTCGCCGAGCTCGGCATGGATCCGGCGACGCTCATGGCGGGGCTGCTCCACGACACGGTCGAGGACACCGAGTACGGCCTGGACACCCTGCGCAAGGACTTCGGCGACCAGGTCGCCCTCCTCGTCGACGGTGTCACCAAACTGGACAAGGTCAAGTTCGGTGAGGCCGCCCAGGCGGAGACCGTCCGCAAGATGGTCGTCGCGATGGCGAAGGACCCCCGGGTCCTCGTCATCAAGCTCGCCGACCGGCTGCACAACATGCGCACCATGCGCTATCTCAAGCGGGAGAAGCAGGAGAAGAAGGCCCGCGAGACCCTCGAGATCTACGCGCCCCTGGCTCACCGCCTGGGCATGAACACCATCAAGTGGGAGCTGGAGGACCTCGCCTTCGCGATCCTCTATCCCAAGATGTACGACGAGATCGTCCGCCTCGTCGCCGAACGCGCGCCCAAGCGTGACGAGTACCTCGCCATAGTGACTGACGAGGTCCAGGCCGATCTTCGCGCCGCGCGGATCAAGGCGACCGTCACCGGACGCCCGAAGCACTACTACAGCGTCTACCAGAAGATGATCGTGCGAGGCAGGGACTTCGCAGAGATCTACGACCTGGTGGGCATCCGCGTCCTCGTCGACACCGTCCGCGACTGCTACGCGGCGCTCGGCACCGTCCACGCCCGGTGGAATCCGGTGCCGGGGCGGTTCAAGGACTACATCGCGATGCCCAAGTTCAACATGTACCAGTCGCTGCACACCACGGTGATCGGTCCCAGCGGCAAGCCCGTCGAACTCCAGATCCGCACCTTCGACATGCACCGCCGTGCCGAGTACGGCATCGCCGCGCACTGGAAGTACAAGCAGGAGGCCGTCGCCGGTGCCTCCAAGGTCCGCACCGACGTTCCACGGAACACGGGCGGTCGCGGCCAGGACACCGTGAACGACATGGCGTGGCTGCGTCAGCTCCTGGACTGGCAGAAGGAGACCGAGGACCCCAGCGAGTTCCTGGAGTCGCTGCGCTTCGACCTGTCGCGCAACGAGGTCTTCGTCTTCACGCCGAAGGGCGACGTGATAGCGCTGCCCGCCGGTGCGACGCCGGTCGACTTCGCGTACGCCGTCCACACGGAGGTCGGCCACCGGACGATAGGAGCACGGGTCAACGGGCGGCTCGTCCCGCTGGAGTCGACCCTCGACAACGGCGACCTGGTGGAGGTCTTCACCTCCAAGGCCGCCGGCGCCGGGCCCTCCCGCGACTGGCTGCAGTTCGTCAAGTCGCCCAGGGCGCGCAACAAGATCCGCGCCTGGTTCTCCAAGGAGCGGCGCGACGAGGCGATCGAACAGGGCAAGGACGCCATCGCGCGGGCCATGCGCAAGCAGAACCTGCCGATCCAGCGCATCCTGACGGGCGACTCCCTGGTCACCCTGGCGCACGAGATGCGCTATCCGGACATCTCGTCGCTGTACGCGGCGATCGGCGAAGGCCATGTCGCCGCCGCCGGCGTCGTCCAGAAACTCGTCCAGGCGCTCGGCGGCGAGGACGCGGCCAACGAGGACCTCGCGGAGAGCTCGCCGCCCTCGCACGGCCGGTCCAAGCGCCGGGCCAAGGCGGACCCGGGTGTGGTGGTCAAGGGCGTCGAGGACGTCTGGGTCAAGCTGGCCCGCTGCTGCACCCCGGTCCCCGGCGACCCGATCATCGGGTTCGTCACCCGGGGCAGCGGGGTCTCCGTACACCGCGCGGACTGCGTCAACGTCGACTCGCTCTCGCAGCAGCCTGAGCGGATCCTCGACGTCGAGTGGGCACCCACCCAGTCGTCGGTCTTCCTCGTCGCGATCCAGGTCGAGGCACTGGACCGGTCGAGGCTGCTCTCCGACGTCACACGCGTCCTGTCCGACCAGCACGTCAACATCCTGTCGGCGGCCGTGCAGACCTCCCGCGACCGGGTGGCCACCTCACGTTTCACCTTCGAGATGGGCGACCCGAAGCACCTGGGCCACGTCCTGAAGGCCGTACGGGGCGTGGAGGGCGTCTACGACGTCTACCGCGTGACCTCGGCGCGGCGGCCGTAGGCGCGCCCGGGACGGTGGCCGACGGCGGGGCTTCGGGCCCCTGCGCCGGCCACCGGCCGCCCCGTTACGCGTCGACCTCGTACTGCCCGTACTCCAGGAAGTAGCGCATCTCCTCAGGAGTGCCGTCGATGGCGTCCTGGATCGCGGCACGCATCGCCTCGCTGAGGTCCGGCCGGTTCAGCATCCGGACGATGGCGACGCGGTCATCCTCGGCCTGGGCGAGGCGGTAGCCGGTCTCGAGCCAGGCGCGGATCTCGGCAGGGTCGTTGTTGTCGAGCAGCGCGTTGATCTCGGCCTTGACGCGGCGTCCGGAGTCGGGGTCGGCGAGGATTGTGACGATGGCGACGCGGTCGTCCTCGGCCTGGGCGAGGGGGTAGCCGGTCTCGAGCCAGGCGCGCATCTCGGCGGGGTCGTTGTCGTCGAGGAGTGCGTTGACCTCCTTGACGACTCTGCGGCCGGAGTCGGGGTCGGCGAGTATCCGGGCCAGAGCGACGCGGACGTCGTCGTCGGACATGTCCTCCACCGGCCCGTCCAGGACGACGACCGCCGGAGACACGGCCACGGGGCCGGGCGAGGACGCGGATCCGGCGGCGAAGGCCGGACCGGAGAGAAGCAGCGCCGGGGCGAGGGCCGCAGCGGCGACAGCCAGGGCGGCGCGGGTGGGCGTCATGAATGAACCTGCCTCAAGGTCGAGTTGATCCCGGTGCCGGCACAACTGCCCGTGCCGACGCGGAGATCGTCGCACGCAGGTCTGACAGGATCACCGGAGCTTCCCGGCAGTGAGGCGCCGTGCCTCGTTGCCGTCGACATACGTGTGGGGCTCCCGTACGCCAGGCGTACGGGAGCCCCACACGTGGATCAGGACCGGTGTCCGGCTCAGCCGCCGAACTCCTCCAGGCCCTTGAGCGCCTGGTCGAGCAGCGCCTGACGGCCCTCGAGCTCGCGGGCGAGCTTGTCGGCCCTGGCGTTGTTACCCGACGCGCGGGCCGCGTCGATCTGCGTGCGGAGCTTGTCGACGGCCGCCTGCAGCTGACCGGTCAGGCCCGCGGCGCGGGCCCGCGCCTCCGGGTTCGTCCGGCGCCACTCGGCCTCCTCGGCCTCCTGGAGCGCCCGCTCCACGGCGTGCACCCGGCCCTCGACCTTCGGACGGGCGTCACGCGGGACATGGCCGATGGCCTCCCAGCGCTCGTTGATGGAACGGAACGCGGCCCTGGCCGCCTTCAGATCCGTCACCGGCACCAGCTTCTCGGCCTCGGCGGCGAGCTCCTCCTTGAGCTTGAGGTTCTCGCCCTGCTCCGCGTCCCGCTCGGCGAACACACCGCTGCGAGCGGCGAAGAAGACGTCCTGCGCACCGCGGAAGCGGTTCCACAGCTCGTCCTCCGCCTCGCGCTGGGCGCGGCCCGCGGCCTTCCACTCCGTCATCAGGTCGCGGTAACGCGCCGCCGTCGCACCCCAGTCGGTCGAGCCGGAGAGCGACTCGGCCTCCGCGACCAGCCTCTCCTTGACCTTCCGGGCATCCTCGCGCTGGGCGTCCAGCGCGGCGAAGTGCGCCTTGCGGCGCTTGGAGAAGGCGGAACGGGCATGCGAGAACCGGTGCCACAGCTCGTCGTCGGACTTGCGGTCCAGACGAGGCAGCCCCTTCCAGGTGTCGACGAGCGCCCTCAGACGCTCACCCGCCGACCGCCACTGCTCGCTCTGCGCCAGCTCCTCGGCCTCCTTGACGAGCGCCTCCTTGGCCTCACGGGCCTCGTCGGCCTGCTTCGCCTTCTGGACCTTGCGCTCCTCGCGGCGCGAGTCGACCGTCGCGACGAGCGCGTCCAGCCGCTTGCCGAGCGCGGCCAGATCACCGACGGCGTGGTGCTCGTCGACCTGCTGACGCAGGTGATCGATCGCCGTCGTGGCGTCCTTCGCCGAGAGGTCGGTGGTCTTCACCCGCCGCTCGAGAAGGCCGATCTCGACCACCAGGCCCTCGTACTTGCGCTCGAAATAGGCCAGTGCCTCCTCGGGGGAACCGGCCTGCCACGATCCGACGACCTGCTCGCCCTCGGCCGTACGCACGTACACGGTGCCCGTCTCGTCGACACGGCCCCACGGGTCGCTGCTCACAGCGCCTCCTCCACCTGATGCATCGAGGGGGTTCGCCCCCCGTGCATCGTCCACAGTTTCCTGGGGCGGGCAGCGCCCGCCCTGCACAACGCCAATCTAGGCGACCGGCCACCCGGCTGTCCGCACTCAGCGCGGCTGAAATTCTCCGATGAGCTCCGCGAACCGCGCCGGGAGGCCACGCGCGGACATCAGGCCTTGTCGACCGTCACCTTCTCGACCGTGACGGCCTTCTTCGGAGCGCCGTCCCCCGCCCCACCGGTCACACCGCCCTTCGCGACCTTCTCGACCGCCTTCAGGCCGGCGTCGTCCATGGTGCCGAACGGCGTGTAGCTGGGCGGCAGTTTGGTGTCCTTGTAGACGAGGAAGAACTGGCTTCCGCCCGTCCCCGGCTGGCCGGTGTTCGCCATCGCGACGGTGCCCGCCGGGTACGTCACCGCACCGTCGTCGCCCGCCTTGCCCAGCGCGGTCAGGTTCTCGTCGGGGATCGTGTAGCCGGGTCCGCCCGTGCCGTCGCCCTTGGGGTCACCGCACTGCAGGACGAAGATGCCCTCCGTGGTCAGGCGGTGACACTTCGTGTCGTCGAAGTACCCCTTGTCCGCGAGGGCCTTGAACGAGTTCGTGGTGTGCGGAGTCTTCGCCGCGTCCATCGCGATCTTGATGTCGCCCTGGCTCGTGGCCAGCGACATCGAGTACTTCGCCTTCTTGTCGATCGTCATCTCCGGCTCCGGAGCCTTGCTCTCGCTCGCCGAGGGGGTCGCCGACGGGCTGGTCTCCGCCGCCGCGTCGGCGGAGCTCTTCGAGTCGTCCCCGTCGAACCCGACGTACGCGCCCACGCCGATGACCGCCACGACGGCCACCGAGGAGGCGATGATCACCGTGAGGCGCCTGGTCCTCCGGCGCGCTTCCTCCCGGCGCTGCTGCTGCCGCTCGAACTTCTCCCGGGCGAGCTGCCGCCGCCGCTGATCGCTGCTGACCACCGGATGGTCTCCTTGTACGTCGTGTGATCGGACCTGGAATGCCCGTACGGTATATGGGTTAGCTGTGGAATGAGGAGCGCCGGTAGTCTCTGGTCTGCCGCAATCCCCTTCCGCGGCCCTCCTCGTCGGACGAACACTAAGGACGATCGTGCTCATTGCCGGGTTCCCCGCCGGGGCCTGGGGGACCAACTGCTACCTGGTCGCCCCCGCCGCAGGCGAGGAGTGCGTGATCATCGACCCGGGTCACCAGGCCACCCAGGGCGTCGAGGAAACGCTGAAGAAGCATCGGCTCAAGCCCGTCGCCGTCGTCCTCACCCACGGCCACATCGACCACGTCGCGTCGGTAGTCCCCGTGTGCGGTGCCCATGACGTTCCCGCCTGGATCCACCCCGAGGACCGCTACATGATGAGCGACCCGGAGAAGGCCCTCGGCCGTTCCATCGGAATGCCGCTCATGGGTGAGATGACCGTGGGGGAGCCCGACGACGTCCACGAGCTGGCCGACGGCGCCTCGCTGAACCTCGCGGGCATGGAGTTCGGCGTCGCGCACGCGCCCGGCCATACCAAGGGGTCGGTGACGTTCCGGATGCCCGAGGCCGCGGAAGTCCCGCAGGTCCTCTTCTCGGGCGACCTGCTCTTCGCCGGCTCCGTCGGACGCACCGACCTGCCCGGCGGCGACCACGCCGAGCTGCTCGAGTCGCTGGCCCGTGTGTGCCTGCCGCTCGACGACTCGACCGTGGTGCTGTCCGGCCACGGCCCCCAGACGACCATCGGCCGTGAGCGCGCCTCCAATCCGTACATGCACGGACTGGCCGCGCCCCGCCGAGGAATGTGACGAGAGAACAGAAGCTGTGAGCACCTTCCAGGCCCCCAAGGGCACGTACGACCTGATCCCGCCGGACTCCGCGAAGTTCCTGGCGGTCCGCGAGGCCATCTCCGCGCCTCTGCGCAACTCCGGTTACGGCTACATCGAGACCCCCGGTTTCGAGGACGTCGCCCTCTTCGCCCGGGGCGTCGGTGAGTCCACCGACATCGTCTCCAAGGAGATGTACGCCTTCGAGACCAAGGGCGGCGACAAGCTCGCGCTGCGCCCCGAGGGCACCGCCTCCGTGCTGCGCGCCGCGCTGGAGGCCAACCTGCACAAGGCGGGCAACCTCCCCGTCAAGCTCTGGTACTCCGGCTCGTACTACCGCTACGAGCGCCCTCAGAAGGGGCGTTACCGCCACTTCTCGCAGGTCGGTGCCGAGGCGATCGGTGCCGAGGACCCGGCGCTGGACGCCGAACTGATCATCCTGGCCGACCAGGCGTACCGGTCCCTCGGCCTCAGCGAGTTCCGCATCCTCCTGAACTCGCTCGGTGACAAGGAGTGCCGTCCGGTCTACCGCGAGGCGCTCCAGGGCTTCCTCCGCGACCTCGACCTCGACGAGGACACCCGTCGCCGCATCGAGATCAACCCGCTGCGGGTGCTCGACGACAAGCGCCCCGACGTCCAGAAGCAGCTCACCGGCGCCCCGATGCTGCGTGACTACCTCTGCGACGCCTGCAAGGCCTACCACGAGGAGGTCCGGGACCTGCTGACGGCGGCCGGTGTGGTGTTCGAGGACGACGAGAAGCTCGTCCGCGGCCTCGACTACTACACGCGCACCACCTTCGAGTTCGTCCACGACGGTCTGGGGTCCCAGTCCGCCGTGGGCGGCGGCGGGCGGTACGACGGTCTGTCCGAGATGATCGGCGGTCCCGCGCTGCCGTCCGTCGGGTGGGCGCTCGGTGTGGACCGCACGGTGCTCGCGCTGGAGGCGGAGGGAATCACGCTCGACATCCCCGCCTCGACCAGCGTCTACGCCGTGCCGCTCGGCGAGGAGGCGCGACGCGTGCTCTTCGGCCTGGTCACCGAGTTGCGCAAGGCCGGTGTCGCCACGGACTTCGCCTTCGGTGGCCGCGGTCTCAAGGGAGCCATGAAGAGCGCGAACCGCTCCGGAGCCCGCTACACGGTCGTGGCCGGGGAGCGGGACCTGGCCGAAGGGAACGTCCAGCTCAAGGACATGGAGTCCGGCGAGCAGACGCCGGTGGCCGTCGGCGACCTCGTCGGTGAGCTCCAGGCCCGGCTGGGCTGAGACGCAGAGAGTTCCTCCCGTGCCCGCCCGGTTCCCCCGGGCGGGCATGGCGCGTTCGGGGGCCGGACACGCACACGGAACGATCTCCCGGCGTCAACCCGGGTACGGCGGATTCATACGTGCGAGAGGTGTGATCCGGGAGGTGCCCTGGGGCTGACCGCGGCGCCGTCCCCGCCGGGACGGAACACCGGGGCCGCCGACGGCGTGCGCACCCGTGCTCCGTCGGGGAACGGGCCTCGGCTCCCTGCCGGGACGGAGCCGCAGGTCGGGCATGTGCGCTTCGTGGTGGTCCACCGAGGAATCCGCCGGCGCCGCTCCGCGGGGACGGTCCGGGGCGATGGGCGCCGCACCCGGAAACCCGCACATCTTTATCTCCGTCGAACGGATGGCCGTGGCGACGGTGCGGCACAATGACCATGCCCGGCTGGCTACTCAGTGATGGAACGGCGATATGACGATGGCAGCGGTAGACCACCCCTCCTCCCGGCAGGACGAGGAACACGGCGCGAAGACCTACGGCGGCAGCCGCGCGCTCGCGCTGCTGCTGGTCATCACCGGCGCCGCCGGACTGCTGGCCGCCTGGGTGATCACGATCGACAAGTTCAAGCTGCTGGAGGACCCGAGCTTCACCCCGGGCTGCAGCCTGAACCCGGTCGTCGCGTGCGGAAACATCATGAAGAGCGAGCAGGCCTCCGCCTTCGGGTTCCCCAACCCGATGCTCGGCATGGTCACCTACTCGGTGGTCATCGGGATCGGGATGGCCCTCCTGGCCGGCGCCCGCTTCCGTGCGTGGTACTGGCTCGGCCTCAACGCCGGCACCCTCTTCGGCGTCGGGTTCTGCACCTGGCTCCAGTACCAGTCGCTGTACAACATCAACTCGCTCTGCCTCTGGTGCTGCCTCGCCTGGGTCGCCACGATCTTCATGTTCTGCTACGTCACCACGCACAACATCAAGCACGGCATCCTGCCCGCGCCCGCCTGGCTCCGCAACACCCTCACCGAGTTCCACTGGGTACCGCCGGTGCTCTGGATCGGGATCATCGGCATGCTGATCCTGACCCGTTGGTGGGACTTCTGGACCAGCTGACCGCACCGGACCGCCCGACGCCGCAGGAGGGCCTGTCGGTGGGGTGACATAGGCTTCAGGACGTGGAGCCCGACCTCTTTACCGCAGCAGCCGAAGACCGCCAGGAGAAGGATCCGTCCAGCAGCCCGCTGGCCGTCCGGATGCGTCCGCGCACGCTCGACGAGGTCGTCGGCCAGCAGCACCTCCTGAAGCCCGGTTCGCCGCTGCGCCGCCTCGTCGGCGACGGCAGCGCGGGGCCCGCGGGACCGTCGTCGGTCATCCTCTGGGGGCCGCCCGGCACCGGCAAGACCACACTCGCGTACGTGGTCAGCAAGGCGACCAACAAGCGCTTCGTCGAGCTGTCCGCGATCACCGCCGGGGTCAAGGAGGTTCGCGCGGTCATCGAAGGCGCCCGTCGCGCCACGGGCGGTTTCGGCAAGGAGACCGTCCTCTTCCTCGACGAGATCCACCGCTTCTCCAAGGCCCAGCAGGACTCGCTGCTCCCCGCCGTCGAGAACCGCTGGGTCACCCTGATCGCGGCGACCACGGAGAACCCGTACTTCTCGATCATCTCCCCGCTGCTCTCACGCTCGCTGCTGCTCACCCTGGAGCCGCTCACCGACGACGACCTGCGCGCCCTGCTCCGCCGGGCGGTGGCCGACGAGCGGGGGCTGGGTGAAGCGGTGACCCTGCCCGAGGACGCGGAGGCGCATCTGCTGCGGATCGCCGGCGGCGACGCGCGGCGCGCGCTGACCGCGCTGGAGGCGGCCGCCGGAGCCGCGCTCTCCAAGCACGATCAGGAGATCACGCTGGAGACGCTCGAGGAGACCGTCGACCGGGCGGCGGTGAAGTACGACCGCGACGGCGACCAGCACTACGACGTGGCGAGCGCGCTGATCAAGTCGATCCGGGGTTCCGACGTGGACGCCGCACTGCACTACCTCGCCCGGATGATCGAGGCGGGGGAGGACCCGCGCTTCATCGCCAGGCGGCTGATGATCTCCGCCAGTGAGGACATCGGGCTCGCCGATCCCACGGCCCTGCCCACCGCGGTGGCGGCGGCCCAGGCGGTCGCCATGATCGGTTTCCCCGAGGCGGCGCTCACCCTCAGCCACGCCACGATCGCACTCGCGCTCGCGCCCAAGTCCAACGCGGCGACCCTGGCGATCTCCGCAGCCCAGGAGGACGTCCGCCGGGGCCTCGCAGGCCCGGTGCCGGCCCATCTGCGTGACGGCCACTACAAGGGCGCCGCCAAGCTGGGGCACGCCCAGGGCTATGTCTACCCCCACGACGTGCCGGGAGGCATCGCCGCCCAGGAGTACGCCCCGGACGCCGTCCGCGGAAGGCGCTACTACGAGCCGACCCGGTACGGCGCGGAGGCGCGCTACGCCGATGTGGCGGACCGGGTGCGGGAGCGTCTCGGCCGGAGCGAGCCGAACGGGCCGTCCTCCGGCTGACCTCGGCCGGTCAGCAGGACGCGGCCTCGAAGAGAATGTGCATCGCCCGGCGCAGCTCACCGATGTCGCGTACCGGATCGGGAAAGTCGAACCGGGCGTCGAAGCACGCGCGGGTGCCCTCGACGAACCGCACCCTGAGGCCGAAGCGGTCCAGTGCCACGGGCACCGCGTCGAGCCGGTGCTCCGCGCAGCCGCAGCCCGCCCGGTCCCCCAGCAGCGTGGACAGCGTGGCCATCCGCCCGGAGTGGACCGTGTGCAGATGCTGGAGCATCTCCGCCTCGTGCTCGGCCAGCGGATCGGCCACCGCGTCCCGGAAGGCCTCCGGGTCCACCTCCTCGCAGCCCCACAGATCGTCGACCGACGCCTCCCCGGTCTCCAGGCGGAGCATCATCCGGCCCGGCTGGGCCAGTCCCGGTACGGCTGTCAGCCAGCCTGCGATCCTGGCCCGGCCCCGGATACGGTGGGGCACGGAGACCGGAGCGACGTCGGTGATCTCCAGCACGGCGGTCAGCTCGTCGCCCTGGGCCCGCGTCGCGGCCCGTACGACGGGGGAGTCGACGGGGAAGCAGAGGAACAGATCCCCCTCCGGGCCGACGCTCCGGCCGGTGGGCATCAGCTGGTCCGGGTGGATCACCGAGAGCCCGGGTACGAGCAGTGCCGCGGAGCAGGTACTCTGTACGAGAGTTCGTGTGCGCTCGGCTGCTGACGGCATCCGAGTGATTTCAAGCCCGCTGGGACGCGGCTGACCACGATCAGATCGGCCTTCCGTCGTTGCAGCGCCTTTGTGTGCGCTGCCGCTGTCTGTGCTGTCCGTGATGTGTGTGGTGTTCCCAGGGCGAGACATGCGATCTCCTTGAGTAAGGTAAGCCTAACCTAACCTACAACGGAGGTCTGGAGAACGTGCCTAACCAGTCGCGTCCCAAGGTCAAGAAGTCGCGTGCCCTCGGCATCGCCCTGACGCCGAAGGCTGTCAAGTACTTCGAAGCCCGCCCCTACCCGCCGGGCGAGCACGGCCGTGGCCGCAAGCAGAACTCGGACTACAAGGTCCGTCTGCTCGAGAAGCAGCGTCTCCGCGCGCAGTACGACATCAGCGAGCGCCAGATGGCGCGCGCCTACGACCGTGCCCGTAAGGCCGAGGGCAAGACGGGCGAGGCGCTGGTCGTCGAGCTCGAGCGCCGCCTCGACGCCCTGGTCCTGCGTTCGGGCATCGCCCGCACCATCTACCAGGCCCGCCAGATGGTCGTCCACGGCCACATCGAGGTCAACGGCGGCAAGGTCGACAAGCCGTCCTTCCGCGTCCGCCCGGACGACATCGTCCAGGTCCGCGAGCGCAGCCGCTCCAAGGTCCCCTTCCAGGTGGCCCGCGAGGGTGGTTACGACACCGACGGTGAGACCCCGCGCTACCTCCAGGTGAACCTGAAGGCCCTGGCCTTCCGCCTGGACCGTGACCCGAACCGCAAGGAAATCCCGGTCATCTGCGACGAGCAGCTCGTCGTCGAGTACTACGCCCGCTGATCCGGACGTAGCTCTCAACCGAGCTCGGGCCCGCCCCTCCCCGGTGTACGGGAGGCGGCGGGCCTTCGCGTTTCCCCGGACGTGTCCGGCGGTGTGTCCTCGGCCCGGCCGGAACCGCCGTCCCCGAGGGGGCTCGGCTCCCCGCACACCGTGGTGGCCGTGCCGCGCAGTGCCCGAACCACCGCCTCCGCCGGTTCCAGCAGCCGGCCGGAGTGCCGCCCCGCCTCGTAGCGGACATCGCCGAGTTCCGCCCGCGCCCGCTTCTCGCACTCGGCCCGCGGCCTGCCGTAGTGGGCGGACCCGAACAAGGGCAGGCCCACCGACGGCCAGATCCGGTCCGCGGCGCCCTGCAGTACCGACGCCTCCGCCGCGTCACCCTCGACCGAGGTGATCAGCGCCAGGAGTTCCAGCGAGAGCACGGTGCCCAGCTGATCGTGGAAGGTGTGCGCGATGGACAGTGCCTCCCCGATCATCCGGCGCGCCCGTCCGCTGAACCCCGACTCCAGGGCCGCGTAGCCGAGGACGTACAGCGCGTAGGCCAGGGTCCACCGCTCCCCGTGGTCCTCGCAGATCTCCCGGACCTCGGCGCAGATCGTCGCCGCCGCGTCCAGGTCCCCCCGGAACGCCACGGCCATGCCCAGCTCGACCTGGGCCATCAGCACGTTGCTGTTGAGCTCGCCGATCTCCTGGTAGCGCGCGAGCGCGTCGCGCAGCAGTTCCTCGGCCCGGACAGGATCGTCCGTGACGAGCGACAGGCAGCCAGTCCGGTGCACCGCGTAGGCCGCGGCGGTGGCGTCCCCCGACCTTTCGCCCTCCTCGCGGCACTCCTGCAGGGCCGACACCGCGCCCACCCGGTCCCCCTGCAGCACGGCCACATAGCCGAGCACCCACAGCGCCTTCAGCCGGGAGTGGTCGTACGGAGTGTCCTCCTCCAGCACGTGGTCCAGCCAGTGGCGTCCTTCCGAGAGGCGGCCGCAGCCCGCCCAGTAGAACCAGAGCGTCCCCGCCAGGTACTGCGCGAGGTGCACCTCGTCCGGGCACTCCAGCGAGCACTCCATCGCCCGGCGCAGATTCGGGAGTTCGCTGTCGATCCGTGCCGCGACCTCCGCCTGCCGGGGGCTGAACCAGTCGAGTTCGCACCAGGTCGCGAGCCCCAGGTACCAGTCGCGGTGCCTGCGGCGCAGCCGCTCGGCGTCCCCGGTCGCCCGCAGCCACTGGGCGCCGTACTCGCGCACGGTGTCCAGGAGCCGGTACCGGCTGCCGGCCGGCGATTCCTCGCGCACCACGACGGACTGCGCGAGCAGTTCGTCCAGCACGTCCAGCACGGAGTCGGCCGGAAGGCCGGGCCCGCTGCAGATGTACTCGACGGCCTCCAGATCGAACTGCCCGGCGAACACCGAGAGCCGCGCCCACAGCAGCCGCTGTTCGGGGGCGCACAACTCGTGGCTCCAGCCGATGGCCGTGCGCAGCGTCCGATGGCGGGGGAGGGCGCTCGGGCTGCCGCCGGTCAGCAGCCGGAACCGGTCGTCCAGCCGGTGCAGCACCTGTTCCGTGGTCAGTGTCCTCAGCCGCCCGGCCGCGAGTTCCAGAGCCAGCGGGATCCCGTCGAGTCGTCGGCAGAGCTCGCGCGCGGTCTCCCGGCCGGCCTCCGTGAGCCGGAACCGGGGGCGTACCGCGGCGGCGCGCGTGGTGAAGAGCTCCAGCGCGTCCTCGTCGTTCAACGGATCGAGCGGGAAGGTGAGTTCGCCGTCCACCCGGAGCGGCCGGCGCCCCGCGGCCAGTACCTGGAGCCCCGGAGCCCGGCGCAGCAACTCCCGCACGAGAGGGGCGCAGGCGTCGACGAGATGCTCGAACCCGTCGATCACGAGGAGGAGCCGGCGCTCGGCGCAGTGCTCGACCAGGGTGACGCGCGGCGGCCTGTTCGTGTGGTCGGTGAGCCCCAGGGCATCCATCAGGGCGTGTTCCAGCAACTCGGTGTCGTGGACGGCTGACAGCTCCGCGAGCCAGACCCCGTCGCAGTACCGTTTCTCCGCCAGGGCCGCGACACGGGTCGCCACCCGTGTCTTGCCCACCCCCGCCACCCCGGCCACGGTCACGAGCCGAGAGCTCCCCAGGAGTGCGCCGATCTCGGCCAGTTCGTCCTCGCGTCCCACGAAGGCGTTCAGCTCGGCGGGGAGATTCCCGCGTACCGGGATGGGATCCGAGGCGCCGTCCGGGGGCGTGGGGCACTGAGGGTGTCGCATGAAACACGCAGAGTACTGGCACGTAAGCTCTCCGTACAATCGCCCTGGCCCCGGAGCCCCGCCGCCCCCGCACAATGCGGTACGGGGTGCGACGCCCGGCGCGATAGGCTCGGGGGACGACGATCGGCAGGGGTGGCAGGACACGCCGGCCGGGCGACGGCAGACAGAATCCGGCCGGGGGAGCCCCGGCCGACGAGGGCGACGAACAGGGAGCGGTGCACTGTGTCCGGTGGAGAGGTGGCCGGAATCCTGGTGGCCGTCTTCTGGGCGATCCTGGTCTCCTTCCTCGCCGTGGTACTGGTGAGGCTGGCCCAGACGCTCAGGGCGACCACCGCGCTGGTGGCGGACGTGACCGAGCAGGCTGTCCCGCTGCTCGCCGATGCCTCGGCCACCCTGCGCTCCGCGCAGACCCAGCTCGACAAGGTCGACGCCATCGCGAGCGATGTCCAGGAGGTCACCTCCAACGCCTCCGCGCTGTCGACCACCGTCGCGTCGACGTTCGGCGGACCGCTCGTGAAGGTCGCCGCGTTCGGCTACGGGGTGCGGCAGGCGATCGGCCGGCGTACCGCCGCCGATCCCGAACCTGACCGCCGTACCTCCCGCCGTACCGTGATCGTCGGCCGAACGGTGCCGTCCGCCCGTGGCAGGAAGCGGAACGGCCGAAGCTCCCGCGGACAGAAGGACTGATCCAGCGATGTTCCGCCGTACGTTCTGGTTCACCGCCGGCGCAGCCGCCGGTGTCTGGGCCACCACCAAGGTCAACCGCAAGATCCGGCAGCTGACCCCCGAGAGCCTCGCGGCGCAGGCCGCGGACAAGGCCGTCGAGGCGGGTCACAAGCTGAAGGACTTCGCCCTCGACGTCCGTGAGGGCATGGTCAGGCGCGAGGCCGAACTGGGCGGGGCACTCGGTATCGAGGCACCGGCCGACCCAGGGCTCGTCGCCCACCGCGCACTTCCCTACAACTCGAACAACCGGAATGAGGACCACTAATGGAGTCGGCTGAAATTCGCCGCCGCTGGCTGAGCTTCTTCGAGGAGCGCGGTCACACCGTCGTGCCTTCGGCGTCGCTCATCGCGGACGACCCGACTCTGCTGCTGGTCCCCGCGGGCATGGTTCCCTTCAAGCCGTACTTCCTCGGCGAGGTCAAGCCGCCCGCCCCGCGCGTCACCAGCGTGCAGAAGTGCGTGCGCACGCCGGACATCGAGGAGGTCGGCAAGACCACCCGCCACGGCACCTTCTTCCAGATGTGCGGCAACTTCTCGTTCGGCGACTACTTCAAGGAAGGCGCCATCGAGCTCGCCTGGGCGGCGCTCACCAACTCCGTGGCCGACGGCGGCTTCGGCCTCGACCCCGAGCGCCTGTGGATCACGGTCTACCTGGACGACGACGAGGCCGAGCAGATCTGGCGCGAGAAGATCGGCGTCCCCGCGGAGCGCATCCAGCGTCTGGGCAAGAAGGACAACTTCTGGTCCATGGGCGTCCCCGGCCCCTGCGGCCCGTGCTCCGAGATCAACTACGACCGCGGCCCCGAGTTCGGGATCGAGGGCGGCCCGGCCGTCAACGACGAGCGCTACGTGGAGATCTGGAACCTGGTCTTCATGCAGTACGAGCGCGGCGCCGGCGACGGCAAGGAGGACTTCCCGATCCTCGGCGACCTGCCGTCGCAGAACATCGACACCGGTCTCGGCCTCGAACGCCTCGCGATGATCCTGCAGGGCGTGCAGAACATGTACGAGACCGACACCCTGCGCGTCGTCATGGACAAGGCCACCGAGCTCACCGGTGTGCGCTACGGCGCCGAGCAGGCCTCCGACGTCTCGCTCCGCGTCGTCGCCGACCACATCCGCACCTCGGTGATGCTCATCGGCGACGGTGTGACCCCCGGCAACGAGGGCCGGGGCTACGTCCTGCGCCGCATCATGCGCCGCGCCATCCGCAACATGCGGCTCATGGGCGCGACCGGCCCGGTCGTCAAGGACCTCGTCGACGTCGTCGTCGACACGATGGGCCAGCAGTACCCGGAGCTCGTCACCGACCGCAAGCGCATCGAGACCGTGGCCCTCGCCGAGGAGGCCGCCTTCCTCAAGGCGCTCAAGGGCGGCACCAACATCCTGGACACCGCCGTCACCGAGACCAAGGCCGCGGGCGGCAAGGTCCTGGCCGGCGACAAGGCGTTCCTGCTCCACGACACCTGGGGCTTCCCGATCGACCTCACGCTGGAGATGGCCGCCGAACAGGGCCTCTCGGTCGACGAGGACGGCTTCCGCCGCCTGATGAAGGAGCAGCGGGAGCGCGCCAAGGCCGACGCCAAGGCCAAGAAGACCGGTCACGCCGACCTCTCCGCCTACCGCGAGGTCGCCGACACCGCCGGACTCACCGAGTTCACCGGCTACTGCTCCATCGAGGGCGAGTCGAAGATCGTCGGCCTGCTCGTCGACGGGGTCTCCTCGCCGGCCGCCTCCGAGGGCGACGAGGTCGAGGTCGTCCTCGACCGCACGCCCTTCTACGCCGAGGGCGGCGGCCAGCTCGCCGACCAGGGCCGGATCAGGCTCGACTCCGGCGCCGTGATCCAGATCCGCGACGTCCAGCAGCCGGTACCCGGCGTCTCGGTCCACAAGGGCTCGGTCCAGGTGGGCGAGGTGACCGTGGGCGCCTCCGCCTACGCCGCCATCGACAACACCCGCCGCCGCGCCATCGCCCGTGCCCACAGCGCCACCCACCTCACGCACCAGGCGCTGCGCGACGCCCTGGGCCCGACGGCCGCGCAGGCCGGTTCGGAGAACTCGCCCGGCCGCTTCCGCTTCGACTTCGGCTCGCCCGCCGCCGTCCCCGGCACGGTCCTCACCGACGTCGAGCAGAAGATCAACGAGGTCCTCTCCCGGGAGCTCGACGTCCAGGCCGAGGTCATGTCGATCGACGACGCCAAGAAGCAGGGCGCCATCGCCGAGTTCGGTGAGAAGTACGGCGAGCGGGTCCGTGTCGTCACCATCGGGGACTTCTCCAAGGAGCTCTGCGGCGGTACGCACGTCGGCAACACCGCCCAGCTGGGCCTGGTGAAGCTCCTCGGCGAGTCGTCCATCGGCTCGGGGGTCCGGCGCATCGAGGCGCTCGTCGGCGTCGACGCGTACAACTTCCTCGCCAAGGAGCACACGGTCGTCGCCCAGCTCCAGGAGCTGCTCAAGGGCCGTCCCGAGGAGCTCCCCGAGAAGATCTCCGGCATGCTCGGCAAGCTGAAGGACGCCGAGAAGGAGATCGAGAAGTTCCGCGCGGAGAAGGTGCTGGCCGCCGCCGCCGGACTGGTGGAGTCGGCCAAGGACGTGCGCGGGGTCGCACTGGTGACCGGACAGGTGCCGGACGGCACCTCCGCCGACGACCTGCGCAAGCTGGTCCTCGACGTCCGGGGACGCATCCAGGGTGGCCGGGCCGCCGTCGTGGCCCTGTTCACCACGGCCAACGGCCGTCCGCTGACGGTCATCGCCACCAACGAGGCGGCCCGCGAGCGCGGTCTCAAGGCCGGTGACCTGGTGCGTACGGCCGCCAAGACCCTCGGCGGCGGTGGCGGCGGCAAGCCGGACGTCGCCCAGGGCGGCGGACAGAACCCGGACGCCATCGGCGACGCCGTCGCCGCTGTCGAACGCCTCGTCACCGAGACGGCGTGACGCCGGAGATGTCGCAGATGCGCCGTGGACGCCGACTCGCGATCGATGTCGGTGATGCCCGTATCGGGGTCGCCTCGTGCGACCCCGACGGGATCCTCGCGACGCCGGTGGAGACCGTGCCGGGACGTGATGTCCCGGCCGCCCACCGGCGGCTCGGCCAGATCGTCGCGGAGTACGAGCCGATCGAGGTCGTCGTGGGGCTGCCCCGCTCCCTCGGCGGCGGTGAGGGCCCCGCGGCCGCGAAGGTCCGTGCCTTCGCGCAGGTGTTCGCCGCTGCGATCGCACCGATTCCGGTACGTCTTCTGGACGAGAGGATGACCACAGTGACGGCCGCTCAGGGGATGCGCGCTTCGGGCGTGAAGTCCAAGAAGGGCCGGTCTGTCATCGACCAGGCTGCCGCTGTGGTGATCCTCCAGAACGCTCTGGAGTCCGAACGGGCGTCAGGCGTTGCCCCGGGAGAGGGCGTCGAAGTGGTGGCCTGATCGCGATACGGTAACGTTCCGCGCGATGCGCCGGTGTTCGAACAGACACCGCACAGCAAAGCGAAGAGACGGAGCGTCGTCTCGCGGCTCAAGGGGATCGATGACTGAGTATGGCCGGGGCTCCGGCTCCGAACCGTGGCATCCCGAGGACCCCTTGTACGGGGACCAGGGGTGGGGAGGCCATCAGGCCGCCCACGGCCAGGGGCAGGGCCAGGGTCAGTACGACGGCCGGCAGCAGCCCTACCCGCAGGACCCGTACGCGCAGCAGGGCTACCCGCAGGACCCGTACGCCCAGCAGCAGTACCCGCAGGACCCGTACCAGCAGCAGCCGCACGGCGCCCCGCAGGACCCCTACGCCCAGCAGCCCCGGCAGCCCCAGTACGACGAGGGCGGCTGGGACACCGGTCAGCACCCGGCGATGCCGTACGGCGCCCAGCAGCCGTACGGCAACGACGCCGGGGGCTACCACGGGCAGGCCGACCACTACGGCACCCCCGACGCCTACCCCCCGCCGCAGCCTCCCGGCCGTCGCGACCAGGCCCCCGCCCAGCAGCCGCGACAGGAGCAGGACTGGGACCCGGACGCCCCGCAGGAGGAGACGCATCCTTTCTTCACGGGTGCGGACGAACCGGCCGACGACCGTGAGTCCGGCCGGCGCACCCGTTCCCGCTCCCGCGAGGACGACCTCGACGAATACGACGACGACCCGCGCGACTCCCGCCGTGGCGGTGGCGAGCGCCGCGGCAAGGGCAAGAAGAAGAGCCGCAACGGCTGCGCCTGCCTCGGTGTTGCGGCGGTCCTCGTGGGCGGCCTCGGAGTCGTGGGGTACTTCGGGTACTCGTACTTCCAGAGCCAGTTCGGTGAAGCGCCCGACTACACGGGCAGCGGCACGGGGTCGGTCGAGGTGGAGATCCCGGAGGGCGCGTACGGGAACGAGATCGCGAACATCCTGAAGAAGGCCGGCGTGGTGAAATCCGAGGATGCCTTCATCTCGGCGCAGGGTGCGAACCCCAAGGGGAAGTCTCTTCAGGCGGGTGTGTATCTCCTCAAGAAGGAGATGTCGGCCGAGAACGCCGTCGAATTGATGCTCGACCCGAAGAGCCAGAACGCACTGGTCATTCCCGAGGGGACGAGTGCTGCCGGGATCTACCAGAAGATCGACACCAGGTTGGACCTGAAAGCCGGAACCACGGCCGGGGTCGCCAAGACCAAGGCCGAGAGTCTCGGGCTGCCCGACTGGGCGGACGACGATCCGAAGATCAAGGACCCTCTGGAAGGATTCCTCTTCCCGGCGGCCTACGCGGTCCCCAAGGGCTCGAAGCCCGAGGACGCGCTGAAGAAGATGGTCACCCGGGCCAACCAGGAGTACGGGAAGCTCGACCTGGAGCAGAACGCCAAGAAGCTGAACCTGAAGTCCCCGCTCGACGTCATCACCGTGGCGAGCCTGGTTCAGAAGGAAGGCAAGTACAAACACGACTTCGACAAGGTCGCGCGGGTGGTCTACAACCGGCTCAAACCGAACAACACACAGACCGTCGGGCGGCTGGAATTCGACTCGACCATCAATTACATCCGTGCGGAGAGCACGCTGGACGTGGGTGCGGTCGACGACCTCCGGAAGATCGACGATCCCTACAACACGTACAGCATCAAGGGCCTGCCGCTCGGGCCGATCTCCAATCCGGGTGCCGACGCCCTGCACTCGGCGATCAACCCCGCCGACGGTCCCTGGTACTACTTCGTCTCCGTCACCGAGGACAAGACCGTCTTCGCCGTGACCAACGAGGAGCACAACCGCAACCGCGAGAAGTACGAAGAGAACAAGGGAGACCAGTGAGTACCCGCCGCCGGGCCGCCGTCCTCGGCTCCCCGATCGCCCACTCGCTCTCCCCGGTCCTGCACAGGGCCGCCTACGCCGCGCTGGGGCTCGACACCTGGTCGTACGACCGCTTCGAGGTCGACGAGGCGGCGCTCCCCGGATTCGTGCAGGGACTGGACGCCGGCTGGGCGGGACTCTCCCTGACCATGCCGCTGAAGCGTGCGGTCATCCCGCTGCTCGACGGGATCAGCGCGACGGCCGCCTCCGTCGAAGCCGTCAACACCGTGGTCTTCGACGAGGACGGCGGCCGGACCGGCGACAACACCGACATCCCCGGCATGATCGCGGCGCTCCGTGAGCGCGGGGTCGAGAAGGTCGAGGCCGCGGCCGTTCTCGGGGCCGGCGCCACCGCGTCCTCCGCGCTGGCGGCGCTCGCGGAGATCTGCTCGGGCCAGGTCACCGCCTACGTGCGCAGCGCGGCACGGGCCGACGAGATGCGTGGCTGGGGCGAACGCCTCGGCGTCGACGTCCGGATCGCCGACTGGGCGGATGCCGATGAGGCCCTGCACGCACCCCTGGTGATCGCCACGACACCCGCCGGTGCCACGGACGCGCTCGCGGAAGCGATCCCCGCGGCGCCGGGCACCCTCTTCGACGTGCTGTACGACCCCTGGCCGACCGCCCTGGCCTCCCGCTGGTCCGGAGCCGGTGCCCAGGTCGTGGGAGGCCTCGACCTCCTGGTGCACCAGGCCGTCCTCCAGGTGGAGCAGATGACGGGGCTGGACGCGCCGCTCGGGGTCATGCGCGCGGCGGGGGAAGCGGCGCTCGTGGCGCAGGGCCACTAGGGCTCGCGCAACCCGCGGCTGACGTTCCGTACCGGCTCGGGTTCCCGTTCTCCCGGCACGGGGACGGGACCCGCCGCGTCCGTCCCCTGGACCGGAGGCAGGTGGTCGTCCCCGTTCATGGGAGGATCAGGGGCGGCGGGCCAGGGCCGCGCACCCGGTCGCGCCGTTGCAGTTACAGGCGCGAGCATGAGGAGCACCGTTGAGCAGGTTGCGCTGGCTGACCGCCGGAGAGTCGCACGGCCCCGCACTGGTGGCGACGCTGGAGGGTCTTCCCGCCGGTATCCCCGTCACCACGGAGATGGTGGCGGATGCGCTCGCCAGGCGACGGCTCGGTTACGGGCGTGGTGCCCGGATGAAGTTCGAGCGGGACGAGGTCACCTTCCTCGGCGGCGTCCGCCACGGCCTGACCATGGGTTCGCCGGTCGCGGTCATGGTGGGCAACACCGAGTGGCCCAAGTGGGAGCAGGTCATGTCGGCCGACCCGGTCGACCCCGAGGTGCTGGCCACCCAGGCCCGCAACGCCCCGCTGACCCGGCCCCGCCCCGGCCACGCCGACCTCGCGGGGATGCAGAAGTACGGCTTCGACGAGGCCCGCCCGGTCCTGGAGCGCGCGAGCGCCCGGGAGACCGCGGCCCGTGTCGCCCTCGGAGCCGTCGCACGCTCCTACCTCAAGGAGACCGCGGGCATCGAGATCGTCTCCCACGTCGTCGAACTGGCCGCGGCCAAGGCGCCCTACGGTGTCTACCCGAAGCCGTCCGACGTGGAGCGGCTCGACGCCGACCCCGTGCGCTGCCTCGACGCGGACGCGTCGAAGGCGATGGTGGCGGAGATCGACCAGGCCCACAAGGACGGCGACACCCTCGGCGGAGTCGTCGAGGTGCTCGCCTACGGCGTGCCCGTCGGCCTCGGCTCGCACGTGCACTGGGACCGCAAGCTGGACGCCCGACTGGCCGGCGCGCTCATGGGCATCCAGGCCATCAAGGGCGTCGAGGTCGGCGACGGATTCGACCTGGCGCGGGTGCCCGGTTCCAAGGCCCACGACGAGATCCTGGCCACCGAGAACGGCATCAAGCGGGCCTCCGGCCGCGCGGGCGGTACCGAGGGCGGCCTGACCACCGGCGAGCTGCTGCGCGTCCGCGCCGCGATGAAGCCCATCGCCACGGTGCCCCGCGCGCTTGCCACGGTCGACGTGGTGACCGGTGAGGCCGCCAAGGCCCACCACCAGCGGTCCGACGTCTGTGCAGTCCCGGCCGCCGGGATCGTCGCGGAGGCGATGGTGGCCCTGGTGCTCGCCGACGCGGTCGCGGAGAAGTTCGGCGGCGACAGCGTCGCCGAGACCCACCGCAACGTCCAGTCGTACCTCTCCCACCTCCAGATCCGGTGAGCGGCCCACTGATCGTCCTAGTCGGCCCGATGGGGGTCGGCAAGTCCACGGTGGGGGAGCTGCTCGCCGAGCGCCTCGGCACCACCTACCGCGACACCGACGCCGACGTCGTGGCGACGGCGGGCAAGGCGATCTCGGAGATCTTCTTCGACGAGGGCGAGGAACGCTTCCGCTCCCTGGAGCGGCAGGCCGTCCGGGACGCGGTCGAGCAGCACACCGGCGTCCTCGCGCTCGGTGGCGGGGCCGTGCTCGACGGGGAGACCCGCGCGCTGCTCGCCGGCCGCCGGGTGGTCTACCTCTCCATGGACGTGGACGAGGCCGTCCGGCGCGTCGGGCTGAACACCGCCCGCCCGCTGCTCGCGGTGAACCCGCGACGGCAGTGGCGTGAGCTGATGGACGCCCGGCGCCCCCTCTACGAAGAGGTGGCCGCCGTGACCGTCGCCACCGACGAACGCACCCCCGAAGAGGTCGCCCAGGCGATCATCGACGCAACGGAGCTGCCGGAGCGCACGGACCAGACCGTGACGTCCGGCCGGGAGAACCCAGGTATGACCGAGCAGGGCACCACGCGCATCCAGATCGCCGGCACCGCGGGCACCGACGCCTACGAGGTGCTCGTCGGGCGTCAGCTCCTCGGCGAGCTCCCCAACCTCATCGGTGACCGAGCCAAGCGGGTCGCCGTACTGCACCCCGAAGCGCTCGCCGAGACCGGTGAGGCCGTGCGTGAGGACCTCGCCGCCCAGGGCTACGAGGCCATCGCGATCCAACTGCCGAACGCCGAGGAGGCCAAGACCGTCGAGGTCGCCGCCTACTGCTGGAAGGCGCTCGGACAGACCGGGTTCACCCGGACCGACGTCATCGTCGGCGTCGGCGGCGGAGCCACCACCGACGTCGCCGGATTCGTCGCCGCCTCCTGGCTGCGCGGAGTCCGCTGGATCGCCGTACCGACGACCGTGCTCGCCATGGTCGACGCGGCCGTCGGCGGCAAGACCGGCATCAACACCGCCGAGGGCAAGAACCTCGTCGGCGCGTTCCACCCGCCCGCCGGCGTCCTCTGCGACCTGGCCGCGCTGGACTCGCTGCCGGTCCACGACTACGTCTCCGGGCTGGCCGAGATCATCAAGGCCGGCTTCATCGCCGACCCGGTGATCCTCGACCTGATCGAGGCGGACCCCGAGGCCGCGCGTACCCCCAACGGCCCGCACACCGCCGAGCTGATCGAGCGTTCCATCCGGGTCAAGGCCGAGGTCGTCTCCAGCGACCTCAAGGAGTCCGGCCTGCGGGAGATCCTCAACTACGGGCACACCCTGGGTCACGCCATCGAGAAGAACGAGCGCTACAAGTGGCGCCACGGTGCCGCCGTCTCGGTCGGCATGGTCTTCGCCGCCGAGCTCGGACGGCTCGCGGGACGCCTCGACGACGCCACCGCGGACCGGCACCGCGCCGTCCTGGAGTCCGTCGGGCTGCCTCTCACCTACCGGGGCGACCAGTGGCCCAAGCTCCTGGAGAACATGAAGGTCGACAAGAAGTCCCGGGGTGACCTGCTCCGCTTCATCGTCCTGGACGGCATCGGCAAGCCCAGCGTGCTGGAGGGCCCCGACCCGGCCGTCCTGCTCGCCGCGTACGGGGAGGTCTCCGCGTGACGGTCCGCCGCGTCCTGGTGCTGAACGGCCCGAACCTCGGACGGCTCGGTTCCCGGGAGCCCGACGTGTACGGGGCGACGTCCTACGCCGGCCTGGTCGACACCTGCCAGGCGCTCGGCAAGGAGCTCGGCTTCGACGTCGAGGTCCGCGAGACCAACGACGAGGGTGAGCTGATCCGCTGGCTCCACGAGGCGGCGGACGGTTCCGTCCCGGTCGTCATCAACCCGGGTGCCTTCACGCACTACTCGTACGGGATGCGCGACGCGGCCGCCCAGCGCACCGCCCCGCTGATCGAGGTGCACATCTCGAATCCGTACGCGCGTGAGGAGTTCCGCCACACCTCCGTCATCGCCCCGGTGGCCACCGGCACCGTGGCGGGGTTCGGCATCGGCTCCTACCGGCTCGCACTGCGGGCCCTGGCCGACGAACTGACGGACTGAGGAACGGATACGGGCACTTCGTACCCTCCCCGCCCGTTCACCCTGTGGCGGCCGGGGAGGGTACGGTTGCCGTTCGACCAGCGGCAGTTGCCTGTACGAGACGGAGTGCCACCGGATGCAGCACGCAGTGGGGGCTCCGCTGCCTCCGCCCCAGGGGCCGGCCGGCCATGGACCGTGGACGCACCACGCCCAGCACCCGGGGAACCCCGGCCAGGCGGGGCCGCCGCTCCCGCCTCCGGCGCCGGGAGGGCCGCCGCAGGCACCCGTCCCCCCGCACGCCATCCCCTCCCCGCCCCTGCCGGACACCACCGGGCACGTCCGGCTGCCACCGGGCGGGCCCGTCGGTCTGCCCGCGCCCGTCACGGACCAGGGGACCGGCTCCGCCACCCTGGCCGTACTCCTGATCGGTCCCGCCGGAGCGGGCAAGACGACGGTCGCGAAGCTCTGGGCGGGGCGCCGCCGCGTCCCCACGGCCCATGTCTCCCTCGACGACGTCCGCGAATGGGTCTGCTCCGGTTTCGCCGACCCCCAGGCCGGCTGGAACGACCACTCCGAGGCCCAGTACCGGCTGGCCCGGCGGACCTGCGGCTTCGCCGCCCGGAACTTCCTGGCCAACGGCATCTCCTGCATCCTCGACGACGCCGTCTTCCCCGACCGGCCCGTGGTCGGCCTCGGGGGCTGGAAGCGGCACGTCGGCCCGGGGCTGCTGCCCGTCGTCCTCCTCCCCGGCCTGGAGGTGGTCCTGGAACGCAACGCGGCGCGCAGTGGCAACCGCAGGCTCTCCGACGAGGAGGTCGCCCGGATCCACGGGCGGATGGCCGGCTGGTACGGCTCAGGTCTGCCGATCATCGACAACTCCACCTACGACGTCGAGACGACCGCACGGGTCCTGGACGACGTCCTGGCCCGCTCCATAGCCAGCCCGCCCGCCTGGTAGACGCCCCGCGTTGCCCGGTCGGGTGCACAGGCCGGGCGGGGTCGGGCCCCCGCTCGTAGGCTCGGTCTCATGTCAGAGGTGTACGCCGTCCGACGCGGGCTGCTGCGCGACCGGTTCGCCGCCGCCGGACACGCGGCCGCCCTGGTCTCCCGCCCCGCCAACGTCCGCTATCTCGCGGGCGGGGCTCCGCCCGGCGCCGTGCTGCTGCTCGGCCCCGGAGAGGACGTCCTGCTCTGCGGCCGCGCACCGGCCGGGGAACCCGCCCGAGGGCGGCCGGACGAACAGCTGAAGCTGCATCTCCTCCCCGAGAACGACGGCGACCCGGTCGTCGTCGCCGCGGGACTGGCCGGCGGCCTGGAGACCGGCTCCCTGGCCGTGGAGGAGCACGATCTGACGGTGGCCCGCCACCGCGCCATGAGCGCGGTCGCCCCCCGCCTGAGCCTCGGTGACCTCGGCAGCACGGTGGAGCAGCTGCGCCTGGTGAAGGACGAGGAGGAGATCGCCTGCCTGCGCATCGCGGCCGAGATCACCGACCAGGCCCTGGGCGAGCTGCTCGAATCGATCCTGGTGGGCCGCACCGAACGGCACCTCGCACTGGAGCTCGAACGCCGGCTCGTCGACCACGGCGCCGACGGCCCTGCCTTCGCCACATCCGTGGGTACGGGTCCCCACTCCGGTCTCGGCCGGCACAGGCCCACCGACCGAAGGGTCGAGGAAGGGGATTTCCTCTCGGTCTGCCTGGGCGCGAACTACCACGGGTACCGGTGCGAGATCGGCCGGACGTTCGTCATCGGGACGAGCCCGGCGGACTGGCAGATCGAGCTCTACGACCTTGTTTTCGCCGCTCAGAGAGCCGGCCGGGAGGCACTCGTCCCCGGCGCCGCCTACCGTGACGTGGACCGTGCGGCCCGCCATCTCCTGGACTCGGCGGGCCACTCGGAAGGCCTTCCGGCCAGCACCGGGCACGGGGTCGGACTCGAAATCGACGAGGACCCGCAGTTGGCACCGGCAGCCATGGGTAAACTGGACGCTTGTGTGCCGGTCACCGTCGAACCGGGGGTCCACCTCCCGGGCCGGGGCGGTGTCCGGATCGATGACACGCTCGTCGTGCGCCCCGAGGCGGACGGCGGACCCGAGCTACTCACCATTACGACCAAGGAGCTGCTCGCGCTCTAGGGAATCTCCTCACGGAGGCTCCGGCGCGCATCCTCGGTCGTTCCACCAGCTTCAGTCCAGGAGATTCCGCAACCGTGGCTTCCACGAACGACCTCAAGAACGGCCTGGTGCTCAAGCTCGACGGAGGCCAGCTCTGGTCCGTCGTCGAGTTCCAGCACGTCAAGCCCGGCAAGGGCCCCGCCTTCGTGCGCACCAAGCTCAAGAACGTGCTCTCCGGCAAGGTCGTCGACAAGACCTTCAACGCCGGCGTGAAGGTCGAGACGGCCACCATCGACCGCCGCGACATGCAGTTCTCGTACATGGACGGCGAGTACTTCGTCTTCATGGACATGAAGACGTACGACCAGCTGATGGTCGACCGCAAGGCCGTCGGCAACGCCGCCAACTTCCTGATCGAGGGCTTCGAGGCCTCCGTCGCCCAGCACGAGGGCGAGGTGCTCTACGTGGAGCTGCCCGCCGCGGTCGAGCTGACCATCCAGCACACCGACCCGGGCGTCCAGGGCGACCGCTCCACCGGCGGCACCAAGCCCGCCACGCTGGAGACCGGTTACGAGATCGGCGTGCCGCTCTTCGTCACCACCGGCGAGAAGATCAAGGTCGACACCCGTACGGGCGACTACCTCGGCCGGGTGAACAGCTAACCGTGGCTGCCCGGAACAAGGCCCGCAAGCGCGCCTTCCAGATCCTCTTCGAGGCCGACCAGCGCGGTGAGTCCGTGCAGACGGTCCTCGCGGACTGGGTACGCCACTCGCGGACCGACGACCGTCAGCCCCCGGTCGGCGAATTCACGATGGAGCTGGTCGAGGGGTACGCGCAGTACGCGGACCGGATCGACGACCTCATCGTCACCTACGCCGTGGACTGGGAGATCGACCGCATGCCGGTCGTCGACCGGAACATCCTCCGGCTCGGTGCGTACGAGCTGATCTGGATGGACTCGACCCCGGACGCCGTGGTCATCGACGAGGCGGTCCAGCTCGCCAAGGAGTTCTCCACGGACGACTCCCCGACGTTCGTGAACGGTCTGCTGGCCCGGTTCAAGGACCTCAAGCCGAACCTCCGCCGGGAGCAGTAGCCCAGCGGCGGCGCGAGCCGGACGAAGGGACCACGGTCATCGGCCGTGGTCCCTTCGGCGTACCGGGCCGGCCGCTGACCGGGGGAGCGGAGACATGAGAAACGCCGGGTGGCGGGGCTCGATGCCCCGCCACCCGGCGTTCTGAGTTTGTCGTACGGGCCTCTGTCAGCCCTCGTCGTGGGCGACCGCCCGGCGCGCGTCCGCGTCCAGCACGCCCCAGCTGATCAGCTGCTCCGTGAGCACGGACGGCGACTGGTCGTAGATCACGGCCAGGGTCCGCAGGTCGTCCTGGCGGATGGAGAGCACCTTGCCGTTGTAGTCACCACGCTGGCTCTGGATCGTCGCCGCGTAGCGCTGCAGCGGTCCGGCCTTCTCCGGCGGCACGTGCGCGAGGCGCTCGAGGTCCAGGACCAGCTTCGGCGGCGGCTCGGCCGCGCCGCCGGGGGTCGTACCGGGCAGGAGCTCCTGCACCGGGACGCCGTAGAAGTCGGCCAGCTCGGCAAGACGCTGCACGGTCACCGCGCGGTCCCCGCGCTCGTAGGAACCGACCACGACGGCCTTCCAGCGGCCCTGCGACTTCTCCTCCACGCCGTGGAGGGAGAGGCCCTGCTGGGTGCGGATGGCGCGGAGTTTGGCCCCGAGCTGCTTTGCGTATTCGCTGGACATAAGGCTCCCCGGACGCTGGAACATTCTGCGGCTGGGCCGCGTGGCTGGTAACTCACTGTGAGGTTACGCAGCGTTACTTGGCTGCGTCAAGCCGAAAGGTCCGCACTGCGGCCTCCCGGGGGTGGGGGCGGGGCCTCGCACAAGCCCTGGTAACGTGGATGACGCAATTTCGACGTCCTTTAACGTCCGTCCAGTGAGGCGGAGAAGGAGGTCCGTTTCTTATGGACGCACAGCATGACCACCCCGGCAATGCGGCACGCCCCGTTCTCGAGGCTCCCGACATCGCCCGGGTACTGACCCGCATCGCCCACGAGATCGTCGAACGCGCCAAGGGCGCCGACGACGTGGTGCTGCTCGGCATCCCGACCCGCGGGGTCTTCCTCGCCCGTCGGCTCGCCGGAAAGCTCGAAGAGATCACCGGCCGGAAGACGCCGGTCGGGTCACTCGACATCACGATGTACCGCGACGACCTCAGGATGCGTCCGGCGCGAGCGCTGGGACGTACCGAGATCCCGGGCGAAGGTATCGAGGGCAGTCTCGTCGTGCTCGTCGACGACGTGCTCTTCTCCGGTCGCACGATCCGGGCCGCGCTCGACGCACTGGGAGACATCGGCCGGCCGCGCGCCGTGCAGCTCGCGGTCCTCGTCGACCGCGGCCACCGAGAACTCCCCATCCGGGCCGACTACGTCGGCAAGAACCTCCCCACGTCGCTGCGGGAGACGGTCAAGGTCCAGCTCGCCGAGGAGGACGGCCGCGACACCGTGCTGCTCGGCGTCAAGCAGACCGCCCCGGCAGGCGAGCAGTAGCGAGGCCGGAACCCGTGCGCCCCACCGGCCGCACGGCTGCCTCCGCACGCCCACCCGCCTGAATCCTCCACCCTTCACGGAGACTCCCAGATGCTGCGCCCCGCCGGGGACAACCCCCGCACCCCCCGCCACCTCATCTCGGCCGCCGACCTCACCCGCGACGACGCCGTGCTGATCCTCGACACCGCCGAGGAGATGGCCCGGGTGGCGGACCGGCCGATCAAGAAACTCCCCACCCTGCGTGGACGAACGGTCGTCAACCTCTTCTTCGAGGACTCGACCCGGACGCGGATCTCCTTCGAGGCCGCCGCCAAGCGCCTCTCCGCCGACGTCATCAACTTCTCCGCCAAGGGCTCCTCGGTCTCCAAGGGCGAGTCCCTCAAGGACACCGCGCTCACCCTGGAGGCCATGGGCGCGGACGCCGTCGTCGTCCGGCACGGCGCCTCGGGAGCCCCCTACCGCCTGGCGACCTCGGGCTGGATCGACAGCGCCGTCGTCAACGCCGGTGACGGCACCCACGAGCACCCCACCCAGGCCCTGCTCGACGCCTTCACCATGCGGCGCAGGCTGGTCGGACCCGACGCGGGCATCGGCCGGGACCTCGAAGGGCGCCGCATCACCATCGTCGGCGACGTCCTGCACAGCCGCGTCGCCCGCTCCAACGTCCACCTCCTGCACACGCTCGGCGCGCAGGTCACCCTGGTGGCCCCGCCCACCCTGGTGCCGGTCGGCGTCGAGAGCTGGCCCTGCGAGGTCAGCTACCGTCTGGACGACGTGCTGCCGAAGTCGGACGCGGTCATGATGCTGCGTGTGCAGCGTGAGCGGATGAACGCCGCCTACTTCCCGACCGAGCGTGAGTACTCCCGCCGCTACGGCCTCGACGGCGAGCGCATGGCCAAGATGCCCGAGCACGCCATCGTGATGCACCCCGGCCCGATGGTCCGCGGCATGGAGATCACCGCCGAGGTCGCCGACTCCGACCGCTGCACCGCGGTGGAGCAGGTCGCGAACGGTGTCTCCACCCGAATGGCCGTCCTCTACCTCCTGCTGGGCGGCTCCGAGACCGCCCTGCCCTCCGCCTCCGCCCGTACCGAGGAGAACAAGTAACCATGAGCAAGATCCTGATCCGCGGTGCGAAGGTCCTCGGCGGCGAGCCGCAGGACGTCCTCATCGACGGCGAGACCATCGCCGAGACCGGCACCGGCATCGAGGCGGGCGACGCCACCGTGATCGAAGCCGCCGGCCAGATCCTGCTGCCCGGCCTCGTCGACCTGCACACCCACCTGCGCGAGCCGGGCCGCGAGGACTCCGAGACCGTCCTCACCGGTACCAAGGCGGCGGCGGTCGGCGGCTACACCGCCGTGCACGCCATGGCCAACACCTTCCCCGTCGCCGACACCGCGGGCGTCGTCGAGCAGGTCTGGCGCCTCGGCAAGGAGTCCGGCTACTGCGACGTGCAGCCCGTCGGCGCCGTCACCGTCGGCCTGGAGGGCAAGCAGCTCGCCGAGCTCGGCGCCATGCACGATTCCGCCGCCGGGGTGAAGGTCTTCTCCGACGACGGCAAGTGCGTCGACGACGCCGTGATCATGCGCCGCGCGCTGGAGTACGTGAAGGCCTTCGACGGCGTCGTCGCCCAGCACGCCCAGGAGCCCCGCCTCACCGAGGGCGCCCAGATGAACGAGGGCGTCGTCTCGGCCGAGCTCGGTCTCGGCGGCTGGCCCGCCGTCGCCGAGGAGTCGATCATCGCCCGCGACGTGCTCCTCGCCGCCCACGTCGGCTCCCGGGTGCACATCTGCCACCTGTCGACCGCGGGGTCGGTGGAGATCGTCCGCTGGGCCAAGTCCAAGGGCTGGAACGTCACCGCCGAGGTCACCCCGCACCACCTGCTGCTCACCGACGAACTCGTGCGGACCTACAACCCGGTCTACAAGGTGAACCCGCCGCTGCGCACCGAGGCGGACGTCATGGCGCTGCGCGAGGCCCTCGCCGACGGCACCATCGACTGCGTGGCCACCGACCACGCCCCGCACCCGCACGAGGACAAGGACTGCGAGTGGGCCGCCGCCGCCATGGGCATGGTCGGCCTGGAGACCGCGCTGTCCGTCGTCCAGCAGACGATGGTGGAGACCGGTCTCCTCGACTGGGCGGGCGTCGCCGACCGCATGTCGGCGCGTCCCGCGGCCATCGGCAGGCTCGAAGGACACGGCCGGCCCGTCTCGGCGGGTGAGCCCGCCAACCTCACTCTGGTCGATCCGTCATACCGTGGAGCAGTGGACCCCGCGGGCTTCGCCTCCCGCAGCCGCAACACTCCCTACGAGGGTCGCGAGCTGCCCGGACGAGTGACCCACACCTTCCTGCGGGGCCGTGCCACGGTCGTCGACGGGAAGCTCGCGTGACAACACTCAACCCAGGTCATCAGCTGTTCCAGCTGGCCGAACAGAAGTCGGCCGAGGTGACGGACTGGTCCGCCCGCATCAGCTGGGTCCTCGGCCTGCTCGTCCTCATCGCCTTCGTCTACTGGCTGATGCGCCAGGGATGGAAGTGGCGGGAGCGCCTGCAGTCCGGTCTGCCCGAGCTCCCGGCCACGCCCGAGGGCTTCGCGGACGGCGAGACGCTCCTCACGCTGGACGGCCGCTACCACGCCTCCACGACCGCCGGGCAGTGGCTCGACCGGATCGTGGCACACGGCCTCGGAACCCGCAGCCGGGTCGAGCTGACCCTCACCGCGGAAGGCCTCGACGTCGTACGCCCCGGGGCCGCCGGCTTCTTCGTACCGGCGTCCGCCCTGCGGGCGGCCAGGCTCGAGAAGGCGCTGGCCGGCAAGGTGCTGCCCGAGGGCGGCCTGCTGGTCATCACCTGGGAGCACGGCGGCACGCTGATCGACTCGGGCTTCCGCTCCGACCGCTCGGCCGAGCACCAGGCATGGGTCGACGCCGTCGGCCACCTCACCGGCGCAGCCGGCACGAACCTCAGCAGCACCACCATCAGCACGACGGAAGGCACCGCACGATGACGATCTCCACCCGGGGAGCCGGAAAAGCTCCCGCCGTACTCGTCCTGGAGGACGGCCGCTCCTTCCGCGGCCGCGCCTACGGGGCCGTGGGGGAGACCTTCGGCGAGGCGGTGTTCTCCACCGGTATGACCGGCTACCAGGAGACACTGACCGACCCGTCGTACCACCGCCAGGTCGTCGTCATGACCGCCCCCCACGTCGGCAACACCGGTGTGAACGACGACGACCCCGAGTCCGGGAAGATCTGGGTCTCCGGCTACGTCGTCCGCGACCCCGCCCGGATCCCCTCCAACTGGCGCTCCCGCCGCACCCTCGACGAGGAGCTCGCGAGCCAGGGCGTCGTCGGCATCAGCGGCATCGACACCCGCGCGCTCACCCGCCACCTGCGGGAGCGCGGCGCGATGCGCGTCGGGATCTTCTCCGGCAACGCCGTCCAGGACGAGGGCGTGCTGCTCGCCAAGGTCCGCCAGGCCCCCGAGATGAGCGGCGCCGACCTCGCGGCCGAGGTCGCCACCAAGGAGGCTTACGTCGTCCCCGCGATCGGCACGAAGAAGTTCACCGTCGCCGCGATCGACCTCGGCATCAAGGGCATGACCCCGCACCGCATGGCCGAGCGCGGCATCGAGGTGCACGTCCTGCCCGCGACCGCCACCCTGGAGGACGTGTACGCGGTCAAGCCCGACGGAGTCTTCTTCTCCAACGGCCCCGGCGACCCCTCCACCGCCGACCACCCGGTCTCCGTCATGCGCGGAGTCCTGGAGCGGAAGACGCCGCTCTTCGGCATCTGCTTCGGCAACCAGATCCTGGGCCGCTCGCTCGGCTTCGGCACCTACAAGCTGAAGTACGGCCACCGCGGCATCAACCAGCCGGTGCAGGACCGCACGACCGGCAAGGTCGAGGTCACCGCGCACAACCACGGCTTCGCCGTCGACGCTCCGCTCGACCGGGTCTCCGACACGGAGTTCGGCCGCGCCGAGGTCTCCCACGTATGCCTGAACGACCAGGTCGTCGAAGGCCTCCAGCTGCTCGACCAGCCGGCCTTCAGCGTCCAGTACCACCCCGAAGCAGCCGCGGGCCCGCACGACGCCGCGTACCTCTTCGACCGTTTCGTCACCCTGATGGAGGGCCAGCGTGCCTAAGCGCTCCGATATCCAGTCCGTCCTGGTCATCGGCTCCGGTCCGATCGTCATCGGGCAGGCCGCCGAGTTCGACTACTCCGGCACCCAGGCCTGCCGCGTACTCAAGGCCGAAGGCCTGCGCGTCATCCTGGTCAACTCCAACCCGGCGACGATCATGACCGACCCGGAGATCGCCGACGCCACGTACGTCGAGCCGATCACCCCCGAGTTCGTCGAGAAGATCATCGCCAAGGAGCGCCCCGACGCGCTCCTGCCCACGCTGGGCGGCCAGACCGCGCTCAACACCGCGATCTCCATGCACGAGAACGGTGTCCTGGAGAAGTACGGCGTCGAGCTGATCGGCGCCAACGTCGAGGCCATCAACAAGGGCGAGGACCGCGACCTCTTCAAGGGCGTCGTGGAAGCCGTCAAGCAGAAGATCGGATACGGCGAGTCCGCCCGCTCCGTCATCTGCCACTCCATGGACGACGTCCTCGCCGGCGTCGACACCCTCGGCGGCTACCCCGTCGTCGTCCGTCCCTCCTTCACCATGGGCGGCGCCGGCTCCGGCTTCGCCCACGACGAGGAGGAACTGCGCCGCATCGCCGGACAGGGCCTCACGCTCTCCCCGACCACCGAGGTGCTCCTGGAGGAGTCCATCCTCGGCTGGAAGGAGTACGAGCTGGAGCTGATGCGCGACAAGAACGACAACGTCGTGGTCGTCTGCTCCATCGAGAACTTCGACCCGATGGGCGTCCACACCGGTGACTCCATCACCGTCGCCCCGTCGATGACGCTCACCGACCGTGAGTACCAGCGGCTGCGTGACATCGGCATCGCGATCATCCGCGAGGTCGGCGTCGACACCGGCGGCTGCAACATCCAGTTCGCGATCGACCCGACCGACGGCCGGATCATCGTGATCGAGATGAACCCGCGCGTCTCCCGCTCCTCGGCGCTCGCCTCGAAGGCCACCGGCTTCCCGATCGCCAAGATCGCCGCCAAGCTGGCCGTCGGCTACACGCTCGACGAGATCCCCAACGACATCACCGAGAAGACCCCGGCCTCCTTCGAGCCGACGCTCGACTACGTCGTGGTCAAGGCCCCCCGCTTCGCCTTCGAGAAGTTCCCCTCCGCCGACTCCACCCTCACCACCACCATGAAGTCTGTTGGCGAGGCCATGGCGATCGGCCGCAACTTCACCGAGGCCCTGCAGAAGGCCCTGCGTTCCCTGGAGAAGAAGGGCTCGCAGTTCGCCTTCACGGGGGAGACCGGCGACAAGGCCGAACTGCTCGCCGAGGCCGTCCGGCCCACGGACGGCCGCATCAACACCGTGATGCAGGCCATCCGCGCCGGAGCCACCCAGGAGGAGGTCTTCGACGCCACGCGGATCGACCCCTGGTTCGTCGACCAGCTCTTCCTGATCAAGGAGATCGCGGACGAGCTGGCCTCCGCCGAGCGCCTGGACGCCGACCTCATCGCCGAGGCCAAGCGGCACGGCTTCTCCGACGCGCAGATCGCCGAGATCCGCGGGCTCCGTGAGGACGTCGTGCGCGAGGTCCGCCACGCGCTGGGCATCCGCCCGGTCTACAAGACGGTCGACACCTGCGCCGCCGAGTTCGCCGCGAAGACGCCGTACTTCTACTCCTCCTACGACGAGGAGAGCGAGGTCGCGACCCGCACCAAGCCCGCGGTGATCATCCTCGGCTCCGGCCCGAACCGCATCGGCCAGGGCATCGAGTTCGACTACTCCTGTGTCCACGCCTCCTTCGCCCTGAGCGACGCGGGCTACGAGACGGTGATGGTCAACTGCAACCCGGAGACCGTCTCCACGGACTACGACACCTCGGACCGGCTCTACTTCGAGCCGCTCACCCTCGAGGACGTCCTGGAGATCGTGCACGCGGAGTCCCTCGCGGGCCCGATCGCCGGTGTCGTCGTCCAGCTCGGCGGACAGACCCCGCTCGGCCTCTCGCAGGCGCTCAAGGACAACGGCGTGCCGGTCGTGGGCACCTCCCCGGAGGCCATCCACGCCGCGGAGGACCGCGGGGCGTTCGGCCGGGTCCTCGCCGAGGCCGGTCTGCCCGCGCCGAAGCACGGCACCGCCACCACCTTCGGCGAGGCCAAGGCCATCGCCGACGAGATCGGCTATCCCGTGCTCGTACGCCCGTCGTACGTGCTCGGCGGCCGCGGCATGGAGATCGTCTACGACGAGACCCGGCTCTCCTCGTACATCTCCGAGTCCACCGAGATCAGCCCCACCAGGCCGGTCCTGGTCGACCGCTTCCTCGACGACGCGATCGAGATCGACGTCGACGCGCTCTACGACGGCACCGAGCTCTACCTCGGCGGCGTCATGGAGCACATCGAAGAGGCCGGCATCCACTCCGGTGACTCCGCCTGCGCACTGCCCCCGATCACCCTCGGCGGCTACGACATCAAGCGGCTCCGGGCATCCACCGAAGGCATCGCCAAGGGCGTCGGCGTACGCGGACTGATCAACATCCAGTTCGCGCTCTCCGGCGACATCCTCTACGTCCTGGAGGCCAACCCCCGCGCCTCGCGGACCGTCCCCTTCACCTCGAAGGCGACCGCCGTCCCGCTCGCGAAGGCCGCCGCCCGCATCTCGCTGGGCGCCACCATCGCCGAGCTGCGCGAGGAGGGCCTGCTGCCCAAGGAGGGCGACGGCGGCACCCTGCCGCTGGACGCGCCGATCTCCGTCAAGGAGGCCGTCATGCCGTGGTCGCGCTTCCGCGACGTCCACGGCCGCGGCGTCGACACCGTCCTCGGCCCGGAGATGCGCTCCACCGGTGAGGTCATGGGCATCGACTCGGTCTTCGGCACGGCCTACGCCAAGTCGCAGGCCGGGGCCTACGGCCCGCTGCCCACCAAGGGCCGCGCCTTCATCTCGGTCGCCAACCGCGACAAGCGCACGATGATCTTCCCGGCACGTGAACTCGTCGCCCACGGCTTCGAGCTGTTCGCCACCTCCGGCACCGCCGAGGTGCTCAAGCGCAACGGCATCAACGCCACCGTCGTGCGCAAGCAGTCCGAGGGCGAGGGCCCGAACGGCGAGAAGACCATCGTCCAGCTGATCCACGACGGCGAGGTCGACCTCATCGTCAACACGCCGTACGGGACGGGCGGCCGGCTCGACGGCTACGAGATCCGCACGGCGGCCGTGGCCCGGTCCGTGCCCTGCCTCACGACGGTCCAGGCGCTCGCCGCCGCCGTCCAGGGCATCGACGCGCTCAACCACGGCGGGGTCGGCGTACGTTCCCTCCAGGAACACGCGGAACATCTGACCGCGGCCCGCGACTAGGAAGCGCCAGCCAGGGGGACACCGGAAACGGTGTCCCCCTCTTCATGAGGACACCCGGATGTACAAACTCTTCTTCCAGCTGGTCTTCAAGCGGATGGACCCCGAAGGGGCACATCACCTGGCCTTCCGCTGGATCCGCCTCGCCGCCCGTATCCCCGTCCTGCGTACCTTCGTCGCCGCCGCGCTCGCCCCCCGGTACGAGGAGCTGCGCACCGAGGCCCTGGGCCTGCGGATGCACGGCCCCTTCGGACTCGCCGCCGGCTTCGACAAGAACGCCGTCGCCATCGACGGCATGTCGATGCTCGGCTTCGACCACATCGAGATCGGCACCGTCACCGGGGAGCCCCAGCCCGGCAACCCGAAGAAGCGCCTCTTCCGCCTCGTCGCGGACCGGGCCCTGATCAACCGCATGGGCTTCAACAACGAGGGTTCCGCGGCCGTGGCGGAACGCCTCGCCGCCCGCAACCCGGTCTTCCGCACGACCGTCGGCGTCAACATCGGCAAGACCAAGGTCGTCCCCGAGGCCGAAGCGGTGGGCGACTACGTCAAGTCCACCGAGCGGCTCGCCGCCCACGCCGACTACCTCGTCGTCAACGTCTCCTCCCCGAACACCCCCGGGCTGCGCAACCTCCAGGCCACCGAGGCGCTCCGTCCGCTGCTCACCGCGGTGCGCGAGGCGGCCGACCGTACCGTCACCGGCCGCAGGGTGCCGCTGCTCGTCAAGATCGCCCCGGACCTCGCGGACGAGGACGTCGACGCGGTCGCGGACCTGGCCGTCGAGCTCGGCCTGGACGGCATCATCGCCACCAACACCACCATCGCCCGGGACGGCCTGGGGCTGAAGTCCCCCGCATTTTTGACCGGCGAGACCGGCGGACTCTCCGGGGCGCCCCTCAAGGAGCGCTCCCTGGAGGTCCTGAGCCGCCTGTACGCCCGTGTGGGCACCCGGATCACCCTGGTGGGCGTCGGAGGCATCGAGAACGCCGAGGACGCCTGGCAGCGCATCCTGGCCGGCGCCACGCTGGTGCAGGGCTACAGCGCCTTCATCTACGAGGGCCCCTTCTACGCCCGCGCGATCCACAAGGGCCTGGCCGCGCGCCTCGCCGCATCCCCGTACGCCACCCTCGCCGAGGCCGTCGGCGCCGAGACACGGAAGGTCATGCAGTGACCCTTGAACCCTTCGGCGCGCGCCTGCGCCACGCCATGGACACCCGCGGGCCGCTCTGCGTCGGCATCGATCCGCACGCCACCCTGCTCACCTCCTGGGGCCTGAACGACGACATCGCCGGCCTGGAGCGCTTCACCCGCACGGTCGTGGAGGCACTGGCCGACCGGGTCGCCGTGCTCAAGCCGCAGTCCGCGTTCTTCGAGCGCTTCGGCTCGCGCGGCGTCGGTGTCCTGGAGAAGGCGGTCGAGGAGGCGCGCTCGGCGGGGGCCCTGGTGCTCATGGACGCCAAGCGCGGCGACATCGGCTCCACGATGGGCGCCTACGCGGCCACCTACCTCGACAAGGACTCGCCGCTCTTCTCCGACGCGGTCACCGTCTCGCCCTACCTCGGTTTCGGCTCGCTGCGCCCCGCGCTGGACGCCGCCGCCGTCTCCGGCGCGGGAGTCTTCGTGCTCGCCCTCACCTCGAACCCGGAGGGCGCCGAGGTGCAGCGGGCCACCGCCGCGGACGGGCGGTCGCTCGCACAGGTGATGCTCGACCACATGGCCGCGGAGAACGCGGCCGCGACGCCGCTCGGGTCCGTCGGCGCGGTCGTCGGAGCCACTCTCGGGGACGCGGGCGCCGATCTGTCGATCAACGGCCCGCTGCTCGCTCCGGGCATCGGCGCGCAGGGCGCGACGCCGGCGGATCTGCCGCGCGTCTTCGGCGCCGCGGTGGGCAACGTCGTCCCCAGCGTGAGCCGGGGCGTGCTCCGCCACGGACCGGACGCGGCAGGGCTGCGCGAGGCCGCCGGACGGTTCGCGGACGAGATCCGTACGGCCGTTCAGGGAAGCTGACCATGCCACGTAACTGGCTGTTGACGGAAACCTGACCCGAAAACAGGGTTGTTATGGCCGATATGTCCGGGTCGACAGAGGCTGACCAGGACTTTTCCGCTGTTCTCGCTGACTCGGGCGGCCTTGGCCGCTAGTCTCCGTCGAGAGCCAACGAGCACGCGTTGTTCGTTGCTCACCAGGTGTGGGGTCATCAGGGCTCCCCGCCGGTCCGTATCCGACAGATCGACATCCGAGGTGACGTAGGCGTGGCTCTTCCGCCCCTTACCCCTGAACAGCGCGCAGCCGCGCTCGAAAAGGCCGCCGCGGCTCGCCGGGAGCGGGCCGAGGTCAAGAATCGACTCAAGCACTCCGGCGCCTCGCTCCACGAGGTCATCAAGCAGGGCCAGGAGAACGACGTCATCGGCAAGATGAAGGTCTCCGCCCTCCTCGAGTCCCTGCCGGGCGTGGGCAAGGTCCGCGCCAAGCAGATCATGGAGCGGCTCGGCATCTCCGAGAGCCGCCGGGTCCGGGGTCTCGGCTCCAACCAGATCGCATCCCTGGAACGTGAGTTCGGCGGCAGCCCGGCCTGACGTTCTCAGGCACTCCTGAGAACGGGGATAATCGCCCCATGGCTGCAACATCCCGGGGGACGTCCCCCGTACCCCCGGACGTACGTCCGCGGCTGACCGTGCTCTCCGGCCCCTCCGGGGTCGGCAAGAGCACGGTCGTCGCTCACATGCGCAAGGTCCACCCCGAGGTGTGGCTCTCCGTGTCGGCCACGACACGCAAGCCGCGTCCCGGCGAGCGCAACGGTGTCCACTACTTCTTCGTCGACGACGAGGAGTTCGACAAGCTGATCGCCAACGGCGAGCTGCTGGAGTGGGCCGAGTTCGCCGGCAACCGGTACGGCACCCCGCGCCGTGCCGTGCTCGACCGTCTGGACGCCGGTGAACCGGTGCTGCTCGAGATCGACCTCCAGGGTGCCCGGCTGGTCCGCCAGTCGATGCCCGAGGCGCAGCTCGTCTTCCTCGCGCCGCCAGGCTGGGACGAGCTGGTCCGCCGGCTCACCGGCCGGGGGACGGAGGCGCCGGACGTGATCGAACGCCGGCTCGCGGCCGCCAAGGTCGAACTCGCCGCGGAGGCGGAGTTCGACACGACGCTCGTCAACACCTCCGTCGAGGACGTCGCACGCGAGCTGCTAACGTTGATGCTGCAGGCTTCCGGCCTCCGCGGTACCGAGAGCTGACCCACCGGTCCTCGACGGTCCACGGACGCAGAGCATCACCACTGCGGAACCAGCATGATCAAAGATCTCTTTGATCTCTATCCCCTTCGGAAGGCAGAGAGTGTCCTCTTCCATCACCACGCCCGAGGGCATCATCAACCCGCCGATTGATGAGCTCCTCGAGGCCACCGACTCGAAGTACAGCCTCGTGATCTACGCCGCCAAGCGCGCGCGCCAGATCAACGCGTACTACTCGCAGCTCGGCGAAGGCCTCCTCGAGTACGTCGGTCCGCTCGTCGACACCCACGTGCACGAGAAGCCGCTCTCGATCGCGCTCCGCGAGATCAACGCGGGCCTGCTGACCTCCGAGGCCATCGAGGGCCCCGCGCAGTAATCAGCGGTACGCAGGAACGCACCTTCACCACAGGCCCGGCGGTCGGTACCCGCCGGGCCTGTGGTGTGTCCGCACCCCGCGTGGAGCCGCCCGCGCGGTGAGGCAGCATGGGGGAGTACGTCATGAGGCCGCACGTGAGTGCGCGGAGACACGAGTGCGGGGAGACGCAGTGGAGAAGCCGAGGGTCGTCCTGGGGGTCAGCGGTGGCATCGCCGCGTACAAGGCGTGCGAGCTGCTGCGCCGGCTGACCGAGTCCGGCCACGACGTGCGGGTCGTCCCGACCGAGGCGTCGTTGAACTTCGTCGGGGCCGCCACCTGGTCGGCCCTCTCCGGGAACCCGGTGTCGACCGAGGTGTGGGAGAGCGTGCACGAGGTGCCGCACGTCCGCATCGGCCAGGCGGCCGACCTCGTCGTGGTCGCGCCCGCCACCGCCGACATGCTCGCGAAGGCGGCCCACGGGCTGGCCGACGACCTGCTCACCAACACCCTCCTCACCGCGCGCTGTCCGGTCGTCTTCGCGCCCGCCATGCACACCGAGATGTGGGAGCACGCCGCAACCCAGGAGAACGTCGCGACCCTCCGCCGCCGGGGTGCCGTCGTCATCGAGCCCGCCGTCGGCAGGCTCACCGGTGTGGACACCGGCAAGGGCCGGCTGCCCGACCCCGGTGAGATCTTCGAGGTCTGCCGCCGCGTGCTCGCCCGCGGGCCCGTCGAAGCGGATCTCACCGGCCGGCACGTGGTGATCAGCGCGGGCGGCACCCGTGAGCCGCTCGACCCGGTGCGCTACCTGGGCAACCGGTCTTCGGGCAAGCAGGGCTACGCCCTCGCCCGCACCGCCGTGGCCCGCGGCGCCCGGGTGACGCTCGTCGAGGCCAACACCGGGCTGCCCGACCCCGCGGGCGCCGACGTCGTGCGGGTGGGTACCGCGGTGCAGCTGCGGGAGGCGGTGCTCAAGGCCGCGGCCGACGCGGACGTGGTCGTGATGGCCGCCGCGGTCGCGGACTTCCGTCCGGCGGAGTACGCCACGGGGAAGATCAAGAAGAAGGACGGCCAGGAGCCCGCGGCCGTCGCGCTCGTCCGCAATCCCGACATCCTCGCCGAGGTGGCGGCCGAGCGGCCGAGGCCGGGCCAGACGGTCGTCGGGTTCGCCGCGGAGACCGACGACGTCCTCGCCCACGGCAGGGAGAAGCTCCGCCGCAAGGGCTGCGACCTGCTCGTCGTGAACGAGGTGGGGGAGCGCAAGACCTTCGGGTCGGAGGAGAACGAGGCGGTCGTCCTCGGGGCCGACGGGACCGAGACGGCCGTGCCTCATGGGCCCAAGGAGGCACTTGCCGATACGGTGTGGGACCTGGTCGCGGCGCGTTTCGGCCGGACTGCGTAAACGCCGCCGGTCAGGGAAGAAAACCACGTGTCCCGCGCCCGGAAGGAGGGATTGTCGTACTGCTGTCAACAGTGCGGCAGATCACAGACCTCCCAAGGGGCGAGACGCGTGACTCAATCACCGGAAGCGACCGATAAACTGGTCGACGGAATGTGCCGGGCGCAGCTCCCGGACTTCCACCAAATGATCAGCCAGCAGCCGCTGCAACCCCAGGGAGCGATGTGTCCCGCCGTCTCTTCACCTCGGAGTCCGTCACCGAGGGTCACCCCGACAAGATCGCTGACCAGATCAGCGACACGATCCTCGACGCGCTCCTCCGCGAGGACCCCTCCTCGCGCGTCGCCGTCGAGACCCTGATCACCACCGGTCTGGTGCATGTCGCGGGTGAGGTCACCACCAAGGCCTACGCCGACATCCCCAACCTCGTGCGCAACAAGGTGCTGGAGATCGGCTACGACTCCTCCAAGAAGGGCTTCGACGGAGCCTCCTGCGGCGTCTCGGTGTCCATCGGGGCGCAGTCCCCGGACATCGCCCAGGGCGTCGACACCGCCTACGAGAAGCGGGTCGAGGGGGACGAGGACGAGCTCGACAAGCAGGGCGCCGGCGACCAGGGCCTGATGTTCGGCTACGCCTGCGACGAGACGCCCGAGCTGATGCCGCTGCCGATCCACCTCGCGCACCGGCTCTCGCGCCGCCTCTCCGAGGTCCGCAAGAACGGGACGATCCCCTACCTGCGTCCGGACGGCAAGACCCAGGTCACCATCGAGTACGACGGTGACAAGGCCGTCCGGCTCGACACGGTCGTCGTCTCCTCGCAGCACGCCTCCGACATCGACCTGGACTCGCTGCTCGCGCCCGACATCCGTGAGTTCGTCGTCGAGCACGTCCTGAACCAGCTGATCGAGGACGGCATCAAGCTGGACACCGAGGGCTACCGGCTGCTGGTGAACCCGACCGGCCGTTTCGAGATCGGCGGCCCGATGGGCGACGCCGGCCTCACCGGCCGCAAGATCATCATCGACACCTACGGCGGCATGGCCCGCCACGGTGGCGGCGCCTTCTCCGGCAAGGACCCGTCCAAGGTCGACCGCTCCGCCGCCTACGCGATGCGCTGGGTCGCCAAGAACGTCGTCGCGGCCGGCCTGGCCACCCGCTGCGAGGTCCAGGTCGCCTACGCGATCGGCAAGGCCGAGCCGGTGGGCCTCTTCGTCGAGACCTTCGGCACCGCCGCGGTCGACACGGAGAAGATCGAGCACGCCATCGCCGAGGTCTTCGACCTCCGCCCGGCCGCGATCATCCGCGACCTCGACCTGCTCCGCCCGATCTACGCCCAGACCGCGGCGTACGGCCACTTCGGCCGTGAGCTCCCCGACTTCACCTGGGAGCGCGCCGACCGTGTCGACGCGCTGCGCGCGGCCGCGGGGCTCTGACCCACGGCGGGCGACGCTCGCAGAACATCAGCAGGGGCCCGGACGCCGAGCGCGGTGTCCGGGCCCCCGCGCGTCCGGCCGACGCCGGGCGGGGCGGGCGTGTCGGTGGTGTCTGGTAGGAAGGTGGCTGTGAGCAGCGACGACGAGCGGTCCGAGGACCCCGGGACCGGGGAGCCCGAGCAGCTTGCGCTCATCAGGGAGACGGTACGACGCGCCAAGGTGCCCCGGGCCAAGCCGCGTACCTGGCGGGGCGCGGCGCTCGCCGAGGAACTGCCTGTCGCCCGTGTCCTCGTGAACAAGGGCGCGCTCCACCTCGACCAGTACTTCGACTACGCCGTCCCCGAGGAGCTCGACGCCGAGGCACAGCCGGGTGTCCGGGTCCGGGTCAGGTTCGGCGCCGGAGGACGCCAGGTCCGCGGCGGCAGACGGGAGGGCGGCGGTCTCATCGACGGCTTCCTGATCGAGCGCCGGGCCACGTCGGACTACCAGGGCGCCCTGGCCGCCCTCGCCTACGTCGTCTCACCCGAGCCCGTCCTCGGGCCCGAGCTGCTCGCCCTCTCACGCGCCGTGGCCGACCGCTACGCCGGAAGCCTCGCGGACGTGCTGCAGCTCGCCGTCCCGCCGCGCAACGGCCGTGCGGAGGCCAAGCCCTCCCCGGCACCCCTGCCGCCCCCGCCCGCCCCGGAGCCGGGTACCTGGGAGCGGTACGCCCAAGGGCCCGGATTCCTGCGCGCCCTCGGCGAGGGCGGCGCACCCCGGGCGGTGTGGACCGCGCTGCCCGGACCGCACTGGCCGCAGGAGATCGCCCGGGCCGTGGCGGCGACCCTCTCGTCGGGCCGGGGCGCCCTCGTCGTCGTACCCGACGGGCGCAGTGCCGGACGGGTCGACACGGCGCTCACCGCGGTCCTGGGAGAGGGGCGCCACGCCCTGCTGACGGCCGACTCCGGACCGGAGAAGCGCTACCGGCAGTGGCTCGCGGTCCGGCGCGGCTCGGTGCGCGCGGTCGTCGGGACCCGGGCCGCGATGTTCGCACCCGTCGCCGACCTGGGGCTGGTGGCGGTCTGGGACGACGGTGACTCCAGCCACAGCGACGACAACGCCCCCTTCCCGCACGTCAGAGAGGTCCTGGAGCTCCGCGCCACACACGGCCGCTGCGCCTTCCTGCTGGGCGGGACGAGCTGCACCGTGGAGGCCGCCCAGCTGGTCGAGAGCGGCTGGGCCCTGCCCCTGCGGGCAGAGCGCGACCAGCTGAGGAGCGCCGCGCCACTCGTGCGTACGGTCGGCGACGGGGAGCTCGCCCGGGACGGCGCCGCCCGATCGGCGCGCCTGCCCAGCCTCGCCTGGCAGACCGTCCGCGACGGACTGCGCACCGGCCCCGTCCTCGTCCAGGTGCCCCGCCGCGGCTACGCCCCGCGGCTGGCCTGCGAGCGGTGCAGGGAACCCGCGCGCTGCCGGCACTGCGCCGGGCCGCTGCAGGCCCCGGACCAGCGTGACCTGGACTGCGCCTGGTGCGGCCGGGCGGAGACCGGGTGGAGCTGCGCCGCCTGCGGCGGTGTGCGCCTGCGGGCACAGATCGTCGGCGCCCGCCGTACCGCCGAGGAGCTCGGCCGGGCCTTCCCCGCCGTACCGGTGCGGACGTCGGGCCGGGACCACGTGCTGGACTCCGTCCCCGACCAGCCGGCGCTCGTCGTCAGCACCCCGGGCGCCGAACCGGTGGCCGAGGGGGGCTACGCGGCCGCGCTGCTCCTGGACGGCTGGGCGATGGTCGGCCGCCCCGACCTCAGGGCGGGCGAGGAGGCACTACGGAGGTGGACGGCCGCCGCCGCGCTGGTCCGGGGGCAGGGCGAGGGCGGCACCGTGGTGATCGTGGCCGAGCCGACCCTGCGGCCGGTGCAGGCACTGGTCCGCTGGGATCCGGTCGGTCACGCCCGCCGTGAACTCGCCGAACGGGCGGAGCTCGGTTTTCCGCCCGTGTCCCGGATGGCATCGGTGACCGGTACTCCGGAGGCGGTGGCCGCCTGTCTCTCCGGCGCGGATCTCCCGGCGGAGGCCGAGGTGCTCGGTCCGGTACCCGTGCCTGGCCCCGCGGCGGGGCGGCCCCGCAGGCAGGGCGACCCCCCGCCCGGGGACACCTGGGAGAGAGCCCTGGTCAGGGTCCCGCCCGGGAGGGGAGCGGCGCTCGCGGCCGCCCTGAAGACGGCACAGGCCGCCCGGACGGCCAAGGGCACCGGAGACCCCGTCCGCATCAGGATCGACCCGCCGGACATCGGCTGACGGAGCGGCCGGCACCCGACCGCCTCCACCCGGCGTGGCCTCAGCCGTTGCGCGGGCCGGGGAAGGCGCCGGGGCGGTCCGAGGGCTGCGGAGGCATCGAACGGGCGGCGGGCACCGCCGGCACGGTGGCGGCGTGGCCGCCCGGCCCCGCCGGGACCGTGCGGTTCACGGCCTCCGGGGCGGTTTCGGCCGTCCCCTGCTGCGGGTTGGCGCGGCGCGCGCCGTAACGGCGGTGAACCGCCTGCTTGGTGACACCGAGCGCGGAACCCACCGCGTCCCACGAGAAACCCAGCGAACGGTCGAAGTCCACCGCCGCCGTCACCAGCGTCTCGACACTGTCCCGCAGCTCCTGGGCCAGCCGGACCGTCGGAGCCGGTGCCCTGCCGTAGACGACGAAGCCCGCGGACGGGCCGGACCTGCGGGGGCGGTAGACGTTGCCGAGCTGCGCAGTCAGGGTACGCAGGGCGTCCACCTGCCGCCGGACCCGCTCGATGTCCCGCACCAACAGGTGCAGACTGGCACGCGCTTGGGCGTCGTGGGTTGCGTGGTCGGCCATGAACAAGCCTTTCGAACCGGCGTTGAAAGGGATCGGACCGCGCCAGGGCGGTCCACTTCGGTCAATCTCTCTTGACCAACGCGTCACACGGCCATGTGGTCACGCAACAGGGGCGTATGTGCATATGCCCGGGGCGCCCGTTCCCCGAGGCGCGCCCCCGCGGCGGGCCGGGCGGGCCGGAGGGGCTCGGGAGGAGGGCGGCACTAGACTGGTGTGCTGCTCGCCACGTTCCTTCCGGCCCGAGAGGCAGTCCTCCACCCATGAAGCTCGTCTTCGCAGGCACCCCCGAGGTCGCCGTCCCCGCCCTGGACGCCCTGATCGCCTCCGAGCGCCATGAGGTGGCCGCCGTGGTGACCCGCCCCGACGCGCCGGCCGGGCGCGGACGACGGCTGGTCGCCAGCCCCGTGGCCGAGCGCGCCGAGGAGGCCGGCATCGAGGTCCTCAAGCCCTCCAGGCCGCGCGACGAGGACTTCCTTGCACGGCTGCGCGAGATCGCGCCGGACTGCTGCCCCGTCGTCGCCTACGGCGCCCTGCTCCCCAAGGTGGCGCTGGACGTGCCGGCCCGGGGCTGGGTCAACCTGCACTTCTCCCTGCTGCCCGCCTGGCGCGGCGCCGCGCCGGTGCAGCACTCCCTCATGGCGGGCGACGAGGTCACCGGCGCGTCCACCTTCCTGATCGAGGAGGGGCTCGACTCGGGGCCGGTCTACGGCGTACTCACCGAGGAGATCCGGCCCACCGACACCAGCGGCGACCTCCTCACCCGGCTGGCCTTCGCGGGCGCCGGGCTGCTCGCGGCGACGATGGACGGCATCGAGGACGGCACTCTGCACGCGGTCCCGCAGCCGGCCGAGGGCGTCACGCTCGCGCCGAAGCTCACCGTCGAGGACGCGCAGGTCCAGTGGTCGGCGCCCGCCCTGCGGGTCGACCGGGTGGTGCGCGGCTGCACGCCCGCCCCCGGGGCGTGGACCCTCTTCCGCGGGGAGCGCCTCAAACTGGTCCAGGCCGTCCCCGTCGTCGACCGCACCGACCTGGCACCGGGCGAGCTCTCCGCGGGGAAGAACAACGTCTACGCCGGCACGGGCTCCCACGCCGTGGAACTCCTCTGGGTCCAGCCGCAGGGCAAGAAGCCGATGAGGGCCGCCGACTGGGCGCGCGGTGTGCGCATCGTCCACGGGGAGCTGCTCGGCGCCTGAGACCCGGGAGGGGGCACCGCCGGGGGACCGGGGCCGCGGCGGCGACGTACGCTGGACGGGTTCGGCCCCCTCACCATCAGCGGAGCACCTTTCACGTGAACGACCAGCAGCGCCGCCGTCCCGCCAAGCCCCACCGGCGCCCGAAGAAGGACCCGGTCCGCTTCCTCGCCTTCGAGGTGCTCAGGGCGGTCGACGAGCGCGACGCCTACGCCAACCTCGTCCTCCCCCCGCTGCTGAAGAAGGCCCGGGCCAAGGGCGACTTCGAGGGCAGGGACGCGGCGCTCGCCACCGAGCTGGTCTACGGGACCCTCCGCCGCCAGGGCACCTACGACGCGATCGTCGCCGCCTGCATCGACCGGCCGCTGCGCGAGGTCGACCCGCCGGTGCTGGACGTGCTCAACATGGGCGTCCACCAGCTCCTGGGCACCCGTATCCCCACCCACGCCGCGGTCTCCGCCAGCGTCGAGCTCGCCCGGGTGGTGCTGGGGGAGGGCCGGGCCAAGTTCGTCAACGCGGTGCTCCGCAAGGTCTCCGCGCACGACCTGGACGGATGGGTGGAGAGGGTCGCGCCCCCGTACGAGGAGGACGCCGAGGAGCACCTCTCGGTGGTGCACTCGCACCCCCGCTGGGTCGTCTCCGCCCTCTGGGACTCCCTGGGAGGCGGCCGCGCCGGGATCGAGGACCTGCTGGAGGCCGACAACGAGCGGCCCGAGGTCACCCTGGCCGCCCGCCCCGGCCGCTCCACCACCGCCGAACTGCTCGACGCGCTCGGCGAGGAGAGCGGCCTGCCGGGCCGCTGGTCGCCGTACGCCGTGCGGATGGCCGAGGGCGGCGAGCCCGGAGCCCTGGCCGCGGTCCGGGACGGCAGCGCCGGAGTGCAGGACGAAGGCAGCCAGCTCGTCGCCACCGCCCTCGCGAACGCGCCGGTCGAGGGCGAGGACACCCGCTGGCTGGACGGCTGCGCGGGCCCGGGCGGCAAGGCCGCGCTGCTGGCCGCCCTCGCCTCGGAGCGCGGCGCGGCGCTGCTCGCCTCGGAGAAGCAGCCGCACCGCGCCAGGCTCGTCGAGCGCGCGCTGGCCGGCAACCCGGGCCCGTACCAGGTGATCACCGCCGACGGCACCCGGCCGCCATGGCGGCCGGGCTCCTTCGACCGGGTGCTGATGGACGTCCCGTGCTCCGGACTCGGAGCGCTGCGCCGCCGCCCGGAGTCCCGCTGGCGTCGCCGCCCGGAGGATCTGGAGGGCTTCGCCCCGCTGCAACGCGGTCTGCTGCGCGAGGCGTTGAAGGCGGTCCGGATCGGCGGGGTCGTCGGATACGCGACCTGCTCGCCCCACCTCGCCGAGACCAGGGTCGTCGTCGAGGACGTGCTCAAGGGGCGTGGCGGGGCGCCGGCCGAGGCCGAGTGGATCGACGCCCGGCCCCTGCTCCCCGGCGTGCCCGCGCTCGGCGACGGTCCGGACATCCAGCTCTGGCCGCATCTGCACGGCACCGACGCCATGTATCTCGCCCTGCTGCGGCGTACGGCCTGACCACGGGGGGAAAAGCCGGGAATGCGCGAACCGTAATGATCCCGTGAGGCTTTGAGGCCCACCGGGGCGGGGAAGTCGCGCGAAGCATGGCAGGCTTGGGGCATGGCCCAGATCAACCCCAGCATCCTGTCCGCCGACTTCGCCCGCCTCGCCGAGGAGGCGAAGGCCGTGGAGGGCGCCGACTGGCTCCATGTCGACGTCATGGACAACCACTTCGTGCCCAACCTGACGCTGGGCGTGCCCATCGTGGAGTCCCTGAGCAGGGCCACGGACACCCCGCTGGACTGCCACCTCATGATCGAGGACGCCGACCGCTGGGCGCCGCAGTACGTCGAGGCCGGTGCGGGCTCGGTCACCTTCCACGCGGAGGCCGCGGCCGCGCCCGTACGGCTGGCCAGGGAGATCAGGGCCAAGGGCGCCCGCGCGTCGATGGCGCTCAAGCCCGCCACACCCATCGAGCCCTACGAGGACCTGCTCCCCGAGCTGGACATGCTGCTGATCATGACGGTCGAGCCGGGATTCGGCGGGCAGGCGTTCCTCGACATCATGCTGCCGAAGATCCGCCGCACCCGTCAGCTGATCTCCAAGCACGGACTGGAGCTCTGGCTGCAGGTCGACGGCGGGGTCTCGGCCGCCACCATCGAACGGTGCGCGGAGGCGGGCGCGGACGTGTTCGTCGCCGGTTCGGCCGTCTACGGGGCCGAGGACCCCGCCGAGGCGGTACGGGCGCTCCGCGCGCAGGCCGACGCGGTCACGGCTTCGGCACCCTGGGCATGCGGCCACTGAACCAAGCTCAGGTGAACGCGGCCCGACGGGCCTGATCAAGCATCGCCGGATCTGACAGGATGGACGGCGTAACGAGCGTGTGAACAGCAGTGAGGAGATCGCGGTGTCTGGCATCTCGGCGGGTCGGTCAGCCATGCGGATGGGACCCGCGGAGCTGGTGCAGGCGGCGGCCATGGCCCGCCGGTTCTATCTCGAGGGAAAGTCGAAGATCCAGATCGCCGAGGAGTTCGGCGTCAGCCGCTTCAAGGTGGCCAGGGTCCTGGAGACGGCCCTCGAGCGGGATCTCGTACGCATCGAGATCCGGGTACCGGCGGAGCTGGACGCGGAGCGCTCGGACGCCCTCCGCGCGCGCTACGGACTGCGGCACGCCGTCGTGGTCGAATCCCCGGCGGAGGAGCAGGACGACGCCGCGGATCCGGAGAACCTGGGCGAGGTCGCGGCAGACCTGCTCGGCGAGCTGGTGAACGAGGGCGACGTGCTGGGGCTGGCCTGGGGCCGGTCCACCATTCACATGGCGGCGGCCCTCGACCGGCTCCCGCCGTGCACGGTCGTCCAGCTCACCGGTGTCTACGACGCGGGGACGGCCGAGCGCGGCTCGGTCGAGGCGGTCCGCCGAGCCGCGCAGGTCTCCGGCGGTGAGGCGCACCCCATCTACGCGCCGATGCTGCTTCCCGATCCGGCGACGGCGGCGGCGCTGCGCCACCAGACGGGGATCGCCCGCGCCTACGAGTACTTCGACAAGGTGACGGTCGCCGCGGTCTCCATCGGATCGTGGGAGCCCGGCATCTCCACCGTCCACGACATGCTCTCGGACGAGGAGCGGCGGCACTACGCCTCCCTCGGGGTGGCGGCGGAGATGTCCGCCCACCTCTTCGACACCCACGGCCGACGCGTCGGCCGGGACCTCGGTGAGCGCTGCATCACCGTCGAGGCCGACCGGCTCCGCAGGATTCCCGAGGTGGTGGCCATCGCCGGCGGACAGCGCAAGGCCGCGGCGATCGGGGCGGTGCTGCGTTCCGGGCTGGTCACCAGCCTGGTGACGGACACGGCGGCCGCCGACTACCTGCTGACCGAGTCGGCCGCCGGGCAGCGGCCCGCGCTGGAGCGGGCCGACCCCGACGAGTGATCCACCCGGCGGTGGACGGGAGCGGCGCCGGCACACCTCAGGGTGTCCGGCGCCGCTCCCGTCTCCGCCGGGACCCGCGTCAGCGAGGACCGTGGCCCGCCCGGAGCCGTTCGCCGGCGGTGTCGTGCCGTGCGCCTCCGGGCGCCTGCCGGGGTACTCCAGCACCGGGCTCGGTGGCTTCCCCGCCGACACCCAGCACGGATTCCTCCAGGTATGCCTCCGGCTCCGCGTACTGTCCGACCTCCGCCGGGTTGTAGCGGGGAGTCTGCCGCGACCAGTCGAGATTGCCCCGCATCCAGCTCCGCATCCCGTCGAGGTAGGGCACGAGCAGGCCGCCCAGGTCGGGGTGGAGGGAGAGGAGCTCGGCCTCGGCGGCGAGGAATCGCCGCGTCTCGGTGGCTATCTCGGCGCAGACATGCTCCAGGGCCTGCTGCTTCCCGTAGCCGCGGTGGTGGCGGACCAGGTGCACGAGATTGTGGATCTCGCCCAGCACCTGTTCCTTCTCGTAGGAGTACACGTCGTTCGCCCAGCAGACGACGTTGCAGGAGGCCTCCAGCGCGGTGATGAACCGGGCGTCGTTGTGGACGGACTCCGGGGCACCGGTGCCGGTCACGATCTCTATCAGGTCCATGCACACGTGGATCGCCCCGGTGTGGCGGCGGTTGGCGATGTAGGTCGCCTCGGCGGGCACGACTCCTTCCGCCCGGTTCCCGGCCTCCCAGGTGGTCGCGGTGGTCAGATACCTCATGAGGTGCCAGGCGAAGCGGGTGCGCCAGTGGGGCGCTGCCTGCGGAATCGTGCGTTCCCACAGATCGGCCAGCGCGACCAGTGCGGCGGGGGCCTCCTTGTCGCCCTCGGGGCCGGGCCCGGAGCCTTCGACCACCGCACGCATCCGCTCGACCACGTCACGTACGCGTTCGGGGGTGTGGCCCAGGTGGCCGTCGTCGAGCTGGTCGTCGACGAGGAAGAGCCAGACGAACCAGTCGGCCACCAGGTCGAGGTGCTCGGCGTTCGCCGTGGGATAGACCATGCCGACGAACGCGCCGAAGTCGGCGTGTTCGAAGCGCTCCCTCGCGGACTCGCGGTGGACGAGGCCGGTGCGCCGTGTCCACTCGTCGAGATGTTCCCGGGTGTGCCCCACATGCGGATTGGTGCGTGAGGGGAACGGACAGTAGATGTAGGGCAGTTCGCTCTCCACAGGCGGATCCCCATCCTCTCCGGCCGGACGCGCGTCAGGCGTTCCGGTTCGTGAGCCCCAGGGGCCCACCACCGAGACCTGCGGATTTGAAGTTACCTGACCGTTCGTCACCCGGTCCAGCGATCGTGATCACGAACGAGCGAATCGCGTTCGGGTAGGCTCCCTGGGTAAGGCAGGTTTCCCCTTGCCCGTGGCCCCCGGGCCTCCGTCTTGGAGGAAAGTACGAACGCGGGGGTGCATCGCTGTGTCTTCGTGGAAACGACCTGCGCGGTTTCTTGTGAAAAAATGAGTGTCATGCGTTTTCTTGAGCCCGGCACCGGTCGCTACACGGCCGCCCCCTCGGTCCCCTACGACCTGACGTACGACGACGTCTTCATGGTCCCCGGCCGCTCCGCGGTCGGATCCCGTCAGGCCGTGGACCTCTCCTCGCCGGACGGCAGCGGCACCACCATCCCGCTGGTCGTCGCGAACATGACCGCCATCGCGGGCCGCCGGATGGCGGAGACGGTCGCCCGCCGCGGCGGCCTCGTCGTGATCCCCCAGGACATCCCGATCGAGGTCGTCACCGAGGTCATCGGCTGGGTCAAGAAGCGTCACCTCGTCCTCGACACCCCGATCGTGCTGGCCCCCGGCCAGACGGTCGCCGACGCGCTGTCCCTCCTGCACAAGCGCGCCCACGGCGCGGGTGTCGTCGTCGACGCGGACAACCGCCCGGTCGGCGTCGTCACCGACCACGACCTGACCGGGGTGGACCGCTTCACCCAGCTGTCCGAGGTCATGTCCAAGGACCTGGTCGTGCTGGACGCGGACATCGACCCGCGCGAGGCCTTCAACAAGCTCGACGGCGCCAACCGCAAGCTCGCCCCCGCGGTCGACGCGGACGGCCGGCTCGTCGGCATCCTCACCCGGAAGGCGGCGCTGCGCGCCACCCTCTACACCCCCGCCACGGACGCGGACGGCAAGCTGCGCATCGCCGCGGCCGTCGGCATCAACGGCGATGTGGCCGGCAAGGCCAAGCAGCTCCTCGACGCCGGTGTGGACACCCTGGTCGTCGACACCGCGCACGGCCACCAGGAGTCGATGATCAGCGCCGTCGCGGCGGTGCGGGCGCTCGACCCGGCAGTGCCGATCGTCGCGGGCAACATCGTCGCAGCGGAGGGCGTGCGCGACCTCATCGAGGCGGGCGCCGACATCATCAAGGTCGGCGTGGGCCCCGGCGCGATGTGCACCACCCGGATGATGACCGGCGTCGGCCGGCCGCAGTTCTCGGCGGTACTCGAGTGCGCCACCGAGGCCAGGAAGCACGGTAAGCACGTCTGGGCCGACGGAGGCGTCCGCCACCCGCGCGACGTGGCGATGGCGCTCGCGGCCGGCGCGTCCAACGTCATGATCGGTTCCTGGTTCGCGGGCACGTACGAGTCGCCCGGTGACCTCCAGCAGTCCGCCGACGGGCGGTACTACAAGGAGTCGTTCGGGATGGCCTCGGCGCGCGCGGTCCGTAACCGCACCTCCGAGGAGTCCGCCTACGACCGGGCCCGCAAGGGGCTGTTCGAGGAGGGCATCTCCACCTCGCGGATGTTCCTCGACCCCGCCCGACCCGGCGTGGAGGACCTGATCGACTCGATCATCGCCGGTGTCCGCTCCTCCTGCACCTACGCGGGTGCCTCCTCGCTCGAGGAGTTCGCCGAGAAGGCCGTCGTGGGCGTGCAGAGTGCCGCCGGTTACGCGGAGGGCAAGCCGCTGCACGCCAGCTGGAGTTGATGACGCGGGCTCCGCGCCCCACCTCCGAACGCCCCTCCCGGGAGTATGTGCCGGGAGGGGCGCTTCCATGTGTCCAGGGGCCGCGACCGGTCCGGGAGTTCATGTGCGTGCATACGGGTCCGCCCCCAACTCAACTGTTCGATAAGTAATATGAGTCGCAATCAGTTGCCTGCCTCTCTGCGGTAAGGGATTCCATGACCTCCTTCTTCACCGATCTGGCCCAGCAGTACATCGACGGCGAGTGGAGGCCGGGGAAGGGGTCCTGGGACATCATCGACTTCAACCCCTACAGCGGGGAGAAGCTCGCCTCCATCACCGTCGCGACCACCGGTGAGGTCGACCAGGCCTACCGCGCGGCGGAGCGCGCACAGCCGGAATGGGCCGGCACCAATCCGTACGCCCGTCGCGCGGTGCTGGAGAAGGCGCTGTGCGTGGTCGAGGAGCGCGAGGCCGAGATCGCCGAGGCCATCGTCGCGGAACTGGGCGGCACCCGGCTGAAGGCCGGCTTCGAACTCCACCTGGCCAAGGAGTTCCTGCGCGAGGCCGCGCAGCTCACCCTGCGGTCGACGGGACAGATACTGCCCTCGCCCACCGACGGCAAGGAGAACCGTGTCTACCGGCTGCCCGCCGGAGTCGTCGGTGTCATCAGCCCCTTCAACTTCCCCTTCCTGCTGTCGCTCAAGTCGGTCGCGCCCGCGCTCGCCCTGGGCAACGCGGTCGTCCTCAAGCCGCACCAGAACACCCCGGTCTGCGGCGGCACCCTGATCGCCAGGGTCTTCGAGGAGGCGGGACTGCCCGGCGGGCTGCTGAACGTCGTGGTCACCGACATCGCCGAGATCGGCGACAGCCTGCTGGAGCACCCCGTTCCCCAGGTCATCTCCTTCACCGGCTCGGACAAGGTAGGCCGCCACGTCGCGACGGTCTGCGCGGCCAACCTCAAGCGCGCGGTGCTCGAACTGGGCGGCAACAGCGCCCTGATCGTCCTCGACGACGCCGATGTGGACTACGCCGTCGACGCCGCGGTCTTCAGCCGCTACATCCACCAGGGCCAGGTCTGCATGGCCGCCAACCGCATCCTGGTGGACCGCGCCGTGGAGGCGGAGTTCACCGAGAAGTTCGTCGCCAAGGTCGCGTCCCTGAGCGTCGGCGACCCCGCGGACCCCGCCACCCACATCGGTCCGCTCATCAACTCCTCGCAGGCCGAAGCCGTTTCCAGGCTCGTCGACGAGACCGTGGCGGCGGGCGCCACGGCTCTCCTGCACGGCCGGGCCGACGGCAACGTGGTCAGCCCTTCGGTGCTGACCGGCCTCGCAGCCGACTCCCCGGTGCTCCAGCAGGAGATCTTCGGCCCGGTGGCCCTGCTGGTCCCCTTCGACGGAGAGGACGAGGCCGTGCGGATCGCCAACGACACCCCGTACGGGCTGAGCGGCGCCGTCCACACCGGTGACATCGAGCGCGGGGTACGCGTGGGCCAGCGGATCCACACCGGCATGATCCACATCAACGACGGCACCGTCCACGACGAGCCCATCGTCCCCTTCGGCGGGGAGAAGAACTCCGGGCTGGGACGTCTCAACGGTGAGTCGATGCTGGAGGCCTTCACCACCCAGAAGTGGATCTCCGTACAGCACGGGCGTTCGCAGTTCCCCTTCTGACCCGGCCGCCCCCTGCGGCGGGCACGCCCTCAGGGGCTGCCCGTGGTCTACTTCGGGGGCGGCCCGTGCCGCCCCCGAAGCCACCGCAGAGAGATGATCCACCCGACGTGCGCCTGAACGACCTCGACGAACGCATCGTCCACGCCCTCGCCGAGGACGCCCGCCGCTCCTACGCCGACATCGGCGCGCTGATCGGCCTCTCCGCCCCCGCGGTCAAACGCCGGGTGGACAGGCTGCGCGCCGAGGGCGCCATCACCGGCTTCACCGTGCGGGTGGACCCCGCGGCGCTCGGCTGGGAGACCGAGGGGTTCATCGAGATCTACTGCAGCCGCAACACCGCCCCCGAGGCCATCAAGCGCGGCCTGTCCGCCTACCCGGAGATCGCCTCGGCCTCCACCGTCACCGGCGACGCCGACGCGATCGTCCAGGTCTTCGCCGCCGACATGCGGCACTTCGAACAGGTGCTGGAGCGGATCGCCGGTGAGCCGTACGTCGAGCGGACCAAGTCGGTCCTCGTCCTGTCCCCGCTGCTGCGGCGGTACTCCTCGGCGCCGCCGGCCTGAGGGTGCGGCGGCCCGAGAGCGCCCCGGCCTGAAGGCGCGGCCGGCCTGAGGGTGCCACCGCCCCGAGGACGCGGCCGACCCCCTGCGGAGGGGGAGCCGGGCGGTGCCCGACCGGGCCCGGACGGGTCCGGACGGAGACCGAGATCACAGGCCTGACCTGCGAAGTCCCCTCGCGCAACGAATCGTCGCGGGCGGTGCTCATGGCGCAACGGATCGATGGTGGACGCGCAACAATCGCGCCTTGTCCAGGGTGATCCCCTGACCGTACCTTCGATACGTCTCCCACCCCGCCCGTCCCGCCCGAGGTCAGCCATGCCGCCGTTGCGTACCGCCCTGCTCCAGAGCTCCGGACGGCCCGGCGCCGTCGCCGAGAACCTGGCGGCGCTCGACGCGGCCGCGGCCCGCGCCGCCGAGGCCGGGGCGCGGCTGCTGGTCTCGCCCGAGCTGTTCCTGACCGGCTACGCCATCGGTGACGACGTACCCACCCTCGCCGAGCCCGCGGACGGGCCGGGAGCCCGTGAGGTCGCCGCCATCGCCGTACGCCACGGGCTCGCGGTCCTCTACGGCTACCCCGAGCGCGACGGCGACCGCATCCACAACTCCGCCCAGCTCATCGGCCCCGACGGCATCCCGCTCGCCAACTACCGCAAGACGCACCTGTTCGGCGCCTTCGAGGAGAAGTGGTTCACGCCCGGGGACGTGCCGGTCGTCCAGGCCGAGCTGGACGGCATACGGATCGGGCTGCTGATCTGCTACGACGTCGAGTTCCCGGAGAACGTGCGCGCTCACGCCCTGGCCGGGACCGAGCTCCTGCTGGTGCCGACCGCGCTGATGCACCCGTTCACGTTCGTCGCCGAGGCAGTGGTGCCGGTGCGCGCCTTCGAGAGCCAGCTCTACGTCGCGTACGCCAACAGGGCAGGCGAGGAAGGCGAGTTCGACTTCACCGGGCTCAGCTGTCTGGCCGGCCCCGACGGCACCGCCCGCGTCCGTGCCGGACGGGGCGACGAGCTCCTCGTCGGTGAGGTCGACCCCGGTCTGCTGTCCGCCTCACGCGCCGTCAACCCATACCTCCGGGACCGCGTACCGGGGCTGTACGGCTCCCTCGCCTGAGCATCCTCTCCCGCCCTCCCGCAGCTTTCCGCCGCTTCCGCCGCTTCCGCCGCTTCCGCCGCTTCCGCCGCTTCCGCGCAAGGAGTCCGTACCCCATGACGTCCACGGTGCCCAACGCCGTCCAGCACACCGACGGCAAGCCGCCGATCACCATGTTCGGGCCGGACTTCCCCTACGCCTACGACGACTTCCTGGCGCACCCGGCCGGCATCGGGCAGATACCGGCCACCGAACACGGCACCGAGGTCGCGGTCATCGGCGGAGGTCTCTCAGGCATCATCACCGCCTACGAGCTCATGAAGATGGGCCTCAAGCCCGTCGTCTACGAAGCCGACCGGATCGGAGGCCGGCTGCGTACCGTGGGCTTCGACGGCTGCGACCCCTCGCTGACCGCCGAGATGGGCGCGATGCGCTTCCCGCCGTCCTCCACCGCGCTCCAGCACTACATCGACCTGGTGGATCTCGAGACCCGGCCCTTCCCCAACCCGCTCTCCCCGGCGACCCCCTCGACCGTCGTCGATCTCAAGGGCGAGTCCCACTACGCGCGGACCATCGACGACCTGCCGCCCGTCTACCGGGAGGTGATGGACGCCTGGAACACCTGCCTGGAGGAGGGGGCCGACTTCTCCGACATGAACCGCGCGATGCGCGAGCGCGACGTACCGCGCATCCGGGAGATCTGGGCGAGGCTCGTCGAGAAGCTCGACGACCAGACCTTCTACGGCTTCCTCTGCGCCTCCGACTCCTTCTCCTCCTTCCGGCACCGCGAGATCTTCGGACAGGTCGGCTTCGGGACGGGAGGCTGGGACACCGACTTCCCCAACTCGATCCTGGAGATCCTGCGCGTCGTCTACACCGAGGCCGACGACCACCACCGGGGGATCGTCGGCGGGAGCCAGCAGCTCCCGCTGCGACTGTGGGACCGCGAACCGCGGAAGATCACCCACTGGCCGCTCGGCACCTCGCTGTCCTCGCTGCACGGCGGGGAGCCGCGCGGAGCGGTCACCCGTCTCGACCGCACCGCCGGGAACCGGATCACCGTCACCGATGCCTCCGGTGACATCCGCAGCTACCGGGCCGCGGTCTTCACCGGACAGTCCTGGCTGCTGCTCTCCAAGATCGCCTGCGACGACGCGCTCTTCCCGATCGACCACTGGACGGCGATGGAGCGCACCCACTACATGGAGTCGTCCAAGCTGTTCGTCCCCGTCGACCGTCCGTTCTGGCTCGACAAGGACGAGGTGACCGGCAGGGACACCATGTCGATGACGCTCACCGACCGGATGACCCGGGGTACCTACCTCCTCGACGACGGGCCGGACAAGCCGGCCGTCATCTGCCTCTCCTACACCTGGTGCGACGACAGCCTGAAGTGGCTTCCGCTCTCCCCGGAGGAGCGCATGGACGTCATGCTCAAGTCCCTCGGCGAGATCTATCCGGGTGTCGACATCCGCAAGCACGTCATCGGCAACCCGGTCACGGTCTCCTGGGAGAACGAGCCGTACTTCATGGGCGCGTTCAAGGCCAACCTGCCCGGCCACTACCGATACCAGCGGCGCCTGTTCACCCACTTCATGCAGGACCGGCTGCCCGAGGACAAGCGCGGACTCTTCCTCGCGGGCGACGACATCTCCTGGACGGCCGGCTGGGCCGAGGGGGCGGTGCAGACCGCGCTCAACGCCGTGTGGGGCGTGATGGCACAGTTCGGCGGCAGCACCGACCCTTCGAACCCCGGGCCCGGGGACGTCTTCGACGAGATAGCGCCCGTGGAGCTCCCGGAGGGCTGAGACGGTTCGCGGAGCCGGTGCGACGTCTCACCGGCAAGGACCGAGGAGGAGCGCCCCACCCGCCTCGCCCCGGCCTCCCTCCGCTCCTGAGCCCCGGCCGGTAGCGGGCACCCACGCGGCTGCCACATTCCGCCGGCCGGGGCGGGGAGCGCGCATCTGCCCGATCACAGCCCCGGCACCGATCACCGCCCCGGCACCGGTCGTCCTGCCGGCCACGGCGCCGGGACGGGCGAACTGTCCGATCCGGTCCGTGCGCGGCGTCCAGACAATAGGCTCGCACCGCGGCGCCTCAGGCCGGACGTCTCATCGGAACGGACGTTCACCGGGCGCCTGGGAGGGGACGAGGAATGCCGGGCGCACGCGCAGGGGGCAGGACCGAGGCAAGGCGGCGCGGTCGCGCCGCGCGCCGTCACACCATGGCCGTGCTGGCGTCGGTCGTCGTGGCGGCCGGTGCGGTGACGGGCGTGATAGCCGCCGGAGCGAGCGACGGTGGGCGCACCACGGCGCGCCCGGACACGACCGCGTCCCCGGTCCTGGAACCGCTGCCCGCGGTGCCCACCCAGACGGTGTCACCGTCTGCCACCGCGACGGTGCCACCGTCCCCGAGCCCCGCCCGATCCGCGCGCAGGAGTCCTGCACCGTCCGAGTCCCCGAAGCGGTCGTCCGCGCCCGCGGCGTCCGCCAGGCTCTACCGCCACCCGGAGTCGCAGGTGCTGGACTGGGTCGGCGCCAACCGGGACGATCCGCGCCGCCCGCTGATCGAGTCCAGGATCGCGGCGCAGCCCGCCGCGGTGTGGTTCCCCGCCCACAACCCGGGCGCCGTCACCGGCCAGGTCCGGGGCGTGACGTCCGCCGCGGACGCAGCCGGCCGTACGCCCGTCCTCGTGCCGTACGCCATCCCCGACCGGGACTGCGGCGGGGCCTCCGAGGGGGGAGCGCCGAACCTGGACGCGTACGACGCCTGGATCGCCGACTTCGCCGCGGGTCTCGGCGGCGGCCCGGTCATCGTCATTCTGGAACCGGACGCGATTGCCCTGTCGGACTGCCTCTCGGACGGGCAGCGGGCCGCGCGCTTCGCGTCCCTGGCGCGCGCCGGACGCGCCCTGCACGCCGCGAACCCTCGTGCCAGGGTCTACTTCGACGGCGGGCACTCCGGCTGGCACAGCGCCGCGAAACAGGCCGCGGCGCTCCGCGAGGCGGGCGCCGCGACCAGCGGCGACGGCATCTTCACCAACGTGTCCAACTTCCGCGGCACCGCCGACGAGACCGCGTACGCCCGGCGGGTGCTCGCCGCGCTCGGCGGGCCGCCCGGCCTGGGCGCCGTCATCGACACCAGCCGCAACGGCAACGGCGCCCCGCAGGAGGGGGAGTGGTGCGACCCGTCGGGCCGGGCGCTCGGCAGGACCCCGACGACGGACACCGGCGTGACCGGCATCGACGCGTACCTCTGGGTGAAACTGCCGGGGGAGTCCGACGGCTGCAAGGGCTCGGCCGGCTCATTCACCCCGGACTACGCCTACGAGCTGGCCATCGGCTGAGCGTTCCCCGATATCAGGGCCGTCCCGCCGGCCGGCGCCTCACATCCCGGGCCGGTACCTCCGCTCCACGTGCCCCTCCAGCTCGTCCGGGTAGAAGTAGACGCGCCGCAGGTCGCCGCTCGCGTAGCGTTCGGCCTGGTCGTCGAAGTGCGGGGAGCCGGGGTGGCCGCTCACCCCGCCCGCCGTGACCGCCCAGGCGCGGACCCGCGGCCCGAACTCCACCACCGCCACGAAGGAGTTGCCGCTGGTGCCGTAGTAGCGCTTCGTACCCGGGTAGGCCTTCGCGCCGAACGACGCGAGCGAACCCCAGCGCGAGGAGGCGAAGGGGACCGGGATGCTCGGCTTGTCGTCATCGAACTGCTGGACGATCGCGCCGTCGTTGCGCTGGTAGCGGTTGATCTCGCCCCACTCCACTTCCCAGCCGCCGAAGTCCCGCTCCAGCCGCGCCACCGCGGTGCCGAGCGCCTCGACGCGCTCGGCGTCGGTGGCGCGGTCGGCGATGTAGTCCCATCCTGAGAGGCCGGCGTCAGCCGCCGCCTGGGCGGTCATCGCCCACAGGTCCTCACCCCAGAACACGGCCACCGACATGGCCGTCGACTCCGCCGACCAGCGGAAGTCCCAGTCGCGGAGCAGGGCGATCGGACCGGCGAGCCGCTTCCGCTGCTCGCCGCCGCGGGGAAGCCTGTCCCACGCCGCGACGAGGCCGGGGAGCAACCGGGCGAAGGCCGTGAGGTACGGGTCGAAGGCGGCCTCGATCAGCGTCCGCGGGGTGAAGTCCTTGCGCGCGCTGAGGACCCGGATCGCCTGCGGCCCGCGCGGATTCTCGCCGGCCTTGTCGAAGTAGCGCGGGTAGTCGGTGGCGTCGGGGCTCTCGTCGCCGGCGGCGGTCCAGGGCCAGTTGTTGGTGTTGAAGGCCCAGCCGTTCCGCGGGTTCACGGCCTTCGGCATGCTCGCCAGGCTGTGCAGTCCGTTCCAGTCGGTGGCGGGGTCGCTGCCGTCGACGTTCTCGCGGTAGTCGAAGCGGTCGTCGCGCTTCGGCATGAACTGAGGCATCAGGAAGGCGATGTCGCCCCCGGAGTCCGCGAAGAGGGTGTTGTTGGAGCTGTTCGCCTTGAGCTCGGCGATCCGTACGTACTCCTGGTAGTTCTTCGTGGTGGTGCGCAGGAAGCTCTGCTCGAGCGCGTCGACCGGCCTGTTCATCAGCGCGCACGCGATCCACTTGCCGTCCTCCTCGCGGACGACCGGGCCGTGGTGGGTGGCGTAAGTGGTGAAGCTCCGTTGCTCCTGGCCACCGTCCTCGGTGCGGAAGGACAGTGTGACCGTCCTCGTGGTGACAGGTCGCAGCTCGTCGCCGTATCGGTAGAAGTACTTCCCGTCCTTGCCGCTCACGATGGTCTCGGCGAAGTTGTCGATGTTGTCGACCCCGGACGTCGTGTGCATCCAGCCGGTGTGGGCGTTGAAGCCCTGGTAGATGAAGAACTGGCCCCAGGTGGCGGCCCCGTAGACGTCGAGTCCCCGCTTGCTCGTCACGTGCTGCTCGGCGCGGAAGAAGAAGCTGGTGTGGGGGTTGATGAGGAGCAGCGCGTGGCCGTCGCGGGTGTGGCCCGGCGCGATGGCCATGCCGTTCGACCCGGTCGGCTCGCGGTAGGCGAGGCCGATCTCGTCCTCGGTCATCGGGACTTCGCGCTCGGCGTGGAAGGCTTCGAGCTGGCTGAGCGGGATCGACTCGATGTCGCCGCCGATGCTGCCTTCCGAGAAGCTCAGCGGCATCCACGGCTCGAAGCGGTGGATCACGCGGGGGCGCACCTCGGGGTGGGTGGCGAGGTAGTGGTTGAGGCCGTCCGCCCACGCCCGCATCAAGGTGCGCAGCCAGGCGGGGCACTTGGCGTAATCCTTCTTCAGCTTTTCATGGTCGAGGTAGAGCCGTTGGCGCAGGTCCTGCCATATCGCGCTCTCGCCCTCGGCTTCGGCGAGCCGGCCGAGGGCGGTCAGGTAGTTCGTCTCGATCCGGTTGAAGTCGTCCTCGGCCTGGCTGTACATCATCCCGAACACGGCGTCGGCGTCACTCTCGCCGACCACGTGCGGGACGCCCCAGTCGTCGCGGGTGATCGTCACCCGAGCGGCGTGCCCGCGCCGGCGGGCCGCGTCCGACGCGGTGTCCGACGCCGCGAACGCGTTTCCGGCCGACAGCCCCGCCGCGACGGCGGCCAGCCCGGCGGCACCGCCCAGGACGCGGCGCCGGCTCACCCCTCCGTGCTGTGCTTGCGTCTGACCTGTGCTCTTTACGTCGCCCATCGAATGCTCCCCATCGGCTGTCGCGGCAGGACGCGTGGATCCCGGTGATCATCCACGCGGACAGTCCTATCCATGACATGAGGCGTTGACAAGATCACTGGTCGCGCTCGGAGCAGCCCACACTTGATCTCCACCACCGCACGGGGGCATGGGCGGCGCGCTCGGCCGGGGTCAGTCCTTCCCGGCCGGCGGGTTCTCGTCGTACTGCGAGGTGCCCGAATCCAGCAGCGGTTCCTGCGTCTTCAGATGCGCGGGGGCGAACGCCCGCAGCACGTGGTAGCCGGTGATCACGACGATCGTGCCCAGTGCGATGCCGCTCAGCTCGAAGTTGTCGGTGATCTTGAGGGCGACTCCGCCGACGCCGATGATGATGCCCGCGGCGGCCGGGACGAGGTTCAGCGGGTTGCGCAGGTCGACACCGGCGTTCAGCCAGATCTGGGCGCCGAGGAGGCCGATCATGCCGTAGAGGATGACGGTGATCCCTCCGAGCACCCCGCCCGGGATCGCGGCGACGACCGCGCCGAACTTGGGGCAGAGGCCGAAGAGCAGGGCGAAGAAGGCGGCGGCCCAATAGGCGGCGGTGGAGTAGACCCGGGTCGCCGCCATCACCCCGATGTTCTCGGAGTACGTGGTGTTCGGCGGCCCGCCGACGGCCGTGGACAGCATGGACGCGGCTCCGTCCGCGGCGATGGCGGTGCCCAGCTTGTCGTCGAGGGAGTCACCGGTCATCTCGCCCACGGCCTTCACATGGCCCGCGTTCTCGGCGATGAGAGCGATCACGACCGGCAGGGCGACCAGGATCGCCGACCACTCGAAGCTCGGCGCGTGGAAGGACGGCAGCCCGACCCAGTCGGCGTTCCCGACGGCGGAGAGGTCGAGCCGCCAGTGGTCGACCGCCTCTGCTCCGCCCGCGGGGGAGTGGATCTTCCCGAAGACCAGGTCGAGCACCCAGGACAGCAGATAGCCGAAGACCAGGCCGAGGAAGATCGCGATACGCGAGAAGAACCCCCGCAGGCACACCACGGCCAGACCGGTGAAGAGCATCACGGCGAGCGCGGTCCACTGGTCCTGCGGCCAGTACGTGGACGCGGTCACCGGGGCGAGGTTGAAACCGATCAGCATGACGACGGCTCCGGTCACCACGGGAGGCATCGCCGCGTGGATGATCCGCGCGCCGAACCGCTGGACCACGAGTCCCACCAGGAACAGCACGGCACCGACCACCAGGACGGCGCCCGTCACCGTGGCGCTGGTGCCGCCGGTGGCCCGGATCGTGGCGGCCACGCCGACGAACGAGAGCGAGCACCCCAGATAGCTGGGCACCCGGCCCTTCGTCGCCAGCAGGAAGATGGCGGTGGCGACACCGGACATCATGATCGCGAGGTTCGGGTCGAGGCCCATCAGGACGGGCGCCACGAAGGACGCGCCGAACATGGCGACCACGTGCTGGGCGCCGAGCCCGAACGTACGGGGCCAGGAGAGCCGCTCGTCGGGGCGTACCACGGCCCCCGGTGCGGGGGTCCTCCCGTCGCCGTGAAGGGTCCAGCGCACGCCGAGACTCATGGGGGTCACTCCTGAAGGGCTGCTCGGTGTGCCGGCGGGTCCGTGACCCGGTGTTCGGTGTTCACCTGCGGAAAAGATCAGCGCCATGGTAGTGGTGCCGCGGCCCGGACCGCCTCCCCGGCGCCCCGCCGCGTGGAGCGATCGGGCCCTCGCCGAGGGCCTGCGCAACCTTGGAGGCTTCCCGGAAGCAGCCGGTGAGCGACGCAGATCACAGAGGACCGACCCTTGACGACCGGCTTCCAAACCGGTTTGGTTGTGCTCGTTCGGCGGATCAAACCGGTTTGAACGCAGGCCCTGCGTGCTGCGTCGGCCGGAAGCACCAGAGCACCTCAGGGAGTACGGCGCATGGCACGCAAGCCCACCATCGCGGATGTAGCGCAGCGTGCGGGTGTGTCGCGTGCCACGGTCTCCTTCGCGCTGAACGACCGCCCCGGGGTCGCCGAGGAGACGAAGGCGCGGATCCTGACGGCGGCCTCGGAGCTCGGATGGACACCCAGCCGTCAGGCGAGGGCGCTGTCGCTCGGCAAGGCCGGGGCGATCGGGCTCGTCCTCGCGCGGGACCCGGAGCAGATCGGCACCGATCTGTTCTTCCCGGCCTTCATGGCCGGCGTCGAGGCGGTCATCGGACGACGTGGGGACGGGCTCATGGTCCACCTGACCACGCCCGAAGACGAGCAGAGCGTGTACGAGAGGCTGGCCGCGCAGCGGCAGGTGGACGGTGTCCTCCTGACCGACCTGCGCAGCGACGATCCGAGGCCCCGGCTGGTACGGGAGCTGGAGCTCCCCGCCGTCGTGGTCGGGCAGCCGGAGTGGGGCGGCGGTCTGTCGACGGTGAGTCTGGACGACGAACCGGCGTACGCGGCAGCCGTCCGACGGCTCGCGGAGCTGGGACACCGCCGTATCGCCCATGTCGAGGGGCCGCAGGAACTGCTCCACGCCCACCGGCGCAGGGGTGCCTGGGAGCGGACGCTGCGGGAGCTCGGCCTGCCCGAGGGCCCGGTGCGCCCCGGAGGATTCAGCGCCGACGGCGGCGACCGCGCCACCCGGGAGCTCCTCGCCCTCGACGAACCGCCCACCGCGATCGTCTACGGCACCGACCTCGCCGCCATGGCGGGCCTCTCGGTCGCCCAGGAGCTGTCCATCCGCGTACCGGACCAGCTCTCGGTGGTCGGCTACGACGATGTCCCCCTGACCCGCTACACCTACCCCCCGCTCTCCTCCGCCCGGGCCGACGCCCGCGGCTGGGGAGAGGCGGCGGCCCGCGCGCTCGACGCGGTGATCGCCACCGGTGAGGTGGCCCATGTGGAGCTGCCGCCCGCCAGGTTCATCCCCCGTGCGTCGATCGGGCCCGCTCCTCGCGGGTGACCGCGGCGGTCCGCGCACCCAAGGACCGCGGGCCCTCATCCACCGGTCGCCCCCGCGCGCACCGGAACCTCCGCACGGCAACGGTGCCGCGCGTGAACAGTTCGGAGATCAATCATGCTGAGGAGAACGGCGTACGCGCTGGTCGCGCTCGCACTCGCGGGAACGGCGACGGCCTGCGGGAGGCAGGCCGTGGACCCGGCCACCGCGCAGGACGCTCGCGGTCCGATCAAGGTCTGGCTTTCCAACAACGCGCAGGAGGTGAGCTGGGGTAAGCAGATGGTCGCCGCCTGGAACCGGAGCCACCCCGGCCAGCACGTCACCGCGCAGCAGATCCCGTCGGGCAAGACGTCCGAGGAGGCCATCAGCGCCTCGATCATCGCCGGCACGAGCGCCTGCCTCGTCTTCAACACCTCACCCGCCGCGGTGCCCACCTTCCAGAAGCAGAACGGGCTCGTCTCCCTGAGCGACCTGCCGGGCGGTGACGACTACATCACCGGTCGCGGGGGCTCCCTGACCGACCAGTACCGGTCGGCGGACGGGAAGTTCTACCAGCTGCCCTGGAAGAGCAACCCGGTCATGATCCTCTACAACAAGAAACTGTTCGAGAAGGCCGGACTCGACCCGGAGCACCCGAAGCTCGCCACCTACGACCAGTTCCTGGAGACCTCGCGGAAACTGGTGCGTTCCGGTGTCGCCAAAGCCGCGATATGGCCTTCGCCCAGCAGCGACTTCTTCCAGCCCTGGTACGACTTCTACCCCGCCTTCGCCGCCGAGAGCGGCGGCAGGCAACTCGTCGAGAACGGCGTACCGCAGTTCGACTCGCCGGCCGGACGCCAGGTCGCGGCCTTCTGGCGGAAGCTCTACGCCGAGAAGCTGGCGCCCCAGGAGGCGTACCCCGGCGACCCGATGAGTGACGGCAAGTCCGCCATGGCGACGGTCGGACCGTGGGCCGTCGCCGCGTACAAGGACAGTGTGGACATCGGGGTCGCCCCGGTGCCGACCGCCGGCGGCGGCACGGGCAAGCACTCCTTCAGCGACGAGAAGTCCGCCGCGATGTTCACCTCCTGCGAGAACCGGGCCACTGCCTGGGACCTGCTGAAGTTCGCAACCTCCACCGACCAGGACGGCGAGTTCCTGGACGCAACGGGCCAGATGCCCATGCGTGAGGACCTGACGGGCAAGTACGCGGGCTTCTTCAGCAAGAACCCGACGTACAAGCCCTTCGCGGAACAGGCCGACCGGGTCGTGGAGGTACCCAACGTCCCCGGTTCCGTCGACATCTGGCAGGCCTTCCGGGACGAGTGGACGAAGTCGGTCGTCTTCGGCCGCCAGTCCACGACGGCGGGACTGCGCAACGCGTCGTCCACCATCACCGACCTGCTGAACGAGTACGGAGACCCGTCATGAGCGTGCATCTCCAGTCCGCCCCGGCGCACTCCACGACGCGCGAACCCGCCCCCGCCCGGTCCTCGGCCCCGCGCCGCAAGGAGGGCGGGCGGTCCAGGGCCGGCGCGCTGTTCGTGTCGCCGTACGTGCTGTTCGTCCTCGTGGTCTTCGCGGTGCCGCTGGTCTACACGGTGTGGATCTCCTTCCACCGCTTCTACTTCACCGCTCCGGGCACCGACATCGACTCGCCGTGGGTCGGGCTGTCGAACTACCGGGACGTCTTCACCGACCCGGTGGTCGGACGGGCCTTCCTCAACATCGCGATCTTCCTGGTCATCAACGTGCCGCTCACCGTGGGCCTCTCCCTGGTCCTCGCCGCGGCGCTGAACTCGAAGATACGGGGGCGCGCCTTCTTCCGGGCCGCCTTCTACGTGCCGTACGTGACGGCGAGCGTCGCCCTGGTCGCCGTGTGGCAGTTCCTGTTCGGCTCGGACGGCTTCGTCAACCACCTCCTCGGCTCGCACGCGCCGGACCCCTCGTGGCTGGTCAACTCGCACCTCGCGATGCCGATGATCGCGGTCTTCGTGACCTGGAAGCAGCTCGGCTTCTTCGTGATGCTCTACCTCGCCGCACTGCAGAACGTCGGCAAGGAGCTGTACGAGGCGTCCGCCATGGACGGGGCCGGACGGGTGCGGCAGTTCTTCTCGGTGACGGTGCCCGGGGTACGCCCGGCGACGACCCTCGTCGTGATCTACGCGATCATCACCGGCGCCAACCTGTTCAGCGAGCCGTACCTGCTGACCGGGGGCGGCGGCCCCGACCACTCCTCCACCTCGCCGGTGCTGCTCATGTACCAGAAGGGCATCGAGCAGGGGCACCCCGACTCCGCAGCCGCGATCGGCGTCGTCCTCGTCGCCTTCGTGATGGTCATCTCGCTCGCCGCCCGCAAGCTCACCGAGAGGGGCAACTGACATGAGCGCCACCACTCCTGAGCCCTCGGGCCCCGGGATCACCGTCACCCGCCGCCGCCGTCGAGGCGGCCAGGCCGGACGCCTCGTCCTCCTGTCGATCGGCGCGGTCGCCTTCCTGTTCCCCTTCTACTACATGATCGTCGGCTCCCTGCGGAAGAAGACGGTCGGCGACCTGTCCGCGGCCGTACCCACCGGCCTGACCGGTGACAACTACACGGCCGTCAACGGCGCCATCTCACTGGGCCGCTCCCTCCTCAACTCCGGGATCATGACGATCGGCGTCCTGATCTGCACACTCGTCTTCGGCGTACTCGCCGGATACGCGCTGGCCCAGCTCAGGTTCCCCGGCAGGGGCGCGGTCTTCGCCGCGCTGCTGCTCGTGCAGATGGTCCCGTTCCAGCTGCTCACCCTGCCGCTGTACGTCCTGGTCGTGCGCGACTACGGACTGGGCGACAACTACCTCGGCATGATCCTGCCGTTCGCGATCAACTCCACGGCGGTGTTCCTGTTCCGCCAGTTCTTCTCCCAGATGCCGCAGTCGCTCTTCGAGGCGGCGCGCATCGACGGCGCGAGCGAACTGCGCATCCTGTGGAGGATCGCCCTGCCGATGGCCCGGCCCGCCGTGCTCACCGCACTGCTGCTGACGTTCATCGGCCCGTGGAACGAGTTCCTGTGGCCCTTCCTGGTCACCAAGAACGCCGACATGCAGCCGCTCGCGGTCTCGCTGGCGAGCTTCCTCTCCAACCTCCAGGGCACGGTGGCCAACCCCGCCGGCGCCCTGCTGGCCGGCGCGTGTGTGCTGGCCGTCCCCGCGGTGGCCCTGTTCCTCCTGTTCCAGCGCCACTTCACCTCCACCGACATCGACTCCGCAACAAAGGGCTGATCGCACATGAGTAACACCACCCCCCACATCCCCTACCGCATGGTGCGCAAGGGCGTCGTGATGTCCCCGCTGCCCGGTGAGGCGAACGAGACCGAGGGTGTGCTGAACCCCGCCGCGGGCCGTACCCCGGACGGCAAGCTCCACCTGCTGCCGAGGCTGGTCTCCGAGGGCAACGTCTCCCGTGTCGGCCTCGCCGAGGTCACCTTCGACGAGGACGGCGTACCCGACGGCGTCGAGCGCCGAGGCGTGGTCCTCGCCCCCGACGAGGGCTGGGAGCGCGGCAAGAACAACGCGGGCGTAGAGGACCCCCGCATCACCTGGATCCCCTCGCTCGGCAAGCACGTGATGAGCTACGTCGCCTACGGCCCGCTCGGCCCCAAGCCGGCGCTCGCCGTCTCCGAGAACCTCACCGAGTGGACCCGGCTCGGACCGATCCAGTTCCAGTACCAGGCGGACCTGGACACCGACCTCAACCTCTTCCCGAACAAGGACGTCGTCCACTTCCCCGAGCCGGTCCCCGGCCCGGACGGCGAGATGGCGTACGCGATGCTGCACCGGCCCATGTGGGACCTGGGCTGGTTCCGCCCGGGCGAGGGCGTGCACCTGCCCGCCGGTGTCACCGACGAGCGTCCCGGCATCTGGATCTCCTACGTCCCCGTCGCCGAGGTCGAGGCCGACATCCGCGCCCTGACCCGCCCCCGCGACCACCGCCTGGTGGCGCTGTCGGAGTACCCGTGGGAGTCGCTGAAGATCGGCGGCGGCCCGGCGCCGATCCGGGTGCCCGAAGGCTGGCTGCTGATCCACCACGGTGTGTCCGGCTCCATCGAGGACCCGTGGGCGCAGAACCAGGACGTGTCGTACGCGGCCGGAGCGATGATCCTCGACCCGGCGGACCCGTCGCGTGTCCTCGCCCGGTCCGACAAGCCGCTGATGGCCCCGGAGACCGAGGAGGAGCGCGCGGGCACCGTCCCGAACGTCGTCTTCCCGACGGCCATCGAGGAGATCGACGGCGCGCTGTACGTCTTCTACGGCATGGCCGACGCGCACATCGGCGTCGCCCTCCTGGAGCGCACGGCATGACCGGCGCCCCCGCACCCGTGGGTGTCGGTCTGGTCGGCTGCGGCGGATTCGCCGAGTTCGTCCTGGACGCCGTGGCCGGCCTGCCCGGTCTGCGCCTGGCGGCCGTCGCCGACCCCTCGCGCGAACGGGCGGAGCGGCTCGGGACCCGGCACGGGGTGCCGGCGCTCGCCGGTCTCGACGAACTGCTGGCGCGCGACGACGTGTCGGCCGTGCTGATCGCGACACCGCCCGCCACGCACGCCGCGATGGCCACCACCGCACTGCGTGCGGGGCGCCACGTCTTCTGCGAGAAACCCCTCGCCACCACGACCGAGGACGCGGCGGCGGTCGCCCGTGAGGCCGAACGTGCCGGCCGCGTCCTGGTCGTGGACCACGTACTGCGCTACAACCCGCTGCTGCGCGCCGTACGGCGCCTGACCGACCGGGGGCTGCTGGCGCCCCCGCGCCGGTTCCTCTTCGAGAACGACGCCTCGGACGAGGACCTCGGACCCGGCCACTGGTTCTGGGACCCGGAGCACAGCGGGGGGATATTCGTCGAGCACGGCGTGCACTTCTTCGACGCCGCCCGGGAGCTGATCGGCTCGGACCCTGTCAGCGTGCGTGCCACGGCCGTGGCACGTCCCGGCGGTCCCGTGGACATGGTGAGCGCCGATGTCGTCCACCCCGGTGGGGTTCTCGCCTCGCACCTCCACTCCTTCACCCACGCCCACCGCGCGGAACGTCAGCTGATACGCCTGGACCACGGATTCGCCGAGACGCGGATCAGCGGCTGGATCCCCGTGCGTGCGGAGATCTCCGCGTGGACGGACGAGGAGGGCGCCCGGAGCTGGGAGGGGATCCCCCACGAGACGGCCGGACTGCTGGCCGTGGACGGCTTCCGGCCGCACGGCGAGGAGCGTGTCACGGTGCGTGTGGAGCGTGACGCGGGCGGCGCCGCTCCGGCCCGCGGGCGCGGAGAGCCGCGCACCGTACCCCACCACGTCGGGGTCGTCGTCGACCTGGGCGGAGAGGCCCGCAAGCCGTACGTGTACGCGCAGAGCGTGCGCGCCGCGATGGCCGACCTGGTACGGGCGGTGTCCGAGGGCACGGCCCCGGTGGCGGACGCCAGGAGCGGGCTGAGCGCCGTCGCGGTGGCCGAGGCCGCGACCGTAGCCGCCCGGACCGGCCGCGATCAGGCAGTGACGTACGACGGGGGTGCGGCATGAACTGGTGGCAGGACATGGTCTGTTACGAGGTCTACCCCCGTGCCTTCGCCGACTCCGACGGCGACGGCGTCGGCGACCTGCCAGGAGTCACCGCGCGCCTCGCGCACATCAGGGAGCTGGGCGCGGACGCCGTCTGGATCACACCGTTCTACCCCTCACCGCTGGCCGACGGTGGCTACGACATCGCGGACCACACCGGTGTCGCCGAAGACCTCGGGACCCCCGAGGACGTCGACCGGCTGACCGCCCGCGCCCACGAGTTGGGGCTCAAGCTGATCGTCGACCTGGTCCCGAACCACACCTCCGACCGGCACCCCTGGTTTCAGGAGGCACTCGCGGCCGGCCCCGGTTCCGCGGAGCGGGAGATGTACCTCTTCCGCGACGGCCGGGGCGCGCACGGTGAACTGCCCCCCAACGACTGGGTGTCCGCGTTCGGCGGACCCGCCTGGAGCAGGACCGGGGACGGCGAGTGGTACTGCCACCTGCACGCGCCCGAGCAACCCGACCTGAACTGGCGCAACCCCAAGGTCCAGGACGCGTTCACCGAGGTGCTCCGGCACTGGCTCGACCGGGGCGTGGACGGCTTCCGCGTCGATGTCGCGCACGCCCTGTTCAAGGCCGAGGGACTGCCCGACGCCGGCCCCGGCCAGCACCGGGACCCGCTGCGCAACCACCTGATGCCGTACTACGACCAGGAGGAGCTGCACCCGCTCTACCGCCGCTGGCGGGCGCTGCTGGACACCCATCCGGCGCCGCCGGGCGCGGTGGCACCCGAGCACCGGGTGATGGTCGCGGAGTCCGCGGTCTTCGACCCGGAGCGGCTGGCCCGCTACATCAGACCCGACGAGATGCACCAGGCGTTCAACTTCGCCTTCCTGGAGGCCCCCTGGGACGCGCCGGAACTGCGTCGCGTGATCGACGGATCGTTCGCCGTGCCGGGGAGCGCCGTCACCTGGCTGCTGTCCAGCCACGACGCGGTGCGTCCGGTGACCCGGTACGGATCACCCGCCCGAGCCCGCGCCGCCGCGCTGCTGATGCTGGCACTGCCCGGATCCGCCTACCTCTACCAGGGCGAGGAACTGGGCCTGCCCCAGGCCCAGGTGCCGGAGAGCCGCATCCTCGATCCGCTGTGGGAACGCTCCGGCCGCACCGAACGGGGCCGCGACGGTGCCCGGGTGCCGCTTCCCTGGTCCGGCGAGGCCGCACCCTACGGCTTCACGACCGCGCCGCCCGACGAGACCTGGCTTCCGCAGCCCGACGACTGGGCCCGGCTCACGGCCGCGGCCCAGGAACAGGACCCGGACTCCACCCTCCGCCTCTACCGGGCGGCGCTGCGACTGCGGCGTGCCCACCCCGCGCCGGACCCGGCGGCCCCGCCGTCCTGGCTCTCCGCACCCGGAGCGCACCACCTCGCCCTCCGCCGCGGAGACCTCACCTGCGTGGTCAACCTGGACGGCCGGCCCCTGCCGCTGGACACCCTCGGCCTGACCGGCCGGCCGGTGCTGAGCAGCGGCGAGCCGGTCACGGACCTGCTGCCACCCGACACCGCCGTATGGCTCACCGAAGGAGACCCCGATGGCGCCCACTGCTGAACCGGCGCACCGTACCGACCTGTCCGGCCTGGTCAAGGCCTATGACATACGCGGACTGGTCCCCGACCAGTGGGACGAGGCGACGGCGGAACTCTTCGGCGCCGCGTTCGTGCGGGTCACCGGCGCCGCGGCGATCGTCACCGGACACGACATGCGGCCGTCCTCGCCGGGGCTCGCCGAGGCGTTCGCCCGCGGTGCCCGCGCGCAGGGAGCCGACGTCACCGAGACGGGCCTCTGCTCCACCGACCAGCTCTACTTCGCCTCGGGCTCGCTCGGACTGCCCGGCGCCATGTTCACCGCCTCGCACAACCCGGCCCGGTACAACGGCATCAAGCTGTGCCGGGCGGGCGCCGTTCCCGTCGGGCAGGACACCGGACTCGCCGACATCCGCACGCTCGTCGAGCGCTGGACGGACGAAGGCGCTCCCGAACCCGCCGCCCGGCAGGGCTCGGTGACGCGCCGGGAGACGTTGGGGGAGTACGCCGCGCACCTGCGCTCGCTCGTCGACCTCGGCTCCGTCAGGCCGCTGAAGGTGGTCGTCGACGCGGGCAACGGCATGGCCGGGCACACCGTCCCGGCCGTGCTCGCGGGGCTGCCGCTCGATGTGGTCCCGATGTACTTCGAGCTGGACGGGACGTTCCCGAACCACGAGGCCAATCCACTGGACCCGGCCAACATCGTGGACCTGCGTGCCCGGGTCCGGGCCGAGGGGGCCGACCTCGGCCTCGCCTTCGACGGGGACGCGGACCGCTGCTTCGTCGTCGACGAGAACGGCGACCCCGTATCCCCCTCGGCCGTCACCGCGCTCGTCGCCTCCCGCGAGCTCGCCCGCTACCCGGGCGCCCGGGTGATCCACAACCTGATCACCTCGCGCACGGTGCCCGAGGTGATCCGTGAGGCCGGGGGCACCCCCGTCCGTACCCGGGTCGGACACTCGTTCATCAAGGCGGAGATGGCCCGTACCGGCGCGGTGTTCGGCGGGGAACACTCCGCGCACTACTACTTCCGTGACTTCTGGAACGCGGACACGGGCATGCTCGCGGCCCTGCACGTGCTCGCCGCCCTCGGCGAGCAGAGCGGGCCGCTCTCCGCGCTGACCGGCCGGTTCGAGCGCTACGCGGCCTCCGGCGAGATCAATTCCACGGTCACCGACCCGGCCGGGCGTACGGCAGCGGTCCGTGACGCGTGGGAGCGGGGCGAAGGGGTGAGCGTGGACGAACTCGACGGCCTGACGGTGAGCGGCCCCGACTGGTGGTTCAACCTCCGGCCGTCCAACACGGAACCGCTGCTCCGGCTCAATGTGGAGGCGCGTGACGAGATGACGATGAGCCGCCTCCGCGACGCGGTGCTCGCCGTCGTCCGAGTCTGAGCGCGGGGCCGGGCCGGACGACGGCCCGGCCCCGGGATGCCCGCTCAGGCTCCGGTGGAACTCCGCGTGGGCGCGGGAGCGGCGTCCGCCGGGCCCGAGACCTTCCGGTCGCCCGCCCGCAGCACCCCGGCCGCCAGAACCAGGCCGAAGGCCAGGGCCGTGACCACACCGAAGGACACCACCAGCGACGTCGCCTCGGCCAGCGAGCCGATCAGCGAGGGGGCGACGAGTCCACAGGTGTAGGTGACGGTCGCGACGCCCGCGATGGCCTGGCTGGGGTTCGGTCCGCTGCGCCCGGCCGCGGCGAAGGCCAGCGGGACCACCACCGCCACACCGAGCCCGAGCAGCCCGAACCCGCACATCGCGACGGCCGGGGCGGGGGCGACCACGACCAGCAGCCCTCCGGCGGTCGCCAGCAGCCCGCCGGTCCGCACGGTCCGTACGGCGCCGAAGCGGTCGACGACCCTGTCCCCGGCGATCCGGGCCACCGCCATCGTGAGGGCGAACGCCGTGGTGGACGCGGCCGCGAGCCCGGCGGAGCCGCCGAGGACGTCCTTCAGGTAGACCGCGGACCAGTCCAGGCTCGCGCCCTCCGCGAACACCGCGCAGAACCCGACGGCGCCGATGATCAGAGCGGACCTGGGCGGCAGGGCGAAGCGGGGCGGCGGCTCCTCGTCCTGGGCGCTGCGCAGGTCGAGGACGTCCCGGCAGGCGATCAGGCCCAGGGCTGTCAGGACGAGCGCCATGACGGTGTGGTGGAGCCGGGCGTCGGTCCCGATGTGGGCGGCCACCGTCCCCGCGGCCGAGCCGATCAGCGCGCCGACGCTCCACATGCCGTGCAGCCCAGACATGATCGACTTGTCGAGGCGGTTCTCCACCTCGATCCCGAGCGCGTTCATCGCCACGTCGGACATCCCCGCCGTGGCCCCGTACACGAGGAGCGCGGCGCAGAGAGCCACGAGGTTCGGCGCCAGCGCGGGCAGGATCAGCGCCAGCGTCCACAGCGACAACAGGCCGCGCAGCGCCGTACGGGCCCCGAAGCGGTGACTGATCCGGCTCGCCAGGGGCATGGCCAGCGAGGCGCCGATGGCGGGGAAGGCCAGGGCGAGCCCGAGCTGCCCGGCGCTCACCGAGGCGTGGTCCTGGATCCACGGGACCCGGGTCGCGAAGCTCCCGGTCACCGCGCCGTGCACGGTGAAGACCGCGGCGACCGCGTACCTGGCCCTTCTGACCCGCTCCGTGCCGAAGACCGGGACCTCTGGATCCTTCGTCATACGCCGTGCCCTCCCTCTGGACGCCCTCGCTCGTCGGCGTCCACGACGCCGCCTCCCACCGGATGGGTAAACTATCAGGAACCCTGCCTGATAAATACCCCACGGCGTGGGACGGTCAGTGATCTGGAAGGATCCCGGCATGCCCGCATCCCCGAGCACCGCCCGAGCCATCAACGACCGGCTCGCCCTGCGACTGCTCCAGCAGGACGGCCCGCTGACGGCCACTCAGCTGAAGTCGCAGACCGGACTGTCCCGCCCCACGGTCTCCGATCTGGTGGACCGGCTGCAGGGCGCCGGCCTCATCCGCGTCGTCGGCGAGAGCGGCTCGGACCGCCGCGGTCCCAACGCCCGGCTGTACGGGATCGTCGCCGACCGTGCCCACCTCGCCGCTCTCGACGTACGTATGGACAGCGTGGCCGTGGCCGTGACGGACCTGCTGGGCGTCACCCTCGCCGAGGCCACCCTCCCGATCGCCGGCGACACCGGGACGCGGCCTGCCGTCGAGCGTGCCGCGGCACTGCTGGAGCGGACCGCCCGCACCGCGGGCACGGCGCCTCTGCACAGCGTGGGGATCGGGGCCCCCGGGCTGATCGACCCCGTGACCGGTGAGCTCAGGAACACCGCCAGGCTTCCGGCCTGGCACCGGGACCTGGTCGGCGAGCTCCAGCAACGCCTCTCCGCCACCGTCCTGGTGGAGAACGAGACCAATCTCGCCGCGATCGCGGAGCACCGGGTGGGCGCCGCGCAGGACCGGGACACCTTCGTCCTCCTGTGGCTCGGCCACGGTGTCGGTGCCGCTGTCATGCTCGACGGGAAGCTGCGCCGCGGCGCCTCGGGCGGGGCGGGCGAGATCGGCTTCCTGCCGATGCCCGGGACCTCCGGGGTCCCGTCGGCCGACAACTGCGAAGGCGGGTTCCACTCCCTGGCAGGCTCGGCCGCCGTCCGCGACCTGGCCTCCGGACACGGCATCGACGCCGGGCGGTCCTCCGACGACGACACGCAGGAGCCGGCCGCGGTGTCCGTGGTCCGGGCGGCGCTGCGGGCGGACGGGCCGGGCGCGGCGGCCTTCCTGGGGGCGCTCGCCGACCGGCTGGCTCTCGGTGCCGCGGCCGTCGTCTCCGTGCTCGATCCCGGATGCCTCGTCCTGGCCGGTGAGGTCGGGCGTGCCGGGGGCGACGAGCTGGCCTCGCTGGTGGAGGAACGGCTGGCGCGGATGTCACCGCTGCGCACGGAGGTCAGGGCGGGTGTGCTGGGCGGGGGTGCGGTCCTGCGTGGCGCCCTCTTCGCCGCGCAGGACGCGGCGCAGGACGCCCTGTTCGCGCCGGGAGTGCCGAGCGCGACGGTCTGACGGCCTGACGGGCGCTCGGCCCTCGCCTCCTGCCGCGCGCCTCGGCCCCATCTCCTGCCCTGCGTCGCGTCCCCTTCTGCTGCGCGCCTCCGCCCCGCCTCCTGCCACGCCCGGCCCGTACGACGGAGCCCCGCGGTGACCGGCGGTGCGCCGGTCACCGCGGGGCGGTGTGTCCGTGGAACGCTTGGTCCCAGGGATGGGATCAGCAGGCCCCGAGGTCCTGCCAGACACCCCACTCACCCGTGGTGCCGGGGGTCTCGCCCTTCGTCCACCAGCGGGCCTTCCAGGTGTGCGAGCCGTGGCTCACCGTGGAGCCGCCCCCGTACTCGGCCGTGGCGCTCCACGCCGCCGCCGTGCAGCTGCCGCCGCCCGTGCTCGACGTCGGGCTCGGAGTGGGGGTCGGGGTGGGAGACGTGGGCGTCGGGGTCGGGGTCGGCGTCGAGCCGGTCCCCGGCTGGACGACGGTGGTGCCACGGGCCAGGTCACCCGCGAGAGCGTACGTGGAACCCCCGAAGGTAACGGTCCAGTTGGACGGCGTCGACGTCGGGAGGTAGTAGACGAAGTCCAGCTGCACGGAGGCGCCAGGAGCCAGCGTCTGCCACGACGGCAGCTTCAGCGAGACCCTGTTGTAGTCACCCTTCAGCCCGCCGACGTTGTTCGCCGCGGTGTGGTCGCTGCGCACGATCTTCGTACCGAAGCCGGACTGGTCCTTGGCGTTGGCGGGTGCGGAGGTCGCGTAGTCGAACTGGAACTCCGTGCCCCCGGGCAGCGTCGCCGTGGTGTTGTTGGTGATCTTCAGCTTGGGGCTGATCGGGTAGTTGGAGTCACCCAGCGGGAACTGGTCGAACGACACGTCGATGTCGAGTGCCTGGGAGGGAAGGCCGATGGTGGACCGCTTCGCGCCGTACGGCGAGGCCGACTTGAAGGTGTCGTAGAGCGACGAGGTCAGCGTCGATCCCGGCTCGTACTGGCCCTTGGCGGCGTTCCACGCGTAGTCGCCGGCGAGCTCCCAGATCATCGTGCCGCCGATGCCCTTGTCGACGACGTAGTTCGCCTTGGCGGCCACCGACTGCTCGTCCTCGGTGGAGAGGAACACCTTCTTCTGGGCGTTCCACAGCCATGGCGCGACGAGCGTGGAGTCGTAGTTGCGGACGTAGGTGCCGGTCAGCTGGGTCGACGCGGGGATGCCGAACTTCGTGACGTAGTCGCCGACCACGCCCTTCTCGAGGTTCTTCGCGTGCCACATCGGGTTGGAACCGGCAGGAGACTCCTTGCCGTTGGTGTCCAGGTCGTGCCAGAGGTTGTCGATGCCGACCGCTCCGTCACCGCACTTGGTCAGGCCGGCGCCCGCCGGGCAGTCCGTCGTGGCGGCCTTGCCCCACAGGCCGTTCGTGCCGCCCTGGACGTTCTTGAAGCCCCGTGTGTAGTAGGGGAGTCCGATGTTGATCCGGCCGGCCGGCATCGAGCCGCGGAAGTAGTGGTAGGCCCAGTCGGTGTTGAGGTACCCGACGCCTCCGTACTGCGAGGTGGAGTAGACCCCGGCCTGGGCGAGCTCGGCGTCCTTGCCGTCGTCGAACAGCGAGGCGTTGGGGCCGACGTACTCGTTCCAGGCGCCGTGCAGGTCGTAGGACATGATGTTCACGTAGTCCAGGTACTTCTGGACCTGGAAGGTCTCCATCCCGCGCAGCAGGTAGCCGGAGGAGGGGGCGGCGACCGTCAGCATGTAGTGCTTGCCGTCGGCGGCCGACGCGCGGTCCAGCTTCTCGCGCAGGGTCTTCATCAGGGCGGCGTAGCTCTTGACGAGACCGGCGCGGCGGGCGTTGGCCAGGGTGTGGTCCAGCGGGTTGCCCGCGTCCTTCATCGTCGTCGGGTACTCGTAGTCGATGTCGACCCCGTTGAACCCGTACTTCTTGATGAACGCGACGGTGGAGTCGGCGAAGGTGTTGATGCCGGTCTGGTTCACCGAGCCGTCGGCGTTCGTGGTCATCGAGTAGAAGCCGCCGGAGTCCACCCGGGCGCCCTTGTCGTCGAAGTAGCCACCGGTCTCGGCCCAACCGCCGACGGAGACCAGGGTCTTCACGTTCGGGTGCTGCTTCTTGAATTTGTTCAGCAGGTTGAAGTGGCCCTTGTAGGGGAGCGCGGGGTCCATCTCGGCTCCCGTGACGCCCGGCCAGGTCATCCCGGTGGAGGCGTTGTCGGGACCGTCGGTGCCCACGGAGATCTTGTTGCCGCCGTCGACGTGCGCGAAGGCGTAGTTGAGGTGGGTGACCTTGTCCCACGGGATGTCCGAGGCGAGGTAGGCCGGCTTGCCGTCCTTGCCCGTACGCCAGTTGGTGAAGTAGCCGATGACGCGCCGCTGGTGGTCGGCGCCCATCTTCTCGCGGCCCTCGCTGTCGTAGACCGAGCAGTAGGGGACGTCGACACCGGGGGTCTCGTAGAGCCCGTCGGGCCGACAGGACTCCTGGTCGGCCGCGGCGGCCGACGGGGACACGGTGAGAGAACCCAGCAGCAGGGCGGCGGCTGCGCCGGCTGCCATCAGGGTGGCTCTCGCGCGGGTGGGGGACAGCATGTGTTGATCCTCCTGGGAGGTCGGCAGAACACAACTGGCATACGGGGATGGCATTGCGTGGTGTCCGGGTGTGCGCACACCCTGCGGACGTTCCTCGGGAGGTGGAGCAGAGATTAAGAGGACTAGACCAATGAGTCAATAGGTACGGACCATTCGCCCTGGGCGGGGGGCATCGCAGGTCACGGCGGTGGTCTCCGTCCTGCGACGGCTTGTTGCCTCGTCCTGATGGGGGAGGGGCGGCTGTACGCTCGCGGAAAGGTGGAGAGGTGACCGGGGGCAGGACCACTTTCGACCGAGAACCGGCGGGTGGTGGGTCATCTCCTGGCTGCGGGGTCGAACACGCGGGCCGTCGCAGCAAGCGTGAGCGCGCAAGCGCGTCGAGGCCGGGAATCCATGCGTACGTTGACCTGTCGGATCTGCGTTTTAACCGCTGCGCGAGGCCAGGACGGCGAAGGATCACACTGCCGAGCTGGGGGCGCGCCGATTCAAGGCGGATTCCCTTGTGGGGCGGCGGCTTGGACCGAGGCCCCCGTTGCGATGCTCTGGCCCCGAATCCTGTCCGCCGGATAGTGTGATCGCCGGGGCGAAGTTGGCTAACTCCGGTGAAACTCACCGGTGTTGAATGTCGATTACGGGGGAGAGCTCGTGGCTGGTTGGTGGCGAAAGAAGTCCGCGTCGGAGAAGAACGTGCCTGAGAAGGACGTGCCTGAGAAGGACGTGCCTGTCACGGGCGAGCCGGAGTTCTCGGCCGGATCGGCGCGCGGGAAGCTGCCTGCGCATATCGACGGACCTGGCGGGCGGCGGGGGGTGACGCTCGCCGTGCACGATGACGGCGTGGTGCTGACCGGCGGCGATGAGCGCCGCGCCTTCCAGTGGTCGGAGGTTGCCCACGTGTGGCACGCCAACGACATGGACGGCGAAGCGGCCGACGGTTTGATGATCACGAAGTGGCTGCATGAACTGCTGCTGGAGTTCACCGACGGCACGGTCGTGGGCTCACTGCTGGCCGACCCGCCCGTCGTCACGCCGGAGCCCGCCTTCCGTACCGGCCAGTTGTCGTCCTCGCCCCCCTCTGTCATCGCGCCGCTGATGCAGCGCGTCATCGCTCCTGTGACCGAACTGCATCTCGCCAGGGCGAAGGCGACGCTCGCGGCCGGCGGCCAGGTGGATTTCGGCCCACTGACCGCCACGGCGTACGGGCTGCACCATGACGGCAAGAAGATCCCCTGGCACACCATCACCTCGTGCCGCTACAGCGTCGTCATCTTCTCCGAGGACGAGGAGGAACTGGGCGCGATGCTCCGCGTGGAGTACGAAGTCGACGGCGGCGAGTTCGGATTCCCGTTCGCCTGGCTGCGGATACCGGCGCTGGACGTCCCGGACCTGGATGTCCTGGTGCGGCTCGCCGAAGACAGCCGCACCTGAGCAGCAGTGACCCCGCCACGATCGGCTGCACCACTCTCCCATCGTCCTGGGTGGTGACGCAGGAGTGCAGCGGGTCGCGCACGGGTTCGAGGAAGCCGTGCGGGCCCTGATCTCTGGCGACTGGGACATGACGTTCTTCTAGTCGCCCCAGCCTCAGGTGAAGAAGAGTGCTGGGTCGTACCGAGGGCGGCCACCGGGCGGTGGTCTCGCAGGCCGGGGGTGCGCTGCTGGTCTTGCCAGGATCACGCACTGCCCGAGCCCTCCGCCCGTCGGCTGAAGTAGGAACCAGGACCTCAGAATCCTCATTCTCGCTGGTCAAGGGCGCTTCTCACTTACTTGCCCATCCGTCGGACAGCCCGCTCCCGTGAAGGCGGGTTAGGCTGCACTGATCGTTGCGGAAGAATCTTGACCACTGAGGAAGGCGCGGTACGGATGCCCCGAGCCATGCGGCAGGGCGGACCGGTGAAGAACCCCTCGGCGCCTCGACTGCCGTCCCAGCTCGACCCGGCGGAACCATGGCGGGACGCCCTGGAGGACGACGCGACCGTGAAGGGCGTCGCGTATGTCGGCACCTCGTTCGCCGGTGTGCATGCCGAGGCGTTCGAGGCTGAGAGCTGCCGGTTCGAGGGGGTCCGCTTCTCCGGGGCCATGATTCGGCAGAGCCAGTTCTCCGACTCGGTCCTCGACACCTGTGACTTCGCCGAGCTGAAGGCCGGCGATGTCTCCCTGATCCGCTGCACTGTGTCGGGCAGTCGTGTCACCGGATCGTCGTGGAGATCTTCGACCTTCCGTGATGTGCGTTTCGAGGGCGGCAAGGCCGACCACGTGCTTTTCCGTGAGTGCAGGTTCTACAGCGTCGCCTTCGAGGACGTCCCCATGCGCGGTGTGGACTTCCAGAGGTCCGAGATGCACAACGTCCGGTTCACCAACTGCGACCTCACAGGCGCCCAGTTCGCGCACCTGGTTCCGGGAAGCGTCCGCTTCGAGAACTGCACCCTTGCCGACGTGGGCGGCGCGGCCTCACTCAGGGGAGTCGTGGTGAAGGGTCCGGGCTCGATGGAACTGGCTCTGAGTCTGGCGAGCGAGGCCGGCATCGTCTTCGAGTAGTTCGCTGCCAGTGGTTCGTCGGCTGGTAAGCGGCGAGCTCGGGGCTCGAAGCGCTGTGGGCCCGACACGCACACCCCACTCCCAGCGATTGCAGAATGATGGTGGCCGCCGTCCGAGGGCCCCGGCACGGGCCAACTCGGACTTCGCCGTGTCGGTCAGCTGTCGCTGTCCGTCGCGCCGATGCGCAGGTCGAGGGTCCAGTTCTGGCCGACGAGATCCTTGCCGTAGCTGTGGTGGCGCTCCTCGTCGGCGAGGGTGAAGCCGAAGCTTCGGTAGAGCTTCCGCGCCGCAGTGAGCACGTCGTTGGTCCGCAGCGTCACCCGCTCATAACCCGCTTCACGGGCGAAGGTGAGGCACTCCTCCACCAGGTGCGTCCCGAGGCGAAGGCCTCTGCCCTCCGGGGTGACGAGCAGAATCCGCAGTTTGGCCACTTCCGGCCGGTCGCCCGCGACGAGGAAGACGCAGCCCACGCGTCGGCCGCCGACCTCGGCGATCCAGCCCGCCTCTCGTGCCGGATCGTGCCTGGTTCCGTAGTCGGCGACGATATTGGCGACCAGGACCTCGAAGTCCGTGTTCCAGCCGAACTGCTGGTCGTATGCCTCACCGTGGGCCATCACGACCCATCCCAGGTCGCCGGGACGGTCGGCGCGGCGTATGACGACTTGCTTCTGATCTTGCTGATGCATGCGCTGCTCTCCCGGCCCCGCGACTGAACCGCACTACTGAAACGACTGTTTCAGTTAGGCTAGCTGCATGTCCAGGGAAGCGCCAACCCCCTCCGCCCGGCAGGCCGAGCTGCTGGAAGCGGCCTACCGGTACGCCCTCGCCCACGGTCTGACCGACCTGTCGCTGCGCCCGCTGGCTGAGGCCATCGGCTCCAGTCCACGGGTCCTGCTCTTCCTCTTCGAGAGCAAGGACGGTCTGCTGCGGGCGCTCCTGGCGCGCGCCCGGGCCGACGAGCTGGCACTCCTGGACCGGGCCCGGCAGCCGGACGGCCCCGGTGGACTCGTGCCCGCCGTCGAACGGCTCTGGACGTGGCTCGCCGCGAAGGAGCATCGGCCGCTGCTGCGGCTATGGGCCGAGGCGTACACCCGCTCCCTCGTCCAGCCCGACGGGGCCTGGGCGGGATTCGCCCGGGCGACGGTGGAGGACTGGCTCGGCGTCCTGGCCGGCTTCCAGCCGCCGTCCGAGCGCGACAGCGAGGACGGTGTCACCTGCCGGACCCTGGCCCTGGCCGTTCTGCGGGGCGCCCTGCTCGACCTCCTCGCCACCGACGACGATGCGCGGCTCACCGTGGCCGTCGAGCACCAGCTCGCCCTGCTGCACGCCGGCACCACAGGCGCCTGACGCCTGACCCCCTCGATGCCGGACCGGTCCTCCTCCAGCTCCGGCACGTCTGCGGCGCGGCCTCAACATGATCTCGGCCAAGCCGATCGAAACGGACACCCGCCAACGGTCTGCGGATACGGGACCGCCCTCGACTCTGCGTGCACGTCGCGTTCGGCAGGGGGTGTTGCATCCGGAGGCCGACCGGCTCACGCGCCGCGCCGCTGACCAGCAGGGACGCGCTCGGCCGCCGAGCCCGGGCGCGATCACTGCTCCCGCAGTCGCGCCCACGCTCTGTGAGCCGTCCCACAGAGGTCACCCGTATGGACCGTTGACGGGCGTGGCAGAATGACCTGTGTACCAGCAGCAGCGCACTCCGGGGTCGGTGTAATTCCGAACCGGCGGTTATAGTCCGCGACCCGTCCGCATCCAGCGGCCGGTTGACCAGGTGAGATTCCTGGACCGACGGTGAAAGTCCGGATGGGAGGCAGTGCGCGGCGGGCCGTCACAGGTACGCCGTCGTGTCGGCGGACGCGTTCCGGGTTGTCCCGGGAGCGATCGCGTCCGTGTATCCGGCCGGAGGCGTTCCCTGTCGCGTTCCGCTTCATCTGTCGTCATCGACAGCCCCGGAGTCCGTGCCCGAAGAGGCAGGAGGACCCGGTGGCCACCGCAGCCGAAAGAACCGCCATGCGGCGAGCGATCACGCTCGCGGCACGCGGACTCGGCGCCACCAGCCCGAACCCGGTCGTCGGATGCGTGATCCTCGACGCGACGGGCGAGCAGGCCGGTGAAGGCTTCCACCGGCGCGCCGGGGGACCGCACGCCGAGATCCACGCCCTGCGCGACGCCGGGGAGCTGGCCAGGGGCGGCACCGCCCTCGTCACCCTCGAACCGTGCAACCACACCGGACGCACCGGGCCCTGCGCCCAGGCGCTCGTCGAGGCCGGGATCCGGCGCGTCGTGTACGCGGTGGGCGACCCGAACCCGCAGGCCACCGGTGGTGCGGACACCCTGCGCGCCGCCGGGATCGAGGTGGAACAGGGCCTCCTCGCCGAGGAGGCGGAGGCCGGGAACGCGGCGTGGCTGACCTCGGTCCGCCTCGGCCGCCCGTACGTCCTCTGGAAGTACGCCGCCACCCTCGACGGCAGGATCGCCGCCGCGGACTCCACCAGCCGCTGGATCACCTCGGCCGACGCCCGCGCCGACGTGCACCGGCTGCGCGCCGAGGCCGACGCCGTCGTGGTCGGTTCGGGCACCGCCCGTACCGACGACCCCCAGCTGGGTGTACGCGGCATCGAGGGCGCCACCCAGCCCCTCCGGGTGGTCGTCGACACCTCCGCCACCGCCGTCCGGCCCGGCGCCCGGGTCCTCGACGGGACCGCGCCCACGCTGGTCGCGGTCGCCGACGACGCCGAGGCCGGGCATCTGCCCGCGGAGGCCGTCCTGCGACTGCCGCGTGCCGCCACCGGCCCGGGCCTGGACATCCCCGCGCTGCTCGCCGCCCTGGAGGGGCGTGGGATCCGCTCCGTACTCCTCGAGGGAGGTCCGGTCCTGGCCGGCTCCTTCGTCGCCGCGGGAGCGGTCGACACCGTCGTCGGCTATCTCGCTCCGGTACTCCTCGGCGCGGGCCCCGCGGCCCTCGCCGACGCCGGAATCTCCACCATCTCGCAGGCGTTGCGCCTCGATGTGACCGAGACGGTCCGCATCGGCCCCGATCTGCGCATCACCGCCGTCCCCGTTCCCGCTCGGAAGGGAAACTGAGAGTGTTCACCGGAATCGTCGAAGAACTGGGTGAGGTCACCGCCGTCGAGAAGCTCGACGACGCCTCCCGTTTCCGACTGCGCGGCCCCGTGGTGACCGAGGGCGCCAAGCACGGCGACTCCATCGCCGTCAACGGCGTCTGCCTGACCGTGGTGGATCTCGGCGAGGGCGAGTTCACCGCCGACGTCATGGCGGAGACGCTGAACCGCTCCAGCCTCGGCGCGCTGACCACCGGGTCACGGGTCAACCTGGAGCGTCCGATGGCACTGGGCGGACGCCTCGGCGGCCACATCGTCCAGGGACACGTCGACGGCACGGGCCGCATCGTCGAACGCCGGCCCTCGGAGAACTGGGAGATCGTCAAGATCTCGCTGCCCTCGGGGCTCGCCCGCTACGTGGTGGAGAAGGGGTCGATCACCGTCGACGGTGTGAGCCTGACCGTCGTCGACGCCGCCCCGGACCACTTCACCATCAGCCTCATCCCCACGACCCTCGCGCTGACCACGCTCGGCATCAAGCAGCCCGGCGACCCGGTCAACCTCGAGGTGGACGTCCTGGCCAAGTACGTCGAACGCCTGCTCGCCCACGGCGTCACGCCCGCATCCGGGGAGAGCCTCGCATGAGCACTCTGGACTGGCTGAACTCGGAGGCGTTCACCGCCTTCGGGCAGCACATCATCTGGTCGGACATGCTGGGCAACACGATCGGCCTGGCCGCGCTGGCGCTCGGCTGGCTCCGCTCCGTTTGGACCTGGCCGGCCCAGCTCCTGTCGGGCGTCGTCCTGGTCGCGGCCAACGTCTCCGTCCAGCAGGCCGGCAGCGTCGGCAAGCAGCTGATCGTCATCGCCGTCGCCGTCTGGGGCTGGCAGCAGTGGACCCGCGGCAGGCAGCAGGCGCAGGACGGAACACTGGCCGTGCGCTTCGCCACCTGGCGCGAACGCGGCTACCTCGTGGGCGGCGCCGCCCTCGGGACGCTCGCCGTCGGCGGCCTGTTCACCGCCTTCCCGTCCCTGTCCTGGAGCCCCTGGGCCGACGCCTACATCTTCGCCGGAACCCTGGTGGCCATGATCGCCCAGGCACGCGGCATGGTCGAGTTCTGGTTCGCCTGGCTGCTCGTCGACCTCGTCGGCGTACCGCTCAACTTCCACAGCGGTCTCGCCTTCTCCGGTCTCATCTACGTCGTCTACGGCGCCCTCGTCCTGTGGGGCATGCGCGACTGGTGGCTGCGTACGCGGACACCCGCTCTGGAAGGAGCCCCGGCATGACTGCCCAGCCCGCCTGGCTGCACGACCGCACCATGGAGGACCTCTCGCTCGACCCCGTCGAGCAGGCGATCCGCGACATCGCCGCCGGACGGCCCGTCGTGGTCGTCGACGACGAGGACCGGGAGAACGAGGGCGACCTCGTCATCGCCGCCGAGAAGGCGACCCCCGAGATCGTCGCGTTCATGATGAGCGAGTGCCGCGGCCTGATCTGCGCGCCCATGGAGAACGACGAGCTGGAACGCCTCGAACTCCCGCAGATGGTCAGTCACAACACCGAGTCGATGAAGACCGCCTTCACGGTCTCCGTCGACGCCTCGCCCGCGCACGGCGTGACCACCGGGATCTCCGCCGCCGACCGCGCCACCACGCTGCGGATGCTGGCCGGCGGCAAGGCGGAGGCGGCCGACTTCGTGCGCCCCGGCCACATCTTCCCGCTCCGTGCCAGGACCGGCGGTGTGCTCGTCCGCAACGGCCACACCGAGGCCGCCGTCGACCTCGCCCGGCTCGCCGGACTGCGTCCCGCCGGTGCCATCGTCGAGATCGCCGGTGAGGACGGGGTGATGCTGCGCCTCCCCGAACTCGTCCCCTTCGCCCGGAAACACGGCCTGACGATCATCTCCATCGAGGACCTGATCGCCTACCGGCGGAGCTCCGAACCCACCGTGCGCCGTGAGGCCGAGGTGCGGCTCCCCACCACCTTCGGCCCCTTCACCGCGTACGGCTACCGCTCCACCGTCGACGGGGTCGAGCACGTGGCCCTCGTCCACGGAGACATCGGGGACGGCCAGGACGTGCTGGTCAGGGTCCACTCGGAGTGCCTGACCGGGGACATCTTCCAGTCCCAGCGCTGCGACTGCGGACCGCAGCTGCACACCTCCATGGAACGCGTGACCGCCGAGGGGCGCGGGATCGTCGTCTACCTGCGGGGCCACGAGGGCCGCGGCATCGGCCTGCTGTCCAAGCTGCGCGCCTACGAACTCCAGGAGCGCGGCTCCGACACCCTCGACGCCAACCTCGAACTCGGCCTCCCCGCCGATGCCAGGGACTACGCGGCGGGCGCCCAGATCCTGCGGGACCTCGGCGTACGCAGCCTGCGGCTGATGACGAACAACCCGGACAAGACCGCCGCACTCGTACGGAACGGCCTCAAGGTCACCGGGCGCGAGCCCATGCCCGTCCAGGCCGGCGAGCACAACCTGCGGTACCTGCGCACCAAGCGCGACCGCATGGGCCACGACCTGCCCTGGCTCGACGCCTCCGCGTCCGCCTGCGGCAACCAGTAAGCACCGAACACCAGCATCAGCACCACACACAGGAGAGACATGAGCGGCAAGGGCGCACCCGAACTGTCCGTACGCAACTGCGGCGACCTGCGGGTGGCGGTGATCGCGGCCCAGTGGCACGAGAAGGTCATGGACGGGCTCGTCGACGGGGCCCTGCGGGCCCTGCACGACCTGGGCATCGACGAGCCCACGCTGCTCAGGGTCCCCGGCAGCTTCGAGCTGCCGGTGGTGGCTAAGGTGCTCGCCGGCCGCGGCTACGACGCGATCGTCGCCCTCGGCGTGATCATCCGCGGCGGCACCCCCCACTTCGAATACGTGTCCCAGGGGGTGACCAGCGGCCTCACTCAGGTCACGGTCGACACCGGCGTCCCCGTCGGCTTCGGCGTGCTCACCTGTGACAACGAGGAGCAGGCCCTGGACCGGGCCGGGCTCGAGGGCTCCAGCGAGGACAAGGGCCACGAGGCGGTCACCGCGGCCGTGGCCACTGCCGCCACGCTGCGCACCGTGAGCGAACCCTGGCGCTGAGCGGCACGCGGGGACCCCGTATTCTAAGGACCATCATGGCCAACAAAACCTTCGAAGAGCTCTTCGCCGAGCTGCAGCTCAAGGCCGCCGACGGCGACCCCTCCACCTCCCGAACCGCCGAGCTGGTGGGCAAGGGCGTGCATGCCATCGGAAAGAAGGTCGTCGAGGAGGCCGCCGAGGTCTGGATGGCCGCCGAGTACGAGGGCAAGGAAGCCGCCGCCGAGGAGATCTCGCAGCTGCTCTACCACGTCCAGGTGATGATGGTCGCCCGCGGGATCTCCCTCGACGACGTCTACGCCCACCTCTGAGCCACTCACCGCTCGTTCACCCCGAACATCCCTTCGTGCAAAGGAAACCTGACCTCATGCTGCGCATCGCCGTCCCCAACAAGGGTTCTCTCTCCGGGCCTGCGATGGCGATGCTCCATGAGGCCGGTTACCAGCAGCGCAAGGAGTCGAAGGAACTCGTCCTGGTCGACCCGGTCAACGAGGTCGAGTTCTTCTACCTGCGACCGCGCGACATCGCGATCTACGTGAGCTCCGGCCGTCTCGACATCGGCATCACCGGCCGCGACCTGCTGCTGGACTCCGGGGCGGACGCCGAGGAGATCCTCCAGCTCGGCTTCGCCCGCTCCACCTTCCGCTACGCCACGAAGCCCGGGACGGCCACCGGCCCCCAGGACTTCGACGGCATGACGATCGCCACCTCCTACGAGGGAATCGTCGCGGCCCACCTCGCCGAGGCGGGAGCCAAGGCCTCCGTCGTCCACCTCGACGGCGCCGTCGAGACCGCCATCGAGCTGGGTGTGGCCCAGGTCATCGCGGACGTCGTCGAGACCGGCACCAGCCTCCGCAACGCCGGGCTGGAGGTCATCGGCGAGCCGATCATGACGTCCGAGGCCGTCGTGATCCGCCGCAGGGGCGCCGACGCCGAGGACCCCAAGGTGCAGCAGTTCCTCCGCCGCCTGCAGGGCGTACTGGTGGCCCGCAGCTACGTGATGATGGACTACGACTGCCGCGTCGAGCACCTGGAGCGCGCCGTCGCCCTCACCCCGGGCCTGGAGTCGCCCACCATCTCCCCGCTCCACCACGAGGGCTGGGTCGCCGTCCGCTCGATGGTCGAGTCCAAGGAGGCCCAGCGGGTCATGGACGACCTGTACGAACTGGGTGCGCGCGCCATCCTCACGACAGCCATCCACGCCTGCCGCCTCTGACGGCCGGTTCACGCACCCCCCGAGGACGACTCCCCGCCATGTCCGCCCCCAACCCCGGACCGAACGAACTCCCCGTCCTGCCCGCCACCTTCAGGCCCACCCTCACCCGGGTGGTCCTGCTGGCGGTGGGGGCGGCCATGTTCGTCGTGATCACCGCGGTCGCGATGATCCTGGAGAACCTCGGCGCGGGGGAGCGGGCCAGCTTCGTCTTCGTCGCCCTGCTCTTCTTCGGTGTCCTCGCCATGCTCAGCCGGCCTCGGGTCACCGCTGACGAGGCGGGCGTCACGGTCGTCAACATCACCCGGTCGCGCCGCCTGGCCTGGGCGGAGATCCTCCGCGTCAACCTGCGGGCAGGAGACCCCTGGGTCTTCCTCGACCTCAGCGACGGCACCAGCCTCCCGGCACTCGGCATCCAGCCCGGAATCGCCCGGGAGCGCGCCATCCGTGACGCGCGGGCGCTGCGCGCGCTCGCCGAACTCCACGGCAGCGGAGTGAACGAGGCCACGGAGAACGGCTGAGCCCCCTGCCCCGTACGGCCGGATCCCGATTATTCTGGGACCGGCGGCGCACCCGGTGCGCCCCGCCCCGCACAGAAGGCCGGTCAGGCCCGCGGGGCACTTTCCTGCGACCCAAGGAGTGACTCCCTCCAGCAATGGACGGATCGTCCGGTAGTACCTGCGCCGCCCCCTCCCCGGAGGCGGCGGCATGACAACCCCCCTGTTGCTGCTCCTCGCGGCATTCCTCCTCATCCTCGCCAACGGGTTCTTCGTGGCGGCCGAATTCGGGCTCGTCACGGTGGAGCGGCCGGACGCCGAGCGCGCCGCCGCGGAAGGCGACCGCCGGTCCCGGACCGTCGTCGCCGCCCTGCGCGAACTCTCCTTCCAGCTGTCCGGCACCCAGCTCGGCATCACGATCACCTCGCTGGTCGTCGGCATGCTGGCCGAACCGGCGCTCGCCCAGCTCCTCGAGGGGCCTCTCACCGCCACCGGACTGCCCCGAGGGGTCGTACCCGGCGTGAGCGTCGTGATCGGTATGCTGCTCGCCTCCGCGGTGCAGATGGTCATCGGCGAGCTGGTGCCCAAGAACTGGGCGGTCTCCCGGCCGCTCCAGGTCGCCCGGTTCGTCGCGGGGCCCCAGCACCGCTTCTCCGCCCTGCTGCGGCCGGTCATCACCGTCCTGAACACGGTCGCCAACCGGCTCGTCCGGCTGCTCGGCGTCGAACCGACCGACGAGCTCGCCTCCGCGAGGACGCCGGGCGAGCTGGTCTCACTCGCGAGGCACTCCGCCGAAGCCGGAACCCTGGAGCAGGACACCGCCGATCTCTTCGTGCGGACCCTGTCCCTCGCCGGCCTCACCGCGCAGCACGTCATGACTCCGCGGGTGCGGGTCAGCGCGCTCCAGGCGTCCGCCACGGCCGCGGACGTCCTCAACCTCACCCGGGCCACCGGTCTGTCCCGCTTCCCCGTCTACCGTGAACGCATCGACGAGGTCGTCGGCATGGTCCACCTCAAGAACGCCCTGGCCGTGCCCGCCGAGGAACGGCTGCGCACCCCGGTGAGCCGTATCGCCGTGCCGCCGCTCCTGGTGCCGGAGACCCTGCCCGTCGAACAGCTGCTCCAGCGACTGCGCAGCGAGCAGCCGATAGCCGTCGTGGTCGACGAGTACGGCGGCACCGCCGGTGTCGTCACCCTCGAGGACATCATCGAGGAGCTCGTCGGCGAGGTGCGCGACGAGCACGACGCGGAAGGCGACGACCGCCCCGAACTCGTCCCGGTCGTCGCCGACGACGGACGGCCGGGCTGGGACGTGGAGGGCAGCACACGGGTGCTGACCCTGCTCCGGATAGGCCTCGACGTCCCGGAAGGACCGTACGAGACCGTAGCGGGTCTGGTCGCCGATCTGCTCGGGCGCATCCCGGCTCCCGGGGACCGCGCGGAACTGCCCGGCTGGCGGATCCACGTACGACAGGTCGGCCACTACCGGGCCGAGCAGGTCCGCTTCGTCCGGCTGACCGATCCGCGGGCGTTCCCCGCCGTGGAGCCGCTCTCCCAGGACCTGCTGGAGGCAGCGCGATGAGCCTCGTACAACTCGTGCTCGCCGGCCTCCTCGTGCTGGCCAACGGCTTCTTCGTCGGTGCGGAGTTCGCCCTCGTCTCCGTCCGTCGCAGCCAGGTCGAACCCCTCGCGGCCGGAGGGTCCGGCAGGGCCCGGCAGGTGCTGTACGGCCTGGAGAACCTGCCGCAGATGATGGCGGCCGCCCAGTTCGGCATCACCGTCTGCTCCCTCACCCTCGGCGCCGTCGCCGAGCCGACCGTCGCCCACCTCCTCGAGCCGGTCTTCCACGCCGCGCACGTGCCGGAAGGCCTCATCCACCCGCTCGGCTTCGCGGTGGCCCTGGTCACCGTGGTCTTCCTCCACCTCGTCATCGGCGAGATGGTCCCGAAGAACCTGGCGATGGCCGCCCCCGAGAGGACCGCACTGTGGCTCAGCCCCGGCCTGGTCGGCTTCGCCCGGCTCTGCCGGCCGGTCACCACGGCGCTCGGGGCCTGCTCCACGCTGGTCCTGCGGCTCTTCAAGGTCGAACCCAAGGACGAGGTCGAGGCCGTCTTCACCAGCGAGCAGCTCAACCGGCTGGTGGAGGACGCCGGAGAGGCGGGGCTGCTTGAGCCCGAGGCACGGGAACGCCTCGGTGACGCACTCGAACTGGGCAGCAGGCCCGTCACGGACGTGCTGCTCGACCGGGCCTCCCTGGTGACGGTGGATCCGTCCGCGACCCCGCGGATGGTCGAGGAACTGACCGTACGGACCGGCTTCTCACGTTTTCCCGTCCGCGCCGAGGGCGGCGGACCCTTCATGGGGTACCTGCACGTCAAGGACGTCCTGGAGCTGGAGGACGGCGAGCGTGCCGTTCCGCAGCAGATCTGGCGGCCGATGGCGACCGTACGCGCGGAACTCCCGCTGGACGACGCCCTGACGGTCATGCGGCGTGCCGCCACCCACCTCGCCCAGGTCGCGGACGCGTCGGGCAGGGTGCTCGGCCTCGTCGCCATGGAGGACGTCCTGGAGATGCTGGTGGGAGAGGTCCGCGACCCCGCCCACCGGGTCTCGGTGCCGCGCCGCACGGTGGACGCCCCGAAGGCGAAGGCCATGGCACCCCTCGGGTGATCACGACCGCCGGGCCGCTCCCTCGGGGCGGCCCGGCGGACTTGCGAGTGGCCGGGCGCTCACAGAGCGCCCGGCTCCTGCGTGTCCCGGTTCACCGGCCCGCGCCCGGACAGCACCTCGCCGTAGGCCTGCATCAGGTCGGGCAGCCGCAGGGTCGCCAGATCGTCCCGGGTGGGCGCCGCGCCGTATCCCGACAGCCGCAGGTCCCGGTAGGCGCAGCTCTTCTCGTACAGGGTGCGCAGGAAGCGGCCGTTGCCCAGTTCGTCGATCCAGCCCTGGTCGACCACGTGCCCGCTGATGCTGCGCAGCTCGTCGAGCGACTCCTCGTCCCACGTGTCGCCGTTCTCCGCGGCCAGTACCTCGCCGATCGCGGTGAGTTCGAGGGGGCGGTAGCTCGGGAAGTCGACGCGGGTGGTGAACCGGGAGGACAGACCCGGGTTCGCCGTGAGCAGCCTGTCCATGCCCTCCGGGTACCCGGCCAGGATGACCACGAGATGGTTCCTGTTGTCCTCGGCCCGCTTCAGAAGCACCTGCAGGGCTTCGTCGCCGTACGCGTCGCCTTTGCTGTAACCGGAGTTGGACAGGCTGTACGCCTCGTCCACGAACAGCACACCGCCCAGCGCCGAGTCGATCAGTTCGTTGGCCTTGACCGCGGTCTGCCCGAGGAACTCGCCCACCAGATCGGACCGCTGAGCCTCCACCAGATGATCCCCGCCGAGGAGACCGAGCGCGTAGAACACCCGGCCCAGGATGCGGGCCACCGTGGTCTTGCCCGTCCCGGACGGGCCGGAGAAGACGAAATGGCGCTTCGGGGGCTGGACCGGGAGCCCTTGCTCCGCACGCAGACGCGCCATGTTCAGCTGTGCGGACAGGGCCTTGACCTGGCGTTTCACCGGTTCGAGCCCGACCATCCGCTCCAGCTCGGCCAGCGCCTGCGCGAGCAGCACCGGGTCGCTGGGACCGGCGGGGAAGACCGCTGTCCGGGGCGCCCCCGGCTTCACCCGGGGCCCGTCGACTCCGGGTGCGCCCGGTGACGGCGCGCCCGTGGCCACGCCCGGCGCGTCACCCCCGAACCCGGGCGCGCGGCCGTCCGCCAGATCCGTGCCCAGTGCCGTGTCCCCGTCGGTCCTGGCCTCGGTGCCCGGCAGGTCCGAACCGAAGCCGGCCAGCGAAAGGGGGGCGAGATCGACCGCCTCGTCGTACCCGTCCCCCTCGGAGATCGCCGCGAGTCTGGCCGAGGTGTCCATGAACGCCGGGTCCACGCGGTGCACCGCCCGGTACAGCGGCAGGGCCGCCGCGCTGCGGCCGGTGCCCTCGTGGGCACGTGCCAGCCAGTAGCGCAGCTCCTTGCGCTGGGGCTGCTCACTGCGGCAGCGCATCAGCGCGGTGGACAGCAGCGGCTCGGCCTGCCCGTACATCTCCAGGCGGACCCGCGCCATGCCGCCGAACAGCCCGGCCTCGATGCCGAGCAGCGGGTCCTCGATGAGCTGCTCGGTGGTGCGCACCAACTGTTCCCAGTCCTTGACCAGATAGGACCGGCAGGCGTGCAGAAAGCGGACCTGAGGATCGGCGTCCACCGGCGGCAGACCGGCCAGCGCGCGGTCGAGCTCGGCCACATGGCGGCCGTCCAGCCAGTGCGAGGCGTGGGCGAGCAGCAGGTCGCGCGGGCTCTCCAGCACGGGCTGCACCCACCACCCCAGCCAGTACCAGGAGTTGAGCGTACGGCGATGACGCGTGCGCTGCTCGCCGAAGCGGTCGCGGTGGCGGTACATGCGTAACAGCGCCGTCGTGGTGTCGATCCGAAGCGCGTGCAGCCCCAGCCAGCCGTCGGCCATGCCGGGGTCGAACCGCACCGCGGTTCTGAACTCCTCCTCGGCCTGTGGGTAGGCGCCCATCGTGTAGGCGTCCACCCCGCGCAGCCAGGCAAGGTCGGCCGGGGCGTGCGTGCCCTGCGTGCCGATGTCCATCAGGTCCCCCACATGCCGTGCCCCGGAATGCCCCGCCCGCACAGCATGCCCAGCCCGGCGCTCCTAATCACCGTGTCGGGGAGGGGAATTGACCACACCCGAGAGGCATCGTACCCGTCGGGTGAGCGCGTGATCAGACGGCATGTCAGCACTTCGGCGGCGGTGACCGAGGGTGAGTGGGGGTGGGCGCGGGAGGGTGGCCGGGGCAGGACGAAGCCCCCGGTCACGGGGGAACGACCGGGGGCTTCGCGTACGGGAGGGCTTCGGAAAGCCGCACGTTGAGACCGTAGAACCTGTACGGCCGCTCGGTCAAGACGAGTTGGGGGCAGTCGGGGCGGTGATTCCCCGTGGCCGGCCACCGGCCGGTACCAGCGGCGTCAGGTCTCACGTTCAGTGATGAAGCGACCCGTTCCCGCAGCCGAACGGGGCCCTTCCAGCCACTCGTAACCCGTGGGCACCAGGCGAATCACCGCATCGGCGAACGGCCGGGAAGGATCCTCGGCGAAATGCCGTCGCTCCGCGACGGTCCACCCGTCCCAGAAGTCCGAGAGCTCCGGTCCGTCACGGCGGCGTCCCCGCGCCCAGGACGCCTCGCTGTCCCCCTCGATCCAGAGCAGGGCCGCCAGGAACGGCCGCACCGCGGCACGGCCCGCGCCGACCCCTTCGATCAGCATCACCGGGGCGGGTGGCACGGTCCTCGGCGGCCCGAACACCCGGGCCGTCCAGTCGTACGGGGCGTAGCGCGCCGGCTCCCCGCGGGAGAGCGGTTCCAGCACCTGCTCCCGGAGCCGGCCCGTCCAGGTGAAGAGTTCCTCATGGGTGGCCAGGTCGTCCAGCGCGAGCACGGGAGCGCCCCCCAGGTTCGCGGCCAGACGTCCCGTGAAGGTGCTCTTCCCGGACCCCGCGTGGCCGTCGACGGCGATGAGCCTGACCGGCCCGCAGGACGGTTCCAGGGACCGCAGTCTCCGTGCTCGGTCCATAAGGTCGTCCATGCGCCCACCCTATGCCAGCCGGGCGCGGCCGTTCGGGTTCCCCGCAGGTCACGCCAGTGGACCAGACCAATATTGGTTCTGCGGCACGGGAAGAATCACTGGCCGGATCCGGCCTCGACCGGCGATAGTTGGCGCACCGATCGGCACCCGTAGCCCCAATCCGCCCGACGACCGGGGGTCTCGCCCATGACCAGACCGACTTCACGCAGGACCGTGCTCACCGCCGCGCTCGCGGCAGCGGCGGGGGCAGGCGCCGTGGCCACCGCCGGCCAGGCGGGCGCCGCCCCTATCCGTACCTCCTCACCCCCGGCGGCATCCTCGCTCGTGGACAACAGCTTCTGGAGCAGCTACACCGACTGGCGGTGCGGCTCCGCGTCCGGCACCCGCGCCGTCGCCGGGCTCCGGCCGGGCCTCGTCCTCGCGACGCCCGCCGGCAGCACCGACTACACCGACCCGCACACGGGTACCACCAGGACGTGGGAGTACGCGACCTGGACCTCCCCGGTCCACCGCTCCGCGGTACCCGCCACCGAGGTGATCGCCTCCTGGAACGCACACACACCGGAGGGCACCTGGATCCAGATCGAACTGCTCGGCACGTACTCCGACGGGACGGACACCCCCTGGTACGTCATGGGCCGCTGGGCATCCGGGGACACCGACATCCGCCGTACCTCCGTGGACGATCAGACGGACGGCAGGAGCACCGTCTGGACGGACACCTTCTCGGTGGACGACGCGGCGAGCGGCCTGCGCCTGAAGTCCTACCGCCTGCGCCTCACCCTCTACCGGACCCCGGGTACCCGCCTGACGCCCACCGTCCACCGGCTGGGCGCCATGGCATCGGACGTCCCCGACCGCTTCACCGTGCCCGCCACCACCCCGGGGGTCGTACGGGAACTCGCGGTGCCCCGCTACTCGCAGAACGTCCACGTCGGGCAGTACCCCGAGTACGACAACGGCGGCGAGGCGTGGTGCAGTCCCACCTCCTCGCAGATGATCATCGAGTACTGGGGCCGTAAGCCCACAGCCGAGGACCTCGCCTGGGTGAAGCCGGGCCTCGTGGACCCACAGGTCTGCCACGCGGCCCGCCACACCTTCGACTGGCAGTACGACGGCTGCGGCAACTGGCCCTTCAACGCGGCCTACGCGGCGACGTACAAGGACATGCACGCGGCCGTCACGCGGCTCGGATCCATGGCCGACCTGGAGGCGCTGGTCGACGCGGGAATCCCGGTCATAACGTCACAGTCCTTCCTGAAGGAGGAGCTGACGGGGGCCGGCTACGGCACCTCCGGCCATCTGATGACGGTCATCGGCTTCACCGCGGACGGCGACATCATCGCCAACGACCCGGCATCGCCGTCCGACGAGGCGGTACGCCGGGTGTACAAGCGGAGCGAATGGTCGAACATCTGGCTGAGGACGAAGAGGTACGACGCGACGGGCAAGGTCAGGAGCGGGACCGGCGGGGTCTGCTACATCTACTGGCCGGCCGCACCGACCTACCGTCAGCGGCGCGTACTCCGGTCGCTCGGCCTGCTGTGAGCACGGGTGCCCTCGTCCCCGCCACCAGGATCCGAAGGCGGGGCTCCCGTCCGTCCCGCCCGAGGCGGCCGCACCAATCCACCGTGACCTCGACCGGACGACGTCCGAGCCGGTAGGGGGCCTGACGGCGGCGGCCGGTCCCGGGCACGCGCCGGCCGGAAGCCGAAGCAAGGGGCCGTCATGGCACGGGGTCCGGCGCGCCGCTGCGGCGTCGCGCCGGACCTTCGCGGGTCCCCGCCTCAGGAGGCGGTTTCGAGCTCCGGCGCCAACAGCTCCGCCACCGTCTGGCGGCGGCGGATCAACCTGGTCTCGTCCCCGTCGACCAGGACCTCGGGGATGAGCGGCCTGGAGTTGTAGTTGGACGACATGCTCGCGCCGTACGCGCCGGTGTCGTGGAACACGACGAGATCGCCTACCTCGGTGCGGGGCAGCGGCACCGGCTCGACATCGCCTCCCTCGATCTGCGTGAAGACGTCTCCCGACTCGCAGAGAGGACCGGCCAGGACCGTGTCGCGGGCGTCCCGGTCGCAGAGTGCGCCGTCCGGGCCGAGGACCGAGACACGATGGGTGCTGCCGTACATGGCTGGCCGCATCAGGTCGTTGAACCCGGCGTCGACCAGCACGAAGTAGTTGCTGCCCACCGGCTTCTGCGCGCGGACCTCGGCGGCCAGCACGCCCGAGCCCGCCACCAGGAAGCGTCCGGGCTCGATCTCCAGACGGACCGGGTGGCCGAGTTCGGAGACGAGCTCCCGGCGGGCCGAATCCCAGAGCTCGAAGTAGCGGTCGGTGTCGATCTCCGGGTCGCCCGGCCCGTACGGTACGGAGAGGCCACCTCCGGCCGAGATGGCCCGGATGTCCCGCCCGGCCATCCTGACCTGCTTGACCATGGTTTCGCAGACCGACTCCAGGTGGCCGTAGTCCACCCCCGAGCCGATGTGCATGTGCAGGCCGACGAGGTCGAGCCCGTGCCGGTCGACCAGCGCGAGGCTCTCCTCCAGGTGCTCGTGCCAGATGCCGTGCTTGCTCTGCTCGCCACCGGTGTTGGTCTTGCGGCTGTGACCGTGCCCGAAGCCGGGGTTCACCCTGATCCACACCGGGTGCCCCGGGGAGGCCGCGCCCACCTGGTCGAGCATCTGCGGGGACCCGGCGTTGACCGGGATGCCCAGCTCGACGACCCGGCGAAGCGTGGAGCGGTTCAGCAGGTCGGCGGTGAAGACGATCGGCTCGTCGGCTCCCTCGACCTGGTACCCGGCCGCCAGGGCCCGCTCGATCTCCCCTTCCGAGACCGCGTCGACCAGCACGCCCTCCTCGCGCATCAGACGCAGGATGTGCAGGTTCGAGCACGCCTTCTGGGCGAAGCGGATGACGTCGAAGCGGCGCAGCCGGGCGATCTGCGCGCGGATCGTCCCGGCGTCGTACGCCCACAGGGGGGTGCCGTACTCCGCGGCCGCGTCGGCGAGCCGCGGCCCGTCGAGGGCGCCGGGAAGAGGCGGGGCGGCGTGGGAAGAGGAGGAAACAGCGGTCATGGTCAGTCCTTCTCACCGATCATCAGGGCTACGCCCAGATCCTCTTCCAAACGGCGCAGGATCCGCTCGGCCGTCCGTACCACGGACGGATGGTCCGGGCCGCGCAGCATGAAACGGGCCACGATCTGCCCCGCGGAGACCCGTTGGCCGGGCCCGGTGCCGTAGCTGTCGAAGCCGACGACCTCCAGGACCCCCGGCTCGTCGGCGATCCACTCCAGGGCGGCACCGGCCGCGAGGGTGCCACCGTCGCGGGCCATCACCTTGCGCCCGCCGACGCAGCCGTCGAGCGCCCCCGGACGCACCACTTCGGCTCCGGGCTCCAGGATGCTCAGCAGGCCGGAGAAGATGTCCGTGCCGGTGGCGTGACGGTAGATCGTGGGCAGCGCGCCGCCCATCACACGGGGGTTGACCTCCACCAGGACCGGTCCGCGCTCGGTGACCATGATCTCCAGGTGGAAGACGCCCAGGTCCAGGCCGATCGCCCGGCAGACGTCGACGGCGTACGCGACGCAGGCGGCGGTCCCGTCGCCGGGGAGGTTCGCGGGGATGTACGAACCGAGCTCCACCACCTCGTCCTCGGCCCAGCGGAACCGGCCGGAGACGGCGAACGGGAAGAACTCTCCGTCCCTCGCGCCCAGTTCGACCGAGACCAGTGTGCCCACCAGGTACTCCTCGACGAGGACCCCGCGGGTGAACTGCTCGTGCCACTGCGCGGGTACGGCGTCCAGGCCGGTGAGCACGGCACGGCAGCCGGCCGCCGCCTCGTCGGCGTTCGTGGCCACGCAGGAGAGCAGGCTGTCCGCGCCCGACGGCGGCTTGAGGATCACCGGGTAGCCGATCTCCTCGGCCGCGGCCAGCACCTCCTCCTCGGTCCCGGCCAGGGCGTACCGCGCGGAGGCGAGTCCGGCCTTCTCCAGGGCCGCCCGGCAGCGGTCCTTGCGGCGGGCGGTCAGGACGGCGTCGGTGTCCGTGCCCCGGAGTCCGAGCTCCCGGCAGGCGATCGCCACGGCCTCGGCGCTCAGCTCGAGTTGGCCGGTGACGACGTCGATGGGGTCCACGGCGTGGCGCTCCGCGAGCACCCGGGTGACGGTCCCGGCGTCGGTCGTCACCAGCCCGTCGACCAGGTGGTCCACGGAACCGACGATCCGCAGGTTCTTCTCGGTGGGCGGGTAGAACGGCTCGGCGGACTGGAGGTAGGTGACCCGGTGGCCGGCTTCCTTGGCCAGCCTGATCGCTTCGAGTGCTGCGGGGTTCGAGTCGACGAACGCGATGTGCATGGTTCTGCCTTGCGGTCGGTTGAGGGGGCGGACGAGCGGTGGGGAGGCCGCTCAGAAGGTTACGGCGATGAGGCCGGACAGATCCGGGACGCAGCCCGGAGCGGCATCCTCGTACCGGTCCTCGATCGTGGACGCCAGTCCGGGCACCAGCGGCGAGGCCTGGGCGGCGAGGACGCGCAGTCCGGCGGTGGCGAGCCCGGGATCATCGGACGCCCTGGCCGCGAGCAGCACGAGCAGGTTGGCCGTCGTCTCCGCCGCCAGACGCATCGAGAACGTCTCCAGCGTGTACGCCCGACGCATCCGGTCCCGGTAGCGGTCCAGGAGAGCCTCGGTGCCGGGTCCCGCGGCGACCGGCCGACCGGTGTACGCGGCCAGCTCCGCGGTGATCCTCCGGAGCGGCTCGTGCAGCCGGGTGCGTACGGTCTCCAGGAAGCCGGCCTCCGTGAAGTCGGCCGGCTGGTGCTCCGGGTTACCCAGGGCGAGGTGGAAGCGCACGTTGTCCGGACCGTACTTGCCCACCAGGTCCCGGGCCCAGATCAGGTGGCGCCGGCTGGTGGAGAACTTGGCCCCGTCGAGGTGGTAGAACTCGTTGGTCACGATGGCCGTCGGCTCGATCAGGCCTCCGTGAGCGAACGCCAGTCCGAGATGGGCGAACGAGAAGTAGAACGTGTTGTCGTAGCCGAGGAACTGCACGAGTTCGAAGCCGGACCCTTTGTCCCACACACCGGCAGGCGTCTCCGGTGTCCGATCGGCCCTGGCCGCCTCGGCCATGTGCCGCAGTCCCGGCAGCATCTCGGCCCAGACGTTGATCACCTGCCCCTCGAAACCCTCGATCCCCACGGGGATCCCCCAGTCGGCCGGATAGCTGACCGGGAAGTCGGGCAGCGGGCGGGAGAGCATCTCGTCCACGAAGCGCAGCACGTGCGGGCGCATCGTCGAACGCCGCCTGCGATAGAACTCCGTGAACCGCTCCCGGTAGTCCTCGAGGGGAAGGACCAGGATCTCCACCTCGCGCGGCTCCTTCGCGGAGCCCTCCCCGGCACCGGTGCTCTCGGGGAAGAGCAGCGAACCGGCGTCGTTCGGGTGGCCGCAGTTCTCACAGATCGCGCCGCAGGTGCCGGCCAGGCACTCGGGGCAGAAACCGGTGGCGAAGGCCTCCAGGAGGTAGCGCCCCGTCTCGGCGCAGTACGGGAACGTCCAGGTGCGCGGCACCAGCCCGCCCGCCCGGTACAGCCCCGCGAAGAACTCACGGATCTCCTCCCGGTAGGCGTCGTCGGGGCGGGTGAACGCGTCGATGGCGACGTCGGCGAGTTCCAGTGTCCCGGTGATCTCGTCGTTGCACCGCGCGGCCAGCTCGACCGGGTCGACGCCCAGGCGCTGCGCCGTGGTGACCACATAGGTCTGGTGGTCGTCGCCCCCGGAGGCGTACAGGGCGGTGTGCCCCGCCATCCGCTGGGCGCGGCTGAAGACGTCCGCGCCCAGGTACGGCCCGGAGAGGTGGCCCACGTGGAGATCGCCGTTGGTGGTCGGGGGAGTGGCGGTGACCAGGAAACGGCGTGGTTCAGTCGTCATCGGCCCTCCTCCGGGCCTCCGGCCAGCTCGGGCTTCCCGCCGAGCGGGCCGAGGGACCACACCGACACGAGTTCCAGCTCCTCGGTGTCCGAGCCGTTCTCGAAGTGGTGCGTCCGGTGGGAGCCCACCACCAGGGCGTCACCCGCCGCGATGTCGGTGCGGGTCCCGTCCACCTCGACGCGGCCGCTGCCTCGGACCACGTAGAACTGCTCATGGTCCTCGTGGGAGTGGGGGGTGGTCACCGCGCCGGGCGCGACCGTACAGACGCCCATTCCGGTGTCCGAGGGACCGTTGGACCCCCAGGGCAGGATGCGCCGGAACGCGCAGCCGTACTCGTCCTCGGTGACGGCTTCGTGCCGCCGCTGGATCTGGATGCCGCTCACGCGTGGACTCCTTCGAGAAGAGGGGCGGAAGGGATGGGACGAACAGGGTTGTCCAGCACCGCGTCGAGGATGTCCCCGGCGCGGTGGGCGAGCAGGGACAGCAGGGTGCTGGTCAGGCCGTGGGTGTGCTCGGCGGCGCCGTGCAGGAAGACCCGCGGGGCGAAGCCCTCGGCCGTCCGCACCGCGTAGTCACGGTCGACGAGCAGCTCGCCGTCCCCGTCACGCAGCAGATACGGGTCGAGCCCCGTCAACAGGCCGCGAGCCTCACGGAAGTCGTAGCCGGTGGCCAGCACGACCGCGTCGTAGCGCCCGGTGCGCGCCTCGCCGGAGAGGAGGTCGCGCAGTGTCGCCGCGGCGAGCCCGTCCTCCGCGTGGGCACCGGCAAGCTCCGTGAACCTGCGGAGCCGCAGCCGGTCACCCCCGTGCACCCGCTGGTCGTAGAGGAGTTCGGCGACGGCCGTGATGTCCTCGTCGTCGACGGCCGCGTAGTTGGTGGCCCTGAGGTCGTCGAGGATGGCGCGGCGGCGCCCGGGATCGGCACCGTGGAACAGGTCGACCGAGGCCGGGTCGAAGATGGCGTTGGCCAGCGCGCTGCTGTTGGCCGGCATCAGGGCGAAGCCGCGGTGCGCCAGCGTCACTTCGGCCGCGGGGAACTCGCCCGCGAGATACCTGAAGATCTCTGCGGCACTCTGTCCGGCTCCCACCACCAGGAAGCGGTAGGGGAGTTCACGGCCGCGGTCGTGGAAGGAGCTGATGCGGCCGAGGAAGGAACTGCTGTGGAAGACGCTTCCGCCCTCCAGGGCGAGCGGATCGACCCCGGGCGGGACGACCGGTGTGCCGCCCGGCGCCAGGGAGACGTGCTCGGCCGAGACGGTGTGCCGTACGCCGTCCGGCCCGCGATGGTCCACCTCCAGGCGGGTGACCTCCCCGTCCGGCCCGGTCACCGGGCGGATCCGCTCGGCCGTGCTGCCGTACGTGACGTACGGGGCGAGCCGCCCGGCCGCCCAGCGGAAGTAGTCCACGTACTCCCGGCGGGTCGGGTTGAGCGTGCCCAGGTTCAGGAACGACTCCAGCCTGCCCTTGGACACCAGGTAGTTGACGAAGCTGTACGGACTGGTCGGGTCCCGGGGGGTCACCAGGTCCTTCAGGAAGGCGACCTGCATCCGGGCGCCGGGCAGCAGCATGTCCGGGTGCCAGGAGAAGGCGTCCCTGGACTCCAGGAAGTGAAGTCCGTTCCCGGGTACGGCCGTTCCGGCCGACGCGTGGAGCGCGCTCATGGACAGGTGCGACGGGCCGAAGCCGATGCCCAGGAGCCGGTGGTGCGCGTGCCCGGGGGAGGCGCTGGTCATGCGATCCGCCTCCACGGGTCAGCCGGCCTGCACGGCGGGGCCGGCCTGGCCGGCCTCGGCCGGCCGGTAGTGGGCGTAGAACTTCTTGGTCGGCTCCAGGACCTCCCAGGTGCCGGTGAACCCGGCGGGGACGACGATGGTGTCGCCGGGGACGAACGTGCGGGCGTTGCCCTCGTCGTCGGCGATGATCACCCGTCCGTGGAGCATGTGGTAGAACTCGTCCTCCTCGTACACCGCGCGGAACTTCCCCGGTGTGCTCTCCCAGATGCCCGAGGTGAAGGCGCCGTCGGAGCTGGAGAAGTGCAGGGTGTTGGTGATCGCCAGCTCCCCGGAGATCCAGCGGTCGGGACCCTTCTTGACGTTCCGTACGTTCTCCGGCTCGGACTCACCGAAGACCACGATGTCCTTGATCGTTCTGCTGGTCATGCCGATCCCTTCGATATCTGGGTGCGGAGGAGTTCCGCGACGAGCCCGGCGGCGGCCCCGCGGACCACCGAGTAGTGCGATTCGGGCAGCGGCCGGACGGCCGCTTCGGACGGGACGAGGGCGCCCGGATGCAGATGGAGCGGAGCCAGGCCCCGGAAGGCGTCGGGGCGTTGCCGCTCGGCCGTCACCAGGAGGAGCGGGCAGTCCCCCGGAAGCGGTTCCGGCCGGTGGGCGAGCAGCAGCCGGTACAGGGCGCGGTACTGGCCGTACAGGTCGCGCAGGGCCTCCGGCGCCTCGTCCGGGAGGTGGACCGCTGCGAGGTGACCGAACGGGTCCGGGTGGCCGGAGGGCACGGTGATCGTCACCTCGCCGCCGTCGCCCTGCCCCAGGTGGTCGGTGAAGAAGCCCACGGCGGCTGCCGACTCGTCGAAGTCCTCCACCGCGCCGCCGGCGGCGACGAAGCTGTCCACCAGGGTCAGCGACCGGACGTGCACGAGGTCCGTGCGGCGCGCCGTCTCCGCCGCGAGGACGCCGCCCATCGACCAGCCCAGCAGGTGCACCGGCCTGCCCAGTGCCGCGAGCGCGGTCGCGTACTCGGCCGCCAGACCGGCCAGGCTGTCGGGCAGTTCGTGCTCCGCAGGCGACTGGAGGCCGTAGACGGCGTACGAGTCGGGCAGCGCGTCGATCACGGCGCGGTAGCCGAGGAGGTGTCCGCCCACCGGGTGGACCAGTACGACCACCGGCCCGCCCGTCGGCCGGACCGGGACGAGGAGCCCGTCGACCCGCTGGTCGAGAAGGGCGCACTGGCCGGCGATCGTGCTCGCCTCGAACAGGCTGGACGGCGCCAGCCGCACGCCGAACTCCTCCCTGATCCGGCGGACCAGGCGCACGGCGGAGACGGAACTGCCGCCGACGGCGAAGAAGTCGTCGTCGACCGAGCGGACGGACGTCCCGCAGACCTCCCGCCACAGCCGCGCCAGCGCCGCCTCCCTCTCGGTGCTCGGAGGACGGCCGGCCGTCACACCGGAATCCCCGCAGCGCACGGCCTGTTCCTCGGCGAGGGCGAGCAGCGCCCGTGCGTCCCGCTTGCCGTTCGCGGTCAACGGCAGTGCGGCAACGGTGTGGAAGACGCTGGGCACCGCGTACGAGGGAAGAGCGGCACCGAGCCCGGCACGCAGCGCCACGGGATCGAGGAGCGTGACGTCCTCCGCGCCCTCCGCGTCCGCCGGACCGGGCACCACGAAGGCGACCAGCCTGCCGTCGGCGCCGCTGCCCGTGACGGCGCAGGCGGCAGCCGATACACCGGGGCACGCCGTCAGCTGCTGCTCGACCTCCAGCAGGTCCACCCGGTAGCCACGTACCTTGACCTGGCTGTCCACCCGGCCGAGGAACTCCAGGGTGCCGTCGGGACGATAGCGGGCGTGGTCGCCGGTTCGGTACAGACGTTCGCCGGTGCGGGGATGGAGGGGGAAGCGGGCCGCGGTGAGTTCCGGCTGTCCGTAGTACGCCGTGGCGAGGCCGTCGCCCGCGATGAACAGCTCTCCGGGCACCCAGTGCGGCACGTCCGCGAAGTCCTGGTCCAGTACGTGGTAGCGCTGGTTGGCGAGCGGCAGACCGTACGGCACGGACTTCCACGACGGGTCGATCCGTTCCACCACGTGGTAGTTGGACCAGATCGACGCCTCGGTCGCCCCGCCCAGGGCGACCACCTGGGCCTTCGGCGCGGCCCGCCGGAGACGGTCGGGCAGGCCCAGCGGGATCCAGTCCCCGCTGAGCAGCACCAGCCGCAGACCGCCCAGTACGTCGGTGGCCCGCTCCCCGAGGTGGTCGAGCAGCATCTCGAGCAGCGCCGGAACCGTGTTCCATACCGTGGCGCCGCTGCGCCGCACCCAGTCCGCCCACAGGTCGGGGTCGGGCCGTGAACCGCAGGGCGGGACCACGACGGTGCCCCCGGCGCACAGGCCGCCGAACAGGTCGAACGCCGAGAGGTCGAAGTGCAGTTCGGAGAGGGACAGCAGCCGGTCGTCCGGCCCGACGCCGAAGCGTTCGACCATGTCCTGGACGGTGTTGAGCAGACCGCCGTGCGGGATGGCGACGCCCTTGGGGACCCCGGTCGACCCCGAGGTGAAGATGACGTACGCGAGCTCGTCGGGCGCGGGGACCGGCAGCGGCCCCGATTCACCTGACGGACCGGGGGCGCCGATGTCCAGCGTGGTGACCGGCCGTCCGAGCTCCGCGAGGAGCCGCGCGCCCTCCGCGTCAGCCAGCACCCTGCCGATGCCGTGCCGGGCGAGCAGCGCGTCGACGCGGGCGGGCGGCCAGTCCGCGCCCAGGGGCACGTAGGCCCCTCCGGCGGCGATCACCGACAGGGCGGCGAGGTACTGGGCAGGGCTCTTGCGCGCCAGCACACCGATCAGCTCACCGGGAGCCGACCCGGACGCGGTGAGTGCCCCCGCGGTGCGTGCGACGCGCTCCGAAGCCTCGCGATAGGTGATCTCCCCCTCCTCGCCGTTGAACGCGACGCGTTCCGGCGTCCGGGACGCACCCTCGCGCAGTCCGTCCAGGACCCCGCCGCCGGGGAACGTCCGGCCGGTGGCGTTGGCGGACCTGCGGGCCGCCGAAAGGGCCTCGGGCAGCGGCGGTACGTGCCGCGCCGACCAGGGCTCCTCCTCCTCGGCGAGCCGTCGCAGCAGGTCGGCGTGGGCCGCCGCCAGCTCCTGGGCCATGCCCTCGGGGAACGCCTCGGCGACATGGTCGAAGGTGCAGACGAGCTCGCCGTCCTCCTCGGACACCTGGTGGTCGAGGAGGACCTGCGGGGTGTGCATCGACTTGAACACCAGATCCCAGCCCCGGGCACGCAGGTGCGGGGGCAGCTCCCCGGCCGTCGAGTCGTCGAGACCCGACGCGAAGACGTACGGGCTGCCCACCGCCGAGCCCGGGTGGTGGCGACGCGCGCGGCGGGCCACCTCGACCCCGGACACCCAGGCGTGCGGGAGGTCCGTCATCAGCCGTCGCTGGAGTGCGGTGGCCCGCTCCGCGAAGGAGCCGCCGGCGCCGTCGCACTCAAGGAGCAGTGTGCTGCCGAAGTTGCCCACGCAGCCGGCCAGGGCCGGGCCCTCCTCCGGCTCCGCCGCCAGCATGCCGCGGGTGGCGACGAGGACGGTCAGGGAGAAGGACGCCTGGCCCGACCAGCGACGCAGCACCTCGGCGTAGGCGGCGCAGAGCACACTGTTCGCGGAGAGGCTCGCCCCGCGGGCCCGCTCGCGCAGCCGCTGCCAGGTGCCGGCCGGCAGCCGGTGCCGAACCCGGGAGAACCTGGCCTCGGCGGGGCGGGAGAGCGCGGGCAGCTCCGGAGGGCCGGGCAGCACGGACGACCGCCGCTGCCAGTGCGCGACGGCGTTGCGGTACGCCTGGCTGTCCCGGTGCGTGCCGAGGGCCTCCACGTACCGGGCGAAGTGACCGGCGGGCACAGGCGGGTCCTCGAACTCCCGTCCCTCGTAGGCGTCGGCGAGGTCCCGGCAGACCAGCCCGATCGAACGGGCGTCGAGGACGAACAGCCGCAGACACAGCAGGACGAACGTCGTGTCCCGCGCCGAGTAGACGGTGCAGCCCACCTGGGGCCCGTCGGTGAGGGCGGGCAGGTGCGCGGCCGCCGTGTCCCGCTCCTCCTGGAACGCGGCACGCGCCTCCGCGGCGTCCAGGTGGGTCCAGTCCACCCGGGCGGGCTCCCAGGAGCCGTCGAGCGGGACGACCCGCTGGAGCCCGTCCGCGTCGACCGCGCAGCGCAGCATCTCGTGGCGGTCCAGGACCGCGCGGAGCGCCGTACTCCAGCGCCCGGCCTCGAAGCCGGCGACCTCGAAGCCGTGCGCGATGTAGGCGGGTGTGGCCAGCTGAGGGAAGTCCGACTCGCCGACCTGGTAGGCACTCTGGAGATCGGTCACCGGGAACGGGGCCGGAGCCGCCGCCGGTCCGGCCTCCGCACCCGCTGCGGGCAGGCGGGGTCCGGGAAGGCCGGTCCCGGCCGCGATCGTGTCGAGCACCGGCCCCTCGTCCGCGGTGAGACGGCGCAGCAGCTCCACCGGGGTGTCCGGCGGGGCGTCGACCGACAGCCGGCCACGGCGTGACCGCACCGAGACGCCGTGCTCGGCCAGCTCACCGAGGAGCGCGAGAGCGCCCCGCTCCTCCGTGCCCCACCGTCTGTTCTCCACCGTGCCGTCCCCTTCCGACCTGCGTACGTCTCGCCCTGTGGTCCCGGCCCGGCGGGAGCCCGTCGCTCCCGCCGGGCGCGTCGGCTACCCCGCGGCCCCGTCCGCCGCGAGCCGGTGGACGGTGCCGTCCTCCGTGAACAGCTCGCTCAGCTCGAAGTCGAAGCCCTCCGCCTGGGCCAGAGCGAGGAGCCGCATGGCCGCCAGCGAACTGCCGCCCAGCGCCAGGAACGGCGCGTGGACGTCGACCTGCTCGACCTGGAGCACCTCGGCCCAGATCCTGGCCAGTGCGATCTCGTCCTCGGTGCCCGGTGCGGTGCCCGCCCCGGCCGTGGCGGCGGTGCCGCGCGCGGGGAACAGTGCAGGTGCGGCCGCGCTCCCGGCGGGCGGTCCGGCCGCCTCAACGGGCACGCCGGCCGCGATGTGCTCCGCGAGCTTGCCCACCGGCTCCGTACCGCCGTCGGCTATCGACTCCAGGACACCGCGGAACGCCCCGAGGATGCGGTCCACGGACTCCGCGTCGAAGAACGCCAGGTCGTACTTGACCTGGAAGAAGAGCTGCTCCTCGGGCATCGCCTCGATGGCGAACGGGTAGTTCGTCCAGCCGACGTAGCGTTCCTGACGCACATGGACGCCGCCCCGCCCCGACCAGCCGGTGCCCCGGGGAAAGTTCTCGAAGATCAGCAGGGACTCGAAGAGGGGCTGGCCGCTCGGCAGGTCGGTGCGCTGCTGGATCAGCGGAAGCGGGTAGTGGTCGTGCGAGCGGGCCGCGACCTGGGTGCGCTGGATCTGCTGCAGCCAGCGGCCGATCGGCTGGTCACGCTCCAGGCCCACCCGCATCGGGAGGCTGTTGATGAAGATCCCCACGATGTCCTCGACACCGGCCAGCGCCACCGGACGGTGGGTGATGGTGATGCCGAAGCAGACGTCGTCCTGCGCGCTGCAGCCGCCGACCACCACGGCCCAGGCGCCCTGCACCAGGGAGTTGAGGGTCAGCTGGTTGGCGCGGCCGAATGCAAGGAGGCGCTCGGTCAGTTCCTCGCCGAGGTCGAGGCGTGCCTCGGCGTGCATCTCCTGCGAGCTGGCGGAGAGGCCGAGCTGCGCCGACCGGCCGATCACCGTAGGACGGCGGAACCCGGCGAGCCGTTCCAGCCAGTAGCCGCGGGCTCCCGCGATGTCCTCGTGCTCCAGGAAGGCCACGTAGTCACCGAAGGAACGCGTGGGCCGGAGTTCGGGCAGGCGCCCCTCCAGCTTCGAGTGGTAGATCTCCAGCGAGTCGCGCAGCAGGACGAAGAGCGACCAGGCGTCGAGGATCAGGTGGTGATAGCTCATCACCAGCTTGTAGGCGGTCTCGCCGAGCCGGACCAGGGTCAGTCTGAACAGCGGCGCCCGGTCGTACGCGAACCCCCGGCGCCGGTCCTCGTCGAGGTACCGCTCCAGGAGCTCCGCCTGCTCCGCCTCGGTCCGGCCGGACCAGTCCAGTACCGTCCAGCCGAGCTCGGCCGTCCTCTGCACGGCCTGGAGCGGCTCGGAGAGCCCCTTGGTGGCGATCCAGACCCGCAGGATCTCGTGCCGGTCGACGACCTGCTGCCACGCCTGGTGGTAGGCGTCGAGGTCGACCTCGCCGTCGACGGCGTACAGGAACTGCTCGAAGTACACACCGGAGTCGGGGTCGAGCAGCGAGTGGAAGAGCATGCCCTTCTGCATCTCGGTCAGCGGGTACACCGTCTCGACCCCGTCGGGGTCGGCGGCGGCCGCGCGCACCGCGGCCAGGTCCGCCTCCGTGAGCGTGAAGGCCTCCGGGTCGAAGGCCCCGGTCAGAGCCGGCCGTGTCCGGCGCTGCTCCTCGATGAAGGCGGCGGTCTCCGCGACGGTGGGGGTGGCGAAGACCTGGGTGGCGCTCAGACTGATGCCCTCGCGGTTGGCCTTGGCACTGATCAGGAAGCCCTGGATGGAATCCCCGCCCAGCGCGAAGAAGTTGTCGTGGATGCCCACGGCCGGCAGTTCGAGGGTCTCGGACCACAGCGTGCACAGATAGCTCTCGAGCTCGTTGCGCGCCGCCGTGTACTCCTCGGCCAGCTCCAGATGGGCGCCCCGCAGCTCGTGCAGGGAGCGGCGGTCCACCTTGCCGTTGTGGGTCAGCGGGATCTCGTCGATGACGGTGAAGGCCGCCGGGACCATGTAGTACGGCAGCCGGTCGGCGAGACGGGCGCGGATCAGAGCTGCTGTCGGCGGTTCGTCCGTGCAGGTGAGATGGGCGACCAGACGCTGGTGCCCGCCGGCTCCGCGGAGGCCGGAGGCGACGGCGCCGGTGACGCCGGGGACCTCCAGGAGACGGGCCTCGACCTCGCCGAGCTCCACCCGATAGCCCGCGATCTTGACCTGGTCGTCCATCCGGCCGAGGAGTTCCAGGCAGCCGTCCTCGGTCTGCCGTGCGAGGTCGCCGGTCCGGAACACCCGGCCCTGGGCGGTCTCGGCGAACTTCGCCGCGGTGAGCTCGGGCAGCCGGTCGTAGCCCTCCGCGATGCCCACACCGGCCAGGCACAGCTCGCCCGTCTCGCCCGGCGCGACCGGGGAGAGGTCCTCGCCGAGCACCCGGGGCGTGAGCTCCGCCGCGTGTCCGACCGGGACGAAGCCGTCGTACTCGGCGCCCGGCAGGCACTCCCAGTACGTGCTGTAGAGGGCTTCGGTCAGGCCGTAGACGTTGAACAGCCGTGCGCCGAGACCGGTGGCGAAGTACCTCTCGGGCAGGGCGCCGGGCATCACGTCGCTGCTGCAGAAGACGTACTTCAGCGAGGTGTTGGTGGCGAACGCCGGGTTCTCCAGGATGCCGGAGAGCAGCGCCGGCACGACCATGAGAGTCGTCACCGAACCGCTGTTGATCAGCTCCACCAGGCGGTCGGGGTCCTTGTGGTCGCCGGGCGGCACGATGACGACGGTGCCGCCCGAGAGCACGGGCCAGAAGACCTCGCGGACCAGGTTGGTGATGCTGAGGGTGGTGCGCAGCAGCTGGCGGTCCCCGGGCTGGAGCGGGAAGGTGCGCTGGAGCCACCGCTGGCCGCTGAGCAGGGCACGGTGGGTGAGCATCACGCCCTTGGGCGTGCCGGTGGAGCCGGAGGTGTAGAAGATGAACGCCAGTGCGTCCGGCGCGAGTTCGACGGGCCCGGCGAGCGGCTGCGCCGCACCGTCGAGCAGGTCCTCGAAGGCCAGGAGGCGGACGCCGTCGGGAGCGCCTCCCCCGAGCAGGGCGCGCTCGGTGAGGACGAGTCCGGCGCCGGAGAACTCCAGGATGGTGGAGCGGCGTTCCTCGGGGTCCTCCGGGTCGACCGGAACACAGACGCCGCCCGCGCGCAGCACGCCGAAGAGGGCGGGGAGCAGGGCGGAGGAGCGGGACATGTGCAGACCGACACGGCTGCCGGGACGGACGCCCTCGGCGACGAGAGCCGCCGCGATCCGGTCCGCCTCGGCTTCCACCTGGGCGTAGGAGGCCGAGGAGTCCCCGTGGAGGGAGGCGATGGCGGTGGGGGCCGACGTGGCCTGCGCCGTGAGCAGGTCATGCAGGAACGACATGCGTGGACACCACTTTCCGTGTGGTCGGTGCGGAACGGGTAGCGGACTGAAGTGAGTCGAGGGAGTCGAGCGGGGAGCGGGGAGCGGGGAGCGGGACGCGAGGAGGGCGGATCAGCTCCGAGTCGCGGGGGACGCGTCGGCCTGGCCGGCGGGTGTGTCCGCGGCCGCGTCCTCCGCGCGCTCGCCGGCCTTCTCGACCGTGGGCGAGGCCCCGGGCGGGGACAGCAGGGCCCCCGCGATCAGAGGCAGTGCGCCCGCGGCCAGGAAGACCCAGGTGATACCGGCGGTCGAGGCCAGGACGCCACCGATCAGCGAGCCGAACGGGATGACGCCCCAGGTCAGCCACCGGTAGGTGGCGTTGACACGGCCGAAGAGCGGTACGGGGATGGTCGTCTGGCGGTAGTGCACCACCGCCAGGCTCCAGACCATGGACCCCAGCCCGTAGGTGAAGAGACCGGCCGCCACGACCGGCACGCTGGGCACGGCCAGGGAGAGGAAGCAGACGCCGAGCAGCGGCGTCCCGAACCGCAGGACGGGCCCGTCCCCGAGCGTGGCCCGGACCCGGCCGGTCACAGCCCCGGCGAGGATGCTGCCGACCGCCAGGCAGGTGAGCAGCAGCCCGTACCCGGTCGAGGACAGGCCGAGCCGTCCGGGCGACACGGCCCACAGTGGCAGCATGGTCAGGCACATCGCGTACGAGAGGTTGTTGACGGCTGCCGCGCTCGCGAGCCGGGCGAGATCCCTGTGGTCGCGGAAGTAACGCAGCCCGTCGCCCAGTTCGCCGGCGAGCGAGCGGAACGTGGTACGCCGATCAGGCCCGGGGGCGGACGCCGACGGCTGCTCGTGGCTCGCCTCCCGGACGGCCGCGGGCAGCAGCCCGAGCGCCCAGACGGTGATCACGTACAGGCCCACCACGACGGCGAGCCCGCCACCCGATCCCAGCGCGGCCACGTAACCGCCGAGAGCCGGGCCGATCAGCTGCGCCAGGAACATCTGGGTGGACTGCAGGGACGCGTTCGCCCGGGGCAGCCGCTCCGACGGCACCAGTCTGGGCAGCTGGGACTGGGAAGCCACGTCGACGAAGTTCCCCGCGCAGCCGATGAGGAAGGCGGCGGCCACGAGGGGCCACAGGGACAGCCGGTCGAACGCCGCCAGGGCGCACATCACGGCGACCAGCGGAAGCCGGACCGCTGAGGCCCAGCGCATCACGGTCCGGGGTGGGTACCGGTCCGCGATCACTCCGGCGGGGAGGGTGGAGATCAGCCAGGGCAGCCGTACGGCGAAGCCCACCACCGTCACCGAGAGCGCTGAGTGGCTGATCCCGAGTGCCAGCAGCGGGACCGCGATCTTGTAGATGCCGTCCGCCAGGTCCGAGGCGACGACGGCGGACTGGAAGAGCCTGAACGGCGAACCGAGCCGCTCCTTGCCCGGGGTGTCCCGTCCCCTCCGGAGGACGCTCAACATCGGTCCACGAGCAGGACGGAACTCATCACGGCGCCGTGGTGGGCGTTGAGCACGGGGCCACCGCCGGGCACGCCGTGCCGGACCAGAACCCCCGACGGCGCGCCGCCGAACATGAACGGTCCCAGTACGAAAGGCACTTCCGCGTGCTCGACCGCGCCGGTCTCCTGGTCACGGAAGTCCAGGGCGAGCCGGTCGGGCGTCACGTGCCGCTGAAGGATGTGGTGTCCCTCCCGCGCCGCCCGCTCCAGTGCTTCCCGCCACTCCTCGTCGGAGACCTCGGGGCCGAGGACGACGCCCCCGCCGCCGTACCCGCCGGCCGGCTTGAGGACCAGTTCCGAGCGGTGGGACAGGGCGTGCGCGAGCAGTTCGGGGCCCCCGGTGCCGGAAGCGGGGAAGAGGACCGTCCAGGGCAGATGACGCTCGACGAGCCGCTGGTCGGCGCTCGGGAGCGACTCCTTGTCCTCCCAGAGCCAGGCCATCGTGGTCTTGTCGCTGAGCAGCCAGGTCGCCTCGGAGGTGTGCATGCGCACGCGCCCGGCGCGCACGGCACGGATCAGCGCGTCCAGGCCGTCGCCCGGTGGCTGGTCGAAGCTGAGGAAGAGCCTGAACACCGCGTCCACCCGCCGGCCGTCGAGCAGCAGGACGTCCTGCTCGCCGGTCTCCAGCTGATCCATCCGGCAGGCGACGGTGTCCATCCCGTGCTGCCGCCCGCTGTCGCACATCGGACCCAGCCAGGCGAGGAAGGCGTCGGCCTCCTCCAGCCCTGGTGCGGCGCCCTTGCTGAAGACGGGGATGGCGACCCGCGAGCCCTCGGAAAGCTCCAGCGACCTGCGGATCCAGGCGAACCGGGAATCCACCGCGGAAGGCGGGGCGTCGATACGGTCCCCTCCGGGAAGCGGGCGACAGAGGTCCCGGAATCGCGAGGCGAGCAGATCGGCCTGGAGCGTGCCGCCGAGCGCCCCGTCGATGTTGAACTCGACGAACCACGGGATCCCGGACCGGTAGACGACATCGGGCCGCGCCGCGACGAGAAGGCTCTCGTCGAGTGGCTCCGCGCGGGACAGCAGCGGGGTGTCGGCCGGGTCGACGCCGAGGACGTCCTGGAGCTCGCCGGCGGTGCCGGCTCTGCGGCGGCAGGAATCGAGGAGAAGAGTCATCAGGCGCGCGGAGACGCGTCCCAGTTCCTCGTAGTGCTCCCGGTCGACGAAAGCCGGCCGGAGAGGGCGCCAAGTCCCCTTGGAGCCGCTGATTCCGCCGTGAACGCGCCGTGCCCCGGTGACGGAACCGCTGAGCAGGCCGTCCCTGAAGGACTGGGGGAGTTCGCTCCACACATCCACTGAGCGGCGGAGAGAATCGACAATTCCGCTTTCCATGCCCCCACGTTTCCCTGATCGCCAACCGCAGGTGGGGGGTCTGGTCGGCGTCCCCCCGGTCGCCGGAACGAGACACTATCGCTGCGAAGTCGGTGGTGATCTTGGTTCCCGGAGCATGTCGCTGGTCGGCGCGGACCTGGGCGAAGGAGTTTCACGACGCGCCGGAGGGGGCGTGAGTATTTACGAAACGTTCACATGAAACCGAGAAGTATCACTACTCGGACAGAAGAGTGTTTGTTGTGTGTTGTCCCGAACGGTCCCTGCAGGAAGGGCAGTTGTATGCTGCGCCGGTGACGACCCGGGTGATGTCCAGCGAGATACGTCCACCCCTGGAGCTGGGTGACGGGCTCCGGGGCGGGCCGCCACCGGCGCTGGAGGAGGGCGGGCAACCCGTGCTGTGGCTCGTGCGCTCCGACCGCTTCGGGGACGTCGCCGCGGGGTCGGCCGCCTCCGTGCTCGACCGCGGTGAACGCGGGCGGGCCGAGCAGTTCCGGCGGGACGAGGACCGGGCCACCTATCTCGCGGGGCATGTGGGGCTGCGGTCGCTGCTCGGCGCCTACCTGGGCGTGCCGCCCCGGGAGGTTCCGCTGGAGCGGGAGCCCTGCTTCTCGTGCGGACGGCCCCACGGCCGTCCCTTCGTGCGGGGCAACCCCCTCCACTTCTCCCTCTCGCACACCGGAGGGCTCTGCCTGCTGGCCTTCGCGGTGGCACAGGTGGGGGCGGACATCGAGGCGATCCCCACGCTCACCGTCGCCGACGAGGCCGGCGCGTCCCTCCACCCCCGCGAGACGGCCGAGCTGGGAGCCTTGGGTCCCGCGGACCGTCCGGCCGCGTTCGCCCGGACCTGGGTGCGCAAGGAAGCGTGGCTGAAAGGGCTGGGCACCGGACTGGCGCGCTCTCCCTCCCTGGACTATCTGGGAACGGCGCGGGCGGAGGTCGCCGGACCGCGGGGCTGGTGGGTGGGTGACGTCCCGGTGGACGACGGATACGCCGCCGCGGTCGCGGTGGCGGACTGACGCCGAGGAAGGCTCCGGGGCCGCCGCGGTCCGGCGACCTCCGCACCAGGATCGTCGGCCGGGGCGGTCCCGAGCCACCTGGGGTCCGGGCCCGGGGAGGGGAATCCGTGGCGGGCCAGGCACACTCTGAGTGTCGTAGTTCCCGCACCGGAGGATGATTCACGCATGATCACGCTCAGCAAGGAAGACGGACCGGCGGACCTGGACGGAGTCACCCACCTGTCCATCGGGGTGTCCTGGGACCCCACCGCGGGCAGCAGCGGCGGAGTGATGGGTGTCCTGCGCCGCAAGACCGGCACCGACCTCGACCTGATCGCCATCGCCATGCAGGGTGCGGATCCGGTGCGTCTGGCGGGCCTGGACTCGCTGGATCCCATGGGTAACGGTTCCATCGTCCACAGCGGCGACAACCAGACGGGACGCGGCGACGGGGACGACGAGACGGTCACCGTCGAGTTCGGGCGCATCCCCACGAACATCACGTCGGTCGTGTTCGTCGCCGCCGCCTTCAAGAAGGGCAGCTCGTTCCAGAAGGCCCGCAACATCAGCTTCAAGGTCTACGACGCGACCGGCGGCAGCAGCCAGCAGGTGGCCGACATCTGGCCGAGCCTGCTCACCCAGGACAACGCCTGCGCGGTGGCCAAGGCCGTACGGGTCGGAGGCTCGTGGAAGCTCGAAGTGATCAATACGACGGGGAAGGTCAAGCAGGGCGACGAGCACGCCCTGATGCGCTTCGCGATCAGCAAGTAGTACGGCGTTCCGGCCGTCGAGGACGGGGACCGGGACAACGGGTCCGCGCGACCGGCCGGTGCGCGGGGCCCGCCTCCCGCCCCGTCCCCGGCCGGCCGCGGGGCGACCGCCCGGGGCGTCCGCCGCTTCAACTCTCCTGGAGCACGGACGACTTCGCCCTCGATCCGGATGCCGGAGTCACGCGGGGTAGGCGTGGGTCTGGGTCGCCTTGACGGCGGCCCAGACCGATGCTCCGGGGTGAAGGCCGAGTTCGGCGGCGCCGGCCGTGGTGAGATCGGCGGCGAGCGGGAGTTCACCGGTCAGGTCCGCCCGGATCCGGTCGCCGTGCGTCTCCAGCCCCGCCACCTCGCAGCGCCACACGTTCCGGGCGCTGGAGCCGGTGGGGCGCTCACCGAACAGGGTGACGGCGCCGGGCGGGAAGGCGACGAAGACAGGCCCGGAGAGTTCCTCGGTCGTGGTGATCAGCGGCCCCGTCTCCAACCGCACCGTGTGCCCGTCCGCCCGGCCCCGGTAGAGGTTCAGGCCGACCAGCTGCGCGATGTAGTCGGTACGCGGATGGCGGGCGATGTCCGACGGGGTCCCCTCCTGGACGACCCGGCCGTGTTCGACGACGACGAGCCGGTCGGCCAGCACCATGGCATCGAGCGGGTCGTGGGTGACCAGCACGGCCACCGCCTCGAAGTCCGCCAGGTGACGGCGGAGCTGGGTACGCACCTCGAGCCGGGTGCGTGCGTCGAGCGCCGCGAGCGGCTCGTCCAGGAGCAGCAGCCGGGGGTGCGTGGCCAGGGCTCGGGCGAGCGCCACTCGCTGGGCCTGGCCGCCGGAGAGACGGCGGGGCCGGGAGCCTGCATGGTCGGCCAGCCCCATCCGGTCGAGCCACGCGGCGGCCTGCACGCGGGCGTCGGCCTTGGACGCGCCCTGGCACCGGGGGCCGAAGGCGACGTTGTCCAGCGCGGTCAGGTGCGGGAAGAGTAGGTAGTCCTGGAAGACCACGCCGACCGGCCGCGACTCGGTCGGCGTCCCGTGCAGCGACGTCCCGTCGAGGCGCAGATGGCCGCCGCTCGGCGGGACGAGCCCGGCGAGGGCGCGCAGAGCGGTGGTCTTTCCGGCCCCGTTCGGGCCGAGCAGCGCGACGACATCACCGGGCGCGGCCGTGAGTGCCACATCGAGGCGGAAGCCGTCCCGGTCGACGACGAGGTGGGCGTCCAGCCCCTCCGCGGGGGCGGGGCCCGCCTCGGAGCCTTCGTGGGAATCCCGTTCGGTACGGGTCATGAGCAGGCCGTCCAGCGGTCGTACGGCCCGCCGTGGACCGTGGGAGAGGAACAGGGGCAGGGGCAGATCATGACACCGTCATCCAGCGGTCCCGCAGCCCCGCCAGGACCGCGATGGACACGGCCAGCAGGACGAGGCTCAGCGCGATGGCGGCTGCCGGGTCGCTCTGCAACGCCAGGTAGACGGCGAGCGGCATCGTCTGCGTACGGCCGGGGAAGTTGCCCGCGAAGGTGATGGTCGCGCCGAACTCGCCGAGCGCGCGCGCCCACGCCAGCACCGCGCCCGCCGCGATACCCGGCATGATCAGCGGCAGCGTCACCCTGCGGAACGCCGTGAACCGGGACGCGCCCAGGGTCATCGCCGCCTCCTCGAAGCGCGGGTCCGCGGCGCGCAGCGTGCCCTCGACGCTGATGACCAGGAACGGCAGTGCCACGAACGTCTCCGCGATCACCACACCCGCCGTCGTGAACGGCAGGGTGATCCCGAACCACGAGTCCAGCCACTGACCCACGACCCCGTTGCGGCCGAGCGCCAGCAGCAGCGCCACACCGCCCACCACCGGGGGCAGGACCAGGGGAAGCGTGACCAGGGCGCGGACGAGGCCGCGCCCTGGGAACTCGGTACGCGCCAGAAGCCACGCGAGGGGCACCCCTAGGACCAGGCTCAGCGCCGTCGCGGCGGTGGCGCAGACCAGCGACAGCCGGAGGGCGTCCCAGACCTCCGGACTGGTGAGCTGCTCCGGAAGGCTGCGCCAGGGCGCGCGTACGAGGAGGGCGACCAGCGGCAGGAGCAGGAAGGCCAGCCCGACGAGAGCGGGCAGCAGGAGCGGCAGAGGCGTCCCGCGCACCGGACCCGTCCGGGCACGCCGGCGCCGCGGCCGGCCGTCACGGGCGTCGCCACCCGTGACGGCCCGGTCCGCGGCGCCCGTCCGGTCCTTCTCCGTCACGGCTTGAGGAACCCGGACGCCGTGAGCACCTTCTGGCCCTCCGCGGACCGCACGTAGGCGATGAACTCCTTGGCCGCGGCGGCGTTCGGGGCGTCCTTCAGGAGCGCGATCGGGTAGTCGTTGACCGCGTTGGCGGACTCGGGGAACTCCACGCCCTCCACCTTGTCACCCGCGGCCTTCACATCGGTCTTGTAGACGACCGCGGCGTCCGCCTCCTTCAGTTCCACCTTCGTCAGGGCACTCTTGACGTCCTGTTCGTAGGAGACGGGGGTGAGCTCGAGCTTGTCGGCGTCGAGGGCCTTCTGCGCCGCCGCTCCGCACGGCACGGTCTTGTCGCAGAGCACGACCTTGAGACCGGCCTTCGTCAGGTCCTTCAGCGAGCCGATCCCGTCGGGGTTGCCGGGCAGGGTGGCGATCTCCAGCTCGTTGCGGACGAAGGTGGCAGGCGTGCCTGAGGCGTCACCCGCGTCCGTGACGATGGCCATCGTCTTCGGGCTGGCCGCGGCGAAGACGTCCGCGGGCGCGCCACCGGTGATCCCGGAGGCGAGGCTGTCGCTGCCACCGAAGTTGAAGGTGACCTTCGTTCCCGGGTGCGCCTTCTCGAAGTCCGCGCCCAGGGTGGTGAAGCTCTCCTTGAGGGACGCCGCGGCGAAGACGGTGACGGTGCCGGAGAGCTTCTCCGGGGCTCCCGCCGATGAGGCGTCCTCCGTGGAGCTGTCGCCGGAGGAGGAGCAGGCGGACAGTGCCAGCAGCGCGGCTGCGGCCGCACCGGTTACCCGCAGGGTCCTGCGCACGGAACGAGTCATCACGGGGCTACTCCCTCTGGCTCTTCTCGGAAGAGTCCGTCTGCGTGTCTGCCGGGAGGGACCGTGGTGCCCCTCCGAGCCTTGCGTGACCGCACCACCGGCGTGACCCCGGTGTGGTGCCGTCGCCCCGTTTCCGGCCGGCCGGCTGTCCGAACCGCCGTCCGGACCGACGCTCCGGTGAGCGGCTGTGTGCTGATCATAGTGCCGCAGATTCTAGGGAGAAGTCACTTGTGGTATCGCATGAGCAAGACCTGGTGTGCATTGGAGCCGCATGTGCGTTTGTACGGGGCGGTGGCGTGGGTACGGTCCCGCGCGGAGGTGGTGGCCCGTGAGTCGGCCCACGACGACCGACGGCCCGGTGGCGGAGCTCGCCCTGACCGGTGACCTCGCACGTCCCGCGACTCTGACCGTGCGCGACCTGCTCGCATGGCCGCAGCGATGCGCGGAGGTCAGCTTCGAGTGCGCCACCAGCGGGATCCGCCGCCATCGCTTCGAGGGGCCGCTGCTGCACGACGTGCTGAAGGACGCCGGGCCCGGTTTCGACCCGGCGCGGCGGAAGGACAGGCTGCGTTTCCTCATCGCCCTGTCAGGGGCTGACGGCCACCGCGTCCTCCTGTCCTGGGCGGAGATCGACCCGGACTTCGGGCGGGCTCCCGTGCTGCTGGGGGTGAGCATCGACGGCGTCCCCCTCGATCGGGCCGGACCTCAACTGGTCCTGCCCCAGGACCGCTGCGGAGCCCGGCACGTCAGCGCCGTCGACTCGATCCTCGTGGACGGCCGTTACCGGGCGGGCGGCTGATGCGTGGCCGCGGACCCGCCACTCGGTCGGCACCTCACCCGCCTTCCCGGTTGCCTGTCCGGCTTCCGTGAGGGGCGTTCGCCCGACAGCTCAGGCGCGGTCGATGTGCACGTTGGTCGACTTGATCCGGGCGGTGGCCTCCATGCCGACCTCCAGGGCCAGTTCCTCCACCGCCTCGCGGGTGAGGAGCGAGACGAGGCGGTGGGGGCCTGCCTGGATCTCCACCTGGGCCGCGACGTCGCCCAGCTTCACGGCCGTGACGATTCCGGGGAACGCGTTGCGCACCGAGGTGTAGGAGGCGTCCGCCTCGCCGCTGGTACCGGCGATCTCCACCGAGAACGCGGCCAGATCCCTGCCGTCGATGAGCCGCCGCCCGGTCTCGTCCCGGTGCGTCGCCACTCTGCCCGCGTCCGCCCACCGGCGCGCGGTGTCGGAACTGACGCCCAGTAGCCGAGCCGCCTGGCCAATTGTGTAAACCTGCATATGCGGCACTTTACAGCCGGGAAGTTCTCAAATGGACGATCGAAACGCCAATATGCCTGGCATGTGCAATGGTGCGTCACCACCGCTACTGGACCGCGTGCGATCCGCGGCTCAACCGCACCCGGTCGCTGGACCTGGCGTTCCCGCTGGCAGTGATGTACCGGGATCCGGGGTCCCGGCCGGCGGCCACGACCGGTTGACGAGGTCGAACGGTGCGGCGTCCGAAAGGTAGAAATGGCCTCCGGGCAGGGTGTGCAGGGAGAACCCGGCCCGGGACATCTCCCGCCACCGGGCGGCCTGGTCCGCGCCGACCTGAGGGTCGTCCGCGCCGACGAGCACCGTGACCGGACAGTCGAGGAGGGCCTCCTCCCGGCAGGAGTACGCGGCGAGCATCCTGAAGTCCGCCTTGACGTAGGGCATGACGAGCTCCGCGAAGAGCGGGTTCTCCAGGATCCCGGCGTCCGTACCGCCGAGCGTGAGCAGCGCGGCCCTGACGGATGCGTCGTCCCATGTCCGCCGTGGATCAGCCGAGGGGGTCATCAGATGGGGGGCGCGGGCGCCCGAGGCGAAGAAGTGTGACGGACCGTCTCCGGAACCCTGCAGAGCCAGCGCGGTCTCGAACGCCACCATGGCGCCCATGCTGTGGCCGAAGAACGCGGTCGGCCGGCCGTCGGCGCGGGAGCGTACCTCGTCCGCGATCTCCTCGGCCAGGGCACGCAGGTCCTGCGGGGGAGTCTCGGCTATTCGGTCCGCCCGCCCCGGATAGCAGACCGTGTGCACCTCGCAGTCCTCGATCCCGCTGCCCCAGCCGCGAAACGCGTAGGGTGACCCGCCCGCGTGCGGAAAGCAGATCAACCGCCTTCCGGCGAAGGGCCGATGCTCCACATGGCGAACCCACACTGCTCCAACGCCCTTCGTCACCCGGCACGGCCGTGGTTCAGCATAGATTCCCCACGCTGACGGCGAACCGACACCCGTCGGACCGGCTCCCGGCGGGCGTCCGTAGATGAGCGCTCACACAACGTTCACCCCCTGGTCGACCGCCCTCCCTGGCCATGTTCCTGCCAATCCAGTGGGATCGCGCCATGGGAGACCAGGGACACCACCACACACACGACCACCACGGGCACACCCATGACGGGCACGGGGCGGAAACGCGGCCCGGCGGTCCCGGCCGGCGGGCGCTGCTCGGCGCAGCCGCCGGCGGGATGCTCTTCCTCGCGGCTTCGCCGGGCAGCGCCGCGGCCGCGACCACGGGTACGGCCTCCTCCGGGGATTCCCGGGCGAAGGCCGCGGGCGGAGCGGCCCGCTCGTCGCTGATCACGCAGGGCACGACCCTCGTCCACGCGGACCTGCACAATCACACGGCGATGTCGGACGGCGACGGGGACCCCGCTCTCGCCTTCGCGTCGATGCGCAGCGCCGGCCTCGACGTGGCCGCCCTCACCGACCACAGCGGCGTGTTCACCATCGGAGGACTCAGCTCCTCCGAGTGGAAGCGCACGGCCCAGTTGGCGGACGCGGCCAACGTCCCCGGCGTCTACACCGCGATCCGCGGCTTCGAGTGGACACACGCGCTGCTCGGCCACGCCAACGTGTGGTTCTCCGACTCCTACGTCGACATGTCGCTGGCGCCGGGCATGGGCGCCTTCTTCGACTGGCTCGACGACCGGGACGCCATCGCGGGCTTCAACCACCCCGGGCGGGAGGAACTGCGGTTCAACGAGTTCGGGTACAACGCGGCCGTGCACGACCGGATGGTCAGCCTGGAGATGTTCAACCGCGGTGACGACTACCTCTTCGAGGGCTGGTCGTCAGGCAAGAGCTCACCGCTGGTGGCCTGTCTGAACGCCGGCTGGCGTACCGGCCTGACCGGTGTGACCGACGAGCACGGGACCGACTGGGGCTTCCCCGAGGGGAAGGGCCGCAGCGGGCTGTGGGTCACCGAGAACACCAGGGCGGGCGTCCTCGAGGCGATGCGCGCGCGGCGGTTCTTCGCCACCCGTGTCTCCGGCCTGCGCCTGGACGCCACCGCCGCCGGCGTGCGGATGGGTGGGCAGCTGCCCCTCACCTCCGGTGACGTCCGCTTTCGGGTCGACCTCGACCGGGGCCCCGAGTGGGTCGGCAAGCAGCTGAACATCCAGGTTCTGCGGCCCGGCACGGCGGCACCCGAGGTCATCGACGTCGTCCCCACGACGGCCGGCCGGATCGCCGAGTTCACGGTCCCGCTGGACACCGCTGACGGCGACTGGGTGGTCCTTCGGGTCTCCGACCCGACCCAGGCCAACGGCTCACCAGGCCCGGCCGGGCACGCGTGCAACGACTGGGGTGTGGCCTACAGCAGTCCGTGGTGGCTCCAGGGCTGACCGGCCAAGTGTCCGAGGACCCAGGCCGCGCGGACGCTCCGGCCACGGGGACGCACGTACCGGTATGACCTGCCGCACATCCGGCCCGGCCGCGCCCGGTGCGGGGGCCCGTGGATTCCCCGGAGCGACGGGGATCCGCGCCCCCGGCCGGTTCGTGCACGCCGGTCGCTGTGACCCGGATCTCTACCGCGCCGAGGGCTCCCGCTGGCAATGTGGTGGGGTCACGGGGGGAACCGACTGCCGACCGACCGAGTGAGATGCCATGACCGCGACCACGGCTGAGAACCGCACCCACGCCCGCGCCCGCACCGGCGGGCCCGACGACGGGCCGAAGGTGCTGGAGCACGTGCTCGGCTGGACCCTCGTCGTCGTCCTCGCCATGTTCGTCACGCAGGCCGGACTCATGTGACCTGCGGAGTCCCGTAAAGACGGGTGGGGTGGGGCGCCCGCCCGGCACCCCACCCCTGACCCGCCCTGCTGTTCGCCTACCCCGTCAGGGCCGGTTGATTGCAGGGTCAGTCGATGGCTTTGATGAGCTCACCGTCGGCGGTGTCGCCGCTCAACTCCCAGAAGAAGGTGCCTCCCAGGCCCTGCTGGTTCTTGTAGTCCATCTTCGTGGCGATGGTGGCCGGGGTGTCGTAGCTCCACCAGTCGGTGCCGCAGTGGGCGTAGGCGGTGCCGGCGACGGTGCCGGTGGCGGGGCAGCTGTTCTTGAGGACCTTGTAGTCCTCGATGCCCGCCTCGTACGTGCCGGCGGCGGCTCCGGTGGCCGTACCACCGGGGGCGTCCTGGGTGACGCCGGTCCAGCCGCGGCCGTAGAAGCCGATGCCGAGCAGCAGCTTCGAGGCGGGAACACCCTTGGCCTTCAGCTTGCTGATGGCCGCGTCGGTGTCGAAGCCGTCCTGCGGGATGCCGTCGTACGTGGTCAGCGGTGAGTGCGGGGCGGTCGGGCCCTTGGCCTCCCAGGCGCCGAAGAAGTCGTACGTCATCACGTTGTACCAGTCGAAGCTGGTCGCGGCGCCGGCGTAGTCGGCGGCGTCGATCTTGCCGCCGTCCGAGCCGTCCGCGGTGATCGCGGCGGTGACCAGGTTGTCGGAGCCGAACTTGGTGCGCAGCGCCGAGGCGAGGTTCTTCAGTGCGGCGGGGCCGCTGGTGTCACAGGTCAGGCCGCAGGCGTTGGGGTACTCCCAGTCGATGTCGATGCCGTCGAAGACATCGGCCCAGCGCGGGTCCTCCACCAGGTTGTAGCAGGACTCGGCGAACGCGGCCGGGTTCTGCGCCGCGGCACCGAAACCACCGGACCAGGTCCAGCCGCCGAACGACCAGATGATCTTCAGGTCGGGGTGAAGCTTCTTCAGCTTGCGCAACTGGTTGAAGTTGCCCCGCAGTTCCTGGTCCCAGGTGTCCGCGACGCCGTCGACCGACTGGTCGGCGGTGTAGGACTTCTCGTAGTCGGCGTAGGAGTCGCCGATGGTGCACTTGCCGCCCTGCACGTTGCCGAAGGCGTAGTTGATGTGCGTGAGCTTGTCGCCCGAGCCCGAGGTCTCGATGTTCTTGACGTGGTAATTGCGGTCGTAGACACCCCAGTTGGTGAAGTATCCGACTACCTTGTTCCCGGCTGCCGTGGGGGCGGCTGCCGCGGCCGGTTGTGCGGCGGTGGGGGCAGTGCCGGCCGATGCGGCACCGGCAACGCCGAGAAGGGCGGCTCCGAGCGCGACCGTGCACAGCGTCGCGGCGAGCGCCCGGAGGCGGGCGCGAGGACGGTGAAGTCCGTTCATTGTGGCTCCTCGTGGGGGAGGGCGTGGTGGTGTGGGGGGTGCGTACCCGGGCTGTCCGTTTGGCATGGACGCGCCGAGGCATGGGGCAGACCGTAGATGGACTAGACCAGTTGGGTCAATGGTTCGGACCAATTTCCCCCGGAGCCCCCTCCGTCGACCGGTGACGCGCGGCCTCCGATCGGGCATACTCGACGCGCCACAGCCGCTGACCGGCGCCTCCCGTGATCCGGGCGGGCAGGATCGGCTGAGGAGTCGTTGTTTTCCGGGCAGGGCCCGGGACCACCCGGCGGTGCCGCACACCCCGCGCGCGACCGTCGCCACGCCCGACAGGGAGGAGAGCGCCGTCATGTCCGACCGTGCCCCGCAGCCGGTGGAACGCCGTCTGCCCACCGAGGAGTCCCGGCAGCTCGTCGAGCTCGTACGCGACATCATCTCGAAGGAAATCGCTCCCAGGGCGGCCGAGGAGGAGGAGGCGGGCGTCTTCCCGCGCCCGGTCTTCACGCTGCTCTCCGAGTCCGGACTGCTCGGTCTGCCCTACCCGTCCGCGCACGGCGGCGGTGACCAGCCCTACGAGGTCTACCTCCAGGTGCTCGAGGAGCTGGCGGCAGCCCGGCTCACCGTCGGGCTCGGCGTCAGCGTCCACTCGCTCGCCTGTCACGCACTCGCCGGATTCGGCACCCCCGACCAACAGGCCGCGCACCTCCCCGCGATGCTCGGGGGCGGCCTCCTCGGCGCCTACTGCCTCTCCGAGCCCTCCTCCGGCTCCGACGCGGCCTCCCTCCGCACCAAGGCCGTCCGGGACGGAGAGGACTGGGTGCTCACCGGGACCAAGGCCTGGATCACGCACGGGGGCATCGCCGACTTCTACACCGTCCTCGCCCGTACAGGGGAGGACGGGCCGCGGGGGATCACCGCCTTCCTCGTCCCCGGGGACTCCCCGGGGCTCGAAGCGGCCCTGCCCGAGAAGAAGATGGGCATGAAGGGCTCGCCCACCGCCCAGCTGCACTTCGACGGCGTGCGGATCTCCGGCGACCGCCGCATCGGTGAGGAAGGGCAGGGGTTCGCCATCGCCCTCTCCGCGCTCGACTCGGGGCGTCTGGGAATCGCCGCCTGCGCCATCGGAGTCGCGCAGGCCGCCCTGGACGAGGCCGTCGGATACGCCGCCGACCGGCGCCAGTTCGGCAGGCCCGTCGCCGACTTCCAGGGGCTGCGTTTCATGCTGGCCGACATGGCCACCCAGATCGAGGCCGGCCGGGCCCTCTACCTGGAGGCGGCACGGCTGCGCGACGCCGGCCTGCCGTTCTCGCGCCAGGCCGCCATGGCCAAGCTGTTCTGCACCGACGCGGCCATGCGGGTGACCACGGACGCGGTCCAGGTGCTGGGCGGTTACGGCTACACCCTCGACTTCCCCGTGGAGCGCCTGATGCGCGAGGCGAAGGTGCTGCAGATCGTCGAGGGGACCAATCAGATCCAGCGCATGGTCATCGCACGTCACCTGGCCGGTCCCGAGACGCGCTGATCCGGACGGGCCGGTCGGACCAGACCGGGGTCGTCATGATCCGGTTCCACTCCTGGTCGCGACGGCCCGGCACGGTCCGGCCCGTGCCTTCCCAATGGCGCAGCATGGCGCGGTAGATGGGCGGGTCCGTGCTGTGCGGCGTGGACTGGCGCGCGGGCTCGCCGGGCGGCGGTCCGGGCTGCGGAACCGATTCGCCGGACGCCGGTTCCGGGAGACGGTGCCGTGCGGGTCCGGCCGTTGAATGCAGCGTGGTCATACCGAGCCAACGCCGCTACGGCCTCCAGGGTCACTGTCCGGCCGAATCGCGCGCCCGTTCCTCGGGTGCCGGGACGGGCCGGCGACCGGTCTTGCGCGGCACGGCGGGCGGACCGCCGTGGCGCACGTGGGCCCGCGCCGCAGGGGCGCGGGAACCGTTCAGGCGGCGTGCCGCCGCGTCTGCGGCACGAACCGCAGGGGACGGGAGCCAGGCCCTCCGGCGTGTGAGAAGGGCTGCATCCGCCAGTCGAGCCCCTGAGGGAGCGTCAGCAGAAGTCCGGTCTCCTGCTCCTGGGCGTCGGACGAGTCGTCGGCCGGGAGCGCCTGCGAGGCGTCACGCCTCGTGCCGGGGCACACGGTGAGCACGAACGGGTTCCACGGCGTGGGGCAGAGCGCGTGCTCGGGAAGCACGTCCTCGTCCGCCAGCAGGGCGATCGGCTGTGCGCAGTCCGGGCAGATGACCCGGTACATCTCGAACGTGTCGTACGCGTCGGGGACGATGTCCTCGTCCTGCGCGGCGTACGACTCGGGTTCCGGTTCGACAGGTCCGGTGAGCTTCAGGCTCTGCATGGGTCTTTCCCCCCTCGGGTGGGCCGGCCAGGCGCCACGGCCTCGGCCACAGCAAGCACTTCCCGCCGGAAGTCGGCCGTAACCCGCGAGCCGTCCGGCTACCGGAGCGTAAACATGTGGCATTCATCACATGGACGTCGAACGTGCCCCTCCTGAGCTCCCGCGGCTGTGCCTGGAGGGTCCCGGGGCCATAGGTTGATCCGCATGGAGGAGCTGGACCGTCAGATTGTTGAGTTGCTCGTCAAGGACGGGCGCATGAGCTACACCGACCTGGGCAAGGCCACCGGCCTGTCCACCTCGGCCGTTCATCAGCGCGTCCGCAGGCTGGAGCAGCGCGGGGTGATCCGGGGCTATGCCGCCGTGGTCGACCCCGAAGCCGTCGGTCTGCCCCTCACCGCCTTCATCTCCGTGAAACCCTTCGACCCCAGTGCCCCGGACGACATCGCGGAGCGACTCGCCGGGGTGCCGGAGCTGGAGGCCTGCCACAGCGTCGCCGGTGACGAGAACTACATCCTCAAGGTGCGGGTCGCGAGCCCGCTGGAGCTCGAGCACCTGCTCACCCGGATCCGTTCGCTGGCCGGAGTGTCCACCCGTACGACCGTCGTCCTCTCCACGCCCTACGAGGCGCGGCCGCCGCGCGTCTGAGGGGCACCCGGCCCGGGGTGGAGGGGGCCGGGGGCGGAGCCGCGCCCGCGAGGCGCGAGACTGGTCCCATGACCGAGAGCACCGCCCCCCAGAGCGAACACCGCACCGTGCTGCTGCGCGGTGGAGACGTCCACAGCCCCGCCGATCCGTTCGCCACCGCGATGGTGGTCGAACGCGGCCATGTCGCCTGGGTCGGCTCCGAGGGGGCGGCAGACGCGTTCGCCGGCGGGGTCGACGAGGTGATCGATCTCGAAGGGGCCCTCGTCACACCCGCGTTCACCGATTCGCATGTGCACGTCACTTCGACCGGACTCGCGCTGACGGGGCTGGACCTGTCGGCCGCCCGGACCCTCGCCGAGGCACTCCGGAGCGTACGCGCGTACGCGGACGCCCAGCCGTCGGGCGGAGTGATCCTCGGTCACGGCTGGGACGCCGCCCGCTGGCCCGAGCAGCGGCCGCCGTCGCGGGCCGAACTCGACGAGGCGGCCGGCGGGAGGGCGCTCTACCTGCCCCGCGTCGACGTCCACTCGGCCGTGGTGACCACCGCGCTCCTCGACCTCGTACCGGGGGTGACGGCCCTGGCGGGGTACCACCCCGACGCCCCCCTGACCGGCGACGCCCACCACGCGGTCCGGGCCGCCGCCCACCGGGCCGTCACACCCCGGCAGCGGGCCCAGGCACAGCGCGAAGCCCTGGCGCACGCCGCCTCGCTCGGCATCGGCACCCTGCACGAGTGCGGGGGCCCGGACATCTCCGACGAGGAGGACTTCACCGGACTGCTGAAGCTCGCGTCGGAGCAGCCGGGCCCGCGCGTCCTCGGGTACTGGGCCGAACGCGTAAGCGGTACCGAGGACGCCCGCCGGATCCGTGAGATGGGCGCGATCGGTGCCGCCGGCGACCTGTTCGTCGACGGCTCGCTCGGGTCGCACACGGCGCTCCTCCACGAGCCGTACGCGGACGCCCCGCACACCGGCACCGGCCGGCTCGACGCCGCGGAGATCGCCGCCCATGTCACCGCGTGCACCGAGGCCGGGCTCCAGGCGGGCTTCCACGCCATCGGGGACGCGGCGGTCTCCGCCGTCGTGGAGGGCGTCCGCACCGCATCCGAGAACCTCGGTCTCGCCCGTGTCCGGGCCGCCCGGCACAGGGTGGAGCACGCCGAGATGCTCACTCCGGCGACCGTCGCGGCCTTCGCCGAACTCGGCCTGACCGCCTCGGTGCAGCCGGCCTTCGACGCCGCGTGGGGAGGCCCCGACGGCATGTACGCACGACGGCTGGGGACCGAGCGCGCCGCGACCCTCAATCCGTACGCCGCGCTGCTTCGGGCCGGAGTGCCCCTCGCCTTCGGCTCGGACAGTCCGGTCACCCCGCTCGACCCCTGGGGCACCGTGCGGGCGGCGGCCCACCACCGCACGCCGGAGCACCGTGTCTCCGTGCGCGCCGGTTTCACCGCCCACACGAGGGGCGGCTGGCGGGCCGTCGGCAGGGACGACGGCGGCGTGCTGGTGCCGGGGGCGCCCGCCGACTACGCCGTCTGGCGCACCGGAGACCTGCTGGTCCAGGCCCCGGACGACCGGGTGGCGCGGTGGTCGACGGATCCCCGGTCCGGCACCCCCGGCCTGCCCGACCTCACTCCTGGGGCGGCGCTCCCGGTCTGCCTGCGCACCGTGGTTCTCGGACAAACGGTCTACATGCGTCCGAACGAGTGACGTCGTTCCGTTCCGTACCTCCGATCGATGGCGGCCAGGCTCCGCCGCGACCTGCTGCTCCTCATCACTGACCAGGCGTTTTCGAGAGAATGCGCAGGTCGGGGGTGTGTTGACAGAAAGCGCCCACAGGCCGGTAGGTTCGGCCGGGTCCACCACTGGACGTCCGACCGGACAAGACCTTCCACGCAGTCGTCGAACGCCGCTGGGTCACGGGGTGGTGTGCCGCACCGGCGCACCACCACTGACAGCCAGGTTCAGCGCCCGCGCCTCGGGGGCGAGGGAAGGTTTCGTCCGGACGGCAGGTGTGACCCGGGTGGGGCCCGGAGGTTCAGTAGACAACGGCTCTCGGTCGACCCGCAGCCAGCGGGTCCCAGGTCGGCCCGAAGGACGCCGGGCCCCGATCCGCAGGCGCGTCCTTCTGTCCGCAGTTCCACGCTTCTGTCCGCGCGGCACACGCCGTCCCTCGACCGCGTCGGCGTCCGGCCGCGGTGCGCTGGATATGGTGTGCACCTGCGTACGGACTTTAAGGGGCAGTAGTGAACGACGGCGGTCAGCGGCAGTTCGGCCCGCTCGGCAAAGTCTTGGTGATCATTCCGACCTACAACGAGGCCGAGAACGTCAAGCCGATCGTCGCGCGGGTGCGAGCCGCCGTCCCGGAGGCGCACGTCCTCGTCGCCGACGACAACAGCCCCGACGGCACCGGCAAGGTCGCCGACGAACTGGCCGCCGCCGACGACCAGGTGCATGTGCTGCACCGCAAGGGCAAGGAAGGCCTCGGGGCCGCGTATCTGGCCGGCTTCCGCTGGGGCTCCGAGCACGGCTACGGCGTCCTGGTCGAGATGGACGCCGACGGCTCCCACCAGCCCGAGGAACTGCCGCGCCTCCTCACCGCCCTGAAGGGCGCCGACCTGGTGCTCGGATCGCGCTGGGTCCCGGGCGGCCGGGTGGTCAACTGGCCCAGGCACAGGGAACTCATCTCGCGCGGCGGCAGCATGTACTCCCGGCTGCTCCTCGGCCTGTCGGTACGGGACGTCACCGGCGGCTACCGTGCCTTCCGCACCGAGACCCTGGACGGACTCGGCCTCGACGAGGTGGCCTCCCAGGGCTACTGCTTCCAGGTCGATCTCGCCAGGCGGGCGGTGGAGGCCGGGTTCCACGTGGTGGAGGTGCCGATCACCTTCATGGAGCGGGAGATCGGCGACAGCAAGATGAGCCGTGACATCCTCGTGGAGGCCCTCTGGCGGGTCACCGGCTGGGGAGTCACCGGACGGGCCAACAAGGTACTGGGGCGCAAGGCCCCCTGAGACCGGCCTTGATCACCCCCTTACGCCGCTCGCACGCCGCTGCAGGCACACTGGGGGCATGACGACCGGCACACCGCCTCCGAACCGTCCACGGCGCTCGCGCGCCCGTACCCTCCTGCCGCTCGGCGTCGCAGCCTGGATCGTGCTGGAGATCTGGCTGCTGACCGTCGTGGCCGGTGCGGCGAACGGTTTCACCGTGCTGCTGATCCTGGTCGGCGGCGCCTTCCTCGGCGCGGCCGTCATCAAGCGGGCGGGCCGCAGGGCCTTCCGCAACCTCACCGAGACCCTCCAGCGGATGCCGGGGCAGTCGGACGCCTCCGAGGCCCCTGCCTCGGCCACGTCGGGCAGCAAGGGCAACGGCTTCCTGATGCTGGGCGGCCTGCTCCTGATGATCCCCGGTCTGATCTCGGACGTCCTGGGACTTCTGCTCCTCGTGCCGCCCGTCCGCTCCCTGCTCGGACGCTACGCGGAGCGTTCACTGGAACGCCGGATGAGGGCGACCACGCCCGGCGGTCTCTCCGACGCCTTCCAGCAGGCACGCATCCACCGGCCGGACGGCAAGGTGGTCCAGGGCGAGGTCATCCGCGAGGACACGGCCCCCGGAAGTCCCCGCCCCGACGACGGCGGGCAGCGTCCGCCTCTGACTCCCTGAGCACGACCGACTCCCTGAGCGTGAGCGGCCTCCTCCCACCGACGGTGGGAGGAGGCCGCTCACGGCACCTCGCACAAGAGCCGCGGGGGGGGGGCCCCCCCCGGGGGGGGGGGGCCCCGGGGGGGGGGGGGGGGGGGGGGGGGGCGGGGCGCCGGCGGCCAACCGTGGCGCCGGGGCCACGCGCGGGTTTGTTGACAGGCCCCCAAACAAC
>NZ_JBICWC010000012.1:0-252680 GCF_043199535.1 Streptomyces sp. NPDC048590 | reverse complement strand
CCCGACACCGGATACGAACTCCCGCCCGGATACGGCATGTTCAACGGCACCTCGATGGCCTCCCCGCAGGCCGCCGGCGCCGTCGCGCTGCTGCTGTCCGCCGCCGCCCAGAACGGCACGAAGGTCTCACCGCAACGGCTGCGCACCGCCCTGACCAGCTCGGCCGAGTTCCTCGACGACCAGCCGGCCTACGCACAGGGCGCGGGCCTGGTCTCCGTCCCGGCCGCCTGGAAGCTGCTCACGAGGAACCCCCAGCCCACCGCGTACGCCGTGAAGGCACCGGTGTGCGGTGTGCTCGCCGGTCTGCTCCCCACCCCGAAGTCGGGCGCGGGCGTGTACAACCGCTGTGCGCCGGGCGACGGCGGCCAGGAGCTGAACCGCCCCAAGGACTACAAGGTGGAGCTCACCCGGACGGGCTCCGGCAGTCGCAGGGCCGAGCTGTCCTGGATCGGCAACGACGGCACCTTCGACGCCCCGCGCACCGTGGACCTCGCCGAAGACCGCACCACCGGGATCACCGTGCGGGCCAAGGCGAAGTCGGCCGGGGCGCACTCGGCGCTTCTCCGGGTCGACGACCCGGCGACGACCGGCGTCGACCTGCTGGTCCCGGTGACGGTCGTGGCCGCCGCCGAACCGGCGAAGCCCTCGTACGCGGTGTCGTCCGGCAAGGGTTCCGTGCAGCGCAACGAGACGCGCTCGCTCTTCGTGAGCGTCCCCGAGGGCGCCGCCGCGCTCGACGTGGACCTCGCGGGCGTCGTAAAGGACAGCCAGACCCGCTTCCTGGCGGTCGACCCGCAGGGCATGCCGGTGGACGTGACCGCCGCGGGCCGGTGCTACACCAATTTCTCCGACCCCGAGGACTGCACGACGACCTCGCGGACCTACGAGCGGCCGATGCCCGGTGTCTGGGAGTTCGAGGTGGAGGCCCGGCGCACCTCACCGGTCCTCGACAACCCGTACCGGCTGAACGCAACGATCCGGGGGGCCACGCTCGACCCGGCGTCCTCGGTGGTCGACGAGGCGGCGCTGCACGCGCCGGTCGAGCGCTCGTTCAAGGCCGTCAACCGCTTCGCGCCGGTCACGGCACACGCGGAGGGCGGCTCGCTGGGCGCACTGTCCGAGGCGCACCCGACGCTGGAGAACCAGAAGATGACCGGCAAGCAGATCGCGGTTCCGCGTGACGCCACCGGCCTGGAGGTGAGCATCGGCAACGCCTCCGACCCCGACGCGGACCTGGACCTCTATCTGATCGCCCAGTCCGGTGCCATGGTCGCCTCCTCGACCAACGGCGGTTCTCGTGAGTCGCTGACGGTGAAGGACCCGGCTCCCGGGTACTACCTGATCTACATCGCCGGTACGGACATCCCGTCGGGCAGCACCACCTTCGACGTCCAGGACACGATGTTCTCGAAGTCGCTCGGATCGGTGACCGTGGACGAGGCGGCGCCCGTCCGTCTCACGCCCGGCAAGGCGACGACGATCCGCGGCCGGATCGTCCCCGACACCGCACCGGCAGCCGGCCGCCGGCTGGTCGGCCGGTTCTCGCTGGCGGGCGAGGACGGCACCACGCTGGGCAGCGCGGACGTGCTGCTCGGCAAGGTCACCCAGGCGCAGGCGACGGTCACCGGCTCGTTCGGGCCGGCGGTCGCCCTGAGCCTGGACGACCTGGGCCGGATCGCCGGATCCGCGCAGGTCTCCGCAGCGACCAGGCCCGTCCGCTGGTCCCCTGAGGGCGGCACGGAGCTGATGGCGGACGGCGGTGCCCGCACCGGCTACGTGATCGGGCAGAGCGCGACGAAGGGGTACGCGACGGGTGCGCTCACGCTCGCCGAGGGGACCCGCACGGCCCTGTGGGACGCGGACGGGAAGCTCACCACCCTGCCGCTGCCCGACTGGGAGCAGTACAGCTTCGCCCGCGGCTTCGCCGTGGACGACGAGGGGACGGTGATCGGCAACGCCACCGGTTACCTCAAGAACCCCACGACCGGCGGAAGCCAGCAGGTGAACGACCCGTTCATCTGGGACGCGCAGCGCGGGTACCGCAGGCTCGCGCACCTGAGCGACGACCGCACCCTCACGGAGCCACTGGCGATCAGCAACCACGTGGTGGTGGGCCACTCCCACAAGGACGGCAAGCGGCACGCCGTCCGGTGGGACGCCGAGGGGCGGATCACCGACCTGGGCACCCTCCCGGGCATGGTCGAGAGCACGGCGAAGGCGGTCAACTCCTCCGGCACGGTGGTCGGCACCAGCGGTGACGACGCCTTCGTCCTCAGGCCGGGCGGCACGATGACCCGGCTGCCCGACTTCGGCTTCGACGCGAAGGCACTCGGTGTCAACGACGCCGGCTGGATCGCCGGCACGGCGGAGACCGAGCCGGACGACACCACGGCCGTCGTCTGGGACCCGGAGGGCCGGATGTACGACCTGGGAGCGATGGTCGACCGCTCCCGGTGGGTGCCGACCGAGGGCATCGGCGTCAACAACCGCGGTGAGGTGGCCTTCTACGCCATGGACCTGAAGGACGGCGGATCGGTGAAGACCGTCCTGGCGAAGCTGCCGGGCTGACCGCCGGTCCCGCCCTCTCACGCAGACGGCCCTCCCGCCCCGGTCGCCCGGGGCGGGAGGGCCGCTTCGCTGCCGGAAGTTCCGTCAGCTCTTGAGGTCAGGCCGCTGGGTGACCCGCAGGCTGTTCACCAGGGTCTGCCCCCTCACCGGGGTCAGGGCCAGGTCCAGACGCCCGTCGGTGACCTTGACCGTGAAGGTCTTGGTCAGGGCCCGGTGGTCACCGCCCGCCTCCAGGGCGATGTCGACGTTGGACACCTTCTCGGTGCCCTCGGCGCTCACGTCGAAGACCCGGCGGCCTGGCTGCGTCGCCTTGAGCTCGGCGAAGCCCAGCTCGACGAGGTAGATACCGCTCGGCACACCGTCGAACCGGTACTCCTTCGCCCCCTGTCCGGCGGTCCGGTAGAGCTGCTGCTCGTCGGTGCCGGTGATCGCGTCGGCCGACTTGACCTTCTTCGGATTGCCGATGTAGCCGTACGATCCGGCCACCCAGGCCCGGTCGGGCCCCCAGCTGTCGCCGGAGCCGTCGGTCACCGGGTCGCTGTTGCCGGACCCGGCGTCGACGGCGGCCTGGTAGCCGGGCACCACCAGGGTGACCGGGAGCTCGACGACCGGCACCCGCCCGCTCTCGGACGCGATCACCACGGTGCCCTTCAGCACGGTGCCGGGGGTGGCCTTGACGGTGGAGAAGGTGAGGGCCACCTGCCGGCTCGCTCCCGGCTCCAGCGTCCCCTGCGCGGGACCGGCGGTCAGCCAGGCCGCTCCGCCCTTCTCCTTGACGGTCCAGTCCGCCGCGGAACCGGAGTTGGTGAGGGTGATTCCGCGTTCCCTCGTCTGGTCCGCGGGGACGACCAGTGTCCAGCCCTCGGAGCGGTCCACGGCGACGGCCCCGGTGGTCAGGGCGCTCTCGGTGCGGAGCACGGAGAGTCCCCTCAGTTCCGCCGTACGCGAGGCACCGGCGTAGTGCGGCGAGCTGACGTCGACCCGGTACTCCTGTGGGCCGTCGGCCGGGATCTGCATCAAGTACGCGCCGTCGGCGCGGGTGGTGGCGGTGGCGATCTGCTTCCCCCCGCCGCTGACGGTGACCGTGGCGCCGGAGACCGCCTTGCCGTCGTTGGCGTCGGTCACCGTGCCGGACACCACGGCGTTGCGTTCGGGGCGGAACCGGACGGTCATCCCGTCCCGTACCGAGAGCTCGTTCGCGGAGTACTCGAAGCCCTGGGTGCCGTCGTGGTTCTCGGCGCCGATGGTCGCCCCGGTGCCCTGCTCGTATCCCTTGCCGCCGGCGTCGATGCCCTTGTAGTGGAAGGCGTAGGTGCCGTCCTCGCTGATCTCGGCGGAGAAGCTCACGCGCCGGTCCGGGTCCTTGACCACGATCATGTCGCGCCACTCCACGACGTAACTGCGGTGCGGTGCGGTGCCCTTGACGCCGCTGTAGATGCCGGAGACGTCGTCCGTCGCGAGGTCGTCCCAGAAGGGGTACAGCACCCCGTCGGCACCGGCGGTGTCGGGGATCCGTCCGTTCGCACCGGACAGGGCCAGGTAGCCGAAGACCAGGGCGCCGTCCGTGGACACCCATCCCTTGTCGTAGGTGTGCCCGTAGAGGGCGACCGGGAAGGGCAGTTCCACGGCGCTGTAGCTGCGCGAGGTACCGATGTCGAGCTTCGTGCCGCCGGTGGGGAATTCCTCGTCGGTCTGCCGGCAGGTGGTGCCGGTGACGTCGGTCCTTGTGGGAAGTTCGAAGCCCTGGGAGGCGCTGCCGGATTCCACGTCGAGGGTGGTGCCGAGCGCCGCCGCGCACTTGTTCAGCGGGGTCAGGTTGAGGGCGTAGGCGCCGACGGGCAGGGTGAGGGAGTACGCGCCCTTCGCGTCGGTGTTCACCGAGACCGGCGTGTCCCGGACCTTGATCACCACGTCGGCCTCGGGTCCGGAGTCGCTGGTGACGGTACCGGTGACGGTGCCGGTGGGGGCGACCGCGAGCTCCGCGTCGCGGGTGACGGAACCGTCCTCGGTGACGGTGACGGTGGCCGTCTCGGTCACGTAGCCGAACAGCGAGACGGTGAGGGTGTACTCGCCGGCCATGAGCCGGGGGAAGGAGTACGCGCCGTCCTTCGCGGTGTGCCGGGCGGCGTGCATGGGGCCGTCCACGGCGACCAGGGCGTCACCGGCCGGGCCCTTCTCGGTGTTCACGGTGCCCTTCAGAGCTCCGAGGGAGTCGTGTGGGGCCGCGGCGACGGCGGCGTAGGCGTCGAGCCTGCCCTCACCGTAGACGTGGTTGTCCGCGGCTGTTCCGCCGCAGGTGGTGTCGTCCACGTCGTGGGCGGTCGAGTCGAGGAGCTTCTCCGTCGCGGTGACGTCGCCCCGCAGGGACGGGGAGGCCGACCACATCAGGGCCACCGTCGCCGCGGTGTGCGGCGAGGCCATCGACGTACCGGACTTCGCGACGTAGCCGCCGCCGGGTGCGGCGGACCGGACGTTGGCGCCGGGGGCCGCGATGTCCGGCTTCGTGATGCCGTCGAAGCCGGGCCCCCTGGAGGAGAAGGACGCGATCCGGTCGGTGCTGTCGAGGGCGCCCGTGGCGTAGCTGTTGGCGTAGGCGCCGGGCGATCCGACGGTGTCGCAGGTCGGGCCGTTGTTGCCGGCCGAGTAGGCCGGGAAGATCCCCGCGTCCCGCCATGCCTGGACCATCGACCGGTACCAGGGGTCGAGCGCGGCGGAGCCCCAGGAGTTGTTCACCACGTCCGGAGCCAGGTCGGGGCGCGGGTTGCGCCCGTCGGCGTCGGTGGGCGCGAGTATCCACTGACCGGCGGCCAGGAGGGCTTCCTGCGTGCAGTTCGTGGTGCCGCAGCCCTTCGCGGCGATCCAGGTGGCGCCCGGTGCCACGCCGATCCTGTTGCCGTCGCCGTCGTCACCGACCATGGTGCCCATGGTGTGGGTGCCGTGGCCGTTGTCGTCGCACGGTCCGCTCACGTCGAGTCTCGCGCAGTTCCCGGTGGCGTCGAACCAGTTGTACGTGTCGTCACGGCTGCCGTCGCTCTTCGTGCCCCGGTAGCTCGCCGCCAGGGCCGGGTGCGCGGCGTCGACACCGGAGTCGATGCTCGCCACGACGACGCCCTCGCCCCGCACTCCGAGTTCGTCCCACACCTGAGGGGCCTTGATCCGGTCGACGTTCCACTCCACACCGTCGACCCCGGCCTCCTGCACCGCAGGGAGCTTCTCGGGGAGCGGCACGGGGTCATCGGCCTGGATGGCGGTCACATCGGAGCGGGCGGCGATCTGCTGGGCCAGTGCCTCGGTGCCGGTGACCTTGATGGTGTTGCTGATCCAGTAGCTCTTGTAGGGCGCGTCCGCCTTCTTCAGAAGGGACTTCAGCCCTGCCTGGGTCTTCCGGGCGTTCTCGGTGCCGGCCTTGACGACCGCCTTGCCGCGGGCGGTCTTGCTCTTCGCCTTCCTGGCCTTGGAGGTGTCCGGCTGGGAATCGAGCTGGACCCAGAAGGACATGCGGTCATGGTCCTCGAAGTCCGCGAGGACCTTGTCCTCGGCCTTCTGGCGCAGGGCGGTGACGCCCTGGGAGGTGGCGGGTCCCGCCACCGCGGGGGCCGCGCCCAGGAAGGGCGCGCCGAGTGCGACGGCGAGGGCCGCTGCGAGCAGCCCTCTGTGCCGCGGTCTGTAGCTGATCAACTGAAGCTCCTCGGATCGCCGGCCGGGGATCGTCCGGCCGGAAGGATGACGCCGTGCGCGCGCACGGGACGCAGGGGCCGTCCCGCCCACCGGTCGGGCGGACGGGACGGCCACGGGGTCAGCCGGCCAGGTCCGGCCGGTGGGTGACGCGGACGGCGTTGACGAGCGTCTTGCCGGTGTGGGCGACCAGGCGCACGTTCAGCTGGCCGTCCGTCACGGTGACCGTGTAGGTCTTGGTCAGGGCCTTGAACGGCCCGCCAGTCTCCTTCGCGATGTCAAGGTCGGCGGTCCGTTCGGTGCCTTCGGTCATCACGTCGAAGACACGCTCGCCGGGCTCGGTGCGGCTGAGTTCGGCGAAGGACAGCTCGACCTGGTAGACGCCGTCCGGCACCGAGTCGAAGCGGTACTCCAGGGCTCCCCTGCGGGCGGTGCTCAGCAGCGCCTGCTCGTCGGTTCCCTCGACGGTCTTCGAGGTCGACACGGCTGTCGCCTTGCCGACATAGCCGTACGAGCCGGCCTCCCAGGACCGGTCCGGGCCCCAGGTGTCGTCCCAGGCGTCGGTGACCGCCGTGTCGGACCCGCTGTCCAGGGCCGCCTGGTAGGCCGGGACGACCACGGTGACCGGCACCTTGAGTTCGGGTGCCCGTCCGCTGTCCGAGGCGACCACGACGGTGCCGCGGAGCACGGTGCCGGGGGTCACTCCGGTGGTGTCGACAGTCAGCCCGAACTGCTGGTCGCCTCCCCTCTCCAGATGTCCGGAGCGGACGCTGAACCGGGTCCAGGGCGCCCCGTCCGCTTCCTGGACGGTGTAGTCGGTGGCCGATCCGGTGTTGGCGAGCACCAGGGTCCGCCGACGGGTGCTGTCGGCGGGCACGACCAGGGTCATCGCCCTGTCGGGCGTGACGGTGACCCGTCCGGTGGTCAGGGTGGTGTCGGCGCGAGAGGTGTCACGGGCCGACAGCCGGACGGCCCGGCCGCGGGACGCGTAGTGGTCCGCGGAGACGGTGACCTGGTAGTCCGCCGCGTCGGTGGCGGGCACCTGGACGAGGTAGGCACCGTCCGGCCCCGTGGTGCCGGTCGCGGTCTCCTCGCCGTCCTTCGTGACGGTCACCGTGGCGCCGGCGAGCGGCTTGCCGTCGTTGGCGTCGGTCACGGTGCCGGAGACGGAGGCGCTGCGCTCCGGGCTGAAGGCCAGGGTCGTTCCGTCGGCGACGGATTCCTCGTTGAAGGAGTACTGGAAGCCCTGGGTGCCGTCGTAGTTCTCGGCTGCGATGGTCGCACCCAGCCCCTGGGCGTACGGGCCGCCGGTGGGGGTCTTGTAGTGGTAGGAGTAGTCGCCGTCCTCACCGATCACCACGGAGAAGCTGATCCGCTCCGTCCTGGCGCTGCTCGGCGCCATGTCCCGCCACTCCACGACGACCTCCCGGTGCGGGGCCGTGCCGCGCTGGGACCAGAAGATGCCGCCGGTGCCGGCCACCTGGAGGTTGTCCCAGAAGGCGTAGAGCGAGCCGTTGGGGAACCCGGTGTACGGCAGGGACCGGTTGGTGGAGGTGCTGACGTTCCGCTCGAGGGAGAGGTAGCCCTCGATGTCGGCGGTGGCCTGACGGTAGGTCCTGCCGTAGAGCGCCACGGGGAAGGGCAGCTGGATGACGCCCGCACCGGCGTAGGGGCCGCCCACGTTCAGCTTGGTCTCACCGGTGGGGAAGGGAGCGTCGTCCTTCACCAGCCTGCACGTGGTTCCGAAGGCGTCGCTGCGGCTGGGCAGGGCCAGGTCACGGTGGTTGGCGCCGGCGGTGACCACCAGTGAGTACGCGCCGGTCGTGGCACACCGCGAGACGGGCGTGACGGTGAACTGGTGGGTTCCGGCCGGCAGCTCGGCCGAGAAGGTGCCGTCGGCGCCGGAGGTGACGGTGGCGCCGCCGGGCCAGGAGATCTTGGCCCCGGCTTCCGGTCCGCCCGTGGTGCTCACGGTTCCGGTGACGGTGCCGACCGGGGCGACCTCGACGGTCAGGTCGCTGGTCGCGTTCCCGCCCTCGGTGATCGTGACGGTGGAACGTGCTTCCGTGTAGCCGTACTTGGACACCCGGACGTCGTAGTCCCCCACCATCAGTTTCGGCAGCGCGTAGGAGCCGTCCGCTCGGGTCTCGGCGGTGGCGTACATCGGGCCGTCGACCTCCACCGTGGCACCGGCGAGGGCCTTCCCCTCCGCCGTGACGGTGCCCGTCAGCGCTCCGAGCGGACCTCGCGGGGTGGCCTCCACCGCCGCGTAGGCGTCGAGCCGCCCCTCACCGAAGACGTTGTTGTTCTCCGCGGTGCCGCCACAGGTGGTGTCGGCGACGTCGTGTGCGGTCCGGTCGAGGAGACGCTCGGTGGCAACGATGTCTCCGCGTGTCGCCGGGGAGACCGCCCACATCAGGGCCACGGTGGCGGCGGTGTGCGGCGAGGCCATCGAGGTACCCGACATGACCTGGTAGCCGCCGCCGGGTGCGGCCGATCGGATGTCCACGCCCGGGGCCGCGATGTCCGGCTTGACGGCTCCCTCCTCCCCGGAACCTCGCGAGGAGAAGACGGCGATGTCACCGTCGCTATCGAAGGCGCCGGTGGCATAGGAGTTGGTGTAGGCGCCGGGCGAACCCGCCGTCGCGCAGTCGGGTCCGGCGTTGCCGTTGGAGAACGACGGGAAGATTCCGGCGTCCACCCATGCCTGGACCATCGACTTGTACCAGGTGTCGATGATGTCGGCGCCCCACGAGTTGTTCACGACGTCGGGCGCCAGGTCGGGCCGGGGGTTCTTACCGTCGGCGTCGGTCGGCGCCAGGATCCACTGGCCCGCCGCGAGGAGGGCGTCCTCGGGGCAGCCTGTGGGGGTGCAGGCCTTGGCCGCGATCCAGGTGGCTCCCGGGGCGACACCGATGGCGTTGCCCGCGCCGTCGTCGCCGACCATGGTGCCCATGGTGTGCGTGCCGTGCCCGTGGTCGTCGCAGGGACCCTCGCCGGGGCAGCTCCGTGTCGCGTCGAACCAGTTGTATCCGTGGCTGAAGGTCCCGTCGTCCTTCAGGCCCCGGTAGTTACCCATCAGGGTGGGGTGCAGGTAGTCGACACCGGTGTCGATGTTGGCGACGACGACGCCCTCGCCGCGCACGCCCTCGCCCTTCCAGACCTCGGGGGCGCCGATGCTGTCGACGTTCCACTCGGTCCCGCCGGCGGCGGCCACCTGTTCGCCCGGGATCGGATCGGGGAGGTCCACCTGGGTGTCGGCCTCGATCGCGGCCACCTCGTCACGGGCGGCGATCTTCTCCGCGAGCGCCTCGTCCCCGGTGACCTTGAGCGTGTTGCTGATCCAGAAGGACTCGTAGTGCGCGCCGGCCTTCCTGAGCAGGGAGCGCAGGCCCGCCTGGGTGCGCTCGGCGTGCTCGGTCCTGGCCTTGACGACGGCCTTGTTCCGGGCGGTCTTCGACTTGGCCTTGCGGGCCGCCGAACTGTCCGCCTCCGAGTCGAGGCGCACCCAGAACGTGACGGTGTCCCGGTCCCCGAGCTTCTCGACGAGCGCGCCCGGCGCCTTGCTGCGGAGTGCGGCCGCCGGTGTGGGCACCGGTTCTGCCGCAGCCGGGTCCGCGCCGAGCAGCGGCACCCCCAGTACCGCGGCGAGGGCGAGTGCGAGCAGTCCCCGCACGGGCTCCCGACGCCGCCCTGGGCGGGGTCTCGCTGGTTGTCCTGCGTGTGGTCTCACGGGCTGACTCTCCTTCAGGAGGGCAGGCCGATGGGGGGAACGCATGGCCTGCCCAGGCGGTGTTGGACGTCACCGGGCCCAGTTCGGACCGGGATGAATGACACTGATCCCCGAGGGGGCGGAGCCGGCGGCAAGGGAGGGTGCGCCGCTCCTACCTCGCGTACTGCGGAGCCGCGGACAGGGCGACGGTCCCTGACTCCCCGAGGGCCGGCGTCGGCCGGCATCCCCCGGTGCGCGTTCCGCGCCGCCCCGGGTGAGCGCGGGATCCGGCGACGGGGCCGGACGGGCGGCTGCGAGGGATCGTCGCGAACCGGGCCGTCCGCCCGTCGGAGGGGTGCCTCAACACATGCACTCTCCTTCACGGGAGGGGATCACGGCAGCAGTATGTGCGCGCCCGGAGGGCTGCGGCGGGGTCCTCCCTGGCGACATGGCGACATGACGCCGTCTCGCCAGAGTCCTGCGCCGCACCGACCCTTCCGGGCACCTCACCGATGCTCCCGGCGTGCGGTGAACACCCCTTGTTTCAGCCGGTGTTGTTTTCAGACACGTGAATTCTTCGACGGGCGGTGAGTGATCCCCGCAGCTCGCCGACGCCTCGAATGGTCTAGTCCATAGAGGGTTTCCGTAAGTCCTTTACATCACACGCCCGTTCATGGGTCACTCATGACGCGTCCACATCACATCAAGGTGGACGCGGCGGCACCGCGCCAAGCTGAACCCCGCACCCCCTTCGCCCGACCCACCACCCCGGGTGGTGGTCGCCCCACGGCACGACCGATCAGCTACGCGGGTAGACCCACTGCCCTCGGCCGCCGACCCCCCATCCTTCTGGAGGCACCGTGTCACTCCGATTCCGCACCCTGCGCACCGCCCGCCGCAGCACCCTGGCCGCGGCCGCACTCGCCCTGAGCGTCGTACTCGCTCCCGCCGTCACGGCCGGAGAGGCCGCCGCCCAGCCGTCGCAGGCAGACGCGGGAATCCCCCTGGGCGCCGGTTACATGGGCGTCGGCTACACAGAGGACGGCACGGCCTTCCGGCCGGACACGAGACAGCTCGAGCTCGAGGCCGAGGGCGCCGCGTCGCCGCTCGCCACCCAGCTGCCCGGCATCGACGTCTCCCACTACCAGGGGTCGATCAACTGGGCCTCGGTCAAGTCCGCCGGAATCAAGTTCGCCTACATCAAGGCGACGGAGTCGACGACGTACACCGACCCCCAGTTCAGCACCAACTACACCAACGCGCATACCCGGAAGGTGATCCGGGGGGCCTATCACTTCGCCCGCCCCAACCTCTCCGGCGGCGCGGCCCAGGCCAACTACTTCGTCGCGCACGGCGGGGCGTGGTCGAAGGACAACCTGACGCTGCCCGGAATGCTCGACCTCGAGGCGGGATGCTACGGCCTGTCCACCTCGGCCATGCGGACCTGGATCACCGACTTCTACAACACCTACAAGGCGAAGACCACGCGTGACGTCGTGATCTACACGAGCCCGAGCTGGTGGAACACCTGCACCGGCAACTGGGGCGGCATGTCCGCCAAGAGCCCGCTCTTCGTGGCCCACTGGACCACGGCCGCGAGCCCCTCGATCCCGGCCGGGTTCCCGTACTGGACCTTCTGGCAGTACAGCTCCACCGGTTCGGTGAGCGGCATCTCCGGCGCCGTCGACCGCGACCGCTTCAGCGGGACGGAAGCACGGTTGCTCGCCCTGGCCAACAACACCCCCTGACGGGTCACGGGCCTGCCGGTGGGCCTGGCCCGCCGGCAGGCCCTCGTCGTCAGGACGACGTCAGCGAGACCGCGTCGACGGTCCAGTACCAGTTGTTGCCCCCCGTGTAACGGAACCGGACATGGGCCGTGGTGGCACCCGCGGGAACCTGGAGCGTGATGCTCTCGGCCCTGGAGGGGACATCGCCCGTGTAGGTCTTCACGACGACGGGCGCGGCTCCGTCGTACGACACGAGGACCTCGCCCTTCTGCGGGGCTTCCTGCCGGTAGTAGGTGGTGTACCGGAGTACGGCCGTGGAGCCGCCGGTGACCTTCCAGGCGGGGGTGACGAGGGTGGAGTCGAAGGTGCCGCTGTAGCTCTTGTCGACCCATTCGTCTCCGTCGGCGACCGCGAAGACGTTACGGGCCCGGATGTTGTTCTCGCGGCCCTGGCCGCGCTCCGCGGCGGTCCAGAACTCGTCGGTCGTGAAGGCCCACCCTCGCCACTCGGTGACGCCCCCGGTGCCCATGGCGCCGTTGTCGACGCTCCAGCCGGTGGGTGGGGTATGGGTGAAGCCGACGACCGAGGCACCGATACCGGTCTCGTCGACCCGGGTCGCGAGCCGGGACCGCAGCGAGTCGAAGGCGTCCGGGGCGGGCTGCTGGAGGGGGCGGCCGTCGAGGCCCCAGGCCGGGTCGACCGGTATGCCGAGGTGCGCCAGGGCCGAGGCCGCGACGTCGGGCATCTTGATGTCGTGCCGGGTGGACCCGGCTGTGATGCCTCCGCCTGACGCGACGAGGAAGGTCTGCCGTTCCGCGGCGCTCGAACCACCGTGGCCCCCGGCATCGGTGTGGCCGTGGTCGGCGGTGACCATGATCAGCCAGTCCTCCGAGGCATACGAGGGCCGGGCCCTGACTGCGGCAACCATCCGGCCGATCTGGGCGTCGGCATCGTGGATCGCGGTGAGGTACTGGCTGCTCGCCGCGCCGTAACTGTGTCCCGCGTGGTCGATGTTGTCCAGGTGCACGAAGACGGCGTCCCGGTTGCCGTCGCGCAGCTCCGCGACCGCGCGGCTGGTGGTTCCGGTGTCGTACTCGGCAGACGGTGTGGACACCCTGGTGTCGACCTTCGAGGAGAAGACCGTGGTGGTGAGGGGGTTCCAGGACGCGACGGCGTAGGTGGAGAGGGCGGGCTTCGCGGTTTCGACGCGGGTGAGGAAGTCGGGGTAGCGGGCGAAGGCGTTGCCGGTGAAGGCGTTGTCCTTCACCAGGTGCTTGTCGGGCCACACGCCGGTGAGGACCGTCGACCATCCGGGGCCCGACAGCGTGGGGGCCAGCGGCTCGGCGTAGAGCGCGCTCAGCGAGGTCAGACCGCTCGCCATGAGGCCGTCGAGATTCGGAGCGTCGGCGTCCTTGATCCGGCCGAGCAGCGCGCCGTCGAGGCCGACGAGAAGGACCTTGGGGGTGCGGGCCGCGGCGCGCGCGGTCACCGCCGAGAGCGGTCCGGCGGCGGCGGTGAGGGCCACCGCGGCAAGGAGGACAGAGCGGCGGGACATACCTGTGGACACGGAAAGCCTCCATCGGGATACAGGAATTGGACGCAACTCCGTTACAGAGCAAGGGTGTTGCGGTTTGGTCCAGACTCGTTATCATTTCGCGACGAAGCGTCGGCGGTCCACGCCGCTCCGGTGAATCATCCGGCAACGATCAGCTTCCGGTGGCCGACTTCCAGGCGTCCACGTAGTCGTCCAGGTGCTCACCGATGTCCGACCAGTCCGGCTCGAAGATCTCCACGCCCTTCATCAGCGAGGCGAGTTCGGTGGCGTTGGCGTCGGTGGCGGTCACGTCCTCGCGGGCGGCGAAGCCGCCGCCGACCTCGCTGACCTCCTGCTGCGCCTGCTCCGAGAGCATGAAGTCCAGCAGCTTCCGGCCGTTCTCCGAGTGCGGCGCCTTGTCGACCAGGCCGGCCGCGTACGGCAGGGCGAAGGTGGTCGGCCTGCCGGCGCCCTTGGCCGGGAACCAGATGCCGAGGTTGGGCATGTCCTTGGACTGGGCGTAGTTCATCTGGACGTCACCGTTGGCGACCAGGAGTTCCCCCTTGTCCACCTTGGGGGCGAGCCTTCCGGTCGAGGCGGACGGGCCGACGTTGTTGGCCTGGAGCTTGCCGAGGTACTCCATCGCCGGCTCCTTGCCGCCGAAGTCGTGCATCGCCTTGATGAGTACCGCCGTACCGTCGCCGGCGACCCCCGGGGTCGAGTACTGGAGCTTCCCCTTGTACCGGGCGTCGAGCAGGTCCTCCCAGCTCTTGGGAGCCGCGGGCAGCTGCTTCTTGTTGTACACGAAGCCGAAGTAGTTGTTGACGACCGAGGTCCAGGTGCCGTCGGACGCCTTGTCGGCGGCGCCGACCTGGTCCGATCCGGCCGGCTCGTACGCCGTCAGCAGCTTCTTGGCGGCCGCCTGCTGGATGAAGGGCGGAAGGGTGACGAGGACATCGGCCTGTGTGTTGGACTTCTCGCGCAGGGTCCGCTGCACCAGCTCTCCCGATCCGCCCTCCACGTACTCGACCTTGATGCCGGTCTTCTTCTCGAAGTCGGCGAATATCTTGTCGTACCAGCCGTCACCGTTCTCGCCCTTGAGGCCGTCGGCACTGTAGACCGTGACGACCTTCTCGTCGGAGGCGGCGGACGAGCCGCCGCAGGCGGAGAGCGCCGAGGCGAGGACGAGACAGCCGGCCACGGCCGACAGGGGCTTGAGGACATTCGTGCGCATGGGTGTCGTGTCTCCATAAAGTTGTTCGTCGACAGGGGATGCGGGCGGGTCAGCGGAAGGTGGCCCGGGTCCGGATGCGGGAGACGCCCAGCAGCACCAGGAGCGTCGTTCCCATGAGGACCACGGCGAGGGCCGCGCCGGTGAAGAGCGAGCCGCGGTCGGTGGCGGCGAAGATCCGCACGGGCAGCGGTGTCCAGTCGGGTGGATAGAGCATCATCGTGGCGCTCAGCTCCCCCATGGACAGGGCGAAGCAGAGTCCCGCGGCGGCGGTGAGGGAGGGCAGCAGCAGGGGCAGCTTGACCCGCCACAGGACGTACGCGGGGCGGGCGCCGAGGCCGGCCGCCGCCTGTTCGTACATGGGGTCCAGCCGTACGATCGCCGCCGAGACGGACTGATAGGCGAACGCGGTCACCAGGACGGTGTGCGCGAGGATCACGATCCAGCGCGTCCCGTTGAGCAGGACGGGTGGCCGGCTGAAGGCCACGAGCACGGAGAGCCCGACGACGACGGACGGCACGGCGACCGGGAGCACGAAGAGCGCGTCCAGGAGCCGCTTGCCCCGGTTGTGCAGGGAGGCCGCCGCGAGCGCCGCCCAGCTGCCGACGGTGAGGGCGAGCAGACTCGCCGCCAGCGCGGTCGCCAGGCTGGTGCCCAGCGCCTGCAGGGAGTCGGCACCGGTGGCGGCGGAGTAGTGCGCACCGGTCGGCCCGGAGGGGAAGGCGCCGGACCAGTTCGTGGCGAACGAGGCGGCGACGACCACGGCGAGCGGCACCGCGAAGAGCGGGACGAAGAGTACGAGGAAGAGGGCGCAGGCGGCCCACCTCCCGGCGCGGCTATGCACCAGCACGACGGCTCACCACCCGGTAGACGCCGTAGAGGCCTACGGAGATGACGATGTTGACCACGGCGACGGCACAGGCCGCCGGATAGTCCGATTCCAGGATCGCCTTGGTGTAGACGAGCATCGGCAGCGTCGTGACGTCCTTGGCCCCGGTGAAGAGCACGATCCCGAACTCGTTGAGGCACATGACCAGGACCAGGCTGCCGCCCGCGGCGAGTGCCGGGAGCGCCTCGGGGAGGATGACCCGGCGTACGACGCGAGCGGGCCCGGCGCCGAGTGAGGACGCCACCTCCAGTTGCGCGCCGTCCAGTTGGGAGAAGGCCGCCAGCAGGGGACGCATCACGAACGGGGTGAAGTAGGTGATCTCCGCGAGGAGCACACCCCAGGGTGTGGTCAGGAAGTGGAAGGGCCCCTCGGACGCTCCCGTGACGCCCGTCCACACGCCGTTGGCCAAGCCCACGCTGCCGTAGACGAACAGCAGGGCGAGCGTGATCAGGAAGGACGGGAAGGAGAGGAAAACGTCGATGAACCTGGCCACGGCGCGGGCGCCGGGAAAGGGCACGAAGGCGATGACCAGGGCCAGGACGAATCCCAGGACGAGGCAGCCGGCGGTCGATCCCAGGGCCAGCCAGACCGTCGTCATGAGCGCGGATCGGAAGGACTCGGAGGCGAAGACCTCGTTGTAGGGCTCGAGAGAGGTGCCGCCCCCGTCCGGGGTGAAGGACTGCTGGACGACGAGGACCAGCGGGTAGAGGAAGGCGAGTGACAGAGCGACGACGGGCGGCAGCGCCCAGAGGAACGCCGGGGTGGTGCGCGGCGCACCGCGCCAGGGCCTCTTGGGCCGGGCCGGATCACCCGTGGAGGTAACGGTCGGCAGGGCCTTCGTCTCGTCGGCGGCGATCACGGCGGCCTCAGGCATCGGCCCCACCCCGGTGGGCGGAGGCGGTCTCGGCCGCACCGGCCGGGAGCAGGACGGCGTCCTCGGCGGCGAAGTGCAGGGTGACCGTGTCGCCGAGGGCCGGCGCGTCACGCAGTTCCCGTACGTCCGCCATGAGGCGGTGCCCGCCGGTGTCGACGTGCAGCCGGTGGGTGGAACCGCGCCACTGGACCTCGGTGACGGTGCCGGTCAGGGCGTTGGGGCCCGCGCCGAGCCCGACGAGGTGGGGCCGCACGCAGAGGGTCGCCGTCGCGCCGACGGCGGCGTCACCGGGGGTGACGGTGAGCGGGCGTCCTTCGAATTCCGCGCTGCCCGGCTTCCTGCCGACCGTGACCGGCAGCAGGTTGGCGTTGCCGACGAACGAGGCGGTGAACTCGGTGCGCGGCTTGCGGTAGAGCTCCTGCGGGGTGCCGCAGTCCTGGAGCCGGGCACGGTCCATGACGGCGATCCGGTCCGCGAGGGTGAGCGCCTCCACCTGGTCGTGGGTGACGTAGAGGATGGACACGTCCGGCAGTTCTCGGTGCAGACGGGCGAGTTCGGCGAGCATCCCGGAACGCAGCTGTGCGTCGAGGGCCGAGAGCGGCTCGTCCAGCAGCAGCACTCCCGGGCGGATCGCCAGCGCGCGGGCGATGGCGACGCGCTGCTGCTGCCCGCCGGAGAGCTCGCGGGGGTGGCGGTCGGCGTATGCGGCCATGCCGACGAGTCCGAGCGACTCGTCAACCCGGCCCGCGATCTCGGCCCTGGGTACCTTCTGGGCTCTGAGCCCGAAGGCGACGTTCTCCCGGACCCGCATGTGCGGGAAGAGCGCGTACTGCTGGACGACCATGCCGATTCCCCTCCGGTGCGGAGGCAGCGCGGTGACGTCGCGGTCGCCGAGGTACACCCGCCCCGACGCCGGGCGGACGAAGCCGGCGACGGCGCGCAGGGCGGTGGTCTTCCCCGAGCCGGAGGGGCCGAGTAGGGCCATGACTTCACCCGGCTCGACGGTGAGATCGAGCCGGTCGAGGACGGTGCTTCGGCCGTAGGTGACGGTGACCTGGTCGAAGCGGATTCCGGCGGAGGTGGGGCCGCTCATGCTTCGGCCCGCGCGATGAGGTCCGGCAGTTCTGCCACGGAGGAGAGGACGTGCGTGGCCCCGTTCCGGGCGAGCTGGTCCTTGTCGTGGGCGCCGGTGAGGACCCCGGCGACGATCCCGGCACCGGAGCGTACGCCGCTGAGCATGTCGTAGGAGGTGTCCCCCGCGACGACGATCCGCCGGACGTCGTCGACGACGCCGGTCCGCAGGAACGCCGCGAGGACCATGTCCGGGTAGGGGCGGCCACGCCCGCCTGCGTCGGCCGGGCAGAGCGTGAGCGGCACGAGGTCCTGCCAGCCCAGCGCGGCGAGGATGGCGTCCTGGGTGGTGCGGGCGAAGCCCGTTGTCAGGACAACGGTGCGGCCTTCGGCGGTGAGCCGCTCGATGGCGTCTCGTGCCCCGGGGAGAGCGGAGATCCTGCCGCCGTGGACGAGCGCGCCGTACGCCTCCTCGAACGCGCGGTTGGCCTGGCGGGCCTTCTCCTCGTCACCGAACAGATGCCGGAACACGGAGATCTTGGACTCGCCCATGGTGGCGCGCACGTAGTCGAGTTGAGCGGCGTGCTCGGTCGTGCCTGGCTGGACTCCGAGGCGCTGCGCGGCGGCGGAGAAGGCCTCCTCCACGAGGCCGCCGTCGGCGACGGTCGTCCCGGCCATGTCCAGGACGACGAGGTCAAGCCTGTCGTCGGGAGCGGAGGCCGAGGGTGCCGTGGTCGAGGATGTCGACGTCATGTGTGTCACCAGCCCAGTTCGTCTGCGGTCGTTTCGGCGATGGCGGGCGAGCAGGTCATCCCCCGCCCACCGGGCCCGGTGACCAGCCAGACTCCGGCGCTCACCTGCTGGCGGTGGACGACGCGGCCGATGTCGGTGCACTGGGCGTAGACCCCGGCCCACCTGCGGCGGACGCGCGGCAGGGGGCGGCCGAGGAGGGATTCGACGACTCCGGTGAGGTGCTCGTACGGCTCCTCCACGGTGTCGAAGGCGAAGGGGTGCTCGTACTCGTGGGTGTCGCCGATGGTCAGCCCGCCGTCGCGACGCTGGACCATCAGCAGTTGCATGCGGTGTGCGGCGGCGGTCGGCGACTGGGGCTGGCCGGAGTTGAGGGCGTCGAGCGCGTCTGAGGCGTAGGCCGGGTAGTAGCGGAAGCTGTCGGGGTCTGCCACCGAGGTGGTGAGCGCTTCGCCCAGCGGGTCGGTCTGCATCATCTGCAGCCTGACCCGGCGCACCGGCAGGTCGGGGCCGGCGAGTTCCCGGACCAGGCCGCCGAGCCAGGCACCGGTGGCGAGGACGACCGCGTCACCGGTGTGGATGTCGCCGTGGTCGTCACGTACGGATGCCGTTCCGACGACCTCACGGACCTCCCGGGCGCCGAGGTAGGTGTACCTGCCGGTGGCCAGCAGGGCCTGCTTCAGGGCGAGCTGGGCGGTCCTGGGTTCCACGGCCGCGTCCCGCTCGCACCACAGGGCGGCCTCGAAGGCGCCTCGCAGGGCGGGGTTGAGGGCCCGCGCCTCGGTGGCGGTCAGCAGTTTGTAGCCGCGGGCCGCCGCATCGGACCGCGCCAGGGCCGCCTCGGCCACGGCGGTCTCGAGCTCCGTGCGGAGCGGGGTGAGCGATCCGCACGCACGGAAGCCGAGGTCCGGCACCCGCTCCCCGAGGGCCTCCCACAGCTCACGGGCGCGCAGGGCGGTCTCCAGCTCCTCGCCGCCCGCCCGGCCGCTCACCCATATCTGTCCGAAATTGCGGAGCGACGCCCCTCGCGCCTCGCTCTCGCGCTCGATCTGTACGACCTCGTGGCCGCGGTTCACTGCGTGCCAGGCGTGCATGGTTCCCACCACGCCGGCTCCTACGACGATGACTCTCACGGCGGCAACGCTCCCGGCGACGGATGACCCGTACCGGTCCGTCAGGCGACGCGGAGGTGAACTGGACCGCAAGCTTGGACCAGACCCGTTACCTTTTCGTGATGTGCAATCGGGCGGGTTCGGTCTTCCACACCGGGAACCGTCAGCGGGTGCCGTTCAGACGGGTGCTGAAGGAGAAGCGGTCGCCGCGGAAGAGGGTCCGCACCCGCTCCAGCGGAAGCCCCTGGGAGTCCCTGGAGAGTCGGTGCAGCAGCAGCATCGGCAGCGCGGGCGGGGTGCCGATCAGGAGGGCCTCGCGAGGGGTGGCGAGGACCGTCTCGATGCGTTCGTCCGCGTCACCGAAGGAAATGCCGTGGCGCTCGACCAGGTAGGCGTAGAAGGAGGAGTCCGGATCGAACTCCTTGTCGAGGAGCGGTAGTCGGGCGACGGTGACATAGGTGCTCTCCAGACCCACCCGCTCGTCGTCGGCGAGCAGGACGCGCTCCATGTGCCATACGGGCTCACCCTGCTCCACCTCGATCTCGGCCGCCAGCGCGGCGGGGCAGGGGAACCGCTCCAAGCCGATCAGGTGACGTCCAGGCGTCCTGCCCTGCCGACGCACGCCCTCGGTATAACTCGCCAGCGAGAGTGGCTGTTCCAGCTTGGGGCCGGCGACCACGGTGCCCCGGCCCTGCCTGCGCAGCCTCCCCTCCAGCAGCAGTTCCCGCAGCGCCTGGCGCACGGTCTCGCGGGAGACCTCGTACCGCAGCGCCAGGTCCCGCTCCGTGGGAAGCAGCCCTCCCTCTCCCAACTCGTCGAGCAGGAGCGATACATGAGCCTTCACCGCGTAGTACTTCGGGATACGGCCGTGCTCCGGGATGCCGGAGCGGATCGGTGCGCCAGGTGCCTGGTCGTTCGGGTAGTCCACCCGACGATCGTGGCAGATCGAGGTGAACGGGAACTGACCGTGCCGGTGGCCGAGCAGAGATCTGGCCCCGCACGGCTCCGGCCCGTCCACGAACGGGCCGGACCCGGCCGGCCGGGCGGGTGAGGCGACGGGCGCACCGCGTCAGACGGCCAGCAGCGCCCCCAGTGCCTCGGCCGTCTCCGGGTGACGACCGAGGAGCAGCGCACCGGACGACGCCGGGGCGGCCGCCGCCCAGGGGCCGGGACAGCCCAGCAGTTCGGCCAGGCTGTCGCAGGTCTCCGGGTGCGCCGCGAGGAGCTCGGACCGGCCCGCCGTACCGCCGCCCGCCGGAACCGGGGTGACCGGGGGCTGCGATACGGCCTGCCACGGCGGGACCCAGGAGTCCAGGGCGGCGAGGCGCCCCGGGAAGATCCGTCCGGCCTCGCGGACCAGCAGCGGGGTCAGGTCGCCGCCCTCCGCCCGCAGGGTGGTGATCAGCGTGGGCAGCCAGGGCAGCAGAACCGGGTCGGGGAGCCGCGCGAACGCGTTCGACACCGCTTCCACCACGAAGTCGGCGAGTTGCGGCACCGGCTCCAGCGCGTGCAGGAATCCACTCAGGTAGCGCGGATAGGCCGGCACGGCCAAGGGGTTGCCGAGCAGTTCGTCGCAGCGCTGCCGCAGCTCGGCGCGGGAGAGGCGTCCGAGGTGGACCTGGGCGGCCCACAGCAGAGCCACCCGGGACTGCTCCTTCGGGTGCGACTGGGCGAAGGCCAGGTCCAGCTGGGTGCGGTCGCAGCCGAGGGACAGCGCCAGGCTCTCCATGCTGAAGAGGAATCCCAGCATCGCCGCGACCTGGCGCGTCGTCACGTCCTCGTCGGCGAAGGCCGTCGGCAGCAGGGTGCAGTAGTGCGCGTATCCCGTCGTCGCGAAGGACTCGATCCACGCGGGCAGTTCCGGACGGGTGAGACGGTAGTACGCAAGGAGCCGGCGCACCCTGCGCAGGACCTCGGGCGCCCCGTCCACACTGCGCTCGGTGGCCAGCACCTCGAGGGCCCGGGTACCCAGCTCGTCGGCGAGGCGGTCGCCGCGCAGATGGAGCAGGGCGTCCTCGACGGCCGCCAGGACGTCCGCGGTGGTGGCACCGGAGGCGTACGCCGCACGACGCAGGCGCTGTTCCAGCACCTGCTCGATGCTGACACCCTCGTATCCGAGCTCGATGAGGGCCCGCTGGTGGGTGCCGAGTGCCAGGTCCCAGGACTCCTGGACCGACTGCTTGCCGAGCTCCCGCTCCCCCATGATCGGCCGTGCGGCGCCCTGGGGCATCAGACGGCGCAGCATCCACAGCACATCGGAGCACTGCCGGAGCTCCGGTTGCGTGGTCATGTCCAGCAGAGCCCGCCGCACACCGCGTTGCTGGAGCTTCAGGCCCAGCGGGGCGAGCCGGTCGTGCACATCGCGCGCCAGGGGCGGCAGTGCCTCGTAGCCGACCTGACCGATCCTGTCGCCGCCCATCAGGATCTCGACGAGGCGGCGCACATCGCGCCTCCCCGGCACGGTGTCCTTCTCGATGCAGGTGACAGCCGCGTCCTGGAAGTCGTACGGGGTGGGCTTGGCCCTGTCGCGCATGCCGGCCAGCAGGATCGACGTCTCGAACACGGCGATGGCGTCAGCGGTGGAGGAGAGATAGCCGTTGCGGCGGGCGGAGCGCACGATCTCCACGGACCAGCCGAGGAGTTCGGCCTCGTCCAGGCGGTCGAGCGCGGGCGGGCTCTGCAGGAAACCGGAGAGCCTGTCGGAGGGAGCCTCCGGGGTCACCGGAGCGCCGGTGCCGAGGGCCTTGCGGGGCTTCGCCGCCTTCTTGGCCCCGGCCTGGCCGGCGAGCCGGAACGGCTGCACCCGGGTGCGCTTGAGGTTCTTCGCCCACTGGGTCGCCGCGATCGACACGGACCCGGCGGCCAGGCCGAACTGCGCCTCGATCGCCGCGTGGCTGGACGGGATCAGCCCGTACTGCCAGGTGCTCTCGCTCGGCGGGCTGATCGAGAAGGTGTCGCTGCCGTGGACCCCGAACTCCTCGACCCGGCTCGACGCGTGGAAGGCGCCGCAGACGTAGAGGCAGTCCTCGGGGTCGGTGCCGGTCGCCGCGAGGTGTTCACGCATCCGCGTCCACATGTACCGCTCGCGGTCCTCGTCGACGCGGACACGATGGGTGTCCCCGGGGGCCAGCCGGCGGAAGAGGCTGCCGATGAGGAGCATGACCTGCCGGTAGGTGTCGTGGTCGCTGTCGCCGAGCGGGAGCTCGACGTACTGGTGCCACCACTCCGACCAGTGCCGAACCTTTCCGTGGCGCAGGAGGTGCTCCTCCAGCTCGGCGAAGCGGGGCCGCAGATCGCCGATCTCCACCCCTACGGCGTCGCCGTGCAGCGCCGCCTCCTCGTCGGTGGGAGCACTGTCCGGCGCGGCCTCCCCCGTCTCACCGGCCTGCCACTGGAACACATGGTCAGAGGAACGGTCGACGAGGACGAGCTCCACGCCCGGGGTCTCCAGGGCATAGGCGATGGCCTGGTACTCGGCCGACGCCTCCGTGATCGGGGCGACGACCGAGAGGGGCGCCCACTCCGCCGGGAAGCCCTTGACCTCGCTGGCGAAGGCCTGGACGGCCACGGGGAGCCGGCAGTTCCTCAGCTCGGACAGGAGGGGCGCCATGTCCTCGCACAGCTCCAGGTACACGACCTTCGGCTGCTTCTCCCGCAGCCGCCTGGCCATCGCGACGGCGGATGCCGGCGAGTGGTGGCAGACGGGGAAGATCTCCAGGGGCTCACGCACCGCGCGGTCGACGTCGTCGACGATGCCGAGCAGGATGCCCCGCAGCGCGTCCTCGCCTGCGGCGAACTCCGCCGCCGCGTCCTGGAGCTGGCCGCGCAATGCCGCGAACGGCGATCCCCCGGTCAGGGCGCTCACGACAGGGTCGCGATCGCGTCGCGGCCGCCCTCGAGGAACTCCGGCCAGGAGCCGCCCTGTTCCTTGCTGCGGGGCTCGACCACTCCGTGCAGGTACTTGTTGAGGATGGCCAGGTCCTCCGGTTCACGCCGCGCGAGCGATCCGACCAGCGAGGAGGCGAGGGTGCGCGCGGTGAGGGTGCGCTCGCCGAAGAAGTTGCTGTGCAGGATGGCGTCCTCCAGCACGCCGATCTGTTCGGCGGACGAGAGCGCCGACTCCAGCTTCTCGTCGTCGCTGCCCGCGGCGGCGGAGGAGGCCCGCAGGTCCGCGAAGCTCTGCAGCAGTACGTCGAGCAGGGTCGGGGGGACGTCCAGCTCGATCTGGTGGCGGCGCAGCAGTTCCTCGGTGCGGAAGCGGACGATCTCCGCCTCGCTCCTCTTGTTCGTCACGACCGGGATGCGGACGAAGTTGAAGCGGCGCTTGAGGGCGGAGGACAGGTCGTTGACGCCGCGGTCGCGGCTGTTGGCCGTGGCGATGACGGAGAATCCGGGCTTGGCGAAGACGATGTTGTCGCTGTCCATCTCCGGGACCGAGATGTACTTCTCCGAGAGGATGGAGATCAGCGCGTCCTGGACGTCGCTGGTGGAGCGGGTGAGTTCCTCGAAGCGGCCGATCGCCCCGGTCTCCATCGCGGTCATCAGCGGTGAGGGGATCATCGACTCCCGCGACTGGCCCTTGGAGATCACCATGGACACGTTCCAGGAGTACTTGATGTGGTCCTCCGTGGTGCCTGCCGTGCCCTGCACCACGAGCGTCGAGTTGCGGGAGATGGCGGCGGACAGCAGCTCGGCCAGCCAGCTCTTGCCCGTCCCGGGGTCGCCGATCAGCAGCAGCCCGCGGTCGGAGGCGAGGGTGACGATGGAACGCTCGACGAAGCTCCGGTCGCCGTACCACTTCTGGGAGATCTCGCGGTCGAGTCCGTCGGCGCGCTCCGACCCCAGGATGAAGAGGCGGACCATCTTGGGGGAGAGCCGCCAGGAGAAGGGCTTGGGGCCGTCGTCGATCGATTCGAGCCAGTCGAGCTCCTCGGCGTACTTGATCTCGGCGGGGGCGCGCAGCAGGTCGGACATGTCTGATGAGCCTTTCGGAGAGTGAGGGTCTGCGGGTTCACCCGCGCCGGACACGGGTGGGAGCGTGATGCCGGCCGGACCCGGCGGAGATCCGGGGCCTGGCGTGGCCGCTGGGCCGTCGGCCTCAGGTGAGGAAGGTCTTGAGCTCGTGGACCAGCTTGCGGATGTGGCCGGAGAGCACCGGGGTCCCCTGGTCCTTGAAGCGTTCCCGGAACCACGGGTTGACGCTGGCCCGGCCGGAGCTGGTCACCGAACCCACGGGGATGAACTTCGCCCCGGAGCGGTGGATGGCGGCCATCGACTCGAAGAGCGGCTCGGTCTGCCATTCGTAGAAGTCCGAGATCCACACCACGACGGTGTTGCGGGGCTCGGCGATCTTCGGCTGGGCCAGGGCCATGGCCACCGTGCCGTCGGTACCGCCCCCGAGGTTGGTCCGCAGCAGTGTCTCGAAGGGGTCGTGCACCCACGGGGTGAGGTCGAGCGCCTGGGTGTCGTACGCGATGAGGTGGACGTCGACCTTGGGCAGGCCCGCGAAGATGGAGGCCAGGATGGTGCAGTTGACCATCGAGTCCACCATGGACCCCGACTGGTCGACGACGACGATCAGTCGCTGCGGCGTCGTCTTCCGCGCGGTGTGGCGGTAGAAGAGCCGGTCGACGTAGAGGCGTTCCTCCTCGGGGTCCCAGTTGGTGAGGTTCTTCCAGATCGTGCGGTCGAGATCCAGGTTGCGGAAGACCCGCTTGGGCGGGACCGAGCGGTCCAGAGCGCCAACGCTCGACTTCTCCACCTGGGTCCGCAGCACCTCGGCGACCTCGTCGACGAAGCGCCGGATCAGGGCCTTCGCGTTGGCCAGTGCGACACCGGAGAGGTTGTCCTTGTCGCGCAGCAGCTGTTCGATCAGGGACATGCTTGGTGTCAGCCGGCCGGCGAGCTGCGGGTCGGCGAGCACCTCGCGCAGCCGCATCCGCCGGACGAGACCCGCCTCGATCGAGCCGAGCTCCGGGCCGATCTCCGGGATGAGCCGGCTCAGATCGGGGGTCCGGCCGCCGCCGCCCGTGCCGGTGGGGCCTGCGCCCGTACCCCCGGCCCGTCCGCCGCGCAGTTGGCCGGGCTCGCAGCCGAGGGCGCGTTCCAGCCAGCCCGCGTCGGACTGCCACCGGGACAGCTGGCTCGCGGAGACGTTTCCGGGAGGTGAGTGGAAGACGTTGAGCAGGACCTTGGACACGAGCGCGGCGCGGCGCACCTCTGCGGCCCGGTCACGGTCGTCGGCGTCCGATGCCTCCCCTGTCTCCGCGCCGGCCCCTTCCCCCGGATCCAACCCGGGTTCGGTCTCCGCCTCCTCCGCCACGCCGGGCACCATCAGGCCCTCGAACTCGGCGGCGAGCTCGGGGTGGCGCTGCACCACGGAGTCGACCGCCGTCTGCGGGTCCAGGAGTGCGGGCGGAAGCCCGATGTCCTCGACGACGGCGAGGCTCGCCGACTCCAGGGGCGCATGCTCCTCGTGGTCGAAGAGCTGGGCGAGCAGGCGCCAGTAGAGGACCTGCCTGCGGTTGGCCTGGGCGGTGTCTTCGGTCCCCGCGTGGTTCGGCTGTCCGGTCATTTCCGCAGCAGCCTTCCCGCGCGCTCGCTGAGCACCTTCACCGCGTCGGTGGCGGCCTTCTCGGCCCTGGCCCCGGCCTTGTCGGTGGTCCCTCCCGCCCAGGCGCCCGCGTGCACGGCGGTCACCTTCTTGCGGACCATGGTCTCGACGGCGAGCGGCTGCAGGGTGAACTCCCCCGCGTCCCAGCGGACGAGGGCGATGCAGGCGCCGGACCTGGCGACCGCCTCGGGCGTGAGCGGTCCGGCCGTGGGGATGCGGTCGGTGTCGACGGTCAGGTCGGCCCCTGCGACCGTGAAGGTCACCGTGCCGTCCTCGTCCGCGCGGGCGGTGTAGCCCTCCAGGAAAACGGGAACGGCGATGGGCGCCGGGTGACGGTCCAGCGGGGCCGTCACCGGTGCGGTCGCGGTGGGGAGGGCCACTCTTGCGGTGGCGAACGCCTCGGCGGGTTCCCCCGTGCGGGCGTGGTCGTCACTCCAGATCAGGTCGCCCTCCGCGGTGACCGGCATTCCGGTGAGCTCCATCGAACGGCCCTCACCCGCGGCCGCGAGGAGCGACATGTGAGGACGGAGCAGCTGCCACACACCCGCTCCCAGGACCGTGTCGGGCTTGGGCACCGACACCGCGGCGCGCACCAGCCGGGGCGCCGATCCGTCCGCCGGCTCCAGCACCGCGTGCACCTGAGCCTGCGCGGCGGTCGGATGCTCCTGGAGGTCGATGCCGAGAGGGAGAAGACGTCCGTCCGCCGTACCGGTGACGGGCGTGCCGGCCGCCCCCGGCAGGGTGAGCAGCATGCCGCGGGTCCACAGGTCGGCCCATCGGCGTGCCGGGAAGCGCTCCATGGAGGAACCGGGGCAGGACGCGGCGAGTTCGGCGGCGAAGCCGTCGAGCAGGAAGGCGAGACGGCGCAGCGAGGGTTCGGGGAGCATCGCGGAGACGACCTCCGCCGCTCCGGACACGACCTCGTGGTCGAGTCCCTGCCAGCCGCAGCGGGCGAGGTCGCAGAGCCAGGCCCGGGCGGCGGTCAGCAGGTTGGCCGGAGCGTCTTGGCCCGCGGCCGGAGCGCTCGGCTCCTCCCGGGAGCGCCCCGTGGCCTCCTCGGCACGGAGAAGCAATGCGTCGTGGGCGGCGCCGAGCAGCGCGGTCCTGGCGGCGGCCAGGGCGACGAAGTGGTCCTCGCCCGCGGCCCCGGCGGCCGCCTTCGCGGACGCCTCGGCGGTGACGGAGGCCAGCGGGGAACCCGCCACGGCCTCAGCGAGGGGGATCACTCCGCCCGCCCCCGCGGGCTGCGGGCGGAGCAGACCGGCGACGAGAGCCTCGTCGAAGGCGTCTACGGCGGCGAGGGCTTCCTCCATCCCCTCAACGGGGGCGGTGAGTCGGTCGGCGCGCATCACGCGGCCTCCCTGGCCGGAGGGAAGAAGTGCATCTCGGGCGACGGCGTGGTGACCGGGGCGTGTTCGAGATACGTCAGGTGCCGGAGGAAGCGGCTGAAGACGGAGGCGGCGGCCTTGGAACCGTCCGCCTGCGGGCGGGTGCTCCGCATCGCGGCGAGCAGCGCGGGGCCGTCCGCGCCGGCCTCCGGGAGTTCGATCCGCAGATACCGCAGGACCCGCTCGGTGCCGTACTGCAGCACGGCTTCGGTGACCAGGGCGCCTATGTGGTTGCAGAACGAACCGCGCGCACCCCCGCAGGGCCGGTTGTTGTTGGTGCTGCAGGCGAAGGCGTACGTCCCCGCCGCGACGGACGACACGTAGACCCGTCCGATGTCCGAGCCACTGGACACGACGCCTTGCAGGCGTCCGTCGGCCAGCTCGACGAACGGAACCTTGGCGAGCTTGCGCGGCCTCGCGGGTGGTGTCACCCGGGCCGTGCTCGACCTCTCCCAATCCGACAACGCGCCATCTCCAATGCACAGCTGAGGGGTTGTTCACGCCCGATCGGCGGAACATGGATCAAGCTACGTGCCGGCACTGACAACGCGGTCGTCACGGCGTGCTGGGGGCGGTCCCGTCGGAGAGTCCTGTGACCCGCATGGTGATGTTCAGCCGCCCCGACCTCAGTCCGGTCGCCGGATCGCCCGTCCCTTCCAGGACCTTGGGGACCCCGTGGTAGGCGAAACGCGACGGGCCGCCGAGGACGAACAGGTCGCCCGAGGCGAGTTCGATGTCGGTGTACGGCCTGGTCCGGGTCTCGGTGTTGCCGACGCGGAAGACACAGGTGTCCCCGACGGACAGCGAGACGACCGGGGCGGACGACCTCTCGTCCTTGTCCTGGTGCATGCCCATCCGGGCCTGCCCGTCGTAGAAGTTGATCAGAGCGGTGTCCGGGCGGTACTCCCGGGCTGCCGCCTCGTTCCCGTAGGCGGTGCGGACGGCGCTGCGGCCCAGGTCGGCCATCCATTCCGGGAACGCGGCGACGCGCCGGCCGTTCACGTCGTCCGCGGTGCGGGTGTACCGGTACGGCTGCCAGTGCCAGCCGACGCAGACCGTCCGCACCGACATGACACCGCCGCGCGGCAGCCGGGTGTGCCGGATGGGAACGGGCCACGTCGCCCAGTCGCGGCACGCCGTGACCAGTTCGCGCTGCCGGGCGAGGCCGAGCCAGCCCGGAACGTGCCACGCTCCGGGCGCGACCTCCATGGCGGGGCGTGGGATGAGGGCATCCATGGGGTGGCCTTTCTCGTACTGCCGGGGACGTGCGCGTGGCCGTCAGGCCGCCCGGTGCCCGCTCTCCAGGTCCAGCAGCTGCCGCTTGCGCTCCGGGCCACCGGCGTAGCCGGACAGGGCCCCGCTCGCGGCGATCACCCGGTGGCAGGGGCGTACGACCAGGAGCGGGTTGGCCCCGATCGCCGTGCCGACCGCCCGGACCGCCGCGCGTGGGGCGCCGATACGTTCGGCGATCTCGCCGTAGCTGAGTGTCGTGCCGTAGGGGATGGCGTCGAGCGCCCGCCAGACGCGTCGCTGGAAGTCGGTTCCCCGGCCGGTCGCGTACTCGATGCCGAAGCCGGTCCGGCGGCCCTCGAAGTACGCGTGCAGTTCCGCCGCGACGGTGGCGAACGCCTGCGCGTCCTCGCTCCAGCCTTCCTCGACGGACGCGCCGCCCTTCTGGCCGGGCACGGAGAGAGAGGCGAGTGCGGTGCCGCCCTCGGCTGTGGCCGACTCCTCGCCCACCAGCAGCAGCTCGCCGAGCGGGCTGTCGATCGTCGTGTACAGCGTCATCGTCATGGTCCTTCCCTCTTCATCGTCGCACGTCCACTGTGCGGGACGGCACGGGTCGATGGCTGGCGGGTTTCGGACATCGCGTCCCCGGCCTGTGGAGGGCGTCCGCGACGGCCCGTGCGCCGTCGTTCGTCGGCCGCGTTCCACAGGTGGTGGGTCGCGTAGGTCCGCCACGGGCGCCATGCCGCGGGGTCGGCCGACCCGGGCGCGGCCCCGCCGCGGAGCAGGACGTCGGGGTCCCCGAGCGCACGCATGCGGACGTAACCGGCGGTCCAGGTGTCGATCCCGGGCACAGCCAGGAGGTCCTTCTCGGCACGGTCCCGGTCGGCGCCCGGGTCGAGCTCGATCCGCCCGTCGGCCAGGGCTGCCGCGAGGGTGCGCAGCGTCGTACGTGCGGCGCCGGACACTCCTGGCAGTTCCTCCATGCCGGCGTCCGCGAAGACGGCGGTGTCGGGGAACGTCCGGGTGAGCGCGCCGCTGGGGACCTGGAGGGGCGCGCCGTAGGCGTGCACCAGTGCGCCGCCAAGCCTGCGGCCCGCCGCGACGGACAGTCCCCGCCCGAGGACCGCCCGTACGGCCAGCTCGTGGGCGTCCGCGGCCCCGGGTGCCCGCAGCCCGGGTGTGCGGGCGACGAGCGGGGCCAGCACGGGGTCCGCGCAGAAGCGCTCCGCGACGGCGTACGGATCGGCGTCCAGGTCGAACAGACGCCGGATCCGCTGGGTGGCCGTCGTCAGGTCACGGAGATCTCCCAGGTGCAGCCGGCAGTCCAGCCAGCCGTCCCCGGTCCGCTCGCGGACCTCGGCGATCCCGGTGCCGTGCGGCAGTGTCAGGGTCCGCCGGTAGGTACGGTCGCCCCGCTCGCCCGCCATCTCCTCGGCGCCGGCGAGGGCCCGCGCGCCGAGGTGGTCGAAGATCTCGGCCGCGGCGTACGGGCCCCGGTGGGCGAGGCGCAGCGGCACTCCTCCCGCCCCGTCCGCCGCGCCGACGGAGCCGTAGCGGGCCGCCCGGCCGGGCCGGGCGGCGCGCAGCTCGCCGGGGGTGAGCGCGTAGACCTCCCGCACCGTGTCGTTGAACTGCCTGATGCTGGCGAAGCCCGCGGCGAAGGCGACCTCGGCGGCCTGCAGAGCGGTGGTCTGGAGCAGGACCCGTGCGGTGTGGGCACGCTGGGCGCGCGCGAGGGCGATGGGCCCTGCGCCGACCTCGGCGTTCAGCTGACGCTGGACCTGACGGGCGCTGTAGCCGAGGCGTGCGGCCAGCCCGGCCACGCCTTCCCGGTCGACGACCCCGTCACCGATCAGTCTCATCGCCCGGCCGACGAGGTCGGCGCGCGCGTTCCAGTCGGCGGAGCCGGGCACCGCGTCGGGGCGGCAGCGGCGGCAGGCCCGGAATCCGCCACCCTGCGCGGCGGCCGCGGTGGGGAAGAACGTGACGTTCCGACGCTTGGGCGTGGTGGCGGGGCAGCTGGGGCGGCAGTAGATCCCGGTCGTGGACACGGCGAAGAAGAACTCGCCGTCGAACCGGGAGTCGCGGCTGCTCACCGCCTGGTACCTGCTGTCGTCGCGGTTCATGCTCCCAGGATGCGGCACGGCGGGCGCCCGGTGCTGGCGGGAATCGGACATGTGGCTGCCGGTCGCGGAAGTTGAGGAAGATCCGTGTCAGATCGGGCGCCGAGCCGATACCGGCCCTGGTGGGCGGCTGTCGGCACCACATGTGGTTCTTCGGCAGGGGATGCTCGCCGTCAGTCCGCCTCCGGCCCGAACCGGCGCCTGTACGCCGATGGTGTGATACCGGTCTCGCGGCGCATCAGCGTACGCAGATTGGCGGCGGTGCCAAGCCCGCTGCGCCGCGCGACCACCTCGAACCGGGACTCGCCTCGCTCGATCAACCGGCATGCCAGAGCGAGCCGTTCACCCGTCAGCCACGCCAGTGGCGTCGTGCCCAGTTGTGCCTGGAAGCGGCGATGCAGCGTCGCCGGACTGACCGCCGCACGCGCCGCGAGGCCGGCCACGGTGAGCGGTGAGTCCAGCCGTTCCTGGGCCCAGGCCAGGACAGGTGCCAAGGACTCGTCCGGCAGGTCGGGCATGGGACGCTCCACGAACTGCCGCTGCCCACCGTCCCGGTGCGCCGCGAAAACCAGCCGTCGGCTCACGGAGTTGGCGACCTCCGCGCCGTGGTCGCGGCGGACCAGATGCAGTCCGAGATCGAGCGCGGCCGCACTGCCCGCAGCGGTGAGGATGTCACCGTCATCCACGAACAGCACGTCCGCTTCGAGCTGGACGGAGGGGAAGCGGGCCCGGAAGGAATCCGCCCATTGCCAGTGCGCGGTGGCCCGCCGCCCGTCGAGGACTCCGGCCTCGGCCAGTGTGAAGGCACCACTGCAGAAGCCGACCAGGCGCGCACCGCGGGCGTGTGCCCGGCGGACGGCGTCGAGCACGGCGGGACGGCGGGGCACTTCGGTGTCCGGCCGGTTGGGGACGATCAAGGTGTCAGCCGCGTCGGCCGCTTCCAGGCCGGCGACTCCCGTGAGCGTGAAGAATCCGTCTCGCATCAATGTGCCGGGCTCGGGCGAACAGAGCCTGAAGTCGTAGAGATCACGGCCGATCTCCGGTCGGCGCAGACCGAAGACCTCGGTAGCGCAGCCGAGCTCGAAGGGGTTCGAGTTCTCGTCCACGATCACGACGACACGGTGTACGCCCGCCGCGCGAACCGCATGCGAGGATTCTTTCGTCATGTGCGATTCCTAGCACTCACGGCGGCCATGCGAAACCGCCCAGGATGAGCACATGAGCAGCGAACCCATCCTCCTCAGCCAGGCTCTGGCCTCCTTCGACGCCTTGTGGAGCCCCCGCATCGTCACTCGCGTCAACGACTACGACGTTCGTATCGCCAAGGTCGAGGGCGAACACGTCTGGCACGTGCACGACGACACCGACGAGTTCTTCCTGGTACTCGAAGGCGAGCTGCGCATCTCTCTGCGCGAGCCCGACGGGGAGCGCACGGTGCTGCTCCCACAGGGGGCGGTGTTCACCGTCCCCCGAGGCATGGAGCACAAGCCGCACGCTCCGTCCGGCGCCGCGATCCTCATGTTCGAGCCCACCGGGACACCGACCGTGGGCGATCGCCACGACGAGATCCCGGAGCACGTCGACTCGACGACCGGACACGCACTCAGCACCTGACCCGGCAGGCTTCGGACACGCCACCGCCCATGGCGTCAGCCTGCCGCCGGGTCGGCTGCGTCCGCCGCCTGACAGGCGAGAGTGGCGCGGGACCCACTCCTCGGCGGTGTCCGGAGCTCGCAGGGGACGTGTTCCGGCAGGCCGGTCGGGAAGCTGGAAGGAGTGCCGGCCTTCAGGCATACGCCGCCGGAGCTCAGACTCGCGCCCCGGCGGCTCCGGCGCGCGAGCCGGCGCGGACCGCCTTCGCGCAACTCACGTGCTCCCTTCACACCCCCTTGGGCGCCCCGAGTGCGTCACGATCGAGACGCACTGTGCCGCCCGCTCCCCGGAAAGCGGTTCCACACCCCTACTTTGGGCGTACCCCCGCCGCGAAGGCCGGACCGGGGCGACCGGGATCACACCTCCGCACCCGTCTGAACTTCACGAGAACTCCAGCGAAATGGCACGTGTGTGGATATCGTGCACCGAGCGAGGGCGCATCCGTCAGTCCATGAGATCGGCGGATGCGCCCCGTTTGTGGGGATGCGACTGTGGCTGGGGGGTTCATGGGGCATGTCGAAATACCTGAATCGGATATATCCGGGCCCGTCGGGCTCGCGGGGGCACCACGACCGCGTACCGTCGGGTCCCGTCACCGCACGGTGGCCCCGGATCGTGTGTGGAGGGCCCCGACGACCGTCGGGCGCGATCACGCGGGGTGGCCGCGGACGAATAAGTCTCCGGGTCCGAGGGGGTCACTCCTCGCCCTGACGGATCTGCTGGGCCTGGGGGTTCCGGCCTGGCTCGTACTCGACGCGGGTGACCAGCCGGGTCCCGCGACCGCGGCGGCGACCGCGGCGCTGATTTGGACCGGGGTGCGCGCGGCACGCGGCAGATACGCGCCACGGCTGCCCGGTGAAGCAGGGGCCGCGCACACCCCCTTCGGGGACTGGCTGGCGCTCACCGGGGTGCTTGCCGTGCTGGTGGCGCTGACGGGCAGGGACCTCGACCCGGCCATCGCGGTCGCGGCCCTGGTGCCGGGTCTGGCGCTGGCCGTGCTGTTCGGGTTGCTGGGACGCCGCTTGCGCGGCAGCGGACGGCTGGGGGGCCGTCGGGTTCTGGTGGTCGGCGAAGTGGCGGGCCTCAACCGGGCGGTGAACCTGCTCAACGCCCGCAGGGACCACGCGTATACACCGGTGGCCGTGGTGCCGGTCGGCCCGGAGGCCCCGGACTGCGGTACGGCGGTGCCGGGGCGGCTGGCGCCGGAACCGGCCGACGACGACGTGTCCACGGTCCTCGGCGGGGCCTTCGCCCATGACGCGGACCTGGTCCTCGTCGCGCCCGGACCTCGGCTCGACGAGGACCGGCTCCGCCGGCTGGCGTGGGGACTTCACGACGGCGGGCTCGCCCTGTGCGTGCTCTCGGATCTCTCGGGGGTCGCCGCCGGCCGGGTGCGTCCGGCGTCCGCGGCCGGGCTGACCCTGCTCCACGTGATGCCACCGCTGCGGCGCGGCGCGCAGGCCGTGCTGAAGACCGTGGTCGACCGGGCGGGCGCGGCGCTGGGGCTGCTGTTCCTCGCGCCGGTGTTCTTCGGGGTGGCCCTGGCCGTGCGACTGTCGTCGCCGGGCCCGGTCTTCCACCGCCAGACCCGGCACGGGCGCCACAACAGGCCGTTCACCATGTGGAAGTTCCGCACGATGGTCGCCGACGCGGAAGCCCGCAGGGAACAGCTCTCGGCCGCGAACGAGAGCGAGGGGCCGATGTTCAAGATGCGCCGCGATCCCCGGGTGACCCGGATAGGCCACGCCCTGCGGCGCACCTCGGTCGACGAGCTGCCCCAGCTCCTCAACGTACTTCGGGGTGACATGTCCCTGGTAGGACCACGTCCCCCGCTTCCCGAGGAGGTGTCGCGCTACGACGAGCGCGAGTTGCGGCGCCTGGCCGTACGGCCCGGGCTCACCGGTCTGTGGCAGGTGAGCGGGCGGTCGGACCTCTCCTGGCAGGAGACGGTTTCGCTGGATCTCTGGTACGTGGACAACTGGTCGGTCTCCACCGACCTGGGGCTGCTGGCCAGGACGGTGCGCGCCGTCACCGACGGCCGCGGGGCGTACTGAGACGTGGTGGGGGGACACGAGGGAGGTCGCGTGCACGGGTTCAGGGCGTTCCGCGGCCGCCCGGCCGGCCGGTCAGTTCCCGGGGGGCTGCCGGTCGAGCCACCATGCGTAGGTGCGGGCGATTCCGTCCCGCAGGGCGATCTGCGGCTTGAAACCGAGGGAGGAGAGCCTGGACACGTCGAGGAGCTTGCGCGGGGTCCCGTCGGGCTTCGAGGTGTCCCAGACGATTTCGCCCTGGTACTCCGTCACATCCCTTACAGTCTCGGCGAGTTCGCGGATGGTGAGGTCCTCGCCGCAGCCGATGTTGACCGGCTCGTCACCGTCGTAGGCCTCCAGCAGGCGTACGCAGGCGGCCGCGAGGTCGTCCACGTGGAGGAACTCCCTGCGAGGACTGCCGGAGCCCCACAGCGCGACCTCCGGCGAACCGTCCCGCTTCGCCTCGTGGAAGCGGCGGATCAGGGCGGGCAGGACGTGCGAGGTCTCGAGGTCGAAGTTGTCCCCGGGACCGTAGAGGTTGGTGGGCATGGCGCTGATGTAGGAGGCGCCGTACTGCCGGCGGTAGGACTGGACCTGCACGATTCCGGCGATCTTGGCGAGCGCGTAGGCCTCGTTGGTCGGTTCGAGCGGCCCGGTCAGCAGCGCGTCCTCGGGGATCGGCTGCGGAGCGTGCTTGGGATAGATGCACGACGAGCCGAGAAAGAGCAGACGCGGGATCCCGGCGGCGTGCGCGCCGGCGATCACGGACAGCTGAATGCGGAGGTTGTCCTCCAGGAACTGCACCGGGCTGGTGCTGTTGGCCATGATCCCGCCCACCTTGGCGGCGGCCAGGACCACCGCGTCCGGACGGGTCTCGCGCAGGAAGGACTCGGTCGGCCCGGCGTCGCGCAGGTCGAGTTCGTCCCGCCCACGGGTGATCACGTCATGGCCGTCCGCGGTCAGGCGGCGGGCGAGGGCGGAGCCGACGAGGCCACGGTGGCCCGCGACGAATATGCGGGCGCCCGGGCGCAGCAGGGGGCGGCCGGCGCCCTGGGGCGGGCCGGCGGTGTCAGTCGTCATGGCTCGGATTGTGCCAGCAGCACGACCATCTGGTGACGCTTTGCCGCATTCGGCTCAGATCCAGAAATTTCGGTGAACCAACCGCCCGACGGGCGGACAGAGAAGGGGGGAGTCATGGCTAAAACCGCACTCATCACCGGCGTGACCGGACAGGACGGTTCGTACCTGTCGGAGCTGCTGCTCGAGAAGGGGTACACGGTCCACGGGCTGATACGCCGCTCGTCGAGCTTCAACACGGAGCGGATAGACCACATCTACCAGGGCCCCGAGGAGGCGAACCGTTCGTTCGTGCTCCACCACGCCGATCTCTCCGACGGTGTGGCGCTGGTGAACCTGCTGCGCGACATCCAGCCCGACGAGGTCTACAACCTGGGTGCCCAGTCCCATGTCCGGGTGTCCTTCGACGCCCCTCTGTACACGGGTGACGTCACCGGGCTCGGCACGGTGCGGCTGCTGGAGGCGGTGCGTGCCAGCGGCATCGACACCCGTGTCTACCAGGCGTCCTCATCCGAGATGTTCGGCGCCAGCCCGCCCCCGCAGAACGAGAAGACGCCCTTCCACCCGCGCAGCCCGTACAGCGTGGCCAAGGTCTACTCCTACTGGGCGACCGTCAACTACCGCGAGGCGTACGGGATGTTCGCCACGAACGGCATCCTGTTCAACCACGAGTCCCCGCGCCGGGGCGAGACGTTCGTGACGCGCAAGATCACCCGTGGGGTCGCCAGGATCAAGGCGGGACTTCAGGACCGCCTGCACCTGGGCAACCTCGACGCCGTACGCGACTGGGGGTACGCCCCCGAGTACGTGGAGGCGATGTGGCGGATGCTCCAGTGCGACACCCCCGACGACTACGTGGTGGCGACCGGCGAGGGCGTCAGTGTCCGGCAGTTCCTGGAGTACGCCTTCGAGCACGCGGGGCTCGACTGGGCGGAGCACGTACGGTACGACCCGAAGTACGAGCGTCCCAGCGAGGTCGACGCGCTGATCGGTGACGCCTCCAAGGCGGAGGAACTCCTCGGCTGGAAGCCGGAGGTGAAGTCGCGCGAGCTGGCCCGGATCATGGTGGACGCGGACATCCGTCTGCTGAACGACCAGTTGGCGGGTTCCGCGGTCCGGGTGGACCGATGACCGGGCCAGGACGTCTCAGACGGACCCGGGGCGGCGTGTTCGCCTCGGTGCTGGCGCTGGCAGCCGGTGTGCTGGGGGCCTCGTCGACCGGTGCTCCGCCGGCCTCCGCGCTCACCCCGCCGGTCGGGTTCACCGCCGACAACCTGTCCACCTACCAGACCAACGGGATCGTCTGGGCTCTGGCCGAGGCCGATGGCGTGGTCTTCGCGGGCGGCACCTTCTCGGGCATCCGGCCGGCCGGGGCTCCCGCCGGGAGCAGCACGACACCGGCGGTGAACTTCGCCGCGTTCGACGCGTCCACCGGGGCTCCCACCAGTTGCTCGCTCTCCTTCACCCGGAGCAGCGGCACCGCCACGGTGCGGGCGCTCGCCGTCTCCCCCGACCGGTCCACGCTCTACGCGGGCGGCTACTTCACCACGGTGAACGGGACCGCGGTCAACGGCCTGGCCGCGATCGACATCGCCACGTGCCGGCCGCGGGCGGGATTCGCGCCCGGGTTCGGCGCGACGGTCCGTGCCCTGGACGTCGCGGAGGACGGCACCGTCTACGCGGGCGGCGACTTCCAGACGGTCAACGGCACCGCTCGCCGCTACTTCGGCGCCGTCACCGCTTCGGGTGCGCTGACCGGCTGGAACCCGGACGCCGACGAACCGGGCCGCGCCCTGCGGATCACCCCGGACGGGGGCAGTGTGCTGATAGGCGGCGACTTCTTCACGGTCGGTGGGACCGCGTCGCACGCCCTGGCGGTGACCAGCGCGTCCACCGGCGCCGTCACCCGCGCCTACGGCGCGTCGTTCATCCCGTCCTCCGCGGTCATCAAGGACATCGTCACGGACGAGGCGTCCGACGGCTGGTACGCGGCGGGCGAGGGGGCGGGCGGTGCCTCCTTCGACGGGCGGCTCGCCATGGAGCTGGACGGCTTCGGCCAGCGCTGGCGGGACACCTGCCAGGGGGCGACTCAGGCGCTCCGTGTCTACCGGGGGGTGCTGTACGCGGGCAGTCATGTGCACGACTGCTCGACGATGGGCGGCTTCCCCAACCAGGTGCGCAAGCATCTGACCGCCCAGTCCGTGGACGACCCCGATCTCCTGGGCTGGCTCCCGGACACCAACGACGGTATCGGTGAGCCGGTGGGACCGCGCGCGCTGACGGTGTCCTCCCGCGGTGGGCGTGACTACCTCTGGGTGGGCGGCGAGTTCACCACCGTCAACGGGACCGGTCAGCAGGCTCTCACCCGGTTCGCGAACGGTCCGGACACCGGAGCACCCGCCGCCCCGGCGGTGAGCGTCTCGGCGCCACGGGCCGGCGAGGTCCGGGTGAGCTGGCGCAGCTCCCTGGACCTGGACGACAGCCTGCTGACGTACCGGGTCTACCGTGACGGCGGTTCGACCCCGGTGTACACCACGACGGGCTCCTCGCTGTTCTTCAGCAGGCCCCAGTTGACGTTCACCGACCGGGACGTGGTGGCGGGCCGGACGTACAGCTACCGGATCACGGCGAGCGACGGCACGAACACCAGCGGGCTGTCCCCGGCGGCCTCGGTGACGGCCGCGTCCTCCGCCTCCCCCTACCAGGAGCGGGTGCTGGCCGACGGGGCCGATCTGTACTGGCGGTACGACGAGGCCTCCGGCGCCTTCGCCGCGGACGCCTCGGAGAACCGTGACGGCGGGGTGTACACGAACGCGCCCTCCTACCGCAGCAGTCCGGCAGCGGTGGCGGGATCAACGGCACTCTCCCTGAACGGCACGGACGAGTACGTCTACAGCGACCGGCTGCACCACTACACCTCGCCGACCCCGTACTCGGTCGAGACCTGGTTCCGCACCACGACGACGCGGGGCGGCCGGATCATCGGCTACGGCAACAACATCGGTACGGAGCGCGGCCACACGAGCAGCATCTCCGACAAGCTGGTCTATCTCACGGACGACGGCAGGCTCACCTTCGGCGTCCAGAGCGGGAGCAGCAGGCCCACCGTCACCTCCGCGGGCTCCTACAACGACGGCGACTGGCACCATGTCGTCGCCACCCAGGGGCCGTCGGGGATGGTCCTGTACGTGGACGGCGAGCCGGTCGGTACGAATCCCGCGACGGGCAACCGCTCGTACAACGGGTACTGGCGGGTCGGCGGGGACGCCATGAACAACGCCTGGCCGAACCGTCCGACGAGCGGCTACTTCGCCGGGCAGGTCGACGAGACGGCGGTCTACCCCTCGGCGCTGAGCGCCGCGCAGGTCGCGGCGCACCACGGCCTGGCCGGTACCCCGCCGGGGCCCGGCGGCAGCACCGTCACCCTGACGCCCGTCGAGGACGCGTACGTCAACAGCGTCTCCGCGAACACGAACTACAACGACAACCAGCTCGCCTCGCGCGGCACCACGGCCTATCTGAGCTATCTGCGTTTCGCCCTGCCGGCGGCCCCGGCGGGACAGGTGCTCACGGGGGCCCGGCTCACCTTCCGTACCTCGTCGGACTCGACGGCAGGATCGGCCGAGAGCCACAGCATCGTGCCGGTCACCGGCACATGGACCGAATCGGCGGTCACCTACAACACCCGGCCGACGCTCTCCACGTCCGTGCTGGGCACCATAACCGGCGCTACCTCCGTCTCCACCGGCTACTCGGCGGAACTGAACGCGCCGGCGCTGGACGGAGCCCTGGGCTCCGTCACCTCACTCGCACTGACCAGCGGCGGGACGGACAGTCTCCGCCTCTGGTCGAGCGAGGCAACAGCGGCCTACCGGCCGCAGCTCGTCCTCACCTTCGGAGATGAATGATGAACGCAAGCACGGGGCGGAGACCCGGGGGAAGCGGCCGCGTAAGGGCAGCCTCCGCCGCACTCTGCCTGTTCGCCGGTGCGCTGACCGCGACCGCGGCCGGTGCGTCCCCGGCGGCGGCGCTGACACCGCCGGTCTCGATCACCGCGGACGACCTCACCACCTGGCAGACCAACGGAATCGTCTGGTCGATGGCCGCCGCGGACGGGGTGGTCTACGCCGGAGGCACCTTCTCCACCGTCCGGCCGCCGGACGCCCCGGCGGGCACCTCGGAGGAACCGGCCGTCAACTTCGCGGCGTTCGACGCCGCGACGGGCGCGCCGACCGGATGCGACCTGTCCTTCACCCTGTCCTCCGGGACGGCGACGGTACGGGCGCTGGCGCTGTCCCCGGACGGCGGGACGCTCTACGCGGGCGGCCAGTTCGGGGCGGTCAACGGGGTCGGTGTCAGCAACATCGCGGCCGTCGACACCGCGACCTGCACGGTGCGCCAGAACTTCAAGATCGCCGTCTCGGCGACGGTCAGAGCTCTGGACGTGACCGCGGACACCGTCTATCTGGGCGGCGACTTCACCAGCGTCGGCGGACAGACCAGGAACCACTTCGCGGCGGTCTCCACCGGTGCGGCCCTGCTGCCGTGGACGGCGAACGCCGACGAGGTGGCGCGGGCCGTCCAGGTGACGCCCGACGGTGAGCACGTGGCGCTCGGCGGTGACTTCTTCACCGTCAACGGGACCACTTCGCACGCCCTGGCCGTGGTCGACGCCACCACGGGCGCACTGACGAAGAGCTATCCGGGGTTCATCCCCAACACCTCGACCGTGCAGGACCTGACGAGCGACGCGACCGGGCTGTACACCGCCAACGAGGGTACCGGGGGCGGGGTGTTCGACGGCCGGATCGCGATCGACCTGGACGACTACCAGCAGCGCTGGCGGGACACCTGCCTGGGTGCGACACAGGCCGTGCTGGTCCACTCGGGCGTCCTGTACAGCGGGAGCCACGCCCACGACTGCGCCAGCATGGGGGGATTCCCCGACCAGCCGCGCAGACACCTGCTCGCGCAGTCGGTGGACGACCCGGCGCTCCTGCCCTGGTTCCCGGACACCAACGACGGCATCGGTGAGCCGGTCGGCCCCCGGGTGATGGCGCAGACCGACAAGGGCGGCCGTCACTACCTCTGGGTCGGCGGGGAGTTCACCACCGTCAACAGCGCCGGCCAGCAGGGGCTGACCCGGTTCGCGGACGGTCCCGACACCGGTACGCCCTGGGTCCCCAACGTCAGTCTCACCACGCTCACGCCGGGACAGATCGACGTGAACTGGCAGACCAGCTTCGACACCGACGACGGTGAGCTGACCTACCGGATCTACAAGGACGGCGCGAGCACCCCGATCCACACCACCACGGGGTACTCGGTCTTCTGGGACCGTCCGCAGCTGAAGTGGACGGACACCGACGTGGCGGCGGGCGAGACCCACTCGTACCGCATCACGGCGAGCGACGGCACCAACACCAGCGCCAAGTCCCCCGCCCAGTCCGCCACCGTGGCCTCCTCGACCCAGGCCTACCCGGCCCGGGTCCTGTCCGACGGCGCCTCGCTCTACTGGCGCTACGACGAGGGCACCTCCACCTTCGCGGCGGACAGCACGGGCGGACTGAACAGCGGATTCCTGCGCAACGGGCCTGCCTACCGGCAGACCCCGGCCGCGATCGCGGGTGCCTCGACCGCCATCGGCTTCGACGGCTCCAGCGAGTACGCCTACAGCAACAAGCCGCACACGCAGCCGGCCCGCTTCTCGGTGGAGACCTGGATCAAGACGACCACCACCAGGGGCGGCAAGATCATCGGGTTCGGCAATCTGACGATGCAGAACAGCACCAAGTACGACAAGCAGGTCTACATGGCCAACAACGGGCGGCTGGTCTTCGGCGTCTACAGCGGCGGCTACCGCACGGTGACCACCACCGGGGCCTACAACGACGGCGAGTGGCACCATGTCGTCGCCACCCAGGGCACCGGCGGCATGGCGCTGTACGTCGACGGGCAGCTGCGCGCGTCGAACGCGCTCTACACGGGGAACGAGAACTACCCCGGGTACTGGCGGGTCGGCGGTGACAACCTGTCCGGCTGGCCGAACCGTCCGACCAGCAACTTCTTCGGCGGTCAGATCGACGAGACCGCCGTGTACCCCACCGCGCTGAGCGGTTCCCAGGTCAGCGCGCACTACGCACTGAGGACGTCTGAATGAGGCATCCGTTCCTGGCCGGCGCCGCCGTCGCTCTCGCGGCGGCGGTGCTGGCCGGCTGCGGCTCGTCCGGCGGGTCCGGCGACACGGGGAAGGAGACCGCCGCGGGCAGCAAGCCGTCCGCGGCGGTCTCCGCCACGCCCTCCGTCGCCGGTCCGGCGGCCGGCACCACGGCGCCGCAGCCTCAGAAGACCGGCACCGCACCGAAGGCCCCCGCCGGGGAGATCACCCCGGCCGCCGGGTCCTTCACCAAGAAGCAGAAGGAATATCTGACCGACCGCGTGCCCAAGGGGATGGATCCGGCAGCGGTGCTCCAGACGGGGCAGGAGACCTGCGACCGGCTCCGCTATCTGGTCAAGGCCGACCGGGACATCGCCGTGGGCTCGATCGTCTCCGGAGAGGTCACCGACGCGAAGCCCGCGGTGACCCACCTCTGCCCCCAGCACCAGGACCTGGTCGACGAGGCGGCGCTCGGATACGCCGACGGCACACACAAGGGCAGCGCGCTGCGACCCGGACGGTACCGGGCCGCCTCCCCCACCGACGCCTGCAGCTGGCAGCTGACCGGCGCGAACGGCAAGGCACTGGGCTCAGGCTCCTCGTCCACCGGCAAGCCGGTGTCCCTCACCGTCCCGCGGACCGCCCGCACCTTCACCTCCACAGGCTGCTACGCCTGGCTGCCTCAGGGAGACAACGGATGAACAAACTGCCCATAGCCGTGGCGATCCCCACGAAGAACGAGGGCCTGAACATCGCCGAGGCCGTGAAGTCGGTCCTGGGCCATTTCGAGGCCGTCGTCGTGGTGGACTCCCACAGCACCGACGACACGGCGAAGATCGCCGAGGAGTGCGGGGCCGAGGTGGTCACGTACACCTGGGACGGCGGGCACCCGCGCAAGAAGCAGTGGTGCCTGGAGAACGTCCGCACCGACCTGGACTGGATCCTGCTGCTCGACGGTGACGAACGGCTCAGCCCGGGGCTGCTGGCCGAGCTGCGCCGGATCTTCTCCGACCCGGCCTCGCCCAAGCCGGCGGCGTACGACATCCCCCTGGGCTACTGGTTCTCCGGCAAGCGGCTGCGGCACGGCTACACGATCCGCAAGAGGTCGCTGACGGACCGGACCCGGTGCCACTACCCCGAGGTGGGGGATCTCGCGGCACCGGGAATCGGTGAGGTCGAGGGGCACTACCAGCCGGTCGCCGCCACGGTGGAGGCGCTGAGCAATCCGATCGAGCACCAGGATCTCGACCCGGTCACCGCGTGGTTCGAGCGCCACAACCGCTACTCGGACTGGGAGGCGTGGCTGGAACAGCACCCCGAGGTCAAGGAGCAGGTGCGGAAGGTGAAGTCCCGTCAGGGGCAGCTCTTCCACAAGGCGCCGTTCAAGCCGCTGGTGTCGTTCGCCTACATGTACGTCTACCGGCGCGGGTTCCTGGACGGGCGCGCGGGACTGGACTTCGCGCTGGCCATGAGCTTCTACCGGTGGCAGATCGCCCTGAAGTCACGTGAGGGCAGGTCTGGTTGAGTCACCTGGCCCTCCGGCCGACCACGTCCTCGTAGGTCTGCCGGAGGGTGCGGGTGACCGCCTCGATGGTGAACTGCTCGTTGACCAGGTTCCACGCGGCCTTGCCCGCACGGTCGTTGGCCTCGGGCTCCAGGAGCTCCAGGACGGCGTCGGCGACCTTCCGCGCGTTGGCGGCGTCCTCGCCGACCCTGCTGTCGATCACCCTGCCGGACCCCGCCCCCGCCACGTCGGGCGCCTGCCCGCAGGTGCGGGTGATGACCACCGGGGTCCCGACCGACATCGCCTCCAGCACGGAGACGGGGAAGGGCTCCTCGATCGCCGGCAGCACGTACACATCGGCCTCGCGGTCGGCGGCCAGGACGTCGTCGTGCTCCAACGGGCCCACATGGTCGAGTGAGTCGGCCACCCCCAGCTTCCGGGCCAGTGCGAGGGTGCCGGACAGGGCGCCGGTGTCCGGACCGGCCAGCACGAAGCGGGCGTCCGGGTGGCGGGCGAGGATGTGCGGCATCGCCGCGACGAAGTCCTCGGGCCGCTTGCGCTCCTGGATCCGGGCGAGGTACAGCACGGTGGGAGGACGGCCGGGCTCACCGGCGGGCTTTCGCTCCTGCGGGCGGACCCCGTTGACGAGCCGCACGGTACGGGTGAGCGGGACGGGGGCGGCGACGGCGTTCACGTCGAGACGCTCCATCTCGGTCAGATGCAGCACCGCGTCCGCCTCACGCAGCACCTTGCGGACGCCGAGGACGTCGGTGAGCTGGGCGACCTTCTTCTCGGTGGGGTCGATCATGCCGTGGGTCTGGACGACCAGGGGGGTACGGGTCGCCAGCGCGAGCAGTGCTACCGGCAGGGTCACCAGGTCCCGCATCAGATGGACGTGGACGAGGTCGGCGCCCCGCATCATGCGCCGGGCTGTGTTCAGCAGCCTGGCGGAGGTGATCCCGCTGACCTCGAACATCGGGAGCAGGTGCCTGGCCTGGAAGAGGTGGACCGGAACACCCTCGACATCCGCGGGCAGTTCACCGTTCGGGAAGTCGTCGCCGAGGGCCATGACGCGTGCGTCGTCGCCGTGCTCCCGCTGGACCTTGGAGAGGTTGAACGCCACCCGGGTCGGACCGCCGAAGGCGTGGTCCGGGGTGTGGAGCGTGACAACGTGCAGGATTTTCACCAGAGTTCCCCTCAAGCTCGGCCGACTATTCACAGACTAGTCATCCCATCACCTCATGTGGGCGGATTCGTTAGAGTGTTCGCGGGCCACGAGGCCGGCGAACGGGCCCTGAAGGGCCGGTGATCGGGGGGTCATGACGTCCGTGCACGAGACGGTGGGTGCCACGCCCGGCCGGAAGGACGCCCGGCCCCTCTGGGCCGAGCCGCCGGAGCAGCCGATCGCCTGGTCCATGCTGTCGCGGGCACTGTCCGTGCCCCTCATCCTCGGCCTGGTGTGCTTCCTGCCAGCGGTGATCGCCGCCCAGCCCGGCAGCGGAGTACGGGACACCGCGTACTGGCTGCAGCTGGTGCTGACCTGCTATGCGGGGGCCCGGCTGGCGACGATGATCCTCTCCACCCGACGGAGACTGCTCCAAGGCGTCTTCTGGATGTTCGTGTACATCGCGATGGGCGTGGCCCCTTTCGCCCAGGTGGTGATCGGACAGACGCCGACACCGATGGTGGGTCCGCGCCAGGACCTGGTGACGGCCATCGCGATGGTCCTGGTGGGGTGTGCCGCCTTCGACCTGGGGGCGCTGCTGGCCTCCCGGCGCCCGCTGCGGCGCCGTACGGCCTCCACGCGGAGCGCGGGCGGAGGAGCGGCCGTGGCGCATCCGCTGCGGCTTCGACTGCTGGTGCTGGTGGCGTTCGCGGCGAGCGCGTTCTACGTGCTGAAGCTGGGCGGGCCCTCGGTCTTCTTCTCCAGCCGGCAGGAGATCAACGAGACCGTCGCGGCGAGCGGGGTGGCCTCCGAGGGCTCCAACGTCGGCTCGGCGTTCGTCAAGGGCTTCGGCCAGGTCCCGGCCCTGTTGGCGCTGCTCTTCTACACCCGCCGCCTGGCAACCTCCTACCGGGCCCGGCGGACCCCGTCGACGGCCCTGGTGTGGGTGGCGCTGGTGGCGTTGAACCTCGTGGTGAACAACCCGGTCTCCAACGCCCGTTACTGGTTCCTGACGGTGCTGATGGCTTTCGTGTTCACCGCGTTCCCGAGCAGTGCGGCGATCTACCGGGTGGTGCTGGCGACGGGGGTGGTGGGGGCACTGGTGGTGTTCCCGTACGCCGACAAGTTCCGGTACGACGACGAAGGGCAGCGGCCCGCGGAGTCGGCCTCGGTCTTCGAGCCGCTGGTGACCAAGGACTACGACCAGATGGTGATGTTCGCCAACAGCATCTCGTGGGTCGACACCCGGGGCCACACCTACGGCCGCCAACTGACCGGCTCCGCTCTGTTCTTCGTGCCGCGTGCGGCGTGGAGCGGGAAGCCGGAGGACACCGGGGTCCGGGTCGGGCAGTGGATGGGGCTGCGGATGACCAACCTCTCGGCACCGCTGTGGACGGAGTTCTGGGTCGACTTCGGCGCATCCGGGGTGATCGGGGGGCTCGCGCTGATCGGTTACGCGGTGGCCCGCACCGACCGCCGGTACGCGCTGGCCGTCACCCGGGCCGGGCCCGGTCCCGGGAGCGTGCTGGCCATCGCCGCGCCGCTGATCGCCGGCTACACCTTCATCCTGCTGCGCGGCCCGCTCCTGCAGGCGGCGGGAAAGCTGGCCATCGCCGCGCTGTGTCTGCTGCTGATCAGCACGTTCAAGGAGCAGAGGGCAGCGCGTCGGCGGTGACGTCGTCGTCGGGCACCGGCTTCCGGCGCCGGATCCGGGCCACCCTGGCCCAGGTGGCGACGGCCTTGCAGGCGGAACCGAGGCACAGCCCCCAGGCCGCACCCGGCACTCCGCCCAGGATGTAGCCGCCGGCCATGAAGGCGACGGAGGCCAGCGAGAAGACCACCTGGATGCTCAGTGTCGTACGCGGGTCGAGCATGCGCAGGGCGAGCAGTCCGCAGGTCCCGGCGGCCATGGCGGCGTACTGGCTCCCGGTCGCCGGCAGGAGCGCGGATGCCACCGGCCAGGTGTCGCCGAGGAGTTCACGCCCGGCCCGGCCGGGGAGCAGCGCCAGGACCGTCGTCCAGAGGGCGGCGGTGAGGGCGAGTACGGCGGCGAGCGCGGCGGTGGCACGCACCCGGCGCCGCTCGCCGGTGAGACGGCCGAGCAACGGCGGGCCGAAGGAGGTCGCGGAGGTGTACAGCACGTTCAACGGCCCGAACAGGGTGGTCGCTCCGCGCAGTGCGCCGACCAGGAGCGGATTACCCACGGCGCCGAGGCCGAGCACCGACAGCTGACCGGTCGCGTTTCCCACCCCGAACTCCACGACGAAGCGCCGGCCCAGATATCCGCGCCGCAGCATGGGGCGCAACCGCACCGGGGTCCGGGCGGTCGCGCGGTGGAGCAGGGCGGCGGACAGCAGGAGGGCGGGCAGGGCCGAGAGTCCCCAGACGGCGATCAGCCGGGCGGGGCCTGTCCCGTACTCCTGGGTGGACAGCGCGCCCAGCACACAGACCAGGCGCACCAGGTCCGAGCTCAGGGCGAGATGCGGGCGCTGGAGCGTGGAGAAGGCGTAGCGCAGGGCGTCCTGCCCGAGCACCACTGGCAGCAGCAGGCCGAGGACGGTCAGGGCGCGCGCGGTGTCCCCGGGGAGGAGTGCGCAGACCCCGGCCAGCAGTGCGCCGAGTGCGGCCGACGCGGCGACGGTGAACACGACGGCCGAGCGGCACGCACCCCTGGTCTCCTCGCCGCCACCGCGCCGCAGCACCAGGGGCTGGCCGGTGTAGGCGCCGAAGACGCCCAGCAGCACCGTGAAGACGAGGTAGACGGCGGAGAAGCGGGCGAAGTCGGCCACGGTGGAGAGCCGTGCGGCGGCGACCAGCACCAGGATGTTGGTGAGGGCCGCCACGCCCTGGTCCGCGACCGAAGCGACGATCGCGGTGCGGGCTCTCACCGGCGCGCCCCCGGGAGGGTGACGGAGCGCAGCCCCATGGTCTCGGCCGGGTCCCCGACGGTCTCCGGAGCGTCCTCACCCGGGGCGGGCCCGTCCGGTCCTCCCCCGGTTCGCCTGCGGGAGGACTTGGGCCGGCGTTCCTCGCGGCGGAGCCTGCCCCGGCCGGGGTGGAGCAGTGCGCCGAGCACGGAGCCGCCGGACGCGCTGATGATCTCGCGGATGCGTTCCAGGTCGCTGCGGTGCACCTCGCGGGGATCGCAGACGATCATGACGCCCTCGACGCGGTCCACGAGGGCGACGGCGTCGGCGTACGAGAGCACCGGCGGGGCGAGGACGATGACCACGGCGCCGGGCTGGTCGGCCTCGGCGACGATGCGTCCGACGGACGCGGAGGTCAGGGCGCGCGGCACGTTGTCAGCGGTGACCCCGGCGACGAGGGCGAAGGCTCCCGAGCCGGGGACGTCGACGTTGCTCCGTCCCCCGGCGGGCCAGGTGCGGTCGCCCTCGTCGGCCGCCCAGCGCGGAGGCCTGACCTCGTGGGCCGCCGGGCCGAGGTCCCGGGCGAGGGAGGGAGTGCGCAGATCGGCCTCGACGAGCAGGACGTCACGCCCCATCTCGGCGAACGCTGCGGCCAGGTTGACCGCGGCGGCGGACGCGGCGGCGTTGTCCCCGCGCGGCGCGGTGACCAGGAGGCGGCGCCGCTCGGCGAACGAGGGGTCGTAGGCGAGCCGGAAGGCGACCGCGCGGTACTCCTCGGCGAGCCGCGACCCGCTCCGTCCGATGGCGAGCAGGGCGCCCGCGGCGGCCCGCTCCCTGGGCAGGGTGCCGAGCAGCGGGGCACCGAGCGAGCGGACCAGTTCGCGCGGTGAGCGCACCGCGGGGTCGAAGACCAGCCGTACCCAGGACAGCAGCAGCCCGAGGGCGAGTCCTACGACGGCGCCGAGGCCGAGGAGCAGGGGAAGTCCGGCGCCGCTGGGCTCGGTGGGAGCGACGGGCTTCTTGTTGAGGTAGCCGGGAGTGGTGTCCAGCGCCCCCAGTTCGGAGATCTTCCGGCTGAGTTCCGAGATGGAGACGATGATGTTGGCGCGGGCGCTGCTGACGTCGTCCGCGGCGTCGACGCCGGTCCGCTCCTCCAGCAGGTCGCGCTTCTCCTCCAGCGGTTTCAGCTGGGCGCGGTAGCCGTCGGCCATGTTGTCGATGCTCTCCTCGGTACGCGCCTTGCGGTGCGCGAGGTAGGCATTGGCCAGGGCTTCGGCGCGGGAGCGGGCCTGCTCCGGGGTGTCTCCGGTGTAGGAGAACCGCAGGGTGAGGGTGTTGGGCGGGTTGGTCACCTGGAGGCCCGTGAGGAGCTTCCGCCCGGTGACGTCGTCGCCCTTCTTGAGCAGGGTCGCCGCGGCAAGGTCGCCCACGGTGTCGCTGACGGCGGTCTGCCGCTCGGAGCCGATGTTGATGCCCTTGTCCGCGGAGGCCCCGGTGGCGAAGGGGTCGGACGTGGCGGAGCGCACCTGCACCTCGCCGGTGGACGTGTAGGTGTCGTCGCCGCTGAGCGCGAGGAGACCCCCGCCGAGCAGGCCCAGTACGACACCGGTCACGAGCAGGGCGCGGTAGCGCAGGAGCTGACGGAACTGGTCGCGCAGCAGCGCCGGTTCGTCGTGGTCGTCCGCCGGGCGGATCGGATGTGTCATCGGCCTTCTCCCCCTTGGATGTCCCCTGCCCGCTCGGCCCGGATCCCCGGTGCCGCGGCTCCGGCGCCCTCGAGCGCCTCGGTGAGCAGCGCGTCGAAGCGGGCGAGGCCCGCCTGCCTGCCCAGGTGTTGTTCGACGTAGCGCGGGCCGTTGGCGCCCAGCGTGTCCGCCGCCGTGCGGTCGGCGGCCAGGGTGCGTACGACGGTGAGGAGGGCGGCCGGGTCCTCGGGGGCCACGAGGACTCCCGCGCCCGAGCGCCGCACCTCGTCGGCGGTGCCGCCCTCGGCGGCGACGGACGCCACGACCGGGCGCCCCGACACGAAGTAGGAGGTGAGCTTGGACGGCACGCTCATGTCCAGCACCGAGGCCCGCTGGGTCACCGCGAGCACGTCCGCCGCGGCGAGCACGTCGGTGAAGTCCCCGGCCTCCGCGGGCGGGAGGAACTCGACGTTCTCGAGCCCCGCCGCCTGCTCACGCAGCAGGTGGCGCTGGTTGCCGTCGCCCATCAGGACGACCTTGATGTCCGGGGCCAGCCGTGCGAGGGCGACGAGGACGTCCAGGCCCTGCTTGAGTCCCATGTTCCCGGAGTGCAGCAGCACGGGGGTGCCCTCGGGCCAGCCGAGTCGGGCACGGGTCGTCGCCCGGGCGCCCGAAGGGCTGGCCACATGAGTCCAGTTGGGGACCACCCGGATGCGTCCGGGATCCACCCCGAGGGCGGTGACGCCCTCGACGAAGCTCTCGTGGATGACTCCGACGAGGGCCGCTCCGCGCAGCGCGTACCGCTCGGCCCTCGCGGCGACCGCCGCCGCCCTGTCACCTCCGCGTATGCCGCTCTGGGCCGCCGCCGCGCCCATCAGGTCCTGGACCACGGGTATGTGCGGGACACGGTGGCGGCGTGCCAGCCGGGCCGCGATCACACCGCCCGCGAGACTGGGCATCTGGGAGACGACCGCGTCGGGTCGCCCGGGGGGCGGCGCGAGTATGCCGTGGATGAGTAGGGATGCCTCGAACGTCGCTCTTCGCAGGGCGGTCTGACGGGGTGGCACATAGTGCCGCCGCCTGTGCACGCGCACCCCGTGGTGGTCCTCCTCGCGGCGCCACACGCCTCTGTACCGCTCGTCGACCCGCCAGGCCGGGTAGTGCGGCATACCGGTCAGGACGTCGGTCCTGGCGCCGGAGGCCGCCCAGTGCTCGGCGAGCTGGGTGGCGTAGGGGCCGATGCCCGTCAGCTCGGGGGCGTAGTTGGTGGAGACCACGAGGATTCTGCGGTCGCCGAACGGTCTCTGATGCTCTGCAGCGGACAACGGATGATCGCCTTCCCCCCGGAACAGCCTCTGCTTCGAGCTTATCCGTTCACGGGATGCACAAGTGTTTTTCACAGTAAGGTCGTTGCACCAGTTCCACCGTGGGGGGAGAGAACGGATGGTGCAGCACAGGGTCGGGTACGCGCCGGGGGTGTACGACCTGTTCCACGTCGGTCACCTGAACATCCTCAGGCACGCCCGCAGTCAGTGCGACTACCTGGTGGCGGGAGTCGTGTCCGACGAGATGGCCGCTCTGGTCAAGGGTCACCGGCCGGTGATCCCGCTGCCCGAGCGGCTCGAGATCGTGCGCAGTGTGCGGTACGTGGACGCGGCGTTCGTGGAGACCGTCCCGGACAAGGTCGAGACCTGGCGGCAGGTCCGCTTCGACGTCATCTTCAAGGGCGACGACTGGCGGGGCACGGAGAAGGGCGAACGCCTGGAGCGGGACTTCGCGGAGGTCGGCGTCGAGGTCGTCTACTTCCCGTACACGGTGCACACGTCCAGCACCCAGCTGCGCCGGGCGCTGGACGTGCTCGTCAGCCCGCCCGGAGCGCTCTCAGCTCCCTGAACCACTTGGCCAGGAACGCCACCAGGAAGACGGAGTGCACGGCGGCCAGCACGGCGTACCCGGCGCGGAAGGCCCCGGGTGCGCCGAGCAGCAGGAAGACCAGGCAGAAGACCCCGTAGTCCGCAGGCAGGAGCGCCACGGCGCGGGCACTGGAGGCCGGAGCGCCGCCGGCCGGGGCCGCGCCGCCCGCCGCCCTGCCGAGCTGCTCCCTCAGCAGCCCCGCGCAGAAGGTGAGCACGGCGACGAAGAGGAATCCGAGCGGGAGCAGCAGCCACCCCTCTCCGGGCACCCCGCCGAAGCGGTGGAAGGAGATGAGGACGGCACTGTGGACCAGGATCATCTTCGCGCAGTCCACGACGTGGTCGAGCCATTCCCCGTCCGGCCCTCCGCGCCCCGTGAGCCGTGCGAGCTGCCCGTCGGCCGAGTCGAAGGCGAAGCCGATCGCCAGTCCCGCGTACACGAGCACCCCGAGCTTCCAGGTGGGCTCGCCCAGTGCCACCGCCGAGATGGCCGCGAAGGTGAACGCCGCGCTGATCATGGTCACCTGATTGGGCGTCAGCCCCACGCGGAAGGCCCCGGCGGCGAGCAGCCGTCCGGCAGGCCTGTTGATGTACCGCGAGTAGATCGAAACACCCTTGGACGACTTCTGGGCGCCGCGCAGTTCGCGCAGCACCGTACCCGTGTCCGACATACGCCCCCCAGCGTCCGGTTCTTCCCGGCCGCATCATCGCAGACCGCGCGCCCCGGACACGGCCACTCGGCGCATTCACTGTCCCGGTGGCCGGTCCTGCCGAGTGTCCCCATCCGCGGGCGGGTCGGTCCCGCGCCGTGGTTCCGGTTCCGTCAGCTGCGCGTCCAGGTCGTCGAAGAGGAGTTCCCCGCGCTCGATCTGACCCGTCCGGTAGGCCGAGCGGGCCACCAGGTGGGCGGCGACCGGCCCTGTCATCAGCTGGAAGAATCCGATAAGGCCCAGCGTGGCCAGGTCCATCCCCCCGCGCAGTCTCATCCCGACCCCGGCGAGGACCAGCAGCAGTCCGAGCGTCTGTGGCTTGGTCGCCGCGTGACTGCGCGACAGGACGTCGGGCAGTTTCAGCATGCCGGCCACGCCGAGGAGGCAGATCGCCGCGCCGACGAACACCAGCACCGCCCCCGCGGTGTCCAGGACCTGCGTCCACGGGCTCACCCCCGGCCCCCCTTCCCGGCGTTCCTCGGCCGCGGCCGAGGCTTGTCGCGTACGGCGATGAAGCGGGCGATGCCCACCGACCCGGTGAAGCCGAGGAAGGCGAGCACCAGCATGATCGGGAAGTAGAACGCGTCCCGGGCGTATGCCGATTTGGCACCCAGGCCCGCGATGACCACCGCGGCGAACACGTCGAGCGCGATGGCCCGGTCGAGCATCGAGGGGCCCCGGTTGACCCGGACGAGCAGCAGCGCTCCCGCGACGACGATGAGGACGACGGCGGCGGTGATCAGCACCCGGTCGACGTTCTCGGGACCGCTCATGACTCCTCCTCGGCGCCGCCGGTTCCGGCGGCGGACGGCGGCTCCGACACCCTGGCGATCTCGTCCCGGGTGCCGAAGGCGCGTACGGTCAGCTCCTCCAGCTTCCAGACCTGGCGCCTGGCCGCCTCCAGCTCCTCCGGCCGGTCCGCGTCCAGGACGTGCAGGAAGAGCGTGGCGGTCGCCCTGCGGACCTCCACGACGGCGCCGCCCGGCACGTTGGACACGGTCACCGCGGTCGCGGCGAGCATCAGGTCTCCCCGGCAGCGCAGCGGTACACCGATGACGGCGGGCCGGTGCGGTCGGCCGGCGAAGATCTGCCGGGTGACCCGTACCCCCGAGGTGTACATGTCGTAGAGCAGGTAGCCGGCGAGCCGGAGGATGCCCCAGGGGTGCAGCCGCAGCCCCAGATCGACCTGCGGCAGCGGGAAGGCGAGGCAGACGGTGACCGCGACGACCACGCCGGTGACGAGGTTGGCCCAGGTCAGGGTGGACCAGAGCAGCACCCAGATCAAGGTGAGCCAGGCGATCAGCGGAAGGTCCAGCACGCGTCGCCGTCGACCGGCGAACTCAACGCTGTAGGGCGGAAGTTCCGGGTTCTTGTAGGAGAAGGTGATCAGGCGCCTCACGGGCCGAGCACCTCCTCCACATAGGGCCGGCGTGCGACGAGTTCGTCCGCCGCCCGGTCGGTGAAGGCCGTCAGCGGACCGGCGAGGACGGTGAAGGCCAGCCCCAGCAGGACGGCTCCCGCGGTGGCTGCGGTCATGGCCCAGGGCGGCCGCACGGTGGTGATGACGTCCGTCCCGAGCAGGGTGGCGGCGGGCGCCTTGACCGGTCCCACCCCTTCGTCGCCCGTGCCGGGGATCCGGTCGGGTCCGGCGTCGCTGTCGTCGTCGTCGCTGTCGTCGGCGGTCTCCAGCACGGTGCCGTAGGCGGCCTGACCCGGTGGCTCGGTCCGCCAGAAGGCCAGATTCCAGATCTTCGCCATCACGTACAGGGTGAGCAGGCTCGTCACCGTCGCCCCTGCCACGAGCACCCAGGCCCAGACGCTGCCGTCGGCGACACCGGCCCGCATGAGACCGAGCTTGCCGATGAACCCCGAAAGGGGCGGGATGCCCGCGAAGTTCATCGCCGGGACGAAGAAGAGGACGGCGAGCAGAGGTGCCGTACGGGCCAGTCCGCCGAGCCTGGTCAGCTCGTTGGTGCCGCCCCGTCGTTCGATCAGTCCGGCGACGAGGAAGAGCGTCGTCTGGACGGTGATGTGGTGCGCGACGTAGAAGATCGCACCTCCGTACGCGGCACGGGTGGCGAGGCCGATCCCGAAGACCATGTAACCGATGTGGCTGATCAGGGTGAAGGAGAACAGCCGCTTGAGATCGGTCTGGGCCACCGCGCCGAGGATGCCGACGGTCATCGAGGCGAGGGCGACGGCCATGAGGAGGTCACCGAGCCGGTTCCCGGGGAACAGGAGGGTCTCCACCCTCAGCATGCAGTAGACGCCGACCTTGGTCAGCAGCCCGGCGAATACGGCGGTGACGGGTGCGGGGGCGGTCGGGTAGGAGTCGGGGAGCCAGGCGGCGAGGGGGAAGACCGCGGCCTTGATCGCGAAGACGGTGAGCAGCATGGCCTGGATCAACGTCTGCACGCCCTGCGGGAGTTCGCCCAGCCGGACGGCCAGCTGGGCGAGGTTGGCGGTTCCGGCCGCCGCGTAGGTCATGGCGATCACGGTCAGGAAAAGCATGGAGGAGAAGAGCGAGATGATCACATAGGTGGAGCCCGCCCTGATCCTGGGTCCGGTGCCGCCGAGCGTGAGCAGCACGAAGCTGGCAACCAGCATGATCTCGAAGCCGACGTAGAGGTTGACGAGGTCGCCCGCGAGGAAGGTGAGGGAGACCCCGGCCACCAGGATGAGGTAGGCGGGGTGGAAGACGGCCACGGGTGTCGTCTTGTCGCGGTCCGCCATGCCCTGGCCGAGGGAGTACACCAGCACCAGAAGGGTCACGGCCGAGGAGACGGTCAGCATCAGCCCGGCCAGCCGGTCGGCGACCAGGGTGATCCCGAGCGGCGGCGCGAAGTCCCCGAGGTCGACGGAGAGGGGACCCTGCCGGTCGGCGGCGATCATCAGCGCCACCGAGAGGGCGAGGACGGCGGAGAGCACGGCGACACTGATGACGCGCTGGAAGCGCGCCAGCCGGGTACCGAAGGCGAGGCTCAGACCGGTGGCGCAGAAGGGCAGCAGGACCGGCAGCGGGACGAGGGCGTTCATCCGGCGGCTCCCCCGCCGGGACCCGCCGTGGGCGCCTCGCCCGGAGGCGACCCCCCGGGTGAGGGTCCGGGGCCGGAGGGCCGGCCGCCGGTGCTGTCGGCGTCGTCGTTCACGTAGTCCTCCGGGTCGGCTCCCAGTACGTCGTTCCACAGGTCTCCGCCGGCGTCCCGGCCACGGGCCTGCAGGGCTCGGTCGGCGCGCAGCCGGGCCCTCAGCTTCCGGTGCTTCTCGCGGTACCGGGCGCGTTCCGTGCGTGTACGGCCGGACTCCGACCGGTACTCCTCGCGGAGCTCGGCGCGCCGGCCGAGTACCTCGGCGCGCAGGAAGATCCGCCGGTCCTCCAGGTCGTCGTGGACCTCGTCCGTGCCGGTGAGCTGGTAGCCGCGGTACGCCATGGCGAGCAGGAACGCGGTGGTGGCGAGGGTGATGACGATGGCCGTCAGGGCGATCGCCTGAGGCAGGGGGTCGGTGACCCGGCGCAGGGGCACCCCGTAGAGCAACGGCGCGGCACCGGCCGAACCGGTCGCGGACAGAACCAGCAGATTGATGCCGTTGCCGGTGATCACCGCGCCGAGCAGGATCCGGGTGAGGGGGCGGGTGAGCATGAGCAGACCGCCGACGGCGCAGAGGACGACGGCGGTGGCGAGGAGCGAGAAGCTCATGGTCATCGGTTCGGTTCCCCCCGCCCGGAGTCCGTCGCCGGCACGAGTGCGCCCGCCGCCCGCTCGATCTGCCGGTCGACCTTGGCGCCCAGCGCCCGGACGATGTCCAGGACCACGCCGAGCACCAGCAGGTAGACGCCGAAGTCGAAGAGGACCGAGGTGCTGAGGTGGTAGTCGCCGAACAGCGGGAGGTGCCCGTGGTACGTCCAGGCGTGCAGCACCGTCCCCTCGGCGAGTCCGCCCAGTGCGACGCCGGTGGAGACGAACAGGCCCAGGCCGGTGAAGAGTCCGGGCTGCAGCGGCGCGGCTTCCGCCAGCTCGAACCTGCCGCCCGCCAGATAGCGGGTGATCAGCGCGAGCCCCGCCACGAGTCCGGCGACGAAGCCGCCTCCCGGCATGTTCTCGGCGCAGAACAGCAGATAGAGGGAGAGCACCAGGATCGGGTGGAAGAGAAGTCTGGCGACCACCTCGAAGACGACGGAGCGGTGTTCGGGCGCCAGGGTGGACCCGGCGGCCAGCCAGTCGCGTTCGGGTGCGGTGTCGTCCCCCTGGGGCAGGCCGCTCAGCCGTCCGGTCGACAGTGCCCAGGCCGTCTCCCCCGTCAGCTCCTCCCTGTCCGCGGCCGTCTCGCCGCGCCGGTGGAGGTAGATCAGGCTCGTCACGCCGATCGCGGCCGCCGCGAGGACGGCGGACTCCCCCAGCGTGTCCCAGGCCCGCAGGTCGACGAGGATGGTGGCCACCACGTCCTTGAGGCCGTGATCGGCGACCTCCTCGACCATCGCGGCGCCCGCCGGTTCGGCGGTGCGCGCGGCACCGGCCACCCACACGGCCACCCCGACCGTCGCCGCGGCCCCGAGTGCGACCGGGATGCGCAGTGCCCGCCGCCAGGTGCCGATCGACTCCTCGAAGCGGACCGGCATCCGGCGCAGGACGAGCACGAAGACGATCATCGACACGGTCTCGACGCAGAACTGGGTGAGAGCGAGGTCGGGCGCGCCCTGGACGACGAAGAGCAGCGCGGCCCCGTATCCGGTCAGCCCCGCGAGCACGACCGCCTTCATACGGCGGCTGACGGTCAGACAGGAGAGGGCGGCCGCGCAGGTCAGCAGCGCGACTCCGCCCTGGAGCGGGGTGTCCCAGACACGGGGCGCGACCGCCCCCTCCCAGGGGCGGTCGGTGACCAGCACGGCCAGCTGACCGGCGAGCATGACCAGCAGGGTGATGGCGAGGTAGCCGGAGAGGGATCCACGCTGGACGAATCCGGTGACCTGGAGGGCGACGCGTTCCAGGCCGAGAAGGAGGTGCCCGAAGACGCTGTCCGCGGTCGGCCAGGCCACGCGGCGGGAGAACCGGGTGACGCCGCCGCGCACCGCGAAGAGCAGGGCACCGGCGGCCCAGGCCAGGACGGACAGCAGCAGGGCTGCGCCGAGGCCGTGCCAGAGCGCCAGGTGGTAGGGCTCGGCGGGCACTGGGAAGGTGTCCGCGTAGGCGGCGAACAACGGGTCCGTCCACCCGACGCCGGGACCGAGGACGAGCCCTGCCACGGCGAGCACCGCGGGCGGGAACAGGAAGGCCGCGCCGATCCGCCGTGCGGGGGTGTCCGCGAGCCCCGGCTTCCGGGCGAAGGCGCCCCAGACGAAACGGAGGGTGTAGGCGACGGTCAGCGCGGAGCCCACGACGACCGCGGCCAGGGTCCAGCGGTCGGCCGCGTCGCCGTGCATGAGGGCGTCGAACGCGGCCTCCTTGGCGGCGAATCCGAGGAACGGCGGCAGGGCGGCCATGGAGGCGGCGGCGAGTACCGCGACGGCCAGGAGGTGGGGCGTCGTGCGCCCGAGACCGGAGAGCTTGCGCAGGTCACGGGTACCGGCGGCGTGGTCGACGATTCCGGTGACGAGGAACAGCGCGGCCTTGAAGAGGGCGTGGGCCAGGATCATCGCCACGGCGGCGAGCGCCGCGTCCCGGTTGCCCGCACCGGCCAGTACCACCAGGAAGCCGAGCTGGCTCACGGTGCCGTAGGCGAGCACCAGTTTCAGGTCGTTGAGCCGCAGCGCCCGCCAGCCGCCGAGGAGCATGGTCGCTCCCCCCAGTACGAGGACCAGGGGCCGCCAGACGGGCACGTCGGCGAAGGCGGGCGCCAGCCTCGCCACCAGATAGACACCGGCCTTCACCATGGCCGCGGCGTGCAGATAGGCGCTCACGGGGGTGGGTGCCGCCATGGCGTTCGGGAGCCAGAGGCTGAAGGGCCAGATCGCCGATTTGGAGAGGGCTCCGCAGAGCGCCAGGACGACGGCCACCGAGACGGCGGAGGTCGCCTCGGGCGGATCGGCGACGATGGCGGAGATCCGGTAGGTACCGGCTTCCTGACCGAGGATCAGGAAGCCGACGAGCATGGCGAGTCCGCCCAGAGTGGTCACCGTCAGTGCCTGGAGGGCGGAGCGGCGGTTCTGCTTGCGCCGGCTGGTGTGCCCGATCAGCAGGTAGGAGAAGACGGTGGTCAGTTCCCAGAAGACGTAGAGCGTGATCAGGTCGTCCGCGAGGACCAGGGCGGTCATGGCCCCGGCGAAGGCGAGCAGATTGCCGGCGAAGGGGGCGAGTTGGGGTGAGTCGTCCTTGAAGTACGACGCGCAGTAGAGCAGGACGAGCATGCCCACGCCGGCCGCGAGCAGGACCATCAGCTCGGCGAGCGCGTCGAGACGGAGAGCGACCCACACGTCGTAGGTGGGGATCCACTCCCAGGACCAGGTGACCGCCCGTCCGGAGGCCGCGCCCTCCCACCGGGTGCCCGCCCACACGGTCGTCGCCGCCGGGGGCAGGGCGAGCACGACGAAGGCGAGCCTGCCGAAGCGCCGCACCAGCGGAACCGCGCAGGCCGCCAGGACGAAGTGACTGACGATGAGCGCGATCACGACGGGAGGTCCGGAGCAAAGGCCACCGAATACAGATATATCCCCCGGCACGGTTCACCCGTCCGGCGCGCCGCGCGGAGGCCCGACCGCTGCTTCCGCTCAGCTCCGGTGTCCGCCGCCGCCCGCTCCGCCGTGGTCATGGAACGGCGTGTGCCCTGTTCGCGGACGGTCACACGGCATGGTGTGCGGCCGCCCCCGTACGTCTTCTCCGCTCCGGTAGGCACCCGTCCTGATCACCCGATCGGCGTCCAGGGGCAGATGGGCCGGCTGGTCGGGGAGCTCTTCGGGCAGTCCCCTGGCGCCGGCCTCGGAGCGCCGGACGCGGCGGGCCTCGCCCGACACCGTGAGGCCGTCACCCTCGGCCGATCTGTTCACACTGCGTGGAGATCGTGCACCGGCCACGACCGTCGCCTCCCTGGAACCGCCGGAACTCCGCACGCGCTCCCAGCCTCGCCCCGGAGGCCGCCTGCCGCCACCCGGGTGACGACGAGCGGCGGCCCCGTCCCGCGCCGGGACCCCCCGCGCCCTTTTCCGACAGGGAACGGAAACCGCGTGACCGGACCGGGTTCCGCCTTGCAGGATGGAGCATGACCTGGACCTTCACCGATGACGTCGACGTCTTCCTGGCCGCGGCGGGGCCCGCACTGGCCGCCCGGCCGGCCGAGAACACCCTGCTGCTGACCATCACCGCCACCCTCCGCTCCGAAGTGCCCCAGGCCTACGGGCCGGAGCCGCCGGTGATGGGCTGGTGGCGCGGGGCGGACGGCGAGGTGACCGGGACCCTGGTCCGCACCCCGCCCTTCGTGCCGGTCCTGGGGGCGGTTCCGGCCGAGGCGCTCCTCCCTCTGACGGAGGCGATACCTCTTCCCGGCGTCAACGCGGACCGGGCGACGGCGACGGCCCTGGCCGCCCGGTGGCCGGGCCACCGGGTGGACGCCGAGCACCGTCTGTACCGCCTGGGTGCGCTGGTGCCGCCCGACCCCGGACCGGTCGGCGGCGCCCGACCCGCCACCGCCGCCGACCGGGCACTGCTCGTCGGCTGGGTGCGGGCCTTCGGGCGGGAGACCGGCCAGTCCGGCGCGCGGGCCGAGCAGATCGTGGACACGTACACCGCCCGGGGCGGGCTGACCGTATGGGAGACCGAGGGCGTCGCGGTTTCGATGGCGGGCGCCTCACGGAGGATCGCCGGTGCCGTGCGCGTCTCGGCCGTCTACACCCCGCCGGAGCACCGGGGCCGCGGTTACGCGGCGGCGGTGACGGCAGAGGTGAGCGGCGCGGCCAGGGCGGAGGGGGCCCGCGAGGTACTGCTCTTCACCGACCTGGCGAATCCGACGAGCAACGGTGTCTACCGGCGGATCGGCTACGAGGCGGTCTCCGACCGGCTGCTGATCACCGCCGCACCGGAATGACCGGGACGGAGCCGTGGGTGAGCGCCGGAGAGTGCCGGCGGCCACACGGGCATGTCACCGCAATTCGCATCGAGTGTGGCGAACATCCCCTTTACGCCGTTCCATCAGCTCTATGTATCGGCCGCCGCACTTCGTATGGTTGGGCGCAGGAAGTCCCGGTACAGCACTCCGCGCCCCACGCCGCGCGCCTTGCGGCGCCGCCCGGATCGCGGCCGAGTACCGGATGTCCCGCTCCCGAACGGAACTCCCGCCTTGCCGTCCGACGCCTTCATACCCGAGCCCCGCTCCTGGCGGATCGAGCTGCCGCACTCGACGGCTGCGGTGCCGATCGCGCGTGCCCTCATCCGCACGGCTCTGGCGGAGCTCGACGCGCCGGCGGACAGCGACACCGCCGAACTGCTGACCGCGGAGCTGGTCGCGAACGCGGTGGAGCACACCGACGGGTCGGGGCCCATCGAGCTGGTCGTCGAGCTCCTGGCCTCCGGTTGCCAGGTGGAGGTGCACGACCACGATCCGGGCCCGCCCGGCAACCTGTCGGGGCTGCTGCCGGACGGTCCACCCGATCCATGGCTGGAGCACGGGCGCGGCCTGCTCCTGATCCGCGCGCTCAGCTCGGCCTGCGGCCACCGCCCCACCGAACACGGCAAGGCGGTCTGGTTCACGCTCCGGTCGAACCACGCGCCGCCGGACGCCCCTGCTCCCCGGAGCTGACGAGCCGGGAACGGCTGCGGCCGTACACCGCGTACACCAGGGAACCCACGGCGAGGAAGACCAGGAACTGCACCCAGGTCGCCCAGCCCGTCCCGTACATCAGGTACAGGCAGAAGCCGACGCCGAGGATCGGGCTGACCGGGTACAGCGGGACGCGGAAGGACCTCTTCAGTCCGGGGTGGCGGCGGCGCAGAACGACGACCGCGACATTGACCACGGCCATCGTGGCCAGGGTGCCGATGGTCGTCAGGTTCACGACGACGTCCAGGGACGAGAACGCCGCCGGAACCGCGAAGACGATCGCCACGATCCAGGTGTTGGCGACGGGCGTGCGGGTCTTCGGCGACACCCGCTCGAAGATCCGGGGGATCAGACCGTCGCGGGACATGGACATGAGGATGCGGGTCTGCCCGTACATCACCGCGAGGACCACGGAGGCGATGGCCACGACCGCGCCGAACGCGATGATCCCGCCACCGATGCTGGATTCGGTGACCTGGTCGACGACGAGCGAGAGCGCCGCCGGCCGGTCGGCCACCTCGTCCGGGCCCAGCGCGCCGATGGCGCCCAGGGCGACCGCGCAGTAGAGCAGCGTGACCACACCGATGCAGATCAGGATGGCGATCGGGATGTTGCGGCGGGGGTTCTTGACCTCCTCACCCGCGGTCGTGATGGCGTCGAACCCGATGTAGGAGAAGAACGCCACCGAGGCGCCCGCGGTGACGCCCGCCATGCCGGCGGGAGCGAAGGGCGAGAGGTGCCCGTCCTCGAAGGCGGTGAAGGCGATCGCGCAGAACGCGACGAGGATGCCGATCTTCAGGACTGCCATCGCGGCCGTCGCACGCGCGCTCTCCCTGACGCCGCGCACCAGGAGGGTCGCCGCCATCATGACCACGACGACCGCCGGGAGGTTGATCACTCCACCGTCACCCGGACCCGCGGAGAGCGCCGTGGGGAGGCTCCAGCCGACGACACTGTCCAGCAGCTCGTTGACGTACTGGCTCCAGCCGACCGCGACGGCCGAGACCGACACGCCGTACTCCAGGAGCAGGCACCAGCCGACGAGGAAGGCGACGCGCTCTCCGAGGGTGGCGTAGGCGAAGGAGTAGGAGCTTCCGGAGACCGGGATGGCGCCGCCCAGCTCGGCGAACGAGAACGCGGTGAAGATGCAGGTGATGGCGGCCAGGACGAACGACACCACGACGGCCGGGCCCGCCTCGGCGACGCTGTCGGACAGGCCGACGAAGATCCCTGTGCCAACGATGGCGCCGACGCCGAAACACACGAGCTGGAACAGCCCCATGGTGCGGCGCAGACCGTGGCCTTCCAGGTCCGCCCCGGACTCGGCGAGGAGGAGTTCGGGGCTCTTGACGCGCGCCCCGGTTCTGCGGGCAGGGCTGTTCGGTGTGGGGGAGGCGGGACTCATGGGGACGGGTCTCTTCTCTGGTGGTGCGGGACAGCAGAGCCTGTGGGGAGCTCTCTCACCTGGGTACATGCCCGGACGGGCACATGAAAAGGGGTTCGGGCATGCGAGCCCGAACCCCACCAAGTAGCACCATCGTAGCCACTTGCACGCATGTTCACCCAATCGGGTGCATGATCATGCGCCGAGATCGCCGCCCGCCAGTGTCGCGACGAGGACCGCCTTGATGGTGTGCATGCGGTTCTCGGCCTCGTCGAAGACGATCGAGTGCGGGGATTCGAAGACCTCGTCGGTGACCTCCAGCTCACTGAGGCCGTGCCGCTCGTGGATCCCCCTGGCCACCTTCGTACCGAGGTCGTGGTACGCGGGGAGGCAGTGCATGAACTTCACGTCGTCGCTCCCCGTGGCACGCAGGACGTCCATGGTGACGGCGTAGGGCGCGAGGGCCGCGATGCGCTCGTCCCAGACCTCCACGGGCTCCCCCATGGAGACCCAGACGTCGGTGACGACGAAGTCGGCGCCCAGGACGCCCTGCGGCACGTCCTCGGTGAGGGTGATCCGCGCGCCGCTGGACTCCGCCAGCTTGCGGGCCCGGTCCACGACCTCCTGCGCCGGCCAGTACGAGGCGGGGGCGACGATCCGGACGTCCATGCCGAGCAGGGCACCGGTGATCAGGTAGGAGTTACCCATGTTGAAACGGGCGTCGCCCAGGTAGGCGTAGGCGATCCGCTCCAGCGGCTTGTCACTGTGCTCGGTCATCGTCAGGACGTCGGCGAGCATCTGGGTGGGGTGCCAGTCGTCGGTGAGTCCGTTGAAGACCGGGACACCGGCGTGGGCGGCCAGCTCCTCGACCGCCTCCTGGCTGTCACCGCGGTACTCGATGCCGTCGAACATCCGGCCGAGCACGCGCGCGGTGTCCTTGACCGACTCCTTGTGCCCCATCTGCGAACCGGACGGGTCGAGGTACGTGGTGGAGGCCCCCTGGTCGGCGGCGGCCACCTCGAAGGCGCAGCGGGTGCGGGTCGAGGTCTTCTCGAAGATCAGCGCGATGTTCCTGCCCTGCAGCCTGCACACCTCCTGGCCCGCCTTCTTGGCGGCCTTGAGCTCGGCGGACAGCGACAGCAGGCCGCGGAACTCCTCGGCCGTGAAGTCCAGCTCCTTGAGGAAATGGCGGCCCTTGAGGTCTATGGCCATGATCACTGCTCCTGGGTCGGACTGAGGGCATACGGACGAGAGTCCTGGAAGTCTATACGAAGCTCCGCATTGCTATTCAGGCCCCTGTTTCGCCGTTGCCGCCGGGCCCGCCGACGCCCCCGGCCCTGGCGCGTCCCGAAGCTCCCGCCTGGCCGGAGGCGCCCCGGCGCCCTACACGGGGTCGCGGACCACGGGGCAGCTCATGCAGCGGGGGCCGCCCCGGCCGCGCCCCAGCTCGCTGCCCCGGATCTCGATGACCTCGATGCCCTCCTTGCGCAGATAGGTGTTGGTGGTGGCGTTCCGCTCGTACGCGACGACGACCCCCGGCTCCACGGCCAGTACGTTGCAGCCGTCGTCCCACTGCTCGCGCTCGGCGGCGTGCACGTCCTGGGTCGCCGTCAGCACCCGGATCGCGTCCAGCCCCAGGGCTGCCGCGATGGCCCGGTGCATGTGCTCGGGCGGATGGTCGGTCACCTTCAGTTCCCGCGGCCCGGTGCCGGGCTCGATCGTGTAGGAGCGCAGCATCCCCAGCCCCGCGTACTGGGTGAAGGTGTCGCCGTCGATCATCGTCATCACCGTGTCGAGGTGCATGAACGCCCGGCGCTTGGGCATGTCCAGGGCCACGATCGTCCGGGCCGATCCCGCGTCGAAGAGCCCTCTGGCCAGCATCTCCACGGCCTGGGGGGTGGTCCGTTCACTCATGCCGATCAGGACGGCGCCCCGCCCGATGACGAGGACGTCGCCGCCCTCGATCGTCGAGGGGTAGTCGTCCTGGCCCTCCGACCAGTGGTGGAAGACACCGGCCTCCGGGCCGGTGAAGAGGGGATGGTGCCGGTAGATGGCCTCGAAGTGCACGGTCTCGCGCTGTCGGGCCGGCCATCGCATGGCGTTGATCGACACGCCGTCGTAGATCCAGGCGGAGGTGTCGCGGGTGAAGATGTGGTTGGGCAGCGGGCTGAGCAGGAAGTCGTCCAGGTCCATGACGTGGAAGCGCACGGAGGTCGGCTCGGCGTGACGCTCGAGGAACTCCCTCTTCGTCATGCCGCCGACCAGCGCCTCGGCCAGTTCGGCGGCGGGCAGGTCGTCGAAGGCGGCGCGCAGGTGCTCGGTGGCCAGCGGCCCGTACTCCTTCTCCGCGAAGACCCGGTCGAGGACGAGCCGCCGTGCGACCGGGATGCCGAGTGACTCCCGGAGGAGATCACCGAAGAGGTGGACCTCGACGCCCCGGTCGCGCAGCACGTCGGCGAACCCGTCGTGCTCCTCCCGGGCACGGCGCACCCACAGCACGTCGTCGAAGAGGAGCGCGTCCTTGTTGCTGGGGGTGAGCCGCTTCAGCTCCAGATCGGGGCGGTGCAGGATGACGCGGCGCAGCCGCCCGGCCTCGGAATCGACATGGAATCCCATGCCTTCATCCTCACCGCGCGCGGCGCCGTTCACCCCGCGAACCGCCCGCCGATTCCGGGCGGATCCCGGTCTTCCCGGCGCCCTCGCCCTACAGCCGGGGGTCGACCGGTTCCGACTCCAGAGCGAGCACCGCGAAGACCGCCTCGTGGATCCGCCAGAGCGGCTCCCCCTCGGCCAGCCGGTCGAGTGCCTCCAGACCGAGTGCGTACTCCCGCAGCGCGAGGGACCGCTTGTGTCCGAGGAACCTCGAACGCAGCCGTTCCAGATGCTCCGGCCGTGTGTACTCGGGGCCGTAGATGATGCGCAGGTACTCCCGGCCGCGCACCTTGATGCCCGGCTGGACGAGCCTGCCCTTGTCGTCCCTGGCCAGTGCGGCGAGCGGTTTGACGACCATGCCCTCGCCGCCGCGACCGGTCATCTCCAGCCACCAGTCGGTACCCGCCCGCACGGACTCCTCGTCCCCGGTGTCGACGACGAGGCGCCGGGTGACCTGGAGCAGCCCTGTCGGGTCGTGCTCGACGAGCCGGTCCAGCCAGGCGAGTTGCTCGTCGTGCGGTACGGCGGCGAGGGAGCGTCCCTGCACCGCGAGGATCTGGAACGGTGCCAGCCGGACTCCGTCGAGCCCCTCGGTGCTCCAGCAGTAGCGCCGGTATGCCTCGGTGAACGCGGCGGCGTCCGCCGCGCGTTCCCTCTGCCGGCCGGCGAGGGCGTCCACGTCGATCCCGCGGGCGGCCGCCGCTGCCAGGGCGTCCCGCGCCACGGGCAGGGCCGCGCCCGCCGCCGCCCCGACCGCCGCGTACTGCGAGCGCAGCAGCCCGGCGGCCTTGAGGGACCAGGGCATCAGCTCGGCGTCGAGCAGCACCCAGTCGGTGTTCCACTCCTCCCAGAGTCCGGCGGCGGTGACCGCCGCACGCAGCCTGCCGAGCACCACCTCGGTGAGGGCGGTGTCGTCCAGGAACGGCCGTCCGGTACGGGTGTACAGGGCGCCGGTGGGTCCTCCCGCGCCGGGAGCGTCGGAGGTGCCCCCGGTCCCGAAGCGCTCCCGCGCGGTGTCCGCGTCCCGGCAGACCAGGGCCACGGCGCGCGAGCCCATGTGCTTCTCCTCGCAGACGACCTTGGACACCCCGTCGGCGCGGTACTGGGCGAAGGCCTCGGCCGGGTGCTCCAGGAAGCCCTCCTCCCGTGAGGTGGCCGTCGGGGCCATGGTCGGCGGGAGGTAGGCCAGCAGTCTGGGGTCGACCGCGAAGCGGCTCATCACCTCGAGCGCCGCTGCCGCATTCTCCTCGCGTACCGCGAGGCGTCCCATGTGCCGGGTCTCCACGACGCGACGGCCGCGCACGTCGGTGAGGTCGAGCGGCCTGCCCTCCCGTCCCCCGGGTGCCTCGGTGGCCAGCGGCTTCACGGGCTCGTACCAGACGCGCTCGGCGGGTACGTCGACGATCTCGCGTTCCGGCCAGCGCAGCGCGGTCATCCGCCCGCCGAAGACGGCTCCGGTGTCCAGGCAGAGGGTGTTGTTCACCCACGATGCGACGGGCACGGGCGTGTGGCCGTAGACCACGGCGGCACTCCCCCGGTAGTCCTCGGCCCACGGGTAGCGCACCGGCAGGCCGAACTCGTCGGTCTCACCGGTCGTCTCGCCGTAGAGCGCGTGCGAACGGACGCGTCCGGAGGTGCGCCCGTGGTACTTCTCGGGCAGGCCGGCGTGGCAGACGACCAGCTTCCCGCCGTCCAGGACGTAGTGGCTGACCAGTCCGTCGATGAACTCCGCCACCTGCTCGCGGAACTCGGGGTGCTCGGCGTCCTCGCGCTCCAGCTGCTCGATGGTCTCGGCGAGGCCGTGGCTGTGCTGGACCTTGCGTCCCTTGAGATAGCGGCCGAGCTTGTTCTCGTGGTTGCCGGGAACGCACAGGGCGTTGCCCGAGGTCACCATGGACATGACGCGGCGCAGTACGCCCGGGCTGTCGGGGCCCCGGTCGACGAGGTCGCCTACGAACACCGCGGTGCGTCCCTCGGGGTGCGCGCCGTCCTTGTAGCCGAGTTCGGCCAGCAGGGTGTCGAGTTCGGAGCTGCAGCCGTGGATGTCGCCGATGATGTCGAAGGGGCCGGTGAGGTGCCGGAGGTCGTTGTAGCGACGTTCCAGGACGACCTCGGCACTGTCGGCCTCCTCCTCCGTGCGCAGGACGTGCACCTTGCGGAAGCCTTCGCGCTCCAGACCGCGCAGCGAGCGGCGCAGCTCACGCCGGTGGCGCTGTACGACGTGACGCGGCATGTGGGCCCGGTCGGGGCGAGCTGCGTTGCGGGCCTGGCAGACCTCCTCCGGGAGGTCGAGCACGATGGCGATGGGCAGCACGTCGTACTGCCTGGCCAGCTGTACGAGCTGCTTGCGGCTCTCGGGCTGCACGTTGGTGGCGTCCACGACCGTGAGTCGGCCCGCGGCCAGGCGCTTGCCCGCGATGTAGTGCAGCACGTCGAAGGCGTCACCGCTGACGCTCTGGTCGTTCTCGTCGTCGGCGACGAGCCCTCGGCAGAAGTCGGAGGAGATCACCTCCGTCGGTTTGAAGTGCCTGCGGGCGAAGGTGGACTTGCCCGATCCGCTGGCCCCGACGAGGACGACGAGGGACAGGTCGGTCACCGGCAGTACGCGCGAGGTACCGGTCATGCGGCGTTCGCCTCCTTCGTCTTCTCGGCGGCCGCGGTCATGGTGAACACGGCCATCTGCGTGGGCGGCCCCACCTCGGGGTCCTCGGGTCCTACGGGTACGAACTCGACCGTGTAGCCGTGGCGTCCGGCGACCTGCCCGGCCCACCGCGCGAACTCGGCCCTGGTCCACTCGAACCGGTGGTCGCCGTGGCGGACGTGCCCGGCGGGGAGCGTCTCCCACCGGACGTTGTACTCGACGTTGGGCGTCGTCACGAGCACGGTCCGGGGCCTGGCCGAGCCGAACACCGCGTATTCCAGAGCCGGCAGGCGTGGAAGGTCGAGATGTTCGATCACCTCGCTCAGCACGGCGGCGTCGTACCCCTTCAGTCTCTTGTCCGTGTAGGTGAGCGCCCCCTGGAGGAGGGTGATCCGCCCGGCCTGGCGCTCGCCCATCCGGTCGATCCTGAGCCGGCGTGCGGCGAGGGTGAGGGCGCGCATCGACACGTCCACACCGACGATCTCCGTGAAGCGCGCGTCCTTGAGGAGTGCCTGTACCAACTGGCCCTGGCCGCAGCCCAGGTCGAGCACCCTGCCCGCACCCGCGGTGCGCAGTGCCTCCAGGATCGCCTCACGGCGCCGCTCGGCGAGCGGTACCGGACGCTCCTCGGTGTCGGTGGTCTCGTCCACCGCGTTGTCGACGCTCTCCACCTCGAGGTCGTCCGTCTCCGCCAGCCTGACCAGTTCGAGCCGCTCCGTCGCCTGCCGGGTGAGCCCGGCGCGGCGGGAGAGGTAGCGGCTGGTGATGAGACGCCGCTCGGGGTGGACCGCCAGCCAGCCCTCACCGGCACGCAGCAGTTTGTCCACCTCGTCGGGTGCGACCCAGTAGTGCTTCGCGTCGTCGAGCACCGGCAGCAGCACGTACAGCTGCCGCAGGGCGTCGGCGAGTCGCAGCTCCCCTTCCAGAGCGAGCCGTACGTAGCGCGAGTCGCCCCACTCCGGAAAGTGTTCGTCCAGTGGCAGGGCCTCGGCCTCGACCTGTGACCAGCCCAGCGGGGCGAAGAGCTTGCGGACGAGCTCCGCACCACCGCGGGCGGGCAGCACGGGAACCTCCACGCGCAGCGGCATCGCTTCCCGGGCACGCTCGGGCATGGACCGGCACACGCCGTTCAGCGCGGACTTGAACACCGTCGTCATCGCCACCGCCAGCAGCGACGAGGCCGCGTAGGGGCGGTCGTTGACGTACTGGGCGAGCGCGGCGTCGGGTGCTCCGCCCCGGCCCTTGCCCTTGCCCCTGCGCACCAGCGCCACCGGATCGACCTCCAGCAGCAGCGCCGCTGTACAGCGCTCCGCGGACGCCTCGGGGTAGAAGACGTGCGCGGTGCCGTGCGAGGTGGAGAACGTCTGCGCCTTGTCGGGATGCTTGTGCAGCAGGTAGCCGAGGTCGGTGGCGGGACGCTCCGGGGTGCCGGTCGTGCTGATAGTCAGGAACACGTGTCCGAGTATGGTGCGACCGCCCGCTCCCCACCAGGCATTTTCATGCCCCCGGGCGCAGTCGTTCCGCCAGCGCCGCGATCGAGGACGGACCGACCCGGCAGCAGCCTCCGACCAGCCGCGCCCCGGCACGCTGCCAGCCGCGCACCCTGCCGGCCTCGAAGGTTCCGCTCCCCGTCCAGCGCCGGGCGCCGGCGTCCCAGCGCTCCCCGCTGTTCGGGTACACGACCACGGGCTTTCCGCTCACCTCGGCCGCCGTCTCCACCGCACGGTCCGCGTCGGCCGGATCGCAGCAGTTGACCCCCACGGCCACCACCTGGTCGACACCTGCGGCGAGCCCGAACGCCTCGGCCAGCGGCTGGCCCGCACGCGTCCGGTCCCCCGCGACGCTGTACGAGAGCCATACCGGCACATCCAGCTCCTGGACCACCTCCAGCAGTGCCTCGGCCTCCAGGACGTCCGGCACCGTCTCCAGTGCCAGCGCGTCGGGGCCTGCTTCCGCCAGGGTCCGCGCCCGGGGCCGGTGGAAGCGCACCAGCTCGCGGACGGTCAGGCCGTACCGGCCGCGGTACTCGCTGCCGTCCGCGAGCATCGCCCCGTAGGGACCGACCGACGCGGCCACCCAGTGCTCGCTGCCCGTCACCGCACCCGCCCGCCGGGCTGCCTCGACGCTTCCCGCCAGCAGGGCAGCGGCACGGTCCGCGCCGACCCCCTGCCGCGCGAACCCTTCGAACGTCGCCTGGTAACTGGCGGTGATGAGCACCTGCGCGCCCGCCCGGGCGTAGGCCGCGTGGGCGGCCTCGATCTGATGGGGCGCGTCCGCCAGAAGACGGGCCGACCACAGGGAGCCCGAAAGATCGCAGCCCTGCGCCTCCAGCTGATTGGAGAGCCCGCCGTCCAGCAGGACGGTGCCCTCGGCGAGCGCCTCGCCTAGGGTCCGGCCGGCCGGACCGACCGGCGTCCGAGAGGTGTCCATCGGTTCCTCCACTTCCGGTGCCGCCGGAGCCCGTGGAACCGGCGGCCACGATCCGGCTCGTGCCCGCCGCACGGCGCGGAGTGCCGCTTCCGCACCACGCGGAGGGACGCTCCGCCCGCGCCGCACGGTCGGTGCCGCCTCCGGCCGTTCCGAGCCCTGGCCGCCGCGGGGACACCCCCCCTTCTCAGCTCAGCTGCGACTGGACCTGCGCCGAGATCAGTTCCAGGTGCTCCAGGTCGTGCAGGTCCAGAACCTGGAGGTAGATGCGTGACGACCCGATCGCGGCGTACCGGCCGATCTTGTCGACCACTTCGGCGGGCGAGCCGGCCAGCCCGTTCGCCTTGATCTCCTCGACCTCCCGTCCGATGGCTTCGGCGCGCCTGGCGACTTCCGCGTCGTTCTTCCCGACGCACACCACAAGGGCGTTGGAGTACACGAGGTCGTCAGGGGAGCGCCCTGCTTCGACGGCCGCGTCCCTGACCCTGCCGAACTGCTTCTCGCTGTCCTCGATCGACGCGAAGGGGATGTTGAACTCATCGGCGTACCGGGCGGCGAGCCGAGGGGTACGGACCGCTCCGTGCCCTCCGATCAGCACCGGCACCTTCGCCTGGGCGGGCTTCGGCAGTGCGGGCGAGTCGGTGAGTTGGTAATAGGTGCCGTCGTAGCTGAACGTCTTGCCGGTCTCCGTCCCCCACAGGCCTGTGACGATCGCCAACTGCTCTTCGAGGCGGCCGAACTTCTCCTTCGGGAAGGGAATGCCGTACGCCTTGTGCTCCTCCTCGAACCAGCCCGCTCCCAGCCCGAGCTCGACGCGTCCACCGGACATCTGGTCGACCTGGGCGACCTGGATGGCCAGCACCCCGGGCAGACGGAAGGTGCCCGCCGTCATCAGCGTGCCGAGGCGGATCCGCTTGGTCTCCCTGGCGAGGCCGGCGAGAGTGATCCACGCGTCGGTGGGGCCGGGCAGTCCGTCACCGGAGCCCATGCGGAGGTAGTGGTCCGACCTGTAGAAGGCGTCGAAGCCGAGGTCCTCGGTGGCCTTGGCGACGGTGAGCAGGTTGTCATAGCTCGCCCCTTGCTGGGGCTCGGTGAAGATGCGAAGATCCATGCCTCCATCCTGCACCTTCGAAACCGCCGAGCCCCGCGTCCCCTGTCTACCTCCCCCGGCCGGTCAGCCCGGCGTACCCTTACGGCCGCCCGCTCAGGGACCGCGCGCTCACGCCTGGCCGGCCGCGGAACCGGCCGACCCTTTGAGGACGCCGTACGGGCCGTCGCGCTCCCGGTCCGGACCGCGGGCGCGCTCCCTGTCCGCCGCGTGTTCCGCAAGCCGTCTCAGCATCGCGTGGACCCGGTCCACCGACTCGTCGACGGCGTCTATGGCCTCGATGCACTGCCAGTAGAGCCCTTCCTCGTCCGTGCCGCAGGCGACGCCCACCAGGGCGATCCCCGCCTCGCCGAGGAGCAGGACGAGAGCACCCAGCGCGCCTGCCACATGAGTCACTTCGGTCAGCTGCGCGGCCCTCACGCCTCCCGCCGGCACCATCGGGTGGTCGAGCGCCGCGCTGCCCAGAGCGCAGGTCTCGCTGAGCCCGCGCGCCTCCGTCCGTAATTCCACCGGCCCGCTCCGCGCCAGCTGCCCTCCGACCGCCCTGGCCAGCGCCTGGGCCTGCCACGCCTCCGCCATGACGGCCGGCACCCCCCGGCTTTCCGCCAGGGCACGCCGGCCCGCCTCGATCAGCCGCTCCGCTTCCATGCGATTCCCCCGTCATCGATGCCACGTGCGCGAAACCCGCTCACCTCTTCATTACCCACAGTGAGGGGTGCAGCACATGAATGCCAGAGGAAATCGGAAATCTGTGGACAGGGATCGGATTGTGGACAAGTCGATCACTCCGAAGAGTGACGATCGTGGGGCCCGGCTCCCTCTGGGGCCGGAAAACGGGTCTCGTTCCGGTCGATTTTGGCCGCGAGGGCCGCCAGAACGTCGATCTCCAGTACCTCGCAGAACTGCAGCAGGTAGGCGAGCACGTCCGCCACCTCGTCCCTGACGCGGAATGCCGTCGCGGGGTCGTCCATCACCCGTGCCGACTGCTCCGGTGTCAGCCACTGGAAGATCTCCAGGAGTTCGGATGCCTCGACACTCAGCGCCGCGGAGAGGTTCTTGGGCGTGTGGTAGGGCTCCCAGTCGCGGGAGGCCGCGAAGTCGGCCAGTCGCCGCTGCAGTTGGGCTACATCCAGTTCCGTCACGCCGCCAGGTCTATCACTCCGGCGACCCCGCTCCCGACGGCCCACCCGTCCGACCGTCCCGCTCCCGACGGCCCACTCGCCCCACGTCCCGGTGCCGTCGCCTGTACCGGCCACCTCACGCGCCGGACGCCACCGGCCGCACCGGTGCCACGCCCACGCGCCACGATCGGCGTCGGCCGAGCGAGGTCCGGCCGTGCCGGGGCGGGCGCGGAGCGGCTCCTGCCGGAACGGCGCCGCCGCGGAGGCGACCTCAGCACCCCGCCGCGCCCCGTGAACCGCTCCGCCCGCGCCTCCCGCCTACGGCTGGGTCACCGCCGCGGCCGCAGCCCCCTCGACCTCCATGCCCACCGGTGCGAGCAGGAAGACATTGCGGTCCACGCGGTGCATCCCGCTGCCGAGCCCGAAGACCACACCGCTGCTGAAGTCCAGAATCCGCTTCGCCACGTCGTTCTCGGCGCCGGTGAGATCCAGCAGGACCGGGATCTGGGCCACCAGATACTCGGCAACTTCACGCGCGTCCGCGAACACCTGGACCCGGAGGACGACCATGCGGCGCTGCTCGGCCGACTCCTGGTCCGGCACCGTCCGGTGGTCGACCCGTGACGGCCATTCGTTACGGCCCCTCAGGGGCACGACCTGGGCGAGCCCTTCCCACTGCTCGTCGGTGGCGTCGTACCTGTCGTACCTGTCGTACCTGCTCACAGGACCACCCCGTCCGTATGCCGGTTGGCCGTGCGCCGGCTGCGCTCGCTGTTCATCGGGCAATTCTCTCGCCCCTCACCCGTTCGGCGTACCACCGACACGGGCCGGAACACGATCGGACATGTCCGTCACGGCGCGCCGCCCTGGTCGGACAGGGTCGCGAGAGGGGTGAAACGGGCCGGCAGGTGGGCCAGGGCACGGTGGAACGGGCCGGGCCTCCAGACCAGCTCGCCCGGGTCCACGGCGAGTTCCAGATCACAGAGCTGGCTGGTGAGCTGCTCGATCGCGGTCATCGCCATCAGCAACGCGGGCTGCTTGGCGGGGCAGCGGTGCGGGCCGGTGGACCACGACAGGTGGGCACCGTCACCGGATCGCACCGCCGGGTCCCGCACGGAGGACGGCGACTGTGTGTTGGCGGCGGCGTAGGAGACCAGGACCAACTGCCCGGCGCGCAGCGCGACACCGTGGAACTCGGTGTCGTGACGCGGGTAGTGCGCCCCCAGGTTGGCCATGGGCGGATCGCGCCAGAGCACCTCGTCCACCGCTTCGCGGGCGGTGAGGGCGCCGCCGTGGAGGGAGCCGCCGTCCCCCGAGGCGAGCATGCCGAGCAGCGCGTTGCCGATCAGATTGGTCGTGGGCTCGTGTCCCGCGCTCATGATCAGCGTGATCTGACGGACCGCCTCCTCGTCGTCGAGGCCTGCGGGGTGGTCGAGCAGGTAGGTGGTGAGGTCCCTGCCCGGCCTGCGTCGCCTCGCCGAGACGAGGGACGAGATGACGTCGACGAGATCCTCGTACGCCGCCTTGGCGTCTGCCGCCGGGTTCATCATTCCGCTGGTTCCCCGGACCACGCGTTCGGCGTCGTCCTGCGCCACGCCGAAGGAGGCGGTGAAGACGTGGAGGGGGAGCCGACGGGCGTACTGCGCGATGAGGTCGCAGGTGCCGGAGGCCGCGAAGTCGGCGATCAGCCGCTGTGCGACCTCGGCGACCTCGGCACGCAGCAGGTGGGGCTCGACCAGCGCGAGGGTGTCGTTGATCGCCTCGCGGTAGCGGGCGTGGACGGCGCCGTCGCTGAAGAGCGCGGTGGGCCGGTGGCCGAGCACCGGCAGGACCGGCGAGTCCGGGGGGACGTTCGCCTGCCAGGCGCGTGGGTCCTTGGAGAAGGTGTCGGTGTCACGCAACAGGTCGACGGCGGCGTGGTAGTCGGTGACCAGCATCGCGTCGATGCCCGGGGCGATGCGCACCCGGGCCAGCGGCCCCTGGTCGCGCAGCCGGCGGTAGTGGTCGTGCGGATCGGCGGCGAAGGCCGGCCCGTACAGCGCGAGGGGTTCGAGGAGCGAGGGCGCGCTGCCGGACGTGGGTGAGGTCATGGCGATTCCTGGGACGCGGGCATGCGGTTCAGGGCGTGCTCGGCGAGGGCGATCAGGGCGTCGATGCCGCCTTGGCGTTCGCGGGCGTCGCACTGCACGAGCGGGGTACGGGCGTCGAGGTCGAGGTGCTTGCGCAGAACCTCGTCGGCGTGGGCCGGGGCGTCGGGGAAGCGGTTGACCGCGACGGCGTAGGGAAGCCCTTGCTCCTCCACCATGTCCATGACGGCGAAGGAGTCCTCGAGCCGGCGGGTGTCCACCATCACGAGAGCACCGAGGGCGCCTCGGGCGATGTCCTCCCAGAGGGGGAAGAACCGTTCCTGGCCGGGGGTGCCGAACATGTACAGCACGAGGTCGTTCTGGACGGTGAGGCGTCCGAAGTCGACGGCGACGGTGGTCGTGCTCTTCTCCGGAAGGCCTGCGGTGTCGTCGAGTCCCGTACTGGACTGCGTCATCGCCTCTTCCGTGTGCAGGGTCGGGATCTCCGACAGCGTACGGATCAGGGTGGTCTTGCCCACGCCGAAGGGCCCCGTGACCACGAGCTTCATCAGGGTCTCGGCGGCGCTCGGCAGATAGCCGACGCCGCCTCGGTCAGTGGAGGGAACGGAGTCCAACGAGCAGCCTCTCGACGAGCGACCGGTCGATCTCACCGGCGCTGGGTATCGGTGGTCGAGCGTGCAGATGTCCTGACGCCACGAGGTCCGTGGCCAGGAAGACCGTCGCGCTGACCGGCAGTTCCAGATGTGCGGCGCATTCGACGACCGTGAGGGCTCCCGGTTCCAGGAGTCCGCACAGCCTGCGCTGCTCCCCGCCGGCGTTCGCCGGCAGGGACGAGTCCGTGCGTACGAGCACGGCGAGCCGGTCGAGCGCGGGGCCGGTGGGCGCTGAGCGGCCACCGGTGACCAGATAGGCGGGGATCAGGCGGCGCCCTGGGCCGGGGTTCATGGCCGGGCGGCAGCGTCCGGTTGGCGGGTGGGGGCGTGCATGGCACGGGTCAGCGCGGTGACCTGTACCTGCATCTGGTACGCGATGTTCCCCAGGTGTGCGTCGGGAGCCGCGAACAGGGCGAGCGTGGTGTTCTTCCCGGCCGGCACGACGACGGCGAAGCCGAGATCGGACTCGACCACCGTCTGTGCCAGCCGGGGGGCCTCGGCGTCGGTGAAGGCCGTGGTGAAGGCGCGGGCGGCGGCGTGCAGGGTGGCCGTCATCGCCGCGACCCGCTCGGCGGACGCACGGTCCAGGCCCGGTGAGGCGCCCTCGACCAGACCGTCGCCGGTGGCGACCACGGCATGCTGCACGCCGGGCAGTTCCAGCAGCGGGGTCAGCACCCAGGCGAGATCACCGGCGGTGGGGGTGGCGCTCACGTCTCGTCTTCTCCTTGGTCGTCCGATCGGTTTGCTGAGGGAGCCGGCTCAGGCGGCGCGGGCGCGGCCTCCCTGCCGCCGACGGTGCCCTTCTGGAGGGCGGACCAGGCCGCACCTGCTTGTTCGGGAGTCCTGAGCGGGGGCTCTTCGGCCTGCCGCGGCTCGGCGGGGGCGGCCGGCGTGAGGCTCGCCCTGCGTGATCTGCGGCGCCGGGTGGGGAGTTCACCCGTGGGCCCCGTACTCTCGCCCACCGGCGTGTCCCCGGCGGGCTTCGCGGTCGCGGCGGTCTCCTCAGCCGGAACCGGGGGTTCGGGGGTCTCGGGGTCCGCGGGCCTGGCCCGCACCGGCTCCGGCACGAGCACGGACAGGGTGCGGTCGTCGTCGATCACGGTGAGCAGATGGGACGGGATGCGCAGCATCGCGCGCATCCCGCCGTACGGGGAGGACTCGATGTGGCAGCTGAAGCCGTAGCGCTCGATGAGCCTCCCGACGACGGCGAAGCCGGTCTGCGGCGGATCGCCGAGTTCGGTGAGGAGCACCTCGGACGGGCCCGACAACAGTGCGCGGGCGCGTTTGAGGGCGTCGTCGTCCATGCCGATTCCGGCGTCGTCGACCAGGATCAGGGCGCCGCGCCCCGGCGTCTGCTGAACCGTCACCGGCACCTCGGTGTCCGGGTGCGAGTACGCGGTCGCGTTGGCCAGCAGTTCGGCGAGGGCGATCGCCAGCGGCTCGGCGACACGCGCGACCAGGGCCAGCCGCTCCTGGCGCAGATGGTTGGCGACCTTGACGCGTTCGTACCCGGCGACCCGCGACTGGGCCCCGAGCACCACTTCCACGAGCGATGAGTTCTGCCGGGCGAGGCCCGGCCAGGCGTCGCAGAGGACGGCGGTGGCCTGGGTGCGGCGCAGCGCCAGTTCGTTGCGGAAGTCGAGCTGCAGGATCCTCGGGTCGTCGTACTCGTGCTGGAGTTCCTGCAGCAGGTGCTGCGACTGGTTGAGCAGCGACTGGATCTTGGCGGAGGTGCCGCGCATGGCCGACCGCGCCGCCGCGTCGACCCGTACGCGCTCCTCGAGAACCGCGGTGCGCGCGGCCTCCACCGCCAGCGTCAGGAGCCGTGCGGCGTCGCCCTCGATGTCCGCGGCTTCGCGCAGTCCCGGTACGGGTGCGGCGCGGTGGGAGAGCGCGGTCGCGGCCGCGGGTATCCGCTTCAGGGCCAGCTGGCGGATCTCCTCCGTGAGGGCGAGGGTCCGGGCTTCGGCGGCCCTTGCCTGACGTTCCGTCAGTTCAGCGCGGGCCGAGGCTCCGTAGGCGTCCCGCCTGGCCTGGTGCATGCGGGCCGTCGACCAGAGCGCCACGGCCACTGCGGCCAGGGCCACGATCCATGCGAGCACGGCGTCACCGCGTTTCTGTCGTCTGGGACGGGCGCTGGCCCACCCGTGGGGTCACGCGGGACGGGTGGTTCACGCCGGCTCGATCTCCCGCGCCACGGCGGCGACCTCCGCCATCACCTGCAGGACGCCGGGGAGTTCCGAACCGTCGAGGTGGCGGTACTCGCTGCCGATGGTGACCACGAGCCGCTCCGGGAGCCCGAGCGCCGGGTAGCGGCCCTCGGCGATCACCCGGCGGGCGGCCTCGGTCGCGGGGACGCCGGCCGCGTGAAGCGCGTGGGCCCGTTCGCGTACGTGGTCGAGGTACCCCATGTGTTCCCGCACCCCGGCGCGGTCGAGCACGGGCCCGTGACCGGGCACGATCACCTCCGCGCCGGTGGCCAGCACCCGTTCGCAGGCGTCGACGACGTTGCTCAGCGGGCCGGCCCAGTGCACCGGATGGTCGCCGGGCTGCTTCGGGGTCGACGAGAAGATGACGTCACCGCTGAACACGGTGCGCTGGGAGGGCAGGTACACCATCAGGTCGCCTCCCGTGTGCGCGGGCGGGAGCGACGACACCTGGACCGCATGGTCCCCGAGGGTCAGTTCCAGCTCCCCCGTGAAGTAGGTCGTCGGCCGCACGGCCTCGGTGGCCGACCAGTCGAAGGCCCCGAAGTGACGGCCGAGGTAGGCGCCGAGAGCGGTGGAGGGATCACTTCCGGCCACCAGCGCGTGCTGCTGCTGAGGCGTGGGGTCGTAGTGGATGTGCTCCCGGGCCTCCCGGGTCACGATGATCTCCGCGTCCGGAAGAACTCCGGCGCCCCAGAAGTGGTCTCCGTTGGCGTGAGTGACGATCACACGGTCGACGGACACCCCGTCGGGCAGGAGCTTCTGGCTCTCCACGAGGAACTGACCGGCCAGTACCGGGTCGTAGGGCGTGTCGATCCACAGAGCGCCGCGCGGCGAGACCAGCAGCCCGCAGTTGGCGAGGCCCCAGCCACGCTTCGGCGGCATCCAGGCGTACAGGCCCGTGCCGAGGTCAACGATGTCCCCGCCCGTGATCGACATGGGGCGATTATGCCGATCCCGAACCGGTCGCGCGTTCGAAGTCGGCCACGGGGTACGCCCGGTGGCGTGAAATCGCCCCCACCCGGCCCCCTGGGCCGGGCAGCCGTGACCGTCCGGGGTCACCGCTGAGCGCCCTTGCGGCGGACGTACCGCACCATCAGCGGAATATCGGCCATCCGGCCACTGTCGCGCGACAGATACCCCTACCGCGGCGGCGAAATCCGATCGCCTCCGACTACCCACCGAGCATGGCCGAAAACAGCTGTCGCGGGGAGCGGGACATCAGACCCTTATCCGCCCCCGGTCGCGCATGCTCGGCGTGCCTCGAGACGTGTCGGCCGACGGGTGACGCGCACCCGGGCCCACCTTTCCCACCGGGCGCGCGTCCCCGCGGACGCGGGGCATCGGGCCCGTTCCGCCGGTCCGGGAACCCCACCAGTCCCGAGGCGGGTACCGGCATCATGGGCCGGAGTCCGCCGCATGGCCTGAAACCGATCACCGGGCGGGGCGTGAAGGGTGCGGTTCCTCCCCGGCTCAGGGCGGGGCGGCGGTCGTACGGACGGCCACGGTGCGCTCGCCGACGACACGCGGACCGGCACAGGACGTGGCTCGGCGCAGCACATGGCTCCTGCGCAGCGGATGGGCGGCCCTCCTCCGTGGGTGCCGGCAGCGCTCCGGACCTTACGGGCACACCACGGCATGCCGCGTACCGCGCCTCGGGTCAGGCGCGGTACGCGGCTCCGGATCGGGAAGGGTCAGGCCTCTTCGAAGTAGGCGTCCAGGACCTCGTCGAGCTCGGCGGTCCACCCCTTGAGGTCGCTCCGGGCTCCGGCCTCGACCTCCGCGTTGAACCACCGGCGGCTCGACAGGTGGACCGTCACGGTGAAGCGACGGCCGAAACGGCCGGTCTTGACCTCGACCGCGCCGATCTCGCTCCAGTCGAACTCGGCCTCCTGGTCGTCGAGCCGGAATCGGACACCGTCGGCGGCGGCCCTGATGGACCCGCGCCGATCGCTGACCTCGAAGACGGGTCCGTCCTCGACGTCGGCGTCCTCACCGCCCGCCTCTGCCTGCGGGGCGGACCCCTTCTGGCCCGGGGCCGTCCCGCCGTCCGCTTCCGCCTCTTCGGCTGCCGTCGGGGCGGCCACGGCCTCCTCGGCGTGCTTCCCGTCGAGAGCGTCCGCGGCATCGGGGTGTCCGGGCTCCTCGGAACCTTCGGGCACCGCCGGGACCGCATCCGCCTCCGTCCGCTCGGGGACAGGGGCCGTCAGGCCCGGGATGTACGCCGGGTCCGTCCCCGCGGCGAATTCGGGCTTCGTCGTCGAATCTATGCGCTGCTCCACGGCGGGCAGTATGGACGACGAACCTGTACGAGACCAGCCGACCGGTCCCGGGCCGTGCGCCGCCGTGGCCGCTTCACGCTCCCCGCCGGTTCGTTCGAGCGCCCTGAGGGCCGCCTTGCGATGCCCGGCGGGTGGCACGAGAAACGACTGGCGGGTGGTGCGGGTTCCGCCGAACCCGCACCACCCGCCAGTCGTTCACCTCGGTCACACCTAGTGCGTCAGCGGTTTCGCCTCCGCGTGGACTCAGTAGGCGCCGAAGACGTTGTCGATGGAGCCGTACCGGTCGGCGGCGTAGTTGCACGCGGCCGTGATGTTGGCGACGGGGTCGTAGCTGTCCATCGAGGTGCCGGGCACGTGGTACGCCTGGAACGTCGGGTCGATGACCTGCAGGAGGCCCTTCGACGGGACGCCGTTGATGGCGTTGATGTCCCAGTTGTTGATGGCCTGCGGGTTACCGCCGGACTCGCGGATGATGTTGCGGTGGATGCCCTCGTAGGTGCCGGGGATGCCGTGCTCGGCCATGACGGCCAGCGACTCCTTGATCCAGCCGTCGAGGTCGTTCGTGTAGGCGGTCTTCTCGGCCGCGGGGGCGGCCTCGGCGGCCGGCGCACCCTCGGCGGTGAGCGACGTCGTACGCTCCGAACGGTCGGCGCGGTCGGCGCCCTTCTCCGCACGGTCGGCAGCCTTGTCCGCGGACTTGCTCCCGCCCTTGGCCGAGATCGTGAGCTCGAGGCCCGCGTGAATCAGGTCGGGGTTGGAACCGACAACCTTCTTGTTGTCCTTGTACAGCGCCTTCCAGCCGCCGCTCACGGAATGCTCGCGAGCGATCTTGGCAAGAGTGTCACCGCGGACGACGGAATAGGTGGTGGACTTGGACTTCTGCGTGGCAATTCCCTTGCCGGACACAGCAGTCGAGGTCGCGGCCTTTTCCACGGCGGCAGGCTGGGCCGGGGCGGCGAAGGCGCCGGTCGCACCGATCAGGGGCAGGGCAAGAGCAGCTCCGCCCGTGCTCACGGCGATGATGCCGCGGGTGAGCGAACTGGTCCTGACACGACGGTGCTTACCGTTTTCGGGCATGCTGAATTCCTCTCCGTCGCCTGCGAAGTGAGCTGTCGGGTTCGAGCTGGAGATGCCCGGCCGCACCTGGATGCGACTTCACCCCGAGCCGATCCGTCAGCCGGATCGGCACTTACCTGGGTCCCCCGCTCCTGCCGTACGAGAAGTGGTCGGGTTACCGGACGGCGGCAGGATTCGGCGTTCCGTCCGGGAGTGATGGTGACCGTAGGCGAGAAATAGGGAAAGGAACAAGCCTGGCGGAGTGATCACAATTCATTCGGAAGATCAATTCACAGGAATTCATGTAATCCACCCCACACCGCGCCATCCATTTCTCTTGGTACGCAAGGGCCCCGCCCCCGCCGGGCCGACGTCAGGAGCCCGTAAGGTGACCCTGGTCACCGAGTCCGATTCGGGCGTTTTGCTCCCGAGCGAAGGGGCCCAGGTCACACGAAATGGCCTTTTATGGATTACGGGATTAATTTCTAAAATCAATCCAAATCGGGCATACGGTCCATGTGGAGCACCTCGGGCATACATGGACTGATGGCGTGGAATCGATCGCCTCATGACCGAGACACCTCATGCCTCCACGCCCCGGATCACCGTGCTGCCCGTCCAGCCCGGTGATCCGCCGTTCCGCATCGTGGAGATCGACGGAGAGGTGATCGGGGGCGCCACCGGGATGGCGGATGTGCTGCTCGCCGCCGCGGCTGCGGGAATTCCGGTCCATGATCTGGACGACCCGGATTCCGTGCGGTGGGTGGGTGGCGGCAAGCTCAGCTGGACTCCCCGCTGAGGCCGGACAACCGGCAAGCGGCCCCGGGCCTGCAGAGGTTCCCGGGCCGGCCGGAAGACGGTCAGGGGAGATCGTCGGTGGTTCAGACCGGGGACGGCTCGCGGACGCTCGGCAGGGCGAGGTCGCGGCCCGGTCGACGGGAGCGGCTGCCGGGAAATGGAAACGCGGCGACTGCGGGAAGGCGGGCCGGATTGCGCCGGACGTCGCGTCGTGGCACCCCTGCCCCCGCGGCGACCGGCGGGGGCAGGCAGGGGACGCTCTCTCCGGCAGGAGACGTCGCCCACCCGGGGCGAGGGCGTTCCCGCCTTCCCGGCCGAGGGCGATCCCGCGCCTCCCCGGGCCGAGGCGCGTTCCCACCTCCCCGAGTCAGTCCATCAGGCCGGCGGCGACCGTCGCGCCCAGTTCCCAGCACGCCTCGGTGTCCGTCCTGCCCGGCTCTCCGGTGACGGTCACCGACTCGGCCGCACGTCGCCAGCCGAGGCCGGTGGTGATGGTCTCGATGCCCCGCACGGCTCCCGTGACATCGCTGCCCCCGTGGACGTAGAAGCCGAAGGGGCGGCCCTTCGTCGTGTCCAGGCACGGGTAGTAGATCTGGTCGAAGAAGTGCTTCAGGGCGCCGGACATGTAACCGAGGTTCGCCGGGGTGCCGAGCAGATAGCCGTCAGCGGCGAGCACGTCGGACGCGGTGGCCGACAGCGCGGCCCTGCGCACGACGCGTACGCCCTCGACGTCCTCCGTGGTCGCGCCGGCGACCACCGCCTCGAACAAGGCCTGGCAGTTGGGCGATGGAGTGTGATGCACGATCAGCAGAGTGGCCACACCCCGACCCTGCCGCCCCTGCCCGCCGGACGCAAACCCCCGGGCTCGTGCTGGTGGGAGGGGCGGCCGGACGGCAAGGGTCGCGTGACCGGTACGGGCCGTTCCTCGCCGCGCTGCCCGAGCCCCGCCGACGAAGCCACGCCCGGTCCGCACGGACTCCCTTCCGGCCGGTCCGCCGTCAGCCGTCAGCCGTGGGACCGGTGGTCTCGCCCGTCTCGCCGGTCGTCGAGACGGACGGCCAGGTCCGGCCAGTGTCCGGCCCACCGCAGCGGATCATCCGCGGAGGGCAGCCGTCCCGGACCGAGGGCCCTGTCCGGCAGGAAGCGTACGCAGGTCCCCGTGGACCCGTCGGTCTCGACGGGCTCCAGGCCGGTCACCGGGAGGCCGTGCTCGTAGCGCCGGCTCCAGGCTCCGTTGACACGTCGGTTCGTGTGGACCAGCCACTCGCTCAGTGCCGCGACGACCGACATGCCACGACGAGGATGTCCGTCCGGGAGCCGTTCCGCCTCCGGGTGGTCGAAGAACCGTAGGTCCTTCGTGGCCATGACGGGCTTCTGCACCGCCCGTCCGGTCTCGTCGAACCTGGTGTCGGTGCCCCGCCCGTCGTCACTCACGGACACGGAGCCGTCGCTGTGCAGCGTGACCTCGCAGCGCCCGCCGCCCCGACTCGCGGCCTCGTCGGCGGCGTACGCGACGACCTCGAGAACCAGGTGTCCGGGCCCGCCCGGTGCGAACCGGGCGGGATCCTCACGGATCAGTCCGAGATGGTCCGTGTCCACGAGGCCGGACCAGTCGTGAGTGGTGTTGACCCAGGAAGCTCTTGATCCATCCATCCGGCAAGTATCGCGGCGGCGCGCGAGCATGCTCCCGGAGTCCCCCTCTCCCGACGGCCGTCCGCGGGGCGGGACCCTGGCGCGCCGCGCAGGACAGCCCGTGGCCGGTCAGTCAGGCCATCGGCCGGAAGCCGCGCAGCCGAAGGCTGTTGCCCACGACGAAGACCGAGGAGAAGGCCATGGCCGCCCCGGCGATCATGGGATTGAGGAGACCGGCCGCGGCGAGCGGGAGGGCTGCCACGTTGTAGGCGAAGGCCCAGAAGAGGTTCGAGCGGATCGTGCCGAGCGTCCTGCGGGAGAGCCTGATCGCGTCCGCGGCCACCCGGAGATCCCCGCGCACCAGGGTCAGGTCCCCCGCCTCGATGGCCGCGTCCGTGCCCGTGCCCATGGAGAGACCCAGGTCGGCCTGGGCGAGGGCGGCGGCGTCGTTGACCCCGTCGCCGACCATGGCGACGCTGCGTCCTTCGGCCTGGAGCTTCTTGACCACGTCCGCCTTGTCCTGAGGCAGTACCTCCGCGATGACTTCGTCGATGCCGACCTCCGCCGCGACGGATTCGGCCACCGCCTTGTTGTCACCGGTCAGCAGGATCGGCCTCAGCCCCAGGGAGCGCAGCCGTCGTACGGCTTCGCCGCTGCTCTCCTTGACCGCGTCCGCGACCTCCAGGACGGCACGCGCCTCGCCGTCCCAGGCCACCGCGACGGCGGTCCGGCCTTGCCTCTCGGCCTCCTCCTTCGCGCGCCTGAGTTCCTCCGGCAGGTGGATGGCCCACTCGGTCAGCAGCCTCTCGCGGCCGACGAGCACGGCACGGCCGTCCACGGTTCCCTGGACGCCGAGGCCGGGGATGCCGGCGAAGTCCTCGGGCGTGGGGAGTGCGCCGATCCGGCCGGCCGCGCCCTCCGCGACGGCCCTGGCGATCGGGTGCTCGGAGGAGTGCTCCAGCGCCCCTGCGAGGCGGAGCACCTCGGTCTCGTCGGTGCCACCTGCGGGATGGACCTTCAGCAGGGTCATGCGCCCGGTGGTGACGGTCCCGGTCTTGTCGAGCAGGATCGTGTCGGCCCGGCGGGTGCTCTCGAGGACCTCGGGCCCCTTGATCAGGATGCCCAGCTGGGCCCCGCGCCCGGTGCCGACCAGCAGTGCGGTGGGCGTGGCCAGTCCGAGGGCGCACGGACAGGCGATGATCAGAACCGCGACCGCGGCGGTGAAGGCCGAGGTGAGTCCGGCTCCGGATCCGAGCCAGAAGCCGAGCGTGGCGACGGCCAGCCCGATGACCACCGGCACGAAGACGGCGGAGATCCGGTCGGCCAGGCGCTGCGCCGCGGCCTTGCCGTTCTGGGCCTCCTCCACCAGGGCGGCCGTCCTGGCCAGCTGGGTGTCGGCCCCGACCCGGGTGGCCTCGACGACGAGTCTTCCGCCCGCGTTGAGCGTCGCTCCGGTGACGGGGTCGCCCGTGGACACCTCGACGGGAACGGATTCGCCGGTGAGCATCGAGAGATCGACCGCGGAGGATCCCTCGACGACCGTCCCGTCGGTGGCGATCTTCTCACCGGGACGGACCAGGAAGCGGTCGCCGACGCCCAGTTCGGCGGTGGGGAGGGTGACCTCACGGCCCTCGCGCAACACGGTGACCTCCTTGGCCCCCATTTCCATGAGCGCCCTGAGCGCGGCCCCTGCCTTGCGCTTGGACCGGGCCTCGAAGTACCGGCCGGCCAGGATGAAGGCCGTGACCCCGGCGGCCGCCTCCAGGTAGATGTTCCCCGCGCCGTCGCTACGGCCGATCGTGAGGTCGAAGGGATGTGTCATGCCGGGTGTGCCCGCCGTCCCGAGGAACAGCGCCCACACCGACCACAGGAAGGCGGCCGAGGTGCCCAGCGAGATCAGCGTGTCCATGGTGGCGGCGCCGTGGCGGGCGTTGGTCCAGGCGGCGCGGTGGAAGGGCCAGGCCGCGTAGGTCACGACCGGAGCCGCGAGCGTGAGGGAGAGCCACTGCCAGTACTCGAACTGGAGTGCCGGCACCATCGCCATGGCGATCACCGGTACCGCGAGCAGGACCGCGGTGACAAGCCTCTGGCGCAGGGACAGCAGCTCGCCGTCGGGGCGCTCGCCCTCACCGCCCTGGACGTCCGGGGGCGTGTCCCGTCCGGGCGCGGTCGGGGCCGGCGGACGGGCGGTGTAGCCGGTGGCCTCGACCGTGGCGATCAGCTCGTCGATGGAGACGTCCCCGCTGTAGGCGACCCTGGCCTTCTCCGTGGCGTAGTTGACCGCGGCCTCGACGCCGTCCATGCGGTTGAGCTTCTTCTCGATCCGTGCGGCGCAGGAGGCGCAGGTCATGCCGCCGATGGCGAGCTCGACCCGGGCGGCACCGGGCGTCGTGGGAGTCATGTGTGCTCCTCCTCGAACGGGAACCAGTATACCCCTGACGGGTATCCATTTCGATCTCATATATACCCCCCACCCGTATATTCGACAAGCTTCCCTCCACCCGCTTGCACATACCCCCCAAGGGTATACGCTCATGAGTGTCGGACCCCCGTGGGGCCCCTTTCCTGGGGCAGGACAGGAGCAGTCATGAACCCCGCCGCGAAGATCACCGCTTTCGCCGCCGCGCTCGCGGCCTCCTTCGGCGCCGCCTACGGGGTGGGTGCCACGGCAGGTCCGGAGAACGGCCCCACCCCCGCGTCCGGGAGCGCCGAGCACTCGGAGAGCGACCCGCCCCGCGCCGACGGCGGCCGTACCACCTCTCCGGCCGGAGGGCTGCAGATCTCCGAGGGTGGCTACACGCTCGACCTCAGGACCCCGCGGATGGAGGCGGGGCAGCGTGGCGAAGTGCGGTTCGCCATCCGTGACGGGGACGGACGCGCGGTCACACGCTTCCAGCGGGAGCACGACAAGGAACTGCATCTGATCCTGGCCTCACGCGATCTGGCCACCTACCGCCACCTGCACCCCGTCCGCGCCGCGGACGGCACCTGGTCCACCCCGGTGAATCTGCCCGCGGCCGGGGACTACCGGGTCTTCGCCGACTTCACCCCAGAAGGGGGGAACGCCCGCGGTCTCACGCTGGGTGCGGACCTGGCCGTGTCCGGACCGTACAAACCCGCGGAACTCCCCAAGCCCTCCCGGACGGCCTCGGTCGACGGTTACACGGTCGAGCTGAACGGCACCCTCCGCCCGGGCGTCCCGCAGCACCTGGCCTTCACGGTGCACAAGGACGGCCGCCCCGTCACCGACCTGCAGCCCTACCTCGGCTCGTACGGCCATCTCGTCGCCCTGCGCGCCGGCGACCTCGCCCATCTGCACGTCCATCCGGACGGCGCGCCCGGCGACGGCTCCACCGAACCGGGCCCGGCCGTCTCGTTCACCGCTACGGCACCCGGCCCCGCCTCCTACCGCCTGTTCCTGGACTTCAAGCACGAAGGCGAGGTCAGGACCGCGGCCTTCACGGTGCGTTCCGGAGCCGCCACCGGCACTCCCCCGCCGTCCGAGCCGTCGGACGGACACGAGGAAGCCCCCTCGGACGGGCATGAGGACGAGGGCGGGACCCACGGACACTGACGTCGCGGTTCGCGCGAAGTCCCGAACGTCCGGCGGATTCGGGCCGGTTCACCACCGGCCACCACCAGCCCTGCTCTGCGGGCGTCTCCTCGGCGCTCAGAGCGGGTTGTTCGAAGACGTGCCTGCCGTTTTCCGTAGCCCACCCGGCTTGGACACGCTCGTCGCACATAGGCTCGGCTCATGGATGGCTCGATATGGGTGGGTGTGCGGGAGCGGGTGCTGGCTCTCATCGCCGCGCCGGCCGGCAACCGCGTCTTCGGCGCGACAGGGCACAAGTTCTTGCTCGAGGACCCGTTGACTCCGGCAGGACTGGCCGACCTCGAAAGTCAGACAGGGGTGTCACTGCCCGGGGAGTACCGAGACTTCCTCCTCCATGTCGGCGCCGGTGGTGCCGGGCCCTCGTACGGCGTGTATCCGGTTCGACTCGTTCAAGGTCGCTGGCGGTGGGAGGGGGACGGAGCCGAGCTGGCCGACCTGTCCCGACTGGCCGAGCCGTTCCCGTGTGAAGGCGCCGATCCCGAGGCTGTCCAGCTGCTGCTGTCCGAGTGCCCGGAGGAGGAGGACTTCGAACAGATCGAGGATTTCGACGACGCCATCGAGGCTTGGGATGAGCGCTGGGAGCCCGTGATGTGGTCGGCGGACCGGACTGTAGGCGCGGTCGTGATCTCGACGCTGGGTTGCGCTGCTCGCGAGTGGCTGATCATGAGCGGCCCTGAGCGTGGGCGTATCTGGTCCGACAACAGGGTGGACGACGAGGACCTGAAGCCCCTTCTCGACGACACCGGTACGCCGATGACCTTCACGAGCTGGTATCTGACGTGGCTGGAGAAGGCTGAACGCCAACTGGCGCCGGCCCCGGCAGCAGGCTGAGTCAGGGGCTCGGCCGAACTCGTCGCGGGCTTCCTGGTCCAGCGGTCGGTGCGGGGGCCCTTGCGGACAGGTCGTCTGTTCCCGAGGAGGATGGGTGTCCAGTCGATGTGGGCTTCGCCGTGTTGGGGCAGGCGCTCGTGGTCGCGGACCTTGCGGCGGGCGTTCATGATCCAGCCGAATGTCCTCTCGTCGCGTCAGCGGCGCGGCAGGACGACGAAGCCCTTCGCGTCCTTGGGGCGGGGGACGGTGCTGAGGGTGATTCCGAGGAAGCTGCGGGCCCGGTCGACCACCTGCCCCCATATCGATCGTTTCAGAACACCGTCCTGCGGAGAGGCAGACGGCTCATGGAGCAACACCTTCAGCTGCGGGCCCAGGGGGATGACGCCGTATGGAACGGGTTGAGGCTGCGCGAGACCTCGTGCTCGCTCACGTCCGCGCTCTGCACTCGATCGATGAGGCCATGAGGGCGGCGATCCCCTCACTTGAGCGACTGGCAGATGTCCTCGGTCTGGCCCGGTCGCGCCGGATCAGCCGGAGTGCTGACATCGGCACCTACTCCTACAAGGTCCACGGGGCAGGCTGCCGCTTCATCAGCGACGACGGTACGGAGGTCGATGTGGACTTCACAGCCGACGGGAGCGAAGTGTTCGACCTCTGGCGGCTGCGCCTGTACGGGCTGAGCCTGCCAGAGACTGTTGACGTCACGGATGAGGACCTGCGGTCCGCGGTGCGATCGCTTCGACCGCTTCTGACCGAGGTGCGACCGGGATGGTTCCGCGTCACCAGTTGATCGCTTCAGGATGATGTTCGCAGGCGGCACCCCGGTCCGGAACAAGATCAGCGAGCGCCCGGACCCCCTGCCGGCCAAGATCTGATCACGGAACCCCGACTCGCTCCGCGGCTACGGATACCAGTTCCGAAGGGCGCGGCCCGCCGGTCGCGCGGAATCCGATGGTGCGCCACGGCTTCGGCGTCAAGAATCACCGGATGCATGAAGCGAAGCTGTCCGACGGGATCATCACCCTGTCCCCCTTACGCCTGGACGACGTGGAGACGCACCTCGCCGGGGAGGACGAGCTACTCGTTCGTTGGCTCGACGGCGGTCCCGGTACGCGGAAGGGCATCGAAGCGTACTTCCGGCACTGCATGAAGCAGTGGGACATCGCCGGGCCACTGCGCGCGTTCGGCATCCGGATCGGTGCTGACGAGGTGCTCACGGGCACGATCGACTTGCGGTTCGCGGGAGAGGATCTGGCACCCGGCCAGGTGAACGTCGCCTACGGCCTCTACCCGTCCTGGCGTGGACGTGGCCTGGCAACTCGCGCGGTTTTGTTGGCGTCCCGGTACGCGGCGGCTGAGGGTGGGGCGAAGGCGGTGATCCAGGTGGAGCCGGAGAATCCCGCATCTGCCGCAGTCGCGCAGCGGGCAGGCTTCACCGCCGGCAAGCCGACGCACGGCAAGGGCGGCACACGCTTCGACCGGTACATCCGGGACCTGCACGCAGCCACCCGGTGACAGCCAGCAGGTACGGAACAGCTCTTGCGGTGCCGGACATATGAGCCGTCGACGGGCACCGGTCATCGCCGGCCGAGCTTCGGCCTGCAGTGCTCGGTTAATCGCTTGGGGCCGAAACAGCGTTCGGATACGGTGCCGGGATGGCTTCTCAGCGTGCCCTGCTGCCGCGCTCGGCGCCAGCTGCCTCGGGCCTGTCATCCCGTTCGATCGGCGCGCTACTGGATCGGATCGAAGCGCGATCCGTCGAGTGTCACTCCCTCATGGTCGTACGTCATGGTCACGTCGTCGCCGAAGGCTGGTGGGCGCCGTACACGGCCGAACGTCCGCACCTTCTCTACTCGCTGACCAAGTCGTTCACCTCGGTCGCCGTGGGACTCGCGATCGCCGACGGTCTGCTCTCGCTGGACGATCGGATCGTGGACGTGCTGCCCGACCACGTCCCGGCCGACATCTCGGAACAAGGAAGCCGCATCAGCGTTCACCACCTGCTGTCCATGACGGCCGGGCACCTCACGGACAGCCTCGCCGAAGCCTGGGAGCTGGAACCCGGCGACCTGGTGAAGGGCTTCCTGCGCCTGCCGTTCACAGCGGCCGAGGGAACGCGACATACCTACGACAACTCGACCACCTTCGTCCTGGCCCGAATGGTGGAACGGGTCACGGGCCGTGGCCTCCCGGAGTTCCTCGACGAGCGCCTCTTGAAGCCGATGGGCGTCGACCACGCCGAATGGGACCGGGTGAGGAGCGGCGCCGCTTTCGGATTCCACGGGCTGCACCTCACGACCGAGGCCGTCGCCGCCTTCGGTGAGTTGCTCCTGCGCGGAGGCATGTGGGGCGACCGTCGACTCGTCCCGCGTGAGTGGGTGGAGCTCGCGACCGGCCGGCACATCGAAACCCGGCAGATCGAGGACTGGTCGCCGAATCCCGACGCGCTCTGCGGCTACGGATACCAGTTCTGGATGTCGCGTCATGGCTACCGAGGCGCCGGCGCCTTCGGCCAGCTGTGCGTGGTCGTCCCGTCGCACGATCTCGTCGTCGCCGTGACCGGCGCCATGACCGAGGAGGAGGCAGTGCTCGACCCGTTGTGGGAGTGCCTGCTGCCCGGCGTGGACCATCCGGGAAGCGCTCAGGAGGACGAGATCCTCGCCGAACGGCTACGGCAGCTGTCATTGCCGCCGGTGCCGGGTTCGGCCGAACCAGGACGTTCGGCCGACGCCGTACTCGACGCCTCCGCCGAGGACTCCGCCCTGCCCGACGGAACGGTGGTGATCATCGATCCCGTCGACGACGGCGGATGGCTCGTACGCTTCAAGTCGCTCCTCGACGTCGAGGTCGGTCACGGCAGTTGGCGGGAAAGCTCCCCGCTCGGACGACCTGTCGTCGCGGCCGGAGCCTGGCAGGGCGACACGTTCGTCGCCGATCTCTGTCTCGTCACCACCCCGCACCGGGTCCGGCTGATCATCGACGCCGAGGCGGGAACCGGGGCGGCGACCTGGAGCACCGTGCCCCTGACCGGCCCCGAGCTGGTGTTGCACCTGCGGTCACCACTGATGACACGGCCCGACGTCGCGTAGGCAACAGCCGGCTCGCGGTTGATCAGCTGGTCGACCTCTTTCGCCTGGCCGCAACCATCCGTCTTCGGCGCTTCGGAGCACCGCTCCGAAACGATCGGTCACATGTCGGCCCGCATGCACACCAGCCCGTCCCGCCGGTCCCAGGAGTCCACTACGGTGAATCCGAGGCGCTCGTAGAGAGCGATCGCCCCGGTCCGCCACTCCCACACCGACAGTCGGAGCGTACGGACCCCCGTCTCCGCCGCCTGCGCGAGTGCGGCACGTACGAGGGCGGAGCCGATCCCCTCACCGCGGCACGCCTCGTCCGTCCACAGCCTCTTCAACTCGGAGCAACCGTCGACGGGGGCGGTCACCACCACGCACCCCGCAGGCCGTCCTCCCACCGAGGCCACCAGGACGACGTCGTCCGCGAACACGGTCAGGGGGTCGAGGGCCTCTGCCCGGTAGCGCTCGGGCAACGCGTCCACGCCCGCGACCGCCTCACCCTTCTCCGCCTGGGTACGCAGGTGATAGGCGGCCAGGAGTGCGGCCGGTCCTGGCGGGAGGTGTCCGTGCGGGGAGGTGTCCTGGCCGGGCCATCGGTGGATCCGGACCGCGGTTCGATCAGTCATGGTGCGAGGCTCGCACACCCGACGGCGCTCACTTCATCGAGGTGAGCCGTGCAAGGGTCTGCTCCAGTTCCTCGCGCAAGGTGCGGCCGGCCGTGTCGGCGTCGCCCCGGACGACGGCCTCCACCAGCAGCGCGTGTCCCTCGTCGCCGTGGTTCGGGTCCGCCGAGCGCAGATCGAGCAGTTCCAGCATGTCGATCAGGCCTTGGCGCAGCGCCGGGACGAATTCGGTGAACAGCGCCGTGAGCACCGGGTTGTGGGCAGCGGCGACCACCGCCGCGTGCAGGGCGATGTCCGCGTCGACGAACGCCGCGTCCCCCTCGACCGCCGCACCCCTGCGCCCGGCCAGCGCCTCGCTGATCGCGGTGACGTCCTCGTCGGTACGCCGGTGCGCGGCCATCCGGGCCGCCTCCACCTCGACGACCATACGGACCTCGTAGACGTCGGTCACGGCTGCCCTGCGCAGCGCGGCGGCCCAGTCCTCGCTCGGCTCGATCGCGATGACGAAGACACCCGCCCCCTGACGTGCCTGCACCAGCCCCGCTCCGGCGAGGGAGCGCAGGGCCTCGCGGACCGTCGACCGCCCCACGCCGAGTGACGCCGCCAGGGCGGTCTCGGCGGGGAGCCTCGCCCCCACCGGCCAGTCGCCCGCGGCGATCCGCTCGCGCAGGTGCTCGGCGGCCTGCTCGACCAGAGGTGAGGGCTTCAGGGGGCCCAGCGGCATGGGGTGTCACCTTCCCGGGGAACACCTCAGGTTGTCTGAGGAGTTGTCGGCGGCTACTGTACCCGGCATGCCGCTGAACGAGCTCCTTCTCCTCGTCCGCCGCTGCGGGGCCTGACACATCGACGACCGGCCCCCCCGCAGCGGGTGTCGGGCTGCGCCGGTCGCTCGACGGCCGACCGAAAGCAGAAGCTTCGCGATGACTCCCCCTCCCGGGACCACGACCTTCCCCACCTTGCGCACACCGTCCGGCACCCTTCCGGCGGACGCTCCGGCGTGGAACCCGCAGCGTCCGAGCGCGATGCCGCACCATCGCTACCGCCCCGCCCACGACCGGGTCGCCCTGCCCCTGACCGACCGGACCTGGCCCTCCCGCCGGCCCGGACGAGCCCCGCTGTGGGTGCCCGTGGACCTGCGCGACGGCAACCAGGCCCTCGCCGAGCCCATGGACACCCCGCGCAAGCGCCGCCTCTTCGATCTGCTGGTCACCATGGGCTTCAAGGAGATCGAGGTCGGCTACCCGTCCGCCAGCGCGACGGACTTCGCCTTCGTACGCCACCTCGCCGAGAGCGGAGCGGTGCCCGACGACGTGACGGTCTCCGTGTTCACCGCGGCCCGCAAGGATCTGATCGACCGGACCATGGACTCCGTGGCGGGCCTCCCCCGCGCGGTCGTCCACCTCTACACGGCGACCGCACCCGCCTGGCGGGACGTCGTACTGGGCCGTTCCCGCGCCGAGGTGCGCTCCCTGGTCACGGAGGCCGCGACGCATCTGATGCGGCGGGCGGAGGAAGACCGGCGCGCGGACATCCGGTTCGAGTTCTCGCCCGAGGTCTTCAACCTCACCGAACCGGACTTCGTCCTGGACGTCTGCAACGGCCTCACCGAGCTGTGGGAGGCGTGTCCGGACCGGCCGGTGATCCACAACCTGCCCGCGACGGTCGAGATCGCCACTCCGAACGTCTACGCCGACCAGATCGAGTACATGCACCGCCATCTGGCGCGCCGCGATTCCGTGATCCTCTCCGTGCACCCGCACAACGACCGCGGAACCGGGGTGGCTTGTGCCGAACTCGCCGTGCTGGCGGGCGCCCAGCGGGTGGAGGGCTGTCTCTTCGGCAACGGTGAACGGACCGGGAACGTCGACCTGGTGACCCTGGCCCTCAACCTGTACGCGCAGGGCGTCGACCCGATGATCGACTTCTCGGACATCGACACCGTCCGGGAGGTGGTGGAGCACTGCAACCGGCTCCCCGTGCACCCCCGGCACCCCTACGGGGGCGAACTCGTGCACACCGCCTTCTCCGGAACGCACCAGGACGCCATCGCCAAGGGAATGGCCCATCACGCGAAGCAGGCCGCCGAGGCCGGAGTGAGCGCGGGCGACGCCCCTTGGGCCGTGCCGTACCTGCCCATCGACCCGGCCGACATCGGGCGCACGTACGAGGAGGTCATCCGCATCAACTCCCAGTCGGGCAAGGGCGGGGTGGCCCACCTGCTCCGCACCCACCACGGGCTGGACCTGCCGCGGGCGATGCGCCCCGACGTCTCGCGCAGGGTGCAGCACCTCACGGACGAGACCGGGAGCGAACTCTCCGCCAAGGAGCTGTGGGACCTCTTCCGCACGACGTACATGGCACCTGCCAGGGAAGGCGGTCTCGCGCTTGAGACCTGGACGTCGTCGGAGACCGCCCCGGGCCTGCACGAGTTCGTCGCCGAGCTGCGCTCCGGCGGCCGGGCGGGCACGTACCGGGGTACGGGCAACGGCCCGCTGTCCGCGCTGGCGGTCGCCCTCGGCGCGGCCGGAGTCACCGTCGACATCCTCAACTACAGCGAGCACGCCACCGCCTCCGGACCCGGGAGCCCCGCGGTCGCCTACACCGAGTGCCGGGTGGACGGGGTGACCGCCTGGGGCGCGGGGCAGGACACTTCTGTCCTCACCGCCTCCGTCGACGCGGTCATGGCCGCCGTGAACCGGGCGGGGGCGACGAACCGATGAAGGACGGCGAACCGATGACGGACGAACGACCGGTGCTCCGGGCCCGCGGTGTGGACCTGGTCCGCGAGGGCAAGCACCTGCTCAGCGAGGTGTCACTCACCGTGCGGGCGGGCGAGCACTGGGCGCTGCTCGGTGCCAACGGAGCCGGCAAGAGCACGCTCCTCGGCCTGCTCGGCGCTCTCACCCATCCGACCCGCGGCAGTGTCGAGGTCCTCGGACACGAGCTGGGACGCGTCGACCTGCGCCAACTGCGCGCCTACGTCGGCCATGTCGATCCGCGTCACGCCCCTCGCTCGACGCTCAGGGTGAGGGACGTGGTCCTGACGGGCCTGACCAACAGCATCGAGCCACTCCCCCGTTGGCGCCCCACGGCGGCACAGCTGGACCTTGCGGACGAGCTCACCGGACTGCTCGGGCTCGCGGGCCGCCGCGACGCACGGTGGCCGACGCTGTCACAGGGCGAACGCGGTCGCGCCCTGATCGCCCGGGCCCTGATGCCCAGGCCGCGGCTCCTCCTCCTCGACGAACCGGCCACGGGTCTGGACGTCGCGGGTCGCGAGCAGCTGATCGAGCGCCTCGACTCCCTGCAACAGGATTCCCGCGAGCTGGCGTCGGTCCTGGTCACACACCATCTGGAGGAGCTTCCTCCGGGCACGACCCACGCGATGCTGCTGCGCGAGGGACGATGCCTGGCGTCGGGACCCGTCGACGAGGTGCTGACCAGCGATCAGATCAGCAAGTGCTTCGACCATCCGGTCCGCCTCAGCCGGTTCGACGGACGGTGGAGCGTCCGGGCCGACCGCCGCGCCCGCTGACGGCGCCGACCGGGCCGCTCCTCCGTATGCGGGGAACGGCCCGGTCCGGGCGGGCCTCCGCGGCCAGGCGGCTGGAGGTCCTGGCCGTCGGGCCGTACCGGGATCAGGGGTGCCGCGGGCGCGGGACACCGAGCAGGGCGCCGAACTCCGGACGGGGCGGCGCGGTCACTTCGCGATCTCCCAGATGTGGCCGCCGGGATCGCGGAAGGAGGCCGTGCGGATGCCCCACGGGCGGTCCATCGGCCCGTTCAGCAGCTCGACCCCGCGGGCGGCCAGCTTCTCGCACGTGGCGTCCACGTCCTCCACCGTGAGGGTGAACACCTGGCGGGAGCCGGCCCCGACGGGTGCGACGGCCGCGGGCTCCATCAGCTCGGGTGCCGCTGTGGCGTCGAGCAGGTTGATGAGCGTCCCACCGAAGCGGAACACGGCTGAGTTGTCGTTCTCGTAGTGGACCGGGAGGCCGAAGACCTCTCGGTAGAAGTCCCTGGTCGCCGGCAGGTCCTCGGTGACGAGGGTGACCGCGGTGATTGCGCCCGGCCACGCCGGTTCGAGTGTGGTGTCAGACATGATCCCGATCCTGTCCCGGCGTGGCGGACCTGTAAACGGCCTTCCCTACCGCACCAGGCAGGGCCGCTTGGCGTCGAAGGTCCAGCCGGGCACGAGGTACTGCATGGCCTGGGCGTCGTCCCGTGCTCCGAGCGCCTTCTCGCGGTAGAGCTCGTGGGCGGCGAGCAGACGGTCCGTGTCCAGCTCGATCCCGAGGCCGGGGGCGTCCGGGACGGCGACCTCGCCGCCTCGGATGCGGGGCGGGGCGACGGTGAGCCGCTCCAGGCCCTCCTGCCAGATCCAGTGCGTGTCCAGGGCGTTGTAGTCGCCCGGGGCCGCGGCGCCGCAGTGCGTGATCATGGCCAGCGAGATGTCGAAGTGGTTGTTGGAGTGGCAGCCCCAGGTCAGACCCATCTCGTTGCACAGCTGGGCCACGCGCACCGAGCCCTGCATGGTCCAGAAGTGCGGGTCGGCGAGGGGGATGGACACGGACTGCAGGGCCAGGGCGTGGGTCAGCTGCCGCCAGTCGGTGGCGATCATGTTGGTCGCGGTCGGAAGACCCGTCGCACGACGGAATTCGGCCAGGACCTCGCGTCCCGAGTAGCCGTCCTCCGCCCCACAGGGGTCCTCGGCGTAGGCGAGGGTTCCTCCCAGCGGAGTGCAGAGTTCGATCGCCTCGCGCAGCGACCAGGCTCCGTTGGGGTCCAGGGTGATCCTGGCTTCGGGGAAGCGGTCCTTGAGGGCACGAACGGCCGCGACCTCCTCCTCGCCGGCGAGGACTCCGCCCTTGAGCTTGAAGTCCTGGAAGCCGTAGAGGGCGTGGGCCGCCTCGGCCTGCCGGACGACGGCCTGAGGGGTGAGCGCCTCCTCGTGGCGGAGGCGGTACCAGTCGGTGTCGGAGTCCTGCTCCCGGAGGTAGTCGAGGCCGGTGCGGTCGGGATCGCCGACGTAGAAGAGGTAGCCCAGCACCCTGACGGAGTCGCGCTGTTGCCCGTCGCCGAGCAGCGCCGCGACGGGAACGTCGAGGTGCTGGCCGAGGAGGTCGAGCAGGGCCGATTCGACTGCTGTGACGGCGTGCACGGTGGTCCGCAGGTCGAAGGTCTGGGCGCCGCGTCCGCCCGCGTCACGGTCGGCGAAGCGGCTCCCGATCTCGCGCAGGACGCGCTTGTAGTCACCCGCCTTCGCGCCGACCACCAGGGATTCGGAGTCACGCAGCGTCCGGGTGATCGCCTCGCCGCCGGGCACCTCCCCCAGCCCCGTACGGCCGTCGGAGTCCTTGAGCACGACGATGTTGCGGGTGAAGTAGGGGCCGTGGGCGCCGGAGAGGTTCAGCTCCATCGAGTCGTGTCCCGCGACGGGGTAGACGGCGAAGTGGGTGACGGTCGGCTGGTTCATGCGGGGCGGGTTCCTTGGGGTGCGAGTGCTGCGGGAGGGAAGGTGTGCGGCGTTCAGAGGCTCAGTACGTCGAGCGCCCACTCGGCCGCCAGGACGCCGCCGAGACCGAGAACGGCGAGGACGGTCGTGTAGCCGGTCCGGACCTTGATGGCCTGGACGACCGAGAGGTTGAAGTACTCCTTGAACAGCCAGAATCCGGGGTCGTTGACGTGGGAGAAGGCGATCGAGCCGCACGAGACGGCGAGCACCATCATCTCGGGGTGGGTGCCGCTCCCCGCGAGGAGCGGGAGCACGACACCGGAGGCGGTCACCACGGCGACCGTCGCCGAGCCGAGGGCGATGCGGAGGATGGCGGCGATGAGCCAGGCGAGGATGATCGGTGAGACGGACCAGTGTTCCGTGACGTCCTTGATGTAGTCGGATATACCGCCTTCGACGAGGACGTTCTTGAAGGCTCCGCCGGCGCCGATGACCAGAAGGATCATGGCCATCGCCTGGGCCGCCGAGGTGCAGGACGAGCTGACGTCGGCCAGGCTCCGGCCGATCCGCGGTCCGAAGGCCCACGCGGCGAGGAGCAGGGTCAGCAGCAGCGCGACGGGGGCCGAGCCGATGAAGGCGACGGCGTGCAGGAAGGCGCTCTCGCCGGAGGTGAGCATGTCGGTGACGGCGGCGCCGGCGATCAGCACCACCGGGAAGAGGGCCACGAACAGCGACCATCCCATGCCGGGCATCTCCTCGTCGGTGAACTCACGCTCACTGACCAGGCCCTTCGGTATGGAGGGGTTCATCGCCCTGACGAACGGCAGGCGGGGCCACACGAGCGCGACGAGCGCACCGGCGGGCACCGCGATGAACAGCCCGTAGAGGAGGGTGTGTCCGACGGAGGCGTGGAAGGTCGCCGCGACCGCTGTGGGGCCGGGGTGCGGGGGCAGGAAGCTGTGCATGGTCGACAGCGAGATCGACATGGGAAGGCCCACCCACAGGAGGTTGACTCCGGTGACCCTGACGAGGGTGAAGGCGATGGGCACGATGATGATGAAGGCGACCTCGTAGAACATGGTCACGCCGATGAGCATCGATGTGACCACCATGGCGAGCTGGACCCCGCGCGGTCCGAAGGCGTCGAGGAGCTTGCCCGCGATCCGCTGGGCGGCCCCGGAGTCCCCCATGATCCGGCCGACCATGGCGCCGAGACCGATGGTGAGCATGGTGTCGCCGATCTGGTCCCCGATGCCGGCGGAGAGGACGTCGGGGATCTCGACCGCGGGGATGCCCTGGACGAGGGCGACGCCGACCGCCACCAGCAGCAGGGCGGCGAAGCCGTTGAGTTTCATACGGGTCATCAGGAGCAGCAGCACGAGAACGCTGATCCCGACTACGAGGAGCGGCATGTCAGTTCCCCTTTGAACTGTCGGGCGGTGGGGGGCGAGCGCCGCCGGCCAGGGGCACTCCCGGACGGGAGCGGTCGGCCGACGGTGGGGGCGCGGTCCTGGCGGGGGTCAGACGGTCCGGAGACGGGGTGCGCCGACGAGGTCCAGCCCCGCGTCGAGGACCTTCTCCAGCGCGGCGAGGTCGGCCGGCCCGGGATCGGTGAGCGGTGCGCGTACGGGGCCGACGGGCAGGCCCCGCAGCCGGGCGGCGGCCTTGACCAGCGAGACGGCGTAGCCCGGTACGCGGTCGCGGAGTTCGACGAGGGGGACGTAGAAGTCGCGCAGCAGCGCCTTCGTCCTCGCGTCGTCGCCGTCCCGCAGGGCCGTGAAGAAGGCGTCGGCGATCTCGGGTGCGAACGCGTGGACGGCTGACGAGTAGGCGGGGACTCCCACGGTGGCGTAGGCGCGTGCCTGGATCTCGGCGGTGGCCGCCCCGTTGAAGAAGAGGAAGCCGTCCGGTGCCGCGAGGGTGAGGCGCTGGAGCCGGTCGAGGTCGCTGTGACCGTCCTTGAGCCCGATGACGGTGGGGATCTCAGCGATGCGGCGTACGCCTTCGGCGGTGAAGGAGACCTGGCCGCGCTGGTAGGCGATCAGCGGGAGCCGGGTGCCGGACGCGATGCGGCGCAGTTGCTCGACCAGCCCGTCCTGCGGGGCGGCGACGAGGTAGTGGGGCAGGACCAGCAGGGCGTCGGCCCCGGCCTCCTCCGCGATCCGGGCGAAGCGCAGCGCCTGCGCGTAGCCGTAGCCGACACCCGCGACCACGGGCAGCCTTCCGTCGGCCACCTCGACGGACGCCCGTACGACCTCGCGGTACTCGTCCTCGTCGAGCGCGCCGAACTCCCCGGTCCCACAGGCCGGGAACACCGCACCGGGCGCCGTGGCCACCTGGGCGGTGAGATACGCGCGGTAGGACTCCAGGTCGAGCGCGCCGTCGTCCCGGAAGCTGGTGAGGGGGAACGAGAGCACCCCGCCCGCCATCCCGTCCCGCAGCCGCTGGGCCGTCTCCTCGGTGACCGCGCTGAACCGATCCACTGATCTCATCTCCATATGCAGATGGCGTGCATGTATGAGAACGGAGGTTAGGCGGGTGAACGCGACGGGGTCAATGGGTGTGCGGTGGCGGATCCGGAAACGGTTCTCGAAGCACGGTCCGGGAGATCCATCGACGGCACACGGACGGCTGGTGACGAGCAACCGGCGCGTCCCGGTCCGGCCTTGAAAGGCGACGGCACCACGGGGAGTGCGAACCCGCCCCACGTAACCGTCAGCGTCCGATCCGTAGCCCTTAGACTGCGGGGATGCCGGAGAACAGTGGAGTGCGCGGGGTGAAGTCGGCGTCCCGCACCGTCGCCCTGCTGGAGCTCCTCGCCGCACGGGGTGACCGGCCGGCCCGTCTCGACGAGCTCGCCGAGGAGCTCGGCGTACCGCGCAGCAGCATGTACCAGTTGCTCCGGACCCTCGTCGACTGCGGCTGGGTACGCACAGACACGACGGGGTCCCTCTACGGCATCGGCATCCGCGCCCTGCACACCGGGACGAGCTACCTGGACAGCGACCCGCATGTACGCGCCGCCCGCCCTTTCCTCGACGAGGCCTCCGACGCACTCGGCGAGACGGTGCACCTGGCCCGGCTGGACGGCGCCCACGTCGTCTATCTCGCCACCCGCGAGTCGCACGAGTACGTGCGCACCCTCAGCCGGGTCGGCCGCCGCATCCCGGCACATGCCGGGGCGCTCGGCAAGGCGCTGCTCGCCGAACGCCCCGACGACCTGCTTCCGCTGCCCGAGGGGCCGCTGGCACCGCGCACCGACAACACCCACACCGAGCGCGGCGCACTGCTCCGGGACCTCGCCGGGGTGCGCGAGCGCGGCTACTCCGTCGACCGCGAGGAGACGGTGACGGGCATCGTCGGTTTCGGCTTCGCCCTGCGCTACGACACCCCGGCCGTGGACGCCGTCAGCTGCTCGGTGCCGGTGAACCGGCTGGACGAGGAGCACGAGGCGCGGGTCGTCGCGGTCATGCGGGAGATCCGCGCGAAGATCGAGAACGCCCTGGTCCCGGCACCGGGCGCTCCCGACTGGCGCTGACCGCTTCGACCAGCGGCAGGGCGCCGGCGCCGGCTTCCACCCGCCACCGACCGAACGACCGCCGCACTCCTCCGAGTTGGACGGGTCAAGGAGTCAGGGCGTTCAGCAGCCGGTCGACGTCCTCGTCGCAGGTGTAGGGCGCGAGGCCGACCCGCACCCCGCCGCCCTCGCCCAGTCCGAGCCGGTGGGAAGCCTCCAGCGCATAGAAGGATCCGGCCGGTGCGTCCACGCCGCGTTCGGCCAGGCGGCGGGAGAGGTCTCCCGGGTCCGTACCGTCCAACGTGAACAGCGTGGTCGGGGTGCGGCGCGCCGCACGGGAGTACACCGTGACGCCGTCCATGGCCGTCAGGCCCTCCTCGATGCGGCCGCGCAGCCGGTCCTCGTGCGAGGCAAGGGCGGTGAACGCGTGGCCGAGACGCTCCCTCCGGCTGCCGGAGCCGGCGGTCAGCCCGGCGAGGAAGTCCACCGCCGCCGTCGTGCCCGCCAGCAACTCGTAGGGAAGGGTGCCGAGTTCGAAGCGCTCGGGGACGGCGTCGCTGGACGGCAGCAGCTTGTCGGGATGCAGGCTGTGGAGGAGCTCGCGCCTGCCGGTCAGCACACCGAGATGCGGCCCGAGGAACTTGTAAGGCGAGCAGACCAGGGTGTCCGCGCCGAGCGCGGTCAGGTCGACGGTGGCGTGCGAGGCGTAGTGCACCGCGTCGACGTGCAGGAGCGCGCCGGTCCGGTGGACGAGGCTCGCCACGGCGGGGATGTCGGGGCAGGTGCCGATGAGGTTGGAGGCGGCGGTGACCGCGACGAGCCGGGTACGGGAGGACAGCGCGTCCTCGATGTGCCCGGCGTTCAACTCCCCTGTCGCGGGATCGAACTCGGCCCAGCGGACCGTGGCCCCCACGGCCTCGGCCGCCTGTGTCCAGGGCCGGATGTTGGAGTCGTGGTCGAGCCGGGACACCACCACCTCGTCCCCCGGTCCCCAGTCCTTGGCGAGGGTGCGCGCGAGGTCGTAGACGAGCTGGGTGGCGCTGCGCCCGAAGACCACGCGGTCCGCCTCCGATCCCAGCAGATCGGCCATGGCCGACCGTGCTCCGGCCACGATCGCCTCCGCGTTGCGCGCGCCCTCCGTGAGGGTTCCCCTGTTCGCCAGGGGCCTGGTCAGGGCATCGGTGATCGCGTCGATGACCTGCTGGGGCGTCTGGGTGCCGCCCGGCGCGTCGAAACGGGCGGTCCCCGCCTTCAACGCCGGGAAGCAGGAACGGATCGCCTGTACGTCGAGGGTGTGGCCGGTGGTGTCGCTGCTCAAGGTCTGCTCCGGAGGGGACGAGGTGCGGGTGGCTGGAACGGTACGGGCAGGCCGTCGCTCCCCGGCACTCGGGGAGGCGGCCCGCCTGTGACGCCGGGCCGCGCGCTCAGAACGGATAACGCTCGATCTGCGCCTGGGCCGTGACCCACTGCACCTCCGAGAAGGTGTCGAGACTCGCCCTGCCTCCGAACCTGCCCCCGGTCCCGGACGCCTTGCTGCCGCCGAACGGTGCCACCGCCTCGTCGTCCACCGTCTGGTCGTTGATGTGGACCGCGCCCGACTCGATCCGGTCGGCGAGTTCCCAGGCGGCGAAGGCGTCTCCGGTGAGGATGGACACGGACAGGCCGTACTCGGAGGAGTTGACGAGTTCGATCGCCTCGTCGACGGTCTCGTAGGCGACGACGGGCGCTACCGGACCGAAGACCTCCTCGGCGAAGGCGGGTGAATCGAGCGGGACATCCGTCAGCACGGTGGGCCGGTAGAACAGGCCGTCGTACGTACCACCGGTGGCAAGCACCGCACCCTGCTCGACGCTCCGGGTGACGATGGAGTGGATCCGGTCGCGCTGGCGCTCGTCGATGACCGGACCGAGGGCGTTGGCCGGGTCGGTGGGGTCGCCGACGGGGAGGGCGTCGGCCTTCGCCGCGAGTGCGGCGGCGTACTCGGCGGCCTGGGAGACGTGCACCAGATGGCGGCCCGCGGTCATGCAGATCTGCCCCTGGTGCAGGAAGGAGCCCCACGCCCCGGCCGAGGCGGCGGCGTCCAGGTCGGCGTCGGGGAGGACCAGGAGTGCGTTGTTCCCGCCGAGTTCGAGATGGACCTTCTTGAGCAGGGGCGCCGCGGCCGTACCGATGGCACGCCCCGCCGGGGTGGAGCCGGTGAACGAGATGCAGGGGACGTCCGGGTGGGCGACGAGGGCCTCGCCGACGTCGGATCCCCCGGGCAGCACGTGGAGCAGACCCTCGGGCAGCCCCGCTTCGGCAAGGAGTTCGGCGAGGGCGAGACCACCGGACACCGGTGTCCGCGGATCGGGCTTGAGGATGACGGCGTTACCGGCCGCCAGCGCCGGGGCCACGGAGCGCAGGCCGAGGATGGCCGGGAAGTTGAACGGGCTGATGACACCGACGACCCCGAGTGGGACCCTGCGGACCGCGGAGAGCCGGGGCTTCGAGCTCCGCAGCAGCTCGCCGTAGGGCTCGGAGGTGAGGGCCGCGGCCTCGTTGAGCTCGGCGATCAGCAGACCTGCCTCGAACCGCGCCTTGCCCTGCCCCGAACCGGATTCCGGGACGAGCCACCGCACGATACGGTCCGGGTCGGCCGCCAGCAGGGCGGACGCCTTGATGAAGACCCGGGCCCGCTCGTCGTAGCCGAGCTTCGCCCAGGCTCGCTGTGCGGTCCTGGCCGCGGCGACGGAGGCGTCGACGTCCTCCGCACCGGCCACGCCCACGGTCGCGACGACCTCACCGGTGGCGGGCGCGGTGACCTCCATGGTGCCGCCGCCCGAAGCGCGCCAGGTGCCGTCGAAGATCTTTCCCGACCAGAGAGGCGTGGTGGCGGGGGCGGAGTCTGTGCTGGTCATGAGGATTCCCTTGTCACGAGTCGGCTTCGGAGCGGTTGGCGGGTACTCGGACTTGCCCGGCCCTTCGATTGCATCACAGGCCTCCCGCCCGCCGACGCCCCACCGCCACGGCCGACCGGGGATCGCGCGGTCCGTGGTACGCGGAAGCGGGGGCCGCCCCATGAGGACGGCCCCCGCTCCAGGAGTTCAGCGACGCGCCGTTGTCCGGCACCACCGCCTTCGCCAGGCCCGCGCCGCCGGAGTCCCGGCGGTGCTCGCCGTGGTCCGGACGCCGTCCGGAACTCGGCGTCAGCCAGCGTACGTCTCGAACTCGGCGATCTTCGGGGTCCCGCTCGAGCTGGTGATGTCAAGGGTGATCTTCTTCAGCGAGGTCTTCGGGAGCGTGACCGCTCCCGCGCCGCTGCCGGTGGCCAGTACAGCGCCGGTGTCACCGTTCAGGATCCGCCAGGAACCGAGGGTGGAACCTGACGCCACCTTGATGTTGGCCTTCGCGACCGAGGTGGCGGTTCCCCACTTGACCGAGACCGAACCGGTCGAACCGGCCGGCGACCAGTAGGTGCTCAGGCTGCCGTCCCGGACGTTGCCGTAGCTCGTCCCGGAGGCCTTGCTGGATCCGTCGGCTCCGCCGGCGAGGCTGAGGTTGGTGCCGCTGGGCTGGGTGGGGTCGGGGGTGGGCGTGGGGTCCGTCGGGGTCGGGGTCGGGTTCGTCGGGGTGGGGGTGGGGGTCTGGGTCGGCGTGGTCGGCGTGCAGCTGCCGTCCGAGACCTTCAGGCCCTTGTTCGCACCCGCCGTCGCGGCCACGATCGACGGCACGCAGCTCGCGTCGTCGAGGGAGTACGCGTAGGGGATGCTGACGCTGGTGTTGGACGTCGGGTTGGGCCCGGCGGGGTTGTTCTCGCTGCTCTTGGCGGACCAGGTGATGTTGTCGAAGGTGTTGCCGCTGACCTGCCAGTATCCGGCCGCGTCCGTGTAGAACGTGCCCAGGACGTCCTTGGAGTCCTTGAAGTAGCTGTTCTCGACCTTGGCCTTCGCCCCGGCCCTGGAGTTGATGCCGGACTCGTTCAGCTTGACGTAGTAGTTGTTGTAGATGTGGGCGATGCCGCCGCGCAGCAGGGGCGTGCGCGAGTCGAGGTTCTCGTACAGGTTGTGGTGGAAGGTGACGAAGCCGTTGGAGAGCTCGGTCTCGCTCGAACCGATGAGTCCGCCACGGCCGGAGTTGCGCAGGGTGCTGTAGGACAGCGTGACGTACTTCGTGTCGTCCTTCATGTCGAAGAGGCCGTCGTAGCCATCCGACTCACCGCCCGACGCCTCGAGACTGGCGTGGTCGACCCAGACGTTGCGGACGCCGCTCTCCATGCCGATGGCGTCTCCGCCGTTGGAGGTGGGCGAGCCGGACTTCTTGACGTTCTTGACGGTGACGTTCTGGATGATGATGTTGCTGGACTCACGGATGTGGATACCCAGCTGATCGAAGACGGCGCCGCTGCCGACGCCGACGATCGTGACGTTGCTGATCTGCTTCAGCTCGATCACACCGGCGGCGGTGTTGCAGCTGTCGCCCGACACCTTCGCGGTGTTGCCGTGGTTGATGGTGCCCTCGACCTCGATGATGATCGGGGTGCTGGCACTGGCACGGTTGCACAGCGCGGTGTGGATCGCGGTTCCCGTGGTGGCTTTGACCGTCTGCCCGCCGGCACCACCGGTCGTACCACCGTTCTGAGTCGCATAGCCGGTGGCACCACCGGCTACAGCGGCCGATGCCTGGGGCATCGCCATGACCACGCCGGTCGCACCCGCGACCGCCATCGTGGCCACTGCCGCATACAGTCGCCGTGCGACTGATCGCCTCATATTCGTGTCCCCATTCGTGTTCGCACGCTGATCTGGTCAGCTGCTTCATGCCGCGGTCGCAACGGCGAGGCCTCGGGGGCTTCCGGCTGTTCACCGGGGAGCACCCTTCGGCCGGTTGTGCGGGTACATCGTCACTACGTCGTGCGGTGGGTACGGCCTTCTCGACCGTGGCCCGCCCCCGGGAAGGAGTCCTGCTCAGCACCGGTGGCGGCTCGTACGCGTCCGTCACGACGGCGGTCGTGACGCACGCTTCCACCGGAACGGCTCCCGGGAGGGAAAGCGCTTTCTGGCCGCGACAATAGAGCCGTCGAGGCGCGGCTGACAAGGTTCATGACACGCACGACGAGTGGCTCGGCGGAATCTTTTCCGTACCCACGGCGCCCAGTTGCCCCAGACCACCGCGAAGGGCACGGACTGCCGACCGACACCCGGACCAGCCGGCACGACGCACCCTGCGGACGACCGCGGCCACCCGCCCCCGGCATCCGGCCAGGGGCATCACCGAAGCGCGCTCTCCTCGCGAAAACTGCTGCGCTCAGTTGACTGAAATCGTGCAGTAAAGAGCAGATAAATTCAGCCTGACGCCTCAACATCCCCCTGGAGCCGCACAAAGGAGGCGCGCCACCCACCCGTGGGAAGCAGCCAGGCCGACACCCCGACCGGGGATCGAGCCCCGGGGTACGGCGTCGAGAAGAGGAACCTCACAGTTCAACGACATTTCCGAGGGTTGTACACACCGGGGCACCCAGCCCCCCGCCGATGCCGGCCCACTCGGCACCTCGGCCGCGACGGGTACCAGCAGTTCGGCGACGCGCCGCCTCTCCAATGGATGAGTTGTTTTGCAATAAAGACCCCTCAATCAAGCAATTATTGACACCGCATCAGGTGAACCGCCATAGTCCTGCACCAGCAACGAGGTACGGCTGCGCGCGCAACGCTTCTCCGATCTCCGGGTGTCACCGCCCCCTGCCCGGGGCCATCCCTGAGGGCGCCGCCGGACCTCCCGGCCCGGATTCGACTTCGGCACTCCCTGAGGAGAATCAGCAGATGAAACGAGCGTTGACGCGCACCGCTGTGGCGGCCCTGGCGGTCCTCATGCCGTTCGTCGCGGCACCTGCCGCCCAGGCGCAGACCTTCGGCGGGAACGAACTCCTCTCGTGGTCCGTGAGCGGGGCCCCCGGCGGAGGACTGACCTCCCTCGACTTCCCGATCACCGTCAACACCGGCACCGCACACGTCTCCGGGACCTACTTCGCGATGCAGTTCGGCTTCACCGGGCAGAGCGAACTCGCCTACGCGGGACTGCAACCGCGACCGGATGCGAACGGGCACGAGCGGCTGCGCGGGGTGTTCTCGTCCTTCGTCCCCGGGACGACCAGCACCCACGCCAACTGTTCCGCCGGGGCCGACGGCGGCCCCGGCGTCAGCTGCGGCGTGGAGTTCGACGCCACATACGGGCACAGCTACCGGGTGGAAGTCAGCCAGGCCGGCGCGGACACCTGGTCGGGGACCGTCGTCGACACCGCCACGGGTCGGCGGACTCCCGTCGGTACGTGGAAGCTGCCCGCCGGTTCCGGCAATCTGAAGGCTTCGCAGTCGGGCTTCATCGAGTACTACGACGTTCCCAGCTGCGCCCAGCAGCAGAAGTACGACGTCACCTTCGGCGCACCGTCCTCCGGTTCCCTCTCAGGCACCACCACCTGGGTACGGGAGTACGGGGACTGTGCCGGCTACGGCAACACCCAGGTCACCACGGTCGGCCAGGGCGTACGGGTGACCCGCGGCAGCGTGGGCTGAGATAGGCCCCCGCTGCCCGGCGGATCGACCGGCGGCTCAGGAGCGGGGCGGGGCGGGTGAGCGTGGTCACGGGCAGGGACGATGCTCCTTCCTCCCCGGCTGAGGGCTACCTCAGGTGCCGGGTGAAGAACTGGGCCGCCGCTTCCCCCGCGAACCGGGGTACACCGGTGTGTCCGCCCATGTTGGCCTGCAGGGTCTTCTCCTTGGAGCCGAAGGCGTCGAACAGGTCAAGGGCCGCCTGTCGTTCGTTCCCCTCGTCGTCCCACTGAAGCAGGACGTGCAGCGGGACGGTGACCCGTCGGGCCTCCTCGAACATGGCGGCGGGCACCAGGCTTCCGGCGAAGAGAACGGCGGCCGAGATACGCGGCTCGACCAGAGCGAGCCGGATGCCGACGGAGATCACGCCACCCGAGTACCCGACGGGGCCGCCGATCCCGGGGAGTGCCAGGAGGGCGTCCAGAGCGGCCTGCCACTCGGGTACAGCCGCCTCGACGAGCGGCAGCACAAGGGCGTCCTTGATCTCCTCGCCGACCGGTCCGCCGGCCTCCATGGCCCGGCGCAGGCCGGCCCGGGCCTCCTCTGCTCCGGCGAGGGCAGGCCGGTCGCCACTCCCGGGGAGCTCGATGGTGGCCGCGGCGAAGCCGTCCGCCGTGGCCTGGCGGGCCCGTTCGACCAGCCGGGGGTACATCCTGTTCAGTCCGAGCGGGGGGTGGCCGAGCAGGATCAGCGGTACCGGCCCGGACGAAGCCCCGGGGGTCCACAGGACGCCGGGGATCTCGCCGAGGGAGAAGGTGCGCTCGACGACCCCGTCGTCCAGACGCTGTTCAGAAGTGAAGTGCACGGTCGTGCCTTTCAGGAGTGCCTGTGTACGGCGCTCCCGGGCTGCCTACCGCCCGACCGTGACCCCGGAGGAGAGCACCCATGTCGATACTGCGTTCACGGGTACCACCTCCTTGTTCTCTCGCACGGTCTCCGGAAATCTAGCAGAGTCCGCTTCGGAGGCCGAACGAGTTTCAGCGGCGGGACGTACGGCGGCCCGGCCTCACCTCTCCGCCCGGTGCGCCACTCCGAGCCCGGGACGGCAGGCCGGAGGGTTCGGGAAGTCCGGCCGAGCTCGCCCGCCGGTTTCGATACGAGCGGGCGGTCCGCCCGACTTCCGTGATACAGCCGAGAGATCCACGTGAAGTGAGCAGAGAGGGATGCATCCATGAGCTCGCCGACGCCCCCGGTTCCCCTGCCGGGCGACACGAAGGTACTGTCCATCGGCCTGCACCCGAGCGCTCTGGACTACAGCCGGATGCCCGACGGTATCGACGAGGCCGTGCTCACGGCCCGGATCGCAGCGGGGAACGCGGCGCTGCGTGAAGCGGGGTTCGATGCCGTCCCGTGCCTGATCGGCCTCGATCCGGGCCGCGCCGAGGAGACCGTGAGGGAACAACTACGGTCGCACACCTTTGGCTTGGCGATGATCGGCGGGGGCGTACGGATGCTGCCGGAGCACACCCTGCTGTTCGAGCGGCTGGTCCACGTCCTCACCGAAGCGGAGCCCGGGATCCGGCTGTGCTTCAACACGACCCCGGAGGACACGGTCGAGGCGCTGAAGCGGTGGATCCGGCGCTGAGGCACTGTCCCGCGGATCATGCGACCTTCCGATCCGTCACTTCCCGAAAAAGGACGACGCCCCGGCACCACCGCCGCCTGATGAGGGACTCGGGCGGTCCCGGGGCGGTCTGACCTGCAAGATCCACCTTGCCGGTGAGGGCGGCTGCCGTCCCATGGGTCTTCTGGTCACTCCAGGTCAGTGGGGTGACGCTCCGCAGATGCCCGAGGTCCTGGCTCGAATCCGGGTTCCCCGCCCGTTGGGAGGACGGCCCCGGACCCGGCCCGATCATGTCAGCGGAGACAAGGCTTCGCCTTACAGTGCCTAGCCGGACATCGGCAACGACGACCACCGGCCGACCGGCCATGCGACGACTACGGCCCGGCCGATCACCTGGTCCTCGTCGATGGTGCCTCCGCCGCGAAGGTCCTGGTGATACCGGGAGTCCGAGGAGTCCTGGCGATGGTCGCCCATCACCCAGAGCTTCCCCTTCGGCACCTTGATCGGCCCGAACGGCTTGTCCCCGCAGGGGGTGTTGCCGCCGTAGATGTACGGTTCGTCCAGTGCCTTCCCGTTGATCTTCACAGGGCCGCTCCCTGAGCATTCCACGGTGTCGCCGCCGACCGCGATCACTCGCTTGATCAGATCCTTCTCGTCCGCCGACGGCATCAGACCAACGAAGCTGAGCACCTTCTGCAGCGGGTTCGGCTTGTCGGACTTCCCTGGGAGCCAACCGCCCGGATCATGGAAGACCACTACCTCTCCGCGCTCCGGCTCGGATCCAAACCACGGTGTCAGTTTGTCGACCAGCACACGGTCGCCGACCTGCAGGGTGCTTTGCATCGACCCCGACGGGATTGAGAACGCCTGTACCAAGAAGGTCTTGATGCCCAGCGCGATCACCAACGCAAGGACGAGGAGGATCGGGAGCTCCTTCCAGAAGGATCGTGTCTTCCGTCGCCTCTTGCCGCCCGTCGCTCCGTCGTCGGTCTCGCCACCGCCTGTCTCGCCACCGCATGTCTCGCCGTCCTCGGATCTCGACCGTTTGCCGGTGATCAGATCTCCCACAACCATGCCTCCCCCTGCACCCGACCGCGGGCGCACCGTGTCTGAAGCGGTGCCTCGTGCGCACAGCGTCCGAGCCCACCTCCCCTACAACGAAGGGGAGTTCCCGGAAGGCCGAAGCTTTCAGCCCGGCACCGGGCCCCGGCCGCCAGGTCGTCTCCCGGCACTCCGCCAGCATGGTGCCTCGCAGCGGTTGAAGACCGTTTCTGCATACGGCGACAAGTACCCCACCATCGGAAACGCGGCTTGGTCGAGACCGGCCGGCACAGGCCCAGACCGTGCGTGGCGGGGGCGTTCGCATGGGTCACCGCAGCTCCTCGGTGCTCCGGCCGGCCGTGATGACGGTGAGGAGGGGGAACGCGATGAGCAGCGCGACCGCGACGAGAACCCCACTCGCCCAGAGCGGCCCGAGGACCCCGGCCTCGGTGCCGAGTGTGGCCGCGGCGACGACGGGGCCGGCGACGGCACCCGCGTTGAGGGCCGCCGTCGCGTACGAGCCGGCCATCGTGGGGGCGCCCGCGGCCTCGTAGAGGACACGCGTGATCAGTGTGCTGCCCAGCGCGAACGACAGCGCGCCCTGCACGAACACGAGGGTGAGCAGGATGACCGGCTCGCCGGCGGACATCGCCAGGGCGGGCCAGCCGATGAGCAGCGAAGGACCGACGACCGCGACGACCGGACCGGGACTGCGGTCCGACAGCCGTCCGGCGGCGGTGACGCCCACGAAGGAACCGGCGCCGAAGAGCACCAGAGCGACAGGGATCCACAACTCGCCCAGCCGGGCGCCGTCGGTCACGACGGGGGCGAGGAAGGTGAGGCTGCCGAAGGTCGCGGCGTTCACCAACGCGCCGAGCAGCATCACCAGGACCAACCGCGGCCGCGCGAGTTGGGCGAGTTCCGCTCGCAACGCCGGTCGGCCGGCGGCCTCGTTCTCGTCACGTCCTGCGGGGATCCCCTTCAGGATGCCGAGAGCAGCAGGCAGGCAGAGAACGGCGACAGCCCAGAAGGTGGCCCGCCAGCCGAGCACCGTGCCGAGCACCGCCCCACCGGGGACACCGGCGATCGTGGCCACTGTCGTGCCGGACAGCAGCACGGCCAGAGCGCGTCCCTTCCTGTCGGGCGGGACCAGCCCGGCCACAGCCGTCAGAGCGACGGCGAGGAACCCCGCGTTCGCGAGCGCTGCAACGACCCGGGTGGCGAACAGAAGGGGGAAGCTCGTGGTGACGGCGCCCACCGCGTGGGTTGCCGCGAACACGAGGACGAACCCGAGAAGGGCCGGGCGCCTGGGCCGGCTGCGGGCGAGCGCGGCCACCAGGGGGGCGCCGACGGCCATACCGATCGCGAAGGCCGAGGTGAGCGAGCCCGCTGTTCCGACGGTGACGTCGAGATCCGAGGCGATGTCCGGCAGAAGGCCGGCGAGCATGAACTCCGAGGTGCCCATGGCGAAGACCGCCAGGGCAAGTAGGTACAGCGGGAGAGGCATCGAGTGGCTCCGAGGCGAGGGGAGATACGAGAGGTCATCTCGTCACCGCGGCCGGCCCGGGCACACACACGTCCCACCGCGGAAAGCGGCGCGACGACAGGACTACGGACTCAGTGGTGCAGGGGGCTGACGGCGTGACCGAAAGCCCCCACCGTGTCTGACTCAGGACTCGACATGAACCGCACGCTACCCGACCGATGCCCGTCGGATCACCTTGCTTCCACGGGCATCGTCGCCAAGGCGATGTCCGGGGCCGGCTGCTCACCCGTCGAGGCCGCCCCGCTTGACCAGCTGGCTCGCGATGACGTTCCGCTGGATCTCGTTGGTTCCCTCACCGACGATCATCAGGGGGGCGTCCCGGAAGTAGCGCTCCACGTCGAACTCCGTGGAGTAGCCGTAACCACCGTGGATCCGGACGGCGTTGAGGGCGATCTGCATGGCGGTCTCGGAGGCGAACAGCTTGGCCATGCCGGCCTCCATGTCCACGCGCCGCCCCGCGTCCGCCTCGCGGGCGGCGAAGAGGGTGAGCTGGCGGGCGGCGGTGAGCGAGGTCGCCATGTCGGCGAGGTAGTTGCCGACGGACTGGTGCTTCCAGATCGGCTTCCCGAAGGACTCACGCTCCTGCGCGTAGGCGAGGGAGTCCTCCAGCGCCGCCCGCCCGACACCGAGCGCGCGGGCCGCCACCTGGAGGCGGCCGGTCTCCAGCCCCTTCATCATCTGGGCGAATCCCTCGCCCTCCACTCCTCCCAGGACGGCGTCGGCGGAGGCCCGGTAGCCCTCGAAGGACAGCTCGCAGCTCTCCACGCCCTTGTAGCCCAGCTTGGGGAGGTCGCGGGAGACCGTGAGCCCGGGTCCGTGCTCGACCAGCAGGATCGAGATCCCCTTGTGCGCGGGTGACGCCTGCGGGTCGGTCTTGCAGAGCAGGGCGATCAGCTGTGAGCGGCGGGAGTTGGTGATCCAGGTCTTCGTGCCGTCGATGACGTATCCCTCGTCGTCGCGGCGGGCGAGAGTCCGGATGGCCTGGAGGTCGGAGCCTCCGCCCGGCTCGGTCAGCGCCATGGTGGCCCGGATCTCGCCGGTGGCCATCTTCGGCAGGTAGTGCTGCTTCTGCGCCTCGGTGCCGAAGTGCAGCAGCAGTTTGGCGACGACCGTGTGTCCTCCCATGGCGCCGGCGAGGCTCATCCAGCCGCGGGCCAGCTCCTCGGTGACGAGGACGTACGCCGAGGTCGAGACGGGCGTGCCGCCGTACTCCTCCGGGACGGCCAGGCCGAAGATGCCGAGTTCCTTCATCTGCTCGATGAGTGCCTCGGGGTAGGTGTTGGTGTGGTCGAGTTCCTGGGCGACGGGCTTGATGTCCTTGTCGACGAAGTCGCGCACCGTGCTGACGATGAACTGTTCGTCCTCGGAGAGGATGTCGAGGGTGCTCACGGAGGGCTCCTTGCCTGGATCGTGCGGGTGTGTCGGTGTTCAGATGGCGCCGAGCGCCCTCAGGGCGTCGATCCGTTCCGGCGTGTGGCCGAGTTCGGCCAGGATCCGTTCGGTGTGCTCGCCGAGGGCGGGTACGGCTCCCATGCGTGGTTCGGTCCCGGCCAGGTCGACCGGCGGTACCAGGGCCGCCGCCGTGCTCCCGCCGGGCAGGGGCACGTCCCGCCAGCGGTCGCGGCCTGCCAGTACGGGGTGCTCCAGGAACTGCTTGACGTCGTTGACCGGGGCGTTGGCGATGCCGATGGCGTCCAGCAGCCGCATCACCTCTGCGCTCTCCGATCGGGCGATCCGCTCGGCCAGGATCGCGTCGACCTCGTCGCGGTGACCGACCCGCGCGGAGCCGGTGGCGAAGCGGGCGTCCTCGGTAAGGGCGGGGTTCCCGAGGAACCGCTCGCACAGGGCTGCCCACTCCCGCTCGTTCTGCACGGAGAGCAGTACGTCCTTGCCGTCGGCCGCGGTGTAGGTGCCGTAGGGCGCGATGGTGGCGTGCCGGGTACCCACCCGGGGAGGCTGGGCGCCGCTGTACGCCGTGTAGTAGGCGGGCTGGCTCATCCATTCGGCCAGCGCCTCGAACAGCGAGACCTCCACAGCCTTGACGGAGCCCCGGGTCGCCCGGGTGAAGAGGGCGGTGAGAATGCCGCTGTAGGCGTACATCCCGGCGGCGATGTCGGCGACGGACACCCCGACCCGGGCCGGCTCCTCGGCGCTTCCGGTCAGGGAGACCAGGCCGGTCTGGCACTGCACCAGCAGGTCGTAGGCCTTGCGGTCCGCCCACGGTCCGCTCGAACCGTAGCCGGTCACCGAGCAGGGGATCAGGGTCGGGAACCGCTTCGCCAGCTCGTCGGCGCCCAGTCCCATGCGGGCTGCGGCACCGGGGGCGAGGTTCTGGACGAACACGTCGGCCTGTGCCAGGAGTTCTTCGAGGATCTCCCGCCCCTGGTCCGTCTTCAGGTCCAGGGTGACGGATTCCTTGCACCGGTTGAGCCACACGAAGTAGCTGGACTGGCCGTGCACGGTGGTGTCGTAGCGGCGGGCGAAGTCCCCGCCGCCCGGCCTCTCCACCTTGATCACCCGTGCGCCGAGGTCGGCGAGCTGCCGTGTGGCGAACGGGGCCGCGACGGCCTGTTCGAGGCTGACGACCGTGATGCCGCTCAGCGGCAGTTCGTCGGCGGGCGCTGCGTTCTCGGCCATGCGTGGTCCTCCGGGGACGGACGTGGTGGCTGTGCGGTAGGGCGTGTCGGTGACGGTGCTGCCCTTGGCAGGGGCTCGGGGACGGGGTGCCCGCGACGTCGTCGCGGTGACGAGGGTGGCGGCCCCGTTCCAGGCCCCGAGGGGCGGAGTCGGTGGCCGGCGGTCGGAGTAACATCATGTGCACTCATGTGAGGCCAAGGGAAATAGCAATCCGTGATGGTGCCATGCGGGCCGCGGATACCGGAAGAGGACGCACCATGGACGTCAAGCAGCTCAAGGCGCTCATCACGGTCGCCGAGGTCGGCAGCGTGACCCGGGCCGCCGAGCTGCTGCACCTGGTGCAGCCCGCGGTCACCCGGCAGATCCGTACGTTGGAGGAGGAGCTCGGCGTCGCCCTCTTCACCCGCACCAGGCAGGGGATGCGGCCGACCGAGGCCGGCGAGATCATGATCGACCGGGCCAGGCGCGCCCTGAACGAGCTGGACCGGGCACGCGCCGAGGTCCGGCCCCGTCGCGGCGAGGTGACGGGCATCGTCACACTCGGGCTGCTGGAGAGCACCAGCGACCTGCTGGCCGAACCACTGGTCTCAGCGGTCGGGGCGGCTCATCCGGGGGTGGAACTGCGCCTGATGACCGGATACTCCGGCCACCTCCAGCAGTGGCTGGACGAGGGCGACCTGGACCTGACCCTGCTCTACAACCTGGACAGCTCCCCTTCGCTCAACGCCCGGCCCCTGGTGCGTGAACACCTGTGGGCGGTGGCACCCGCGTCGGCGGGACTGCGGGCGGACCACCCGGTCCCCTTCGCGGAGGTGGCGGCGCGGCCGCTGGTGATGCCCGCCGCCGGCCACGCCCTGCGCACCCTCATCGACGGCGCGGCGGCCCGGTCCGGAAGCACGATGGACATCGCGGCCCAGACCAACGCCATGCGCGTGCAGAAGCAGTTGGTGCGGGCCGGGCACGGCTGGACGGTGCTGCCGGGCGTCGGCATCGCCGAGGACGTGGCGCAGGGCGAGCTCAGTGCCGCGCCGTTGTGCGAGCCGGACGTCCTGCGGTCGATCGTGCTCTGCACCCCGCGCTACGGGCGGGTGCCGGCGGCCGTGGACGCGGTCGCCCGGGAACTGGTCCGCTGCGTGGAGGCGGCCGTGTCCCGGGGGCGGTGGCCGTCGGCGCGGCTGCACTCCCCTGACGGGCCCGGCACGGACGCCTGATCCCCTTCGCCACCACCTCCAGGAGGACCTCTGTGACCGACATTCCGCACCAAACCTTCGCGCGCACCGACGACGGGGTCGCCGTCGCCTTCCAGCGACGTGGGACAGGCCGTCCGCTCGTCCTCCTGGCCGGTCAGGCGAACAACCACCACTGGTGGGACGGCATACGCGAGGACTTCCACGGCACACACAGCACGATCACCCTGGACTACCGGGGTACGGGCGCCAGCGACTCACCCCGGGAGGGCTACTCCACCATGCGGTTCGCCGAGGACGTGGTGAGCGTCCTCGACGCGCTGGGGGTGGAGCGGGCCGATGTGTACGGCACCTCGATGGGCGGCCGCGTCGCGCAGTGGGTCGCCGCGCTCCACCCCGGACGGGTGCGGCGGCTCGTCCTCGGATGCACGTCCCCCGGTGGTCCGCGGGCCGTCGAACGCGAGGCCTCCGTACGCCGGGCCCTGGCCGTTCCCGACCCGGACTCGGTGCGGGAGACCCTGACCGGTCTGATGTACAGCCCCGCCTGGACGGCCGCACACCCCGGGCCCTACCGCACGCTCGGCGACCCCCGCATGGAGCCCCATGCGCGGCGCGGCCATCTGCGCGCCAGCAACGCGCACGACGCATGGGAGGTGCTCCCCTCGATCGGCGCGCCCACCCTGGTCCTCCACGGTGACCAGGACCGCCTCACCCCACCGGAGAACGTGCCGCTGCTCGCGGCCCGCATCCCCGATGCCAGGACCCGGCTCTTCCCCGGGGCCCGGCACGCGTACTTCGAGGAATGCCGAGCGGAGGCGGGCGAAGCGGTACGCGCCTTCCTGGCCTGAGGCGGACGCCCGGGCGCGAGGCCTCTACCCCGGTCATGCGGGCCAGTCATGTGCGTATCACGGATTTCTATTGTTCATGGACGCTCATCAGCACCCATGATGTGGGGCACGCCAGCCGCAGAGCACAGGGAGCCGTCGCAGATGAACCGTGACCGGGCCGTCGGCGCACACCTCCCCGCCTCTTCCTCCAGCGTCCGGCGCGTGTCCCACCGATCCCCCTTCTTCCTGCGCTGAAGGGCTGCCCGAGCCGCAGAACCCCTGGGCGACGAAAGCGACGGAGCTTCCCATGCCTCAGAGCAGCACACCTCCACCCTCCGCACCCGGGCGGTCCGGCGTCACCGCGAACGTCGTACGCGGCTGCCTGGGCAATCTCGTGGAGTGGTACGACTGGTTCGCCTACGCCACGTTCAGCATCTACTTCGCCTCGGTGTTCTTCCCCGAGGGGAACCAGACCGCGCAGCTGCTCTCCACGGCGGTCGTCTTCGCCGTCGGCTTCTTCATGCGCCCACTCGGCGGCTGGCTGCTCGGCGCGTACGCCGACCGGTTCGGCCGGCGCCGCGCGCTGACCCTGTCGGTGACCTTGATGAGCGCCGGGTCTCTGACCATCGCCTTCGCGCCGGGCCACGACGTCATCGGCCTCTGGGCCCCGGCGCTCCTGGTCCTGGCCAGGCTGGCCCAGGGGCTCTCCGTGGGAGGCGAGTTCGGCTCCAGCGCGTCCTACCTGTCGGAGGTCGCCCCCGCGGGACGGCGTGGCTTCTACTCGAGCTTCCAGTACGTCTCCATCGTGCTGGGGCAGCTCGCCGCGCTGCTGGTGGCGATCGTCCTGCAGAACCTGCTCACCGAGGACCAGTTGCACGGGTGGGGCTGGCGCGTCCCGTTCGTGATCGGCGCGATCGCCGGACTGGTCGTGATGTACCTGCGCCGCAGCATGGAGGAGTCCACGCACTTCGAGCAGGAGCGGGCACGCACCGCCGCCGAGCGGGCCGGCGCCGCACCTGCCGAACGCAAGGGCCTCATAGCCCTGTTCGCCGAGTACCCCCGTCAGCTGCTCGCCGTCTTCGGGCTCGCCATCGGCGGTACGGTCGCGTTCTACACGTACACCACGTACCTGCAGAAATACCTGGTGAACACAGCCGGCATCCCCAAGGCCACGGTCACGCTGATCGGCTTCGCCGCACTGTTCGTCTACATGCTGATGCAGCCCGCGGTCGGCGCCCTGTCCGACCGGGTGGGCCGTCGCCCCGTGATGTTCGCGTTCTCCGGTGGCTGCATGCTGCTGACCGTCCCGCTGATGACACTCCTGGGGCGTACCAGCAGCCCGTGGATCGCCTTCCTCCTGATGACCGTGGCCCTGACCTTCGTCACCGGGTACTCGGCGCTGGCAGCCATCATCAAGGCCGAGATGTTCCCCACCAAGGTCCGTGCACTCGGCGTCGGTCTGCCGCACGCCCTGGTCACCGCGACCTTCGGCGGGCTGACCGAACCCGTCGCTCTCGCCCTCAAGGACGCCGGCCGGGAGAACCTCTTCTTCTGGTACGTCACCGGATGCGTCGGCCTGACGTTCCTGGCCACCCTGCTCGTCAAGGAGCCGTCCCGCACGTCCCATCTGGACGCCCCCGCGGCGCCTGCCGCCACCCCGGCGCCCGCGAAGACCGCACCGCTCGCCTGAAGACCCGAGGACACCCGTCATGCCGTCCCCCGCGCCCCTCAGTTCCTACGTCGAGAACTGGCACCCCGAACCCGTCTCCGCCCACGACCCGATGGACCCGGGACCCGTCGCCGCCGTGTCGGCGCTGCTGGACCTGCCCGGGCCCGTGGCCGGGGCGGGCGAGGCGCTGCCGCCCCTGTGGCAGTGGTTCCACTTCCTGCACTGGCCGGCCCAGCACGAGCTCGGCCCGGACGGTCACCTGAGGGACGCCCGCTTCCTGCCGCCCCTGCCCGACCGTCAGCGGATGTTCGCGGGCGGGCGGTGCGAGATCCTGGAGCCCCTGCGCCTCGGTGAGCCGGCGACCCGCGTCAGCAGTCTGAGCGCGGTGACGCCGAAGCACGGCCGGAGCGGCGAACTGCTCTTCGTGACGGAGCGCCAGGAGTTCCGTCAGGGCGGCCGTCTCCGCATGGTGGAGGAGCAGGACATCGTCTACCGCTCCGGCCGTGGCGCGTCCGGATCACAGCACCCCGCCACGATCGACGAGGTGACCGCTCCGGCCGCCGAGGAACCCTGGCGGTTGCGGATGCGGCCGGACCCGACGCTGCTGTTCAGGCTGAGCGCCCTCACCGCCAACGCGCACCGGATCCACTACGACGCGCCGTACTGCAGGGACACGGAGGGGTATCCGGGTCTGGTGGTCCACGGACCGCTGCTGGCCCTGCTGATGCTGGAGGTGGTGCGGCGCGAGGCCCCGGGACGCCGGGTGGGCTCGCTCGGATTCAAGCTGCGCCGGCCGGTGTTCGGCGGGGAGCACCTGCTCGCGCAGGGCACCCCGTCCGGCACGGGCGTCGAACTGCGCACGGCCACCCACCGGGACGCCCGTCACGCGACCGCCGAGGTGAGCTTCGTATGAGCACCGCCCGGGCCACGGTCGCCGCCGCCCGCACCTTCCTCTTCGTGCCCGGCTACCGCCCCGACCGCTTCGACAAGGCCGCCGCGTCCGGCGCCGATCTCGTCATCGTCGACCTGGAGGACGCGGTCGCCGCCGAGGACAAGGAGAGCGCCCGCCGCTCCGTCGCGGCGTGGCGGAGCCTCGGCCCCCGTACGGTCGTACGCGTCAACGCCCCCGGTACCCCCTGGTTCGAGGCCGATCTGGCCATGGCGGTGGGGGCCGGGTGCCCGGTGATGGTGCCGAAGGCGGAGGATCCGGCGGTCCTGGCGGGTATCGCCCCCGGGTGCCCGCTGATCCCCCTCGTCGAGACCGCGCTCGGGGTGGAGCGCGCGTACGAGGTGTGTTCCGCCCCGGGGGTGGTGCGGGCCGCGTTCGGCAACGTCGACCTCGCCGCGCAGCTCGGTGTGGCGCACGACGACTCCCTGGCGCTGTCGCATGCCCGCTCCCGTCTGGTGCTTGCGTCCGCGGCGGCGGGGATCGCTCCCCCGGTGGATGGGGTGACGACCGCGGTCCGGGACACCGAAGCCCCGGCCGCGGACACCGTGCACGCCCGGCGTCTGGGGTTCACGGGCAAGCTCTGCGTCCATCCGGCCCAGATCGCCGCGGTGGCCTCGGGGTTCGCCCCCACGGACGACGAACTGCGCTGGGCCCGTACGGTCCTGGGCGCGGGGGAATCGGTCACCACGGTGGACGGACAGATGGTCGACCGCCCGGTGCTGGAGCGCGCGCGGAGGATTCTGGCCGGGACGGCCTGAGGGAGGGCCCCGAGCTGTCCGATGTACGCCTCAGCACCGGCAGCGACGCCTCGCGGATGCCGTCGGCAGCCGGCCCGTTGGCGGCCGTCGGCGGTGCGCACGACCGGGTGGAACTCGACGCGGCGAACTCACCTGAGGGGCGCCGCCCCGCCCGCCCTGTGACGGCGCGGGGTTCCACGAAGGAAATCGGTGGACCGCGTCAGGGCCTCCCGCTACGCTCCCACCGATGACTACCCGACCTGTTCACGGAATGGGGGTCCCGTCCGCGCAAGGTGAGTGCTGATGCTCACCGAGAACGCGAGCGGGGATTCCCGGCTTTCACTCTGGCTGCGCGTGCGCGAGATCGCCGTGCCGCCCCTCATGATCGAGACCGCGACGGCCCGGCGTATCGCCGGCGACTGGGCGGGGGCATGTGCCGCCGCCGGATTCGACGTCGACCTCGACCTGCGTGCCGTGGCCCGTGTCCACGGCCGCGGTACGGCGTCCCGCCTGCGGGCGGACCTGCGTCTCATGGCACCCGACCTGCTGCGGTGGCACATGCCGAGGACCGCGCCCGACGGCTTGCTGCGGCCCGGCACGACAGCGGTGCTCGCCCGGTACGACGAGCCCGGCAGCGCGCGTCCCGTGCGTCTGGTCGTGCGTACCGCTCCCGCGTGGGCGGATGCCGGGCAGCGGATCAGCCTCGCGGTGTGGGACGGTCGCGTCCCGCCGGGGCGGGAACCCCGGCCGCGCGGTTACCGAGCCCCGGACGCCCGGTTCCGTCTGGACCTGCACCGCCACCTCTGGGACGCGAGCCGCAGCGGCGAACTGCGTGAGCGTTCCGGGGCGTCGGGCACCCCGGCACCCGTCCGCTGGGCCGGTTCCGTACCGGATCCCGAGCGGTTCGCGCTCGGCCGATGGGCCATCGAGGCGGCGCTGCTGCTGAAGGCCGAGGGCCGGGCGGACGGGGGTGAGGTGGCGGTGCGGCTCGGCTCACGGCGTCGGCTGCTGCTGGACGTCGGCCGCCACTCCCCCGGTACTGCCGGGCCCGATGTACGGTCAGCCCGCCTCGCACGTGCGGGCGCGGGCGCGGGACTGCCGGTACTTCCCCACGCGGCCACATGGGCCCTGCCCGACCTGGAGCTGTTGCGGTCCGGCCGGCTGGCGGCCGGCCGGCTGCACCCCCTCGTCGCGTCGGCCCTGGCCCCCGGTGTCTCCCCGTCCGCCCCCGCCGAGGCGGGGGCGGAACGCGACGCGCCGCGCCTGGTGGAATGCCGAGGCGCGCTGCACCGGATCGGCCTCGTCGGCGGGGCGTTGGTGCCGCTGGACCATGATCCCGCCGAGATCCGGCGGGAGGAACTGCTCGCCGCGCTCACCGGCACGCCACTGCCCTGCCTCCGGGCCCTCGACTCCGCGCACCGCCGGCCCGACTGGCTCGCCGATGTTCGCGACAGACTCGCCCACGGCGACACCGCTGGTGCGCTGGCGCTGGTCGGGAGCGCGCTCGGTGAGCAGGCGCGGCTCCGTGACGGGGAGCTGAGCGACGCACTCCACGAGGCCGCCCGGCGGAGTGTCAGGCACGGCCTGTTCAGGGCAGGTCTGGCTGCTCCGGCCTTCGCCCGCAAGCGGCTGCCCGGGCGGGAACCGTCGCGCCCTCCGACCCATCCGCACCGGCCCCGACTGGCCACCACGGCCCGCTGATCCACCGGGCCGCCCCGCGCCTTCCGCAGCACCCGTGTGCCCGGACCTCCGGGCCACGACCACCTTCGACCGCCTTCGACCGAACCACAGGTGATGCCTCATGCCCACGCACTCCCCGCTCGCCGATACACCGCACCGGGTGGATCAGGACGCCCCCGGCCCCTCCCGGCTCGACGTGTCGGGCGCGCTGCTGGACCTGCTGCGCGGGACGACCACCGAGCCCCGTCCCGATCCGCAGCTGGAGGCGCTGATGCTGGCCGTCTCCGCCGACCTGCCGGTGCTGCTGTGGGGTGAGCCGGGCATCGGTAAGACGGCCGCGCTCAACCAACTGGCCGAGTCCCTGGACCTGCCGCTCACCACGGTGATCGCCAGCGTGCACGAACCGTCCGACTTCTCCGGTCTCCCCGTCATCGGCGACGACCCGGCCCGCGAGGGTGTCCCGATGGCACCGCCGGACTGGGCGGTGAGACTCGTCCGGTCCGGGCGCGGCCTGCTGTTCCTCGACGAACTGTCCACCGCCCCGCCCGCCGTGCAGGCCGCGCTGCTGCGGCTGGTCCTGGAGCGCCGGGTCGGCGCGCTGCGGCTGCCGCCGGACGTGCGCATCGTGGCGGCCGCCAACCCCAGGTCCTCCGCCGCCGACGGCTGGGAGCTGAGCCCGCCGCTCGCCAACCGATTCGTCCATCTGCGATGGGTCCACGACACCGACGTCGTGGTACGCGGGCTGGGAGGTGTCTGGCCCCGGGCGGTGCTGCCGTCGCTGGATGCCGGGAGACTGTCCGAGGCCGTGGACTTCGCCCGCCGCGCCGTGTGCGGACTGCTGGCGGCCCGCCCCGCCCTGGTGCACCGGCTCCCGTCGGGCGAGGCCCAGCGCGGCGGCGCGTGGCCCTCACCGCGCAGCTGGGAGATGACGCTGCGCCTGGTCGCCTTCGCGTCGGCGGCCGGCGCCTCGCGTGACGTCCTCTCACTGCTCGTCAGGGGCACGGTGGGGGACGGTCCCGGGCTGGAACTGCTGGCGCATCTGGACCGGATGGACCTGCCGGACCCGGAGGACCTGCTCGCCGACCCCGGCGGCGCGGTCCTGCCGGAGCGCGGGGACCTCAGGCAGGCCGCGCTGGACGCGGTGGTCGCCGCGGTGCGCGCCCGCCCGGAGCGCGGGCGCTGGGACTCCGCCTGGGCGCTGCTGGCGAGGGCGGCGGAGACCGGCGCCCCGGATCTCCTGGTCGTACCGGCCACGACGCTGGCGTCGCTGCGCCGTGACGACTGGGACGTACCACCCGCGATAGACGGGCTCGCCGGTGCGGTGTCCGTGTCGAGGCAGGCCGACGGGGCGAAGGTCCGGGCGCTCTCCGCCGCACGGACGCAACGATGAAGGGGCGGCCCGGACGGCCCCGGCTCCACGCGGCGGAGCCCACTCTCGACACCGGCAAGCTCTTCGCCGCCCGGCTGCGGGCGGCGCGTGCCCGGCCCTATCTGGCGACGGCTCTCTTCGCCCTGCACCCGGTGGAGTCGCGGAGTGTGCCGACGATGGCGGTCGATGTGCACTGGCGGTGCTACGTCTCCCCGGCGTTCGTGGACCGCACCCCCGTGGAGGAACTGGCCGGGGTGTGGGTGCACGAGGTGTCGCACCTGCTGCGCGACCACCACGGGCGCAGCGACCGTTACGCGCGGCAGCACGGGCTGAGCGGTGCGGCGGAGCGGCTGCGGATGAACATCGCGGCGGACTGCGAGATCAACGACGACATCTACGGCGAAGGGCTGGTCAAGCCCGAGGGCGTCGTGGATCCGGCGTCCCTGGGGCTGAAGGACGGCGAGCTGATGGAGGACTACCTCCGGCGGTTCCGGCTGGGGCCGCACACCGCTCACCTTGCCTGGCTGGAGTGCGGCAGCGGCGCGGACGGGCTGCCCCGCCCGTGGGACCTGGGGCCGGACGGGGCGCGCGCGCTCAGTGAGCAGGAGCGGGACGCGGTCCGGTTCCGGGTGGCCCGGGGCATCGCCGGACGCCCGGGCAGCGCGTCGGCGGGCTGGCGGCGCTGGGCGGAGGAGGCGTTCCACCCTCCGCAGCCGTGGCGGCAGTTGCTGGGCGCGGCCGTGCGGGCGGCGGCCTCCGCTCCCGGCACCGGCGAGGACTACGTGTACGGCAGGCCGGCGCGACGATCGGCGGCGGTACCCGGCGCCGTGCTGCCGAGTCTGCGGCGCAGACCGGCGCGGGTCGTCGTGGTCATCGACACCTCGGGATCGGTGAGTGACGCGGAGCTGGGCAGCGCCCTGCTGGAGGTGGCGGCCATCTCCCGGGCCGTGGGCGGGCACCGGGATCGAGTCGGCGTCCTGTCGTGCGACGCGGCTGCGGGCCGGGTCCGCCCGCTGTGCGGGAAGGCGGAGGGTGTCGAACTGCTGGGCGGCGGCGGTACCGACCTTCGCGAGGGCTTCACCCGCGCCCTGGCCTCCCGACCCCGGCCGGACGTCGTGGTGGCACTGACCGACGGCCAGACCCCGTGGCCCGTACGGCGGCCTCCCTGCCGCACGGTGGTGGGGCTCTTCGCCCGTGACGGCGGGCGTCGGTACGACATCGAGTCGAACCCCGACTACCGCCCTGACCTGCCACCGGCGTGGGCGCGGGTGGTGACGATCGGTTGAGGGACGGCGGTGATCCGCCTCGCGTCACCGGGCGCGCCTCACGCCACCGCCAGGGCCGCCCTCGCCACACAGGTCCAGCACCGAGCCGGAGCACGACAGACGAAGCGGCGCGCGCTCCCTGCTCGATGGGTGTCGGTGGAGTCGCGTACGTACCCCCTGGGCCTGACGTACCCGTTGTACGTGCGGCACGTCCGTAGAACCACGGATTCGCTTCGGCCCCGAACGGTGGGAGATTGGTGACCGTCCGGCGCGCTACGCCGAGGGCGTTCCGTGGGGCAGCCATCTGCTGGCGATGGGGGGGCGGAGGGGTGGCACGGGAGCCCAGGAGGTGGCAGCGAAGGGCGGGCACAGCCGGGATGGTGGTCATCCTCGCCGTCGGGGGGTGGCTGATCTGGGTGCTGCCGGGGCCTCATCTGGCGGCCGGGCTGGGGATCGGCCCCGTCGACGGCACCATGACGATCTCGTCGTGCTACGAGGCCACTGATCACCAAGGGAATGACGACGGAACCGATTGCACGGGCATGTACACGCCCCGCGCCGAGGGTGAGCCCCGGCGCCGGATCACGCTGGACAAGGCGGCCACGTCACACCGGGCCGGCAGCACCGTGGAAGTGCGGCTGGTGCGGGGCAGAGCGTACGAGCCTTCCGGATACGCCACCGGTACGTGGGTCACGGTCAGCGGGCTCATTCTCGGGCCCTTTCTCGCCTTGTCGCTGTACTTCCGCGCCTCCGCTCGGGACGGCGAGTGGAGCCACGGCGGGGATTATGTCCTGGTCTTCATCGCGGCCGAACTCGTCTCACTGGTGGTGGGCTTCATCGCCGGGGCCACCGCCACGCTCGCCATCGCCCTGGTCGGCTGACCTGGCTTCGGTGTCCCGACGATCGCCGGACAACCTCTCGATCAGCGTGGTAGACATTGCCGTGAATTCGGGCAGAGAGAGCACACACAGGCTATCGCCGAGCGTTCCCCCGCCGTCCGACAGCGGCATCGTCGGTCGCAGGGCCGAACTGGAACTGCTCGACACCGTGATCGACCGGCTGGCGCTCGGGACCCCCTCTTTCGTCGACATCACCGGTGAAGCTGGAATCGGCAAGACCCGGCTGCTGGCCGAGTTCTGTCTTCGCGCGCGGCGTCGCGAGGTGACTGTGCTCCGTGGCCGGGCGGCGGAGTACGAGCAGCACCTCCCGTTCCACCCCTTCTCGGACGCGTTCGCCGGACTGTACGACGGCCCGACGCGCGACCCGGACCTGCTGGAGGTTGTTTCCCGCTTCCTCGCCGGCTCCGACGCCGGTCCGCGGTCGACCATCGGCGACCGTTTCGGACTGCACCGCTCGGTGGCACGCGCTCTGGCGCTTCTCAGCCGGAGCGGCGGCCTGGTGGTCGCACTGGACGACCTGCACTGGGCGGACTCGGCCACCGTGGAGCTCGTGGATCATCTCGTCCGGCACCCCGTACCCGGCCCGGTCGCCCTGGTAGCCGCCCGCCGGGACCGGCAGACTTCAACCGCGCTTTCCGCTGTGTTCACGCGGGCACTCGGCGCGGAGGCGGTGCTCCGGATCGGCCTCGGACCGCTCGCAGAAGAGGAATGTGCCGAAGGGCTGGCGCCCGGTCTGCCACGCGAACACATCGCGCGTCTCCATGCCGCGGCAGAGGGCAACCCGCTCTACTTCCTCTCTCTCCTGCACGCGCACCGCGCGCGGGCCGCTGAGACGGCCACCTCGGTCACCGAGGCGAATGGCATCGACACACTGCTCCTCGACGAGATGGCACCGCTGACGCCGTCGCAGCGCCGAACGCTGGAAGCCGTCGCCGTGCTCGGCGACCACGCCGTGCCGCCTGTCATGCGTGCCGCGACCGGACAGAACGAGGACGAACTCGACGACGATCTGCACGCCTTGGCGCGCCGTGACCTCGTGCGCATGAGCCCTGGGGGCCGGCCGGTGATACGTCACACCGTACTGCGTACGGTGGTCCACGAGTCCGTGTCCCCCCGGCGCCGCGCCAGGATCCATCACGCGGCCGCCGTCGAGCTGGCTCGCATCGGCGCGTCTCCGGTCGAGCAGGCCCAGCACATCGAGCGGTCGGCGACCATGTGGACCCCGCAGGCCCACGCCGTACTGAAGCGGGCGGCCGAGCAGACCTTCTCGACGGCCCCGACGAGTTGCGCCCATTGGTTACGGGTGGCCATACGGCTGCTGGCCGACGCGCCCGAACACGCCGCCGAGCGTCGCGAGTTGACGCTGCGTCGAGCTCGAGCGCTCAGTGTCTCCGGAGGGTTGCGTGAAGCCCGATCCCTGTTGCACGAGGTCATCGGCACGGCCGGACCCGACGAAGCCGATGTGCGGACGTCTGCGGTCATCCTCTGCGGCCAGGTCGAACGATTCCTCGGCAACTATCCGGAGGCGGCAGCTCTGCTCAACCGCGAGATGCGCAGCCGGCCGGCGCCTTCCGACCGCGTCGCGATCGGGCTCGAACTGAGCTCCTCGGCGCCGCACAACACCTCGTATCCGCGCATGCGGAGCGAGGTCGCCCGGACGCTCGCCGATGCCCGGGCCCTCGGCGATGAGCGCGGCGAGGCGGGAGCGCTCGCGGTCGCCGCGTTCGGTGAGGCGTACGAGGGCCGGGTGAAAGTGGCGAACGAGTACGCGAAGCGGGCCGCCGCGCTGATGGATGGCCTGCCCGACGGGGATCTCACCGCTCTGGGCGAACCGCTGGGCAGGCTGGGGTGGGCCGAGGCGTTCCTCGGCCGCTACGCCGACGCCGAACGCCATGCCGACCGGGGGCTGAGGATCGCCCGTGCCACCGGCCAGGCCTATGTACTGCCACTCCTGTTGCTGTGCAAAGCACACGTCCGCATCCAGGTCTGCCGGCTCGGATCGGCCCGGGAACTGGCGGACGAGGCCGAGGACATCGCCCGTGGCATCGGCAGCAGCGAACTCCTCGCCTTCGTCCTCGCCAACAAGGCCCAGGTACGCATCGCGGGCAGCGCGCCCGGGGATTCGGAGGCGCTGAGGGTCGCCGAGGAGGCTGTCAGCCTCATGGGGCCGAGAACCAACTGGCGCGCCTCCATGGCCTGGTGCATGCTCGGCTATGCCGCACTCACCGGCGGCGACCCGCATCGTGCCCGTGAGGCACTCCTCAGGGCCGGCGGTGAGGACCTGAGTGGTCTACAGCCTTCGATGCGCCCCCTCTTCTCCGAACTCCTGGTCACCGCCTCTCTGTTCACGGGTGACACCTCCTCCGCATCCCGGTGGGCCGAGCGCGCGCACGAGGATGCGGAGCGACTCGGCCTGCCCGTGCAGCGCGCCTCCGCGATGAGGAGCGCGGCACAGCTCGCACTGCATGACGGCGACCCGGCGAGGGCCTCCAGCCTGCTGACAGAGGCAGCGGCACTCTGTGGACGGCACGGGGCGGCCTTCTGGGAGGCGCGGTCGCTACTGCTCGCGGCGCAGGCCATGGCGGCAGCCGGAAAGGGGACGTCTGCCACGGCCCTGTGGGACGAAGGGCACCGACTGGCAGCCGCCGGCGACGCCGGCCTTCTGGTCGGCCTGGCGGAACTGACCCGCCCGCCCTCGGCCGAGGCTGAGGGGCCTGCTCGGTGGCCGGCCACCCTCACCCCGCGCGAACGGGAGGTCGCCGCGATGGTGGCCGAGGGCCTCACCAACCAGGCGATCGCCTCCACGCTCTACCTCAGCCACCGTACGGTCGAGACACACGTTTCCCGGGTGCTCCGCAAAGCAGGCGTCACCACCCGTACCGCCCTTGCCTCCCTGATGGCCCGTCCCGCCCAGCGTGCCGGTGAACCTACGTATCCCAATCCGTAGTTCCACTGATGCCCCGGTACAGGCGGCTTCGGGAAACTCATGCCACGGGCTTCCCGACGGGCCCTGCGGTCACGCCGGGAGACCCGCCGACACCCCGCTGGGCAACCGTCGCCGGCTGTCCACGGGTACCCACGCCGTCCGGTCGATCGAGCCACCTGTACAGGGGAGAGTTCTCCGTGATTTCCAAGATCCGCGTTCTTCTGGGCATGCTCGTGCTCCTGGCACTGGCCCTCGGCGCAATCGCCCTGCTCGCATCCCTGGAGGCCAGTCCCGCGTTCTTCACCTTCGTTCCCCTCGGCATCCTCGTCGTCGGCGCGTCCGTCGCCCAATCGCTCGGATGGTTCAACAAGAAGGCCGGCTGACCGGCCTGGCACACGGGACACGCGGTCGGCCGGCCCATCGTCCGATGGGCCGGCCACCTCGTCACAGCCCCGGATCACCCCACCCGAGGCGGCCAGTTGAGGATCTTCTTGGGGCGCGGCGGCGCGTAGGTGCGGACCTTCGACGTGGTCAGGCCCAGGCGTACGAGGGATTCGGCGATCGTCACCGCCGCCGTCACGCCGTCGACGACGGGGACCCCGGTGCGCTCGACGACGCGCTCGGTGAGGCCGGACATCCCACCGCAGCCGAGGCAGATCACCTCGGCCCGGTCGTGCTCCACGGCCAGGGCGGCCTGCTCCACGATGGCCTCGACGGCGGCCTTCTCGTCCTGCTCCAGGGCGAGCACGGGAAGCCCGCTGGCCCTTACGGACGCACAGCGCGCGCTCAGGCCCGCCGCGTGGAGCCGCTCCTCGATGAGCGGAACCGTGCGGTCGAGGCTGGTGACGACGGAGTACCTACGTCCGAGGAACTGGGCGGTGCTGGCCGCCGCCTCGGTGATGTCCACCACCGGGACGTCCAGCAGTTCCTGGAGTCCTTCCCGGCCGTGCTCGCCATAGCCGGCCTGGATCACGGCGTCGAACGGCTCCGGGTAGGCGCGTACGGCCTCCATCACCGCGATGGCGGCGAGGTAGCTCTCGTAGTTGCCCTCGACGGACTCGGCGCCGAACGCGGGCGTCAGCGGGACTATCTCGGTTCCGGGCGCCGCGGCGGCGGCCGCCTGCTCGCCGATGGAGTCGGTGATCGACTGGGTGGTGTTGACGTTGACGACGAGGATGCGCATGGGACGGCCTTCGGTTCGGTGGTTCATTCGGCGGCGACGGCGATGGCCTCGCCGTCGACCTCCCGGATCTGCCGGGTGCGGTCGGCGATGAGCGCGTACAGAGCCGCTCCGAGCAGGGCGCCGACGAACCAGGAGAAGCCGGCCGCGGCATCGAAGTAGGGCACGAGGGCGACGACCACGGCGATGGTCGCGGCCGGGACGAACGCGGCGACGGCGCGGGGGTTGAAGCCGCGGCTGTAGTGGTACTCGCCGTCCGGGTCCTCGCTGTACAGGTCGGGCACGTTGACCCGGGCCTTCCTGAGCAGCCAGTAGTCCGCCATGATCACGCCGAAGAGCGGCCCGAGGAGCGCGCCGAGCCCGCCGAGGAAGTAGTTCACGACGACGGGGCTGTTGTAGAGGTTCCACGGCAGGATCGCCAGCCCGATCACCGCGCTGACCAGGCCCGCCCTGCGGAAGTTCAGCCGGCGGGGGAAGAGGTCGATCAGGGCGTAGATGGGGGCGACGAAGTTGGCCAGCAGGTTCACCGCGACGGTCAGGGCGATCAGGGCCAGTGAGGCGATCGCCAGCAGGGCCATGTTGGGGATGGTCCGGACGATGTCCGTGGGGCTCGTGATGACGTGCCCGTCGAGCTTGAACTGCGCACCGCTGAGGACGACCACGATGCCGGCGAAGAAGAGCATGTTGAGCGGGATGCCGATCACGTTGCCGCGGACGATCGATCCCCGGCTCTTGGCGGACCGGGTGAAGTCGCAGAAGTTCAGTACGAACGTCCCGTAGATGACCACCCACAGCGCGGCGGCCTGCAGGATCTGCAGCCACATGTCCCCACCGGTCAGCGGGTCGTCGACGGAGAAGGAGATCGAGGCGTCGGCCCGGACGAACATCCACACAGCGAGGGCGAGCATGGTGATCAGCGTGGTGGGGGCCGCGAAGGCCATGTACCTACGGATCATCTGCATCCCGTAACTCACGATGAGGAGTTGCAGCACCCACAGGGCGAGGAAGGAGATCCAGCCGAGGGTCGACTGGCCCAGCAACGAGTTCGTGTCCAGGTCGGCGAGTCCGGGGAACATCGCCACGAGGAGGGCGCTCAGGACCGCTGAAGCCAGATACGTCTGGATGCCGAACCAGGCGATCGCCACGACGCCACGGACGGCGGCGGGTATCTTCGCGCCCCTGATCCCGAAGGCGATGCGGCTCATCACGGGGAACGGCACGCCCGTCTTGTGCCCCATGAAGCCGGAGAGGGTCAGCAGCAGGAAGAGCAGGACCGACGCCAGCGCGAAGGCGGCCAGGATGCCCCAGATGTTCAGCCCGAGCGCGAAGAGGCCGATGGCGAAGGCGTAGTTCCCGAGGCTGTGCACATCGTTGGCCCAGAGGGTGAAGACGTTGTACGCACCCCAGCGGCGCCCGTGTTTCTTCGTCGGGGCCAGGTCATACGTGTACAGGACGGAACTGGTGGCCGCGGTGTCCCCGGCGGCCCCGGTGTCGCCGGTGACCGTCTCGGACGGCCGGCCCTCCACAGCAGTCATCGATCGGCCCTCGAGTTTTCGCTAGGGGTCGCGGCGCGGCCTGTCGACGGCCTACTTCGGAGAAGGCTGCGCACCACGGGCCGCGGCGACCGAGAGAGTTTTCAGAGGTTTCCACTAAGTGGAAGTTGATTTCCGCAGATCAAAACGTAGTTATCGCCAAAGGGCAGCGTCAAGGGTTACGGGCAGGCAACTTCGACGGGACCCCGAAGGGCAACCTCGCCTCCATCGCCCGAGGTCAGATGGCTGCCCGGCCCGGTCCGAGGAATGGCGAACGACAGCCGGACGCGGGCCCCGCACACCCTCGCTCCGACAACACCCGTGCACTTCAACGCACTTACCCATGGAAGCAAGCAGCCTCCCGGACATCCCGCTCGTGGATGCCGGAAGTCCGGGAGCAGCCCCGCCCCGGAGCTCCACCGGACGGCTGCCCGACGAAAACCCCCTCGCGCCGATCACTTCGTGGAGAGATCCTGAGGGACGTGGAATTCCTCTGTTACCACCGCGACCGCCCGGACTCCCTTCCTCTACGCGAGAAGCTGCAGGAGGAGCACTGGTCCTACATGGACCGGTTCGCCGAGGGGATGATCGCCCGAGGCCCGACGTTCTCCGAGGACGGCGGGACGGTCACCGGCAGCGTGCACATCCTCGACCTTCCCGATGTCGCCACCGCTCGCGCGTTCGCCTTCGACGAGCCGAACTACCAGGCCGGCGTCTACCGGGACGTGATGCTGCGGAGGTGGCGCAACACCCTGGGGCGCACCATGTGGGACTTCCCCGGCGGCGACACCGGCGGCAACCGCTATCTGGTACTGGGCATGGGCGAAGGACGTGCCATCGACCTCACGGCACCGTCCGGCAGGGGCGATCTGATCGCCTACGGTCCGCTGCTGTCGGACGACGGCTCCGACTGGCTGGGCACGGCCGCGCTGCTCCGGGCCCCCGACCGTGACTCGGCACGCGCCCTGCTGACCCCGGACGGGTACGTCTGCGTCGAGGTGCACGACTGGGAGTTCGGCGGGCGCCGCGCCGGCTGACGCCCCCGACCGGGGACGGCCCCACCCACTCCGGCCGGTCTCACGCGTTCCGCCACGATCGCCGCAGCTCACACCCCAGGCCTCTCCTCCTCCGAGGAGACCGGCGCTGGTGGAGTGCGGCCGGGCGGCGTACGATCCGGCCCGGCCCGCAGTTGCCCGGCCGCGCCCTCAGGGGCGTGCGTGGGGTGCCGAGCGAGCCACCGATCTACTCAAATCACCTCTGTGGTGCGGCACTTGCACCCCAGAGGCCACCGTGCCCCAGGGGGACCGAGTCGTGAGTTCAGCACTCCCTACGATCATTGTCGTGTTCTTCCTCGTCGCACTCGCGGCCTGGATCATCTCCGCCGTGGTCGGACCCCGGAAGGACAGGGACGGCGACAGCTGACGTCCGACCGCGGCGCGGACCCTCTGGGCCGAGCGCCTGCTCCTCTCCCGCACCCTCGGGGGCGTCACGATGCCAGCCGGTCGACGCCGAGCCCTGTGATCAGCAGACGCTCCTTACGGTTGCCGGTGAGGTGCCGGCTCCAGTCGACGAAGCCTCCGTCGCCGACCTCGACGACCTCCCCGCCCACTCGGGCGAAGACCTTGAAGCAGAGATCCGTGTAGTAGCCGCGGCCGGAGGACCGGGTCGCGTCCTCGACGACGGTGCCCCCGGGGAGCGTCACGAGAGCGTCGAGGACGCGCCGGACCACCGGACGGTTCACCTCGTCCAGGCAGGTGATCCGGATCTCGGTGCCCGGCACTCCGGCGGCGGCAAGGCCCTGGGTGGTGAACGCCAGGTGCTCGGTCAACTGCTGCCGTTCGAAGTCCCGGTCACCCACGTCCCGGCCGGCGGTCACCAGGCCGAGGATCTGGAAGTGGGCCAGGGCACCTGGCCTGTCGAAGTGCTGCGCACGCACGATGCGCTGACTGGCCGCCAGGCGTACGAGCGTGGACGAGCGAGGGTTCGCGGCAAGCAGCCGGGAACGCCGTGACGACGCCTCCAGGGCGAGGCCGTTGGTGGGGTCTGCCGCGACCTCGCCGCCTCGCACGGTGGCGATCACCTTGCGGGGGTCGACGGTCGCGACCGCGGAGTGCGCGGCCAGCGGGAGTACGGGCGCGAGTACGAGTGACTCGAAGCCGTCGGGCAAGGCGGACAGGAGCGCGTCCTCGGTGCGCCTCAGCGCGGCGAGGCCGGCCGGAGCCGGAGCCACGAATCGGTCACTCCGGTAGCGCCGCATCACCTCCGCCGGTGTGCGCCGCGCTGCCCTGCGCCGGAAGACTTCGAGCAACAGCGTGGTCAGATCACTGCCGGACAACTCGTCGCCGAGGAGGTCCAGGACCTCAGGACCACCCGCCCGTCGGAGAACACGTCGCAGCGCCGGGTCGGTGACCGCTTCCTCCTCGGGTCCGTCACGGTTCATGAAGGGCGAGTATCCTCGCGGAGCTCCCGGAGATCCAGGGACTTACCGACCGTCAGACGAGGGGCCCGGACCGGTCTCCGCAGGTCGAGTTCGGCGCGGACGGTCTTCCCCGCGGGCAGCCTCTCCTGCACGGACCAGCGGTCGGCCATGGCCTCGACCAGGAGCAGCCCCCGGCCGCACTCCGCATCGGGGTACGGCCTGCCGAGCCGGCCGGGTGCCGGGAGGCTGCGCTCACCGCGTGTGTCGGAGACCTCGATCCGCAGGGAGCTTCCGTGCAGCCAGGTCAGGTTCAGCTCGAAGTCCCGGCCGGGCACCCGTCCGTGCGTCACCGCGTTGGCCGCCAGCTCCGCGACGACCAGGGCGGCGCGGTCGGACACTTCACTTCCCGGCGCCATTCCCCAGCGTTCGATCTGAAGCACCGTAAGACGCCGGGCGAGCCGGGCGCCGCGTGGTGTCGAGCTGAAGCGCTGAGTGAACGACTCCGACTGGCCGACGACCCGTGTGCGGGGCGCGGCGGAAGGGGCGGGGTTTGTCATGACGACCACGGTGGACGGCCCCCGCGCACCCCTCCAGATCACCGACTCGTACGCCGGGTCAGCGTACGAGTACGGAGAGTGGACACAGGCGCTCACCGTACGTGACCATGGCTGGGTTCGGCGCGTGGGCGTACGTGGAGGTGGGCGGGTTGGACGAGGGTGGCGGTGCCCAGCCGGCAACCGGCAACAGTGTCGCGGAGCCTGAGAGTTCGGACAGCCTCAAGGCGTTCGGCGAGGTCGTCAAGGCGTTCAGGTTACGGGCTCGGCTGACGCAGGAGCAGTTCGCCGAACGTGTGCGGTACTCGGTGCCGACGGTGGGCTCCATCGAGCAGGGCCGGCGCTTCCCCTCCGCGGAGTTCGTCGAGCGGGCGGAAGGCGTGCTGGACGCCTTCGGATCGCTGCGAGGAGCGGCACGCCATCTGTCACGGAGGCCGGGGCTGGCGAGCTGGTTCCGGCAGTGGGCGAGGCTGGAACAGGAGGCGGTGAGCCTCTACACATACGAATGCCGCCTGATTCCGGGCCTGTTGCAGACGGAAGCCTACGCGCGGCGCCTGTTCGTGAACCAGCTGCCGCCTCTCGGTGACGAGCAGATCGAGGCGCAGTTGGCCGCCCGGCTCGACCGGCAGCGGCTGCTGCGGGAGCGGCCGAACACGGCGTACAGCTTCATCCTGGAACAGCATCTGTTCCTGCGGCGCACGGGCGGTGCCCAGGTGACCGCGGAGCTCATCGACCACGTCCTGCGCCTCGCCGGGCTGCGGAACGTGGAGGTGCAGGTGATGCCCCTCGCACGAGAGGACCACGCGGGCCTGCACGGCCCCATGCAGCTCCTGGAGACCACTGAGAACCGATGGCTCAGCTACTGCGAGGGACAGGAAAGCGGACAGCTCACGCTCGATCCCAAAGTGGTCAGCACGCTCCAGATGCGGTATGCCAGGATGCGATCACAGGCTCTCTCGTTGGAGGACTCCTTGAGCCTGTTGCGGCAGATGCGAGGAGCACTATGAACACCACCGAGCTGACGTGGTTCAAGAGCAGTTACAGCAGTGGTTCCGGCGACTCCTGCATCGAGGTCGCCCTGGCCCCCGAGGCCGTTCACGTCCGGGACTCCAAGGACGAGGGGGGCCCTCGGCTCTCCCTGACACCCGCCGCCTGGGCCCGTTTCGTGATCCACGCGGCCGCGGGCTGACCCGGGCGCCGCGCCCGCCTCAGGCCGGCACGGCTTCACGACGGTGGGGGCCCGGTCGCCTCGCACCGGCAACTCACCTTGTGGAAGTCGTACTTGCGCGTGTGATCCAGGTCGGTGTCCCAGTGGTAGTTCAGGTAAGTCTGGGAGCAGCCCCTCTCCGAATGCAGGGAGAGCGGGTGTTCGCAGCGCCCGCACACCGGCACCGGCACCCTCCTGGCGGCGGCCTTGAGACCTCTGCGGACGATCTCCACGAGCAGCACCAGGCACACCGCGACGACGGCCGCCCCCAGCAGCCCCACGAGGTGATACGCGCTCATGCCTCCACCACCCCGCTCCCCCGGCAGACCCGAGTCTCAGCCCCAGCGGGGACCTACCCCTCAGCGCCTGATTCCACCCCGCCCGGAAGACCGGGTGACAGCTCCGCAAGCCGGATCCACGCCGGGTAGGGCAGGGCCGCCGCGACCGTCTCGGCGCGGGTGCGGGCTTCCCGGGACTCGGCCGTGCGGCCGATTCGGTCGAGGGCGGCGGCCAGGGCCACCCCCGCGTCGACCTCCGCGAGCCGTTCGCCCGTGCGTTCCGCCCGTACGGCCTCCGCGGAGGCGAGGTCCCTCGCCGTGTCCGCGCGTCCGGAGCGGAGCTCGCCCCAGGCGGTCAGCACCGGTGCGTCGGCCTTGAAGATCCCGAGGGCGCTCAGGGCCGACTCCGGGCGGTCCTCGCGCAGCTCCAGTTCGGCGCGGGCCGCGCGTATCTCGAAGTCGGCCTGCTGATCACCGGGCACACCGGCTGACTGCTCCGCCCGGTCCAGGAGGGACGCGGCCTCCGCGAGGGCGCCGGAGCGCATGCGCACAAGGGCAAGGGTCGCGAGGGCGTACGGCAGGCACCAGGCGTCGTAGGGCTCCGCGCCGACGACGGCGGCTTCCGCGAGGGCCCGCGCCGCCTCGGTCTCGTCGAGCATCAGCCGCAGTTCCGCGAGGTTGGCCCGCTCGAAGGCGGCGGCGGTCGGGTCACCGGACTGTTCGGCGAGGTCGAGGGCGCGCTGCCCGATGTCCACGGCCTCCCGCAGCCGGCCGCCGCGGCGGGCGTTCTCCCGCAGGGTCGACAGGACCAGGCCCAGCAGCGTCGGGTCCCCGTAGGCCTCCGCCGGGGCGAGTGCACGGTCGGCGGCCTCGCGCGCCGCGTCGAAGCGGCCCGCGAGTGCGAGGTTCCTGGCCTGCAGGGTGTAGCAGCGGGCGGCGAGCCCCTGTCCCTGCGCCCCGGGCACCCGGCGAGCGGCGTCCAGGGCCTTCCTCGCGGCCTCGAACCCTTCGACGTACAGGCCCTGGACACCGCAGATCACGGAGAGGGCAAGGTAGTGGTCGGCCATCGGCCCCGCCGCCGTGTCCGGGCCCACCGGATGCTCCCGGAGCACCTGTCGGCCGGTGTCGGGGGCCCCGGTCTTGACCAGGGTCTCGGCGAGCCTGGCGGCCGCGAGCACCGTGTCGTCGTGGTCGCCGCGGCGCTCGAACTCGTGGAGGGCGAGGCGGAGCACCTCGGCGGCCTCGGCGAAGTGCCCCATCCTGCGGAGCACCTGGCTGTGGGCGAGCCGGGCCCGGGCCGCGTCGACGTCGAGCCGGTCCACCAGGTCCCGGTAGTACCGGTCGGCGCTGTCGTTGGCGTACAGGGCGGCCGCGCGTTCGGCGGCGCGGCGGAGATATTCGGCGGCCCGGGAGTCGTCGGCGCGCGCGAAGTGCGAGGCGAGGGCGTCGACGGCGTCGGGGCGGCGGCGCAGGACCGCCTGGGCGAACGCGCCGTGCAGCTGGCGGCGGCGGATGGCGGACAGCCGGTCGTAGCAGGTGAGGCGGACCAGCGGGTGGCGGAACGCCACGCCGGCCTCGGGGCGCCCGGAGACGACGACCTGGCGTTCCTCGATGAGCGCCGCGGCCACCGCTCTCTCGAGGGCGTCCGCGGCCACCGGGCCGGAGACGGCGGGGCTCAGGCCGTGCGCGGCGACGTCGAGCAGTTCGGACAGGGCGGCCTCGCCACCCGCGACGGACAGCGCTTCGACGACACGGCGGGTGTCCGGATCGAGGCGGCCCAGCCGCTCCCCCACCAGCTGCCGCACCCCGTCCGAGGCGACGGCGGCCGGCAGGCCGTCGCCGAGTCCCCGGGCCAGCTCGACGGCGTACAACGGGTTGCCGAGGGAGAGTTCCCAGACGCGGCTCAGCCGCGGGTCGGGAGCGGAGCGCGGGGCGGCTTCGGAAGACACGCCCGTGCCGTCCGGGATGGCCGGGGTGGGCGCCGCCCGTGTCGCGTCCCGGACGACCGCGAGGCAGGCGTCCCGGTCCAGGGGCCCCACTCTCTCTCGCACGGCGAGCCCCTGCCGCAGCATCGACACGAGTCCGGTGCGGCGCGGGTCGCCGTCGGGCAGTTCCTCCTCGCGGCAGGTTACGAGGAATCGCAGGCGCATCCCGGTGTCGGTCACCCGCCGGGCCAGGTGGCTGAGGAGCTGGTACGAGCCGGTGTCGGCGGCGTGCAGGTCGTCGAGCACGACGAGCACGGGATGGGAGGCGGCCAGTTCGGCCAGCAGTGCGGAGGTGACCCGGAAGAGCCGGTCCCGCTCCTCCTCCGGACTGCGTCCGCTCCCCTCGCGTACCCGGCCGAGCGAAGGCAGGAAGGAGGCCAGTTCGGGGTACTCCGTCCCGATCCGCGCCCTGTGCTCGACGTCCCGTTCCGCGAGCCAGGCGTCGAGTGCCTCGGCGAACACCCCGTACGGTGTGTGCCCCTCCTCGTCGTGCCCGGCGCCCCACAGGACGGCCGTCCCGGCGGCCGCCGCCCGCCGGGCGGTCTCGCCCACCAGCCGGGTCTTGCCCACCCCCACCTCTCCGGTGAGCAGCCTCACCGGAGGCCCTTCCTCGGCGAGGAGGGCGGCCAGGGTGTCGTCCCGCCCGTAGAGGGGTATCGCCGCGGGCGCCCGCAGCAGTGCGGGGAGAGAAGGGAGGGACGGCGTCGGGGCCTGCCCCGGTTCCAGCGCCTCCTGGTGGAGGCGTTCCGTCTCGGGGCCCGGCCGCACCCCGAACTCCTGGTCGAGCAGCTGCCGGCAGACGTGGTACTGCTGGACCGCCCGTCGGCGCAGGCCCTGCCGCAGGAACGCGCCCATGAGGATGCGGTGGGCCAGCTCCTCCGCCGGGCTGACGGCGAGCACCTGCTCGGCCACGGCGACCGCCTCGCCCACGGAGCCCTGGGCGAGGTGCGCGGCGGCGAGAGCGAGCAGCACCTCCTCGCGCAGGGCGACGATCTGCTCCCGGCGCGATTGCGCCCAGGGGGCGTAGCGGTCCTCGGGGAGCAGTTCCCCGGTGAACAGGTCGAGAGCGGCGGCGAGAGCGGCGGGGTCAGGGGAGGCGAGGGCGGCCCGCGCCACGGCCTCCGCCTCATCCGCGTCGATCCGTACGGTGGCCGGATCCAGCCGCAGCATGGAGCCGTCGGCTATCAGGTACGAGGAGGTGGCGCGCGGGGCGAGCTCGGGTTCCAGGGCGCGCCGCGCGGCGTGGAGGGCGACGCGGAGACTGCCCGTCGCGGAGTGGGGGTCGGCGTCCGGCCAGCAGAGATCCGCAGCCTGCTCGCGGTGGAGCTGGTGGTCGGGCACTACGGCGAGCAGCTTGACCAGGGTCTGCGCGCTGGGCCGGGTCCAGCGATCGGCCGGTGCGGGGCCGCCGTCGCGCGTTGCCGCGAAACCGCCGAAAAGGTGCAGTCGCAGCAACGGCGTGGCTGAAACTGTGCCATTCGTCTGCTGAACGTTCATGAGGGCGCAACTCTAACCGAGCATGCTGAGAACCCCCCGGGCGAGGCCCGGGGGGTTCCGTTCAGGTTCGGCGGATCAGGTCACGACAGCTTGAACGCCGTCACCTGGTGGATGCCGTTGTCGCTGAGGTAGTAGCCGTTGCCGGACATGCCGGAGACTCGGTCCATCCCGGAGTCGTCGCTGTTGAGCGACAGCACCTCGTCGACACCGTCCCCGTCGAGGTCACCCGCGAAGTAGTTGCGGGCGCCGTTGGTGGCGGGGATGCTCCCGACGGACGGGGCCCAGCTGTCATCGGACGACATGATGCTCGGGTCCCAGAGGTAGAGCCCGGACTCGGTGCCGGCGACCAGCAGCGAACGTCCGGCGGGGCCGGTCAGGAACCCGCCGCCGTAGGACTGCGGTGTGACGCCCTGCTTCTTGAAGGCGCCGTCCGCCCCGAAGGCCCGCAACGCCGCCGTGCCGCCCTCGTACAGCACTCCGTCCTTGGCGAAGTAGCTGAAGTGCGTCCCGAGCCCGCCGGAGAGCTCGGTGTTCAGCACCTCGCCGGTGCGGCCGTCCCGGATCTCGAACACGAGCTGGGTTCCGATGCCGTGATCACGACCGTCGCCGAAGTCGTACGGGGCGTCGACCGACCAGGTGTAGATCACCGCGTGCCCGCCGGCGTAGGGGATCTCCTTGGAGGCGAAGACACCCTCGTTGAAGACCGACGTGCGGATCGGGCCGGTGGCCGTCGCCGGCGGCTCGGGGGTCCGGGCCCAGCGGGCCTTGCCGTTCTTGGCGTTCAGGGCGACCGCGCCCATGACGGGCTCGGCCATCTGGAACGAGTTGAGGTTGGAGTACGAGGCGTACACCCGGCCCTCGTTGACCGACGGGTCGGAGAAGCGCACCTCGCCCGCGTCCTTGGGGGCGCTGTACGTCCAGAGGGCGTGGCCGTCGCCGTAGTAGGCGCGAAGCGCGTCCGTGGCGACGAGGATGTCCTGCTCGCCGTCGCCGTTCAGGTCGGCGAGCCGTGCCGAGCGGACGAACTGGCCGCCGCCGTCGATGGTGGCGAGCGTCTTGCCGGTCTTCCCGTTGAGGACGACCGTCGCGGTGTCGGCGGCGACGACGATCTCGGGCTTGCCGTCGCCGTTGACGTCACCGATCTGGATGTCGTGCACGCCACCCGGGACGGTGGCCTGCCACAGCTTCACGGGCTTGGAGCCGTTCACCAGCGAGGGGCCGGAGTAGGCCCAGACACCGTTGGACTGGCCACCCATGACCAGGTCGTTCTTGCCGTCCTTGTCGAGGTCGGCGCTCTTGGCGTAGGCGATGTCGCCCTGGAGCGGCGTGACCTTCTCCGACTTGCCGTTACCCAGCTTGAAGGTACGGATGTTCTGTTCCTGGTCGATCACCCGGACATGGGAGCCCTGGGCGTCGCTGTAGAGGTCCTGGAGCATCGGGGAGGCCGCGACGCCCTTGGACTGCCACGCGACCTTGCCGCTGCCCGAGAAGACGGTGAGCGAGGCGTAGCGCAGGCTGCCCCGGTTCTCCGGCTCGAACATCTTGCGGTCGTCCTGGGCGGAGGCGACCAGCTTGCCGTCGATCACGCCGAGGCCCCAGGTGCTGGGCGCGTCGTGGCCGTTCTCGGCATCCCGCTTGGTCGTGTTCGACCAGAGGACCTTGTCCGCGTTGTCGCCGTTGACGACGCGGATGGTGGCGGCGTTGATGACGAGGTTCTCGTCGAACGAGGACTCCGAGACCGCGTACTCGTCGCCCGTCTTCGCCGTGAGGTCACCGACCGTCAGCGCGGTGGGCACCACGTTGTCGCGGCCGCTCAGCGTGGCCCGGTGGCCGGTCTTCAGGTCGTAGGCGGCGATCTCGTAGTGCACCGCGTCGTTGACGTCCGCCTGTTCGACGGCCACGAGGCGCTTGCGGGCGGCATCCAGCTGCATGATGCGGCTGTACAGCACACTGTCGGTCCGCCAGGCAACCGAGCCGTCGGCGGTGTCGAGCACGGCGGTGTGGCCCCGCGCCTCGACACCCTGGGCCTTCGCCAGGTTCCAGGAGACGGCGACCTTGCCCTTGCCGAGGCCCTGGATGTCGCCCCAGTTGGTGTACCGGGATTCCTTGGTGTCGAAGCTCCAGGTCTGCGCCGGGGTCAGCTTGCCGTCCGAGCCCGCCGAGAAGCGGATGCCGGTGAGGGTCGCCGTCGCGTCGGCGGGGACCTTGGAGTCGCCGCTCATCCGGGGGGCGTCGGCGATCACCAGGGTGCCGTCGACGATCTTGACCATGGAGGCGTAGTTGTACAGCTTCGACCAGACCGTGGCGCCGGTCTTCCCGTCAAGGACCGTCACGAAGGTGCCGGAGCTCAGGTTCGAGCCCGGGGACGTGAACGCCCGGGGGTACGGGGTGGCGCCGACCAGGGCGGAGAACACCAGGTCAGGGACGCCGTCGCCGGTCAGGTCACCGGCGGAGTAGCCGGACTGCGAGTTCGGCGAGAACGGCGAGACCGCGTTGTAGCCCATGAGGATCTGGGGAGGGTACGGCTCGACGCGCCAGACCTGGAGCGGCTTGACCTGCCAGTCCGTGTAGAACGAGCTGCTGGTGCGGGCCCAGGTCTCACTGCCGTCGGCGGCGTGGAGCTGGACGTTGCCCATGCTGTTGACGGAGTAGTAGTCGCCCTTCTTGCCGACCGGCACCGTGGCACCCAGACCGCGCACGCCTTCCAGCGTGGACTTCGCGGTCATGGTGACCTTGGTGTTCGGGTCGACGGCGGCGGCATCCGTCTTCGCGGCGGCGTCCGAGGCGTCCTTCTGGGTGCCCGTGGTGTCCTCGGCCTTGACGTACGGGTCGAGGGTGACGTTGGCCGCGAGCTTCTTCGCCTGGGCGCTCGTCAGCTTCATGACCGAGCCGCTGTCACCGTCTGCGGCGAAGGCCTGCGGCACCGCGGTCAGGCACAGTCCGGCCGCGACCAGACCGGAGGCGAGCGTCAGAGCCCGCCGCGAGTGGTGGAGTCTCATCACTTGGCTCCCTGGGTGAAGGTGACGGCGGTGCCGGCGGCGATCACGGACTGGTTGTAGGAGTACTGGAGGGCGTCGGTGCCGGCCTGGTCGGCGATGCCGACGGTGGCACCCGCACCCTGGTCGGCGACGGACTGGTACTGCAGGGTCACGGCGCCGGTGGCCTCGTCGAAGACGGCCTCGAAGGTCGCGCGGCCCGTGGTGCCGTTCGCGTAGGCGGCGTTGTTCCACACGATGGCGAACTTGCGCTTGCCCTTGGTGCCGGTGGTGGCGGTCTGCACCGAGGACTTCTTGTCCAGGGTCAGGTCGTCCCACAGCGGGGCGACGAAGCCCTTGACGGCGTTCTCACCGATGGTGGGCAGGGCGGTGTTGTTGTAGTCACCGACCCGGGAGGAGAGGAAGTTGACCAGGCCGTCGGTGGTGACCGAGGCGGTGGAGTACGAGACGCCGTAGTGCTTGACCGAGAAGGGCAGCGCGACGGTGGCGGAGTCCTCGTCACCGGACAGGGCGACCTTCTTCGAGCCCGCGATCCAGGAGTAGGCGGCCGGGGCGCAGGTGTTGCCGGTCTTGTCGGTGCGGTTGGGGACCTGCACGTTCTCGGTCAGGTCAGCCGCGCCGACGACCGCGTCGCCGGTGTAGACGCCGTTGCAGAGCACGGGGGCGGTGGGCTTCACGGCGAGGCCGTAGGTGCCTTCGGCGACCTTCGCGAAGGTGTACTTGCCCTTGGCGTTGGTCGTGAGGGCGGCCAGCGGGGTGCCGTTCAGCTCTACGGTCGCGCCCACGAGGGGCTTGCCGGTGACGTCCAGGACGGTACCGGAGACCTTGTGCGTGGGGACGGGCTTCAGCGCGATGTCCTGTGTGAAGGACTGCTGCTCGGCCAGGGTGACTCCGGCGGCCGAACCGTTCTCGTAGCCGTAGCCGGTGAAGGCGAAGGTGTACGTGCCGGGGGACAGCGGCAGACGGTAGGTGCCGTCGGCGGAGGTGGTGACGGTACGGACCGTGCCGGTGGTGTCGGTGGCCTTGACGGTGATGTTGTTCAGGGCCTTGCCGGTCGCCTTGTCGGTGGCCTTGCCGGTGACGGTGGCCGCGGTGTGCGGGGCCTTCTCGACGGAGGCGAGGATGTCGAGCTTGCCCTCACCCCAGACGTTGTTCATACCGGCGGTGCCACCGCAGTGGGTGTCGTCGACGTCACGGGCGCCCTCGTCGAGCAGGGCGCGGGTCTCGTCGATCTTCCCGATCAGCGAGGGAGCCGCCGACCACAGCAGCGCGACGGCTCCGGCGACGTGCGGGGTGGCCATCGAGGTGCCGTTGATGGTGTTGTACGAGTTGCCGGGCCAGGTGGAGGGGATCTGCACACCGGGGGCGGCGATGTTGGGCTTGGCGCCGCCGTCGATCGGGGACGGGCCGAAGCCGGAGAAGGTGGCGATCGTGCCGGTGGAGTCGTAGGCGCCGACCCCGTAGGAGGCGACCTGCGAGCCCGGCGGGTGGGTCGTCGAGCAGGTCACACCGTCGCCGTCGTTGCCGGCCGCGAACGCCTCGAAGATCCCGGCGGAGTTCCACGCCTCGACGATGTCCTTGTAGAAGGCGTTGTCGTCGCCGCCCCAGGAGTTGTTGACGATGTTCGGGGCGAGGTCGGGGCGCGGGTTCTGCCCGTTGTGGTCGGTCGGCGCGAGGATCCACTGGCCGGCCGCGAGCAGGGCCGCCTCGTCGCACTCGTCGGTGCCACAGCCCTTGGCGGCTATCCACTTCGCGTTCGGCGCGACACCGATGCCGTTCTTCCCGACCATGGTGCCCATGGTGTGGGTGCCGTGACCGTTGTTGTCACAGGGTGCGGCGGTGGTGCACACCCCGGTCGCGTCGTAGAAGTTGTAATCGTTGCTGAAGGTGCCGTCACCGTTGTTACCACGGTAGTTCGCAACGAGGTCCGGGTGGTCGTACTGCACCCCCGAGTCGACGTTCGCGATGACGATGCCCTCGCCACGGTCCTCGTACTGGTCCCAGACCTGGTCGGCCTTGATGTCGGAGACACCCCAGGCCGCGGCGTCGGTGCCGTCCGCGGACGAGTCCGTGCCCGCACCCAGGGCGGCGGTGCGCGACTTGGTGACCTTCGCCTCGGAGGTCTCGATGTCGTCGAGCTTGAAGGTCCGCTCCTTGACGATCGAGGCCACGTCCGAGCGCTTGGCCAGCTCGTCGACGAGTGCCTGACCGCCGGTGACCTTGACGGTGTTGGCGATCCAGTAGTCCTGGTGGCCGACCTTCTTCTTGTCCAGGAAGGTCTTCAGGGACTTCTGGCTCCTGTCGGCGTGGGAGCGCAGCTCCTGGTACGCGGACTTGGCCTTCTTGGCGTGGGTCTTCTGCTTCTTGGCCTCGGAGAGGTTCGCCTTGTCCTTCAGGACGACGAAGAAGGACGCCTCGCCGCCCTTGTCCACGGCGTTCAGCAGGGTGGACTCGATCTTCGGTGACGGTGCGCTGTCAGCGGCGGCCACGGCGGGCATGGCGCCGGTCAGCAGAACGGCCGAGGTGAGGGCGGCCGTCGCCCACGCCGCAGATCTGCGCCGGGGGGATCGGGGCAGGTGCATCAGGTGCTCCTCCTGGGACGGAACGGGAGAGCACGAACACTAAGGAGGGGCCGTTACTGAGCCATTACCGGCTGCTCGCGGGCACGGAAGTCAGCTGGCCGATGCGGCGATTCCAGGGCAATTCCGCTCGACCATCCGGCGTTTCCGGGGTGAGTCAGGCATCCGACAGCACGATCGGAAGACCGACAGGTCGGCGGGTCGGACGCACCCAGGACACACCGGTAAGGCAACCTGTGATGCGGTTTGTCCATTTTTGATGCTTCACGGAAGGCGGCCGCTCGTGCCCAGCACCCTGAATGCCGACACCGTAGGCCCGGTGGATGTCTCCGTGGTTGCCTTCGAGGGCAACCACTTCAACGGGGAGATCGTCCCGGCGCTCCGAGAGCTCCAGCAGAAGGGGACGGTGAGGATCCTCGACCTGGCGTTCGTCTCCAAGGCGGAGGACGGCGCCGTCACCGTCGTCGAGATCACCGACAAGGAGGTCGCCGAGACTCTGCAGCAGGTGACGGACGAGCAGTTCGACCTGCTGAGCGACGAGGACCTGAAGTCGGTGTCCGAGTCCCTCGCCCCTCGGTCCTCGGCGCTGGTCGTGGCCTGGGAGAACACCTGGGCCCGCCGGCTCGCGGCAGCTGTGCGGGACTCCAGGGGCGAGGTGGTGATGCTCGAACGCATCCCCCGGGAGACCGTCATCGAAGCCATCGCCGCCCTCGACGGCAACTGACAGACGAGACCAAGGAGAGGCCAGTCATGATTCAGCGTTTCGGACGCCCCGGCCTGCTGGGCACCATCGCCCGCACCGCGGTGATCTCGGGAACCGCGACCGCGGTGTCCAACCGGGTGCAGCGGCACGACATGCAGCGCCAGATGGAGACCGAGCAGCAGTACGCCCCGCCCCCGCCGGCACCCGCCCCCGCCCCGCCGCAGGCGGCCGCACCGGCCGCCGGGACCGACCGGGTCGCGCAGCTCACCCAGCTCGCCGAGCTGAAGGCGCAAGGGGTGCTCAGCGAGGAGGAGTTCGCCACCGAGAAGGCCCGCATCCTCAACTCCTGAGACGGAGACCCGGCGCCCGGCGGTCCGTGCCGCCACCCCCGGGCCACCCGGCCTGGACCACTCCTGACGCGCTCCGGCCGTGGCGCCCACCTCGTGAAACGCCACTCGCCCTACGCGACCCGTTGACAGGGCGGGCCCGCGCTGGCTTCATGAGCACGTCCGTGGAAGCGCTCCCACGCCCGCCGCGCCGGACGTCGCTGCGGGCTGCCGACGCTTCCGCGCGGGCCGGTGTCACCCCGCACCGGCCCCGCCGCACGGCACCCGCACGAGCCGCACTTCCGCACGAGCCGCACCACCGCCCCGCCGGTCCGGTCCGTCATGTCATCCGCCGGTCCGGCACGACCCATGGGCTCCACCCGCCGCCCGCCGCACCGAAGGACGATCCGTTGCGACTGCCCACCCTTCCCCGCGCGTTCCGCAGATCCATATCCCGCCACTCCCCTCCGGTCACCACCCCCCGCTCCCGCCTGGGGGTCACCCTCGCCGGTGTGGCCGCGCTGCTCGCCGCCGGACTCACCCCCCTGGCCGTCTCCCCCGCCCAGGCAGCCCCGGCGTTCGCCTACGGCGAGGCCCTGCAGAAGTCGCTCTTCTTCTACGAGGCCCAGCGCTCGGGCAAACTGCCCGAGGACAACCGGGTCTCCTGGCGAGGCGACTCCGGCCTGGACGACGGCAAGGACGTCGGGCTCGATCTGACCGGCGGCTGGTACGACGCCGGCGACCACGTGAAGTTCGGCCTGCCGATGGCCTACAGCGCGACGGTCCTGGCCTGGGGCGGCATCGAGCAGAAGAGCGCCTACGCGGCGTCCGGGCAGCTGGCGCATCTGAAGGACAACCTGCGCTTCGTCAACGACTACTTCGTCAAGGCCCACCCCTCCGCCAACGTGCTCTACGGGCAGGTCGGCAACGGCGGCGACGATCACAAGTGGTGGGGCCCCGCCGAGGTGATGTCCATGGCCCGGCCCGCGTACAAGATCGACGCCTCCTGCCCGGGTACCGATCTCGCGGGGCAGACGGCCGCCGCGATGGCGTCCTCCTCGATGCTGTTCACCGACGACGACCCGGCGTACGCGGCGAAACTGCTCACCCACGCGAAGCAGCTGTACACCTTCGCCGACACCTACCGGGGCAAGTACAGCGACTGCATCACCGACGCCAAGTCGTACTACAACTCCTGGAGCGGCTACCAGGACGAGCTGGTGTGGGGCGCGATCTGGCTCTACAAGGCCACCGGTGACGCCTCGTACCTCGCCAAGGCGGAGTCCCACTACGACGGGCTGTCGACCGAGCCGCAGAGCTCCACCCGCTCCTACCGGTGGACGCTCTCCTGGGACGACACCTCGTACGGCTCCTACGTACTGCTCGCCAAGCTCACCGGGAAGCAGCGGTACATCGACGACTCCAACCGCTGGCTCGACTGGTGGACGACCGGGGTGAACGGCGCCAAGGTGGCCTACTCCCCCGGCGGCCAGGCGGTCCTGGACTCCTGGGGTTCGCTCCGTTACGCGGCGAACACCGCCTTCGCCGCGCTCTCCTACAGCGACTGGCTCACCGGCGACGCGACCCGCAAGGCCCGCTACCACGACTTCGCGGTGCGCCAGATCAACTACGCCCTCGGGGACAACCCGCGCAAGGCGAGCTATGTGGTGGGCTTCGGCGCCACCCCGCCCACCAAGCCGCACCACCGGACCGCGCACGGCTCGTGGACCGACCAGATGACCAACCCCGTCGAGACCCGCCACACGCTGTACGGCGCCCTCGTCGGCGGACCGGGCGCGGCGGACGACTCCTACACCGACGACCGGCAGAACTACACCAACAACGAGGTCGCCACCGACTACAACGCGGCCTTCACCGGCGCCCTCGCCCGTCTGTACGCCGAGTACGGCGGTGCTCCCCTCGCCTCGTTCCCCAAGGCCGAGACACCGGACGGGCCCGAGGTGCTGGCCCAGGCGTCGGTGAACGCGACCGGGCCAGGCTTCACCGAGATCAAGGCGTACCTGGTCAACAAGTCGGCCTGGCCGGCCCGGCCGCTGAAGAACGCCTCGCTGCGCTACTACTTCACCCTGGAGCCAGGGGTCTCCCCCGCCGGTATCACGGTGACCACCAACTACAACCAGTGCGGCACCGCCTCCGGCGCGAAGCAGTACGAGGGCGATGTCTACTACGTCAGCGTGGACTGCTCCAACACCGTGATCGCCCCGGCCGGACAGTCGGCGTACCGCAAGGAGGTCCAGTTCCGGATCACCTCCCCGGGCGCGTGGGACCCGTCGAACGACTGGTCGTACGCGGGGCTGCCCACGACTCCGGGCTCCACCCCGGTGGACGCGCCGAGACTGGTGCTCCTGGACGGGACGTCACAGCAGTGGGGCGAGCTGCCCGACGGCGACCCCGGTGAGTCCCCCTCGCCCACTCCGACGCCCACCCCGACCCCCACACCGACACCCACGCCGACCCCGACACCCACACCGACCGAGACGCCGTCAGCCGGTGCCGCCTGCTCGGTGGCCTACAAGGTCGGCTCGTCCTGGGGCAGCGGATTCACCGCCGACGTGACCGTCAAGAACACCGGGAGCGCACCCGTGGACGGCTGGCGCCTCAACTGGACCTTCAGCGGGTCCGAGAAGGTGACCAGCGCCTGGAACGCCACCGCCACCCAGTCCGGCGCGGTCGTGACCGCCACCAACGCCGGACACAACGGAAAGGTCGCGGCAGGCGGTTCGGCCTCGTTCGGCTTCCAGGGGACGGGCGCACCAGGATCCGCGCCCACCGGATTCACCCTGAACGGCGTCTCCTGCTCCTGACCGCCACCGGTCCGCGCGGGGCGGTCACCCCCGCCCCGCGCGGTCCCGCCGTATGCGGCAGGGCCTCAGCCGAGCAGACCGTTCACCCGGTACTGCATCACCCGGTAGTTCTGGTTGTCGTACCACTGGCTGACGGTGATGTGCAGGTCGGCGAAGCTCGATCCCGGGACGATGAACCCGCCGTACGGGCTCGCCACGGCGTTCCCGATCTCCTGCCCCGGCACGGTGGGGATGATCATGGTCTGTTCCGGGGTGGTGAACAGGTTCGAGGTGGGCAGGGCGAAGATCTGCGCCCGGATGTCCAGCGGGTTCATGTTGAGCCAGGTGAGCGCGTACCTGCCGCCCATGGCCCGGAAGCAGATCTCACCCCACCGGCGCGCCCCCGTCACGGTGCTCGGGGGATTTCCCCAGGCCCAGACCCCGCCCGCGTACCCCCACGGCTCGTACGCCGCCGGATTGCCCAGGGCGTCCTGGCGGACCCGGTGCAGGAGCAGGCCGGAGGTCACGTCGCGGTTGAAGACCGTCGACAGGACGTAGCACCAGCCGTCGTCGGCCACCGCGTAGGTCTTCTGCTGGAACTGTCCGCCGTACATGTCGGCCGGCCACTGGCAGAGGTACTGCCAGGTCTCGCCGTTGTCGTCGGAGCGCCAGAAGTCCGTGTGGTGGGTCCGGTAGATCACCCCGCGCATCAGGTGCATGTACATCGTTCCCCCGACGGTGAACACGTCGGAGGGGATGGCGGTGGTGCCGCCCGCGTGGCCTTCGGGGACGAGGCTCTCGGCGTGGGAGCCTCCGACGCTCCCGTCGATCAGGAGCGAGCCGGGTGCGGCGTTCGAGGAGCGCAGCCCCACGGGTGAGCGCCAGTCGGGGCCGCCCACACCCCCGCCGTCGAAGGTGTCCCCGCAGACGAAGAGCATCGAACCGTCGGGGCACCGGACGGGTATCCCGAGGTCCGTCCACGGCGCGGCGAACCGTCCGGTCTGCGCCGGGCCGGTGAGGTCGCGGACCTTGCTGCCGAAGGCGGCGGGCGCGGCCGACGCGCCCCCGGCGCCGCCGGCGAGAGCGGTCAGGGCGAGCCCTCCGGCCGCTGCGGTACGGAGCACGGCCCGGCGGCTCGGACCGGTGGCCGTGTCGTCGTGCTGGTCGGGACGGAAGAGGTGCGGTTCCTGCATCGAAGGCTCCCTGGGCAGCTGCGGAAGGAGACGGTGGTCCGGCCTCGCGGATGGGGGCGACGTCCACGGTGCGGCGGTGGGCGTCGCCCGCCTCGCCGGATCAGGCCGAGTAGCCCTTGGGCGGGATCAGGGTGGCGAGCTGATCGAATGAGATCCAGTAGATCTGGTTCCCGCTGAAGGAGGCGGGGTCCGCGATGAGGACGGTGCGGTCCACCGCGTCGTACCCGAAGACCGTGAAGTAGTGGTAGATCGTCTGGTCCGAGGGGTAACCGGGCGGCTGGTTGCCGGGCGGGGCGACGATGTTGGCGACCAGCGGGTAGTTGCGGTCGATGTCGTAGACGACGTCCGACCACAGCAGGTCGCGCTGCGCCTGGGTCGGCGGATCGTTCGGCATCTCCTTGGTCTCGTACCAGCCGCCGCCGAGGCGGGCGTTGAGCACCGTGGTGACCTGGCCGATGTGGTCGGTGCCGTTCACGGTGGTGCCGAGCTGCGCGGCGAGCTCCCCCTGGCTCGGGGGCGCGATACGAGCGGAGAGGGCGATACGGGTCGCGGCGGGGCCGCACCAGTAGCCGGTCTCCTGCACCTGGTAGTCGATCTGCAGCCAGGTGGCGCTGCTGGTGCGGCCTGCGTCGACCTTCAGCCTGGTCCCGGGCCTTTCGTACCCGGAGGCCAGGGCCGTTCCCGCCTCGGTGCCGTGGGAGCGTACGTCGACCACGGGGACGGCGCCGGTCCGGACAGGGGCGGCGTGGGCGGTGGCGGGGAGCAGCAGTGTTCCGACGGCGAGGGCGGCCAAGGCACCGGCGACAAGTCTCTTGCGCATAGGGGCTCCTGTGGGGGGAGGCAAGGGGCGGACGCGCCGCGCCGGAACGCCGGGAGGCCGCTGGAGGCCGTGTCCCGGCGGACAGGGCGGCGGGACACAGTGTGTGGGGCCGCACCGGTGCGCACAAGGAACGTAAGTGCTGGCTTACGAGCGGCTGTTGACGCACGTCACCGGGACAGGTCCTGGGGCTTCCACCGTGCGGCCGCTGGTCCGTGATCGGATGGGAGCCGGCGCCGAACCAGCGCCTCGACCAACAGGAGCGGAGAAGTCCGTGGCCAACTCACCGTCGGGCGAGACCCTCACCGAGCGGATCGTGCGCGTCCTGGAGACGTTCGACACGGACCGCACGGTGCAGTCGGCCGCCGAGATCGGGCGGCGTGCGCGGCTGCCGTCGTCGACCGCGCACCGGATGGTGGCCGAACTCGTGGGGTGCGGACTGCTGGAGCGGGACGAGGAGCAGCGGGTTCGGCTGGGCATGCGGTTGTGGGAGCTGGCGCTGCGGGGCTCGCACGCGCTCCGTCTGCGGCAGGCGGCGCTGCCGTTCATGGAGCGGGTGCAGGCGCGGGTGCGGGAGCACACCCAGCTCGCGGTGGTGGAGAACGGCGAGACGCTCTTCGTGGAGCGCCTGTCGCACCCGAAGGCGGGCGCGAACATCACCCGGGTCGCCGGACGTCTGCCCCTGCACGCCTCGTCGGCGGGGCTCGTACTGCTGGCCCATGGCCCCGAGGAACTCAGGGAGCGCGTGCTCGCCGGGCCCCTGGAAGCCGTGTCGCCCGAAACGGTGACCGACCCCGCGCGGTTGCGGCGGGATCTGGCCCGTGTGCTGCGCGACGGCTTCGTGGTGTCGCCCGGCTCGGTCGAGGGGGTCTCCACGGGTGTGGCCGTGCCGGTGCGGGAACGAGCGGCCGGCCGGGTGATCGCCGCGCTGTCCGTCGTGCTGCCCCGCGACACCCCGCCCGGTCAGGCGGTCGGGGAACTACGCGCCGCCGCATCCGGTATCGCGGCGGCGTACGCCGCGGGGCGGCCGTAGAGACGGCGGACAGGGCGGGCGGCGCCGAACCGGCTTCCCGTTCAATGGGAAGTGGTCTCGTCGGGTGGGCGGTAACGGCGCCAAACTCCGTGGCGTTCCCGCTTCTTGCGTCCAGCTCTGCCAGAGGAGACGTCATGCCCGCACGCACCCGCGTCGCAGTCGTCGGCGCAGGCCCCGCCGGTCTGCTGCTGTCCCACCTGCTCGACCGGTACGGCATCGAATCGGTCGTGGTCGACTCCCGTTCCCGTGAACAGATCGAGACGACGATCCGGGCGGGCATCCTCGAACAGGGGACGGTGGAGATCCTCGACGGAACGGGTGCGTCGCGGCGGGTTCTCGCCGAGGGCCACAAGCACGAGGGGATCGAACTCCGCTTCGCCGGGGAGGGACACCGCGTCGACTTCGCCGGGACCGTGGGCCGGGCGGTGTGGCTGTACCCGCAGCACGAGGTGCTGAAGGACCTGATCGCCGCCCGGCTCGCCGCCGGTCAGGATCTCCGCTTCGGGGTGACCGCCACGCGTGTGGAGGACGCCGGGACCGACCGCCCCCGGGTGGTCGGCAAGGACGCCGAGGGCAACACGGTCGAGGTCGACGCGGATGTGGTGGTCGGCGCCGACGGCTCGCGCGGTGTCGTCCGCGAGGCGGTGACGGGGGCGCACGGCGGCTTCTTCCGGGAGTACCCGTTCGCCTGGTTCGGCATCCTCTGCGAGGCCCCGCCCAGTTCGGAGGAGCTGATCTACAGCAACTCCCCCGACGGGTTCGCCCTGATCAGCCAACGCAGCCCCGAGATCCAGCGCATGTACTTCCAGTGCGCCCCGGACACCGACCCCGAGGCAGCGACGGACGAGCAGCTGTGGGAGACCCTCCAGGCCCGGGTGCCCGGTACCACCCTCCGCGAGGGCCGCATCTTCCAGCGGGACGTGCTGCGCTTCCGCAGTTTCGTCGCGCGCGAGATGCGGCGGGGCCGGGTCGTCCTGGTCGGCGACGCCGCGCACACCGTTCCGCCGACGGGCGCGAAGGGCATGAACCTGGCGGTCGCCGATGTGGTGCTGCTCGCCGAGGCGCTGCGGGCGCTGCTGCTCGACGGGGACGAGCGGCTGTTCGACGCCTTCCCGGAGACCGCCCGGCAGCGGATCTGGCAGGCCCAGCACTTCTCCTGGTGGATGACGAGCATGCTGCACCTCGACCCCGGTGCGAGCGACTTCGACCGGATGCGCAGGCTCGGCGAGCTGCGTTCGGTCGTCGCGTCGCCGGCCGGCCGCGCGTACCTCGCCGAGGGCTACACCGGCCTGCCTCTGCCGCCGCTGGGCTGAGCCGCCGTTTTTGACTCGAGTTCCCGGGCGGGCACGCCTGTCGCCGGGCCGCGTGGTGCGGCCCGGCGACGGGCACCGGCTCGGGGTGCCGTGTCAGGCACCCGCGTCGGACACCGGTGTCACTCGCGGGCCATCATGGCCATGGCCTCGCGTTCCAGGTCGATGTACGGCTCGCCGCTGACGTCGATGGCGACGCGTCGGAGTCCGGCTCCGGTGAACGCCCAGGGTGAGGTGCCGGGGTAGTTGTCGGTGACGGGTTCCCCGCCGTCCCGGCCCACGTTGAGGCCCTCACCGGCGAGGGTGAACTTGCCGGGCTGGGTCTTGATGCGCCCTTCGCCGACCTTCTCCTCCCCGTGGTAGAGGCTGAGGATGCCGGTGGCGACGCCGGGCGTCTCCTCACCGTCCTTCACGAACGACGCGGCGAGGACCGCCCGGCCGTCCCTCGGCAGGTCAGTTCCGGAGCTCACCGACTGCTCCTCGCTGCCGAGGAAGTTGTAGACGTAGTGGAGCCGGTTGTCGCGGACGTACAGCGCGTGCCCGCCGAACCGTCCGCCATGGGCGAAGATCACCCCGGAGGCGTCCGTGCCCTCGAAGTCGACCAGCGCTCCGATCGTGTAGGAGCGGTTGCGGACGTTGACCGCGACGGACTCGGGTACCTCGGAGATCCCCGGCCGGTAGACGTACCGGTTGCGGGGCGGGGTGAGCTGCGGGCGGTGCGTGGACAGGATCTCCATGGGCGAGCGGTCGTCCAGCGGGAAGGCATGGTTGGCTCCGGCCTCGTGGAACCAGAGGCCGATCAGCTCGTTGAGCTTCTCCGGCTCCTGCTCGGCCAGGTCGTGCATCTCGGCGCGGTCCGCCTCGGCGTGGTAGAGCTCCCAGGTGTCCTGGGCGAAGTTGCTCCAGCCGCTCACCGCCGGGTGCGTGGTGACCGCCTTCCAGCCCTGGTGCCAGATGCCGCGGGTGCCGAGCATGGAGTAGAACTGCGTGCTCTTGGCCGTGGGGATGGTCGCCGCGTCGAAGCTGTAACGCATGCTCACCCCCTGGAGGGGGATCTGGGTGCGGCCCTTGACGGCTTCGGGCAGTTCGAAGCCGAGGCAGTCGAGCACGGTGGGCACGATGTCGACGGCGTGGTGGTACTGGTCGCGGACCTCGCCGCGCGCCTTGATGCCGGCCGGCCAGGAGACGACGCAGGGGTCGCAGGTTCCGCCGTTGAAGGAGTACCGCTTCCACATCTTGAACGGGGTGTTGAAGGCCATGGCCCAGCCGTTCGGGTAGTGGCCGTAGGTGTTGACGCCACCGAGCTCGTCGATCATCGACAGGTTCTCCTGGAGGTCGTCGGCGACCCCGTTGAAGAACTTGTTCTCGTTGACCGAGCCGTTGGGCCCGCCCTCACCGCTGGCCCCGTTGTCGGAGACCACCACGATGATGGTGTTGTCCAGCTGGTCGATCTCCTCCAGGTAGTCCAGCAGGCGTCCGATCTGCTCGTCGCAGTGGGAGAGGAAGCCCGCGTAGGTCTCCGCCATCCGGGCGAACAGCCGGCGCTCGTCCGCGTTCAGCTCGTCCCACGGGCGCGTGTAGTCCACGTCGGGGAACTGCTCGCCCTCGGGCCCGGTCCGCGTGTCGGGGGTGCCGATCGGGTTGACCGGCGGGAGCTGGGTGTCCTTCGGGACCAGCCCCAGTTCCTTCTGCCGGGCCAGGATCTGTTCGCGCATCGCCTCGTACCCGGCGTCGAACTTGCCCCGGTACCGTTCGATCCACTCCTTGGGGGCCTGGTGCGGGGCGTGGGCGCAGCCGGGCGCGTAGTAGAGGAAGACGGGCCGCTCGGGGGCGACGACCTTGACGTCGTCGATGTACCGGATGGCCTTGTCGGTGATGTCGACGCTGAAGTGGTAGCCCTCCTCCGGGGTGGCCGGCGGCTGGACCGGGTGGTTGTCGTGGACGAGGTCCGGGTACCACTGGTTGGTCTCGGCGCCGAGGAAGCCGTAGAACCGCTCGAAGCCACGGCCGGTCGGCCAGTTGCGCTTGGTGGAGGCGAGGTTCATCTCGTCCTCGGGGCACAGGTGCCATTTGCCGACGAGTGAGGTGCTGTAGCCCTTGTCGACGAGGACCTCGGCGAGGGTCGCGCACTCCGGCGGGATGTGGCCGTTGCTGTTGGGGAAGCCGATGGCCGCCTCGCTGATGCAGGCCATGCCGTTGGTGGTGTGGTTGCGGCCGGTGAGCAGCGCCGAGCGGGTCGGGGAGCAGAGCGCGGTGGTGTGCCACTGGCTGTAGCGCAGGCCCTTCGCCGCGATGCGGTCGATGTTCGGTGTCTCGATGGGGCCGCCGTAGCAGCTCATGGCCCCGAATCCGACGTCGTCGAGGACGATGTACACGACGTTGGGCGACCCGTCGGGCGCCTTGGGCTGCTGGTAGGGGGACCAGTCGGGGACGGAGTCTCGTACGTCGAGGTTCACCACACCTCTGAATGCACCGGCCATGCGTATCGCCTTCCACTGTCGAGCGCACTGCTCGTACGTGCGCCGCTGCCGACGGACTGTCCCAGCCTCTCCGGAGGGCGGGAACGCGGCAGGGCGGGAAGGCCGGACGGGTGACCGGTGTGTCATCCGTCCGGTCGTCGTGATCCGCGGTCGTGATCCGCGCGGTCAGCGGTCAGGCCGGGGGCTGCTCGGCCTCGGAGAAGATCCGCGACCAGTCGTCCCTGACGCTGACGGTCGTCCAGCTCCGCTGCGGTGCCTCAGCGAGGATGCGTTCGGCGCCGGTGGTGTAGGCGGTGTCGCCCCGGCCGTAGTCGTCGTGGCGGATCAGGAGGCCCAGTCCCGGCCGGTCCGACGTGGCGTAGTCGAGCATCTCGATGTCGCCGTTGCTGTTGCCGCAGGCCAGCACGGGCCGCCTGCCCAGGCGGCTCCAGATCCGGACGGGCTTCGCCGGACCGTCGTCCAGGTACGGGGCGCCCTCGCCGTAGACCACGGTGCGGCGGCTGTCGGACCAGACCGTGTCCGCCATCGACCCGATGACCTGGTCGGGGCGAACACCGTACATGGGAGCGCTGATGAGTCTCATGAAGTCCCTGCCGCCGCCGGAGGCGATCACGGTGGTGAACTCCTTCTCGCGCAGCAGCTCCAGAAGCTCGGTCATGGGCCGGTAGGCGCAGGCCGTGTACGGGCGCCGCAGCTCGGGATGCACCTCGGTGCGGAAGAACTCCGCGATCCGGTCGGCCAGTTCTCCGGTGCTCAGGCCCTTCTGGGCCGCGACCACCGCCTGGGCGAACACGGGGATCTGCGTGTCGTCGCCGCCGTAGTGCGCGGCGACGACCGATCCCACCCACCGGGGGTCACCTGTGACCGCCGAGGCGTACGGCTCCTGCTCGGCCAGCGAGGCGTCGGCGGCCGCCATCTCCTTCCACCGCAGGAGGAGGAAGTGGAGCTGTACCGGCACGGGCTTCTCCGGCCAGAGCGTGCCGTCGTTGTCGAAGACGGCGAGTCTCTCCTCTGGGGGCAGGAAACCCTCCCCCGGGCTCGTCACCTCTTCGACGAAGCGCAGGATTGCGGAGCGGGCTTCCCCGTCGTTCCACGACGGCAGCACAGAACGGTTCACAAGGGGCAAATTAACAGGCTCTCTGCGCCCTCGCCCTTCCCGGAAGGCTCCGGCCCTCGGACGGTGATCCCTCAGGCCTTCCCGTCCCGCCGGTCGCGTTCCTGCTCCAGCAGTGCGTCGAGGTCGGTGAGCCGGTCCAGGCCGCGTACGGCCCGGGTCATCCGCGCGTTGTGCTCGAACCTGTCGCGGTGGCGGTGCAGGAGGTTCCAGTAGCCGGCGGTGAAGGGACAGGCGTCCTCGCCGACGCGTACGGACGGCTTGTAGCGGCAGGGGCCGCACAGGTCGCTCATCCGGTTGATGTAGGCCCCGCCGGAGGTGTACGGCTTGGTGGTCATCCGCCCGCCGTCCGCATACTGCGACATGCCCACCACGTTGGGGACCATCACCCAGTCGTAGCCGTCGATGAAGCTCCGGTGGAACCAGTCGGTGACGGCCCGGGGCTCCCAGCCGCGCTGGAGGGCGAAGCTGCCGAGGATCATCAGTCGGGGGATGTGGTGGGTCCAGCCGGTCGACCTGACCTGTTCCAGGACGTGGGAGAGGCAGTTGGCGTCCGTACCCTCCGGGGACAGCTCGGTGAACCAGCCGGGCAGGGGGGCGCGGTGGCCGAGGGCGTTGCCGTCACGGTAACGGTCGCCGAAGTACCAGTAGACGTGCCAGACGAACTCCCGCCATCCGGCGATCTGGCGCACGAACCCCTCGACGCTGTTGAGCGGCGCGTCGCCCGAGCGCCACCGCGCCTCGGCCCGCTCGACGCATTCCGCGGGGTCCAGGAGGCCGAGGTTGAGCGACGAGGAGAGCAGGCTGTGACTCATCGTCGGGTCGTCGGCGAGCATCGCGTCCTCGTGGGCACCGAAGGTGGCGAGCCGGTGGTCCGTGAAGCGACGGAGGGCGGCGAGCGCCTCCCGGCGTGTCGCGGGGAAGCGGCGCGGCGCGTCCTCGCCGACGAACTCGACGTCCCCGTCCCGCGCCCAGCGGTCGAGGTCCGCCCGGACCTCGTCGTCGATGTCGCTCTCCCGGGGGCGGTAGGGCGCCGGTACGCCGAGGTCGTGGGCTCCCCGCGGTGGCGGCTCCCGGTTGTCGTGGTCCAGGTTCCACCGCCCTCCCGCGGGCCGGTCGCCCTCCATGAGCAAGTCGTGCGTCTCCCGGACCCATCGGTAGAAGTCCTCCTGCCTCAGGTGTTTCGTCCCGCGGTCGTCGGCCCACTTCCTGAACTCGTCGTGCGTGACCATGAAGCCCCGCGCCGGCAGAACCCGTACGGAGGGCAGGGAGCCGACGAGGGCTCGGGCGGCGTGGGAGGTGGGGTGGCACACCGACACCGGCCGGTCCCCCACCGCCTCCCGAAGACCCTCGCGGTAGGTGTCGGCCTTGACGTACCGCACCCGGTCACCCAGCTCCGCGGCCCGGTGGCGCATCGCGGACAGGACCAGGTGGGCCTTGGCCCGGTGGAAGCGCCGCCTCCGTAGGACACCGCGGGCCTCGATCATCAGCAGGGGCGCGTCCCGGTGCGGGCCGCCCCGCGCGGGATCGAGGAAGTGGGGACCGAGCTGGTCACCGAACAGCCAGTGCGGGGTGGCGGACTCTTCCTCAGCCATGGCGGGTGCTCCGATGACGGTCAGGTGCCTGGGCCGCCGCGCGTTCACACGGCACGGACCCGACCGATCCAAGCGCACCGGGGTGCGGGACGGGCCGCGCACACGCCGGGCCGTCGGCGTTCCGGCCGCTTCCGGGCGCGTCGCCCTACAGACCCAGGTCGCGGCCGACGATCTCCTTCATGATCTCGGTGGTGCCGCCGTAGATGGTGGAGATGCGCGAGTCGAGGTAGTCCTGCGCGATGCGGTACTCGGTCATGTAGCCGTACGCGCCGTGGAGCTGGACACAGCGGCCGACGATCTCGACGTAACGCTCGGTGGCCCAGAACTTCGCCGAGGCGGCGTCCACCGCGCCGAGTTCGCCCCGGGAGTGCCGGGCGAGCAGATCGTCCAGGTAGGCGCGTCCGACCCGGGCGGTGGTGACCATCTCGGCCAGCTCGAAGCGGGTGTTCTGGAAGGAGCCGATCGGCCGGCCGAACGCCTTGCGTTCCTTGACGTACTCCAGGGTGCGTTCGAGTACGCCCTCGATGGAGGCCACGGCGTTGGCGGCGATCGAGATCCGCTCCTGCGGCAGGTTGTGCATCAGGGCCTTGAAGCCCTGTCCTTCCTCGCCGAGCAGGTTCGCGGCAGGGACCCGTACGTCCTGGAAGAACAGTTCGCTGGTGTCCTGGGCGTGCAGGCCCACCTTCTCCAGGTTGCGGCCCCGGGTGAAGCCGGGCCGGTCGGCCTCGACGACCAGCAGGCTGATCCCTCCGTGGCGGTCCGGGCCGGTCCGGACGGCCGTGACGACGAGGTCGGCGTTCTGCCCGTTGGAGATGAAGACCTTGCTGCCGTTGACCACGTAGTCGTCCCCGTCGCGGACGGCCGTGGTGGCGATCCCCGCGAGGTCGCTCCCCGTCCCGGGCTCGGTCATCGCCACCGCGACGACGAGTTCGCCCGCGGCGATTCCGGGCAGCCAGCGGGCCTTCTGCGCGGCGTCGGTCAGACCGGTGAAATAGGGGACGACGATGTCGTTGGACAGGGTCACCGAGGCGAGACCGTCCGACGCGGGGTGGCGGGAGAACTCCTCACCGATCACCGCGTTGAAGCGGTAGTCCTCGACGCCGCCTCCGCCGTACTCCTCGGGGATGTTGAAGCCGAGGATCCCCGCCCGGGCGGCCTCCTCGAAGAGTTCCCGGTCGACCTTCCCCTCGGCCCGCCACCGCTCGGCGTGCGGCGCGGCGTGCTTGTCGGCGAAGGCGCGGGCGGTCTCGCGCAGCATCTCGTGCTCGTCGTCGTAGAGGAAGCGCGCCGCGGAGATCACGTCAGCCATCAGGACTCCTGTTCCAGATCATGATCGAGAGAGGGAAGGAAGGGTGGTCTTCAGGGGCCGGGCAGCAGTACGGGCTTCAGCGTGCGGCCGGCCCGCTGGTCGGCGACCGCCCGGTCGAAGTCGGACAGCGGGTAGGTGGTGACCAGCCGGTCGAGAGGGAGCAGGCCACGCCGGTGGCGCCGGACCAGCTCGGGTATCAGCACCGAGGGTTCGGCGTCGCCCTCGACGCAGCCGCGCACCTGGAGCCCGCGCATCATCAGGGACCGCACGTCCAAGGGGACTTCCGCCGGGCCCAGACCGACGAGCGCCAGCACACCGCGAGGCTGGAGCAGACCGAGGACCCGGGCGATCAACTCCGGCCGTCCGGTGGTGTCCAGGGCGTGGGTCACCGACGGAGCCGCTTCGTCCAGGGAGGCCACGACCGCGGCTCCGCACGCCGCGAGCAGCTCACGGCGCGCCGCGACCGGCTCGGCGACGACGACCTCGACGTCCTCGGAGAGCGCGGTCAGGGCGGCGGCGGCGCCCACTCCCCCGCCGCCGACGACCAGCAGGCGGTCGCCGGGTCGGGGCCGCAGGACGTTCAGCACAGCACCCGCACCGGTGAGGAAACCGCAGCCCAGGGGTGCGGCGACCTCCGGTGGCACATCACCGACGGATACGCAGGAGCGGGCGTCGGCGAGCGCGGCCGTGGCGAAGGAGGACTGACCGAAGAAGGCGCCGAAGACGGGCTCCTCACCTACCCGCAGGGTCGAGGACCGGTCCAGCCGGCGACCCGAGCCGTTGAGCGCCGCCGACCAGGCGCAGTACCCGGGGAGGCCGGCACGGCACTGGTCGCATCCACCGCACGAGGCGAAGGTGATCACCACGCGGTCCCCGACGGCGGCTCCGTCGACGGCCGAACCCAGCCGTTCGACGATGCCGCAGCCCTCGTGGCCGAGCACGGCGGGCCGCTCCCGGAGCCTCTTGCGGGTGACGAGGTCGGTGTGGCACACCCCGACCGCCTCGATCCGGACGATCACCTCGTCGGGCCGGGGCGCGTCCAGCTCGGCCTCGACGATCTCGCTGGGCGCGGAGCCGCGTGACAGGAGCGCGGAGATCCTCATTCCCGCTCCAGGCCGAAGTAGAAGAGGTGGCCGCTCGGGGACACCGTGGCGGCCTTGCCGTTCATGACGCCCATCAGGGTGGTGTCGTCCACCCGCTTGAAGTGGTCGAGCACGGCCATGCCGTCGTACACCATGGTCGCGGTCACCTCCCCACGGAACTCGACGTTCCAGAGGCTCGCCTCGCCTCGCCCCGACGCGGTGTCGGAGTAGAGGGAGCCGTCGTCCGCACGGCAGACGAGAGGCTGGACGTCGTCCGGTGCGGTGAACCGCTTGCCGTGCCAGCGGCTGCGGGCGAGCACCCGCTCCACGGGGTGGCCGGTCGGGAAGGCGAAGCCACGCCAGAAGCCGAGTACCGACGCGGCATCGACGGTTTCGAGGTCCGCCCACAGGGCGTCGAGCTCCGCCGGGTCGACGGGCCCCGCCGCCGCGCGCAGCTTCTTCCACCTCTCGTGGGCCGGAAGGCCGCCGTCGCTCATCGCACACGCAGCCGGCGCATCAGGGCCATCTGGCCGTTGGTCCGGCGGACGAAGCTTTCCACCGACTGCTTCGGCGTGGGGCCGAGCGGCATCACGCGCTGGACGGCGACGGTCTGGCTCTCGGTGTACTTGCGGATCCCCTCGGCTCCGTGGCGGCGGCCGAGGCCGCTGTCGCCCATCCCGCCCATGCCGGCCTCGACGCTGCCCGCCGCCGCGGCCGCCCCGTCGTTGATGTTCACCGACCCGGAGCGGATCCGTCCGGCCATCCGGGCGGCCTCACGGGTGTCCTTCGACCAGATCGAGGCTGACAGGCCGTAGCTTCCCCGGTTGGCCAGGCTCACGGCCTCGTCGTCCGTGGCGAAGGGGTACAGGGAGACGACCGGTCCGAAGGTCTCCCGCTCGCAGACGTCCATCTCGGGGGTGACGCCCTCCAGGACCGTCGGCTCGTGGAACAGCGGCCCGATGTCGGGCCGGGCGCGGCCGCCGGTGAGTACGGTCGCCCCCTTGGCCACCGCGCCGTCGACGTGCGCCCGGACCGTCGCGAGCTGCGCCGGTGAGACCAGGGACCCGACGTCCGCCGAGTAGTCGAAGGTCCTTCCGAGCCGCAGCGCCTCCGTCGCCCGCACGAGTTCGTCGCGGAACGCTTCATACACGCTCTCGTGCACGTAGACACGTTCGATGTGGATGCACATCTGTCCGGTGTTGGCGAAGGCGGCCACGACGGTGCCCGTCGCCGCGGCGGTGATGTCGGCGTCGGCGCGCACGATGAGCGGGTTCTTCCCCCCGAGTTCGAGGGAGCAGCCGATCAGACGCCCCGCCGCGCGCTCGGCCACGGTGCGGCCGGTGGCGGTGGATCCGGTGAAGCAGACGTAGTCGACGGTGTCCACCACCGCCGAGCCCACCACCTCTCCGTCGCCGGCCACGATCTGCCAGAGATCCACGGGCAGTCCGGCCTCGCCGAGGAGGGCACGCGTCCAGAGCATGGTCAGGGCGGCCTGGGGGTCCGCCTTGGAGACGACGGCGTTGCCGGCCAGCAGGGCGGGGATGACATCGCCGACGCCCAGGTAGAGGGGGTAGTTCCAGGGCGAGACGACACCTACCACGCCCTTGGGGATGCGCACCTCCTCGACCTTGGTCAGGCCGGGGATCATTCCGCGTACCCGACGGGTGGTCAGGTAGCGGCGGGCGCGGCGCGCGTAGTGCCGTGCCACGGCGGCGACCTGGGCCACCTCCATCCAGGCGTGGTAGCGCGCCTTCCCGGTCTCCCACTGGATCAGGTCGAGTACCTCGTCCTGCCGCCGGAGGAGCAGGTCGTGGAAGGCCAGGACGATCTCGGCGCGCCGGGGGACCGGCGTACCCGACCAGTCGCGCTGGGCGGCCCGGGCCACACCGGCCGCGGACTCGACGTCCGCCGGGTCGCAGCCGGGGACGGGGGCGATCGGGGACAGGTCGTAGGGGGCGAGGGCGGTGACCGGCTCGGCCGTCCCCCGTCCCTGGCGTGTCTCGTCCCGGTGCACCCAGGCGCACCACCGCCCGATCAGTTCGTCGGTCACCCAGGCGGGTCGTGGGCCTGTCGCCGACGAGGGCGCAGGCGCTTCGATCTGGTCCTGCTCCGTGTTCATGGAACTCCTAAAGCGCCGGACGGATGCGAGTGGAGTGAGGAACGGATACGGCGGCCGGGTGCATACCGCACCCGTGGCCGTCGTCCACCTGGGCGCCGGCAGCTCTGCGACGCCGGTGAACAGCAGCGATTTCTGGGGCGTGCAGAGGTCTTGCCGACGATCGAACGCCTCGTTATGTTAATCAGAAATCACATCCGAGGGCAACCTTGTGACCTGGCCGAAATTCGCACCTCAGGCCCACTCCAAGGGGGTCCCAGCCAGCATGGAAGGCAGCCAAGTAAATGGAGAATCCCACCCGAAGGCGTGCCCTGTCGATCGGTGCAGTGCTGGGTCTCGCCAGCGCGACGAGCGTGCCCCAAGCCTGGTCCTGGTCCTCCTCGGGCTCGGTCGCCGGAACCGACACGGTCACCGATCCGTTCTCGGTCTGGGACCCGACGGCGGACGAGGTGGCCGCCCGCCTCCTCGCCGACGGCGCGGCCCCGGCGGTCAACAAGGCATGGGAGTCCTGGGTCGACAACAAGGACCCCCTGCCGTCCGGCATGCCGGGGTATCTGACCGACTACCTCACCGAGGCCAACAAGCTGCCCTCGTGGGCCGACCCGGCGCTGCTGGCGGCGTCCGAGAAGCTCTACAAGCGGCTGCAGGGCTATCTCTTCGTGTCCGAGAGTCTCGGCAGCGGCATGCTGAGCACCGTGATCCCGCGGGAGGCCCGGGCGGTCTACTGGTCCGCCGGCGGCGCCGACATGAAGGCCCGCGCGGCCAAGACGTTCACGTTCGGCTACGACCTGCACAGCGCGAGCGCCTGGCAGCCCGCGGGGCACTTCATCGTCTCCGCCAACAAGACCCGCCTGGTGCACTCGGTGGTCCGCAACCTGCTGCCGAAGTCGAAGCAGTTCATGGCGACCTCGGACCAGCCGAAGCCCATCAGCAACGGCGACATCCTGGTCACGTTCCACTCCGTGGCCACCGTCGCGTACAACAACATGGCCAAGTGGGGCATCAGGCAGACGGCCGCCGAGAAGGCGGCGGACCTGCACGCCTGGAAGGTCGCGCTCCATCTCCTGGGCGTGCAGGAGCAGTTCATCCCCGCCACCTGGGCCGACGCGCAGGCGCAGGCCGACCAGATCCTGTGGCCGGTCGTCGCCCCCACCGCCGAGGGCACCGACCTGGCCAAGACCCTGCTCGGGTACATCGAGGACCCCACCCTGGGTCTGACCACCGGGTTCCTCAACGAGATGGTCCGCTTCCTGATCAGCGACAAGTACGCCGACTGGCTCGGCCTGGGCAGGGACCTGGTGTCGCGGGCCCTGATCAGGGCCGCGTGGCCGACGTACGTGAGGTTCAGGGAAGGGCTGTCACCCATCGTGCCCGACGGCCTCTACCTGTTCGACCAGTTCGTACGCGGCATCGCGATGCTGTTCCTGAACAACGGCAGCTCCGCGACGCAGACCCCGATCACCCTTCCCACCGCGAACCGGCCGGGCGCTTGAGCCTGTACGCCGACGGCGCCCCGCGACCGCACCACCGGCCCGCGGGGCGCCGACCGTCGACGGACGCGGTGGTGCTACGGCAGGCCCAGGGCGCCCAGGACCAGAGCGGCGACGGCATCCCGGTGACCGGGGGTGTCCTCCCAGTGCAGCCGGCGGCCGGCCTCGACCACGACGCCGAATCCGGCATGGACCAGGACGCGCGCCTGGCGCGGGTCCAGCTCCGGCCGCACCAGCAGGAGTTGCTGCTCCCACACCGCGATGTGCTCCCGCTGGGCGCGGATCAGCGGCTGCCGCAGGTCGTCCCGGAGGCCGGCCACCTCGGCCTCGGCGACGCTCGTCAGCTCGGTGTGCTCGAAGCTGTACGCCACATAGGTCGCCGCCAGCACCTCCAGAGCATCGCGCGGATCCGTCACCTCGCCGAGGTTCCGGTCGACGGCTTGGGCGAGCAGCCCCGCGGCCTGCAGGCAGGCGGCCACCAGGATGTCGACCTTGTTGGGGTAGTGGCGGTAGATCGCGGACGGGGCGAGCCCCACGGCTTCCGCGATCTGGCCGTTGGTGACCTTGACGAACCCGTCGCGCGCGAACAGCGGGACGGCCGCGGCCAGGATCTCCGCCCGGCGGGTGCGCGGCACCGGCTGTGCCGGCAGTTCGACACGGGCCGCTCCGCCGGAGCCCGGCGCGGGGGCGGCCCCGGCCACACCGAGGGCCGACGCCACGAGCAGGCTCTCGACCCGCTTCTGGGCGATGGAGACGTGATGCATCGAGATGGAACCGATCGCCCCCAGGGCCGCCGCCGCGCGCAACTCGGCCCCGGGCTCGGCGTTCTCGCGCTCCAGCGCCTCGGTGACCCTACCGACGACACGTGCGAACTTCGCCCGCAGAAGGCGCCGGTCGGCGTGTTCGAGGTACCGGGCCTCCCACCGGTAGAGCCCGCCGGCGGCGCGGTGGGTCACGGCGACCCGGGTCACGGCGCCCAGCACCCGCGCCGGGTCCGCCGTGCCGGGCAGCTCGTCGAGCACCGCGACCAGCCGGTCGACCAGGACGTTGGCGCACTCGGCGAAGAGCGCGTACTTGTTGGGGAAGTGCCGGTACAGGGCCGCCGCGCTGATGCCCACACCCGCGGAGATCTCCTCCATCGACGCCGCGTGGTACCCGCGCTCGCTGAACACGCGGCCGGCCGCCTCGATGATGAGCTGCCTGCGGTTGCGCGGACGGGTGGCCGCGATCGGATCGATGCTCACCGGTGGGCGGATGTACGCGGGGACGGGGCCATACGCACAAGTCAATCACAAGGCGTCCGAGGCCCGGAAACCACTGGGTCACCTGCGGCACCTCAGGTGACCCCCGCTTCACATCCACGTGATTCCTGATTAACAAAAGCCTTCTCCGGAGCCCTTCTCCCGGGCACAATGGCACTCACCCACCCCCTCCCCACCGTCCTGAACGCGAGGAGCGGCATGCCCACGTCCACTGCCCCCGCCTGGTCCTTCCGCCACCACTGGATGGCCCACGCGGCCACCCACGCGACGATGCGCCCCGACCGGCCCGCCCTGCGGTACCTCGGCGCCACCACCACCTGGTCGCAGCTGTCCGAGCGGTCACTGCGGCTGGCGGCGGCGCTGGCCGACAGGGGCGTACGGGAGGGCGACCGGGTCGCCCTGCTCACCCTGAACCATCCATGGTTCGTGGAGAGCGTGTTCGCCGCGAACAGCCTGGGAGCCATGGCCGTTCCGCTCAGCTTCCGTCTCACGCCGCCGGAGCTCGGCGGCATCCTGTCCGACTGCACCCCGTCGGCCGTCGTCGTCGACGCCCAGCTGCTGCCGCTGCTCCTGGCCGTGGGGCCCGTCCCCTCCGTGACCACGGTCGTCGTCATCGGCGAGACGGAGCAGGCCGAGGGGCGCGACAGGTACGAGGACCTCCTGGCCGCGTACGAACCGATGGAACTGCCGGACGTCAGCGAGGAGTCCACCGCGCTGATCATGTACACCTCGGGCACCACCGGCCGGCCGAAGGGGGTGATGCTCTCCCACCGCAACATGCAGATCCAGGCGATCACCTGTATCCGGGCGATGGACATCTACGACGACTCCGATGTCGGCTTCCTGACCGCGCCGTTCTTCCACATCGCGGGTCTCGGCTCGATCGTCGCGAACATCCTGGTCGGCAGCACGGTGGTGATCCACCCGCTGGGGGCGTTCGATCCGCGGGCCGTGCTCGACGCCTACGAACGCGAGGGCGCCACGATCGTCTTCAACGTGCCCCAGCAGTGGGATCTGCTCTGCGCGCAGCCCGACATCGACAAGCGCGACCTCAAGCTGCGTGTCATCAGCTGGGGCGCCGCGCCCGCGAGCGACGCGACGCTCCGTGCCATGGGCGAGTCCTTCCCCGACGCCCTCAACGTGGCGGTGTTCGGCCAGACCGAGACCTCGCCGATCACCTGCGTCCTGCGTGGGGCGGACTCGCTGCGCAAGCTCGGATCGGTGGGCCGGCCCATCCCGACCATCCAGTACCGCGTCGTCGACGCCTCCATGAACGACGTACCGGCCGGCGAGGTCGGCGAGATCGTCTACCGTGGCCCCACCGTGACCCAGGGGTACTGGAACAAGCCCGAGGAGACCGCGGACGCCTTCGAGGGCGGATGGTTCCACTCCGGGGACCTGGTGAGGCAGGACGACGAGGGGTTCGTCTGGGTCGTCGACCGCAAGAAGGACATGATCATCAGCGGTGGCGAGAACATCTACTGCGCCGAGCTGGAGAACGTGATCGCCGCGCACCCCTCGGTGCTCGAAGTGGCGGTGACCGGCCGGGCGGACGAGCGCTGGGGCCAGATTCCGGTCGCCTTCGTCACCCTGGCACCGGACACGGAGCTGTCACTGCGGCAGCTGACCGACTTCCTCGGCGGCAAACTGGCGTCCTTCAAGATGCCCAAGGATCTCGTGGCCGTCGCGGGGCTGCCGCGCAACGCGGGAGGCAAGGTCGTGAAGAGCAAGCTGCCCGCCCTCCCCTCTCCCGCCGCGCCGCCCTCCCGGGAGCCTTCCGCCGGGTGAGGCGGGCGGCCTTGCCGCCGGGACCTTGGCGCGCTCCAGCGGGGTCGGGGCCCGGTGTCCTCCGACGACCGGGTGTTCCCGCTCGTCGGAGGACGAGGGATGTCACTCGCCCCGCAGGTAGGCGGCGTCCATGGCCTCCAGCGCCTTGCCGACGTCCGTCCTGCCGGCGAACAGGGCCTCGATCTGCTCGAAGTGCGTCTGCTGGACCTGTGAGTTCGGCCAGTGCTGGTCCATGAAGGAGACGGTGGTCCCTGCCTTCTGCCGCGTGGTGACCTCCTTGATGGCCGGGTCCGCGGTGAAGGACTCGTTGGGGAGGGCGGGCAGTGTCGCTCCGGTGCGGTTGTAGAGATTCTGGCCCGCCTCCGAGCCGAGGAAGTCGACGAAGGCGAGGGCAGCCTTCCGGCGCGGGGTGCCGGCTCTGACCCCGTACGCGGCCGAGACCGCGCCGGGCATCCGGGTATCAGCCGGTTCGTCGGTTGCGGGCAGGGCCGTCATCCGCAGGTCCAGGCCCGGGTCGGCGGCGCGCAGTTCCGAGAGCGCGCTCGCTATCTGGACGGTTCCCACGGCCTGTCCCGCGGCCACCTGGTCGAGGGACTCCTCGTACGTCGTGTCGAGGGTGCCGGTGTTGAAGCAGCCCCGCTCGTCCATCTCCAGGTACTTGCGCAGAGCCGTCTTCCACGCGGAGTCCGCGAAGGTCTTCCCGGTGAACTGCATGCCGATGTCGAAGTCCGGCTCATCGGCGTAGACGGTTGTCGCCACCAGGGCGTAGGTAATGAGCTGGCGGACCCAGGGGGTCTCGTTGCCCAGCGCGAGGAGAACCTTGCCGTGTTCGCGGGCGGTGTCGCACAGGCCGAGCAGTTCCGTCCATGTGCGGGGTGGAGTGCCGCCGACGGCATCGAGCGTCCTGACCGACCAGACCGCCCCGATGGCGCTGAAGCTCACGGGCACGACGAAGGAGCCCCCGGAGGTTCCGACGACGGACTGGATCTCCTCCGGGATCCGGAGGTTGAACTGGCGCAGGCTGAGGTTCTCGAGAAGGTCGTCGTCCTCGAGGGCGGCTTCGGATGCCGGGTTGCCGCTGCCCGGCCAGACCGTGAAGACGTCGGGTCCTCTGCCGGCCCTGAGCTGGTCGGGGAGTTCCTTCTGCAGGGTGTTGATGTCGGCGAACGCGGTCTTCACCCGTACGTCCGGGTGGAGTCGCTGGAACTCCTCGACGACGGACTCCATCGCCGACCGGTCGGTTGCGGACGCGGTGACGGACAGCTCGACGGAACCGCTGCCGCCCTCGGCAGCGGACATGCCGCATCCGGCGGTCGAGGTGGATACGAGTACGAGAGCGAGGGAGAGCCCGAGCGGGCGTGGGAAGCGGAACACGGGCGAACTCCGGGCTGGAGGGGCGGACGTCGGGATGTGGCGCACGGAAATCGGTACGAGCGGGTGGTCTCGCGCCGCCCGGCCGGGAGTGGCCGGGCGGCCCGGGATCCACGGGAGGCCCCGGCGTCAGCCGAGCGCGAGTGTGCGCTGGGTGGTGATGTCGCGGGACGAACGTGCTGTCGCGAAGGTGTAGGTGCCGGGAGTGAGGGTCAGCGCCCCCGACTTCCAGGTGGTGAGGTCCTGGACGGGGATCGCGAGGGTGAGCCGCTTGCCGCCGGCCGCGGGGAGGGTGACCTTCTGGAAGGCGACCAGGCGGCGCGGCTCCGCGTCGGCCCCGGCGGGCAGCGTCGCGTAGACCTGGACGACCTCGGTGCCCTGACGCCGACCGGTGTTGGTGATGGTGACCGCGACGGTGACCTTCTTCGCCGCCTTGTCGTAGGTGACCTCCGGCGAGCCGTGGGTGAAGGTGGTGTAGGAGAGGCCGTGGCCGAAGGGGAAGCGAGGCGCCTGCCCCTTCGAGTCGTAGTAGCGGTAGCCCACCGCGATGCCCTCGTCGTAGGAGACGGTGGCGTTCGTGCCCGGGTAGGTGGCGGGGCTGGTGCCCGGACCCTGTCCGGAATCCGCGGGGAAGGTGACCGGGAGGCGACCCGACGGGTCGCTGTCACCGAACAGGACCGCCGCCAGGGCGGTACCGGCGCCGCGCCCCGCGTACCAGGTCTGCACCACGCCTTCGACGTCGTTCAGCCACGGGGTGGCTACCGGGCCGTCGGTGTTGAGGACGACGACCGTGCGCGGGTTCGCCGCGGCCACGGCGGTGACGAGCTGGTCCTGGTCACCGGGCAGTCCGTACGACCCGTGGTCCATGCCCTCGCCCGCGACCCGGTTCACGAAGACCACGGCGGCGTCGGCCGCGCGGGCCGCCGCGACCGCGGCCGGGATCAGGGACTCGGGCTGCCAGCCCAGGGTGAGGCCGCAGGTGCCGGTCTCCGCGGCGGCGTTGTCGTAGGTCAGTTCCACGGACACGGCACGCCCCGCGATCAGTTCGGCGGTTCCCTGGAGCGGGTAGTCGAACGGGCCGAGGAAGAAGCGCGCCATCTGCCGGCTGCCGGAGACGACGGTCTTCCCGTCGATCTTCAGCGTGGTGGTCCCTGAGGACAGCAGGGAGAAGCGGTGGAGTCCGGTGGTGGTCGGCGTGAGCGTGCCGGTCCACTTCGCCGACCACACCTGGGGCAGGCCCTCCACGGGGGCGGCGGTGAAGTCGACGGTCGCGTCGGTGCGGGTCGCGACCGGCGTCCCGGTGCCGGCGGCCCCGGCGTAGTAGGTCCCCGTCAGACCCGGGGTCCCGGCAGGGGTGCGCAGGACGGTCGAGGGGACGGTGGCGAGCGGTACGTCGCCCTTGGTGCCCTGGGCGTGCGCGACCTTGACCGAACTGCCGGCGCGGGCGCGGATCGCCTCCAGGGGGGTGGTCCAGGTGCCGGGGTCGACGTAGGTGGAGCCGGACACTCCGGTGAACGTGTCGGCGCCCGCGGGGCCGATGACGGCGAGCGACTTCACGGTCCCGGTCAGCGGGAGCGCCGACGCGCGGTTGGCCAGCAGCACCGTCGAGGCCACGGCCGCCTCGTGGGCGAGGTCCTTGTGCGCCTGCGTGCTGACATCGGCGGCCGGGGAGGGAACGGGGTGGTCGAAGAGGCCGTTGGCGAACATGGTGACGAGGATGCGCCGGGCGGCGTCGTCGAGCCGGGCGGCCGGTATCGCACCGCCGGTGAGGGAGCCCGCGGGGATCTGCACACCGCCGGGTCCGAGTCCGGCGAGGTCCATGCCGGCCTTGGCGGCGGCGACCTGGTCGTCGCCCGCCCAGAAGTCGGGCACGGTGTATCCCTGGAGGCCCATCCCCTTCTTCAGGTCGTCGAAGAGGCCGGTGTTCCTCGTGGCGAAGGTCCCGTTGATCTTCGGGTACGCCATCATCACCGAGGTGGTGGGGGCGGCGGCGATCACCCGGCGGAAGGGCGCCTGGTAGAACTCGTGCAGGGCGCGGTCGGAGACCTTGGTGTCGGTGAAGAAGCGGTTGACCTCCTGGGTGTAGCCCGCGAAGTGCTTGAGCGTGGCCGCCAGGTGCTGGGACTGGATGGCCGTGGTGAGGGCGGCGCCCAGGCGGCCGGCGAGCACCGGGTCCTCGCCCATGGCTTCGGCTTGACGGCCGAAGTGCCAGGTCCGCGTCAGGTCGATGGTGGGGCCCAGCGTGTTGTTGTAGCCCTTGGCCCTGCCTTCCGTACCGATCGCCTCGCCGATCCGTCCGGCGAGTTGCTCGTCGAAGGTGGCCGCTTGGGCCACGGGCACGGGGAAGGCCGTGACACCCGTCTCCCCGCGCAGCCCCGCCGAGGCGTCGACCATGGCGAGGGCGGGAATTCCGAGATGGGCCACTGCGGGGAAGTCGCACCGTACGAGGGCTTCCTTCTCGGCGGCCGTCATCCGGGCGAGGAGTTCGGCGGCCCTGTCCTGTGCGGCGGAAGCCGGTGCGGCGGCCGCAATCCCGGTCACGGCGGGGGCCATGCTCGCGGCGAGGGCGGTGAAGGCTGCGGCGGTAAGGAACTTTCGTCTGTTCACTGCGGCTCTCCGGAATGATGGGGCGGCTCCACGACACACCGCCACGGGACAAAAAGGGGGAGGAGGCCGGCCGAGGGGTCAGGTCACGGCCGGCCCCGGTTCACGGGGGCCTCATCGAGATTCCGGGCGGTGGCGACGCGCGCCGCCGCATCCGGGGGGATCGCTCTTCTCGCTTCTCGGCACAGGAATTTCACCGCATCCCACGGAAAATTCCGGCGCCCGGCGAATTGTCCGCCGAAGCTCTCGGCCCAGCACGTCAAAAACTAGAGGCCTTTCCTTCGTAAGGTCAACCCTCGGGAGACTTTTCCTCGAACCCTTTCCCTGGCTGCGGTTACAGATCTCGCGAATTGAAATGGGCCATGAAATTTCAATTGAATCGACCTCACCGCGCAGCAATCATCCACGCGCTGCATGGGAATCATTCGCAGAACAAATAGCAGCCCGGCGCATCGCGAAATGCGCCGGGCTGCCGCGATCACGCGAGTCCCTTCCGGTCAGGCCACCGCAGCCCTGGGTCCGGACGTGTCCAGGAGGTGCTCACCAGGACCGAGGGAGAGCGGTGCGCAGCCCGGGAGTTCGGCCGTGGCCGAGCAGCCCTCCGGGACGGTGATGTGGGCCGTCATGCCCGCCGCGGTGAGCTCCCAGGAGAGTGCCGCGGTCCCGTACGGCGTGTCGTGACGGGTACGGGCCCAGGTGATCCCGCCTCCCGGACGGGGCCTGAAGGAGAGTTCGCGGTAGCCCGCGGCGCTGGGTGCGATACCGCCGACCACCCTGTGCAGCCAGTCGGCGACGGCGCCGAGGGCGTAGTGGTTGAAGGAGGTCATGCCGCCCGGGTTCAGGGTGCCGTCCGGGCGCATGCTGTCCCAGCGCTCCCAGACCGTCGTCGCGCCCATGGTCACCGTGTACAGCCAGGACGGGCACTCCGTCTGGAGCAACAGGCGGTAGGCCACGTCGAGATGACCGTGATCGGTGAGTGCGTCGCAGATGAGGGGCGTGCCCACGAAGCCCGTGGAGATTCTCGCGTCATCGGCGAGGACGATCTCGGCGAGGCGATCGGCGGCGGGTCCGCGCTGCTCCGGGACGAGCAGCCCGAAGGCCAGTGCGACCGCGTACGCCGTCGCACTGTCACTGGTGAGGCGGGCGGTGGGCAGCACGTACCGGCGGCGGAAGGCGTCCGCCACCTCGTCGGCGAGCGAGGAGTACCGCGCCGCATCCGCCTGATGCCCCAACTCTGCTGCCGCCAGCGCGAGATGCCGAGCGGAGTGGGCGAAGTAGGCGGTGGCGACGAGGTAGCGGTCGGTCCGGCCGGCGGCGGGGTCGTCAGGCGGGGCGGCCGGGTCGAGCCAGTCCCCCAGCTGGACGCCGGTGTCCCACAGGCGGTCCGGCCCCGCCAGGCGTTCGACCAGGTCCACCCACGCCTTGGCCATGGGGTGGTGGCGGCGCAGGAGTTCACGGTCGCCGAAGCGCTGGAAGAGCGTCCAGGGAGTGAGGGTGGCGACGTCTCCCCAGGCGGCCCCGGGGTGGATCGGCGTCCACATGGGCTCGCCCGGGATGACCGGGACGTACCAGGGGATCGTCCCGTCCGGAAGTTGCTCCAGGCCGACGTCGGTCAGCCAGGAGTCGAGCAGTCCGGCGCAGTCGTGGAGGAAGCTGGCGGTGGGGGCGAACACCTGGATGTCTCCGGTCCAGCCGAGGCGTTCGTCGCGCTGGGGGCAGTCGGTGGGCAGGTCGACGAAGTTGCCGCGCATGCTCCATACGACGTTCTCGTGCAGGCGGTTGACCAGGGGGTCGCTGCATTCGAACCAGCCGGTGCGGCGCATGTCGGTGTGGTGGACGCGGGCGGTCACCGCACCGGAGGTCGGCTCGCCTGGCCAGCCGCTGATCTCGGCATACCGGAAGCCGTGCAGGGTGAAGCGCGGTTCCCAGGTGAGCGGGCCACCGCCGGAGAGGATCAGGGTGTCGACGGAGTAGGCCTCGCGCAGGGGCCGGGTGGCGAGTTCACCGTGCTCGAGGACCTCGGCGTGCCGCAGGGTGACGGTGGTCCCGGCCGGTCCGTCGACGGTGACCCGGAGCCGGCCGACGAGGTTCTGACCGAAGTCCAGCAGGTGGCGGCCGTCCTCGGTGCGGGTGATGGTGACCGGGGCGATCTCCTCGGTGCAGCGGACGGGCGGTCCGAGCGGGGCGACCAGGGTGCCGGGATCGCGGGAGCCCGTTCGGACCGGTGTCCACTCCCCCGTGCCCGAGCCCGCCGGGGTGGCCCATGCCGGGTCGTGCAGGCGGGCGTCGAAGGTCTCGCCCTCGTACAGGCCGCTGGTGAGGATCGGGCCGGGTGCCGCTCTCCAGGTCTCGTCGGTGGCCACCACGGTGGTGGTGCCGTCGTCGTACTCCACCTCCAGCTGGGCGATGAGCGACTGGTCGGTGCCGTAGATGTTGCGGGTGCCGCCGTCGAAGCCGTACTTGCCCCGGTACCAGCCGTCGCCGAGCCAGGCGCCGATGGTGTTCTCGCCCTCGGTGAGGTGGGCGGTGACGTCGTGGGTCCGGTAGCGCAGACGTTCCGGGTAGACGGTCCAGCCCGGGGCCAGTGCCTCGTCGCCGACCCGTGTGCCGTTGATCTCCACCTCGTACAGACCGTGGGCCGTGACATGGAGGCGGGCTCGGGCGACGTTCCCGCGGAGCCGGAAGTCCTTGCGCACACGGGCGGGGCGGCGTTCGGCTGCGGGGTCCTCGTCCCAGGCGGCGCCGACGGGTACGGCCCGCCAGTCGGAGGGGTCGAGGAGTCCGGCCTCGACGGACCGCGGTGCGCTCCAGTCCGAGGGAACGCCCGCGTCCGGCTGCCAGAGGCGTACGCGGACCTCGACGCGTTCCCGTGAGGTCAGCTCGTCGTGGGGCCAGGGCACGAGGATCTGCTCGGCGCTGTCGATCCGGCCCGTGCGGTACGTGCCACCGGGCCGGACGAGTTCGAGCTCGTACGCCGCCTGCCGGCCGGCACCGGGCGGCAGGGTCCAGCTGAGACGGGGGGAGGCGACTCCGATGCCGAGTCCGTCCGGAAGATGTTCGAAGGTGACCGGTGAAGGCCGAGGGGGGAGCAAGGGGTGACCTTTCTTCTGCGTGCGGTCACGTGTGCGGTTCGTTGACCTGAGGGGGTGGTTCCGCGCTGCGGGACGGGCCGTTCCCGGGGTACGGGCAGGGAACGGCCCACGCGGGGGCGGGCCGGCGTCAGCCCTTGACCGCTCCCGAGGTGAGGCCCTTCATGACCTTCTGGTTGAGGAAGAGGTAGATCAGCAGGGTGCCGAAGACGTTGATGCAGATGGCCGCGAAGAGCGGACCGTACTGGGTGGCCCCGAAGTCGCCGGTGAAGTTGAGCAGACCGACCTGAATGGTGCGCAGGTCCTGGTTGTTGGTGAATGTCAGCGCGATGAGCAGGTCGTTCCAGATGAAGAAGAACTGCACCAGGCCGACGGTCAGCAGGGCGTTGCGGACCAGGGGCACGCTGATGGTCCAGAAGGCGCGGAGGATGCCGGCGCCGTCGACGGTGGCCGCCTCGAACAGCTCACGGGGGACGCCGCGGTAGTAGGTGGCCATCATGAAGACGGTCAGGGGCAGTCCGGTGCCCGTGTAGGTCAGGATCAGCGGCCACAGGGTGCCGGAGAGCCCGGTCTGGAAGTACACGGTGAACAGGGGCAGCAGGATCATCTGCGGCGGGACCATCATGCCCGCGAGGAAGACCAGCAGGGTGAGGCTTCGGCCCTTCCACACCATGATCTGAAGGGCGAACCCGGCCGCCGTGCCGAGCAGGAGCATCAGCGCCAGTGCGGGAAGGACGGCGAGCAGGCTGTTCTGCACGTAGAGCCCGATGTGGCCGGTGGTCCAGGCATCGGTGTAGTTGCCCCACTCCCAGGTGGTGGGCAGGCTCCAGGTGGAGTTGTTCAGGTAGTCGTCGTTCGACTTCAGCGACGTCAGGAACATCCAGATCAGCGGGTAGACCTCGACGACCAGCAGCAGGGCGACGACGGCCTTCACCCAGAGGCGCCTGCCCCTGCGAGGGCGTGGCCGCCGGGCCGGCGGGCGGGCCGCGTGGGGGCCGGTGGAGGTCTTCGCGGGGGTGTCGATGGTGGCCATGGTTCTCAGCCCTCCGTGAGGTCGCGCCGCGAGACGCGGTAGACGACCAGGCTCACCAGCAGGCACACCACGGTCAGCAGCAGCGCGATGGTGCTCCCGTAGCCGTAGTCGCTGTAGGTGAACGACGTCTGGAACATGTACAGGGTCAGCGGGGTGGTGCCCGTGCCGGGACCGCCGTTGGTCAGCGCGACGATGGAGTCGAAGACCTTCAGCGTGCCGTTGATGCTGAAGATCAGTGAGGACATGAGGACGGGCAGGGAGAGCGGCAGCACGATGTGGCGGATGAGTCTCAGACCCGTCGCCCCGTCAAGCCGGCCCGACTCCAGGACCTCGTCGGGTATGTCCACCAGACCGGCGAAGAGCAGTACCGCGTAGAAGCCCATGGAGCGCCAGATGTCCATGGCGATCAGGACCCAGAAGGCGCTGCCCGCGCTGCCGAAGAAGTCGACGGAGTCGATTCCGACGGCGTTGAGCAGGGAGTTGACGGGTCCGGTCTGGGGAGCGACCTGGAAGAACTTCTGGAAGAGCAGGCCGACGGCGACGGTCGGCAGCACCACGGGGAAGAACACCAGGGTACGGATCAGTGCGGAGGCGCGCTTGAGGAAGAAGACGTAGAGCAGCGCCAGGAGGTAGCCCGCGACGACCTGGCCGGCGGTGACGACCACGGCGTACTTCAGCGTGAACCAGAGGGCGTCGTGCACGGCCGGGTCGTCGAGGAGGCGGGAGAAGTTGGCGACGCCGTTGCCGGTGAAGCCGTCGATCGTGTTGCCCTTGGTGAAGGAGTACCCGAGTGACCACACCATCGGGACCAGCATGATCAGGGAGTAGACGAGGAGGGCGGGACCGAGCAGGATCGCGATGGCCCTGCGGTCACCGAGTACGCGGTGCATGGATGGTGTCCACTTTCGTCGGGGGGACGGGGGCGGCCCGCCCACGGCGGGGAGAGAAGCGTGCGGGCCGCCCCCGGCCGGTCACTGGGCGGCCAGGGCGTCCTGGACGGTCTGCATGAACTTCTCCGGGCTGGTGCTCCCGCTGACCAGGCCGGCCGCGTTCTGCTGGCTGACCGTGGTGGCCTTGGTGCTGAAGAGGGCCTCGAACCACAGCACGTTCTGCTTGGAGGCACTGATCGTGTCGCGCACCTGGGTGGTGACCTCGTTGGCGTCCTTCACCTCGGTGTTCACCTTGAATCCCGAGATGGAGCCGTGGTCCTTCAGCGCGGTGGAGCCGTAGTTCTTCGCGATGCAGGAGACCCAGTCACCGGTCTTCTTGTCGAAGGACTTCGCTCCGAGGGTGATGCCCAGACCGACGTTGGAGGGGTACTGGTCGGCCGAGCCCTTGCCGCCGGAGACGGCGGGGAAGGGCATGAAGCCGACGTTCTCGGCACCGACCTTGTTCTGCTTCTCGTCCGAGATGTTCGCCAGTGCCCAGCTGCCCATGTAGAACATGGCGGCCTTGCCGGCCAGGAACTGGTTCATCGCCGTGTCGTAGTCGATGGAGCCGACGCCCTTGCCGAAGTACCCCTTCTTCCCGAGCGCGGCCACCTCCTCGGCGGCCTTCACGTACTCCGGGTCGGTCAGCTTCGCCTTGCCGTCGGCGACCTTCTGCAGGGCGTCCGGGCCGAGGCTGCGGTAGAGGTAGCCGCTGATCAGCCGGGTCAGCGGCCAGCCCTGCTGGCCGGAGGCGGAGAACGGCTGGACACCCTCGGCGTCGAGCTTCGCCGAGGCCGAGACCAGCTCGTCCCAGGTGGTGGGGGTCTTCAGTCCGTTCTCCTGGAAGAGCTTCTTGTTGTAGAAGATCCCCTCGATGTTGTACTCGTACGGCAGGACCTCCAGCTTGCCGCCGTAGAGCGCCTTGATGGTCGAGACGGCGGCCGGCTCCAGCTGGTCGAGGGCACCCAGCTTCTTGAGCTCCGCCTCGAGGTCGGCGACCTTGCCGGACTTGGCCAACTGCTGGGTGAGGGCAGGTGCGTTGCCCGCGGCGAACTGGACGGGCAGCGCGTCCTGACCGGCCAGCAGCTGGAGCTTCTGGTCCAGGCTCGCCTGCGGAACGGTCTCCACCTTCAGCGGCAGGGCGTCCTGAGCCGGCTTGCACGCCCCCTTGGACATGCTGGTCAGGGCGGTCTTCACGGTGGTGTTCTCGGTGACGCTCAGGTAGCTGAAGTCCTTGGGCGCGGAGGTGGAGCCGCTGCCCGAACCGCTCCCGCCGCAGGCGGTGGCGAGCAGCGCGATCGACGCGGTACCCGCGGTGAACAGGCTGAGCCGCGCACGTCGGGCGCGGGCGATGCGAAGAGACACGGAAACTCCCAGGAATCATGACGGGAAGGTGGGATGCGGGAAAGGGCGCCAAGGGCGAACAAGCGGGCCCGACATGACGGCGGGACGGCTACGGCGGCCGAGTTTGTATAACGTTCTCCGCACCGGGTGGGCAACACCATGCACCTCCCTCCGGCCACCGTCAAGACACAGCGAGGTAACACCGTATTGACAAGGGGATTGCTTGACGGAAGCCAAGAGGTACTGTGTAGACCGTTGCACCTACACCGACACCATCCGGGGCGTGGACTATGGACGGGGCTGCGGCCAGGCCGAACAAACGCGTGACCATCACCGATGTCGCCCGCCACGCGGGCGTGTCCACGGCGGCGGTCTCCAAGGTGATGCGCAACGCGTACGGGGTGAGCCCCTCCATGCGTGAGAGGGTCCAGGCGGCCATCGCCGAGCTCGGATACCGGCCGCACGCGGCGGCGCGGGGGATGCGCGGGCGGACGTACACCATCGGTGTGCTGCTGGACAACGTCCGCAACGCGTTCTTCGCCGACATCCTCGACGGCATCGGGGACGAGCTCCGTGAGACCGAGTACACGGTCCTGATCGGAGCGGCCGGCTTCGGGCCCGAGGAACAGGCCAGAACCATCCGTTCCATGGTGGACCGTCAGATGGACGGGCTGATCCTGATCGCGCCGGGCACACCGCGCGCCGAGGTGCTGGCCACGGCCGCCGCGACACCGACCGTGGTCATCGGCCATCACGACGCCTCCGACAGCTACGACTCGGTCGTCGACGCCGACGACCTCGGTGCCGCCCTGGTGGTGGACCATCTCGTCTCGCTGGGCCATCGCGACATCGCCCTGGTCTCCGCCCCCGGCACCAGGGCCAACAAGTGGAAGCGCACGCCCGAGGCGGTGCTGAGCGAGGGCTATCTCGGGGCGATGGAGCGGCACGGGCTCACGGACCTGGCACGCGTCCACCACACCGCCTACTCCGACGAAGGAGGCTTCAAGGCGGGCATGACGCTGCTGACCGCCGAGCGTCCACCGACCGCCGTGATGACCGGCGCGGACGTCGCGGCGCTGGGGGTCTACCGCGCCGCGCACGAACTCGGCCTGAGCATCCCCGGGGACCTGTCCCTGGTCGGCTACAACAACACCGCGCTCGCCGCCCTGGCGCCCGTCCAGCTGACCAGCGTGGACCAGGCGGGGCAGACCATGGGGTCGGCCGCCGCCCGGATGCTCGTCGAACGCGTCGAGAACCGGAGGGACAGGGCCATCCAGACCACGATGACCCCGAGGCTCGTGGTCCGTTCCACCACCGCCGCGCCCCGCGGACGCTAGACCGTGGATCGGCGGCCGGCGCCGGCGATGCGGCGCGGGGGCGATCCGGCGGGACCGTTCGCGGGCCCGGTGGACGGCCCGCCCAGGGTCGGCGTCAAGGACGTGGCCCGGAGCGCCGGGGTGTCGCTGGGCACCGTCTCCAACGTCCTCAACCGGCCCGAGGTGGTGGCCGAGTCGACGCGCTCGCGCGTCCTGGAGGTGATCGACTCCCTGGGCTACGTACGGTCCGAAGGGGCCCGGCAGTCGCGCGGACAGGCCTCCCGGGTCATCGCCGTGATGGTCCTCGACATCGCCGACCCGTTCGTCACGGCTCTCACCTCCGGGGTGCAGCAGGCAGCCCGGGAGGCGGACCTCGACGTCATGGTCTGCGCCGGCGGCAACGACCCGGCCGAGGCCGCGCGCCAACTGTCGCTCATCGCCTCGCACCGGGTACGAGGTGCCGTTCTGACCTCCGGTGAGACCGTGGGCCGCACCGTGGAGGCGTTCCGCCGCAGCGCGGTCCCCTTCGTCCTGGCCGACGAGTGCGCTCCCCGCTCCGCGGCGTGCTCCGTCGGGATCGACGACGTGGCCGGCGGGCGTGCCGCGGTGCGCCATCTCGTCGACCGCGGCCACCGTTCGCTCGCCTTCGTAGGCGGGCCCGGCCGTCTCCAGCAGGTGCGGGACCGGCGCCGGGGTGCTCTCGGCGCGCTGAGCGAGTACGGTCTGCCGCTCGCGGCGATGAGGGAACTGCCCTGCGACGCCCTCACCGTGACGGCGGGCAAGGACGCCGGGCACCGCATCCTCGGCCTGCCCGAGCGGCCCACCGCCGTCTTCTGCGCCAGTGACCTGCTCGCCCTCGGGGTCCTGCAGGCCCTGTACGAAGCCGGTCTCAGCGTGCCGGACGACATCGCCGTGGTCGGCTGCGACGACATCGGGTTCGCGGCCTCCGCCGTCGTACCCCTCACGTCCGTACGCCGTCCCGCGGTCGCCATGGGACGGCGGGCCGGCCGGCTGCTCATCGAGGACACCGCGGGTGGGACACCCCATGAACACACGCAGGTCCTGCTGCAGCCGGAGCTGGTCGTGCGCCGGTCGACGATGGCGGCTCCGGCTCGCTGACCCCGGCCGGCCGGGGAGCCGGGCGGGCATGTCGGCGGAAGCGGGCACGGCGGTACTCCGGAGCGTGGAACAGGGGCCGGCACCGTGCGGGGAGGGCCGGCCGGCGAGCGGGACGCGCCGGCTCACCTGGTACGAGCATGGGCTCCGGTCGGGGCCGTGCCCACCCCTGCCGCGATGCACGTCATGGATGTCCGCATCCATGACATGGATGGCCCCCGGGCAGTCCCCGGGCGCCCCGTTCACCCCTCCGGCACGTCGACCATGCGCCTGCCCACGCGGGCGGCGGTCTCCCGCAGCCAGATGTGGGCCGCGTCGTGGGTGTGCACCGGATGCCACCACATGGCCTCGCGCAGCGGCACGGCCTCGTAGGGCGGCTCCACCACGCGCACCTCGGCGAGCGGTGTGAGCAGCCTGGCGAGCCGGGCCTGGATCAGCGCGATGCGGCGGGTCCCCGCCACCAGCAGCGGAATGCTCTGGAAGCTGTCCACGGAGACCTCGACCCGGGGCTCGATGCCGAGCATCCCGAGCTGACGGACCGCGGGGGCGTCGTAGGTGCGCTGGTAGGTGACCCAGGGAAGCCGGGCCAGGTCCTGCCGGGTGAGGGGTCCCTCGACGCTCGGGTGCCCCTCGGAGACGAGGAAGACCCAGCGGTCCCCGTACAGGTCGGTGGCCGGGAAGTCGCTGATCACGCCGTGCGGCATGAGCAGCCCGTCGGACGTGCTCAGCAGCGTGTCCGTGGCGTCGACCACCGTGGTCGGGGTCTGCGCGAACCGCAGACGGATGCCCGGCGCCTCCTCGTGCACCGCGCGGGCCAGTTCGGCGCCGAAGACGGCGACGGCGTAGTCGGAGGCGATCAGCTTGAACTCCCGGCGCTCCCGGGCCGGATCGAAGTCGGCCTGGCTGGCGAAGAGCCGTTCGAGCATGTCGTACGCAGTGGTGGTGCGGTCGAGGAGGACCTGGCCGAGCGCGGTCAGTTCGTAGTGCCCGCCGACACGGGCGAGGAGTTCGTCGTCGAAATGCCGGCGCAGACGGGACAGGGCGGCGCTCATCGCGGGCTGGCTGAGACCCACCCGCTGCCCGGCGCGGGTGACGTTGCGCTCCTCCAGCAGGGCACGCAGGGCGACGACGAGATTGAGGTCCAGACGACTCAGATTCACGGGCTTCTCTCTCGCTGTGCGGCACTGACCAGCGTAAATCGATGTCATGGATGCCAATGATCCACAGAATCTATTTCCCTGATCACGGGTGGGGGGTCCAGATTAGTCACATCGCAATCAGGAGGACATGTCCGTGAAACCTGAAGCCACGTCCGCGCTCTTCGCCGGACCCTTCGCTCTCGCCACTCTCTCCCTTCCGGGTGAACCGGCCTTCCCCGCCCTGGTCACAGCCGACGAGCGGGTGATCGATCTCCGTGTCGCCCTCGCGGAACCGGAGTTGACCGTACGGCGCCTGCTCGACGGCTGGGACGGGGCGGTCGCCCGTCTCACCGCGCTGGCCGCGGACGGGACGGCCGCGACGGAGCCGCTGGCGGACTTCCGGGTGCACGCGCCCGTCGAACCGCGTCAGGTGTTCCAGTCGGGCGCCAACTACCGGCAGCACGTCATCGACCTGCACGTGGCGCACCGGGCGCCCGGGGACGACCGCCCCGAGGAGGAGCGGCGCGCCGAGGCCGCGGAGATCATGGACCGGCGGGCCACGGAGGACCTGCCGTACATGTTCATCGGCCTGCCCGGCGCGATCACCGGCCCCTACGACGAGGTCGTCCTGCCGGCCTGGGCGGAGAAGCCGGACTGGGAGCTGGAGCTGGCCGCGGTGATCGGGCGCCCCGCCCACCAGGTGTCCGTCGAGGAGGCCCTCGACCACGTCGCCGGGTACACCATCGCCAACGACCTGACCGACCGGGCGACGGTGTTCCGGCGGGACATGCCGCAGATCGGCACCGACTGGCTGCGGAGCAAGAACGCACCGGGCTTCACCCCGCTCGGCCCGTGGATCGTGCCCGCCTCGTCGGTCCCGGACACGGGCGACCTGCGCCTCACGCTGAAGCTCAACGGCGAGACCATGCAGGACGAGTCCACCAAGGACATGATCTTCGACGTGGCCCGCATGGTCTCCTACGCCTCCCAGACGGCCCGTCTGCTCCCCGGCGACCTGGTCCTCACGGGCTCCCCCGCCGGCAACGGGATGCACTGGGGCCGGCTGCTGCGCGACGGCGACGTCATGGACGCCTCGATCACCGGGCTCGGCTCCCAGCGCACCCCCTGTGTCGCAGAGGTGACGCCGTGACCCCGGACCGCACCGACCCCGAGGGCGCGATCGCCCGGACCGCGAAGGCGCACTCCAACTGGGGCCGCTGGGGCGACGACGACGTGCTCGGCACGCTGAACTTCCTCGACGAGGCGAAGCGGCGCGAGGGTGCCGCGCTGATCCGGCGGGGTGTCAGCTTCTCCCTGTCCCAGCGCTTCGACATCGACGGCCCGCAGAAGGGCTGGCGCAAGCGCACCAACCCGGTCCACACCATGCTGGACACCGGCACCGACGCCGCCCTCGGCAACCAGGGGCTGCCGCACGGGATCGGCGGCGCCGACGACGTCATCGCGATGCCGTTGCAGTGCTCCACCCAGTGGGACGGCCTCGGCCACATCTTCGACCACGGCAAGGCCTGGAACGGCCGCCCCGCCGAGCAGGTCGTCACCTCCGACGGCGACCAGGTCACCGGCATCGAGCACATGGCCCCGCACGTCGCGGGACGCGGTGTGCTGCTCGACGTGGGACGGGCGATCGGCACGGACGGCGAACTGCCCGACGGTTTCGCCGTCACCGAGGAGCACCTCAACACCACCGCGCGGGCGCAGGGCGTCACCGTCGGCCGCGGGGACATCGTGCTGGTGCGCACCGGGCAGTTGGCCCGGGTCCGCCGGGACGGCTGGGGTGACTACGCCGGCGGTCCCGCGCCGGGGCTTTCCTTCACGACGGCCGGCTGGCTGCACGGCAGCGAGATCGCCGCGATCGCCACCGACACCTGGGGATTCGAGGTCAGGCCCAACGAGTTCGACCAGGCCTTCCAGCCCCTGCACCAGGTCGCCATTCCCCATCTCGGCCTGCTCATCGGCGAGATGTGGGACCTCGACGCCCTCGCCGAGGACTGTGCGTCCGACGGCGTGTACGACTTCTGGCTCACCGCCGCACCGCTGCCCATCACCGGCGCGGTCGGCTCGCCCGTCAACCCGATCGCCGTCAAGTAGACAGCGGAACGAAGGAGTTCCCATGACTGAAGACCGCACGGTCCTCGTCGTCGGCGGCGGCGCCGCCGGCAACGCCGCGACCGTCCTGCTGCGCCGTGCCGGCTTCGGCGTCGACCTCGTCGAGGCCAAGGACGACTGGAACGCCACCGCCGGCTCCGGCATCACCGTGCAGGGCAATGCCCTGCGTGTCCTGCGCGAACTCGGCGTGTGGGACGAGGTGGAGGCCTCCGGCTACGGATTCGGCTCGGTCGGGATCACCGCGCCCGACGGCACCGTCCTGCACGTCCAGGACGACCTGCGTACCGGCGGCGACGACCTCCCCGCCACCGTCGGCATGCAGCGCCCGCGGCTCCAGCAGATCCTCATCGGGGCGGTGCGCGCCAGTGGCGCGACCGTGCGTCTCGGTACCACCGCCGAGATCCTCGGCCAGGACGCCGACGGCGTCGACGTCCGGCTCTCCGACGGAACCGAGCACCGCTACGACCTGGTGATAGCGGCCGACGGCATGGGGTCGGCCACGCGCGCCGCGATCGGCATCACCGCCAAGCCCGAGCCGACCGGCATGGCCATCTGGCGCGTCGAGGCGCCGCGTCCCGCCGCGGTGACCCGCACCGATCTCGCCTACGGCGGGCCGGCGTTCATCGCGGGCTACTGCCCCACCAGCGAGACGACCCTGTACGCGTACGCCGTCGAGGCCAACCGCGACCGCGCCGCCATCGCGCCCTCGTCGTACGCGGACGAGATGCGCGGCCTCACCCGGCACTACGGCGGCTTCTGGCCGGAGATCACCGAACACATCACCGACCCGGCGAAGGTCAACTACACCTGGTTCGACCGGATGCTCGTCGAGGGCTCCTGGCACCGCGGCCGTGTCGTCCTCGTCGGTGACGCCGCACACTGCTGCCCTCCCACCCTGGCCCAGGGCGCCGCGCTCTCCCTGGAGGACGCGTGGGTGCTCGCGCAGCTGCTGACCGGCTCCGGCACCTGGGACGACGCCCTCTTCCAGGCGTACTACGAGCGGCGCGTGGCCCGGGTCCGTCCGGTGGTGGAGGCGTCCGTGCAGATCGGTCAGTGGCAGCTCGACGGGGTCCGCGACGCGGACGTCCCCGGTCTGATGGGCCGCACCATGGCGATGCTGAGGGAGCTGCCGTGACCTTCCCCGAATCCGGTGCGGCCGCCCCCACGGTGGACGTGCACGCCCACATCCTGCTGCCCGGCATCGAGGCCCTGGTGGAGGGGCAGCCGGGACTCGCCGAGGCACGGGCGCTGGACGCCCGCCGCAACGGCCCGGAGGCCCTCGCGGTCAGCGGCCCCATGGTCCGTGACCGCTTCGCCCGCCTGACCGACGTGGACGTACGCCTCGCCGCCATGGACGCCCAGGGTGTGGACGTACAGCTGGTCAGTCCCTCCCCCTCGCACTACCACTACTGGGCGGACGAGCAGACGGCGGAGAAGGTGTTCCGGCTCGCGCACGAGGAGACGGCGGCCCACTGCGCGGCAGCCCCCGACCGGCTGCGCGGGCTCGGTCTCGTACCCCTCCAGCACCCCGGACTCGCGGTCGAGGCCCTCGACCACGCGCTCGCCCAGGGCCTGCTCGGCGTGGAGCTCTCCAGCCACGCCCCGGGCCGGGAACTCTCCGACCCGGCCTACGAACCCCTGTGGGCCCGAGCCGAGGAGACCGGAGCCCTGCTGTTCCTCCATCCCTTCGGCTGCACCCTCGACGAGCGGCTGGACCGGTGGTACCTCTCCAACACCGTCGGACAGCCCACCGAGAACGCCGTCGCCCTCTCGCACCTGATCTTCTCCGGGGTACTCGACCGGCACCCTGGCCTGAAGCTGATCGCCGCACACGGTGGCGGCTATCTGCCCACCCACATCGGCCGCGCCGACCACGCCTGGTCGGCCCGGTCCGACGCGGGCGCCGGCTGCGCACACCTGCCCAGCAGCTACCTGCGGCGGCTCCACTTCGACTCGCTGGTGCACGACCCGCACGTGCTGCGGGAGCTGATCCGGGTCGCGGGGGCGGACCGGGTACTGCTCGGCTCGGACTTCCCCTTCGACATGGGCAGCGAGGACCCGGTCGCGGCGCTGCGCGCCGCCCGCCTGTCCGACACCGACCTCCACGCCGTACGGGGCGGCAACGCCGCCGCCCTCCTCCGGAAGGACTGACACCGCCATGCGCCTGCTCACCCATCTGAGGCACGTCGACCTCGCCGTGCCCGACTACGACAAGCAGCTCGACTTCTACTCCGGCGTCTGGGGCCTGACCAAGGTCGCCGAGGACTCGGGCATCTCCTTCCTGGCGGCCGAGGGCTCACCCGAGCAGTACGTCGTCCGGCTCCGCAAGGCCGACGAGAAGCGTCTCGACCTGGTCTCCTACGGCGCCGCGTCCGCGGCCGACGTGGACACCCTCGCCGAACGCCTCCTCGCGGGAGGAGTCCAGCTGATCTCCCGGCCCGGCAAGGTCGACACCCCCGGTGGCGGCTACGGGTTCCGCTTCTTCGACGTCGACGGGCGCACCATCGAGGTCTCCGCCGACGTCGAGGTCCGGCAGCACCGCAGGATCGAGGAGAAGGAGGCCATCCCGGTCAAGCTCTCCCACGTCGTCCTCAACTCCCCGGATCTGAACCGGACCCGGGAGTGGTACGAGCGGCACCTCGGCTTCGCCCTCTCCGACTCGCTCAGCTCACCCCACATGGGCGAGGTCATGCACTTCATGCGGATCAGCAACCAGCACCACTCGATGGCCATCGCCCAGGGCCCGCACACCGCCCTGCACCACGTCTCCTTCGAGATGCGCGGCATCGACGAGTACATGCGCGGCTCCGGGCGGGTCATGCGCGCCGGGTTCAAGAAGATCTGGGGCCCCGGACGGCACATGGCCGGGGACAACACCTTCACCTACTTCCTCGACCCGCACGGCAACACCGTCGAGTACACGACGGAGCTGGAGTGCCTGGACGAGGACACCTGGCACCCGCACGTCTACGACTTCTCGAAGCCCGAGGTCACCGACCAGTGGGGCACCGCCAACGCGATGAACGAACTCGTCGCCAAGGAATCGTTCAACGACGTCGACCGCGGCGTGTTCGTCGCACCGCCGGTCTGATCCGGTCCGATCCCCCGCACACTCCGGGGGCGTGGCGGCCCTGTCAACTGCCCTGACGTTCCACCCCACGCCCCCGGCTCCCTCCTTCCGCCCGGAGCCGCCCCATGCGTTTCGCCGCCTATGAACACCAGCACCGCCGCCGGGTCGCGGTCGTGGAGGACGACGGCACCCTCCTCCCGCTGCCCGGGGTCACCGACCTCACCGCCCTGATCAGGGAGACCGGAGGACTGCCCGGCCTTCTGGAGGCCGGAGCGGCCGCTCTCGACGTGCCGCCCGGACCGCACGTCTCCCAGGTTCGGCTGCTGCCCCCGCTCCAGCCCTCCTCCGTGCGGGACTTCGTCACCTTCGAGGAGCACGTCGAGGGGGTCCGTCGCGCCGTCGAGGGGACCGCCGGCGTTCCCGAGCAGTGGTACGCGGCCCCGACCTTCTACTTCACCAACCCGCACGCGGTCTACGGCCCGGACGACGGCGTCCCCGTGCCCCCGGGGTCGTCGGTGCTCGACTTCGAGCTGGAGGTGGGTGCCGTGATCGGACGGGAGGGCCGCGACCTCACGCCAGCCCAGGCCCGTGACCACATCGTCGGTTACACGGTCTTCAACGACTGGTCCGCCCGTGACCTCCAGGGGGCGGAGATGAAGGTCGGTCTCGGCCCGTGCAAGGGCAAGGACACCGCCACCACCCTGGGGCCGTATCTGGTGACCGCCGACGAGCTGGAGCCGCACCGCGACGCCGACGGCTTCCTGCGGCTCGCCATGAGGGCGGAGGTCAACGGGCAGGTGGTCGGTGAGGACCTGCTGTCCAACATGAGCTGGACGTTCGAGGAGATGACCGCCTACGCCTCGCGCGGCACGCGTGTCGTGCCCGGTGACGTGCTGGGCTCGGGCACCTGCGGCAACGGGGGCTGCCTCGCCGAGCTGTGGGGCAGGGGCGGCGAACAGACTCCGCCGCCCCTGGTCCCGGGCGACACCGTCGCCCTCACCGTCGAGGGGCTCGGCACCCTCACCAGCACCGTGGTCCCCGGTGCGGATCCCGTTCCGCTGCCGGCCGGGCGGCGCCGCACCCGGGAGCGGCCGTGAACGAACCGCACTCCAAGAGGCTGATCGGCAAGGTCGTCGTCGTCACCGGCGCGGCCCGGGGCCAAGGCGCAGCCGAGGCCGCGCACCTCACACGTGAGGGAGCCAGGGTGATCGCCACGGACGTGGTGGAGGCACCCGGCTGCCGGCAGCTGGACGTCACCAGCGAGAAGGACTGGGCGGAACTGGCCCGTGAGCTGCGGGAGTCGTACGGTCACGTGCACGGCCTGGTCAACAACGCGGGCATCACCTGGCGGGCCCGCGTGGGCGACGCCAGGCCGCACGACATGGCACGCGTCCACGCGGTGAACGTCACCGGTCCGCTGCTCGGCATCCAGCACCTGGCACCGCTCATGCAGCCCGGCGCCTCCATAGTCAACGTCGGCTCCTCGGCGGCCCTCACGGGCCACTACCCGGTCGCCTACACCACCAGCAAGTGGGCGCTGCGGGGCCTGTCGAAGACCGCCGCACTCGAACTCGGGCCACGGGGCATCCGTGTGAACACGATCCACCCCGGTTACATCGAGACCGAGATGACTGCCTCGGCAGCGCCGGCCTTCCGCGAGTCCAACATCCGTGAGACACCACTGGGCCGCACCGGGAGCGTCGACGAGGTGACGCCCCTGGTGGTCTTCCTGCTCTCGGGAGAGTCGTCGTTCATCACCGGGGCGGAGATCCCCGTCGACGGCGGTCTTACTTCGCACGGCGGCGTCAAGTCCGTCTCCGACGCCTTGATCCCGTCCGGCCGAGAGGACAGCCACCCATGAACAAGGTCAGCGACAGCGCTGCGGAGGCGGTCGCCGACATCCCCGACGGGGCTTCGCTCGCCGTCGGCGGCTTCGGCCTCAGCGGCGTGCCGGAGGTACTGATCCGCGCCCTGCACGAGCGGAGCACCGCCGGGCTGGAAGTGGTGTCCAACAACTGCGGTGTCGACGGCCGCGGTCTCGGCATCCTGCTCGCCGCCGGGCGGATCGCCCGGGTGACCGGCTCCTACGTCGGCGAGAACAAGGAGTTCGCACGGCAGTACCTCTCCGGCGAGCTGGAGGTGGAGCTGACCCCGCAGGGCACGCTCGCCGAGCGCTTGCGCGCGGGCGGCGCGGGCATCCCCGCCTTCTTCACCCCGGCCGGCGTCGGCACCCAGGTCGCGACCGGCGGACTGCCCTGGCGGTACGCGCCGGACGGTTCCGTCGCCGTGGCGTCGCCACCCAAGGAGACCCGGGACTTCGGGGGCCGTCCCCACGTCCTGGAGCACGGCATCACCACCGACTTCGCCCTGGTCCGGGCCTGGCGCGGCGACCGGCACGGCAATCTGGTCTTCCGCCGTGCCGCGGCCAACTTCAACCCGTTGGCAGCGATGGCCGGGCGCGTCACCGTGGCCGAGGTCGAGGAGCTCGTCGAGCCCGGCGAACTGCCGCCGGACGCGGTGCATCTGCCCGGGATCTACGTCCAGCGGGTCGTGGCGCTGACCGCCGACGAGGCCGCCGACAAGCCGATCGAGCGCCTTTCGCTCTCCGCGTCCCCGGCACCAGGGAAGGCAGACGACTGATGGCCTGGAACCGCGACCAGATGGCCGCCCGCGCCGCCGCCGAACTCACCGACGGCTCCTACGTCAACCTGGGCATCGGCCTGCCCACTCTGATACCTGGCCACCTCCCGCCCGGCGTCCATGTCGTCCTCCACTCCGAGAACGGCATCCTCGGCACCGGCCCCTACCCCACCGAGGCGGAGGTGGACCCCGATCTGATCAACGCCGGCAAGGAGACCGTCACCGTCCTGCCCGGCGCCTCCTTCTTCGACTCGGCGCTCTCCTTCGGCATGATCCGCGGCGGGCACGTGGACACCGCGGTGCTCGGTGCCATGCAGGTCTCCGCCCGCGGTGACCTGGCCAACTGGATGATCCCAGGGAAGATGGTGAAGGGCATGGGCGGGGCCATGGACCTCGTGCACGGCGCCCGCCGCGTCATCGTGCTGATGGAGCACACGGCCAAGGACGGCAGCTCCAAGATCCTCGATGAATGCACCCTCCCGCTCACCGGCGAACGCTGCGTGCAGCGGATCGTCACCGACCTCTGCGTCCTCGACGTCACGGAGGCAGGTCTCGCTCTCGTCGAGACGGCTCCGGGTGTCACCGTGGAGGACATCCTGGCTCGCACCGACGCCACGGTCCACGTGAGCAGCGGCGCAGCCGTGTGCTGAACCCGCGATCCGCAAGACCACCCCTTCCCACCGCGAACATCCCTGTTCAGCAGCACCGTTGACGCGGGGGACCACCGCGCCCGGAATCGTCTCCACGTCATTGGCCGACGTGCAGACGACCCGGATCCGGTCGCGTCTCCGTCACCTCGGTGCCCTCACGCACAGCCTTCTGGAGGCCGCATGCCTGTCACCACTCCCCTCCACATCGCCGTCGTCGGTGGCGGCATCGGCGGTCTGGCCGCCGCGCTGGCGACGGCCCGCTCCGGTCACCGCGTCACCCTCGTGGAGCGCGCCGGACGCTTCGGTGAGATCGGAGCCGGACTGCAACTCGCACCGAACGCATCGCTCGCCCTCGACGAGCTCGGTGTCCTGCCCGCCGTCCGGCACACCGCCGTCGCACCGCCTCGCCTGGTGATGATGGACGCCCTCACGGGTGACCAGGTCACCGCCCTCGATCTGCGGGGCGCCGCCTACACCGAGCGCTTCAAGCACCCCTACCTGGTCACTCACCGCACGGACCTGCACTCCGCGCTGCTGGCCGCCTGCGAGGAACACCCGGGCGTCACGCTTCGCACCGGGCACACCGTCACCCTCGCCGAACAGGACGGCTCCGGTGTCCGTCTGCACTTCGCCGGGGGACAGCGGCCTCTGAGCGCGGACGCGGCCGTCGCCGCCGACGGCCTGCACTCCTCCTTGCGTCAGGCCCTGGTGGGCGACGGCGACCCCGTGTGTTCGCGCTACGTGGCGTTCCGCGGCGCCATTCCGGCCGCGCGGATGACCGGCCGGATGTCCCGGATCGCGGCGTCGGACGCGGTGATGGTCTGGGCGGGACCGCGTATGCACCTGGTGCAGTACCCCCTGCGGCGGGGCGAGTTGTACAACCAGGTCGCCGTCTTCGAGAGCGACCACTACACCCCGGACTCCGACGACTGGGGTACGGAGGCGGAGCTGGAGGAGCGCTTCGCCGGCACCTGCCAGGCCGTACGCGACGCGCTTCCCCTGGTCTCGCGCGACCGGCGCTGGCCCCTGTACGACCGGGCACCCATCGACAGCTGGGTCCACGGCCGGATCGCCCTCCTCGGGGACGCCGCCCACCCGATGCTCCAGTACCTGGCCCAGGGGGCCTGCCAGGCGTTGGAGGACGCGGTCGCCCTCGGGCAGGCACTCGCGGGCGCGAGCGATCCGGCGGATGCCTTCGCGGCGTACGCCGACAGACGTCGTGAGCGGGCGACGCGCGTCCAGACCGACGCCCACCGCTTCGGCGAGATCTGCCATCTGGAGGGCATGGGCGCGACCTTCCGCAACATGGCCCTCTCCTCCCGCGGCCCGGAGGACTTCGACGACATCGCCTGGGTGTGGACTCCCGCCCCGGCCCCCGTCACCGCCCTGTGAACCGGCGGCTGAACCGACAGCGAAGGAGGACCTCGTGACGACCGACGACCCCGCCTACAAGGCCCTGGAAGGGCTGGGCGCCGCCCCTCTGTGGCGCTTCTACGGCAACCTGTTCCCGGCGCAGCCGAGGAGCCGAGCCGTACCGCACCGCTGGAGCTGGCGCGAACTCAGGCCTCACCTGCTCCACTTCGCCGGGACACTCTCGTTGGACGAGGCCGAACGGCGGGTACTGATGCTGGTCAACCCAGGTCTGACCGACCCTCCTGCCACCGTCAACACCCTCTACGCCGGGCTCCAGATCATCCTGCCCGGCGAAACGGCTCAGGCCCACCGGCACACCTCCAACGCCTTCCGCTTCATCCTGGAGGGCGACGGCGCCTGGACCACCGTGAACGGCGAGCGGGTCTTCATGTCGCCCGGCGATCTGCTGCTCACGCCCGGCTGGCACTGGCACGACCACACCCACGAGGGCGACGCGCCGATGATCTGGCTGGACGCGCTGGACTACCCACTGGTCAACGCGCTCGAAGCCGGCTTCTACGAGAAGTACCCCCAGCGCCTCCAGCCCGTCACCCGGCCCGACGACGCGGGCAGCAGGCAGTTCCTGCACGGCCGGCTGAATCCCGTGTGGCTGTCCCAGGACGGCCCCAACTCGCCCGTCACGCGCTACACATGGGCGGAGACCCGGAAGGCCCTCGACTCCGTCGCGGACACCGCCGAGGGCAGTGACGTCGACGGGATCGTCCTGGAGTACACCAACCCCTGGACCGGTGGCCCGGTGATGCCGACGATCGGCTGCCGCGTCCAGCGCCTACGCCCCGGGTTCCAGGGTGCGGGGCGCCGGCACACGGCATCCACCGTCTTCAGTGTCGTGCGCGGAGAGGGCGCCACCATCGTCGACGGCGAACGCCTGGAGTGGTCGGAGAAGGACACGTTCGCCGTGCCCGGATGGGCGTCGTACCGGCATCTCAACTCCTCGTCGACGGACGACGCCGTGCTGTTCTCCTACAGCGACGAACCGGTCATGCGTTCCCTCGGCCTCTATCGCACGGAAAACGCCGATCCCGGCGCCTGATCCTCACCACCGACACACGCAAGGAGGCAGTCATGCGACTGGCCCTGTTCGACAAGGGACGCCTCGGGATCGTGGACGGCGACTCCGTCGTCGACGTGACCGACCAGCTCGCCGGGGGCGAGGCCCCCGGTGCGGCCGGAGCGCTCCACCGGCACATCGAGGACGTCGCCCGCGGCGCGGCCGCCCGTCTCGACCTCGACGGACGCCCCCGGGTCCCGCTCTCCGAGGTGGCCCTGGAGGCTCCCCTCCCGCGACCCGGAAAGATCGTCGGCGCTCCGGTCAACTACCTGGACCACAAGGCCGAGATGGAGTACACGACGTCCGTCGCGGACCTCGGCGTCTTCCTCAAGGCCAACTCGTCCGTCATCGGTCCCGGCCAGGACATCCTGCTGCCCTACAACGACAGACGCACCGACCAGGAAGGCGAGCTGGGCGTCGTCATCGGCCGCACCGCCCGTCATGTCGGCGCGGACGAGGCACTGGACCACGTCTTCGGCTACACCTGCGTGCTGGACATCACCGTCCGCTCCGGTGAGGACCGCTCCACACGGAAGTCGTTCGACACCTTCACCCCGCTCGGGCCGTGGATCGTGACCGCGGACGAGATCCCCGACCCGGACACGCTGGACCTGCGCTGCGACGTCGGCGGAGCCATCCGGCAGCGGACGAACACGGCGGACCTGATCTTCGGTGTCCGCGAGCTGATCGCCTACACGTCCTCCGTGATGACCCTGCACCCGGGCGACGTGATCGCGACCGGCACCCCGGCCGGTGTGGGACCGCTCAGCCACGGTGACCGGGTCGTGCTGGAGATCGAGAAGGTGGGGCGCCTGGAGGTGGGCGTAGACGGCTCCCGGGCCACCGCGTACGACCGCCGGCCCGGCCGCCGTACCGGCTGAACGCACCGCCCGGTGCCGCCGGCATCCTGCGCACGATCGCGTCGACGGATGACGCGGCTCCGGACCGGAAGGCGTAGGGGCCCCGTCAGATCCAGTTGTTCCGCATGGCGTACCAGCCGAGTTGCAGCCGGGAGGTGACCGAGGCCAGGTCCATGAGCGCCCGCACCTTCCGCTGCACCGTGCGAGGTGAGGTGCCCAGCTGCTTGGCGGTCGCCGCGTCTGTGAGGCCGGAGACCATCAGCTGCAGGATCTGCCGGTCGACCGGGGTGAGCTCGGCGACCTCCCGCAGGTAGGGCCGGGCGTGGCGCCAGGCGGCGGCGAACAGCTCGGTCACCAGTACCGTCAGCGGCGGCCGCAGCAGCACGGAACACTCCGGATCGACCTGGACCATGGCGACCTCACCGTCCGCCACCGCCAGTTTGAGCAGCGGGTGGTCGACGACGCGCACCTGCTCCCCGCGCGCCACCCGCTCCTCCAGGGCGGCCACGGCCGCCGGCTCCGCCAGGAAGTCGCGGTCGACGAGCAGCTGGTAGCTGACCTCGGGGGGAGCGCTCCGCCAGGGCGGGCGCTCCTCGTCGGGCTCGGGATCCGGCAGTGACGCCAGGGTGATCGGCACCGGAGTGGTGGTGTTCAGACCGGTCAGGCACGCCTGGAAGGTGCGCCGGGCACCGGTCTCCAGTTCCAGGATGCGGTGGCCCTGCGCCTCCCGGCCGGTGACCGTCTCCACGAGCACCGGGCTGTCGTCCGCCGTCCGCCCCCGGACCAGATCCGCAGCTGCCGATTCGGCGTGCCGCAGCTCGTCGTCCAGCCGCCGGAAGAGGGCGCGCATCAGCACCTCCGGGTCTCCGGCTCCGGCAGGGTTTCGGGGTGCGTGTGCTCGTGCGGTGTCGGTGACGGGGGGCGACGGTCTTCCGAGATCGTGCATGGGTGTCAGCATCGCGTATGTGCCCGTCACCGCCCCGGGCCGCAAAGGCGTGCCCGGCAGGCCGCGAAGTCGCTGTTCGCCGCGCCAGGAAAGGCATCGGAGGCATGCCGGGCAACCCCCCGGACGCTGTTGGCGACATTACGACGTGTCGTCTCCTCGCCACTGTCCCGCCCGGCTCGCCTGGCCCGGTCGGGACGGCGGGACGGCGGGACGCATGTGCGCGGCCCGCCCCGCCGAACGGGTACGCGCGCCTACGTGATCACCGGCGGGAAGCCGGCCGGTACCGTCGTCACCGCGGTGACGGTCTGGGTGGCCCGGTCCATCTGGACGTAGCTCGCCGTGTACTCGACCCCCTCGGGCACGTAGAACTCCAGCTTGTTGGGGTCGGTGGACATCTGGCCGTAGGTGCGGACGTTGAAGGTCACGCCGTACCAGACAGGGGTGTTCGAGGTGTACTGCGCGTGGTGTGTGCACGCCCGCAGCATCCTCTTCAGGGGTTCCTCGAACGAGCGGTTGAAGCTGCCGTTGGTGCTGTTGGTCATGGGCGTCAGGTTCCTCGACTCCCCCGGGCCGCCGAGGTTGTCGTTCCACAGATGGCCCTTGACCCAGCCGCTGCCGTCCCGCTGGTTGAGCTCGTTGACGAGGGTGCACTGGTCGGCCGCCGGCGTGGAACCCGAGTAGGTGTGCTCGGGTGAATTGATGCTGGGGCCCAGGGTGAGGGTGACGCCGGACCCGCCGGTGCGGTCCAGCGGCCCGCCGTTGGGGTTCACGGGTCCGTAGACGGGAGAGGTCCACCGCGGTGCGACCTTGTCCCATGCGGGGAGCGGCGGATTTCCCGAGCCGTCCCGTGTGGTGACGCGCTGCACCCGGATATCGCGGGCGGCCGGAGTCCTGTCCCTCTCGCCGCCCTTCACCGATGGCCTTCGCTGCACCGGCCTGCTCATCGCACGGGTGGCGTTGGCCTCGGCCGCCTTCTCGAAGCGGTCGTCCGGATCGGAGACCCGCAGGCCCGTGCCGTCGTCGGTGCCGGCCACCGGGCCCCGGCGCTGCTGGATGACATGGGTGAGCTCATGGGCGAGGGTGTGCTTGTCGCCCCCGCCCTCGCCGATGACGACATGGCTGCCCGAGGTGTAGGCGCGTGCGCCGACCTCGGCCGCCGACGCCTTCGCGGCGCTCCCGGTGTGCAGGCGTACGTCCGAGAAGTCGGCGCCGAGCCTGCTCTCCATCTCCGTACGGGTGTCCTCGTCCAGTGGTGCTCCGGGGCTCCGGAGGACGGCGTGGACGGACGACCTCTGTACGGCCGGCCCGGCCTGCGGGTGGCCGCAGCCCTCGCCGTGCTCGTGCTCCCGCAGCGGCTCGGGCCGGCCCGTCCTGCGGAGCATCTGGACCACCGAGGCGTTTCCGGCAGCGCGTTGAAGGGCCGCCAGGGTCCCGGGAGACACGTTCCCGGCGACCGCTCCCGCCGGTTCCGAGGTACGGACCGGTGGCCGGCCGGGCTGCTTCTCGTCGGCGTGCTGCGGGTTCTCGCGGGCTCGCATGGATGCCTTCCGGGGGAGACGGACTCGGTCACCTTCCTGAATACGCGGTGAACGTCCGTCACGCCATGTACCGAAGGGCAGTGTGCGATGCCCTGACGGGCCAAGCGGCGCCCGCCGGGGCGGAGCCGGCGCGAGAACCGCAGCCAGGCCGGGCCGGTCAGTTCACATACACCTCGGCGCGGTCGATGCTCACGAACGAGGCCCCTGACTGGGAGTTGTGCTCGCCCGTGACCCTGACCTTCAGGGTGTGCTGCCCGTGGGCGAGCCGGGGGCTGACGTACTGCACCGCCTCGCCCACGCGGATCGAGTTGTGCAGGTCGATCCGCTGCTCGGCCCCGCCGTCCACGCTGACGGCCGCGTAGCCGTTCCCGGTGTCCTTCACGGAGAGCAGGACGATGCGCGTTCCGGTGAAGGTGAAGGTGGCCGAGGCGCCGGTCTGGTCGCTCCAGTGGTCGTCGCTCCAGAAGCACTGTGTGCCGCAGCCCGTACCGGAGTTCCAGGCCCCGCTGTAGGCCAGGGAGCCGGCGCCGCTGGAGCGGCCGTCGTCGTTGATCCAGTAGTTCCCGGATCCGGGGTCACCGGAGGGCAGGTCCTGGGTCGCTCCCATCGCGAGCGGCCGGCCGAAGTCGGGGCTGCCGTCCGCGCGCCAGGTGAACTTCTGGGCGCGGGTGGTGCGGTTGGAGTACGTGTTCACCGACGTCGTCTTGGCGTGGTAGACGATCCAGTCCTCCGTGCCGTCGGGCGACCGGAAGAACGCGTGGTGCCCCGGGCCGAACACGCCCCGGTCGTCCGCGCGTGAGAAGACGGCCCCCTGGTGCTGGCTCCAGTTGCCCGGCACGAGCGGGTCCGCGGTGAGCGGCATCGACATCATCCAGACCTGGTAGTCCGGTTTCCCGGTGTCGCAGGCCGAGTAGGTCATCCAGACCCGGCCGTTGCGGTAGAGGAACTCGGGGCCCTCCCGCACCTCGGGGCAGCCGCCCGCGCCGTTGATGGCGACGGCATTGCCCGACACGGTGTAGGGGTTGGACATGGGCGCGATGTTGAGCCCGTTGTGCTGGTACTGGTTGATCCCGCTGTAGGCGAGGTAGAGACGGCCGTTCAGCTGGAGGATCCCGGCGTCGATGGCGAATTCGTTCGCGTGGTTCGGCGGGGCGAGTTTCGCCTTGAAGTGGTACGGGCCTGCCGGGTCGTCCCGGTCGGACTCCAGTACGTACAGCCGGTGGTGGTCGTCGACGCCGTCGTCCGCCGTGTAGTAGAGGTACCAGCGGTCGCCGAAACGGTAGAACTCCGGGGCCCAGATGTTGCGGTTGCGTGAGGTGTCGGAGTCCGTCCAGACGGTGATCGGGTCGGCGGTGAGCAGGGTTCCCAGGGACGGCGAGCGCCACATCCGGATGCTGTTGCCCTGGGTCGTCGTGAGGTAGTAGTTCCCCTGCCAGTGCGTCATGAAGGGGTCGGGGCCTGTGTTCAGGGGGTTGCGGAACGTACCGGCCGCCGCTGCGGCCGTCCGGGAGGCGTCGGTTGGGGCGGAGGTCGCGGCTCCGGCAGGCTCGGTGCCCGCCGCCAACTGCCCCAGGAGGAGCACGAGGAGAGCGAGAGCGGTCACGAGCATGGTGCGTGCGCGGGTGGATCTGGGGGGACTGGCAGGCACGGGGAGTCCTTTCCGCGGCTCTTCACATCGACTCAGTGTTTACATCGATGTAATGACGGGGCGTCACGCTAGGGACGGTGGACCGTCATGTCAACAGGCAGGCGACGCCGGACTCTTGGCGGATGCCGGACGGTTCCCACGGTCACTGCGCCCCGGGGCCCGCGCGACGACCGCGCGGGCCCCGGGTTCACTGACCGGACATCCGCCCCGTGTCAGCTCCGCTGGAAGAACTCCACCTCGGCCAGGGCCAGATGACGGCCCTCGGTCTGGCCGGCCGGTGAGCGCAGGACGAGGCGGACCGTCCGTACGTCGCTGATCTGGACGGCCACCGTCTGCGGGCCCGGCTTGTCGCTGAGGGAGATCTCCCTGCGCTCCGTCCCGCCGTCCTCCGTCGTCACCTCCATGTCCATCCGCAGCGCGCGCCCCTGCCGGGCGTACTCCTGCGGCTTCCCGGAGGCGCCGTTGGTGATGATCAGGTCGACCAGGCGGAAGGACTTCCCGAAGGTGTACGTCACCGAGGCGCCCGCCGACGGTGCGCCCCAGTAGCGGTTGCTCAGCCCGTCCGTGGTGCCGGTCGCCGGGTGCCGGGGTATCTCGGCGCTCGCCTCGGTGTTCACCGGGGTCACCGGCTTCGCCTTGCCCAGCTTGTCCCGGGTGTCCTCGATCAGCGCGCGTCCTGCGGGGAGCAGCAGGAACCCGCCCGCGCAGAGGGCCAGCACGACGACGAGTACGACGAGGAAGCGCCACAGCCGGCCCGAACTCGCCCTGACCTTGCGGCGGAACGGCCAGACAGTCCGCCACCAGGGCAGGGCCTCCGGATCGGCGGTGGGCCGCAGCTCCGCCGCGCACCGCCGGCAGAAGCGGCGGCCCGGCTGGTTGGGGGTACCGCAGGCGGGACACGGCGTCCCCGACACCTCGTCCGCCGGGGCGGTGGGACGTACGACGGGCCTGGGCGCCACCGCCTTCGCCGGGAGCACGGGCACCGGGTCCTGGACGGGCGGCTCCTCGGGGGCCGGAGGCCGGGGCGCGGGCGACGGGGCGGGACGGATCGGCGGGGGTGGCGGGGCGGGCGCGGGCGACGGGGTGGCGGGGGTGCTCACCGGGCCTGCTGCCGGATCCGGCGGTGCCGCCTCCTCCGCGAATACGGAAGGCCCGGTGCCGGGGGCGGTCGCCGTTGCCGGGCCGGGGGCCGTCGTGGTGCCGGCCGAGTCGTCCGGGCGCTCCCGGTCCGCCGTCTCAGGCCCGGACCCGGCGGTGGCCGGGGGCGCGCCCCCACCGGGCGCCGGGGCGCCGGGGGCCTCGGGCTCGCGGGTGCCGGACCCCTCCGACCAGCCCAGGTACGCACCGCAGTTGCCGCAGAAGTCGTCCCCGGGGCCGTTGGACGCCCCGCAGGCGGGACATGCGCGCATGACGTCACCTCCCTTCGTCTGTGGGCGGGCCGGACAGGATCTCGATCCGGCACCCGGTGTGCACCGGGCACATGGCCCGGACGATCTCGCGGACCCGCTCCGGATCCACCGACCCTGCGCCGTCGCCGGGCCACACCCGGACCAGCGCTTCGTCCGGTGGCTCCGGCGGCAGTTCCGCCCCCGGCGTGCCGGACCACACGGCGCCGCCGTCCTCGGTCACCCGCGCGTGGGCCCCGAGCGCGAGACGCAGGGCGTCGACGAGTCCGCGCGCGGTGCCGCGCCGGCGGTGCAGCTCCATCGCCCTGACGACCGCCTCGCGGCGCTGCTCCATCGGCCACCGCGCGTCGTCCGTGGCTCCCACCCAGGAGGCGAGCCACGCCACGAAGTCGGCGGGCGCCACGCGTGGTTCGAGATAGGCGGGCAGGTTGTCGAGCGTGGCGAACACCGGGGCCAGGACGGTGTCCAGCCCTGCGGTGAAGCGCTGCGCGAAGTCGTCGTCCGCGTACAACGCGGGCAGTTGCCCGCCGATCGGGTGTCGGCTGGACAGACCGGGTACCGCTGCTCTCATCGGCGCACCCCCGCGGTGGCTCCGGTCCGGGCGGCCCTCATCGCCGTGCCTCCGGCTCGATCGCGGTGACGACCACCTGGTGCTGGTACGAGAAGACCAGCGCGCCGGCACCGAGGTCGATCCGGTCCGCGGGCGAACCGCGGCGGCCGGTGATCGGATCTGCGGGGAACAGACGGATGTCCTCGATCAGCGCGTTCCCGGTGGCGCGTTGCAGCACGCCGAACACCTCTCCGTACTGGACGGGGCGTCCGAAGGGCCAGCCGGTGCCGTCAGGTCCTCCGCGCAGCGGGTTGAGGTGCCGGAAGAGGGCGTCGAGTGCGGCCTCGCGTACCCGGTCAGTGTCGCCGGGCGGAGCCGACAGCCTGGCCACCACGGTGACGCCCTGGTAGACGGGTGGTTCGACGACGAGGCGGGTACCGATCAGCCGTCGTTCGTCGAGGGTACGGGTGATCGCCCGCAGCACCTGGTCGGAGGGGATCAGCTGCTCCAGGCGGAGCCGGTCGTCCCCCTCGTCGGCGACCGCGTCCGGTACGACGAGGACCCTCACCGCCCCCGCACCGCCCGCGGGCAGGCAGCGGACCCGGAGCACGGAGGGCGCGGCCTGGCGGCTGAGGATCTCGTAGTCCTCGGCGGTCACCGCACGCTCCTGCATGCGCAGCGCCTCGGGGGCACGCAGCTTGGCGTTGGCGAGGGTCTCACCGGCGACCCCGCCTCGCGCCGCCTCCCGGTTGGAGACCCGGGCGACGTACGGGACCGAGCTGCGCAGCACGGAGATCGCCCCGCGTGCCACGTTGCCCGCCGGACCGCCCCCGGTGCGGTAGCGGGCGACGCGGATGCCCGCGCCCTTGGGCGGTACGGCCCCGCAGAGGCGGAGGGTGCCGTCCGGCTCGCGCAGCGCCGGAGGGAAGCCGAACTCCCCGGTCGTCGCGTCCACCCGGACGTGCCGGTCGGTGGGGCCCGAGCGGCCGAAGTGCTCGACGACGTCCCAGGGTTGCCAGCCGTCGGGCGAGGACACTTCGACCGACGGCGGTTCGGCGTCCAGGAGTACCGGCGGGCGGGCGAGCCGGAAGGTCTGTCCCGCGACGCCCTCGGAGGTTCCGAGGAACACATCGGTGACGGTCTCGGCGTGCTCGACGGACATGGTTCCGCCGACGGTGAACACCTCGGCCTCGCGTACGGTCGGCGACTCCGAGTAGAAGGGCTGCCCGGGCTCCGCCTCGGTGACCCGGCAGCGCAGCCAGCCCGCGCGGTTGCCGCCGATCACCGACGCGGTGTGTCCGGCCGGGACATGCACCATGATCTCGCCGGGCCGGTTGAGGCCGCCGGTGGTGTCGGTTCCCGTCTCACAGGGCTGCCAGCCGCCACCGTCCCACGCCTCCCACACCAGCGGCGGCTGGCGGGGGTCCACGCCGACGCCCTCGACGCGGCTGTCGAGCCGTACGGCGACGACACATCGCGGCACCGCCGTCGGCAGGCCGAACAGCAGCGCGTCGCCCGGTTCCGGTGCCGCCTGGAAGCAGGGCACGTCCTGGCCCTCGGCGAGCATCCCGGTCCTGTCGGTCTGCTCACCGGTCCGGGGCGCTGTCACCAGACGTATCAACTCACTCGGCAGTATGCGGAGTTCGTCCACGGTGGTGAAGGCGACCGGCTCGTCGACGTCCCCGGCCGCGGTGGTGACCTCGGTGCCCGCGGGCAGCACCACCGCGTCGGCCTGGGGCGCCGACAGCCAGAAGTCGACCTCGGCGGTGGCCGCGGCGGGCGGGAACAGCCGGATGTCCAACAGGTCGAGGAAGGCGGTGTAGTTCTTGTCCGGGACCCGGTTCAGCCGGTACAGCAGCTGGTCCACCAGGTAGGCGAAGGTCTCGATGAGGGTGACGCCCGGGTCGGAGACGTTGTGGTCGGTCCACTCCGGGGCACGCTGCTGCACGTAGCGCTTCGCCTCGTCGACCAGCTGCTGGAACCGGCGGTCGTCCAGGTTGGGTGAGGGCAGGGCCATCAGGCGGCGCCCCGTTCCCCGGCAACGGCCGTGAGCCAGGTGCCGGGCCCGGTTTCCGCGCCCTCGCCGGCCGGTTCGTCGGAGGGGATCGTGTAGAACGGGAAGACCAGGTTGCGCCGGTCGTTGGTGGAGCGCAGCGTGTAGTGCACGTCGATGTAGAGGGTGCCGGCCTCCACGGCGTCGAAGGCGACCACCACGTCGTCCACCGCGATCCGCGGTTCCCAGCGCTCCAGCGCCTCGCGCACCTGCTGCGCGACCCGCCCGGCGGTGGCCCCGTCGCCCGGGGCGAAGACGTACTCGTGGATGCCGCAGCCGAACTCGGGCCGCATGGGGCGCTCGCCGGGGGCGGTCCCCAGGACCAGGCGGATGGCCTCCTCGATCTCCCGCTCCTTATCGACCATCGCTATCCCGCCGGTCGGCCCCACCCCGAGGGGGAAGGCCCAGCCTCTGCCGATGAACCGTTCGCTCATCACACCCCGCCGATCAGTACGTTCATGGCGCCGGTCAGCACCATCGCGCCGCAGGCCGTCTTGTCACGGGCCCGTGCGGCCGGCAGTCCGCCGATGAGGACGGTGCCGCCCTTCACCGCGCCCACCGGGTCGGGGATGATCACATTGGCCGGCCCGAGCAGCGCGTGCGGGGGGACCGGGCAGACGCACAGGCTGCCCACGACGGCGGCCGGAAGACCGCCGATGAGGACACGGGCCGCCGCCTGGGCGGCCGGGGGCGGCGGTGTGGTGATCCTGCCGCCGTGGTTGGTGGGGTCGCCCGTGCGGGCTGCGGCTGGCATGCGGTACTCCTCGGTATGAACGGGCTTCTGGTCGGGGTCAGTTGATGCGGATGAGCTTGGCCTTGAGGACGCCGAGCAGACCGCCGTCGACGGTGACGCCCGAACTGCCGGTGACGTTCACCGACCGGCCGCCGATCTTCACGCCGACCCTGCCGTTGATGTCCACGTTCCGGCCGGAGACGCTGACGTCTCCACGCCCCGCGTCGACGGTGATGCCCTTCTTGTCGAGCGTGACCGAGGTGAGGGGCTGCCGGCCCTTGCCCGCGAACACGGACAGCTCGATCCGGTCCTTCCGGTCGTCGAGGAACACCTCCAGCCGTTCGTCGGCGGAGCGCAGCCGGACCCCGGAGGGTCCCGGCGCCCGTGCGTCGAGCAGCTCCACCCGGTGACCCGAACGCGACACCAGGGAACGGCGGTTGACGCGGCCGCTGGTCCGGTCGACCAGGGGCACGTCGTGCGGCGACGGCTTGTCCACGCCGTTGTAGAGGCCGCCGATGACGTAAGGGCTGTCGAGCAGGCCCTGTTCGAAGCCGACCAGCACCTCGTCGTTGACCTCGGGGCTCACAACGCCCCCTCCGCCCTTGCCTCCCCACTGCACGGTGCGCACCCAGTCGGTGACGTAGGTGTCGTCCAGCCAGGGGAACTTGAGCTTCACCGAGCCGCTCTCCGCGCCGCCCACCTCACGCACGTCGGTCACCACGCCGATCGCCAGACCCGGCATGCGCGGGCCCCGGCTCGGCGCGTTGGCGCCGGTGACCAGGCCGGTAAGGGATCGGTCGGGGCTCGCACTGACCCAGACCGTGGTGCGATAGCCCCCGTTGGGCTCCAGGACGTGCTGGACGGCCGTCGCCGTGTAACGCCCGGAGAACGCCTGACCGACGTTGCCCAGTGCCACCGGCTTCCCGGCGCGCAGCAGCGGATTGCCCTCCGCCACCGCCTCGAGCTCACCGAAGCCGGCACTGACACCGTCCGCCACCGCGTCGGCGACCGCCGTCGTCTCGGCCTGGGTGCGGTACGGGGTGTCGGTGACGGTCAGCTTCGACGATCTGCCGAACCGTGCGGCGAGTTGGGGACTCAGTCCCGGCACGACCGTGTCGCTGGTCACCGACGGCTTGCGGGCCACCAGGGGGCGTTTGGTGGTCACGTCCCAGCCCCGCACCTCCACCTGCTGCGCCCCGTCCGCTGCCGACAGGGAGGCCCGCAGCGCCAGCAGGTTCCGTCCGTACTCCAGCACCATCGGGCTGCGGGTGGCCGATGTCGTCGGGGACGGCGCGCCGGCTGCCTTCACCGGCTTGGTGAACTGCAGCAGCCCCTTGTCGTCGACCCGCACCTGGGCGCCGCTCTCTGCCGCGAGGTACTGCAGGAACTCCCAGTCGGAGACGTTCGCCTGCGACAGCTGCTCGTACGTGACGGGGGCGGCCTCGACCTTCCCGCAGGCGAGCCCCGCGCCCGAGGCCACCTTGCGGACGATCGCCGACGCGGTCATGTTCCGGTACGCCACCACCTTGCGGCCCCGCTGGAGGCGGTGCGCCTTGGAGTAGGCCCGTACGACCGTGAAGGAGCCGGTGCGGTCCCGGTCCACCTCCAGTGCGGTCACCTCGCCGTTGAAGAGCCGTTCGCGTGCCTGTCCGCCCACGGTGACGACGGACACCCGCAGCGGGGTGCCGATGGTTATGCCGGTGGCCCGCAGGAACTCGTGGTCGGGGTCGCGGAAGGTGAGCACGGCCGCGTCGGGCAGCCCCACGTTCTCGTCGACCACACAGCTCACCAGTTGTGCGGCCCAGACGGGCGGCAGTTCCCCGGGGGTCTCCACCACGGGGTCGGCCGCGAACGACCGGCCGCCACGTTCCGCCGACGTACTCATCGTTCCTCCTCCGCTCCGGCGTCCCGCAGGCCCGGCACCACCAGGTCGGTGCCGGGCACGAGCGCCATCGGGTCGTCGATCGCGTTGGCCTCCGCGATGACCCGCCAGGCCGTCGCGTCGCCGTACTCCCGCCAGGCGAGCAGCGCCAGGCTGTCGCCCGCCACCACGGTGTGCGTGCTCCGTGCGGTGCGCGCGCCGGAGGTCGGGTTCTGCCCCGCGGGGTCGACGCTCGCCTCCTCGATCGACAGCTGGCAGGTGGCCCTGAGCGGCTTCCCGTCGACGTCGAAGAGGGTGTACGACACCGACAGGCTGGACAGCACCCCGTCGAACGACGTGGTGCGGGCGGTTCCCCATTCGAACCGCACCCACGGGCTGGCCGGCTTCTTCCGGCCGAGGCTCATCGGGGTCGGCACACACGCCTTCATCAGCTTCTCGACCGCCTGCTCCACGGAGTTGTCGTGCTTGGCCGTGGCGTCCAGGAACACGTCGAGGCTCAGGGTGCGCGGACCGCTGCCGACGAACTCGGGCAGCGCCGACTGCCCCGCCATCCTGGACGGGGTGCGCCGCCACTCCGTGGTCTTCTGGAGCTGGAGGGTGGACGGGTTGAACTGCAGGTCGAGCCGTGCGATCGTCCCGCCGGGCTTCGCGCCGACCGAAGTGGGAGGTTCCTTCAGGGTCAGCTGTGCCCGTGCGCGGCTGGCGCGGACCGCTGGGGACATGCGTGGACTTCCTTTCCCGGTACGGGTGTCGAGGCGTGGTGCGAGGACGGTGGGCGCGCGGCGGTCACGGGCCGGGCGCGCTACTCAGCGCGTCAGGAGGGCCGCAGACCCTCGTGGGCGATCTCCAGGGTCTCCACCGCCGCCTGGGAGCTGCTGGGGTCGAAGGACGGGCCCTGCCAGCGGACCGGGACGATCCCGAACACCTGCCAGCTGATGATCCGTGTCAGGTCGGGTCTCAGTGCCACGATCTCGCCGTCCTTGGGTTCCACCCGCCGCAGCGTCTCGTCCAGCCAGCGGCCGATCTTCGCCGTGTCGGCGGTGACCGGTCGGGTCAGGGTGATGTTCGACCAGCTGACCCTGCCGGGCAGTTGCCAGGTGAACCCGTTGTTCCCGCCCTCCGCATAGCTCTCCATCTCGACCTCGGCGCCCATGCCCGAGCAGGTCTGGAACGCGCCCAGGTCGTCGCCGCCGATCGCGAGCCGGAAGAACACGCTCGTGGCGAAGATGTTGTCCGTCATCAGTCCGTCATCCGTTCCGTGCCACGCCCTCAGCGGCGTCCGTCGTAGGGGCGGCCCGTGCGTTCCCTGCCGCGCCGCAGTTCGGTGCGGAGCAGCCGGGCCACCGGGTCGAGGAGGCGGCGTGCCAGGTCGTCGAGGTCGAGGCCGGGATCTCTCGGGTCGTCGGCCCTCGACGCCCCCTTGGCCGGGGACGAGGACGAGGTGGAGCGCGCGGGTGCGCCCGGACGGCCCGCGGCGACCGCGAGGTCCCCTGCCGGTGAGGCCGTCCGCGACCGGTCCTTGGCCGGTGCCGCCTTCGCCGGGGTTCCCTTGGCGACCGCCAGGTCTCCGGCGGGTGAAGGGGCGCGCTGGACCGGCAGCGCGGCCCCCGCTCCCCCGGCGGGCGGCTGAGCGGTGACCACCGCCCTGGGGCGCACCAGGGCCACGGGCCCGGCCTGTGCCTGCGGAGTGGGCGGGCCGCCCGTTGCCGGTGGCGTGCCCGGCGCGCTCACCGGCAGGCTCCCGGCCTGTACGGCGGTTGCCTCCGGGCGCGCCGGGGCGGGCATCACGACGGGTACGCGCGGTGCGGGCGTCACGACGGCTACGCGCGGTGCGGCGGGCCGGGTGTCGGTCACCGGAACCGGGGCGGGGTGACCGGGCGACCGGGCGTGGTCCCGGATCGCCCGGCCCGTGGGTGCGTGGGGCGCGGAGTGTGCCGTGGGGGCCCCGGCCCGGACGCCGTGCGCGTCTCCACCCAGGTGGGCTGCCGCGGCGCGCTGCACCGGGGCGCCCGGTGACCCGGGCGGTGAGGCCTGGCTTTCCGGGGCGTGAGCGGGCGTCCCGGGCCAGCGCGCGGGTACGACGAGGCCGCCTCCCGCGCGGGCGGGGGTGGCGGGCGGCGCCAGTCCTTCCGGGACCCGGGTGCTCAGGGTGAGCGGCCGTGCGGGCAGGAGGGGCAGCGATGCGGCGGTGAGCATCGGGCCGGTGACCGTCCCGGCCGGGGTGGCGCCGGGCCGGTGGGCCACCGGGCCCGTGGACCCGTCACCGGTGACCGGGAGCGGGCCCCGGCCGGAGGTCCCGGAGTCTGTCGCCGCCGACGCCACGGAGCGCGCGACGACGAGGGGGATTCCGGGCGCGGGCGCCCGAGGTGGCCGTACGCCCCGGACTTCGGCAGCGGGTGAGATGGGGCCTGACGCCCGGGAAGGCCCTCGGTGACCGCCGGGGGCGGCGCCCGACCCGGTCGGCGGTGCGGGGCGGGGACCGGCCGGCGAGGTGGAGTGTGCGCCGGTCGCGAAGACCGGTCCAGGCACGGACGCCCGGTGCTCGGGGCGCTGCCGTTCCGGCCCGACGCCCCCCGTACGCGGGCTGTCCGTCGCCGTACCCGTGGGTGCTCCCGTCCGGTGCGCGGACCCGGTGGGTCCGTCACCCGTCGTCGTGCCGGCGGGGGCTGTGCGGTGCGAGGGGCGTACCAGCGGGGTGGCCGGGCCCGTCGGTCCGGGGCCCTCGGCGTCGGAAGCCATGGCACCTCCCCCGGCGAACGGGCCCTCGGTGACCGCGCGCTGGACATCGCCCCGTCCCAGCAGGGGCGCGCCCGTACCGCCACCCGGCCCCGCCGTCGGCCGGTGTGCCGCTGACCCGGGCATACCGGAACCGGGCACGCCTGCCGTCGGTGGCAGGGACGGGAGGGGCGCGCCGAGGCCGCCGCGCGCGCGGGCCCCCGAGCGGTCGCCCGGCGTGTCCCGCGGCGCCGGGACGGCGGGTGCGGAAGGCACGGACGCGGAGGGCGCGGAGGGCGCGGAGGGCTCTGCGACAGGGCCGGACGCACCGGCCGCCCGGTCCGTGCCCGTGCCTTCCGCTCGCCTCTGGACCGCGACAGGGAGGGGCGGGCCGGACGGCGTCGGCTTCTGAGTCGCATCAGTCGTGAACTGACGCGCTGTGGCCGGAAGTTCCCCCAGCGGCGCGCCCAGTGGTGCCCGACCGGCCGGCGCTGCGGGAGACGGAGAGCTCGACTCCCCCGCAGACCGTGCACCGGTCGGTGCGCCGGCCTGGCCGGGGGCGGCGGCCGAGCGCACACCGGCCGCCTCACCAGCGGCGGGCCGCAGGGCCGGGACGGTACGCACGGGACCGGCCGGCCGTCGGGCGACGGTCAGCGCGGGCCGGACCGCGCGGGGCCGTACGACCCGTGCGGCGCCGACGCCCCGAGGGGCCTCCCCCGCGCCGGTCCGCCCGGCCGCCTCCGTTGACGTACGCTGCACGGCCGGCCCGGGAGTGACCGGCGGCCGGACCACCGACACCCGCCGGACCAAGGGCACTTGGACGGCCCGCACAGGGTGATCACCCCGAACGGGAGCCACCACCGGCGCGCCTGCCGTCTGCCGTGCGGAAGGCGGAGCAGCCGCCGTACGAGCGGCCGGCGATCCCGTGGAGCCCGCGCCCTCACCGCTCCCCCGCCCGGTCGGCGTACGAGGGGCGGGGGATCCGGGCGACCCGGCGTCCGCGGCGCGCCCACCGCGCACCGCCGCCGTACCTCCGCGTGGGCGCGAGGACGGCCGTACGGCTGCCGGGGCCGAAGGCCCCTCGGCGTCACCCGCCGAATCGCCCTGCGTCCGTACCGCTCTGAGCAGCAGCGGCCCGCTTCCGCCGCCCGACGCACTGGGTTCCGCCGGTCGCGTGACTCCCCGTACGAGGCCCGTCGGGGCGGTGGGCAGCACGGCGTGGCCGAGGGTGCCGCCGAGGGAGGGGTTCTGCCAGGAGGCGAGTCCCGCCCTGAAGACGAGGCCGTCGCTGACCCCGAGCGGCGTCCGCGAGACGGTGAGCTCGGGCGCGGAGGTACGACGCCAGCCGCCGTCCCAGTCGCCGGGTACGGCCGAGGGGTTGCCCGCGCCGTCCGGTCCGGACGGGTCCGCCTGCGCGGGACCGCCGGTCGTCGGGCGGTCCGGGCCGGCGGGCGCCGCCGGTGCGCCCTTCCCGCCGGACAGTCGCGCGGCCCGCTGCCGCCACCTGTCCCGCCATGCCGCCATCTACTCAACCACTCTCGTTCATACGGGTGTTGATCCGGGCGATCTCGGCCACCCACTGCCGGCGTTCGTCGTGGGTCAGATCGAGGATCTCCTCGCGTGCCCAGTGGAAGTGATAGGCGATGTACGCGACTTCCTCCCGGAGCCGGGGAAGGGCGTACGTCACGATTCCCCCAGGCGCCCACCCGAGAGATCGACCTCGAAGTGGCCCTCGCAGTGCGGGCAGGTCACCGCCGCCCTGGTGTGGCCCTCGCTGTTGACGCGACGGTAGAAGTCCTGCAGGAAGGCGACATCCGTGGCGTACATGCGCTCCACGACGCCCGCGTGCACATCGGTGATGTCACCGATCCTGGTGATCACCTGGCTCAGCAGGACGACGCTGAGGTAGGCCGGGTTCTCCTTGACCCTGAGGTCGATCTGCGGCCGGAGTTCGTCGCGGGCCGTGGCCAGGCGCATCGCGCCGTGCCGGTGGACCGTGCCCGCCTCGTCGACGTACCCGCGCGGCAGCTCGAACTCGAACTCCGTGCGCAGCCCTTGGCCCTGGCCGGGAGGCGGGACGGCGGCGGGGGGTGCCGCCACCGGCTCGTTCGCCTGGACCGCGGGGTCGGTCATCTGGAGGAGCTCGTCCAGATTGCCCGCTGTCACCGTGCGACGCCTCATTCGACGACGATCTCCTCGAACACGATGGTGACGGACTCGGTCGCCGGGGAGGAGTCGCCGGCCTTCAGCGAGGGCCCCTCCCACTTGGAGGCCCAGCCCTGCATCAGCTGGATGCGGCGGACCGTGTTGCCCTCGGAGTCCTTGATCTCGATGGTGAGGTTCTGCCGCGCGGAGTTCACCGCGCCGTTGTTCAGGGTCTCCTTGATCCAGTTGGTGAACTCGCTGCTCTGGTCGAGTCCGCGGGTGATCGTGATCTCGCCGGCCTGCCGGGCACCCGGCTGCTTGCGGATGATCTGCTTGCCCTCGGCGGTGACCTGCTTCACCTCGACGACATCCTCCTCGACGGTGAAGCCGCTGATCTCCTGGATCGACTCGACCAGGTAGCCGCCCAGCTGCACGCCGAAGACATGGGTGGAAAGAGCGTCGCCCGTTGCCATGACTGTCTGTCACCTATTCCTTACAGGACCCGGGGGTCACTCGTCGACGAGGCTGGTGCTGTCGGAGAACTGGGCCAGCCTGAACACCACGAACTCCGCGGGCTTGACCGGCGAGACACCGATGTCACAGACGACCCGGCCCTGGTCGATGGATTCCTGCGGGTTGTTGTCCCGGTCGCACTTGACGTAGAAGGCCTCTTCGGCAGTGCGGCCGAAGAGCGCACCGCGCCGCCACTCCTCGGTGAGGAAGGCGGTGACGTTGCGCCGGATGCTCGACCAGAGCCGGTCGTCGTTCGGCTCGAACACCACCCACTGGGTGCCCAGGAGGATCGACTCCTCCAGGTAGTTGAAGAGCCGGCGCACGTTCAGATAGCGCCACGCCGGGTCCGAGGAGAGGGTGCGTGCGCCCCAGATCCGGATGCCCCGGCCGGGGAAGGCCCGGACACAGTTGACCCCGATCGGGTTCAGCAGGTCCTGCTCGCCCTTGCTGAGCCGGATCTCCAGGTCGACCGCTCCGCGGATCACCTCGTTGGCGGGGGCCTTGTGGACGCCCCGTTCGGCGTCGCTGCGCGCCCAGACACCGGCGATGTGACCGCTCGGCGGGACCGTGGCGTTGCGCCCGGCGGCCGGGTCGAAGACCCGCACCCACGGGTAGTAGAGGGTGGCGTACCGGGAGTCGTAACCCGCCTCGTCGTTACGCCAGTTGCGCACCTGCTGGGCGTTGAGGCCGGGCGGGGCGTCGAGCACCGCCACCCGGTCGCCCATCTGCTCGCAGTGCGCGATCACCGCGAGCTGCACGGTCCGTACGCCCTCGGCGTCGATGTCGCCGCGCTGGTAGGCGCTCATCAGGTCCGGCACCGCGACCATGGTGATCTCGTCGATGGCCTCGAGGCCGCCGAACCCGGTACGGGCCGCGGGGTCGCCGACGTACTCGGAGGCGTCCAGCCTGGCCACCTCGCCGGAACCGGACGCGGTGGGCGAGGCCGGGGCGTCCGGGACCGCCACGGTCCCGTTCGCCGGGCGGCTCGGGGTGGCGCCCTGCTGCTCGGTGACCTCGACCAGCTTGGAGGCACGGGCCTGGGTGACCAGGTAGCCCTTGACGTTCTTGCGGGTGGAGGCCTCGTACGTCTCCACCACCTGGTCGCCCTGGCGGACGAGGAACGTAAAGCGGTCCTCGGGCGGGTTCTCGCCGCCCGCGTCGGCGATCTCCACCGACACGCCGGTGCTGCCGGGCCGCCCGGTGAGCAGGAAGCCGCCGAGTTCCACCGGCTGCGCGGCCTTGGACTCGCGCCGCTTCCCGCCCTGCGCCGGGGCGGAGTTGTCCTCGGGCGTACCGCCGATGCGCACGATGTACGCGGCGCCGCCGCCGTTGGCGAAGTAGCCGTAGACGGAGTGGGGCAGGTAGGTGCCCTCTGCGAAGCCGCCGAAGAGCTGGGTGTACTGGTCCCAGCTGGTGACCAGCGTCGGCGTGTGGAACGGACCGCTGCGGGCGAACCCGACGAACGCGGCGACGGCGGTGCCGACCCCTTCGATGGGCCGGGCACCGGACTGCACCTCCTCCACGTACACGCCCGGGGTGAGGTACGTCGGCATGCTCGCTCCTTCAGGTTCTTGCGGATCGTTCACCTGTGTCCAGGGCGAGTCTGCGCGGTGCGCGGGCCGGGACGACAGGGACGCGGGGACCCTGGCGGGGGCAGCGGCTCTGCCCTCGTCCACCGCTGACGGGCGCCCGGCAGCCACCCCGGCCTGCCCTCCCCTCTGCCCGTACCGTCCTGGACGGCGCCCGCGCCCGCGCGTTCCACTGGGGGCCGCAGCATGGGTGTGCCTACGAGGGGGCAGTGAGTGCGGAGATCCAGGGTTCACGGCTCCACGGCTCACAGCGGGGACACCGAGGTCCGGCAGCCGGCGCAGGGCCAGACGTCCGCCGGCCGGCAGGCGTCCCCCGGAGGGGCCGTCGGCCTTCCCCCGCTGACCGCCGACGCCCTCCGCTCCGCTCAGCACGGCGTCGGCAACGCGGTGGTGAACGGGATGATCGCCCGTCGTGTCCGCGCGTCGGCCGAACACGCCCCGGAGCAGCCGGACGCCGAAGTGCGCGAGGTGCTGCGCTCTGCGGGTTCACCACTCGCCCGTCCGGTGAGGCAGGAGATGGAGAGCAGGTTCGGTGCCGACTTCTCCGACGTACGACTGCACACCGGGGCGGACGCGCGCAGTTCCGCGTCCGGTATCGGCGCCCGGGCCTACACCTCGGGCAGCCATGTCGTCATCGGTGAAGGGGGTGGCGACAAGCACACCCTGGCCCATGAACTGACCCATGTGCTCCAGCAGCGCCGGGGCCCGGTCTCCGGCACCGACCGGGGGGACGGCCTGCGGGTCAGTGACCCGTCCGACCGCTTCGAGCGGGAGGCGGAGAGCAACGCGCACCGAGTGATGACGGGCCCTGTTCCGGCGGCCGGGGTCCCGGCCGCCGAGGCGGCGGCGTCACCCGGGGGGACCGTCTCCCGGTCGGCGGTCGCTTCGGATGACGCCGTCGCCAGGCCGGCGGTGGTCCAGCGGAAGGGCTTCGAGGAGCTGTCGGGCGGGCTCCCCGCCCCTTCCTCGGGCCGGTCCGTGAAGTCCTTCCTCAAGTCCTTCTCGCTGGGTCCGGCAGAGGAGCCGGACCAACTGCGTTCCATTCGGGAGGACATCGCCAAGTACGACGCGGACTCACGGCGGGATCCCGCGTACTGCATGGAGCGGCTGCGGAGTCTTCTGATCGCGGTGGGCGAGGCCGAGGACCAGCTCGGTGCCCAGGCGCGGTCGGGCGTCGTCAAGGACTTCCTCGTGGCTGCGCGCCGGGCTCTCAGGGCCGAGAAGGACCTGGTGGCCGAGCAGATGGTCCGGGACAACTCCTTTCCCGCCGAGGCCCGGCCTCCCTACGAGGCGATGACCGCAGGCGGCATGCTCTGGAACGAGGAAACCTGGGCGGACAGCGCCGCCGCCTTCGCCATGCACGGGCCGAGTTACTTCCGTGAGCTCTCCGAGCTGAACAGGGCCGGCATGTCGAAGGAGATCGCCGGACGGGGGCCGCGGGAGTGGGTCGACCGGGTAAAGGGCCCTCTGGACGCCGCGCTCAGGGGGGCCTGGTTGTGCCACTACACCGACTGGCTGCCCCCGCTGACCGGTCCCGCTGAGATCAAGTCGAAGACGGAGCTGTTGCGAGGCAACCCTGACGCCGCCAACAACTCCGAGGCCTACGACAAGCACGTGATCGCGAACGAAGGCTTCGTCTTCTTCGTCCTGGAGGCCCCGGACAGCGAGTTCCGCGACAGCCGGTTCGGGAAGAACCGGATCGAGATCCCCCTGGCGGACTCACCCCTGGAGTCCCAGGGCTGGCTCATGCTGAGCGACTTCGCCCAGCGCGAGTACCCGAGCAGTGCCGCCGCTCCGGCCGACCCGGCCGAGACCGCGAGCGCCCTGCCCACCCGGCAGGAGCGGTTGCCCGCCGGATACACCCTGCCGGTACGCGGCTTCGACCTCGGTACGCGGCACGCGGAGCTGGACGACGTGGCCTTGGTGGAGCGGATGGGCTCGGAACCGGACAAGGAGCGCGCGGGTCAGATCGGCTACTCCATGACACAGGCGGCGGCGGACCAGCACAGCAGGATGGTCTACGGCCCCGACGGTCAGCGGAAGGAGTACGAGGAACGGCTGCGCTCCAACACGCTGAAGGGCCGGGACATCGTGCCCGGCCTCGTGGACCGCGCGGTGCTGGAGATCATGCGGTTCGAGGAGACCAACCCGCAGCTCGCCAACCGCCTCAAGAGCATGTCGGGCCAGGAGCTCATGCGGTACATGCTCCGGGACCTCGTGCGCCCGCAGGCGATGCTGCCCGGCACGGTGGACCTCGGCAACGCCACGATCCGGAGCAAGTCGGGAATCCTGCGTCAGCCCACTCCGGCGACGTAGCTCCCGATCCTGCCCGGGCCAGGCCCGGGACCGGGTCCGCTCCGCCCCGGCCTCGCGTCAGCTCAGCTGCCGGTGGCCTCGGCCAGGTAGCGCCCGAACTCGCTCTCCAGGACCAGCCGTCCGAGCTTCCGGTACTCCTGGGCGATCGCGGTGACCAGCTGCCGCATGGTGAGGGGCTCGCCCGACTCGGCCGCGAGATAGGCCGCGGTCACCGCGCAGGCCCGGATCGAGCCACCGGCCAGTTCGAAGCGGCCCGCGCAGAACCCGAGGTCCAGGTCGTCGTCCCGGGGTATCCGCGGGCCGAGGCAGCGGTCCCACAGGGCGAGGCGATGGCCGGCGTCGGGTACCGGGAAGTCGGCGATCACGTCGATGCGGCGGGTGAACGCCTCGTCCAGATTGGCCCGCAGGTTGGTGGTGAGCACGGCGATCCCGTCGAAGGACTCCATGCGCTGGAGCAGGTACGCCGACTCGATGTTGGCGTGCCGGTCGTGGGCGTCCTTGACCTCCGAGCGTTTCCCGAAGATGGCGTCGGCCTCGTCGAACAGCAGGACCGCGTTGACGGCCGATGCCTCGGTGAAGATCCGTTCCAGGTTCTTCTCGGTCTCCCCGACGTACTTGTCGACCACGGTGGACAGGTCGACCACGTACAGGTCCATGCCGAGGTCCGCCGCGACGACCTCGGCGGACATGGTCTTACCGGTACCGGACTCTCCCGCGAAGAGCGCGATCACCCCTCGCCCACGGCCGCCGCCCGGACGCATCCCCCACTGTCCGAGCACCTGTTCGCGGTGGCGGGCCCGCAGCGCGAGTTCGCGGAGCCGCCGGCCGGTGGCGGGCGGGAGCACCAGGTCGTCCCATCCGACTGCGGGTTCGACCCGGCGGGCGAGCCGGTCGAGTCCGGCGCCGTTCTGGGCGCGTACCGCGGTACGCAGGTCGTCCGCCCCGACGGGGCGGCCCTCCAGCGCGGCAGTGCGTACCGCCACCTCGGCGGCGCGGCGCACCTGCCCGGAGTCCAGCCGGTGCGCGGCTACCGCGTGGGCAAGCCCTTCGTACGCCCCTTCCGGGCCGGCCTCGGCTCCCGCCGCAGCTTCCAGAGCGTGTCGCCAGCGCGCCGCCTGCCGCTCCGGGGAAGGTGCGGCCACGGTCAGGGTCACCGGAGTGTCGGCCGCCCACTGCGGGTCCCAGCCTCCCGCGCCGTGGGTGAGCAGGGGGATACCTCGCAGCGCCGCGCACATCTCCCGCAGTGTCCTGGCCCGTTCGGCCGGCTCCGCGGGCAGGGACTCGAGCGGGCCGAGGGTGACCCCGGCGCGGGTGAGACGGGCCTCGCGCGCGGTGACCCGGGCGAGTTCGGGTACGTCGGCGGAGCGCCGGGCGAGCGCGGCGGCGTCCACCACCAGCGGGCGGAGTCCGGCGGTCAGCAGGGCGGCGACGGCCAAGCCCTCGGCGTCGCCTCCCCGGCCGCGCAGATGGACGAGGCCGGTTCCGGTGGCGGCCGCGTCGGCCACCCGGCGGATGTCCGCCTCCTGGGCGGTGAAGTCCTCCCGGGGTTCGCCGAGTACACCGCTGAGCCGTGCGTCGGGCAGCTCACTGCCGAGCAGGTGTCCGGTGACCCGGTCGGGAACCACCAGGACACGCGAGAGCGGCGGGCGTTCCGGTTCGGTGACCTCCACCAGGCCTCCGGCCGTCAGCGGCGCTCCGGGAGCGAGCCGGAACCGGGCGGACGCCAGGTCGCCCATGCCGCACAGCTCCAGGGCGAGTCCGACGGTGGGCCGTCGCCGTGTCAGATCGTCGTTGAGGTAGCCGTAGAGCCGCTCGAAGCGTGCGTCCACGTCGGGCAGCAGGGCGACCAGCAGCAGGTCCAGGTCCGTCGGGGCGAGCCCGAACCTCCGGGCGAGGCCGTCGAGCCGGGACCCTGCCGGCGGCTCCCAGGTCTCCACGGCCGGTACGCCGAGGCCGCCCGGCTCGTCGAGGAGGCGGGCCGCGGCCTCCGGGGTGAGGTACTGCCCCCGGTACGGGTCGTCGGGGTCCGGGTCGGCGGCGCGGCGCCGCGCCACCGCCTCCCTTACGCGTCGCTCGATCAGACCGAGCCTGGCCCACAAGGGGTCCGGGCCGGACGGCTCGGCGGGAACGGGCATGGATCGGTCCTCGGATCCGGGGCCTGCCCCGCGCCGCTCCACGGGCTCGGGGCGGGCCGGTGCGACTGGTCCGGCGGTCTGTGTCACGGCTGGCGGTCCCCTCTGCGACGGCGGCGTGCCGGGGCGGGGCCGCGCTCACGGGGGCCGGTGAAGCCCTCCTGTCCCGGGTCGGCCACCTGGGTGTACTGCAGCCGCCGTCCGGGCGCCGGTTCGCCGTCGTCCTGGCGGGTCGCCGCACGGACGACGAGCCCTTCGGTGACCGGCGGTGCGGCTGCGGCGGAGGCACCGGCGAGCGGCGCCCGTACCCGCACCCCCAGCGACGCCTTGAGCTCCCCGCCGAGCGCCGACCACACGTCGGAGGCGGCAGGCGCGTCAAGGCCGGAGCCCCCGGTGTCCAGGCCCACGGTCAGGCCGAGTTCGGCGAGGGAGCCGGTGAGGAGCCGGGCGGGCAGGGTGTCGTGGGCAACCAGGCAGGTGAGGACCTGGGAAAGCAACCGGTGTTCGTCCTGAGGCCTGTTGGCCCACGCCGTGACGAGGTAGGTGAGCTCGAACCAGCGCGGCGGGCTGCGCCTCGCGATCAGGTGCCCGTCCTCGTCGTAGACCTCGCCGGCGCCGCTCCCGCGCCGGGTGGCGTCCTCACGGATGTCGTACAGGAAGGCACAGACCGTGGGCGCGCTGCGGCGGGCCGCCCAGTCGCGGGTGGGTGCGTCGAGGACGACCTCGACGCCCGACGCCTCCAGACCGGCCTCGCCGAGCAGCCGGCGGAGCCCTTCGTCGACCTCGTGGATCACCGCCGCACCACCTGGTCGGGGGGCTGCACGGTGCCGCTGACCACGAGGAAGTCGGTCTTCACCGGCGAGAAGCCGGGGCCGCTGGCGGTGATGACGCGGGGCCCGGTCGCGTCCTTGGCGAGGATCAGCAACTGACCGATGAAGGTGCCGTTCCGCAGCGGCACGGTCGGCGCGGCGGCGGCGGTGATCCCCGGCTTCCAGGCGAACCGGACCGGCACACCGGGCGGAAAGTCCTTGCCCCGTACGGAGGTGACGAAGCCGGGCTTGCCGATCGGGGGCACCGCCTCGATCCGGGGCTGGAGGACACGGATCCGCTGCCGGGCGGAGTTGTCGCCCCGGTCCGCGTCGGTCCCGGTGGTGGTGAGATCGCCGGTGACGGTGGCCGTGAGCGCCTTGCGGGGGCTGAGCACGACCCGTACGACGGTGCTCTCGCCGGGATCGAGGTCGGTCAGCGCGCACACCCAGGAGGTGTCGCAGCCGGCCGGCGGGCCGCTGTTCGGGACACCACGCGGCAGGCCGAGGCGGAGCCGCAGCCCTGTCGCGAGGGCGTTGCGGCCGTTGCGCACGGTGTAGGTGACGACCACTCGGCCGCCGACGTATCCGGGGTTGGGCTGGGCGGTGACGCGTACGCCGGGCCCGGCCTCGGGCTCGGACGGCTCCGGGGGCGCGGGGGCCGGCGGGGCGGTGGTCGGCGGGGCCGGAGTGGGGCTCGGCGGTGCAGGTGTGGGTGTGGGGCTCGGCGGGGGCTCGGGGGCCTCACGTACGGGTACGAGGGTCCGGGCGTTGTTGTCGTCGGGCCGCGGGTCGAGGACTGTCCCGGTGACCGACCAGTCGACGGGTGCGTCGCCCGGGGTGATGCCGGTGAGGGTCACGTCGACCGGCACGGTCCTGCCGGGTGGCACGACACCCACGTCGCACTGGAGGGAGGCGGCCGCGCAGGTGCCGCCCGGCCAGGTCAGTCCGGTGACCTGCAGGCCGGGCGGCGGGCTGACGGTCAGTGTGGTGCCGGGCGAGGCCGACGGGCCGTGGTTGACGAGGTCGACGCGGACGGTGGTGTCGGTCCCCACGGGCACCTCCGGTGTGGTGCCGGGCACGCCGACAGCGAGGTCCACCGACTGCCGGACGCTGGGTTCCTTCTGCCGGCCCGGCAGCCCGGTGGTGACGGGGGTGATCTCACCGGTTCCGACGGCCAGCAGGCTCAGCTTCTCCGGGCTGTTGCCGGGGAGTGCGGCGCGGGAGCTGAACACCAGGCCGGTGCCGTCGGCGGTCCAGGCGGCGTCACGCGGCTGGAAGGGTCCGGTGGCGGAGGTGTCCGGCAGTTCCCTGCCGCAGGCTCCGGGCAGCCCACGGGCGGCGGCGGGCAGCAGCACCTGGCAGTCGTCGCCGGAGACCGAGGTGAGGAGGATGCCGTTGCGCTCGTCGGTCGCGCCGCCGCCGCTCTTGCGGTTGAAGGCCACGGAGAGTCCGTCGGGGGAGAACGCCGGGCTGTCGTCGATGACTTCACAGCTGCCCGGGCAGATCTTGTCGCTGAGGTCGGTCTGGTCGCTCAGGTCGTCGGCGAGCGCGGTCCAGACGTGTTTGTTGCCGCCTCCCCCGTCGATGACGTGGTTCCGGGTGAAGGCCAGGGTGGTGCCGTCGGAGGACCAGGTGGGCTGGGCGTCCTGACCGTCGAGCTCGCCGGCCGGCGGGGTGATCCTGCCGATGATCGCCCCTGAGGCGATTTCGGCGACGAGGATCCTGCTGGGGCCCGCCGCCTCGCCGATGCCGCCCGGCGAGGTGCGTGTGAAGGCGAGGTACCTGCCGTCCGGCGAGAAGGCGGGGTCGGTGTCCCAGTCCCGCGGGCCCCGGTCGTCGAGCCGCATGACCTCCGGCTTCTCGTTGGCGTCGGCGTCCACCGTCCAGATCCGTTCGATGCGGCCATCGGGGCCGTCCTCGAAGCGGGTCAGGGCGATCCGCCTGCCGTCGGGCGTGTAGCTCTGCCGCTCGGTCCACGGGTCGTACTCGGCGTCGGGCTGGAACAGCCGGTCCCTGGTGGTGTCGGTGTCGGCCTGGGGGTCCTCCTCCAGGATCGTCACCCCCAGGTCACGTGGGTCGGCCCCGTCCGCCCTGGCGTCCTGCAGGGTCACCACGTGCGGTCCCGAGGCGGAGACCCGGTCCACCACGACCTCGCCGCCGTCGAGGGAGCCCAGCCAGGTGGGCGAGCCGACCTCCCGCTCCTCGTCGAGCACCAGTGAGGGTTCCTGGTCGGAGTGGGCGGTGGAGCGGAACACATGGTCGTAGTCGGTCGTGCAGGTGCATGTGGTCTCGGGGCTCAGGAAGACCAGGCCGTCCCCGTCGGGCAGCCAGGCCGCCGCGTGGATGCGCCACCCGGAGTAGTCCCCGCCGAGCAGCGGCCCGCCCGTGCCGTTCTCCGCGTCGGTGTATCGCAAACGGGGCAGTCCTTCGTCCGTCGCGGTGTAGGCGATGATGTCCCGGTTCTCGGCGTCGTCGACCGGGTTCCACACCGGTTCGGTCGCCGTGCCGTTCTCCGGGCCGGTGACCCGGGTGGCGGCGCCGCCGTCCAGCCGACGGACATAGATCTGCTGTCCGACGAGCGGGTCCCCGTCACTGGAGTAGGCCAGGCGTTTCCCTTCGGGGGAGACCGTGGGCCACTCCTCGTCCGCCGGGGTGTCGGTGAGCCGGGTGGGGGGACCGCCGTCGGTGCCCACCATCCACAGATCCCGCTGGGTGCCTCCGCCCGGGACCGCCTCCGCCGCGTCGAAGACCACCGATGTGCCTTCGTGGACGAGCCTGGGGTGCGCGGCGTCCATGCCCTCGGTGAGCTTGCTCACCGAACCGTCGGCCGTCCGCAGGTAGATCTGCGGGGTCTTCTCGTCGCGCAGCGAGGCGAAGACCAACTGGTCGCCGAGGGCGGCCGGCTGGGTGTCGTAGTGGGTGGGCCCCTCGCCGAACAGCGGTGCGCTCGTCGCGGTGGACGTCACCCGGCCGAGGCTCCGGTGCCGGGTGGCGGCGTACGCGACACGGGTGTCGGTGGCGGCCGCCTTCGGCCGGGACCCGGTGTCGCCGTCGTCCCGACCGGCCGCCGCGGTGACCCCGACGAGCGGGACCATCAGCAGCAGCGCCGTGCCGAGTCTGCCCAGGCGGTGCCGCCCGCCGAGACCGGCTGTACCCATGACGGTTTCCCCTCGCAGTGTGGTGCGGCACCGGGAGGGCGCCCCCGCCACCGTGCCCCGTCCCGACGTGCGGCGGCAGGGCCCGGGGGCCGCATCCGGGGGAAGCCCGTGGTGTGTTTCCGGGCAACGTCCGCTGCCTCCGGACACCCCTGTCAGATGAGTCCGTTGCGGAGCGCGTAGCCCACGGCGTGGGCGCGGTTGCGCAGTTGCAGCCGCGTGATGATCTCGTGCAGGACGTTCTTGACGGTGCGTTCGGAGTAGGAGGTCTTGCGGGCTATCTCCGCCGTGTCCAGCCCCTCCGACACCAGACGCAGCATGTCCGCCTCGCGGGTGTTCAGGGTGGACAGGGACACGCCCCGCGGGTCGAGGGCGGCGCGCTGGAGGCTGCCGACGTGGGTGAGCAGGGTGCCGAGCAGATCCCCGGGCAGCACCCCCTCGCCGTTGGCCAACGCCAGGACCAGGTGCAGCAGGCGGTCCGGGTCGGCCTCGGCACGCCGTAACACCGCGGCCACCCCGCACTCGATGACACGGGGAAGTGACCCGTGGCCGAGGGTGCCGACGACGAGGCCGGTGCGTGTGGCGGTGTTGTGCCGCAGCCGGTGGAGCAGGGCGGCCACGTCGTCACCGACCTGGTCCACGACGACCAGGGACACCTGGGCCTGTTCGGCGTCGTCGTCGGCGAGCAGCTGGATTTCGGGGCGCTGGCGCAGCTGCTGGACGATACCGGCGCGGAGCACCGGATCGCCGGCGTAGACGGCCACGGTCGCCCGTTCGGCCCTTCCCGAGGAGTAGGCACGCTGTGCGGGCCGCCCCTGGGCGGGCACCCGTGTGGTGGTGGAGGGGCTGTTTCCCTCGATGCAGGTCATTGACGGACACCTGTCTCATGGTTCGTGGGGGGCGGCGTGATTCGGATTCGATCACCGGGGTGGCGGAGCCCGCGAAGCGGCGCGCCGTAACAGCTGTGCCCTACAGGCGAGTTGTCGCAGACCACGTGGGCACCGCGTCTGCCCGGCCGTTGCCCTCGCGTTCATCGCCGGGCTCGCGCGCGTGCTTCTACCGTGCTGATGTGACCTCTTCTGCAGCCCCTTCCGGACCCGGCGCGCCCGGTCTCGACATCCCGCCGGTGACGGTGACTCCCGGCGAAACCGCCACCACCACCGTGACGGTCCGCAACGACGGCGACATCGTCGAGGCGTACGGCCTGGAGGTCGTCGGCGGCTGCGCCGCCTGGAGCACCGTCGAGCCCGCGCGGGTCTCCCTGTACCCCGGCACGTCCGAGACGGTGACGATCCGTCTGGAACCGCCGCGCTCCCCGGACATCCGGGCGGGTGAGATGCCACTGGGTGTGCGGGTACTGCCCACCGAGAACCCCGACGCGGTCCACGTCCTCGAAACGACCGTGCACATAGCGGAGTTCAAGGAGCTGCAGGCCGAACTGGCCCCCCGCCGCCGACGCGGCTGGCTGCGCGGCCGCTACCGGCTCGCGGTGCGCAACCAGGGCAACACCCCGGTGCGGGTGGGTTTCACGGCCGGCCAGCAGGGCGAGGAGCTGGCGTTCACCTTCAGCACTCCGAGCCCCGAGCTGGAGCCCGGCGAGTCGAAGGAGGTCGGCCTCCGCGTCCGCACCGGCAAGCCCGCCTGGCTCGGGGCCCCGGTGGTGTGGCCGTTCACCGTGGACGCCACGGGGGTGCGTGAGGAGCCGGAGTCCTCCGAGGCCGAGGGCGTCGTTCCGAGGCGGCTGGACGCGGAGTTCGTCCAGATACCCGTCTTCCCGAGATGGCTGCTGGTGCTCCTCGCCGCCCTGCTGGCGCTGCTCATCGCCTGGTTCACACTGGTCCGCCCGGCCGTGCGGAGCGCCGCCGAGGAAGCGGCCACCCAGGCCGTGCAGCCCCGCCCGACACCTCCGGCGGGACAGGGCGGCGGGACGACGCCGGAGACCGGAACCGGTGGCACGGGCGAGCAGCCCGGCGGCGGCGAGGAGCCCGGCGCGGGCGGCGGCAGCGGCAGTGGAGGCGGTACGGGCGGCGGCGGAGGCGGCGCGGGAGGCCAGCAGAGCTCGGCGACCATCGATCTGGAGACGGCCGCCGGAGAGACGAAGACCGGCACCTACCAGGTCCCGAAGGAGACCGTGTTCGGGGTGACGGACCTTGTCGTGGCCAACTTCCAAGGCGACGAGGGCCTGTTGACGATCAGCTTCGGCGACCGAAAGGTCACCACCATCGCGCTGGAGACCTTCCGCAACCAGGACTACCACTGGGTGACCCCCATCAAGATCCCCGAGAACGAAAAGGTGACGGTCGAGGTCACCTGCGAGAAGCCCGGCACCCCGGCGAACGGCCGGCGCTCCGCCGGATGCCACGAGGTCCTCAATGTGAGCGGTCTCCTCAGCCTCACCACGCGTTGACTCAAGCCTCACGACCTCAGCCATTGTCGATCGAACCCGGCGGTAACCGGAAGATTTTGATCTTGAAGCGACCGGAAATCGATAACGCCGGGCTGAAAACCCGTCAGAGGTCTTGACACGAGTCTCGTTGCGCTTGTTACGTCACGGGGGCGCGCCGGTGTCACCTCACAGCCCTCCGGGTTAAATGTTGTGTGGGCGCACCGCTCACCCCCGGGGATCACCCGCGCTCCGGGGCCCGCCGCCGCACCAGTACCTCACTGCGATGGGCGTCGGCGCGGCATCGCCGGTGACCGTGGGCGCCTCGGATCGGAAGACGAACAACGCGCCCGACCGGCGGGCCTCGCGCCCCGTACGCCGCCCCGCCGTACCGGTGCCGGTGGCGCACGGGGCGGGGCGCCTGCCTCAGGTCCAGGTGACCGCCACGACGGCTGCGGCCGCCGTGAACGTCCCCACGGAGTAAAACGCCCATGGGCGACTCCCGCGCATACCCACCACAGCGGCGGCCGCCACCAGGGCGTCCAGCGCCAGCTTCACCCACATCTTCGCGTCGGTCACCGGAAGATCCAGGGAGCTCCGGGTCCATATGAGGCCGGCTCCGGTGACCAACTGGACGACCGCACTGGTCACCATGTATCCGCCGGTGACCGGGTTCTTCCCTCGCAACTGGTAGAAGACGCCGCCCAGGAGCGCCGCGAAGCCGAAGAGATGGAAGACGAGGAACACGTACCGGAGAACGGTCATGCGGGCAGTCCTTCCGCGGAGACGGGGATGACGGGCCGGGATGGCTCACCTCACCTGGAAGCGGCAGGACTTCGGCAACCGGCCCGGATCGCGGCCGTCTCCGGCGGAGACAGTTGAGCGAGGTCGGCCACCGGCCCCTGTTCGAGCGCTTCCGGAACCAGACCGGACAGCGGCCCCGTCCCTGACACTCCCGGCCCGCGGGCCGAGGTGACCTGCGTCACGCTCATCCGATCAGGCTTCGCTTCGCGGTCGTCGACGAAGCGGACACCGCTTGTCGCGGCCGGTTCAGCCGGGCTTGACCGCCAGCGTGGCGAAGTAGTGCGACATGTACGAAGCCGCGGCGTTGGACTGATGCGGCGCTTCCGTGAAACCGGCGAGGACGAAGCCCGCGGCAAGCTGTCCGCCGATCTGACCGGCGAGGGAGTGGCTGTACTCGAGGGCGGCACCGGCCCCGAACTTCGCTGCGCGCTCCTCGGCGGAGTAGCACGTGACATCGCTGTAGGGCAGCTTGTGGACGACGATCAACTCGCCCCGCTCGTCGAGCGCTTCGTGGTCGAACAGGTACACATCCGGGTTGACGAAGCCCGCGAGCAGACTCCCACCCGGTCGCAGGACTCGGAAGCACTCACGCCACACCTCTGACAGGTCCGGTACGAACAGGTTGGAGACCGGATGGAACACGACGTCGAACGTCGCGTCGGCGAAGACGCTCAGGTCGCGCATGTCGCCCAGCACGGTGCGCAGTTCGAGTCCGTCACGCTCCGCGACCGCTCGGTCCTGGCCGAGCTGGCGGGGTGAGTTGTCGAAGACGGTGACGTGCGCCCCCGCGGCGGCGAGGACCGGCCCCTGCTGGCCGCCACCGGAGGCCAGGCACAACAGGTCCTTGCCGGTGAGATCCGCCGGCAGCCACGAGCGGTCCACCGGCTGGTGCCCGATGAGGACGACCGACCAGTCGCCGGCGCGTGCGCGTTCGACGTCCGCCGCGCTCACCGGAATCGACCACTCGTTTCCCTCCTGGACGTACTTGTCCCAGGCAGCCCGGTTGTGTGCGACCGGGTCGATCTCGATGTCATGCACGTTCGGCTCCCTGTAGAGCCGTATGGACACCCGTTCGGCACGGACGGCTCGATACCGTCAGCCAACACGGTCGCGGGGCGGGACTCAACGGATTTGCCGCCGCCGAGGTCTGCAGACATGCGGCCCACCGCCGACCGCCGCACCGACTCCCCCGGGAACACGGTCGGCCGACCAGACACTTCCGGCCAGGCCTAAGGAGGTGCCGTCCGCGACGCTTCGGCCTCACCTAGCTAGGCGTCGCACGTGAGGGCGCCCCCGGAACGCCGTGATCGCCCCGGTTCCTCCCGACTGTCTTCCGCGGTACTTATTTTGCATAATGCAAAAATGAGGAAGGGGAAGCAGTGAGCGGCGTACACGACGGCAGGCGGGCGGCACGGGAGCACCTGACCGACCGCGGTCCTCTGATGGTGATGGCGATCCTGGTCGGGGCGGGGGCCGGTCTCGGTTCCATCGTGTTCCGCTGGTGCATCGAGTCGTTCACCCGGCTCTTCTCCGGGCACACCGACTACGCCGGCTCCCCCGGCAGCGCCCATCCGCACCTGCCGTGGCTCGGCCCCTTCTTCGTCCTGGTCGTACCGGTGGTCGCGGGTCTGCTGTACGGCCCCCTGGTCAACCGGTTCGCCAAGGAGGCACGCGGACACGGTGTGCCGGAGGTGATGCTGGCCGTCGCGCAGCGCGGCGGCAGGATCAGCCCCAAGGTGGCCGTCGTCAAGACGCTCGCCTCGGCGCTCACCATCGGTTCGGGCGGTTCGGTGGGCCGGGAGGGGCCGATCGTGCAGATCGGCTCCGCGCTCGGCTCGACGCTCGGCCGCTGCACGAAGGTGACCGAGCAGCGGATGAAACTGCTGGTCGCGTGTGGTGCGGCGGGCGGCATCGCCGCCACGTTCAACGCGCCGCTGGCCGGTGTGTTCTTCGCGATGGAGCTCATCCTGTCGGCCTTCAGCGTTGAGGCGTTCGGCGCCACGGTGCTGGCCAGTGTCACCGCGAGCGTGATCGGGCGAGCCGCTTTCGGCGACGTCGCGTTCCTGAACCTGCCCGACTTCCACGTCCAGCACCTGGGCCAGTACGCCCTGTTCGCGGTGCTCGGCGTGGTGGCGGGCGCGGTGGGTGTCGGCTTCTCCCGTGTCCTGTACGCGATCGAGGACGCCTGCGACTGGATCTGGCGCGGCCCGGAGTGGCTGCGCCCGGCGGTCGGCGGCCTGGCGCTCGGCCTCGTCCTGCTCGCCCTGCCGGAGATGTACGGAGTGGGCTACCCGGTCCTGGAGAAGGCGGCCGAAGGCCGGTACGCCATCGGCTTCCTGCTGCTCCTGCTCGCCGGGAAGATGATCGCCACGAGCCTGACCATCGGGATCGGCGGCTCCGGCGGCGTCTTCGCGCCCAGTCTGTTCATCGGCGCCATGCTGGGCGCGGCCTACGGCGCCGTCGCCCACGGGCTGCTCCCCGGATCGGCCGGCGCGGTGGGCGCGTACGCCCTGGTCGGCATGGGCGCCGTCTTCGCCGGCGCGGCACGGGCGCCCATCACCGCGGTCGTGATCCTCTTCGAGCTGACCGGCGAGTACTCCATCATCCTGCCGCTCATGCTCGCGATCGTGCTGGCTACGGCCACCAGCCGGCTGCTGACACGGGACACGATCTACACGCTGAAGCTGCGCCGACGCGGTATCGACCTCGACGGTCCGGCCCCGGGTGCACGCCTCGGCGCGCAACCGGTCTCCTCCGTCATGGAACCTCTGCCGGCCCCTCTACGGGCCACGGTGCGACTGGGCGACGCCGCGGCCCTGTTGAGCCTGTCCGGGCACGGCGCGCTGCCCGTCGTCGGCGCCGACGATGCCTACCTGGGCGTGGTCACCGCTCGGGCGGTGGCCGAAGCCATGGCCGAGCAGCCGGACGCCGCGCCCACCGCGGCGGGTGACCTCGTGGAGCAGCCGCCACGGATCTCCTCCGACGAGCAACTCGCCGCCGCACTGCACACCTTGGTGGCCGCGCCCGGCACCGGTCTACCCGTCCTGGCTCCGGACAGGAACCGTCCGGTCGGCTGGCTCAGCCATCAGAGCGCCCTGAGGGCACTCCACTCCTCGGGCGGGACGCCCGCACCCCGGCTCGTTCCCGCGGTTCAGCTCTGAGGGCGCGCCGCGCGCCGGGGACGACAACGGGTGCGAAGCGGGGTCACCCGTGGGCCGACGGATCGGTCCAGCCCAGCGGGTGCAGTCCCGCGTCACCATCCGGCGACGCGGCGGACGGCTCGCCGCCCGCCTCGTTGAAGTCGGTCAGCGCCGCGATCAAGGCCGTACGCCGCGCGGGGGCGAGACGCTCGACGATGGCCGCGATCTCCTCCCGGCGGCGCGCGGTGACGTCCTCGACGGTGCGCCGGCCCTCGCCGGTGAGGCGCAGCAGGGTCTCACGGCGGTTCCCCGGGTTGGTCTGCCGGTCCGCGAGCCCGGCGGCGATCAGCCGGTCGACCATGCGCATGGCCGTCGACGGGGCCACACCCAGGAGCTCGGCCAGCGCGACCAGCTTCATGTCACCACGGCTGGAGAGCACGACCAGCATGCGGAACTGGGGCAGGGTGACCCGGTCCTCCACCTCGGTCAGCGAGCGAGCCGACACCGCGACCAACACACGTGACGCCGTCAGCACCGCGCGCGTCACCGCGTCCACATCGTCCATGCGCTCCGGCGGAGCCGCTTTCCTGGCCATGGAACCTTTCTACCGTGTGCCCGGTCCGGCACCCGCGCCGCGTGCCCCGGCCCGGCGGTGGGGGCCACGGCCGTCACCGCCGCCCTATATTTAGACTGTGCAAACATTGCACAGTCTAAAATAAAGATCTCTTGCGGCTGTTACTCGATCGAGTCTCAGCGCGCCCCGAGGAGGCGACGCGATGATGTCGGCAGACCCGGCCCGGAACCGCACCGAGCGCGAGGTCCGGGCGGGCCACGATGCCACGGCTCCTCAGTCGAAGAGGTCCGGCTCCGACCGGGCGATCTGGTCGAACAGCGGCTGGAACTGGAACCAGCCCGCGAACTCGGAGCCGACCTGCCCGTACGTCAGCTTCGCGTCCTCGTGCGCGATCCGCAGGGTGTCGCCCGCCGCCTTGGCGGCGAGCTGGGCCTGTGCGGACCGCTCCATCGTGATGAACCACCACGCCGCCGCGTCCACCGAGGAACCGGCTGTCAGCAGCCCGTGGTTGCGCAGGATCGCCGCCTTGTTCCCGCCCAGCGCGGCGGCGATGTTCCGGCCCTCGGCCGGGTCGTTCGCCACGCCCGAGTAGTCCGCGTACACACCGTGGTCCTCGTAGAAGGCGCAGGCGTCCTGGGTCAGCGGTTCGAGTGTCTGCGTGGTGGCGGAGAGCGCCTTGCCGTACACGGAGTGGCTGTGCGCGGCGCCGATCACGTCCGGGCGGGCCTGGTGCACGGCAGCGTGGATCGCGAACGCGGCGCGGTTGACCCGGTACCGGCCCCGGACGACGTCCCCGTCATGGTTGACCAGGAGCAGATCGCTGACGCGGATGTGCTTGAAGGACATCCCGAACGGGTTGACCCAGAAGTGATCGGTGAACTCCGGGTCCCTGACCGTGATGTGCCCGGCCACGCCCTCCTCGAATCCGAACCTGCCGAACAGGCGCAGCGCGCCGGCGAGACGTTCCTTGCGGTGCCTGCGCTCGACGGCCGGGTCGTCGAAGACGGGCGGCCTGCGGAACTCCAGTTCCTCCTCGGCGACGGGCCCGAGATCGGCCCGGTCCAGGGGCTCCGCCTCCGGGTACCGCCCGTTCCGTGCTGCGGCTTCCATGGTCATCCGCCACCTCGTGGTGTCCACGGCCGCCCCGGCCGGGCGGCCTCCTGCGGAGCCATACTGCGTACGCGCGCGCCGTACGTCGATGTTCCGGTGGCGCGGATCGGGGACCACCGGTTGTCTGCGGGGACAAAGCTCCGGGCCGGGGGATGCGTGCCCCTGCTCCGCGGTGCGATCGTGCCGGGTGGACGACGTGACACTCCGGCCGCCCGAGAAAGCGCGGCGGCCGGGCGATCGGGAGAACGGGAGAAGAGGCGCGAATGGGCACGCAGTACGGCGACTACCAGATGGAGATCTACCTCGACGGTCTGCGCGGGGTGGCGCCCTCGCTACCGATGGACTTCGCGGGCTGGGAGGAGCGCGCCCGGTCCGCCCTCAGCCCTTCGGTGTGGTCGTACGTCGCGGGCGGCGCCGGCGACGAGCACACCCAGCGCGAGAACGCCCGTGTCTTCGAACGGTACGGGCTCATGCCCCGCATGATGGTCGGCGCGACGCGGCGTGACCTCTCGGTCGACCTGTTCGGGCTGAGCCTGCCCTCCCCCCTGTTCATGGCGCCCGTCGGAGTCATCGGGCTGTGCGCGCAGGACGGCCACGGGGATCTCGCCACGGCGCGGGCAGCGGCACGCACCGGCGTGCCGATGGTGGCCTCCACCCTGTCCGTGGACCCCATGGAGGACGTCGCCGGCGCGTTCGGGGACACACCGGGCTTCTTCCAGCTGTACACGCCCACGGACCGCGACCTCGCCGCGTCGCTCGTGGCGCGGGCCGAGGCCGCCGGGTTCAAGGGCATCGTGGTCACCCTCGACACCTGGGTCACGGGCTGGCGCCCGCGTGACCTGGCGACGTCCAACTTCCCCCAGCTGCGCGGCCACTGCCTGGCCAACTACACGTCAGACCCTCGCTTCGAGACCTTGGTCGCCGGAGGCACCAAGGACGTCGTGAGCACCTTCGCAGGTGTTTTCGGCAACCCGCTCACCTGGGACGACCTGCCTTGGCTGCGCTCGCTGACCGACCTGCCGCTGATCCTCAAGGGCATCTGCCACCCCGAGGACGTCCGTCGCGCCAAGGACGGCGGCGTGGACGGGATCTACTGCTCCACCCACGGTGGCCGCCAGGCCAACGGCGGACTCACCTCCCTCGAGGCGCTGCCCGGCGTCGTCGAGGCGGCGGACGGGACGCCGGTGCTCTTCGACTCCGGGATCCGCTCGGGCGCCGACATCGTCAAGGCGCTCGCCCTCGGCGCGACGGCGGTGGGTGTGGGTCGGCCCTACGCGTACGGGCTCGCGCTCGGCGGTGAGGACGGCCTCGTCCACGTCCTTCGCGCCCTGCTCGCCGAGACGGACCTCATCATGGCCGTCGACGGTTACCCCACCCTCGCCGATCTCACGCCGGGATCGCTCGTCACCCGACGGGGGGTGTGACCGGGGGAAGGCTTACTGGTACCGCCCGACGGAGCAGTGTGACGGACAAGCCGCTCCGGCGCGTTGAGCCGCGGGGACGCGCGGGTTAGTTTGGCCGGACGCGGGGCGGAGCCCCGTAGCCGGCCGACCCGAGGACACCCCGTGAGCACCACGATCACCGCCCTGAGCGATCGTGCGCTCCAGGACGTCGACACCATCGCGGCCCGCGCCACGCGGGAGGTCGTCGACGCGGAAGCCGACCTCGCCGACAGCACCCGCATCCCGGTCCAGGACATCGCCGACACGGTCACCCACCTGATGCGGGACTTCTACCGGCACATCGCTCACGGCATCGACCTCGACATACCGGCCGTGCGCGAGGTCGGCAGGCGCCGGGCGGGACAGGGCGTCCCCCTGGCCGCGGTACTGCACGGGTTCCGGATCGGTTTCCGCCACGCCTGGTCCGCACTCGCCGGGTTGGCCGCACCCGACGACACCCGGACACTGCGCGAGCTGCTCGACCGGAGCGACACCGTGTGGCGGCTGCTCGACACCTACTCGGACGAGCTGCGCGCCGCCTACCGCGACCGTTCCGCCGAGCTGCTGCGCACCGCGGAAGCCGAGCGCCATCGTCACCTGGGCACCCTGCTCGGCTCCGAGACCGACGCCGGCACCCGGCTGCTCAGCGCCGAGGCCCTCGGGCTCACTCGACGCGGCAGCCACGTGGTCCTCGCCGTGCGGGGCGAGTCGCCCCGGCAGCGTGAGGCGTGGGAGACGGCGATCGCGTGCCGTGGGACGTCCGTACTGTGGCACGTCGCACCCGGCGGCACCGCCGGTCTGGTCTCCGCCGCCGGGGACGGGACCGACACCGGGGAGGCGGTCCTTCGCGCCTGCGTCGTCGACGGCACCGCGCGGGCGGGCGCCGGTCTGCCGTTCCGCCTCCTGGAGGACGCGCCGGAAGCCCTGCGCCAGGCCCGGATCGCGCTACGCGCCCACCCCGGCCGGCTCACGCGGCCGCACCGCTACGACGAGGACCCGGTCGCCAGCCTCGTCGCCGCCTGCGGACGGGATGCCCGGGCCCTCGCCGACGCGCTTCTGCGCCCCCTGGGCACGCTGCCTCCGTCCGAACGGGATCTCCTGCTCGGGACCGCGGCTGCCTGGTTCGACGCCGCCGGCTCGGCGGAGGCGGCGGCGCAGGCCCTCTACTGCCACCGCAACACCGTCCGTTACCGACTGCGGCGGCTCGAAGAGCTCATCGGCCTGCCACTCAAGGACCCCCGCAACGCCGCCCGGCTCCAGCTCGCCCTCCATACGGCGCGGCAGTACCCCTGACCCGGCGCCCCGGGCACCGAGAACCTGGGCGGGGGCCGCTCGGCGGCTCAGTGGCGCAGCTCCTGTTCGATCTCGCCGGCGCACCGGCGCAGTGCGGCCAGCAGGTGCTCTTCGGTGGCCGACAGCTCGGCCGTGCCCTCCGGATCGAAGCGGAGGACCTGCTGCGGGAGGACACCCGCCGGCCCGGACGGCACGCACCCGCGCCGGACACCGCGTCCGCAACGAGCGCTGGCGTGACGGCCTCGCCGCAGGCGCTCTGCCGCGCAGCCGTGCACCGGTCGATGGCCGCGGTCGAAGCCTGCCGCCCGGACGTCCCCTTCGACACCGCCGACCCGTTGTTCGGCTTCGGTCACGGCCTGCGCTACTCCGCTCCCTCCGGTCCGGGACGCACCTGAGACCGGTCCGGGCTCGCGGCGCCTGACCCGCCGCGAGCCCGGGCCTTCGCCTTTGTCGAGCGCGCCCGGCCCTCGGACGACGGAGCCGAAGAGGTACCGGACGCGGGGGCCTGACAACGATGTCGGTCAGAAGTATGGACGCGTGGAACGGACTGTGATCACATGCCGTCAGAACTCTTACAACGTTGTACGCACCCAGCACGCCGGCGACAACGCCCCTCACGCGTTCGTCTGCGGTCCGCGTCCGTCCCAGCAGCCGCGTGCGCCCGGGTGCCCCGACCCCGGAAAGGGGGCCGCCGTGCGTCCGCGCTCGTCCCTCAGAACCATCCGTGAGCTACGGCGACCAGCCGTCGGCCATCTCCTGGCCGGCGCGGCCGTGGCCGCGATGGGCCTCACCGGCCCCGGCGCCACGGCCGCGGAGGCGGCGGGTGCGCCACCTCGCAGCGCCACCGTGACCGTCACCGACGCGCGGTTCGAGGTGCTCTCTCCGACCCTCATCCGCACGGAGTACTCCGGCGACGGACACTTCGAGGACAGGCCGACGTTCAACGCGGTGGGCCGGGACGCCTTCACTCCCCCGCGTTTCACCTCCTCGGTCCGCGCCGGTGTCCTGACCATCGACACCGGCAAGGTCACTATGCGATACCGGGTCGGGTCCGGCCCCTTCACCTCTGAGAACCTGACCGTCGCGCTGCACGCCGGCAAGGACCCCGTGTCGGCCGCACCTTGGCACCGGACCTCCTGCTCCGTCGGTGAACTCTGCGAGGCGGAGGACCAGTTGTACGACGGTCCCGGCCTCGCCACGGACCACACCGAGTTCACCGGCAAGGGCTTCCTCGCGGGCTTCGAGGTCGACGACAACGCGTTCACCGCCGATGTGAGCGCCCCCTCGAAGGGCTCGTACGAGGCCGCCGTCCGCTACACCAACGCCGTCGGCGGCGACGGCCGCCACGTCGACCGGACACTGAGCGTCAGCGTCGACGGCGGCGCCGACACCACCCTCACCCTGCCTCCGACCGACAGCTGGGACACCTGGGGCGTCGCACGTCTGCCCCTGTCGCTCGGCAAGGGGCCCCACACGATCAAGGTGCACCGCGCGGCCTCGGACTCGGGAAGCGTCAACATCGACAGCGCCGCACTTCTGTATCCCGGCGCCGACTACCCCTCCCGGCAGGCCACCGCTCCGAGGGGGTGCCGTCTCGGGACGAGCTGTGAGGCCGAGGACGCCGTCCTCGCCGGCTCCACGGCCGTCGCCACGGACCACCAGGGGCACGCCGGACCCGGCTTCCTCGCCGAGCTCAACCAGGGGTCCTCCGTGACCCAGCGGATCACGGGGATACCCGAGGACGGTACGTACACCCTGCGCCTGCGCTACGCCAACGGCGCGGGTGGCGACGGCGGACACCGGGACAGGGAGATCACCGTCGGCGCCGGGGACGGCCCGGACACCCCGCTCTCCCTCCCCGCCACCGACGACTGGAACACCTGGGCCTCCGCCTCCGTGGACGTCCACCTGAAGGCGGGCACCGACACGGTGTCGCTGAAGTGCCCGGACACCGGCAGCTGTCATGTCAACCTGGACAGCCTGTCGTTGAGCACACGGACCGCGAAGGCACCCGCGCCCCATCTCGCTCTCGGCGGATACCGGCGGAGCCTGGACGGGCTCGACGGCGACCGCGACCCCACGCCGTGGACGACCCCGGGTCTGCTGTACCGGGACGGCTGGTACCTGCTCGACGACACCCCCTCGGCCGTCCTGGACGCGAAGTCGGGTGCCGTCTCCTCCCGCCCCGGCCACGGCGGTGCCCCCTACCGGGACGGCTATCTCTTCGGCTACGGCCACGACTACAAGCAGGGCCTCTCCGATCTGGCCACCCTGACGGGCCCCTCACCGCTGCTCCCGCGCTGGGCGTACGGCGTCTGGTACTCGGAGTATCTCGACCGCACGGCCGAGGAGTACAAGTCCGTCGTCTCCCAGTTCCGTGCGGCGAAGGTGCCGCTCGACGTCCTCGTCATGGACACCGACTTCAAGGCGCCCAACAAGTGGAGCGGCTGGAACTTCGATCCCTCGGACTTCCCCGACCCCGAGGGCTTCCTCGACTGGACCGCCGCCCAGGGACTGCACAGCACGCTCAACGTGCACCCCAGCATCCTCGCCGACGACCCGCAGTTCGCCGCAGCGCAGAAGACCGCCAAGGGCAAGCTTCGCAAGGGCGGTTGCGGCTCCGCCGGGGGCCCCGACTGCTACACCTTCGACTTCGGTGACCCCGACCAGCTCAGGGCGTACCTCGATCTGCACCGGCCGATGGACCGGGCCGGAAACGACTTCTGGTGGCTCGACTGGTGCTGCGACGCCTCCCGCTCCTCGCAGGCCGGTGTCACACCCGACGCGTGGATCAACCAGAAGTACCTGGACCTGACCGCCGAGACCTCCGACCGGGCCTTCGCCTTCTCACGGGCGTACGGCTCCCTTCAGGCCGGGGGGTACAGCGGCGGCGTCGGAGTGCCCACCGGGCCGTGGGCCGACAAGCGGACCACCGTCCACTTCTCCGGTGACACGACGTCCAGTTGGGGCACTCTGCGGGCCGAGGTCGGCTACACCCCCGGGGAGTCCGCCGCCACCGGTCTCGCGGCCGTCAGCCATGACATCGGCGGGCACAACGACGGCTTCGGCATTCCCGGTTCGGACAGCTACGTCTCCGACGACGGGCAGACCCACCGCACCACCAAGCTGCCCGACGACCTGTACGCGCGCTGGGTGCAGCTGGGCACCTTCCAGCCGATCGACCGCCTGCACAGCAACCACAGCGACCGCCTCCCCTGGCAGTACGGGACCGCAGCGCGGGAGTCGGCCGAGAAGTTCCTGCGGCTGAGGGAGGCCCTGGTTCCTTACACCTACACGCTGGCGCGTGAGGCGAACACCACCGGGGCACCGATCACACGGCCGCTGTACCTGGAGTACCCGGAGGAGGCGAAGGCGTACACCGAGGCGGACAACGAGTACCTCTACGGCAGCGACGTGCTGGTCGCCCCGGTCACGACGCCGGGCGAGAAGACCACGACGAGCGTGTGGTTCCCGCCGGGGACGTGGACGGACTACTTCTCCGGACGCACCTACACCGCACCTGCCGGCGGCGCCACCCACGAGATCACCACCACGCTCGACACCATGCCGGTCTTCGTCCGCGCGGGCGGGATCCTGGTCACCCGGTCCGACGGCACCTCGAACGACGCCCGGGGCAAGGCGTCCGAGGCCGGCGTCACCGTCGCCACCGGCGCGTCCGGGTCCTTCTCGCTCCACGAGGACGACGGCGTCAGCGAGGTCGGTGAGCACGCCGCGTCCACCCGGCTGACCTACTCGGAACACCGGGGCTCGCACGTGCTGGCGATCGGCGCGGCGAAGGGCTCCTACCGGGGGCAGGCCGACCGCAAGGCGTGGTCGGTGACGTTCACGGGCGTCGGGCAGACGCCGGACCGGGTGACGGCGAACGGCTCCCGGGTGGCTGCGTCCGCCTGGCACTGGGATGCCGGTTCCCGGACCCTGCGGGTCGACCTGCCGTCGCGCTCCGTCCGGAGCGCGACCACCGTCGAGTTCCGCTGACGGAAGACGCGAACGCGCGCCTCGCCGAGGGAAGGGTGGCCCCGAGTGCGTGCTCCGGACAACCGGGCACGCCCTCGGGGCCGTTCGTCCGGGATCCCATCGGCTCACAACGCACCACCAAGCCGTTCGGGAGCCCATCGGCCTTGAACTGCGTCGCCGTCCGTCCCGACGGCAGGCGAACCGGCCACGGACGGAACCTCGGCGATCGTCGGGCACGCGGCGGGACACTCCAACTCCCTGGCCAGGATGACGACTTGTCGTCATGACGCAGCCTCGCCAGCCGAGACTGCTGCGCGGCGGCACGCCGAGCGAGTAGATCCTTGGCATGACTCCACGACCAAGACGCAGAACGCTGCCCGCCGCCACCGCGGCGCTCGCGCTCGTGCTCGGCGGCGGGCTCCTGCTCCCCGCACCGGCCGCAGCCGCAGCCGCGGACAACCCCACGACCGCGGCGTCCGCCCGGTATCCGACGTACGACATCACCCTCGTCACCGGCGACCAGGTGCACTACACCGATCTGCCCGGCCCCCAGGACGACGTCACCGTGGACCGCGCCCCCGGTGCCCATGGCGGCGTGCAGGTGCAGACGTACGGCGAGAACACCTACGTCGTCCCGGCCGAGGCGGCCCCGCTGCTGGCCGCCGACAAGCTCGATCCCGAGCTGTTCAACGTGACCCAGCTCGCGGCCATGGGGTACGACGACGCCCGTTCCGGCGGCATACCGGTGATCGCCGCCGCGCCACGCACCCGCGCCGCCAAGGCCCCGGCGGCGCCACGAGGCGCCACCCGTGTGCGCAGGCTGGACAGTATCGGCGCCACCGCGATGAAGGCCGGCCCCCGGGACGCCCGCACCTTCTGGAAGAGCGTGGTGCCGTCCACCCGGGCGCGTGCCTTCGACGCATCGGCGGGCATCGGCAAGCTCTGGCTCGACGGCAAGGCCGAGGCCGCCCTCAGCGAGTCTGTCCCCCAGGTCCGGGCGCCCGAGGCCTGGTCCGAGGGGTACGACGGCACCGGGGTCAAGGTCGCCGTGCTCGACACCGGCATCGACGCCACTCACCCGGACCTCAAGGACGCCGTCGCCGCGGAGAAGAGCTTCGTCCCGGGTGAGAGCACCGACGACGGGCACGGTCACGGCACGCACGTGGCATCGACCATCGCCGGTTCCGGCGCCGCGTCGGACGGTGCGAAGAAGGGCGTCGCGCCCGGAGCCCGGCTGTACGTCGGCAAGGTGCTGTCGGACGCGGGCGATGGCACCGACTCAGGTGTCATCGCGGGCATGGAGTGGGCGAAGGAGCAAGGCGTCGACGTCGTGTCGATGAGCATCGGCACCGGCGGCGCGTCCGACGGCAAGGACCCGGTCTCCCAGGCCGTGGACCGGCTCTCCGCCGACGGCGGCCCGCTGTTCGTGATCGCGGCGGGCAACAACGGGGTCCCCGGGTCGGTCGGTTCGCCCGGTGCCGCGCCCTCCGCGCTGACCGTGGGCGCGGTCACCAAGAGCGATGTGCGGGCCGGGTACTCCAGCCAGGGCCCGGTGGCCGGCACCATGGGTCTCAAGCCCGACATCGCCGCCCCCGGCTCCGCGATCAGCGCAGCCGCAGCGCACCCCGCGCCCGGCGCCTCGCCGTACGTGTCGATGAGCGGCACCTCGATGGCCACCCCGCATGTCGCCGGCGGGGCCGCGATCCTCCGTCAGGCCCACCCCGACTGGGACGCGGCGCGGATCAAGAACGCGCTGATGACCAGTTCGAAGAAGCTGCCCGCCTACACGCCCTTCCAGCTGGGAACCGGCCGCCTGGATGTGTTCGCGGCGATGACCACCAGGATCGAGGCGCCCGGCTCCGTGCCCACGGCCACGTTCCGCTGGCCGAACGCGAACGCCGCACCGGCCGAGCGCACCCTCACCTACCGCAACACCGGCGACGCCGCGGTGACCCTGGATCTGGCACTGGACACCAAGGACACCGGCTACTCGCTGTCCGCCCCGTCGGTCACGGTCCCCGCCGGCGGCTCCGCAGACGTGACGCTGCGCCTCGACCCGGTGAACCTGCCCGCCGAGAAGGCGGTCTCCGGCCAGGTCACGGCAACCGACCGGGCCACCGGACAGCTCGCAGCCCACACCGGCTTCGCCCTGTACAAGGAGCCGGAGCGGTACGACTACACCGTCGAGCTGACCGGCCGCGACGGCAAGCCCGCCGACGGCACGGTAGCCCTGACCTACCAGGGACTGTCGACCCCCGCCTTCTTCTCGGTCTACGGCAGCACCACACTGCGGCTGCCCCCGCGCACGTACACCGCCTTCACCTTCCTGGACGTCACCGGGGACAGGAGCGACGAGACGGGCACCGCCATGCTGGTCGCCCCGGACGTCAAGCTCGGCGAAGGCGGGGCGACGGCGCGGCTCGACGCCTCCACCACACACAGGGTCTCCGTGGCCACACCGCTGAAGACCGAGAACGCGCAGACGGTCGTCCAGTTCCGGCGAGGTGGCGGCGGCGGTGGCGGTGCCATCGGATCGGCCCTCCTCATGGACCCCGCCCAGGACTCGTTGTACGTACAGCCCCTGAAGGCGGCGGAGGGCGGCGGCCAGGACCTGCTCGTGCACTGGCGCCAGCGGGAGCGGGCCCTCGACGCGCGGACCGGCACCGGCCACGAGATCCAGCTGACCAGCCAGACCGGGACGGCCCACCACGACGGGCTGAAGGTGCTGCGGACGGTCTACGCGGGCAACGGCACCGCGGCCGACTACGAGAACCTGGACGTCAAGGGCAGGGCCGTGATCGTCGAACGCGGCGGAGCCGGCCCGGACGAGCGGGCGAAGGCTGCCGCCGACGCGGGCGCCGCCATGCTGATCACCGCCAACGACACGGGCGGGCGACTCTACGAGACGTACGCCGACGCCCACGGCCTCACCCTGGCCGGCGTCCGCCGGTCGGACGGCGAGCGGCTGATCAAGGAGGCGAAGTCCCGTCTGGGCCTCCTCCGGGTCACCCAGGAGCGCTACCCCGACTACCAGTACGACCTGACGATGCACCAGAAGGGTTCGCTCCCCGACCACGATCTGGTCTACCGGCCGGACCACGACGGACTGGCCCGCAGGACCGAGCGCTTCCACGCCCCGTGGAAGCGCGGGCTCACCCCCGAAGGCATCGGCCGCCGCGTGGTCCTGCCCGCCTGGGGCCAGGGTCTGGGCGGCCTGCAGGAGGAGAGCTACCCGGGCACCCGCGTCGACTACCTCACTCCGCTGTCCGCCGAGACCGGCAAGTGGCACGAGGAGCACCGGATCAAGCTGGCCGGAGCCACGACGGCCGACAACATGATCGAGTACAACACCGACAGCGGCTACCGGGCGGGCGCACGCGACACCGACGACTGGTTCGAGCCGGTCGCCGCCACCCACTTCGGTACGGGCACCTGGGTGCCGGGACGGACGAGCAACGGCATCTCCTGGAACCTTCCGCCGTGGACCGGGGCGGCCCCGGGCCACTCGTCCATCTCGGTCGTCCGCGGCAGCGAGAGCGTCGAACTCCGGCAGGGAGAAACCCTGCTGGCCAAGGCAGGGGGCGCCATGGGGTCCTACAACGGCCTGCCCGGCCAGGAGCAGGCCTACAGCCTGACCCTGGACGCCGACCGCACCGGTGAGGGCCGCTGGGACAAGTCGGTACGCACCCAAACCCGTTGGGACTTCCGCTCCGCCGCTCCCCCGGCGGGCACGCCCAGGACGGACCTCCCGCTGCTGGACATCCGCTACGACGTGGACACCGACCTGTACGGCGATGTCACCGCGGGACGGAAGGTGACCCTGGCCCTGGCCTGCGCCACCCGCGGAGGCGGGATCACCGGGGACTCGGCCGCGGTGCAGGTGTCGTACGACGAAGGCGCCACCTGGCAGCCGGTGTCTGCGACCGGACGCGGGGACGGCGAGTGGACGGTGACGCTGCGCACCCCCAGGACCGGCTCCTCGGTCTCCCTGCGCACGACCGCCCAGGGCCCGGACGGCCTCGCGGTCACCCAGGAGGTGATCCGGGCCTTCGGCCTGAAGTGACCTCCGGCTGAACCCGTTTCACCGCGGGAGCGGCTGCCGCAGGAGTCCGGCGGCAGCCGCTCGTCGTACGGCTCCGAGCGCCCGCGAGCCGGCGGACCTCCGCCCCCGCGTCCTTCGCGCTCCGGATACGTTCGTCCGGAACGAGATCGGCTGCGGACTCCGCCACGAGGACGGAGTCCGCAGCCGGCCGTATGCCGTACGAACGTCAGCCGCTGACCGTGATGTTGGAGCTGCCGCTGCTCTGGTAGCCCTCGGTCGCCATGATCATGTAGTACTTGAACTGGCCCATGTTCATGCCTGCGCGCGACCAGGCGTCGAAGTGGTTCCCAGTGGTGATGGTGCCGGAGCCGCTGGTCACCTTCGACTGCCGGACGCTCCAGTACTGCTGGAAGGTCTTGGTGCCCTCCACGGAGGGGGCGTTGGTCCGGGTCGTCTGGTAGATGTCGTACGTGCCGCCGTCGCTGGAGACGGTGCCCTTGTACGTACCGGTGGGCCGGTAGCTGCCCCAGTTGTCGACGATGTAGTACTCCACCAGCGGGTTCGAGGTCCAGCCGTAGAGGCATCCGTAGCCGTTGCCCGACGGGTTGAAGTAGCCGTTGTAACGGACGGTCCTGCGTCCGCCGGTGCTCCAGCCCTTACCGGCGACGAAGTTGCCGCAGTTGGTCCACTGGGTGCTGTAGCTGCCGCCTCCGTTGAGTGTCATGGAGACGGAACCGCCGCCGTCGGTCCAGAACGAGTAGTACATCCCGTCCGTACCGGTCTGGTTGCTGGTGATGGTCGTGGCGGCGTGGGCGGTGCCGGGCAACAGCAGCCCGGACGCCGCGGCGAGGCCGACCGCACCCGCGCCGCCGAGGAAGCCTCGCCGGCTCAGGCCGGGGGGAAGAGGGTTCTGCTGAATCCGGTCGTGCTGCGTGCCGTCGTGCTGCATACCGTCCTGCTGCATGCGTCCTCCCGAGAACGCTGGTGGGGGCCGGGCCGCTTCCGCGGCCCGCGACCTTGCATGGATCACGGCGGGGGTCACCCGTCGTCGGACCGGGACAGCCGATCGTCATCCCCGGCACATCACGCGAGGGGGAACGACGGTCTCCTGCCGTGCGGTTGCCACAGTTTTCGTAGAGCGCCATGACCCTGTCAACAGTTTCGACCGTCTTTCGGAAATGTTTCCTTCCCGAGGGACATGCCGACCAGCACGTCTCCGCTGCTCATCGGCGCATCCCACGAGAGCGCACACCCGCGACGCCACGAGAGCGTAAGGGGAGGGGGACACTCCCGTCCCCGCCTTCCGAAACTTTCGAACTGCGCGCGGCGCGTCCGTGGCGACGGTCAGCCACTCGGTCGGCCCGGGAGCCGACCCAGAGAGTGACCCATTCGGCGTCCGCCCCCGTGCCTTCAGATGACCTCGCCCGTCGCGGGCGACGCGCATCCACAGGACCACCTGGAAGCGGGAGGAGTCCCGGCCATCGCTCGGCCGGGACTCCTCGATGCGGTGGTGCCGCTCAGCGGATGGGTTCCACACCGTCGCCGGCCGCCCGCGCCCACATCCGCGGACGGCGTCCCGCCACGGTCACCCGCGAATCGGTGAGGTCAGCGCTTCAAGGTGAGTACGCCCGGACGGTAGGGCAGGGTGTTGTAGTCGCCGCCCGAGTTCGGGGCCTTGCCCTGGTAGAGGAACTGCAGGTTGCACGGGTCGATCGTCATGGTCTCGTCGGCGGTGCTGCGGACCAGGTCACCGTGGCTGATGTCGTTCGTCCACGTGGCGCCGCTGTTGGCCTTGCCCGCGAAGGGGTTGCTCTCGCTGGTGGCCTGCGGGGTCCACGAACCGCCCAGGCTGGAGGCCGTGAAGGAGCGGAAGTAACGGTCGTTCGCACCGATCGCCTCGACGATCATGAGGTACTGGCTCTGCCCCTGGACCTTGTAGACCTGAACGGCCTCGAACAGGTTGTTCGTCGAGTCACTCAGGACCGTCGTGTACGACGAGCCGAAGTTACCGGGGAAGTTCCCCTTCGGCATGGACGAACGGTAGATCTTGCCGTTGTCCCCGGCGAAGAACAGGTACATGTTCTGACCGTCCCCGATCGGGGTCTGGTCGATGGGGCCGGTGTTCGAGCCGGAGATGCTCCCGGTGAACAGCGGCTGGGCGGAGGACCAGCCGTTGGGGTTGGCGGGGTCACTCGAAGTGCGGTACATGAAAGCCGCCGAACCCCACTGGTACGCCAGTACCCAGATGCTCTTGGGCGCAAAGTAGAACAACGTGGGCGCCACCGTCGACGAATTCATCCCGGTCTGCGCCGCCGACCCCATGTCGGACCAGTTCGTGAAGGGCGCGAACGCCATCGAGCCCCAGGCGGACCCGTAGTTCGTCCCGTAGACCAGGCGCTTCCCGTTGTAGGGCACGCTGGTGAAGTCCTTCAGCGAGACCCAGCCGTTCGCCGGCTGCGCCAGCGCCCCCGTCGACGACCAGCTGTAGGTCGACGGGAGAGAACACGCGCCGCCCGTCGGCGGGTTGGCGGTCAGTCCGGTCCACATCTGGCTGTTGCCGCCGTTGCACGTCCACAGCTGCACCGCCGCACCGTTGGCCGTGCCGCTGTCCTTCACGTCCAGACACAGCCCTGACGGGCAGCTGGAGGGCATCGGCTCAGGCCGCTGCATCGACGTGCCCAACTCCTCCACGAGCAACGGCACCCAAGTCCAGCTGCGGGACTGCAACGGCAACAGCAACCAGCAGTGGGCGTTCACCGACGCCGGTGAACTCCGGGTCTACGGCGACAAGTGTCTGGACGCCGCCGGCACCGGAAACGGGACCAAGGTCCAGATCTACACCTGCTGGGGCGGCGACAACCAGAAGTGGCGCCTGAACTCCGACGGATCCGTCGTGGGCGTCCAGTCCGGCCTCTGCCTCGACTCCGTCGGGAACGGCACGGCCAACGGCACCCTGATCCAGCTCTACTCCTGCTCGAACGGCAGCAACCAGCGCTGGACGCGCACCTGAGGGGGCCCGCCACGAACGAACGGGCTCTTCGACGACGGCGTGTGGGCTTCTCCGGCCCTCCCGGAACGTCGCGGCGGCGATCACGTCGTCGCGGTGGCGGCCGCCTGCCTCAGCAGCGCGCTCAGCGTGTGCACGTCCGGCCTGCGGGCGGTGCCGGTGCGGACGACCGTGAAGACGGTACGGGTGACCGGAGCGACGAGCGGGTGCACACTCAGCCCCTGCTGCTCCGTGATGGCCAGCCGGGGAACGAGCGCGATACCGGCCCCGGCCGCCACCAGCGACAGGAGTACCGAGAAGTCGCTGCTTCGGACACGGACCTCGGGGACGAAGCCCGCCACTCCGCAGGTCCGCTGGATCATCTGGTAGCAGGAGGTATCCGGTCCTGGAGTCAGCCACGCCTCGCCCGACAGCCGGGTGAGGTCCACCGACTGACCGGGCGCGAGTTCAAGGCGCTGCGCCTGATCGACGGGCAGGCACAGCAGGACCGGGTCCTCCATGAGAACGTCCTGCTGACAGTTGTCGGGGAAGTTGCGCGGCACCACGGAGTAGCTGTGCGCCACGACGACATCGACCTGACGTCTCTTCAGGGCTTCCATGGCAGGGTCGGGCTCCTGCTCGACGAGCTGCACCGTGAGCGTGCGGGCCTGCTCGTCCGCGTGCTGGGCGATCAGCCGGTAGACCTCCGGGAACAACGTCCGCGCGGCGGAGGCGAAGGCAGCCACCCGGATCAGCCCGTGGTGCCCTCCCTTCAGCGCCCGAAGATCCGACTCCGCCGCCGCGAGGTCGGCCAGGATCACCTCGGCGTGCGCCACGAGAAGCTCCCCCGCCGGCGTGAGGCGCAGGGTGCGCCCGCTCTTCTCGACGACGGGCACCCCGGCTTCGCGTTCCAGGACGGACAACTGCTGGGACACGGCCGGGGCTGTCAGATGGAGGACCTCGGCCGTGGCGGCGACCGTTCCATAGGTGGCCAGGTGTTGCAGGATTCTCAGGCGTCGGACGTCGAGCATGGTGTCCCCTCTCCGGGCCGGCTTTCGGCTCCGCGCGTCATGTGTGGGGTTGTGCCCCGGTAGCCGGCCGCAGCGGCTCGTGGTGCGCAGTTGCCGGTGGTCGAACGGGCGGGCCGGGCTGCCGCGGGGCCTGCGACCCGCTTCGCCGCCGCGGCATGTGTGTCCGGGCCCGAGGCTGCCGTCCTGCGGCGGTTGATCAGCACCACTCCCGCCACGGACACGACACCTCCGAGCAACTCGAGCGGGTGCGGGGTCTCACCCAGCCAGACGAACGACACCAGCAGCGCCACAGGAGGCACGAGGTACAGCGCCGCGGTGGAAGCGGCCACGGACAGGCGGGCGACGGCGTAGCCCCAGATGACGAAGCCGAGTGCCGAAGGCAGCAGCCCCAGGAAGATCACGGCCCACAGGGCACCGGCCGGGGCGTCCGACACGGCCCCGACCGACCCGGGCAGAAGCGGCAACGCGAGGACGGTCCCCGAGAACATGGCGTACGTGGCCACTTCCAGGCCGCTGTAGTGCCGCAGCAATGGCTTGCTGGCGAAGTGGTAGACGCCTTGGACGACGGCGGCGGCCAGCACGACGAGGGACGCGAGACTGAAGCCCGAGAACCCTTCGGCGAGGGTGACCAGGGCAGTCCCCGCGAGGGCTATGCCGCTTCCGGCGACGACGTTTCGGGTCAGCGGCTCGGCCAGGAAGACACCGGCGAGCAGGACGCTGAACATCGGGGCCACGGCGATGAGCAGGCTGGCAGTGCCCGCCTCGACATGGATCTCCCCCCAGTTGAGCAGGACTTGGTAGGCGGTCATGCCACTCAGTCCGCACAGGACGATGAGGGGAAGGTCGCGCCCTCGGGGCAGGCGGACGCCGGCGAACGGAGCGATGACCAGCAGGGCGACTGCCGCGATGGCGAGCCGGAGGAAGGACAGCGCGGCCAGGCCGAGCCCGTCGACCGCGACGCGGATCGCGGGGAAGGCGGCGGCCCACAGTACGACGGTGCCCGTCAGGGCGAGGAAGCGCGGGGAGGCGGGATGGCGGTTCACCCCACCAACGTGCCACTTTCCGTCAGAAAGATCTATTTAGCATTTTCTCGACAAAACAATAGCTTCACTTATGGTTGGGCTTCGTGCCCACGATCGGCAGCACGGCACCGCTACCCCGGCCCGGCCCACCTCGACCGGTCGGCCGGGTCCGGTGACGTCAGCGTCGGCGCTGCTCGGCCCGCAGCTCGAAGTCCCCGTAGCTGTTGTCGACCGGGTTGACGGTGACACCGGGGGCGACGATCTCGTCGATGGCGTCCAGCACGTCCGGGGACAGGGCGATGCCGGCCGCGGGCAGGAACGCCTCCAACTGCTCCATGGTGCGCGGACCGACGATCGCGGAGGTGACGCCGGGGTGGTTGATGACGAAGGCGACCGCCAGCTCGATCAGGGTGAGACCGGCCTTCTCCGCCAGGACCGCGAGCTGTTCGACGGCCTCCAGCTTGCGCTGGTTGGCGGGGGTGTCCATGTCGAAGCGGGCCTGGGGGCGGGCGGTGGAGGCCGGGCCCTCGGTGGCGTGCTTGCGGTAGCGGCCCGACAGCCAGCCGCCGGAGAGCGGGCTGTAGGTGAGGGTGCCCATGCCGTGCCGTCGCGCGGTGGGCAGCACGTCCTCCTCGATGCCGCGGACCAGGACCGAGTACGGGGGCTGCTCGGTGACGAACCGCTCCAGGTTCCGGTCACGCGAGGCCCACTGGGCCTCGACGATCTGCGAGCCGGAGTAGGAGGACGAGCCGATGTAGCGGACCTTGCCCTGGCGTACGAGGTCGGTGAGTGCGCCGAGGGTCTCGGCGACGTCGGTGTCGGGGCTGGGCCGGTGGACCTGGTAGAGGTCGATGTGGTCGGTGCCCAGACGGCGCAGGGAGTTCTCGACTTCCCGGATGATCCAACGGCGGGATCCGCCCCGCTGGTTGGGGTCGTCCTGGTCCATCGGCATGAAGAACTTCGTCGCCAGGAAGACGTCCTCGCGGCGGCCCTCGAGGGCCTTGCCGACGATTTCCTCCGAAACGCCGGCGGAGTACACGTCGGCGGTGTCGACGAAGTTGATGCCCGCGTCGAGGGCGCGGTGGATGATCCGGATCGAGTCGGCCTCGTCCTCGTTGCCCCAGGGGCCGAACATCATCGCGCCGAGGCAGAGCGGGCTGACCTGGACGCCGGTGCGGCCGAGCGGTCGGTACTGCATGCGGTGGGTTCTCCTCGTTCGTGTGAGGTCAGTCGGTGTCGGCGGGCACGACCGTGCCGGTGGTCGTCCAGCTGGCGAGCAGGTCCAGGGCCTGGCGTTCAGGGGAGTCCGGCTCGGGTGTGTAGAAGTTGAGGCGCAGGCCCGGGTCGGAGGGGAGGTCCAGCGCCTCGTACGGCAGCGCGAGGTCACCGACGAGCGGGTGGTGGAAGTTCTTCAGGCCGGAGCGGTGGAACTTCACGTCGTGCCGGGCCCACCTGCGGGCGAACTCGTTGCTGCGGGTCGTCAGCTCCCCGACCAGATCGGTGAGCGCCTTGTCGTGCGGCGCCCGGCCGGTCTCGGTGCGCAGGAAGGCGACGGCGTCGTCGGCGCCCTTGTCCCAGTCGACCCAGAAGTCCTGGGCCGCGGGGTCCAGGAACAGGAAGCGGGCGCTGTTGACCGGCCCGCGCTGCGCGAACAGCGGGGAGTCGAAGAGCGGCGCGTACAGCGCACGGCCGAGCGCGTTGGCGGCCACGACGTCGAAGCGCGCGTTGCGGACGAACGCCGGGACGTCGGTCATCGAGTCGAGCATCCGCAGGATCGTGGGCCGTACCCGTGAGGAGGTCACGGTCGGCCTCCTGCCGGCCGGGGTGGAGGCGCGGGCGAGGTCGTACAGGTGGGTGCGTTCGGCCTCGTTCAGCTGCAAGGCGTGCGCGAGTGCATCGAGGACGGAGTCGGAGGCGCCGCTGAGGTTGCCGCGCTCCAGCCGGACGTAGTAGTCCACGCTCATGCCCGCGAGCAGGGCGACCTCCTCGCGGCGCAGCCCCGCGACCCGGCGGTTGCCGCCGTAGACGGGCAGCCCTGCCTGCTCCGGGGTGATCCGGGCCCGGCGGGTGCTCAGGAACTCGCGCACCTCCCCGGCCACGCTCTTCTTGTCAGGACCAGCCATGGTCGCTCTCCAGGCGGAGCGCCGTACGGCACGGAGCGGGACGGGCGGCGGTCGCGGCGGACGGCAGTGGCACGGGGAACTCCTCGGATCGGCGTGAATCTTGTGCCGGCCTCTCCACCGTAGGACGGCCCGGGAGGGCCTGCGAGGTACTGCCAGTACCTGGAAGAGCAGTGACTCCCACCCGAGGGGCCACGCGATGTTCCCTGGGACGGGACCGAGGACCGGACACCGCGGAAGCGGGTCCTGACCTCAGTCGGTCCTGACCTCAGTCCTCACCGATCCGAGGGAGCACCGTGCGCGCAGCGCTCATGTACGAAGCAGGCGACCTCCACGTCGAGGACGTGGCCGACCCGACCACGGGGCAGCCCGAGTGCTGCTTGCCGACGGCACCCTGGCCAGGCTGCCCGTCGGAGGACGCTCTGAAGGTGCTGGTCAGGCCGTGAACAGGCAGCATGCGAGAAAGGCGAAGGCCGCCGCCGCACGTGGGAGTGCGGCTGCAGCGACGGAGCGGCGTGCGATCGCTACCGCCGGTGACGAGGGGCTGACGATGGGGCAGGTGATGTCATGACCACCGCCGCTCAGCTCACGTCGACGCCCGCGGCAAGGCGGCCGTGCAGTCCGCCGGCTCCCCCGACGCTGATCCTCGTGATCATCTGCGTCAGCTACTTCATGGTCATGCTGACCATGGCGCTCATCGGAGCAGGGCGAGGTCTGACGTCGGCACCGCTGACCTCCGGCGGCATCGACGGCGTCAACCCCTCAGCCGCCTCCGGCCTCGGCGGCACCGTCCACCAGATCGGCAGCGCCCTTGCCCCGAGCCTGCTGGCCGCCGTCGCCGCCACCGCCTCCACCGACCACTCACCGGCCGACATCGCGGCCCGCTCCGGAGCCGCGCTGACCGACTCAGCCGTCCTCCTCGCCCCGGCGGCCGCCACGGTCCTGGCCCTCATCGTGCCCGCACGGGCAACCCGAACCGAAAGGTCACTCTGATGCAGACCCTCACGCTCAGCAACGGCGTCGAGATGCCCGCCCTCGGGCTCGGCGTCTTCCAGACCCCGCCCGACGAGACCATCGCCGCGGTGAGGGACGCCCTCGACCTCGGCTATCGCCACATCGACACCGCCGCCGCCTACGGAAACGAACGCGAGGTCGGCCGAGCCATCCGCGACTCCGGCGTGCCCCGCGACGACATCTTCGTCGAGACGAAGATCTGGATCAGCGACTACGGCTACGACGAGACCCTGCACGGTTTCGACAAGAGCGCGGCCAAGCTCGGGCTCGACCGTATCGACCTGCTGATCCTGCACCAGGCCCTGCCGTCCGACTTCGACAGGACCCTCGCCGCCTACCGCGCCCTGGAGAAGCTCCTGGCCGACGGCAAGGTCCGGGCCATCGGCGTCAGCAACTTCATGGTCGACCACCTCACCCGGCTGCTCGACGCCACCGACGTCGTCCCGGCCGTCAACCAGCTGGAGATCCACCCCTACTTCCAGCAGCGCGCCGTCCTCGACTTCGACGACGCCCACGGCATCCTCGACCAGGCCTGGTCCCCCATCGGCGGCATCACCTTCTACCCGGGCTACGGCGACAACCGCCGCAGCGTCCTGGAGGACCCGGCCGTCACCCGCATCGCCGAGGCCCACGGCAAGAGCCCCGCGCAGGTGCTCCTGCGCTGGGGCCTCCAGCAGGGCCGCTCGGTCATCCCGAAGTCCACCAAGCGCCACCGCATCGCCGAGAACATCGACGTCTTCGACTTCGAGCTCACCGCCGGCGAACTGGCCGCCTTGGACGCCCTGGAGACCGGACGCCGCGGCGGCCCCGAACCCGAGGCCGTCACGCTCGCCGACTTCGGCCGGACGATCCCCGAAGCCTGACCTCCGTCGACGCGCCCAGCCGCCACGTCCTGACCGACCGGGCCCGCGCCTCCACCCCGCGCCTCGAACCACGCTGAACCCACATCCAAGCCCCTGAAGGAGCCCCCACCGTGCGCGCCACCCTGATGCACGCCGCCGGCGACGTCCGCGTCGAGGACGTCGCCGACCCGAAGATCCAGCAGCCCACCGACGCCGTCGTCCGCATCGTGCTGTCCTGCGTCTGCGGCAGCGACCTGTGGCCCTACAAGTCGCTGGAGCCCACCGACAACCCACGCCATATGGGCCACGAGTTCCTCGGCGTCGTCGAGGAGACCGGAGCCGACGTACGTGGCCTCCAGCGAGGAGACGTCGTCGTCGCCCCGTTCGTCTGGGCCGACAACACCTGTGCCTACTGCCGCGAGGGCCTGCAGACCTCTTGCCCGCACGGCGGGCAGTGGGGCGTGAACGGCGTCGACGGCGGCCAGGGCCAGGCCGCCCGCGTACCCCAGGCCGACGGCACGCTGGTGAAACTGCCCGTGGCCGAAGACTCCGAACTGCTCCCCGACCTGCTCACGCTCTCCGACGTGCTCTGCACGGGCTACCACGCCGCCCGTACCGCAGGCGTGGGCAGGGGCGACACCGTCACCGTCATCGGGGACGGCGCCGTCGGCCTGTCCGCCGTGATCTCCGCCAGGCTGCTCGGCGCCGAACAGATCATCCTCATGGGCCGCCACCAGGCCCGCACCGATCTCGGCCGCGAGTTCGGCGCGACCGACGTGGTCGCCGCACGCGGTGACGAGGGCGTCGCCCGGGTCCGCGAACTGACCGGCGGCGAGGGCACCCGCAAGGTCCTCGAATGCGTCGGCCTGAAGGAGGCCGTCGTGACGGGCTTCGGCGTGGTCCGCGACGGCGGCACCGTCAGCCGGGTCGGCGCGCCGCAGTTCACCGACGTGCCCTTCGGGTTCGCCGACTTCATGCGCAACATCACCCTCACCGGCGGCGTGGCCCCGGCCCGCGCCTACATCGAGGAGCTGATGCCACACATCCTCGACGGCTCGATCCGGCCCGGCCGCGTCTTCGACCGCACGGTCTCGCTGGAGGACATCGCCGACGGCTACCGCGCCATGAACGACCGCGAGGCTCTGAAGACGCTGGTGCGCCCGTGACCGCCGCAAGCCCGACGCCACGGCTGCGGCCGCCCACGAGCGCCTCTTCCCGGGCCACGTCTCCACGCTCGCCGTCACCGGCCTCGCGGCGGGCGCGGCGACGGCTGTCACCGCGACGGCGACCGGCCTCCGTGGCCCTCGGACGTATGTGTGTGCCCATCGGGCCTGTGGCTCCGGCGGCTACCGGTCAGGGCCTCTGCCGTCCCGAGGTGTGCAGGGTCAACGGCGCACCCATCCCCGTTCGAAGGCATGCCAGCCGAGCTGCATCCGGGTGGAGACCTCGGCGACCTCCATCAGCCTCTGCAGCCGACGCTGGACCGTGCGCAGTCCCAGTCCCAGGCGGGCCGCTACCGCACGGTCGGTCAGCCCGGTGAGCATCAGGGACAGCAGGAGGAGGTCGGTGTCGTCCGGGCCCTCCGTCTGCGGCTCCGCCTCCACTTCGCCCGATGCCGACAGCAGCAGTGGACGGGCCGAGTTCCAGACCGCCTCGAAGAGGTTGAGCAGCGCCTCCACGACACCCGGAGCACGCACCACGACCGAGGTCGGCTCCTCGTCGCCCGGACCTGAATCCCGGCGCAGCAAAGGCATCAACGCAGTGGCCCGGTCGGCCACGACCAGCTTGCACGGAACCCGCTCGACGACGCGTACCAACTGGGTGCGCCCCAGTGCCGCGGAGAGCTCCGCCGTGGTCGAAGGCCGGTCGAGAGCGGCCTGTTCCAGGACCACCCGGTACCGGACCCCGCGACCGGTGGCCTGCTCCTCGGCCTCGTGCTCGTCCTCCCGCACCACCGCCGGGTCCACCGTGACGAGGGCGTGCAGCTCCCGCTGGGCGCTGTACTGGATCTGCTCGAACCGGTGCCGGATCGCCTCGGCGCCGGTCACCACCTCCAGCAGCCCCGCCCGTTCCTGTCCGGCCGCGCCCCGGCGGTACTCGTCCGCGAGAGCCGCCACCGTGGACTCCGCCTGTTCCAGGGCATGACGTCCCGCGGCGAGTGCGGGGCCGAAGGCCAGCCGTGGCGGTGCCACCACGTAGGCGCCGTCCCGTCCGACATCACGTGACACCATGCCGCCGCTCTCCAGGCTGCCGATCAGCCGGCCGACAGCCCGCGTGTCCAGGTCCAGGTGGTGGGCCACCTCGGGAACCGTCGCACTGCGCAGCCGTACCAGTACCCGGTACACCCGCTCCTCGTCCTGCGGCAGACCGATGGATCGCAGCATGGCCCTCTCGTCTCCCTCCGCTTCCTCTTCCGCTTCCGCGACCACCGCGGTGCCGGAGGCCACAGTTTGGCGCAGTGTCGTGAGACCGGCGCAAGCACCCCCGGCACCGATACGGAACAGCTGGGGTACCGGAGAGCCGTGCGACCGGGCGGACCGCCGGCATCCGGGCCCGACGGGCGCCGGGCCACCGGCGGCCCCGAAGGGCCCGGAATCCCTGCCGCGGGACCCGGTGTGCCGGGCCCCGCGGCAGGGCGCAAGACCCCTTCGGTCGGGTCGGTCACGGTGTCACGGGCGCCGTGGCGGAGGCCGCGACGCGGTGATCCGGGACCGTTCCGTCCGTGATCCTGGGCCCGGAGGCAGGTGCTCAGCGCACCTCGTAGGCGCGGACCAGGGTCTGGGTCACCCCGGCCCCGTGACCGTCGCGAAGGGTCACTCGCAGGTGCACGAAGGCGCCCGCGGGCGCGTCCGCCGGGAGTGTCGCCCGCCAGGTGCCGTCCGCGCGCGCCGGCCGGGCCGGTTGCCAGTCGGAGACCGACTCGGCGGCGCTCTCGTCGCCGTAGGCGTACTCGAGCGTCGCACCGGCCAGGGAGACAGGGCCGCCGGCGCCGTCGATCACCGCGCCGATCCCGATCGTGGTCGTCACACCGGCCGGCCGGCTGTTGCGCAGGTCGCTGGGCACGTCGACGACGGGGACGAGCAGGCGCTGAGCGCCCTGGTCGGCGGCGCTCGACGAGAACGTCCATTCCGTGCTGTAGGCCAGTCCGGTGCGGGCGGTGGCCGAGGCGGGGCGCTTCCACGCCTGGCGGAACGTGATCTCCGCCTTCTCCTGCGGCAGCGTGACCAGACCGGCGGTGGGGACGGCCGCCACCCCGTTCACGAGGAGCTGCCGGGCGCTTGAGTCCCTCTGGTCCATCGTCGAGTCGTGGCCGCCCGCGTCGCCGACCGGTGCGAGGGCGTACGAGAGCCGGTTGCTGTCCCGGGTCATCAGCGGCTTGGCGTAGGTGTTGAGGACCGGGCCGTAGGGCGACTTGTACCAGTCGGCCGTCGCCCGGCCCCTGTCGACCGTGTGCGGTCCGTCGTAGGCGGTGCCACCGTTCGGTCCGAGGTTCCGCCGCATCAGCGTCGTCCAGGTCAGGCCGTCCCGGCCGGCCGGGGTGAAGAACTCGGTGCGGGTCCGCGGCGCGCGCAGTGCCAGCGTGGTGCCGCCGGCCCAGACCGACGACATGCCGGGCAGCCCCAGCTGGACGTCGGACCAGTAGGTCGCGTCGGTGGCGCCCTGCACGTGGTACCGGGCGTCGCGCACGGCGAGGCCGGAGTCGCGGACCCGTTCGGTGCCCGGCCGGATCGCGCCGTGCGTGACGGACGCCAGGTTGTAGACGTAGGGGCTCTTCGCCCTCTCGGTTCCGGACCAGCTCACGGTGGCCGTGCCCTGCTCGGCCAGCGCCTTGAGCGCCAGCGAGTCGGCCCAGGTGATGGTGGCCTGCGGCACGCCCTCAGGACCGGACATCTGGAACCTGCCCTCGGTGTCGGGGACCGCCGCGAGTACACCGACGGCTCCCGCCTTCTCGGCCGCCTTCGCCCATCCGTAGCCGTTGCCTCCCGCGACGCCCGCGTCGACCAGGGCGATCCTGCCCGTCAGGTCGTGGGCGGCGAAGTTCTCGTCCGTACCCTTGCCCACGGCGACGACCTCGGCCGATCCCTTCCCGTCGAACTCGGTGGCCGTCTGCAGCGGCAGCGAGTCGAGGACCCGGCCCTCGGACGACTTCAGCACCGCGAGCGGGGCGACCTGGCGTGCCGACGCGAGGAAGGTGAGCCGGTCGTCGCCCGAGACCCGCTGGGCGTACACCCGCTGCGTGTAGGACGGCACCGCCGTGACGTAGCCCGCCAGTAGCTTCCTGCTCTCGTCGATGCCGAAGGTCGTGCCGAGCGCGAAGCCGGCCGGCCGGCTGGGCCGGTCGGTGTCCCAGCCCACCGGCTGGGCGTCCCGTGCGTCGAGCGTGACGACGGTGTCGCCGGAGACCTTCACCTCGGGGTCGTACAGCTGGGAGAGGGAGGCGACCAGGCCGACGCCGCCCTTCGCGTCACGCGTCATGATCACGCCGCCGAGGGCGTACGTGCCCAGAGGCACCCGGATCGTGGTGCTGCCCGCGTCCGGATAGCCGAGGATGTACCGCTTCGCGGTGTCCCGGTGGTCGTCGTACAGCTGGAACGTCGACGGGGTGGCCGCCGGGTCTCCGTGCCGGTCGAGGCCCTTGACGGTGAGGTCGGCGGACGGCTCCTCCATGTGCACGCCGAACGGGACGGTGACGCGGGTGCCGTGGGCGCCGGTGCCGACGAGGCGCCCGGTGACCGTGCCGTAGTCACCGGAGTCGAGGCGGGCGGACGGGGTGATCCGGACCGGGACGTCGGCCGTGCCGTTCGCGGGGACGGTGACGATGCGCCGGGCCGCCCTCGCGAAGCCGGCCAGCCGGGAGCCGTCGTCACCGCGCACGTCCCGCACGGTCAGGGCCAGGGTGACGGGCCTGTCCGTGATGTTGGTCAGCGTGACCGGCTTCTCGACGGCGTCGAGAGCGGCCTGCGGGTACGCGAAGTCACCCAGCAGCGAGGCGGGTTCGGCGACCACCGGCTGGGTGACCGCCCGCGCGACGTCGAGCGGGCCGGAGCCCTGGTCCAGGACGGGCGCACCGGTGCTCGCCGCGGAGGTGGTCAGCAGGCCCTTGAGGCGGGCCGGGGTGAGCCCGGGGTGCTGCTGGAGGAGCAACGCGGCGCCGCCCGCGACGTGCGGGGTGGCCATCGAGGTACCGGACATCGACTGGTAGGCCAGCTCGCCGCGGCCGCCGGACCTCGCGGCGACCACGTCGACGCCCTGCGACGCGATGTCGGGCTTCGCGCTCCTGCCGTCCACGGACGGACCGCGGCTGGAGAACGACGCCGTGCCGTCCTTGCGGTCGACGGCACCGACCGTGAGCGCCTTCGGCGCGCAGCCGGGTGTGGACACGGTGCCGCGCAGCGAGGCGTTCCCCGCCGCTATGACGAACAGAGCCTCGTCGCCGAGCTTCTGCACCGCTTCGACGTCCGGGCCACCGCAACTGGTGGCGCCGTCCGCGCCCAGGGACATGGAGACGATGTCGGCGCCCTGATCGACCGCCCACTCCATGCCGCTGACGATTCCGCTGATGCTGCCCGATCCGTTGTCTCCGAGCACCTTGCCGATGAGCAGGGATGCCCCGGGTGCCATGCCGGCGTAGCGGCCGTCGGAGGCGGCGCCGGTGCCGGCGACGGTCGAGGCGGTGTGCGTGCCGTGGCCGGTGCGGTCCTCGCCGTCGGCTCCGTTGACGAAGACCTTGCTCGCAACGATCCGGCCGGCCAGATCGGGGTGTCCGGCGTCGGCGCCGGTGTCCAGTACGGCGACCTTCACTCCGGAGCCGTCGAGCCCGGCGCTGTGCGCGCGGGTGGCGCCGGTGAGCGGGACGGTCGGGGTGCCGAGGGCAGGGGCGGCCGTGCCGCGCACCTTGGCGTCCAGCCAGATCTTGCGGATGCCGCCCGCGGCCCTGGACCGTCCGTCGCGGGGGGCGAGGTCCTTCCACGCGTCGGCGGCGGAGGACTTGGCGACGGAGAGGCCGGCGCCGCCGATGGATTCGAGGCTCGCGGTGGTCGTGGTACCCGGGGTGGCGCCGCGGGGCCTGCGCCCGTCCTCGTACGCCACGACGACGGGGAGCGTGTCGGTGTGCGCGTCGTCGTATCCGTCGGCCACGAGCCTGCCGATGTCGAACAGCGCGGCGTCGACCGTGCCCGCGTCGACGAGCCTCTCGGTGCCCTCGGGGAACACGTAGGTGCGCGTGCCGTCCTGCCAGACGGCGGCGGGGTAATCGGTGCCGTCGGCAGTGCGGGGGGCCGCCGACAGGACCCGGCCGTCGGCGTCGACGCGGGCGTCGACGATGTCACCGGTGATCAGCGTGACGCTGACCGACCGGCCCGTGGACGCCCGGTCAGGCGCGGAGGTTGCTGGGGTGGCGTCCGCCCCGTCGTCGGCGGTAGCCGCGGGGATACCGACGCCCAGCAGGGCGACGGCCGCGAGGCCGGCGGCCGCCGGCCGCCATGATCTGCTGCGTCTCACAGGTGTCCTCCGGGTGGAGAGAGAGGTTCCGGCGGGCAACAGCCTCATCAATTCCCTTGCCGAAAGGGGGAATCGGAGGTGGCGAATGGCGTCCTGGCGCACATCCGCCAGCCGCGCGGCGCCCCCGGGTGCGCCACCGTCGGCCGGACGGACGATGACGCCTGACTGGGGAGAGGCAGCGCCCGCTCTGCGCCGGGCGGGCACGGGGTTCGTTCGCCGCCGGTCCGCGGACGCGCGGGCCGGTGTCGTCCATCGGCAGCAGGACCGGACGCGGCTCGGATCACCGCACACACGTGGCGAGTTGACGCCTGTCATGCATCCGCCACGAATCCCGGGTATGGGGCGGCGCCCCACTCGGTAGACCGGTGACCACGACCTCCCGGCAATCCCGCGGAGGTCGTTCGCGTGACCGCCGAAGTCCCGGCTCCCGCCGTGGACCTGACATCCGAAAGGGCACCCATGCCACGCTCCGCCCCCCGCCGCAGACGGCGGTACACCGCCGCCGTCCTCGCGGTCGGCCTGACAGGCTCACTCCTGAGCCTGTCGGCCCTGCCCGCCCAGGCAGCAGATGTGCCGCGCCCGTTGGGCGCATCCGTGCCCGACTCCCCGAAGAAGGCGCTCACGCCCGCGAAGGACAAGCTCGGCTCCCACGACCGGACGCTGCTGCAGAAGGCCGAGAGCAGCAAGAAGAGCACCGTCACCGTGATGCTCGCCACCGGTGAGGGCGACACGAAGACGCTGCGCGCGAAGATCGCGGACGTCGGCGGCCACGTCGGGAAGGCGGACGACGAGCTCGGCTACGTCCGCGCGACCGTGCCCACCGGGAAGGTCGCCGCACTCGCCGGACTCGCCTCGGTACGTGCCGTGGACCTGAACGAGACGTACAGGATCCCCGATCCGTCGCCGGTCACCGCCGCCGACAACGAGAAGGTGAGCAGGACGGGCTCCCCCGCCGCGCCGGGCAAGGGCACTCCGGCCGACAACCCGTACCTGCCCGTCGCGGAGACCGGCGCCACCGGATTCACCGCCGAGCACCCCTCGTGGGACGGGCGGGGTGTCACGGTCGGCATCCTGGACACCGGTGTCGACGCCTCCCACCCGGCCCTGCGGACCACCACGGACGGCAAGCCGAAGATCCAGGACTGGGTGACGGCCACCGATCCGGTCGCCGACGCCGACCCGACCTGGCTGGAGATGCGGCTGAACGTCTCCGCCGTGAACGGAACCTTCCGCAACGGGGGCGTCGACTACCGGGCGCCCGACGGCTCTTACGAGTTCCAGATCTTCGACGAGGACTCGACCTGGGGCGGGGAGCTCGGGGGCGACGTCAACAGGGACGGCGACTACAAGGACCGGTTCGCGGTCCTCTACCGGCCGTCCGACCACCGGATCTGGGTCGACGCCGACCTGGACCACGCCTTCGGTGACGAGGACGTCGTCGAGCCGTACGCGAAGAGCGGCACCTGGGGCACCTTCGGCACCGACGACCCGGAGACGGCGGTCGCCGAGTCGATGCCGTTCACGGTCGAGTACCGGGACGACGTGGACCTGTCCGCGCGCGGTGGGAGCAGTGTCGGGAAGACCGCCGACTTCGTGAACATCGGTATCGTCGCGGGCGCGCACGCCACCCACGTCGCCGGTATCACCGCGGGGCACGGCATGTTCGGCGGGAAGATGGACGGCGCCGCACCGGGTGCGCGGATCGTCTCCGAACGGGTCTGCCTCTTCGCTTCGGGCTGCACCTCCTACGCCCTGGCCGAAGGCATGATCGACGCCGTGGTCAACAAGGGCGTCGACGTCGTCAACCT